>NZ_UHDZ01000001.1:0-1200000 GCF_900458815.1 Staphylococcus saccharolyticus
ATGGAGTTATTTATGACAGAGAAGGAAATTTGGGATAACGTTTTAGAAATCGCCCAAGAAAGAATTTCACATACCAGCTATCATACATTTATAAAAGATACGCAACTCTATTCACTTAAAAATGACGAAGCCATTATATTAGTAAGTCTGCCTTTTAATGCGAGTTGGCTCAATCAGAGATACTCAGAAATTATGCAGGCTATTATATATGACGTCATCGGTTACGAAGTGAAACCACATTTTATTTCGGAAGATGAACTTGCAAGATATAACAATGATACAACTAAAGAAACTCTAGAACCTCAAACACATACTTCCTCCATTGAAGATAATGATTGGGGTAAAGAACAATTTAATATCCACAATACATTTGATACATTTGTAATTGGTCCAGGCAACCGCTTCCCACATGCTGCTAGTTTAGCAGTAGCTGAAGCACCAGCTGAAGCATACAATCCATTATTTATTTATGGAGGCGTAGGTTTAGGAAAAACTCATCTTATGCATGCGATAGGTCATCATGTGCTTAGTAATAAACCAAATGCTAAAGTGATATACACTTCAAGTGAAAAGTTTACAAATGAATTCATTAAATCAATTCGTAATAATGAAACCGAAGCTTTTCGTGAGAAGTATCGTAATATTGATGTTTTACTTATTGATGATATTCAGTTCATCCAAAATAAAGAACAAACACAAGAAGAATTCTTCCATACTTTTAATGAATTGCATCAAAATAATAAACAAATTGTTATCTCTAGTGATCGACCTCCTAAAGAAATTGCTAAACTAGAAGATCGTTTACGTTCTCGTTTTGAATGGGGATTAATCGTTGATATTACACCACCAGACTATGAAACCAGAATGGCTATTCTACAAAAGAAAATTGAAGAAGAAAATCTTGATATTCCACCTGAAGCTTTGAATTATATTGCTAACCAAATTCAATCAAACATTCGAGAGCTAGAAGGAGCATTAACAAGACTTTTAGCTTATTCCAAACTTCAAGGTAAACCTATTACTACGGAATTAGCAGCTGAAGCATTGAAAGATATCATTCAAGCACCTAAATCTAAAAAGATTACAATTCAAGATATTCAAAAGGTTGTTGGACAATACTACAGTGTAAGAATTGAAGATTTTAGCGCGAAAAAGCGTACTAAATCCATTGCTTATCCACGCCAAATAGCAATGTATTTATCAAGAGAGCTTACTGATTTTTCACTACCAAAAATCGGTGAAGAATTCGGAGGGCGTGATCATACAACTGTTATCCATGCACATGAAAAAATTGTTAATGATATTAAAGCTGATCCAACATTTAAGCAAGAAGTTGAAGATTTAGAAAAAGAAATTAGAAATCAATAGTGGGAAATAATTATATCTAAATAAACACAGTTAATTAGCAGATTTAAAAAGCGTATTAATGGGAATAATTACAATGGAAATTGTATTAGTTATTTTCTTAAAATGTAAAAGACGACTTAACTTATAAACCGAGTAATTGTGGATAATGTTTAAAAGTAATACACAACATACACATTTTATCCACATGTGTATAACTTTATTTTTACAAGCTTTTTAAGACTTATCCACCAATCCACAACGCTTACTACTATTACTATGAATTTAAAACCTATATAATTATATATAAACGACTGGAAGGAGTTTAAATTTAATGATGGAATTCACAATTAAACGAGATTATTTTATCAATCAACTTAACAACACATTAAAAGCAATTTCCCCAAGAACAACATTACCAATTTTAACGGGTATCAAAATTGATGCTAAAGAGAATGAAGTGATTTTAACTGGATCAGATTCTGAAATCTCAATAGAAATCACAATTCCTAAACAAGTTGATGGAGAAGATATCGTTGAAATCGAAGAAATAGGATCAGTTGTACTTTCTGGTCGTTTCTTTGTAGATATAATTAAAAAATTACCTGGTAAAGATGTTAAATTATCTACAAATGAACAATTCCAAACGCTTATTACATCAGGTCATTCAGAATTTAATTTAAGTGGTTTAGATCCAGATCAATATCCATTATTACCAGAAGTTTCAAGGGATGATGCAATTCAATTATCAGTGAAAGTTCTTAAGAATATCATTGCGCAAACAAATTTCGCAGTGTCCACCTCAGAAACACGCCCAGTACTTACGGGTGTAAACTGGTTTATACAAGATAATAAATTAATATGCACAGCTACCGATTCACACCGCTTGGCTTTAAGAAAGTTACAACTAGAAGATGAATCTGAAAATAAAAATGTCATCATTCCTGGTAAAGCTCTATCTGAATTAAATAAAATTATGAGTGACAATGATGAAGAAATTGATATTTTCTTCGCATCTAACCAAGTGCTATTTAAAATAGGAAACGTTAACTTTATTTCACGTTTACTTGAAGGTCATTATCCTGATACAACACGCTTATTCCCAGAAAATTATGAAATTAAATTAGGAATTAGTAATGATGATTTCTATCATGCCATTGATCGTGCATCTTTATTAGCACGCGAAGGTGGTAATAATGTTATTAAATTAAGTACAGGTAATGAGCTAGTAGAATTATCTTCAACATCACCTGAGATTGGTACGGTGAAAGAAGAAGTAACTGTAAATGATGTTGAAGGTGGAAATCTAAAAATATCATTCAACTCAAAATACATGATGGATGCACTAAAAGCTATTGATAATGATGATGTTGAAGTGGAATTCTTTGGCACAATGAAACCATTTATTTTAAAACCTAAAGACGATGATTCAGTAACGCAATTGATTTTGCCAATCAGAACTTACTAGTTGATAGTTAATATTTTTAATAAATTTTAGTTAAATATTCTAATAAAAAAGAGACTGTCTAAATGGCAATCTCTTTTTGTTATTTTAAATTTCATTTTAAAGTCAGTAAGCACTTGTTTTAGAAACAAAAATAAAATTTTGGTAGGAATTTATCCTAACTAGGAAAATTGAGCAAAATGCCCCTCTAAATTTAAATATCATTGATATCATGAAGAATGAGCCAATAATATTTATAAAATTTAGAGCAGTTTTTGATAAAATAAAATATATATCAAAGTAAACGATTTCATTCTTTATTTTAAATGAAATTCAAAGTAAAAAACGGTATAATATACTAATGACACATAAAGAAACGGAGTGATAATTTTGGTTCAAGAAGTTGTTGTTGAAGGAAACATAACTTTAGATCAATTTCTTAAAACTGAGAGCATTATAGAATCTGGGGGACAAGCAAAATGGTTTCTACAAGATTTCGAAGTTTTAATTAATGGAGAACGAGAAACACGTCGTGGCAAAAAATTAGAACATAATGACCGAATTGATATTACAGATATACCTGAAGATACGGGTTCTTTTTTAATCATCCATCAAGGTGAACAATGAAACTCAATACACTCCAATTAGAGAACTATCGTAACTATGAACAAGTTACACTAGATTGTCATCCTGAAGTGAATATTCTTATTGGTGAGAATGCGCAAGGAAAGACAAATTTACTTGAATCAATTTATACATTAGCACTCGCTAAAAGTCATCGTACCTCCAATGATAAGGAACTCATACGTTTTAACTCTGATTATGCTAAAATAGAAGGTGAGCTAAGTTATAGACATGGTACGATGCCACTTACAGTGTTTGTAACTAAAAAAGGTAAACAAGTTAAAGTGAATCATCTTGAGCAGAGTAGACTAACTCAATATATAGGACATTTAAATGTAGTGCTTTTTGCACCGGAGGATTTAAATATTGTTAAAGGTTCTCCGCAGATACGACGTCGTTTCATAGATATGGAGTTAGGACAAATCTCAGCCGTTTACTTAAATGATTTAGCTCAATACCAGCGTATTCTTAAACAAAAGAATAATTATTTAAAGCAATTACAAATTGGACAAAAGAGCGATACAACAATGTTAGAAGTTTTGAATCAACAATTTGCTGAATATGCTTTAAAGGTAACGTTACGTCGAGAGCATTTTATCAAAAAATTAGAAGAACTCGCTCAACCGATTCATTCAGGTATAACTAATGAACGCGAGACATTAGCATTAAAATATTTAGCAAGTTTAAAGTTGAATAGTGATGAGAAGGATGAAAATTCTTTACTCGAAGAAGTCTTAACGTTGTTAAATGAAAATCTACAAAGAGAAAAAGAGAGAGGCGTGTGTCTTTATGGTCCGCATCGTGACGATTTAGGATTTAACGTTGATGGCATGGATGTACAAATATATGGATCTCAAGGTCAACAACGTACGACTGCTTTATCTATTAAGCTAGCAGAAATTGAATTGATGAATATTGAAGTTGGAGAATATCCAATCTTGCTTTTAGATGATGTGCTAAGTGAACTAGATGATTCACGTCAAACACATTTATTGAGTACGATTCAACGTAAGGTACAAACATTTGTAACAACGACATCTGTTGAAGGTATAGATCATGAAATTATGACTAATGCAAGGGTATACCGCATTAGTCAAGGTGAAATACTAAAGTAACGAGAAAGTGATGGTGAATACATTGTCAGATGTAAACAACACAGAAAATTATGGTGCTGGACAGATACAAGTTTTAGAGGGTCTTGAAGCAGTACGTAAAAGACCAGGTATGTATATTGGTTCAACTTCCGAAAGAGGTTTGCACCACTTAGTATGGGAAATTGTTGATAATAGTATTGACGAGGCATTAGCCGGTTATGCTAATCATATAGAGGTCGTAATTGAGAAAGACAATTGGATAAAAGTTACTGACAATGGCCGTGGAATTCCTGTTGATATTCAAGAAAAGATGGGACGTCCTGCTGTCGAGGTTATCTTAACTATACTCCATGCCGGAGGTAAATTCGGAGGTGGCGGATACAAAGTATCTGGGGGTCTTCATGGTGTTGGTTCTTCGGTAGTTAACGCACTTTCACAAGATCTTGAGGTTTATGTACACCGAAATGGTAAGATTCACCATCAAGCTTACAAACAAGGTGTACCGCAATTTGATCTTAAAGTAATCGGAGATACAGATAAAACAGGCACAGCGATACGTTTTAAAGCTGACTCAGAAATCTTTACAGAAACAATTGTCTATAATTATGAAACCTTACAAAAACGTATACGTGAACTTGCTTTCTTGAATAAAGGCATTCAAATTACTTTAAAAGATGAACGTGATGAAGAAGTACGTGAAGACTCTTATCATTATGAGGGCGGTATTAAATCTTATGTAGATTTATTAAATGAGAATAAAGAACCTCTACATGAGGAGCCTATCTACATACATCAATCTAAAGATGATATCGAAGTTGAAATTGCACTTCAATACAATAGTGGCTACGCAACAAACTTATTAACTTATGCTAACAATATTCATACCTACGAAGGCGGGACACATGAAGATGGCTTTAAACGTGCTTTAACACGTGTTCTTAATAGCTATGGTATCCAAAGTAAGATTATCAAAGAAGATAAATTATCTGGTGAAGATACACGTGAAGGATTAACAGCAATTGTATCTATCAAACATGGCGACCCACAATTCGAAGGACAAACTAAGACTAAATTAGGTAACTCTGAGGTACGTCAAGTTGTAGATAGATTATTTTCTGAGCATTTTGAACGTTTCTTATACGAGAATCCACCCGTTGGTCGCATTATTGTAGAAAAAGGGATTATGGCATCTCGTGCACGTGTGGCTGCTAAAAAGGCACGTGAAGTAACACGTCGTAAATCAGCATTGGATGTTTCAAGCTTACCAGGTAAATTAGCTGATTGTTCTAGTAAAAATCCTGAAGAAAGTGAGATTTTCTTAGTAGAGGGTGACTCTGCCGGGGGGTCTACAAAATCGGGTCGTGATTCAAGAACGCAAGCAATATTACCTTTAAGAGGGAAAATCTTAAACGTGGAAAAAGCACGTCTTGATCGTATATTAAATAACAATGAAATTCGTCAAATGATTACGGCGTTTGGTACAGGTATTGGTGGCGAATTTGATATTACTGAAGCACGTTATCATAAAATTGTAATTATGACAGATGCTGATGTAGATGGCGCACATATTCGTACGTTGTTACTGACATTCTTCTATCGTTTTATGAGACCATTGATTGAAGCGGGTTATGTATACATTGCTCAACCGCCTTTATACAAACTTACTCAAGGTAAACAAAAATATTATGTCTTTAACGATAGAGAGTTAGACAAACTTAAACAAGAATTAAATCCGACACCTAAATGGTCAATCTCTCGTTACAAAGGTCTTGGAGAAATGAATGCGGATCAGTTATGGGAGACAACAATGAATCCTGAATACCGTTCAATGTTACAAGTAAGACTTGAAGATGCGATTGATGCAGATCAAACATTTGAAATGTTAATGGGTGACGTTGTAGAAAATCGTAGACAATTTATCGAGGATAATGCAGTTTACGCTAACCTAGATTTCTAAGCATTATGAACTGAACATTTGAAGGAGGACTCTTGATGGCTGAATTACCTCAATCAAGAATTAATGAACGAAATATAACCAGTGAAATGCGTGAATCATTCTTAGACTATGCCATGAGTGTTATTGTTTCTCGTGCATTACCTGATGTTAGAGATGGATTAAAGCCAGTACATCGTCGTATCCTGTATGGTTTAAATGAACAAGGTATGACGCCTGACAAACCTTATAAGAAATCGGCACGTATTGTTGGGGACGTCATGGGTAAATATCACCCTCATGGTGACTCTTCAATCTATGAAGCAATGGTAAGAATGGCTCAAGATTTTAGTTATCGTTATCCACTTGTTGATGGGCAAGGTAACTTTGGTTCAATGGATGGTGATGGTGCCGCAGCTATGCGTTATACCGAAGCCCGTATGACTAAAATTACTTTAGAACTTTTACGTGATATTAACAAAGATACAATTGATTTTATTGACAACTATGATGGTAATGAAAGAGAGCCGTCAGTTTTACCTGCACGTTTCCCTAACTTATTAGTAAATGGTGCCGCAGGAATTGCCGTTGGTATGGCTACTAATATTCCTCCTCACAATTTAACTGAAGTCATTGATGGAGTACTTAGTTTAAGTAAGAATCCTAATATTAAAATTAATGAATTGATGGAAGATATTCAAGGTCCTGATTTTCCTACGGCAGGTTTAATTCTAGGGAAAAGTGGTATTCGTCGTGCTTATGAAACAGGTCGCGGTTCAATTCAAATGCGTTCACGTGCTGAAATAGAAGAACGTGGTGGTGGACGTCAACGTATTATAGTTACTGAAATACCTTTCCAAGTTAATAAAGCACGAATGATAGAAAAGATTGCGGAACTTGTAAGAGATAAAAAAATTGAAGGTATTACAGATTTACGTGATGAAACAAGTTTACGTACAGGTGTTAGAATAGTTATTGATATACGAAAAGATGCAAATGCGAGTGTTATATTAAACAATTTATATAAACAAACACCATTGCAAACGTCATTCGGTGTGAATATGATTGCATTGGTGAATGGTAGGCCTAAGTTAATTAACTTAAAAGAAGCACTCATTCACTATTTAGAGCATCAAAAAACAGTTGTAAGACGTCGTACTGAATATAATTTAAGAAAAGCTAAAGACCGTGCGCATATATTAGAAGGTCTACGTATTGCCCTTGATCATATCGATGAAATTATTACTACAATTCGTGAATCAGAAACAGATAAAATTGCGATGGAAAGCTTACAAGAGAAATTTAAACTTTCTGAACGACAAGCTCAAGCAATTTTAGATATGCGTTTAAGACGTTTAACAGGCTTAGAACGAGATAAGATTGAATCTGAATATAAAGAGCTTCTTGAATATATTAAAGAGTTGGAAGAAATTTTAGCTGATGAGGAAGTTCTACTTCAATTAGTTCGAGATGAACTCTCTGAAATTAAAGAACGTTTTGGAGATGAACGTCGTACTGAAATTCAATTAGGTGGCTTAGATGATCTTGAAGATGAAGATTTAATTCCTGAAGAACAAATTGTCATAACATTAAGTCATAATAATTATATTAAACGCTTACCAGTATCTACATATCGTTCTCAAAACCGTGGTGGTCGTGGCGTACAAGGTATGAATACATTGGAAGAAGACTTTGTAAGTCAATTAGTAACGCTAAGTACACATGATCATGTTCTCTTCTTTACCAATAAAGGTCGTGTCTACAAACTCAAAGGTTACGAAGTACCTGAACTTTCACGACAATCTAAAGGTATTCCCGTTGTTAATGCGATAGAACTTGAGAACGATGAGAATATTAGTACGATGATTGCCGTTAAAGATCTTGAAAGTGAAGATGATTACCTTGTATTTGCGACAAAACGAGGTATCGTAAAACGTTCATCATTAAGTAACTTTTCTCGTATCAATAGAAATGGTAAAATAGCGATTAATTTCAAAGAAGATGACGAATTAATTGCGGTACGTTTAACTAATGGTAATGAAGATATTTTAATTGGTACAGCGCATGCATCACTTATTAGATTCCCAGAATCTACATTGCGTCCTTTAGGTCGAACTGCAGCAGGTGTTAAGGGTATCACACTACGCGAAGGTGATATCGTAGTAGGTCTTGATGTTGCACTTGCAGAAAGTGAAGATGAAGTCTTAGTTGTTACTGAAAATGGTTATGGTAAACGTACACCAGTAAGTGAGTATCGATTATCTAATCGTGGTGGTAAAGGTATTAAGACAGCTACAATCACAGAACGTAATGGAAATATCGTTTGTATTACAACCGTTACTGGCGAAGAAGACTTAATGGTTGTAACTAACTCGGGTGTCATTATTCGAATTGATGTTCATGACATTTCTCAAAATGGACGTGCTGCTCAAGGTGTCCGTCTAATGAAACTAGGCGATGGTCAATTTGTTTCAACAGTTGCTAAGGTTAAAGAAGAAGAGCTACAAGATGAAGATAGTGATGAACAATCTTCTAATGAAGAAACAACGGTAAATGTAGAAACAAGTGATAATGATGGTCACATTGATTTAAGACAAGACTTCATGGATCGTGTGAATGAAGATATCGAAAGTGCATCTGATAATGAAAATAGTGATGAATAACATATAATATAAAAAGCAAGTTCTGACATCATAAGGTGTGAGAACTTGTTTTTTTAGACTTACCTATTTTCTAAGGATGTCTAAATTATTTAAAGAAACACACGCTTAACATGCTTTAAAATGAAAAAAGCTATGCTAGGCATGTTTTTTAATAACTATTAACCTTCTAATTCTTTCATTACATATGGAATCTCACTGATTAATCGAGAAGGTGGTACTACATACATTTTATCAGAAAGTTTTTCACCAATGTAGCTATGCATGTATGTAGCACTTGTCACTGCATCTTTAAAATTATCAAATTGTCCAACGAAACTTGTAATCATACCAGCAAGTGTATCCCCCATACCACCAGTAGCCATCGCAGGTGTACCAATAGGTAGTTTGTAGACTTCATCATTATTAAAGTAGATTTCTGTACCATGCTTTTTTAGTACAACGGTAGCACCTAAACGCTCAACCGCTTCAAGATTGTGCTCATAAGTTTGTTCTTCAATTGAAATGCTACTTAAACGTTCCCATTCTTTCTGATGTGGTGTGAAAACAACACGACACGTTGGAATTTGAGGTTTCAACTTACTAAATATAGTGATGGCATCCCCATCAACAATTAAGTTTTGATGTGGCTGTATATTTTGAAGTAAAAATGTAATGGCATTATTACCTTTAAAATCGATACCTAGACCTGGTCCAATTAGAATACTATCAGTCGCTTCAATCATTTTTGTTAGCATTTTCGTATCATTAATATCAATAACCATTGCTTCAGGACAACGAGAGTGTAACGCAGCATGATTATTAGGATGAGTTGCTACAGTAATTAAACCACTGCCACTATAAACGCAAGCACGTGCAGCAAGCATAATCGCGCCACCCATATTAGCAGAACCACCAATTAATAAGATTTTGCCATAATCACCTTTATGCGTTTCATCTTTTCTTATAGGAATGTTAACTGAGTTTAACGTTTCCATAATACTTAACCTCCCTAAAAAGTAATGTTTTAAATAGTTGTAAAAGTTATTAGATTAAAAGCTAAAACTCGCATGAGGAGTTTTTGTTTTAACTATATTTAAATAAACAGTCATTTTACTTACTTTGAGTCTTCTCTTATATAAATACAATAGAAAATACTATACCTGTAAATGACTTTCGTCAATAGTTTATTCAAACTCTTTATATTGAGATGACTAAGTTACTTATTTTATCCGTCAAATCC
Organism: Staphylococcus saccharolyticus; assembly: GCF_900458815.1. Classification (NCBI taxonomy): domain Bacteria; kingdom Bacillati; phylum Bacillota; class Bacilli; order Caryophanales; family Staphylococcaceae; genus Staphylococcus; species Staphylococcus saccharolyticus. The sequence goes on from NZ_UHDZ01000001.1 coordinate 10,322, forward strand.
TATATTATATATACTTTAATTCATTAAAATAGCACATTAATAATATATTATTAAATTTTAAAAATATATTATTATTAAAATTTCATATAAAGGGATTGTTTCAATGATATTATTTTTAGATAGGGAGTCATTAACGATTAAAGAGATTAAGAAACTTTTAAATCAAGATTTACATATTGATATTAGAGAAGAAGCACTTGAGTGCGTAAGGAATAGTTGTCAAGTTGTTGAACGTATTATTGAAAAAAAGGAAACGATGTATGGTATCACTACAGGCTTCGGTTTATTTAGTGATGTTCGCATTGATTCAGGACAATATAATGAATTACAAGTCAACCTAATACGTTCGCATGCATGTAGTATAGGGGAGCCATTTTCAGAAGAAGTTGCATTAGTCATGATGATATTACGCCTAAACACATTGTTGAAGGGTCACTCTGGGGTAACACTAGAATTAGTAGAACAATTGAAATACTTTATTAATGAACGCATCATCCCAGTCATTCCTCAACAAGGTTCTTTAGGGGCATACGGAGATCTTGCATCCTTATCTCATCTGGCACTCGGACTTATAGGAGAAGGTGATGTTTATTATGACAGTCAACAACTAACAAGCTTTGATGTCTTAGATAAATTAGGACGTAAGCCACTAAAATTACAAGCTAAAGAAGGGTTAGCGCTTATCGATGGTACCCAAGCGATGACAGCGCAAGGAGTGATTAATTGTATTGAAGCAGAAGACCTGGCGTATCAGGCAGAATGATTGCCTCGCTAACGCATCAATCACTTAACGGCATAATTGATGCGTATGATGAATGCGTGCATAAAGATAAGAAACTTTCAAGAACAAATTGAAGTAGCACAACGTATGCGACAATGACTTAAAGATTCTCAATTAACGACACATCAAGCTGAGTTACGTGTTCAGGATGCATATACCTTACGTTGTATACCGCAAATTCATGGCGCAAGCTTTCAAGTTTTTAATGATGTTAAAGAGAAGTTAGAATTTGAAATGAACGCTGCCAATGATAATCCGCTTATCTTTGATGAGGGAGATAAAACATTCGTTATTTCTGGTGGGAACTTCCATTGTCGATCAATAGCATTTACATTAGATCATCTAAAACTCGGTGTAAGTGAATTAGCAAATGTGTCTAAACGGTGTCTAGAACGTTTAGTTAATCCACAGTTAAATGGTGATTTACCTGCATTTTTAAATCCAGAGCCTGTATTACAGAGTGGTGCAATGATTATGCAGTATGCAGCAGCTAGTCTTGTTTCGGAAAATAAAACCCTTATACATCCCGCAAGTGTGGACTCCATTCCGTCTTCAGCAAATCAAGAAGACCATGTGTCAATGGGAACTATCGCTTCAAGACACGGGTATCAAATGATTGAGAATACAAGACGTATGATTGCCATGGAGTATATTGTCGTATTACAAGCTGTTGAAGAAAAAGGTATCAATCAACTTTCACCAAAAACCTATGAAAAATATATTGAATACCGTAAAATTGTACCTTCAATCACAAAAGATCGACAATTCCATAAAGATATTGAAGTGGTCTCTCAATATTTAAAAGCCCATGCATATTATGAATGAAATTTAAATATGAAAGAATGGTTGCAATTTTAAAATAACTTGAAATGTTATAATGACTTTGCTATATTAAAATTAACTTAATAAAACATTGTTCGTAGGCTAAGTAACATGGATGACACGGTTTCAGAGAGCTTGTGGTGAGTGAGAACAAGTAATCGACATTAATGCGAATCTACCTACTATATAAGAACAATCGGCAATAACCGTTATTTTAGTTAAGTGCAATTTAGAGTAAATATTCTAATTATTTATTTTAAATTGTTAAATAGGGTGGCAACGCGTAGACCACGTCCCTTGTCGGGGATGTGGTCTTTTTTTATTATTTTTTTCACGTGAGTTACCCATATTATATATATTTCATTTGGGAAAGGATGAAGGTTACATGTTAGACATTCGTTTATTTAGAAATGAACCTGAGAAAGTTAAGAGCAAAATTGAATTAAGAGGCGACGATCCTAAAGTTGTTGACCAAGTTTTAGAATTAGATGAACAACGCCGTGAATTGATCAGTAAAACTGAAGAAAGGAAGGCGAAAAGAAATAAAGTGAGTGAAGAAATCGCTCAAAAAAAACGTAACAAAGAAAATGCTGATGATGTTATTGCAGAAATGCGTAACTTAGGTGACGAAATTAAAGACATCGATACTCAACTTAATGACGTTGATAATAAAATAAGAGACATTTTAATTCGTATCCCTAACTTAATTAATGATGACGTACCTCAAGGTGCTTCTGATGAAGAAAATGTTGAATTAAAAAAATGGGGCACCCCTCGTGAATTTGACTTCGAACCAAAAGCACACTGGAATTTAGTTGAAGAATTAAAAATGGCAGACTTTGAACGTGCTGCGAAAATATCAGGTGCTCGTTTCGTATACCTTACTAAAGATGGTGCATTATTAGAACGTGCCTTAATGAACTACATGTTAACTAAACATACAACGCAACATGGTTACACTGAAATGATGACACCTCAATTAGTTAATGCTGATACAATGTTTGGTACAGGCCAATTACCTAAATTCGAAGAAGATTTATTTAAAGTTGAAAAAGAAGGTCTATACACGATTCCAACTGCTGAAGTACCTTTAACAAACTTCTACAGAGATGAAATTATTCAACCAGGTGTACTTCCAGAATTATTTACAGCTCAAACTGCATGTTTCCGTAGTGAAGCAGGATCAGCTGGTAGAGATACAAGAGGATTAATTCGTTTACACCAATTTGATAAAGTTGAAATGGTTCGTATTGTAGAGCCTGAAGATTCTTGGAATGCTTTAGAAGAAATGACACAAAATGCTGAAGCTATCTTAGAAGAGTTAGGCTTACCTTATCGTCGTGTAATCTTATGTACTCGTGACATTGGTTTCAGTGCTAGTAAAACATATGACTTAGAAGTTTGGTTACCAAGTTACAATGATTATAAAGAAATTAGTTCTTGTTCAAACTGTACTGATTTCCAAGCACGTCGTGCAAATATTCGCTTCAAACGTGATACTTCTTCTAAACTGGAATTAGTACATACATTAAATGGTAGTGGTTTAGCTGTTGGTCGTACATTCGCAGCTATCGTTGAAAACTATCAAAACGAGGATGGCACAATCACAATTCCTGAAGCATTAGTACCATTCATGGGTGGTAAAACTAAAATTGAAAAACCAATTAAATAATGTGATTTAAATACACAAGTGAGTAGATTGGAATCTTTAAGATTCTTGTCTACTCTTTTTATTTAGAGGAATAGATCTTATCAAACAATAAGTTATACCACCTATTTAAGTTTAGAAAAGTTATTAGAATTTGAGACATGTTAGTTTTTGTAAAAGAAAGTCTAGAGTAATTCTTGAAATTCTGTATGTTTTAAAACGTTGTTAGGAAAGAAATATAATTGAGATGTTTGTCTAACCGAATACAAACGGTAGTCTAAAACAAATGTATAATCTTAATAGTTACAACACGACAGTATTTATTTTTTAGCCATGTGACAATTTGAGTCTATTAAAATGTCTAGGTGTTGGAAATACTTTTTTTAATTATAAGCGTGATTGCTATGATGCTACTTTTTAGAATAGTACTGCCTTCATAATGTAGCATTATAATATTTACAATGATAAATGCATGTTTAAGTATATTGAAAGTAAAAAAGGAGATATATTAAGAAATCAATGTTTGATTTCATTATAGCTCCCTTTTTAAGCAATGATATTTAAAAATCTATTTTACATATACTAATGTTAATTTGATGCATATGCAGAAAGTGGATAATGATCTGAATAGTCGTTATATTTGTAAGTTTTACCCCAAGATTTTACTGACCATTCTGGTGACTTCACTTTGTGTGTATAATTATGCCATGAGCTTGGTTGCGCATGGTCTCGATCTAATAAAATATAATCTAAATGTTGAGGATCTAATTTAGGATAATTATATTTTGCAATACTGTTGCTTCGTGTATCCCAACTATATTCGTTACCTTCAAATTGTGTAGGTAATGAAATATTCAAGTTATCAGGCATTTGCTTGAACTCATCTGACCCTTTAATAACATTTAAATCACCGCCGATATATACAGGTTCATTTTTAGGAATATTTTTATCTTTAATAAATTGTTTAATTTCATTCATTTGACTCTGTCTAATAGTTTGATCTTTTCCTTTAAGACATGTTGGATCTTCAGCTTGAAGGTGAGTACCGATAATATGTTGATATTTACCATTTTTATTAATTTTAATGTACGCAAAGCCTTTATTACTTAGCTTGTCAGCGCCACAACCATTTTTGTAAATATGTTGTTCTTGTTCAACAATTGGCCATTTACTTACAATACCAACACCACCGCTTACTTTTTTAATTTTTCTATAAGAACCAGATGTTTTTTGCCAACCTTCTGTGCCTTTACCAACAATAGGTGTTTGATAAGGATATTGTGATTGTAAGTTTGTTAAAAGTCGATTTGATGCTTTTTTATCAAATAATTCATTAAAAATTACGACATCTTGACCTTGTATATAATCAGCTTTTGAAATTAAATCAGCGCGCTGAGATTGTCCCCAATTGGGATATATTGCTGTAGGTAAGAAATAAACGTTATGTGTAGTAATTTTAAGGCTGTTTTCAGGACTGCGTTCACTTGCATATGTAACTGTCAAAAATACTAAGAATAAACTACTTAATATGCATAAAGTAGTTAAGATACATTTACGTTGCCAATTCAATTTTATTACACCTCATTTCATTTGATGGTGTGATTATATCAAACAAAATTAAGTTGTTTTTGAAAATTACTATATCTAAATAAAATTTTAATAATAAATTAAAAATTTAAGGATGATTTTTTAAAATTGAATGTATTCAATAGAAAGTGTCATTTTTATATTGATTCAAAATTTTATATTTAAAAATTTTTTAGTTTAACAGGATAGGGGATATGAAAAACGAAATTGACTTTAAATATTCAGAAGGAAGTCTAAAAAAAGAAACAAAATTCTGAAATCTTAAAATGATCATTATAATGGCTTTTTATACATCTGCTTGTCTGACCTCACACATACCGATTTATAATAATATTGAATGTCATTATGAAATATATTAGACTAACTTTATTATTTTACAAGGGAGAATGGGGCTGATGAAATGACTCACCTTACTTTTAAACAAGGTGTGAGGGAGTGTATTCCTACATTATTTGGATATGCAGGCGTAGGATTATCCTTTGGAATTGTTGCAGCCTCACAAAAGTTCAGCCTTCTAGAAATTATGTTACTATGTCTCATTATTTACGCAGGTGCAGCTCAATTTATCGTTTGTACGTTAATGATGGCAGGTACACCTACATCAGCAATCGTGCTTACGACACTTATCGTTAACTCTCGAATGTTTCTACTAAGTATGACCTTAGCGCCTAATTATAAAAAGTATGGATTCTGGAATAGGGTAGGGCTTGGGACATTATTAACAGATGAAACTTTTGGAGTAGCAATAATGCCATACGTTAAAGGCGAAAAGATTAATGATCGATGGCTTCATGGATTAAATATTACTGCCTACCTATTTTGGACTGTTTCTTGTGTGGCTGGTGCACTTTTCGGCAAATATATTACAAATCCAGATGCCCTTGGTCTCGACTTTGCCATCACTGCAATGTTTATTTTCTTAGGTATATCTCAATTTGAAACAATTAAAAAATCTAGGTTTCGAATATACACTGTATTAATTGTATGCGTTATTGTAATGATGCTTCTTTTAAGTTTAGTCATGCACTCATATGTCGCAATATTAATAGCCGCAACAGTAGCTGCAACATTAGGGGTGGTGATGGAAAGATGATGACTGATTTACATACATTGATACTCATCATTTTATGTGGAATTGTGACGTTACTCGTTCAAATTATTCCATTTGTCATGATATCTAAAGTAAACTTGCCAGCAACCGTAATTAAGTGGCTTTCTTATATTCCTATCACGCTATTTACCGCGCTTATCATTGATGGGGTAATTCAACAATATAATCATACATTTGGATACACGCTTAATTTGTCATATGTTATTGCAATCATACATACCAACTGTAATTCTCGCCATTTTTACACGCAGTCTCACTGTGACAATAATCAGAGGTATCACTATAATCGCTTGTTTACGTTTAGTCTTTTAACCTTTGAAAATAACAGCAAATCATTGAAGTTGTAGAAAAAGTTAGTTAATATTAAAATAATTAGAAAATTTAGACTATTCAAGCCAGAAACTAATATCTACATCACTATAAAACTAAATTGATGAAATCTTATTTTGAGAAGCTGAGGGAACTGGCCCAGGGATGGTTCAGCAACTGACTAATGATGATAGCACGGTGCTACAACCAACGAGTAACTCGAATGATAATTACTAGATTGCTTCTTACTTATTCATCTGAGTAGGAAGCTTTATTAGTAAGAGGGGGTAGTGATAATGATGACCAATTATAAAGTACATACGTTAGAATTAGGTGCATTTACAACTGAATCAGGTGAAATCATCAACAATTTAAAACTACGTTATGTGCATGTAGGATACACAGGTCAACCTCTAGTAGTTGTTTGTCATGCGTTAACCGGCAATCATTTAACATATGGAACAGATAATCATCATGGTTGGTGGTGTGAAATTATTGATGGTGGCTACATTCCATGTCATGACTATCAATTTCTGACTTTTAATGTCATAGGAAGTCCATTTGGATCGAGTTCCAAAAAGATTGATCCTAAATTTCCAGAGCAACTAACTTTACGCGATAACGTTAAAGCAATAAAGAAAGGCATTCAAGCACTTGGCTATAGAAAGATTAATATTCTTATAGGAGGAAGTCTTGGAGGTATGCAAGTCATGGAAATGCTATATAATAATAAATTTCAAGTCGATAAAGCTATTATCCTTGCTGCCACAGATAAAATGTCATCTTATAGTCGAGCTTTTAATGAAATAGCACGCCAAGCTATTCACCTTGGTGGGAAAGAAGGTTTGAGTATCGCTCGTCAACTTGGCTTCTTAACGTATCGCTCCTCTAAAAGCTATGATCAAAGTTTTACACCTGATGAGGTTGTAAGTTATCAGCAACATCAAGGTAATAAATTTAAAGAATACTTCGATTTAAATTGTTATTTAACACTACTAGACGTCTTAGATAGTCACAATATTGATCGAGGAAGAGATGATGTAGATAAAGTCTTTCAATTTTTAGAAACCAAGGTGTTAACAATGTGCTTTATTGATGATTTACTCTATCCAGATGATCAAGTGAGAGCTGTCGGTGAAAGATTTAAATATCATCGTCATTTCTTTGTGCCTGACAATGTCGGACACGATGGTTTTTTACTTAACTTTAATGATTGGGCACCTAATTTGTATCATTTCTTAAATTTGAAGCAATTCCGACGAAAATAATTAAGGAGGAACACAGTTGCAAAGCGAGTGCTACTAGTTTATTGCTATGCATTAAAAGTAGCACTTTATTGTTAAATTTTGTTAAAGAGGTTAAAATAGAAATCATAGTCAAAAAGTATGGGAGTGGCGTGTGTGTTTTCAAAAATACAACCTAAAGCAACTATTTTAGCAATTATTTCATTAGTGATAGTCGCTTTAGTAACACATGTATTACCTGTTCTCGGCTTAATTTTATGTTTAATTGCAACGATTCCAGGAGTAGTAATTTGGAACTGTTCTATACAATCATTTGGAATTAGTGCATTAGTAACAGTTATTTTAACAACGTTATTAGGTAATACATTTGTCTTAAGTACGATGGTTTTACTATTAATTTTAAGTGCAATCACCGGACAATTACTTAAGGAAAAAGCATCAAAAGAAAGAATTTTATATGTTTCAACGACATCACTAAGTTTAATTTCACTTATTGGATGGATGTTATTACAAACATTCGAAAAAATTCCGAAAGCAGCCGTATTAATTAAGCCATTCAAAGATGAAATACATGATGTCATTTTATCTAGTGGATTAGATTCAAACTATAGACAGATTCTTGAGGAAAGTTTCCGACAAATGACGGTCCAACTCCCTAGTTATCTAATTATAGTCATTTTCCTTTTTATCTTAATTAATCTGATTATTACATTTCCAATCTTACGAAAATTTAAAGTAGCAACACCTATATTTAAACCTTTATTCGCATGGCAAATGAGCCGTACTTTATTATGGGTTTATCTTATAGTTCTTATATGTGTGATGTTTGCAAATGAACCAAGTATATTTCAAAGCATCGTTTTAAACTTTGAAGTTGTGTTATCATTAGTGATGTACATCCAAGGTTTAAGCGTCATTCATTTCTTTGGGAAAGCCAAAAAATGGCCAAGCTTCTTAACGATTATGTTAATGGTAGTGGGAACGCTCATTTCACCAGCAACTCATATCGTTGGTTTACTTGGAGTTATTGATTTATGTATTAATTTAAAACGAATGATAAAAAAATGATTATTAAATAGTGATTAGAGGTGGAAGAATGAACCGTCAATCCACTAAAAAAGCTTTGCTCATACCATTTATATTATTGGTACTCACTGCCATTGCGTTAGTCATCGTGTGGTTAATTTTTAACCAAATCGTCGCAGGTATTGCATCGGCAATTCTCCTCGTAATGATTATCGTTAGTGGCGTGTTAATGAGACAAGCGTTTCTCAAAATGGATAATTATGTGGATGATTTAAGTGGTCATATCTCGACAAGTAGTAATAAAGCAATCAAGCACTTGCCAATCGGGATGATAGTGTTAGATGAAGATAATCATATTGAGTGGATGAACCAGTTCGTGTCAGAACATATTGAAACAAATGTGATTTCTGAAAATGTTAATGAAGTCTTCCCTAACATATTAAAACAATTAGAGAAAGTTCAAGAAGTAGAAATAGAAAATAACAACTATTATTATCACGTTCGTTATTCAGAACATGAACATTGTTTATACTTCTTCGATATAACTGAAACTGTACATACTTATGAGTTGTATGAAGATTCTAAACCAATCATCGCAACGTTATTCTTAGATAACTACGATGAAATCACGCAAAATATGAACGATACACAACGTTCAGAAATTAATTCAATGGTGACACGTGTCATCAGTCGCTGGGCTCAAGAGTATAACATTTATTTCAAGCGTTATAATTCTGATCAGTTTGTCGCATATCTCAATCAAAAGATTTTAGAGGAACTTGAAGACTCTAACTTCGATATTTTAAGTCAATTAAGAGAGAAAAGTGTGGGTTATCGTGCACAATTAACACTAAGTATTGGTGTGGGTGAAGGTACTGAGAACCTTATTGATCTCGGTGATTTGTCACAATCTGGTTTAGACTTAGCGTTAGGTCGTGGTGGTGACCAAGTCGCAATTAAGAATATGAATGGTAACGTGAGATTCTATGGTGGTAAAACGGACCCTATGGAAAAGCGTACACGTGTACGTGCCCGTGTTATTTCTCATGCTTTGAAAGATATTCTTACTGAAGGCGACAAAGTCATTATTATGGGACATCAACGACCTGATTTGGATGCTGTTGGTGCAGCAATTGGGGTATCACGCTTTGCATCAATGAACAACCTAGAAGCCTTTATCGTTCTTAATGATTCTGATATCGATCCAACATTACGTCGAGTAATGGATGAAATTGATAAGAAACCTGAATTAAAAGAACGTTTCGTTACATCTGATGAGGCTTGGGATATGATGACATCTAAGACAACGGTTGTTGTCGTCGATACACATAAACCTGAAATGGTCTTAGATGAAAATGTTTTAAATAAAGCAAACCGTAAAGTGGTTATCGATCATCACAGACGTGGTGAAAGCTTTATTTCCAACCCATTATTGGTTTATATGGAACCATATGCAAGCTCAACTGCTGAGCTCGTAACAGAATTATTAGAATATCAACCAACTGAACAAAGACTCACGCGTTTAGAATCTACAGTGATGTATGCAGGTATTATAGTAGATACTAGAAACTTCACATTAAGAACAGGTTCAAGAACATTTGATGCAGCAAGCTATCTACGTGCGCATGGTGCAGACACAATATTAACTCAGCATTTCTTAAAAGATGATGTTGATACGTATATCAATCGTTCAGAATTGATGCGCACAGTTAAGATACAAGATCAAGGCGTAGCTATTGCACATGGTTCGGATGACAAAATCTATCATCCAGTTACGGTTGCACAAGCTGCTGATGAGTTGTTAAGTTTAGAAGGTATCGAAGCATCTTATGTCGTAGCTAAACGTGAAGATAACCTTATTGGTATCTCTGCACGTTCATTAGGTTCTATTAATGTTCAATTAACGATGGAAGCTTTAGGTGGTGGGGGTCACCTCACAAATGCTGCGACGCAAATTAAAGATGTCACAATAGATGAAGCTATTGAACAATTACAACAAGCAATTACAGAACAAATGAGTAGGAGTGAAGACGCATGAAAGTAATTTTCACACAAGACGTTAAGGGTAAAGGTAAAAAAGGCGAAGTTAAAGATGTGCCAGTAGGTTATGCAAATAACTTCTTACTAAAAAACAATTATGCTGTAGAGGCAACTCCTGGTAACTTAAAACAATTAGAACAACAAAATAAACGTGCAGCAGCAGATAGACAACAAGAAATAGATGATGCTAAAGCACTTAAAGAACGATTAGCTAACATTGAAGTTGAAGTATCAGCTAAAACAGGTGAAGGTGGCAAATTATTTGGTTCTGTTAGTACGAAACAAATTGCCGAAGCATTAAAAAAGCAACATGATATTAAAATCGACAAACGTAAAATGGATTTACCACAAGGTATTCGTGCTTTAGGTTATACAAACGTACCTGTTAAATTAGATAAAGAAGTTGAAGGTACAATTAGAGTTCATACAGTAGAACAATAATTTGTAACAAATAGAATGCAAGCAGATGATGACTGAATCCATCAACATCTGTTCAATATTAGAATGATTGACAAATAATGATATGAATATCATAAGTGTTTGTAACGTGATACAGTAAAAGTGATTAAAAAAGATGGATTGAAATAAGAGGTGTAAGTAAATCATGGATGGAATGTATGAGCAAAATCGAATGCCACATAGCAATGAAGCTGAACAATCTGTCTTAGGTGCCATTATTATAGATCCAGAACTCATTAACACAACTCAGGAAGTACTGCTTCCTGAGTCGTTTTATAGAGGTGCTCACCAACATATTTTCCGAGCAATGATGCATCTCAATGAAGACAACAAAGATATTGATGTTGTTACATTGATGGATCAGTTATCTAGTGAAGGAAATTTAAGCGAAGCTGGTGGTCCTCAATATCTTGCAGAACTATCGACAAGTGTTCCAACAACGCGTAATGTTCAATATTACACGGATATCGTATTTAAACATGCGCTCAAACGTAAATTGATTCAAACTGCCGATAGCATCGCGAATGATGGCTATAATGATGAATTAGAATTAGATACAATTTTAAGTGATGCCGAACGACGTATTCTTGAACTATCCTCTACACGCGAGAGTGATGGTTTTAAAGATATTAGAGATGTTCTAGGACAAGTATATGAAACTGCTGAAGAGCTCGATCAAAATAGTGGTCAAACACCTGGGATACCAACGGGTTATCGAGATCTTGACCAAATGACTGCAGGTTTCAACCGCAATGATTTAATTATTTTAGCGGCAAGGCCATCAGTAGGTAAGACTGCCTTCGCGCTTAATATTGCGCAAAAGGTAGCCACACATGAAGATATGTTTACCATAGGCATCTTCTCACTTGAGATGGGTGCTGATCAACTTGCTACACGTATGATTTGTAGTTCAGGTAACGTAGATTCTAACCGCTTAAGAACGGGTACAATGACAGAAGAAGACTGGAATCGCTTTACAATTGCAGTTGGTAAACTGTCTCGAACTAAAATATTCATAGACGATACACCAGGGATTCGTATTACCGATTTACGGTCTAAATGTCGACGTTTGAAACAAGAACATGGTCTCGACATGATAGTGATTGACTACCTCCAATTGATACAAGGAAGCGGTTCACGTCTTTCTGATAATCGTCAACAAGAAGTTTCTGAGATTTCACGTACCTTAAAGGCAATTGCACGTGAGTTAGAATGTTCAGTTATTGCACTGAGTCAGTTATCACGTGGTGTGGAACAACGTCAGGACAAACGTCCGATGATGAGTGATATTCGTGAATCTGGGTCAATTGAACAAGATGCTGATATCGTTGCCTTTTTATATCGTGATGATTATTATAATCGTGGTGAAGGTGATGAGGATGACGATGATGCAGGTTTTGAACCACAAACGAATGATGATAATGGAGAAATTGAAATCATCATTGCTAAACAACGTAATGGTCCAACTGGTACAGTGAAGCTTCACTTTATGAAACAATACAATAAATTTACCGACATTGATTATGCTCATGCAGAAATGTCATAAAAAATATTTTACGTACAATAAGCTGTAAATTTTGTTTATTGTACGGTTTTTATTTTGATTTCATCTTTGGAAAATATTTGAAGTATGTGTATGAATTTTGAAGAAAAGCGCTTTGAAATACTGTTATAATAATGTTTATAAGATCAAAAAATTAAAATCCTCTTCAAAAAATGATAAGCAATTCGACTATTTTTAATGTTCGATTTTTATTTGCAAATTCATAGGCATATTGGTAGAATATCTAATGGTTAATTGAGAAAAACTTGGAGGTGCTCTTATGTCATCAATCGTAGTAGTTGGGACACAATGGGGAGACGAAGGTAAAGGTAAAATCACAGACTTTTTAGCAGAACAAGCAGATGTGATTGCAAGATTTTCAGGCGGTAACAACGCAGGACACACCATTCAATTTGGTGGAGAAACATACAAGTTACACTTAGTACCATCAGGTACTTTTTATAAAGACAAATTAGCAGTCATCGGTAATGGTGTAGTATTAGATCCAGTCGCATTATTGAAAGAATTAGATGGATTAAATGAACGAGGTATTTCAACTGACAATTTACGCATCTCAAACCGTGCACAAGTCATTTTACCTTATCACCTAGCTCAAGACGAATATGAAGAACGTCGTCGTGGAGATAATAAAATCGGTACGACGAAAAAAGGTATCGGCCCGGCATACGTAGATAAAGCACAACGTATCGGTATTCGTATGGCGGACTTATTAGAAAAGGAAACATTCGAACGCCGACTCAAAGAAAATATTGAATATAAAAACGCATACTTTAAAGGTATGTTTAATGAAACTTGCCCAGCATTTGATGAAATCTTTGACGAATACTATGCAGCTGGTCAACGTTTAAAAGACTATGTGACAGATACAGCTAAAATTTTAGACGATGCAAATGTTGCTGATGAAAAGGTATTATTCGAAGGTGCACAAGGTGTGATGTTAGACATCGACCACGGTACATATCCATTCGTAACATCAAGTAACCCAGTGGCTGGTAACGTCACTGTTGGTACAGGTGTAGGTCCTACATCAGTGTCTAAAGTGATTGGTGTATGTAAATCGTATACATCTCGTGTTGGTGACGGTCCATTCCCTACTGAGCTCTTTGATGAAGACGGCCATCACATCAGAGAAGTTGGTCATGAATATGGTACAACAACTGGACGTCCACGCCGTGTAGGTTGGTTTGACTCAGTCGTATTACGTCATTCACGTCGTGTAAGTGGTATCACAGATCTTTCTATCAACTCAATCGATGTCTTAACAGGATTAGATACAGTTAAGATTTGTACTGCTTACGAATTAGATGGTGAAAAAATCACTGAATACCCAGCAAACCTAGATCAATTAAGACGTTGTAAACCTATCTTCGAAGAACTTCCAGGTTGGACTGAAGACATTACAGGTTGTCGTAGTTTAGAAGAACTTCCTGAAAATGCACGTAACTACTTAGAACGCATTTCAGAATTATGTGGCGTACACATTTCAATCTTCTCAGTTGGTCCTGACCGTGAACAAACAAACTTATTAGAACAACTGTGGTAAAGTAAGGCATGAGACAGGAAGCGAGACAGACATCTAACATGCTAATAGCTTTGATTTCATAGTCTCACACCGATAAAGAAGCGTAGATTTGTAAAAAGCTTAATCAAGCACAGTTTCAATTTAGTCATTGATTGTTAATATGTATGGGGAAAATGAGATAATCATTGTCTTATGCAAACTATCCTAAGAATCGCTTGTAATCCTTTAACAACTAGACCGATTTGTTTCTCAATAACAAATCGGTCTTTTTCACTGTTTATAGTTATAGAAGAAAAAGGTTCATTATTTATAATGAAGTACTATTAAACCATAATCATAGCAGGACTTCTAATGCTAAATTGCTTATACATTAACGCATTAAAAATATTGTTAAATTTATGTAAAAAATATCTTGTCATGAAAAGACGAGCTATGCTATAATCTATTTTGTGCTTAAGAACGGCTCCTTGGTCAAGCGGTTAAGACACTGCCCTTTCACGGCGGTAACACGGGTTCGAGTCCCGTAGGAGTCACCATGTTAGGTCCCGTAGTGTAGCGGTTAACACGCTTGCCTGTCACGCAGGAGATCGCGGGTTCGAGTCCCGTCGGGACCGTAATGCCTACCCAATAGGGTAGGCATTTTTTATGTTTACATTTACGCACTTTCACTGCAATGTAAGTTGATTCAACCCTGCACGCATCAATACGATCCCGATCACGAACATCTCACTTTCAACTAATCTCCACAACACTGCAATAAAAACTTAACATTCTGCATAATAATATACATTTCCAATATTAAAATCCTACTCATATACGTATTGCACCGATATTTTATATTACAAAATAATGAAAAAGTCTATTATCAAAAGCTTAAGACTATTTGCGAATATACAACTTATTTTGTAAAACAGTATTTAGGTGGTAAACTTATAAATAATATTATTCTATAATTTTTAATACTAAAATAGAATTAACCGTTCATAAATGGTAAATTATATACTAGATAGCTATGTGCTATGTATAGATTGAAACGACATTTAAAAGGGACAGAAACTCAAATATAGCTCATACAATACAACCGAACGGAAGGACTACACTTTGAGAAAAGAGGTTTATAATATATGGCTAGAAAAGTTGTTGTAGTTGACGATGAAAAACCAATTGCTGATATTTTGGAGTTCAATTTAAAGAAAGAAGGATATGAAGTCTTTTGCGCATATGATGGTAATGACGCAGTAGATTTAATCTATGAAGAAGAACCAGATATTGTCTTATTAGACATCATGTTACCAGGTAGAGACGGCATGGAAGTGTGTCGTGAAGTACGTAAAAAATTTGAAATGCCAATTATTATGTTAACAGCTAAAGACTCAGAAATTGATAAAGTATTAGGTCTAGAATTAGGAGCAGATGATTACGTGACGAAACCATTTAGTACACGTGAATTGATTGCACGTGTTAAAGCAAACTTACGTCGTCATTATTCTCAACCAGCACAAGAAGTCAGTGGTGCTACCAATGAAATTACAATCAAAGATATTGTTATTTATCCAGATGCATACTCAATTAAAAAGCGTGGGGAAGATATCGAATTAACGCATCGTGAATTCGAACTATTCCATTACCTTTCTAAACATATGGGTCAAGTCATGACACGTGAACATTTATTACAAACAGTGTGGGGTTATGATTATTTCGGTGACGTACGTACAGTAGATGTAACGATTCGTCGTTTGCGAGAAAAAATTGAAGACGATCCTTCGCATCCTGAATATATTGTGACACGTAGAGGCGTTGGATATTTCCTCCAACAACACGATTAGAGGGAGTACCTTATGAAGTGGCTTAAACAATTACAATCCCTTCACACTAAACTCGTTATTGTTTATGTATTACTCATCATTATTGGTATGCAAATCATTGGTTTGTATTTTACCAATAGTTTAGAAAAAGAATTACTCGATAACTTCAAAAAGAATATAACGCAATACGCAAAGCAATTAGATGTCAATATAGAAAAGGTATATAAAGATAATGACAAAGGTACGGTGAACGCTCAAAAGGATATTCAAAACCTTTTGAGTGAATATGCCAACCGCCAAGAAATTGGGGAAATACGTTTTATTGATAAAGACCAAATCATCGTGGCAACAACCAAGCAGTCTAACCACGGTCTTATTAATCAAAAAGCAAACGATGGCTCCATCCAAAAGGCATTATCGCTAGGACAAACCAATAACCACCTGGTCCTCAAAGACTATGGTAACGGTAAAGAACGTGTCTGGGTTTATAACATACCAGTTAAAGTCGATAAACAGACAATCGGTGATATTTACATAGAATCGAAAATTAACGATGTATATAATCAGTTAAACAATATCAACCAAATATTTATCGTAGGTACAGCGATATCTCTATTCATCACGGTAATTCTAGGGTTCTTCATCGCCCGAACGATTACGAAGCCAATTACCGACATGCGTAACCAAACCGTCGAGATGTCTAAAGGGAACTATACGCAACGCGTGAAGATTTACGGTAATGACGAAATCGGTGAGCTCGCACTTGCCTTCAACAATCTGTCTAAACGTGTTCAAGAAGCCCAAGCGAATACTGAAAGTGAGAAACGACGCTTAGTTTCTGTTATCACGCACATGAGTGACGGTATCCTTGCCACAGACCGTCGTGGACGCGTGCGTATCGCTAACGATATGGCACTTAAGATGCTTGGTCTGGCGAAAGAGGATGTTATCGGTTATTACATGCTTGGCGTACTTAATTTGGAAAATGAATTCTCATTAGATGAAATCCAAGAAAATAATGATTCCTTCCTATTAGATATTAATGAAGAAGAGCGAATTATTGCACGTGTTAACTTTAGTACGATTGTGCAAGAAACTGGTTTCGTCACAGGTTACATTGCCGTATTACATGATGTTACAGAACAACAACAAGTTGAGCGTGAACGTCGTGAATTCGTTGCCAATGTTTCACACGAATTACGTACACCACTGACATCTATGAACAGTTACATTGAAGCCCTTGAAGAAGGCGCTTGGCAAGATAAAGAACTTGCGCCATCCTTCTTATCAGTAACAAGAGAAGAAACAGAACGTATGATTCGACTAGTGAATGACTTGCTACAATTATCTAAAATGGATAACGAATCAGATCAAATTATAAAAGAAATTATCGACTTCAATATGTTTATCAACAAAATCATCAATCGTCATGAAATGGCAGCGAAAGATACAACATTTGTACGTGAAATTCCACAACAAACAATCTTTGCTGAAATTGATCCAGATAAGATGACGCAAGTATTTGATAACGTCATTACCAACGCGATGAAATATTCACGTGGCGATAAACGTGTCGAGTTTCATGTGAAACAAAATGCACTTTACAATAGAATGACCATTCGTATAAAAGATAATGGTATTGGTATTCCAATTAATAAAGTAGATAAAATCTTTGATAGATTCTACCGTGTCGACAAGGCACGTACACGTAAGATGGGTGGTACAGGACTCGGTCTAGCGATTTCTAAAGAGATTGTCGAAGCACATAATGGACGTATTTGGGCTAACAGCGTAGAAGGACAAGGTACCTCAATCTTTATTACACTTCCTTGCGAAATCATTGAAGAAGGTGATTGGGATGAATAATAAAGAACATATTAAATCGATTATCCTAGCCCTACTCGTCATGATGAGTATTGTCTTAACATATATGGTCTGGAACTTCTCTCCAGACCTTTCAAATGTCGATAATTCAGATAATAGTAAAAGTAATGAACCTAAACCACTGACAAAGCCCATGACAGCGAAAATGGAAAGCACGATTACACCGTTTCAAATCATACATGCTAAAGATGATAAACCGCATGGGACAGTGTCATCAGGTAAGACCTTAGACACCATGATTGAACCACTAAAGAATCAAGAAGTAAAATCCGTTTCTCATCTAAAAAGAAATCATAATCTCGTCATACCAGAACTCAGCAATGACTTTATCGTACTTGACTTTACTTATGATTTACCGTTAACAACATATCTAAGCCAAGTACTTAATATTGATGCGAAAGTGCCAAGTCACTTTAACTTCAATCGTTTACTTATCGATCAAGATAATAACAATCACGTTGTACTTTACGCAATTAGTAAAGACCGTCACGAAGTCGTGAAATTAAAAACAACGATGAAAGGTAAAAATATTGATAAAGCACTTAAAACTATCGACCCCGATATGCAGCCATATACTGAAATTATTACGAATAAAGACACCATCGATAAAGCCACACATGTCTTTGCGCCAAGTAAACCTAAAGACTTAAAGACTTATCGCATGGTCTACAATACGATTAGTGTTGAACGCATGAATTCAATCTTATTTAACGATTCAACTATTGTTCGTAGCTCTCAAAGCGGTACAACAACTTACAACAACAACACGGGCGTAGCCAACTATGATGATAAAAACGAAATGTATCATTATAAAAACTTGTCAGAAGATGTCAAGAGCTCAAGTAATATGGAAGAGACCATTCCAGGTACTTATGAATACATTAATGGTCATGGTGGTTTCTTAAATGAAGACTATCGCTTATTCAGCACGGATAACAAGACAGGTAAATTAATATACCAACGTTTCCTAAACGGTTACCCAACATTCAATAATCAGAATTTAAATGAAATCCAAGTGACGTGGGGCGATAAAGGTGTGTTCGATTATAAACGATCACTACTTAAGACAGACGTCACACTGAACAGTGAAGAATCAAAGTCAGTACCGACGGCAGAATACGTTCGTTCATCACTTGCTAACGATTCTAATATTGATTTTGAAAAGGTCACAAATATGGTTATTGGTTATGACATGAGTGATAAATATAACAATGATGATATTGAAGTACAACGTAATAGTGAATTAATACCACGCTGGTATGTTGAATACGACGGTAATTGGTATGCCTATAAATATGGGAGGCTTGAATAAATGAACTGGAAATCCACGAAGACATTATTCATTTTCGTTTTTATTCTGGTAAACATCTTTTTGGTCATTATCTACATTGATAAAGTGAATAAATCACAAATAAACGATGCTGAAAAGACTAACGAAGTTAACTTTCAACAAGAAGAAATCGACGTACCTAAAGACGTGTTGAACCAGAATGTTAAAGATACAGAGCTTGCGCAAATAACAGCACGCTCTAAAGATTTCTCAAGCTATGCTAAAGAACATTCAAGCCTCAATACATCGGATTCAGATAAAACACTCGAAGGCGATATTGATAAGACAGTTAAAGTAAGTGATAAGAATCTCAATGATATTAAAGACTATATTGCTAAAAATA
The DNA here is from genome assembly GCF_900458815.1 of Staphylococcus saccharolyticus. NCBI lineage: Bacteria > Bacillati > Bacillota > Bacilli > Caryophanales > Staphylococcaceae > Staphylococcus > Staphylococcus saccharolyticus. The sequence goes on from NZ_UHDZ01000001.1 coordinate 29,797, forward strand.
TCTTTGACGGCAAGGAATATCAGCTCAGTGACTTAACATCACATAAAGTGACGTATGAACAGACCTATAGAGGCTATCCCATTATGAATAATAGTAAAGCACGTCTGACATTTAATTTAATTAATGGCAAAGCAACAAGCTATAAACAAACAGCAATGGATCAAATAGAAATTGCAGAAGGGTCAAATAGTACGAAAAAACAAGTTATCACACCGCGTAAAGCTGTCGAAGCACTGTACTTTAATAGATATCTCAAAAAACGAGACCAAGTCCTAGACGTACGCCTAGGCTACTACTCAGTTGTGAACGAAACTAACGTACAACTACTACAACCCAACTGGGAGATCAAAGTTAAACATAAAGGCAAAGACAAAGTCCAAACTTACTATGTCGAAGCCACAAACAAAAACCCAAAAGTTATATACTAGGCGCTGAAGTGAGCGTTTAGGTTTTGAGCAGAACCGAAAAGTGTGCAAAACTGATTTGTAGTTTTGAAGAGACTTTGAGAGTTTCTACCGAAAAACCTACTCACTGAAGCTCGTTTACTAAGGTGTAAAAAAAGTGGTAAGGTCGCGAGCAATAAGGAGCACTGAGTGAAAATCATTCCTCAAATTCTAGAGAGGTGCGTATAATTGTCGTACGATTTGCTTTAAGTAGCCCGATTATCATTTCAGCAACATTAAATATTACCATATTTAACGACCACCCTCTCTTGGATGGTCGTTTCTTTATGGCATGATGAAGCGGATAATCATTCAAATTATGACACTTCTGCAACGTATAAATGGACGATTGGCACTGAGTCTTTAAAATTGGTATAGTATAATATAAAGGAATTTTAGAGGACGTTTTGTTTCGAGAATTGAAAAATTGTAGCACCTTATCTCGAAACTTTAAATCATCTACACAAATCCACGTGCAAAACTCCGAAACTGAGTTAGAGCGAACTCAGTTTCAAGACGTAACACGAAATCCAACGCACGTTATTAACCCACACCCCTAATGAACTAAATAAAGATTGTACATATGAGAAAGGATGAGTCGCTTGATACGTATGAGTGTATTAGCAAGTGGTAGTACAGGTAACGCCACTTACGTAGAAAGTGAGAAAGGTAGACTACTTGTCGATGTAGGTTTAACTGGTAAGAAAATGGAAGAGTTATTCAGCCAAATCGACAGAAATATTAAGGATTTAAATGGTATATTAGTGACACACGAACACATCGACCATATTAAAGGTCTTGGTGTCTTAGCACGTAAATATAAACTTCCAATATATGCGAATGAGAATACATGGAAAGCGATAGAGAATAAAGATAGTCGTATTCCAATGGATCAGAAATTCATTTTTAATCCATATGAAACGAAATTTCTTGCAGGATTCGATATAGAATCATTTAACGTGTCACATGACGCGATTGATCCACAATTCTACATCTTCCATAATAACTATAAGAAATTCACAATGATTACTGACACAGGCTACGTCTCAGACCGTATGAAGGGTATGATTCAAGGTAGTGATGTCTTTATGTTTGAAAGTAATCACGATGTCGATATGTTACGCATGTGTCGTTATCCATGGAAGACGAAACAACGTATTTTAAGTGATATGGGTCACGTATCCAATGAAGACGCAGGTCTCGCAATGAGTGATGTCATTACAGGTAATACGAAACGTATATACCTCTCTCATTTATCTCAAGACAATAATATGAAAGACCTCGCACGCATGAGTGTTGGTCAAGTGCTCAATGAACACGATATAGACACAGAGAAAGAAGTATTGCTCTGCGATACCGATAAAGCACAAGCCACACCGATTTATACATTATAATTGAATAGAGGTAAGACAAACGACCTACTTGAGTATTGCGCATAAGTAGGTTACTTTTTTGGAAAATAGTCTTGTAGAAAAGTAGGAACATTTAATCTACATATGGAGTAAGTGAGTCTTAAAAAGACCCAATACAAGGATTAAATGTAAAAAATAAAGTTAAGCCAACCGTAAAGTTATCCACTGAAAAGTCACAGTTATCCAGAATTGAGTACAATACCCACATTATTCACAAACTTATCCACAAAACAGCAAGTTTTCCACATCATATGTGTATAAATCCGAAAAAATGCTAAGAAACTATAAAAATAATTGTTATAATTAAGAGGGAATAGTGTGTATAAGTGAATAATTTGTTGATAACTTAGATAAAATAATACATATCATCATGGAGGATCAAATGAAAATTACAATCCTGTCAGTAGGAAAACTAAAAGAAAAATATTGGAAGCAAGCCATTGCAGAATATGAAAAACGACTAGGTCCTTATACAAAAATTGAATTAATAGAAGTAACAGATGAAAAAGCACCAGAAAATATGAGTGAAAAAGAAATAGAACAAGTAAAAGAAAAAGAAGGACAACGATTACTCGCTAAAATTAAATCACAATCAACAGTGATAACATTAGAAATTAAAGGTAAACAACTGTCATCAGAACAACTCTCCAAAGAACTCCAAACACGCATGACACAAGGACAAAGCGACTTTACATTTGTCATAGGTGGATCTAATGGCTTACATCAAGACGTCTTACAACGCAGCAACTACGCTTTATCATTTAGCAACATGACCTTCCCACACCAAATGATGCGCGTCATACTTATCGAACAGATTTATCGAGCATTTAAAATTATGTGCGGTGAAGCATATCATAAGTGATGCGGTTTTTTATTAATTTATTGACTAAAAGTAAAGTATACAATATTAATTAATACCAAACTTTGATATATTTAAGAAAAGATTAAATTTTAGGATGAATAAATGAATGGCATATCAAAAGATATACGCATTAGAAATACTTCAACAACTTGTGGAATTAGGCTATGAAAGAATAAATATACATAATATTGAATCAGAAATTAATGAATGTCTAAAAGAACTAGGAGCGTTAAAACATGTCTGAACAAATAAATACTCCAAAACTAAGATTCCCAGAGTTTAATTATATATGGACTATTACATCTTTAGGTAATTTAGGTATTTTCAAAAAAAGTTATTCTTTATCTAGAGCTTATGAAGATGAAGGTACATATCATCATATTCATTATGGAGACATACATAGTAAATTCCCTTCAATATTAAATGTTACTAATTTAATACCTTCAATTAGCGAATATAAAGACTATGAAGAAGTTAATAAAGGTGATTTAATTTTTGAGGATGCCTCTGAAGATTATAAGGATTTAGGAAAAAGTATATTGATAAATTTTGATCAAGCAAAAATAATATCAGGTCTTCATACACATTTGTTTCGACCTAACAGCTCAATTGATCCAAAATTTTTACTCTATAATACTAAAACAAATAATTATCTAAAATTTATTCGAAAGCAAGGTACAGGTATTTCTGTATTAGGTATTTCTAAAACAAATCTATCCAAATATAAGCTTTATATTCCATCAATTACTGAACAAAATAAAATTAGTAATTTCTTTAGCAAACTCGACCGCCAGATTGAGTTAGAAGAAAAGAAATTAGAATTGTTAGAGCAACAAAAGAAAGGATATATGCAAAAGATTTTTTTCAAGAGTTAAGATTTAAGGATGAAAATGGAAATAATTATCCTGATTGGGAAATGAAGAAGTTAAGCAATATTGCTGATATTATAGGTGGAGGAACACCGAGTACTAAAAAAAGTGAATATTGGGATGGCGATATAAATTGGTTTTCGCCAGTTGAAATAGGAGATCAGGAATTTGTAAGTACTAGTCAAAGAAGAATAACTGAAAAAGGACTAGAAAAAAGTTCAGCAAAGATGCTTCCAAGAGGCACAGTGTTATTTACTTCAAGAGCAGGCATAGGAAAAACAGCTATACTTTCTAAAGAAGCGACTACTAATCAAGGATTTCAATCAATAGTGCCAAAAGAGAACGATTTAGATTCATATTTTTTATATTCAATGACGAGTATTTTAAAAAGAAATGCTGAAAAAGTAGGAGCAGGATCAACATTTTCTGAAGTGTCAAAAAAACAAATGGAACAAATAAAGTTATTAATTCCAATATTAAAGGAACAAAAACAAATAGGACGATTGTTTCAGATGATTAATAGAAAGATTAATAAGCAGTTACATAAAATTGAATTATTAAAACATCGTAAGAAAGGTTTACTACAAAAAATGTTCATTTGATACTGATAAAAGCCTATTATGTTAATTGAAAATAGCAAAAAATAGTAATAAGAGCATCCCTCACCGCAAAGTGAAGGATGCTCTTAAATTTAATGACCTTTATGTTTTTCTTTAGCCTTTATCACTTTAATTTTTCGCTTTCTTTTTTTATCTGCTTCTTTTTGGAGCTTGTTTTTCGTTTTAGATAATTTCTTCTTAAGCTCTTGTTCTTTTTTTAAAGCCTGTTGAGATTGTGTTGTTATCGGATATTTCTTTTGATCTTTTGCAACTTTACGCTGTAATTTTTTAGGATTAATTTTATTCTTAGGCTTCTTACTTTTGGTTGACACTTTACTAGTATTAATCAACTTTAATAAGTGTTGGTTAATAAACTTAAAAATAGTTTCACTATCAGGTTCTGATCCAAACGTATACTTTGCAAAAGTGGATTTTTGTTGCTGCTTGTATTCAACTAACCCTACAAAAAATTGACCATCATGAAAAATCGTGAGTTTCATGTTGTCCCTCCTCTTGATTTCTATGAAATGAAGGACGACCTGAGGAGGAAGGTTACTGACAAATACTACATTTGCATTGGGACTACCAACCCAATTGTGTTTTTACATTTCACATCTATATATTTGCAGATATAAGTGTATCTTCCAAAATAGAATATATTTTAGAACTAGCTACTAATATTTTTTAGAAAAAAAGATATAAGAGTATCCTTCATCGTTAAGTGAAGGATGCTCTATTTTTATTAGAAGTAGTATAGTGTTCATTTTGATAGGTAATGATTTATGATATCTTGGAAATCATTGTTAAGTAAGGTTGTGATAGCGTCGTCATTCATAAAATCTTCATAGATTTTATCAAGAATTTCTTCATCTTCAATTGCTGTGAAATGACGTACTAAACCTTTTACTATTGAAACGTAATCTTGCGATGCTAAACAATTAGCAACCGTTCGCCAGTCTGATTGTGTGGTTTCATGGTTCATAGATACTCCTCCTTTTATTTCAACGTCCATTTTTGACGTGCTTTAGGGTTAAGCGGATGCATGATTTCATTTGTGGCTGGATTAATGAGTTTTTTGACTTTCTTTTTATGAGGTTTTAACATTTCCATCACTTGTGTTACACGTTCGACGACAACTAGCCGCTTCGCATAAGCACCATAAGCTAGAATCAGTGTGTCACTTTCACTAATCGCTTTCATCAAGTGAATGTCTGTGTGTTTGTCGTAAGGTTCTTTGATATGTTTGAGATTTTCAGGCGTTTTATTCGAAAATAGATTCACAAGGTATACAGCGCCATATTGTTCAGAGTTGGCTAATTGGTTAAGAATAAGAACCGTAGTAAGATCGAGTGATAGTACACCATCTAAATGAGGATACATTGTTATAACTGTACATGCTGATTTCTTTTCATCCCAAGTCTTTTTGAGCAAGTAGCGGTGTTGTTCATCATCGCTAAAAATCGCTTCTGTGTGTATCGTACTTTTTATTGTATTCATATGTAGTCACTTCCTTTAGTATTCTTCTGGTAAAAGCATCACATAATAAAAAGCGTCTACGTCATCTTCACGAATAACATAGACTTTCTTAGGTAATGTATTTTGATTTTTTACATAGTTTGTATAGTGATATTCCACTTTGTATGCGGGTTGTTCTTGTTCATGTGTGACTGAGAGTATATTATTATCTTCTTGCAATATAAATATGTGTAAGTAATCTGTGTGCTTTTGATTGTCCCGTTCTTTTACCATATTCCAAAGTAAGATTTGAAGGTCTAGAGATAGATCTTCACTACCCCCTCTTGTAATGTATCGATTAATTTTCATTCTATCTTACCTCATCTTGAATTTCTTTCATAATGATAATTACTTGGCTAATAATCGTAACTGATATTTGTGCCACTTTGATCCAATTATTCATGGTCATTCCCTCCTTTTTTTAGTAAATGACGTTCATCGATAAGTATACTTTTAGTATCAGTGAGGTACAGAAAATCCATATCAAAATGATCCAGATAATCAATACTGATGAGTTGGTTATTGGCGTACATAAGAAATGGATAGATACTTAGCTCATGTAGCTCATCGTTATAGTAGGTATAGGTTTCAAGTGTGAGATGAGTAATAGGAGAATGCTCTACAAAACGAGTAGGGAGAATATTTTCTGCTGCTTCTTCTAACGCTTCACGTTCCCATGTTTCGTTATTAGAAAGTTGAAATAAGCGCGTCATATATTGTTTGAGTTCTTGAGTAATGGTTTTCATATAATTGCCTCCTAGATAGTGTGATAGTGATGTAGTTGGTATACATCATTGAGATAATATATATTTGATTTATCGTTTATTACGAATCCCGGTAGGAATAAGAGAAAATTCCATATAAAAACCCGTGATAAATGTTGGTGTGACAAGGAAATCCCGGAATCCCACTCATTTTGACGAACAATCAACTAATTATTTATACGTATTTATGATGAGTGTATCTCTCTAATTCCTTATATATATAATTTATTTATAAAAAGTAACGGGGTTTTGGGATTGTGCTTGCACAATCCTTCTGCTTCTTCGAATCTGCAAATCCCATTCCTTTCCCGTTAAAAAATCATTGTGGGATGTTCTTTAGCAATTTCAATATAAGCTTCGTGTAGTTATGAAAATAATTACGACAATGACTGTTTCATTAGATAAGTGTTATTGAAATTGATAAAGAGAATTCTTGATAATAGTTAGATAAAATAAGTGAAAGAAGATAGGGGAAATTACTGTTATAACAATGGTTCTATTAGCTAAATAGTAAGATATAATGTTTGGGGCAAAAATAAAGACGAAGTGCTAAAGGGCACTTCGTCAAGGGTATGATTATCAAATAATTGTTTAATAATATTATTATTCAGTTTGAGTGTAACATAGAACTGTTTCTTATGATGTTTATCTTTTCGGATATCAATACGATCGATGACCGTTAGATACAATGATTTCAACTGTGATTTCTCTAATTTATTAATGTCTTTGAATATTGCTTGTAGTACGTTAGCTATAATTTCTGCATCATAAGAAGGAGTTTCAGCTTGTTTGTCTTGTTCTAATTGACCAATTTGGTCTTTAAGTTGATTCAATTCAGCTTGATAATTAAGTATCGTTGGTTTTAATATACTATCTAAGTCAGGGTTATCTTGAATGGTTTTCGTCAATGTATTCATTTTCGATTTCACATCTTCGTAGTGTGATTGTTTATAAGCGATGTCATGATTCAAAGACGATTTATCTATTTGGCTTCGTTTATTTACCTTTTCAACCAATTGTTTCAATGCGTTTTTACTTTTGATCACTTCTAATATCCGATTCATAACATACTTCTCCAATATATCTGCTCTAACGCTATTGGCCGAACAAACTTTTGATCCTTTATTACGGAAATTACTACATGAATAGTATCTGATTCTCTTCTTAGTCCCATTTTTTAACGTATTAGTCGTATTGCTTGCAGCCATTGCTGCGCCACATTTTGGGCACTTTACAATCCCAGTCAGTAGGATTTGTCCCTTTACCGTGAACTTGTGGTTTAATGCGTTCGCTATCTTACGATAACCGTGACCTTTGGCATAGGATTCAAAGATATATTTGACGATATTCGCTTCATGTTGATTGATTATTAACTCTTTTTTACTGTCAGGTATTTTATCATAGCCTAGAGGTAAATTACCTTGGTAATATCCTTCAATCGTTCGTTGCCTTTGACCATTATATACGTTTTCTACAATCGTATTTCTTTCAAACTCAGAGAAACTGGCAAGAATTTGAAGCATTAACTTACCTGTAGACGTGGCAATTTCTATTTTTTCAGTTAGACTAAAAAATTCCACATTAAGTTTATATAATCTTTCAACAATACTTAATAAATCTGAGGTGTTTCTGGCTAAGCGATTGGTTTTGTACACCATAATACAGTCTAATTTATCTTCTTTCGCATCTTTCAACATACGTTGTAATTCAGGACGTTGAGTTGTTTTACCGGATATGCCACGGTCGGTATATTCATCAACGACTTTATAACCTTGAAATTGACAATATTTTTTGAGCTGATTTAACTGACCTTGAATACTATAGCCATCGGTCTGCATTTCAGTTGATACACGTGTATATAATCCAATACGTTTTTTCTTTAAATCTTTCACAAGCTTCCATTCCTTTCATGAGATATTAAGTGTGACTGTTCAACAATATTGATTTGACTATGTTTCAAGTAGATTCCTTGTAATTGTTTAGTTTGAGTTATCGTAATGTCATCAATCAAAGGGGCTATATCTTCTAATGTCAATTTATTTTTAGTTATATGATTGATTGTCTTAGTCATTTGATTAGGTAAATAAGTGGGGGAAGGGGAATGTGTTTCGCTTTCATTACTAGTAGATAGTCGTTTAAATGTTTCTACATCAATATGATTTTGAGCTAGTTTTTCGATAAGCTCTTCTTGTGTTAGCTGTGTTTATTTATATTTTATTTGTCGCTGATTTAGTGTTTGTAGTATTTTCTTATTTAAGCGATTATAAAACGATTCATTTTCAAAATACGCTTTACAAGTATTGAGAACGTCTGCTTCAATCGTTTGTGCATTTATACCATTAAACGAACAGGTGTGATAAGCTTCATTCATGTTTTTAGGGCAGACGTAGTGAATGTTTTTCTTTTTTAATCGTCAAGTTAGTTAATGTTGATTGACAGTAAGGACATTTGATTCGTCGCTTTAGCTTATTTCTAGAATTGGATCGATTGTATTGCTTATGAATACGACGCTCTTGTGCTTCTTCAAACGTATCAACATCAATAATAGGCGGAACCATATCATTAAACGTTCCATACTGATTGATGACACGACCACAATAGTTAGGATTCAAGAGAATGTTTCTAACTTGGTAGGGCTTACGAGAAATAAATTCCACATCTTTATCTAGATTTTGAGAAATTTTCTTATAACCTAGGCCTTGTAAATACCAACGATAAACAGCTTTGACTGTAGGTGCTTCTTCTGCATTTACAATAAAGTGACCTTTATTATAACGATAGCCAAACGGCGCATGTGTTGTAATCAATTTACCTTGCTAGGCTTTCTCTCTAATACTATTTTGTGTTTGTTCGCTGATGTTATTCGATTCCAATTCCGCTAGGCTCATGAGTATGTTCAAGCGAAAGTAATCAAATTCTTTAGCTAAATCAAAATAGCCATCGTTAACACTGATAATTGTGACATGATACTTTTTACAAATTTCAAAAAGTTGTATAGCGTTTTTCAAATTACGATGAAGTCGATTCAGACAATAACAACATAACACTTTACAATTTCCAGAAGTAATGATCTCTACCATCTTTTGATAGCCCGAACGTTTTGTATTTCGTCCGCTTCTCTTATCATCATAAAATTGTACGTTAGTCCATCCATATTGCTTAGCAGTGTCCATAATGAGTGCTTTTTGAGTAGCTAAGCTTTGTTGTTTTAGTGTACTTTGACGTACGTAACCAATAGCTTCGACCATAGTATTCACCTCCACGAAGATAATATATATTTATGAAAGAATTCAAATAAAGGTCCAACGTGTCATCAACACGTTGGACCGCAATCTTAGTTATCATGACTTAACTCTTTAATAACTAAGTCAGTTAATACTTCAATTAAATCATTCATGATATTTACCTCACTATCCATGCATGGTAAATATGTTAAAGCGGAAGTTGAAGGTATAAGTGATTTTCATAAGCGTGTAAAAGAAGGATTTGCTGCTAATGATGTGTTATTTCAATTAAGGTTAGAGATGAGTGTACATGAAAATAAGTATGATTAACTACTAATTTATACAAATAGATATTGTAATATGCATTTGAATTGAAAAATATTTTAGTAAAACGCATCATTAACCAATACGCAGAATACATTAATAAACAAAAAAGATGTGTACTATGAAAAATATTTATTAAATGATATAAAGCAGGCATACATAAATAGTACAACTTTATATTTTAAACTTATGCTTGTAATTGTTTGATAATTTCTCTATTGAAATTGTCTAGATCATCTGGTGTACGGCTTGTTACGATATTATTATCAACTACAACTGATTCATCAACAACATTTGCCCCTGCATTAGATAAATCTTTACGTACATTGATAACACCAGTTATTGTACGCCCATTTAAATCGTCGGTATCAACTAGTAAAAGTGGACCATGACAAATCGCAAATGTTAGTATATTATTTTGAGTAAAATACTTAGTAAATGTACCATAGCGGCCTTCTTCATCACCACGTAAATGGTCAGGTGAAAATCCACCAGGAATTAATAAAGCATCATAATTTTCTGGCTTAGCATCTGCGATATTAACATCTACTGTTACTTTTTCACCATGTTTGCCGACAACTTCATGGTTAGCAGTATCACCAATAACTTCAGTCTCAAACCCAGCATTTTCTAATGCCTCTTTTGGACTAGTTAATTCTATATCTTCAAATTCATCTGCTAAAATGATTGCTACTTTTTTAGTCATAACAGAAATTTCCTCCTAAATTATAATTTTAAATCTATATACTACATACACTAAAAAAAGGAAATTAAACACAAAATACTAATTAACTTATTTATTTAATCATCGGAATAATTTCAAAATTTTATATTCATATTTCTTTTTAATTTATATATTTATCATTGTGGTTTTAAAATGACTTTAATATTGTTGTCTTTTTTCTGATCGAAAATATCATAAGCTTGTTTTGCATCTTCTAAAGGCATAGTATGCGTTATAATTTCTGTTGGATCAAACACTTCATTTTTAATCATTTCATATAATTTTGGCATTTGATGAATAACTGGCGCTTGACCACTTTTTACTTGAACATCTCTATTAAAAATTAAATCTATTGGAAAATTATCTGCAGGTGTACCATAAATACCCGTTAATTGAATGGTACCAAATTTTCTTACTGATTCTGCTGCTGTAATAATTGGACTAATATTACCGCGTTGTGCTGAGTTTGAACTAATCTCTAAATCATCTTGAGCTACTTGTCCATCCATTCCCACACAATCTATAACAACATCTGCGCCACCCTTTGTTGTTTCATGAAGTAATTTTCCGATATTATCTTCTTTAGAAAAATTATATACTTCAGCGCCGTTGAATTTTTTCGCATGGTTTAATCTGTGCTCTACATTATCAATGGCAATCACACGTTCAGCACCTTTTAACTTAGCAAATTTTTGTGCCATTAAACCGATTGGACCACAACCTAGAACAATAACAGTATCACCAGATTTTACGCCCGCATGTTCAACACTCCAATAAGCTGTTGGGACAACATCAGATAAAAATAATACTTGTTCGTCTTTTAAATCACTATCTGGAACTTTGAATGAAGAGAAGTCAGCAAATGGGACTCTTAAATACTCTGCTTGTCCTCCCCAGTGGTTCCCGTGCATGGCACCAAAACCGAAAAGTCCACCATTGTTCATTTTCCAACTTGCTGGGGATGGATTAGAATTATCACATTGAGACTCCATATGGTTATTACAATAGAAGCAATCGCCACAACCAATGTTAAAAGGTATAACTACTCTATCGCCTTTTTTTAAAGTCTTAACGTCTTTTCCTACTTCTTCTACAATTCCCATTGGCTCATGTCCAATAACAAAACCAGGATCCATAAATAAGTCGCCTTGATGATAAAGATGTAAATCAGAACCACATATACCTGAAGCTGTTATTTTAATAATTGCATCTGTTGATTCTTCTATCGTTGGATCTTTCACTTCACGAACTTCCATATTTTTATGACCTTGATAAGTAACTGCTTTCATTAATATCGCCCTCCTTCAGTCAATCTACCCCTTCTAGCACGTTATAAACCCAGAATATTAATAGACTATTTTTAGATTAAGTAGATATGTTCATATTCGAGACTGTTTTAGTATAATGGTTAATAATTTATTAAAGACTATAATAGATTTTAGTTTTGTGTATGAAATATTGAATAGAAATTTTCATGCAGATAAGAGAAAGAACAGTGATTATTCTTAATAAGGCAGCTTATTTCATCAATCGATTTTACGTTGGTGAGCTGTTTGAAAATCTTCTAAAAATAGTAATGAACAAATTAAGATATATATATTTGAAGGCAGATAATAATAAAGTTAAATAACTTTTTTTAGTATTTATAAAACCGCATCATTAATCGATACGCAGAAGCGTACCATAAATAAAGCTAAAAATTAAGTTGTAAGAATTTTAATTTAAACTTAATTAATGAAAGTTTGTTTAGAAAGTTTCAGAGTGAAGTAGATTAATCGAAAATATAATGTCTACAATAAAATGTAAGTTAATTAAAAGAATTACTAATATCATTGCTTTGGAACATGAAATGTAAAAACTTATAACCTATATCCAACAATATAGAATGCTATAATTTGATGGCAGAATGACAATATCAATCGCTTTAAAATGAGGTTAGGAGATGACTTACATTATTAATTGATATCATCAAATATTCATATAAATAAGAGTGAGAATAAAAATTACTATGTAAAAAGCGATGGTAAGGGTTAAAAAAGATGACTAGAACGTATAATGTGAATAAATATGTCATTCAGAAAAACTATAATAATCTTAAATTACATAGACTAAGGTTGTATAAATTTAATACAAAAGATGGAAAGGTCATAAACATTAGCAAATCAACTTTTGTAAAATGGAGTAACTTTGATTGAGAAAATACAAAAAGATGAAGTATTTACGTGTGTGTTTAGAAGGACTCAAAATACTTATTATGCAGGCCAGTTACTCTCTCTACGTATTAACAAGAAGGGTTTAATAACAACTTTGATGTTTCAAGAAATGTCATTAGAAACGTTAAAGTTAGTATCGTAGATTATAAATAAAATAATCGGTTATGGATTAAGTTGAGTAAAAAAAGGGAGTATAGGACTCCCTTAATAAGTTGGTATATAAGTGATTTACTTTTTCAATAATATTTTAATTCCTCTGATAATATTTAAGATATACAATATTAAAGCAATTAAAAAGAATATAATAGCAATGACTAAAGCAATAATAAATATTAATAATTGATGATTCAAAGGCTTATCAAATATTTCTTTTGAAAAAATAATAGCCGCTCTACCTATAAAAAAACTAATCCAAGTCAAAGCATGATTAACTAGTGCTTTTTTACCATGTCTTGACGTTGGTTCATCAGCGAGTATACATACCAATAAAGGTAAAATGACAGGTGCAAAAAAGATACTTAAATAACTCAGTGCTGATAAAACATAACTATTGTCATTTTTATTCATATTACTGTTTATATTTTCCATTCTTTTCACCTTCCTTATTTCTCTTTACTTATTATAAAAACATCAATCATAGACTATTACAACAGTTAACAAGTAAACTTACAACAGTGTAAGTAATACATTGAAAAAATGTTATTTGTATATTTCTTCTAGACAAATAAATTAATATTTTTTACTTAAGGTTTTACATGAATAAATGCATAAATAAGTGGTAAAATAAACTAGACTCATTTAAATAGTATTTCTTATAAAATCACCTCGATAGATTATAGATTAGTGAGGTTTGTTGAAAATTATTTAATAATCCATATAAAAGAAGTAGAAAGACTAGCTACAACTATTAGATGATATAACATTATGTAATATAATGTTATAGAATTAATGAAAGAAAGATGATTTAGATAAACATGTATTAATCGAAAAGATTAGAGTAGCTGTCTTGGGAAAATACAAGGAGTTCATTATTCATCCATTTATCACATGGTCTTCTTTCATTTTCGTAAATGTCGCATCATAATCTGTTTTAGAATAGCTATTTCTATCTTGAAGAATTGATTTTTGTGTTTCATGCTTATACTTTCGCTCAGAGTAATGACTAAATTTCTTTCTGTATTTTTTGATTCGAGTTCGCTTGTGATGTGTTTGTTTTCTTAACTGCGTACATTCCTCATTGTCGATGCGATAATTTAAATCTTCGACTTCTTTATCTAAATGAGTACCAATTAAATCTATATCTTCTGTTGTTAATTCATAATCATTATCTTCTTTAATCTCAGGTATGATTTTATTTTTTGCTAATTCACGATAGAGTGCTTTAGAATCTTTATTCATTTTTGATTCATGGTTATGAATGCTCTTTTTCAATACAAATGTATATCGATTGGCATTTGCCTCAACTTTTGTACCACCAATAAAAATAGCTTTATCATCTATAAGATTTTGTTTCAAACACTGACTATGAAATTAAATAAATAAAGATTCTAATAAAGCATCTACTTGGGGATTTCCTCTAAAGCGATGAATCGTTTTAGAGGAAGGTGTTTGATTTTGTGAAAGCCACATCATCGTACACTATCACTAAGTAATTTTTCTATTTTACGACCAGAAAATACAGATTGTGTGTAGGCATATAAAATAATCTTCAACATCATTCTTTATTTAAATAATAAAGTGTTATCCAATATTAAGTACACGAAATATTGGATATATTTATAGAGAGAATAATTGTTAAGGTGGATGAGAGGATGGCTTACCAAAGTGAATATGCGTTAGAGAATGAGCTACTTCGACAATTGGATGGATTAGGGTATGAACGGGTGAATGTGCATAATGTGGAGCAACTGCATGATAACTTTCGTCAAATCATTAATGAGCGACACATGGATAAATTAGAAGGACGTCCGCTGACTGATCGTGAATTCGAAAGGTTAATACAGATATTAACGGTAAGTCTGTCTTTGATAGTGCGATGCAATTACGTGATAAATATGTCCTTCAAAGAGATGATGATTCGATTGTTTACATAGAACTTATGAATTTAAAGCAATGGTGTCAAAATAAGTTTCAAGTCACAAATCAAGTGACTGTGAACGATAATATAAAAGTCGTTATGATGTAACCTTACTTATTAATGGTTTACCTTTAGTACAAATTGAACTCAATCGTAGCGGTGTTGCCATCACTGAAGCATTTAACCAAATCGAACGCTATCGTCGCCAGAACCATACAGGCTTATTCCATTATATCCAACTATTCGTAGTCAGTAATAAAATGGAAACAAGGTATTATGCCAATAGTGACCGTGAAATATTTAAAGGTCAAATGTTTTACTGGAGCAATCAACAAAACGAACGCATCAACTATCTCAAAGAATTTACCGAAAATTTCCTAGAACCTTGCCATATCGCTAAAATGATCAGTCGCTATATGGTTGTAAACGAAACAGATAAAATATTAATGGCACTAAGACCTTACCAAGTCTATGCCGTCGAAGCCATTATCAATCGAGCGTTAGATACAAACAATAATGGTTATATTTGGCATATAACAGGAAGCGGAAAGACCTTAACCTCTTTCAAAGCGAGTCAACTATTATCACAAGAAGAAAATATTAAAAAAAGTCATCTTTCTCGTAGACCGTAAAGATTTGGATAATCAAACATTGGCAGAATTCAATAAATTCCAAGAAGATTCTGTAGATTTAACAGATAATACGCGGAAGTTACTTAAACAACTCGCTGACCCAACTCTACCTTTAATTGTCACAACAATTCAAAAGATGGCTAATGCAGTGAAGTCTAAGATGCTATTATGGATACGTATAAACAAGATAAAGGGATTTTTATTGTTGACGAATGTCATCTTACACAATTTGGGGACATGCACTGTTTAATTAAACAACATTTCCAAAATGCGCAATACTTTGGCTTTACTGGCACGCCACGTTTTGAAGAGAATAAAAGCCAAGATGGTCGAGCGACTGCAGATATATTTGATACATGCCTCCATCATTATCTGATTAAAGATGCGATTAGAGATCACAATGTTCTTGGGTTTTCAGTAGAATATTATCAAACATTTAATGCGCATGAAACGATGGATGAGGCATATATCGAGAAGATTAATAATTCTGAAATTTGGATGGCTGATGAGCGAATTTAAGCAGTGAGTTGATATATCGCTTCAAATTATCATAAAAAGACGGACAACGGCAATTATACTGCGATGTTCGCCGTTCAAAGTATCCCAATGGCAATCAAGTATTATGATACTTTCCAGAGATTAAAAGCTGAAGGTGTGCACGACCTCAATATCACGACAATATTTACGTATCAAGCGAATGAAGATACACACGAAGATGAGCATTATGAACATTCACGCAAAGTGCTTGACCGTATAATGAGTGACTATAATGTTACATTTAAAATGAACTATGACACTGACAATTTTGAAGGGTATTTTTCAGATGTATCCAAACGCATGAAAGAAGTGGTTCGTGATGAGAAGATAGACATTCTTATCGTTGTGAATATGTTCCTGACTGGCTTTGATAGTAAAAAGCTGAATACACTATATGTAGACAAAAACTTAAAGCATCATGATTTAATTCAAGCTTATTCTAGAACGAATCGTGTAGAAAAAGAACGTAAACATTATGGTAATATCGTATGTTATCGTGATTTAAAACAACAAACAGGTGAAGCGATAGAAATCTTTTCACAAACAGATAATACAGATACCGTTCTTAGCTTGTTATTATGAGGAATACTTACGTGATTTTAAAGCGATTTTAAATGAAGTATGCCGTTTAGCACCTACACCGTTAGATGTGGACCGACTTGAAACGGAAGATTTGAAAAAGAATTTCTTTATATTACTCCGCGATTTATCCAATATTTTAATTAAGTTAAAGACATTTGATGAATTCCAATTTACTAAAATGAACTAGGCATTGATGAACAGACATATGAAGACTATAAAGGGAAATTTTTAAACATTTATGAGGAAGTAAAAAGAGACAATCAAGGCGATGAAGACGAGGGCGTGTCTGTATTAGATGACATTGATTTCAAAGTAGAATTAATGCGTAATGACCTTATAAATGTGAAATATATTATGGATTTAATCAGTCAAATTAATTTATCTGATAAGAAAGCGAGTGATGAAAAACGTCATCAAATTCACAAATTATTAGATAAAGCAGATGATCAACAATTACGTTTGAGAGCGGATTTAATACGTGAATTTATCGATCAAGTGGGTACCTTCTTTGAGAGAAGATTCAGATATCAACGAAGCGTATTATGAATTTGAAAATAATGAAAAGATTAAAGAAATTGGTGTGTTTGCTGAACAAAAGGCATTTTCTGCAAACCTATTAAATGAAGCGTAAACGTAAAACAGATCAAATTATACAATTTATAGAAGATACAGTTGAAAAGTATGGAACAATGGAATAAATATCCTTGTATTTTATATTTAATACAAGGATATTTTATTGTATGATACATGCGTAGTAATAAAAAAATACAAAAGAAGGTGAGCGCCATTTCTCAATTACTTACGTTTCATAACGGTTCACTCATTATTTATTATACTTATCACTCACATGCTTATGCTTCTGAGCGTGCATCCATATGTGCTTCAAATGCATCGAGTAGTTCTCTTACTTCGGCAATGGATTGGGTATTCATTAATTGATGGCGAAGTTCGCTAGCGCCTCTGATGCCACGTACGTAGATTTTGAAGAATCTGCGTAAACTTTTGAACTGTCGTGCTTCATCTTTATCATATTTTTCAAATAAAGAGAGATGTAAGCGTAATAAACCTAATAATTCTTTACTTGAATGTTCGCGTGGTTCCTTTTCAAATGCGAATGGATTGTGGAAGATACCTCTACCAATCATAATGCCGTCGATACCATATTTATTTGCGAGTTCTAGACCAGTTTGTCTATCGGGGATATTGCCATTGATGGTTAACAGTGTATTTGGTGCAATCTCATCACGTAATGTCTTGATAGCTTCGATTAATTCCCAATGTGCGTCTACTTTACTCATCTCTTTACGGGTACGTAGATGAATGGATAAATTTGCGATATTTTGTTCGAAGACGTGTTTTAACCAGTCTCGCCATTCATCAACATCGTGATAACCTAAACGTGTTTTAACACTGACTGGTAGACCACCCGCTTTAGAGGCTTGAATGATTTCGGCTGCCGTTTCAGGTCGTAGAATCAAGCCGGACCCTTTACCTTTTTTCGCAACATTTGCGACAGGACAACCCATATTCAAATCGATACCTTTAAAGCCTATGTCCGCTAAACAGATACTCATTTCTCGGAATTGATCTGGTTTATCGCCCCAGATATGCGATACCATTGGCTGTTCATCGTCACTAAAAGTTAAGCGTCCGCGCGCACTATGAATACCTTCAGGGTGGCAGTAACTCTCAGTATTCGTAAATTCAGTAAAAAATACATCCGGTCTCGCAGCTTCATTTACAACATGCCGAAAGACAATGTCTGTCACGTCTTCCATAGGTGCCAAAATAAAAAATGGACGTGGCAATGTACTCCAAAAATTTTCTTTCATGATTTATTTAAACCTTCTTTATTATAATATTATAATAATCTCGAATTTTTACGCATGATGATATTACCACAAAAGGAACATAGCTGACCACAACTTTTAAAAGAAATCATCGAGAGGTTTTTAAATGTATAAACGTTTACGAAATGTTTATAGTGGTAAAGTACATATATGAGCTAAACTAACATAAAAGATTAAGAAAGGAACATGTATATGAGTGAAGCAAATCATAAAAATATCGTTGTTGTAGGTGCTGGTATTATTGGTACCTCAGTAGCGACGATGCTTTCAAAAGTAAGCCCTAACTGGCATATAGATATGTTTGAAAGACTAGAAGGCGCTGGCATTGAAAGTTCTAATGAAAAAAACAATGCTGGAACAGGACATGCTGCATTATGTGAATTAAACTATACAGTTGAACAAGATGATGGTTCAATCGATGCGTCTAAAGCGCAAGAAATTAACGAGCAATTTGAATTGTCTAGACAATTTTGGGGCAATTTAGTTAAAAATGGTGATATTTCTAATCCTGAAGAATTTATTCAACCACTACCACATATTAGTTTCGTAATGGGTCCAACAAACGTTAACTTTTTAAGAAAACGTTATGAAACACTTAGAACTATTCCTATGTTTGATACGATTGAATATACAAAAGATATGGAAACAATGAGAAAATGGATGCCGTTAATGATGCAAAATCGTGAACTAGGTCATCAAATGGCAGCAAGTAAAATTGATGAAGGTACAGATGTGAACTATGGTGAGTTAACTCGTAAATTAGCATATTACTTAGAACTACAATCAAATGTTTCATTAAAATACAATCATGATGTCGTAGATTTAACTCAAAGAGAAGACGGTAAATGGCAAGTGGTTGTAGAAAATCGAGAAACAAAAGAAAAAGTGACTAAAATCGCTGATAAAGTATTTGTTGGTGCAGGTGGTTATTCTATTCCGTTATTACAAAAATCTGGCGTTAAACAAAGAGAACATCTTGGTGGTTTCCCAATCAGTGGTCAATTCTTAAGATGTACAAATCCAGATATTATTAACCAACATGCTGCTAAAGTTTACAGTAAAGAACCTCAAGGTAAGCCGCCAATGACAGTGCCTCACCTTGATACTCGTTATATTAATGGCAAACAAACATTATTATTTGGCCCATATGCCAATATAGGTCCTAAATTCCTAAAATATGGTTCAAATTTAGATTTATTTGAATCAATCAAACCATACAACGTTACAACAATGTTGGCTTCGGCAGTTAAAAATATACCTTTAATTAAATATTCAATTGATCAAATGATCAAAACTAAAGAAGGTTGTATGAACTATTTAAGAACATTTATTCCTGATGCTAATGATGAAGATTGGGAACTTTACACTGCTGGTAAACGTGTTCAAGTTATTAAAGATAGTGACCAACACGGTAAAGGTTTCGTAGTATTTGGTACAGAAGTTGTAAATTCTGACGACCACTCTATGATTGCTTTATTAGGTGAATCACCAGGAGCTTCAACATCATTATCAGTTGTCCTTGAAGTTCTAGAGAAAAACTTCGCCGATGATAGAGAAGTGTGGGAACCTGTTGTTAAAGAAATGGTACCAACTTACGGTCGTTCATTAATTAATGACGAACAATTAATGAGAGAAACTCGTCGTGAAACTTCTAAAAACTTACATTTAAATAGATAAGCACTTTTTAAAAAATGGAGTTTCATGTCATGAAATGATGACATGATGTATGAGAGTTAGCGTGATGAGTAAAGACATAAAATAAACAATGTAAGTTAATCTTAAAAACGGATATTATCCATGGATTTCACTTAATTTCTTTAAACTTATAGCAATATCATCTTGATTAATATAAGAGTATGAAAACCTATTATAATTTTTAAAATCACTTTCATAATTCTCCCCAGGTTGAATGAATATAGTCTTTGTCTTGAAAAATATAATAATGTATCACTAATAGAAATTAGAGGCACACTTTTTTAGAGCGCTGTATGTCTTACGTCAGACAACCTTCATAC
The DNA here is from genome assembly GCF_900458815.1 of Staphylococcus saccharolyticus. NCBI lineage: Bacteria > Bacillati > Bacillota > Bacilli > Caryophanales > Staphylococcaceae > Staphylococcus > Staphylococcus saccharolyticus. The sequence goes on from NZ_UHDZ01000001.1 coordinate 50,439, forward strand.
TTACCTATATGTGTTAAAGCTCTATCATCAAAACTTAACATTAGTTTGCAAACTGTTTTTCCCGAAACTTTCCCGTAAACTTATCACCGGCATCATCTATGTCTCTTCAAAAACACCTACAATCACGTATGTTTAAATACCCCACTTTTTAAAATTCTGCTTTAAAGATGTGGTGACCTGAATATCGTGATTGTAGGCTTTTTATTTTATATACTCATTAATTTCTCTTCTTGGCGAATACGTACAATTAAGAAATAAGCATATGGAATCAATAAGAGTGTTGTGTATGTAGCGTGTGTTAATAGCAATACGCCGATTAACTCGGGAATGATATTTAAGAAATAGTTTGGATGTTTCGTCACTTTATATAATCCTGACTTGATAATAGGATAATTTGGTAATATAAATAATTTCAATATCCAAATACGACCTAGTGTCTTAATGACTGTAAATAGCATGATATAAGCGATGATCAATATGATTAAGCCAATGTGCTATTAAAGAAGTTAAATGTATCCTTATGAATGCTTCTACAGCTGCACTAATGTAAATCAATCCGTGAGTTATGGCTAGAAATTTTGAATTTTTAATGCCGTATTCCACGGTGCCATCTGCCTTTAGCTGTTTTGCATGTTGCATAGATATCTTTAAGCTGATTAATCGAATACAGAAAAAGATAAGTAAGATAGTTAAAATCATTATGTCCTCCGTTATTTTGCTCATATAATACAAAATATTTTATAGAGAAAATGTTTCAAATGCTATTAACTATTTATTAATTTTAGCGCCAGCTTGTAAATCTGCTATCACTTAACACATGTGGTTCAGTTTTTAAGATATTTTAATACCTTTAGCAATATTTTGGGATTCAGAAAATGAGTAATCTTAGTTTTAGTACTTAACAAATCATGATGTCATGAAATGTTCTGTAAGGTTTATAACTAAATATTTTACACAAATAAACAGTTTTTAAATCAAAGATATGGGTGGCATAAAATAAAAATATAATTGAATAAATTTGAAGAAATGTACATATGTAAGCCAAAGGTTTGATATAATGTAATTATTATTTATTAATGTTAATAAATAATTAAAAATTAATATAGAAAAACAATATAACGTGTAAGCAGATTGATAGCTCATAGAGTCATTATAATAATAAGCATTATACCCTAAATCACTAATTCATCTGACTAATGATTTTTAAAATTTCAAATATAGACGAAGAGTATTGAGACAAAATAAAATACGAAAGGTATTGAGTTAAACATGAGGAATAAAAAGATATGGATATTTAATGCTACTAATGATATTGTTGGTAATCCTAAGTGGTTGTTCATGTATGTAAATAAATATAGGAAAGATATCGATGCATATTGGATGTGTGATAATATTCATGTGGTAAATTACGTTAGAAGTTTAGGATTCAATGATGAATTATACCATTCTAAAAAGAGTGAAAAGATTAAAAGCGTGGCAGGTGTATTTGTCGTACATCAAGTGAAAGAACATATCCCTGTAAAATTTAAAAATGAAGTCGTTATACTTAATTTATGGCATGGTGTCGGTATCAAACCTATAGAGTGTTTGTTGATTCACCAGCAATTAGATATCGTACGTATCAAAAATATATTAAATATAATGAAATGTACCACAATAACCAATTATTTTTGGCCACTTCACCACTCATGGAAAACCATTTTACTAAGATGCTTAATTTGGACGAAGATCAAATCATCCGAGCAGGTTATCCAGCAAATATGTTTAATAAAGACGAGTTTAGTTCTTTTGATTATCATATTAAACAATATAAAGGCTTAAATGCAGAAACTAAAGTTGTCCTATATGCTCTGACTTTCAGGGATTATAAGATGAATGATTTCTTTGGTGAAGCTATACCCGATATGGCGAAACTACTTGAAATCTTAAAGAAAAATAACATTTTATTAATCGTGAAAATGCATTATTTAGTTAAAAACGATGTGAATTACCTCACTGCTAAAAAATTATATGCGAACCATCCAAATATTTTGTTTTGGGATAATAAGAAAGACATTTATGAAATATTCGACCAAATAGATATAGGGATTATAGATTATTCATCTATTTATTACGATATGTTAGCTTCAGGAGTTAAAAAGTTCATTAGAAATATATTGAAAATAGAACTTTAGTATATGATTACAAAGAAAAGACTTGTGGTCGTATTGCTTCAAACTTTGATGAATTGTTAAAAGCTTTAGATCAAGTAGACACTATAGAGATTGATGAAGAGAAATGTAAGTAAATTTCAAATGAATTTTGGCAATATGACCAAGACAATAAAAATGGTTTTGAAACAATTATAGATACAACTTTAAAATTTAGTATTAAAAAGAAATAATTACCTAAGTTATATAGCTTTGATATTTTTGATACGTTGATACAACGAAAAACATTAATACCAGATGGTATTTTCTTTTATGTTAAAGATAAGTTATTAAGAATGAATACCGATTTACCGCAATATGTAATACAAAATTATTCACGTGTTAGAATTCAAGCAGAAAACTATGTTAGAGATTATTATAAAAAGTCTGAATTTATTCATGATGAAAAAAGAATCGAAATAAGATTTAAAGATATCATTAACAGAATTAAAAATATTCACGAGCTAACGGATGACCAAGCACAACTTCTATATGATTTAGAAATTGAGGCAGAATTAGTAAATGTAGAAGCCAAAAACGATAAGATGAAAGTGCTGTATGACTTGTTAAACAAGTATCAAGATGTCATTTTAATCAGTGATATGTATTTTCCTAAAGAAGTAATCTTAGAAATGTTAAATAAAGTAGATCCTAGATTAACTGAATTACCATTTTATTTATCAAGTGATATAGGTAATCAAAAATCAACGAGTATGTTATATTTAGATGTCTTTGGAGATTTAAAGTACAACTATTCAGAATGGATTCATTATGGGGATAATAAACATGCAGATTTTAATGTTCCTAAAAAGTTAAATATTAAACCTATTCATCATACATTAACTAAATTTAATGGGTACGAAAGTCGTATTTTAAATAGGAATAAGAACTATGATACCTTCCTACTTACAACTCAAATGGCAAGCGTGAAAATGATAAAAGTAGATTAAATTACTATATATACGGTTATATTAGTAGTTACTTCATACCATATGTAAGCTGGTCTATCAAAAAAAGCAATTAAAGAAAATATTAAGACGCTTTATTTTATATCAAGAGACGGTGAGTTACTTAAGAAAATTGCTGATGAAATAATATCTGTGAAAGGGTACAATATCAAAACTAAGTATATATGGGTCTCGTAAAGCCTGGAGAATTCCATCATTTATTAATGATGTTGATAATGAGTTCTTTTCACCTTTCGGCAACTTTACAGGGCTAACAAACTTTGATAGTGCTTTACATGCATTACATATTAACGAACAAGAATTTGACGAGATTTTTCCTCAGTTAAAACATATTAAAGGACGTTCTGAATTCACTAAAAGTACAAAAGAATTAATTAGAGTTTCCGCTCAAAATAATAATAAGTATAAAAAGTTATTATTAGAAAAAGCTCATGAAGAACGTAAAATTGTGAACGACTATTTAATTCAAGAAATTGATTTTAGTGAGAAATTTGCGTTTGTCGAATATTGGGGAAGAGGCTACACGCAAGATTGCTTAGATAGACTCTTGAATGATATTAGTGATCAAACGATTAATACGATTTTCTTCTATGCGAGAAGTATCTATCCAACAGTAGAAACATCAATCAGATATAACTATACTAGTAAAATGACTTTATTAATATTTATTGAATCTATATTTGCCAATATTCCATATCAAAGCATTCCAGGATATCGTAGAAATAGTAACGTAGTTGAACCAATTATTAATTTTAAGAGGTACAATAAGAAATTATATGATGCAATAAATCAGGTATTGCCATCATTCATACAAGAATTTTATGGTAAAAATTATATAGATGAAGATGAAATTGAGCGCAACTTCTATGATTTTGGTGTTGATTATTTTAAAAACAAACCTGAAGATGACTTTATTGTTGAATTCTTTGCACCACTCAAGGATTCAGTCATATTGTACGAACCAGAAAGAGAATACGCACCTGCCATCAGTTATAAAATGGCTTCTCAGAAGCTATTAGGAAGAAAAGTTCCGTTGAAAACTAAAAACAAAAGAATGTCATTAAAAAGGTCGCCTATGGGAGTTCAAAAAGCATATCAATTTCACAATAAATATTTAAAAAAACAGAAAGTCAAAAATCAAACGACGCCTTCTCAATAATAAAGTGATCAAGACAATAAAAAAGATAAAAAACTTTTTTAAATTAATTTGAGTCATTCATAGTGAGAGTGATAGCTATGAGTTTTATTTATTGTGATGCTATCCGAGGTCATAGAAATCTTGTCAATTTGTCATCTTCGTAGCTATGATGAGTTGATGTTAGGTATCAAAATATATTTAAAAATATAAGAAACATCTTTTTTAGTTTATATGTAAATCACTCTATTCAAAATATAAATAAATATGTAAAATGTATATTGGGCTGAGGCACAAATTTTTTAATTACAAAAATTTGAGAATAATATCAATAAAACCAACTTGAATTAACCTTATTGTTTAATCTATCTTTAAGTTTAAAAAATTAAAAGGGATGAATGATAATGAAATTTAAAAAGGCGATAGTATCAGTATTAGCAACAACTATTCTAGTACCATCAATGATAATATTTGATACGCATCAGCATGCAAAAGCAGTAGGAAACTATTATTATAATGGTATGGAAAACCATAATGCGAGCGCTGCATATAATAAAGCGAAAAAAGTTGATAATAGTCAGATTGTCATCAAACGTTATAACTACGCATACAGAAATAAATACAAGGCAGTTGGTAGAGTATCGAATATGGATGGCTGGAAAGGTCCTGGAAAAGATAGTATGGGTACAGGATTCATGGTTGGCAACCATACATTTGTGACTAATGCACATGTTGTAGATAAGAAAAATGGACAGAGAACGAGTCCTAGTAAAATAAAATTTCAATTAAACAGAGATGGCAAGAAGATTCCTTATACATTCCAAGCTAAGAAGATATATAAAGTACCTTCATACGATATGGTTGTCGTTGAAACAAAAGAAAATATGGTTAAAAAAGCTAACGTGCAATCTTTGAAACTTGCGAGTAATCAACAAATAAAGAGTTTGAAATTTAATAATAAGTTATATTCACTAGGCTATCCAGTGATGAATGGGAACAATACATATGCATATTGGAATAAGTTACGTTTCTTACAAGAATCATCAAACAAATCAGAACTCGTGACAAAAGATAAATTTAGGGCCGGTGATTCAGGATCTCCTATGGTAGACAGTAAATACGTCGTGTATGGAATTCGTACCTATGGATATAATTTAGGAGGTAGTTCTAATCATCCTTACGTCAAACAAGAAGTTGCAGGTGGAGAATCATTATACAGTAATCCAAGAGCATTTATCCTCAAGCATAATAAATAAAAGTAATTATTATTGATGACTCTATGATTACTAAATGATTAAAGATCGTGGCTTTACACGTCTGTTTCCGTATAGCTTTGTCAATAAAGCTAAGGAAATATATCGTTTTAAGAATCCTGATTGTTTTCATACTACGGTAATCAAAGATGAACAAGGCAATATTTTATTAAAAGCAGAGCGAACAGCATGACATTACAAAAAGTCTAAAAAACACATAAACGTGTAGAATAAAATGAAATTAAAATAAGCAATAATAGTAAGTATGCAGACGAATGATAGTTAGCTTTATATATAAAGCGTGGATTACGTATCAAACCTTAGATAAGCAATAAATAATACAAATAAAAGCATGCAACTTAGCATTACGGTAGTTGCATGCTTATTTCTTTATCCTATCTCATTTGTTTTATCGTTTTAAGAGGCCTGTTATTGAACGAACTCTACCTAATGACACGCTAAAATGTATATTTAAACAGTATATTTATAAAACGATTTCAATTGCGCGTAATTATATTTACTAAATTTTAATATTGAGTTTAATTTGTATTAAAGAGGACATGTTAAATTGTACATAGTCGCTAATGGGAGGAGGGAATAAAACATGGAACATATTTCAAAATTAGGCGAAGCTATTGCGAACACTGTATCAGCAGCTCAAAATGAAGATGGTGCTGAATTAGCAAAAAGTATTGTTAACATCGTAGCTAATGCTGGTGGAATCATTGAAGATATCGCTCATGCATTAGGTTACTAAGATTTTAATGTACATAAATAATAAGCAAATCAACTATTATGGAGGCAAGGACCTTTAAGGTAACTTGCCTCTTTTTTCTTCTTAAATCTGCAATAAATTAACGCATGACTCACACTTACTTGAAGTCACTTAAGTAACTATGACCATATTTTGGTGCTTTAACACCAAAGTTCTCAGCAATAGTGGCACCGATTGAACTGAAAGTTGTGTCTTCATTTAATTTGTGTGCATGATTTTTAAATTTTGGACTATACATTAAGACAGGTATATATTCACGTGTATGGTCTGTTCCTGGGGCGGTTGGATCATTACCGTGGTCGGCGGTAATAATGACTAAATCATCCTCTTGTAAATGCTCTATCAGTTCTGGTAAACGATTATCAAAGTCCTTAATCGCTTGAGCATAGCCTGCTTTATCACGTCGATGTCCGTATAATGCATCAAAATCAACGAGATTTAAGAAACTTATACCTGTGAAGTCACGTTGAACCACCTTAATTAATTGATCCATACCATCTATATTGTTTTTCGTACGAATCATCTCAGTGACGCCCTCTCCATCATAAATATCATTGATTTTACCGATAGCTATGACATCGTAATGATTGTCCTTTAATTCATTCATCACAGTACGACCAAATGGTTTCAAAGCATAGTCATGGCGATTTGAAGTTCGAGTAAAATGACCAGGTTCACCTACATAAGGTCGAGCAATAATGCGTCCAATTAAATATCTGGGATCTTTTGTTAATTCACGAACCTTTTCACAAATATCATATAACTCTTCTAATGGAATGACATCTTCGTGTGCAGCGATTTGTAAGACAGGATCGGCACTTGTATAAACAATTAATTCTCCTGTTTTCATTTGATGTTCGCCCCACTCATCAATAATCTGAGTGCCTGAAGCGGGGCGATTTGCTACCACTTTTCGTCCAGTGATTTCTTCTATTTCATGAACAAGCTTTTCTGGAAAACCATTTGGATATACTTTAAAAGGCTGCGTAATATTTAATCCCATCATTTCCCAATGACCTGTCATCGTATCTTTACCTACTGACGCTTCACTGAGTTTTGTATAAAAGCCTTCCGGGTGCTTAACTTCAGCTATCACTGGTAACGGGGTAATATTACCTAGTCCCAATCGCTCTAAGTTCGGTAAATCTTGTTGAAATCCTTCTAATGTATGCTTTAATGTATGGCTACCTTCATCATTGAAAGCTTTGGCATCTGGTGCTTCACCTATACCTACTGAATCCATGACAATGAGATGAATACGGTTAAATGTTGTCATTTGAATCACTCCTTATTTTAATCAAATCATCATTCAGGCACTTTGATTGAGTTAGGTTCACTTGATTGGCTGTTTGATTCTGATTGAGTCCATTTATTTAAAATGATAAACAAAATAAGTCCTAAAATACTCATGATTCCAAGAATCATTAGAATTACTCCGAAATGTGTTGCAACTGAATGGTGTCCAGGTAAATTAAGTGATTTATGATCAATGAGTACTGCTGCAACGGCGATTCCTACTGATACTGCCACATTGATAATTAAGTTATAAAATCCGATAGCAACACCAGTAAGTTTAGTGTCGATAGTACGAATAGTTTCATTTAATAGTGGAGCATACATAAGTGCAAAACTTCCTGCAAATAAAATCATTGAAATGACAAAGATTGAAACATGTGTCCCTACTGTTAATGACGATAACAATAAACTGAATGCAATTAATACAATCGCCGTAATAATCGCTTGCTTAGAAGAAAGGAAATGTCCAATTTTTCCACTTAATGCGCCTATAACTACTGCAACTAAATAACCTGGAATTAATAATAGAGACGTTGTATCAAGTTTAAAGTGATAAATTTGCTGCATAATAAACGGAAATGTGAAAATATAGCCTAACTGTATTGCATACATTACAAATACAATAAACAAGTAAGACGCATAACGTTTATTTTGAAAACATGATTTATCCACGAGGGGATGCTTAGCATTTTTAATGTAAAATGTAAAGATTGCTATGACTACTAATGCAGCTACCATGTATAACCAATTGAAGTTAGTGATAAATAACATGATAGTTGTAGCGATAGTAGCGATTAAAATTAATCCAATAAAATCTAGATGTGTTCTATTTACGAAATCTTCTTTAGGTAAAAGTTTAAATAAAAATGGTAACGTAAACACTACAATTAATGCGAGTAAAAACATATTCGTCCAGTGTAAATACGTTGATATAAATCCACCTGATAATGTTCCGATGACAAGGGATAAAGAATAACTGCTTGTACTTAAACCGAGATATGTTTTTTGATCGTCTTTAGATAAATATTTTGCGACATAAATCACATATAATGTTTCGGCAGCCGCAAGTCCTGCTGTTTGAATAATACGAGCTGCTAATATGACTGCAAATTGATGTTGAAAGATATAACCAATTACAGAACCGATGATAATTAAGCACACACCATAGATGAATAGTGTACGGATACTAATAGCGTCTGATAGGGAAGAATAAACGACAGCACCTATACCAATAACTAATCCAGCTAAAGTTGTTTGCCAGCTTACCGTAGTCACTGAGATGTTTAAATCATCCGCAATGGCTACTGAAATTAATTTAAAAGAATTATCAACCACTAAACTGAATACAAATAAGAAAAGTAATATTGGTACAGCTCTTTTAACTTTGACATAATCCATATTTATCACCTCTTACGCTAAAGACAATGCGATTTCAATCATATCTGTAAAGGCACGTTCTCTTTCTTCTGGTGTTGTTACTTCATTACGAATCAGATGATCACTCACTGTGAACATACCTAAAGCTTCAACTCCTGCATATGATGCATTCATATATAAAGCTGCAGATTCCATTTCTACACCTAAAATTCCCATATGCATCCAGTGTTTTGAAGCTGTTTCATCAGCATTATAAAAAATGTCACTTGATAAAACATTACCAACATGAAAAGTTGTATAATTGTCACGTGCCTGTTGAACTGCTTTTTCTAATAAATGGTATGAAGCGATAGGTGTAAAGTGAGCTGGCAATTGATATTGATTTACATAATTAGAATCTGTGGAAGCACCTTGTGCGAAAATAACATCATATAGGTTGATATTGTCTTGCATAGCGCCACAAGAACCAACACGAATTAACCTTTTACATCCAAATGTATGAATCAATTCGTAAGAGTAAATCCCAATAGACGGCATACCCATGCCTGTCCCCATGACAGAGACTTCCTTACATTTATAAAATCCAGTGTAACCAAACATATTACGTATCATATTAAATTGTTGAACATCTTCTAAATAAGTTTCAGCCATAAACTTTGCGCGCAATGGATCTCCTGGTAATAAAACTGTTTCAGCAATATTCACGTTATTCACTGGCTTAATATGTGGTGTTGATATCATAAAAAACTCTTCCGATTATTTATATATAAATTTGTCTACTTGTATAACTAAATGTATAATATACCTTTGTGATAACGCTTACAATATTTTAAAAGTGACAACTTTTAGAATTGTTGTGAAAATACTTATACAACAATAATTAGAGCGATCTTTTTAACTGTAAAATATACAAAAAAAGGATATTCTTTATAGAATATCCTGTCTTTTTTATCATTATTTGTCTAAAAACATTTAAATTTGTCTAACTTATCTTATCTTTTTTCAAGCGTGAAACGATGATGTCAGTATTTTCCTGTGGAAGATACCATTTATTCACTAGTATCGGACTATCTGGATGACTATATATTGATTCTACAACCAGCCAACAAGACGATTTAGCGTCAAACTCATATTGATTATTTTTAAAATGAGGTCCTTTTGTAGTTGAAAACTTTAAATCTGATTGGTTCGCACTTTGGTAAATTGTTGTTTCCACAAATTGTTCCATTTCATTGAGGCTTTGTGTATTAATTTGATAGGCGTCAACTACATTTAATGGTAAGAATGTAAAACAATATGCATCTGCTTTAGAGCTTTGGTTATCTTTTTTAAAATAGTAACGTTCAAGCGCAATAACCGCAGATGGGTGATGTGGAAATAAATGATTTGTGTAGTTACTCTGAAGATCCACACGATAATTCAACGAACCTAGTGTCATAGAATAACGAGACATTTGATGAAGCGGGTGTTGTAATAGGGTCACACTTGAAGTGTGATGTGTTCTTGATTGGGCAATAATGATATGTCCTTTACCACGTACACTTTCAATAACACCGTCTTCAACGAGTAATTTAATAGCTTGTCTTAAAGTCATACGACTGACATCGAAACGTTCACAAAGCAACTTTTCTGTGGGCAAGGCTTGTTCACTAGGAAATTTACCTAATTGAATTTCTTCATATAATGTATTGTATATATTTAAGAATTTTGGCTGTGATTGAGTCAAGGAAAGACCTCCAATTCAATAACTTGTCATTGTCTATCATACAATAATATGTATGTAAATGGTATTTGGATAATAATGAAGAAAGGTATAGTTTTTTTACATAAGTATCTTCATTTGTACTCTTGAATTCAAAGAAGCTGAAGTATAAATGCACTTTTGGATGTTTCGTGTTTTAAAAAATTACTAAATGAATAGGTATGATGTTACGTTTTTAGTGGTCGGCAAGGCTTCGGTCACTATAATGGAAGATTATTTTTAGTATTAATACATTTATGTTTCTCATAAATATTTAAGAGGTATAATCTCAAAATGATTAATAGATGTGAAATGTTAATTTAATATTTAGTAATTTATATTTTTAAAATATAAAAGTTTTTAATTTGAAGAATATTGTGATACTCAAATATACGTGTATATAATAAATAAAAATCAAAGTATTTTTCATTTTAAGAAAGAGGGGTTATACAAAGTGGATAAAGGGGAATTATTGGGGAAATATATTCGTATTTTAGTAGTAATGTTAACAGTTGTTGGCTTATCTGCCTTACTTCATCTAAATGAAGCAGATGCTGTAACTAAAGGTAAAGTTATAGAGATGAAAGAGATCTCTCAACAACATCATCATGTGATACAAATTAAACCTGCTCACGTTACTCATATGCGTACGCATCGTTCAACATCATTGAAACCTACTTCAATACAATATGGTAAGCACACTCGTAAGACTTCAAATCATGTAGTAATCAATTATAGTCAGCAACACTACACTGCACAACCTAAAGGGGCAACTTTTTCAAAACAAACGCACCAATACAAAAAGCGCACAACAACTACTGTTAAATCTCAAAAGACGACCAAGCCAGTTCAACCACTTCAAAAGAAACCACATTGGTTATCTCAAGCTACTAAGATTAAAAAAGTGTCACCCACTTTAAAAGTTACTAAAGCTAAAACTTCGCGCGCATCTACAGTAACTACAAAAAAGAAAACAACAAAATCGAATGTAAAGGTTTCAGCTAAAACTGTGAAACAACCCACGCAATTAAAAGCGAAACCCAAATCATCATATTTAAAGCCTAAAAAGAATTACTATAACCAACCGCCTAAAGCTTGGTCTTCCAATGTACCGGTGGTGACAATGTGCGTGATATCGGTCAAACTACGAAAGAATCAGGTATTGATGATGCTTTAAAAATTATGAAGAAATCTGGGAATAAGGGCGTCTCAATTGGACATGCTAAGGCAAAAGATGCAAATATCGTCCATGGTATATAATTAAAATCCAACAGCTAAACAACTAACCTATGGAACAGGTACAGCGATTGGAAGGCATACGATTTTAACTGCGAACCATGTAGTTAATGATCAACGCGCACATAAACCATTAACACCAGCAGAACCCGAGAATATGAGAATTAGCATCTTGCAACAAGGTTCTAAAGTTGGACATACACTTGAAGTGTTTGGTGTTCAAATGTTACAATATGGCGATGTTTCATTGGTGTACACATATGAAGATCTTTCACAATATATGACAATACGTAAAATTGCATCAGAAAAGACTATGAAATCATTGAAATCGAATATACCTATTCATATGTATCACTATGGCAAGCCGTCTGGAAAGTATAAATATGATCCAGCGGGCACAATCTATCATTCAAAAGGTAAATATTCGATGACTGCTTGTAATGTCAATCCTATCGGTTACTATCAAATGATGGCAGAACCTGGTTCGTTTGGTGCAGCGGTATTAAAATAGCAAAAATGAAATTATAGGTGTTCACGCATTTAGAGTAGATTCAGGAGATTATAAAAAATATCATTTAAATACAATGGCAGAAATTAGAGGTAATTTACGTAAAGAAATTCTCGATAATATTTTTTGAAATTAAGCTACAGCAGTATTAAGAGTTAATAACCAAGATATGGATAAGGTAATAAGGGTAATGTTTATCTAAGTTATTAACCAAGAGCAGTAATACATGTAATTTGAAATTATTTTATGGAATTAGCTAAAAGTAAGCAATTGTAGTTGTATCACTCCATCCTAAATTATAGAGAAGCATGCACCATACTTAACTTTTATAAATCTTTAATACTTTGTTTATACTAATTACTATTTTTATATTTTAAATGTGTATAAATTAATAAATTTAATGTAAATTTACATATAAAAATTGAAATTACTCTTTTTTGGAATTATAATGAGGGCGGTTGCTATCCTATAAACCCAGGAGGTATAAAATATGGAAAACATTTTATTCAACGGATATAGTCGCTATACAACATCAGATAATATTTATAGAAGTGCAATTGAAGAAAGTGATTTAGGTGATGGACGCACATCATCCATCTCAATTTCGGTTTCTCACACAACGACTTGGAGTGCTTAACGAGATTCATCATTATTATGTGATTTAAATGATTAAGATTATAGGGTAGCAACTTTTCATTCAAATATCAGAGCGTTTTGTAAGAGGTGTTGGTCTCTAACATAATATTAATTTAAAAATGAGCTTTTTTTCATCAAAACGTTCACACAAGCCCTCAATATAACTAAAACATTATTTACTAGTACGAATCAATCATTACATACATTAACATTAATATCTTGTCTATTTTAAATGAATAGTTTAACAGTCTTCTTAGAAAGGAGCTTGAACATCTTAATGCAAAAATTTAAAGAAGGTCGTAATAGTATCAGTCTGGAAGAACATGGAAACGTACACTATTTAAATAAAGTAATTAAAGGTCCTAAAATTGATGCGCTTAGAAGATTTCATAATTGTTTAAAGTGGGAGGAGTTACGAACTAAACAAATTCGATTAAACTCCCCTGAGCTCATAGGCTACGATGAGGACGATTTATCATTAAAGTATCAATGGATTGAAAATGCTACGTCTTTAGAAGAAGAATTAGAAGGGCCATCTCCGAATTTTAAAAATAGGATTGTCGAAGCTGTAAATATGTTAGTAACATTGCATACATCTAATCTCGGTAATGTAAGTATAGATTCAGAGAGTGAACTGCCACAACATGAGTCACTACTTGATTCACTCGATAAATATGAATATGCCAGTTGTACGGGTGCAGAATTAGAGTTATTTCGACTGTTACAACAAGACTCAGAACTTATAGAAGCTATTATGCAATCATCAGAGGATAACGAAGTTTGTACGTGTCATGGTGATATACGTTTGGATCAGTTTATATATACAGATGATAAGCTTTGGATAATAGATTTTGAAGAATTTCGTAAAGGAGATCCAACCAGAGATTTGGCTGGTATTATTGGTGCGATTTACTTTGATTGCTTACTAAAGACGTTTACTGAAACAACTCAAGAAACGTCAAATGCTAAAAAGGTAGAAGCACAAATGTTGGAAAGAGGTAAAAATTACATAGCCCAGATGACACCTACGATGCAATTAGCTTATCAAACATATGCATCTAAAAAGACGATGAATAAGATACAATTTGCTAAAAATATTGGCTGGTTTCTCCTAGAACGCATTATGAGTAGAGCGAAATATTCATTTCGCTTAAGTGCCATAGATAAAGCCATATTAGGCATAGGAAGGGAAATAATAGTATTTCCAGAAAAATTAACAGAGCTATTTGAATAAAGTAGGAGGTGTGATGATGACTGGAAAAGTTAATACATTAGAAGATTTAGCACTTAAAATACAACTAGAAACAGATTTAAATAGAATTCAAATTGATAATGAAATATATGATGATGTCCTAGTGAAACAAAAAGGTAAGCTTAAGCAATGGTTATATTCCATGTTACATACAGGAAACTTGAACAATCAAGTCAAACAAACATCAAAATCATTTAATGATTTGAATCAACAAATTATAAATAAAATTAAAGACCCAGGCATTAGTGTAAAGACGCGTATTCAAAATTTCAAAGGTCAACCGTATCATGTTATTCAAGGACTGCGAATCAAAGAGGCGGAAAATGAAGACAATCATATTCTGTTACCTTGTTCCAGACCTAATTTGACTCCTGGCTTTTTTATGTTTGTACATACAAACAATGGTTTACATATAAACAAGGTTAAACGTTATTACATTTATGCAGATACGCCACACTATGCAATCAATCTATGGAGTAAATGTGTGAATCAATTAGTCAAAAACAACGTAAGTTTTTCGTCTAAAGTTTTGTCATCATCTGATAGTTATCCAAGAAATGATGCACTTGTATTCTACAGTAGTGAAGATGCAGAGAAAGTTGAAAAGATATTAATTGAAAAGGTTGAACAAGCTCCTATAAAGATGAAGCAAGGCTCTCAACTTGCGAGTCAATTAAGTTATAACCTTTATACCGCAGAAGAACCTATTCAAACGAATGATATCCAACAAAGTTTTGGTGAACATCGTTGTAGTGCTATAGCAGACGCGATTCAGGATTATTTTAATACAGGCGTAGCTTTTAAACTATTGCTTAAACAACGTTTGATTGCTAATCATATTGATATTACTGATTTATCTAAAAATATGGAGTAGTTGTCTTGAATTTGATAATGGCTTTTCACAAGTATAATTTTTTAATTCATATAACTCATAATAATTAGAGAATTACGCTTTTTGATTTTTTAGTAGATTGATTGACATATATTTAAGTAAAAAAAGTAACATTACATGGGATGTTCATTGTATATATCTATGTAGCACTACATATGATTTTAAAACGTGTGCTCTACACTCTGAAAATGTGCTATCCTCAAAATTTGAAAGCTTATTACATCATTATAGGAGTGATTTAGACTATGAAAGTATTAGCTTTAATCAATACAAATTTAGTATCAACAGAAGATGTAACTATGTTACCTGATGTCAATATTGCTGGAACACCCGTACAATGTGGTTTAATTGAATTAGAACGACCTAGTTTTAAAGAAGATGAAGCGGATAATGAACATTTCGTATTAGTAAAGGTGGATGCTTTTTCATGTAATTACAGAGATAAGGGTATTATTTTAAAAGCTACTTTAAAAATGCAGGAAGATTTAAATTTTCAAGCGCCACCATTTGCTTACTTCGGATCTGACTTTGTAGGTACTGTAGTTGCGAAAGGACGATTAGTAGAAGAATTTGAGATTGGACAACGTGTCATCCCCAATTGTGCATACCCAGAACCACCTTTTCCAGGGGTTGCAGCAGGTGCAGTGACCAATGAAGCTTCAAGAGGTTGGCTCATACTACACCGTTCTAAGCTAATTCAAATACCTGATGAGATGGATAATACTGTTGCGGCAGGGTTCTCAATAGGTGGTCAAACTTCAACGAGCATGGTGAGACGCGTGAATCTTAAAAAAAATGAACGTGCATTAGTATTAAGTGGTCGCTCCAACACATCTATGTTTATCACTAACAACTTAATCCAAAAAGGCATAGAGACAACAGTACTAAGCACAACAGACTGGACTCCTGAAGAACAAGCGCGTATTAAGCCTGCCCAGTTGTATCAAATAGATAGAAGTATGCACAATTGGGAAGACGGCGAAAATTTAGGTCAATTTGATGTCGTATTTGATCCTTATTTTGATTTACATTTAGAAAAAGCAGTCAATCAAATGAAATCAGGAGGACGATATATAACATGTGGCTTTAAAAATCAACATCCAAACTTTGCCGAGGATATTGATAAATTTACATCCAATAATCTTAAAAATATCATGAAAACAGTGATGATTAACAATCTGTCTTTAATTGGTAACTGTATTGGAACTTCAGCAGACTTAGAACATGCCATTTCAAATTACGATAAAGATAAATTTATTGTCCCCATTGACGGATGCTATTCTTCTGAAGAAGGTAGTGATTTTATTGAACGCACATATAATACAAGGGGACGTTTAGGAAAAGCGGTCATGATTTATAGTTAAACGATAAACGTGCTTATGCAATAGTAATGGAAATAATTTCATAAATAAATTCAATTCTGAAGTTGATTTAAATTTTCAACTTCAGTTTTTTATTTTGAAGACCTAACACGTTGTACTTAATCTTGCATCTGTGTATAAAAACTTGAATCACTTCTATTATAAATGTAAACTTTTAATTGATTTTAGTTTACATTTTGGGTAGGTGACGGTATTCTTATGAACATTTTTATTACTGGTACTAATACAGACATAGGGAAAACCTATGTCACTAAACATCTTTTTAAATTGTTAAAGGATAAAGGGTACCAAGTATGTATTTTTAAACCTTTTCAAACTGAAGAAATGAGTGGTGGAAGGTATCCAGATTTGGAGATATTTCGAAATGAATGTTTATTAGATTATGAAACAACGTCTTTATACACATTTAGAGATCCGGTTTCACCACATTTGGCATTCAAAATTGAAGGTCATCAGCAATTTGAGCGGCAAAGATTGCTCAATAAACTTAAGGATCTAGAAAGTCAATTCGACATCATCCTCATTGAAGGGGCCGGAGGTATTGCGGTACCTATCTATGAATGCGATGATTATTTTTATTTGACAAAAGACTTAATCAATGACACCTCTGACTTAATCGTTAGTGTTCTACCATCAAAACTAGGGGCAATTAACGATGCTGTTGTTCACCAAAATTATATTGATGAAATAATGTTGCCGCCTAACATACTGTTGATGAATCGTTATACGCATAGCTCTATTGAACAGGATAATCGACACACTATTGAAAAAGTGATGCATAAACCTGTATATACTTTTAGCAATCAAGCAACATATAAAGATTTTCAAGAAGCATTTATTCAACAAATCGTAGGAGGAAATAATGAATTATACACAAGAACTTCACGCTAAAGACGCACAATATGTTTGGCATCCATTTACGCAAATGGGTGTTTATACCAAAGATGAACCCATCATTATTGAAAGAGGGCAAGGCAGTTATTTATATGATACGAATGGCAATAAATATTTAGATGGTTATGCATCACTATGGGTTAACGTCCATGGACATAATAATAAAAAATTGAATAAAGCAATTAAAAAGCAGCTAAATCACATTGCACATTCAACACTTTTAGGTTCATCCAATATTCCGTCAATCGAACTAGCTGAAAAGTTAGTGATGATGACACCTGAGAGACTTCAAAAAGTATTTTATTCAGATACTGGCAGTGCCTCAGTTGAAATTGCTATTAAGATGGCTTATCAATATTGGAAAAATATCGATCGTCAGCAATATGCCAATAAAAATAAGTTTTTAACCTTACATAATGGCTATCATGGTGATACGATCGGCTCGGTCAGTGTTGGAGGTATCGATAGCTTTCATAAAATTTTTAAAGATTTAATCTTTGAAAATATACAAATAGAAACGCCGTGCTTATATAAAAGTCACTATACTCATGAACAAGAGATGCTAGATTCTATTTTAAGTAATATTGAATCGATTTTGGCTGAAAGAAATGATGAAATTGCAGGTTTTATTCTTGAACCATTGATTCAAGGGGCAACGGGTCTCTTCGTTCATCCACAAGGATTTTTAAAATCTGTTGAACTGTTATGTCGAAAATATAATGTTTTATTAATTTGTGATGAAGTAGCTGTAGGTTTTGGGCGTACAGGTGAAATGTTTGCCTGTCATCACGAAGATGTACAACCAGACATCATGTGTTTAGGTAAGGCGATTACAGGAGGGTATCTACCATTAGCAGCTACGTTAACATCTCAAAAGATTTATGATGCTTTTTTAAGTGATTGTCATGGTGTGAATACATTTTTTCATGGTCATACATATACTGGTAATCAGTTGGTATGTTCAATTGCTTTAGAAAATATTAAACTTTTTGAAAAGGACAATCTTATTTCGCATATTCAAACAACATCTCAAACATTAAAACATCGTTTAAATAAACTTAAATCTCATAAGAATGTAGGCGACGTTAGAGGAAGAGGACTAATGTTTGGTGTTGAGTTAGTCAAAGATAAACAGAGCAAAGAACCTTTAGATATTTCAACGGTTGAAATAATTGTGTACACTTGTAAAGACCATGGACTGATGATTAGAAATTTAGAGAATGTGATAACTTTTGTACCGATCCTAAGTATGTCGAAAAAAGAGATTAAAACAATGGTTAAAATTTTTGAAAAAGCTTTACATCAGACATTGAGTAAGAAGTGAGGGAGGTATACGCATGGATGTTAGAGCGTATTTAAGACAATTACAAGACAAGGGATTATATAGAGAGCTTAGGTCAGTTCAATCCATCCATCAGCAATACAATTGACGATAAACCTTATATTAATTTTACATCAAATGATTACTTAAGTATCGGTCAAGCCGAATATCAATCTCAAGATTTTTTAAATTTTATGAAGACTTATAGTATTAATTTATCTAGTTCAAGACTTGTGAGTGGTAATTCTGTAATTTATGATGATTTAGAACAGGATATATCTAATTATCTTAATTTTGAGGCATGCTTGATTTGTAATAGTGGCTACGATGCAAATTTAGCACTATTTTATATTTTTAAAAATGAGAATGTCATAGTCTTTTCAGATGAAAAGAATCATGCCAGTATCATCGATGGTATTAAATTGAGTGGTTTACAAAAGGTGATTTATCCCCATTTAGATTATGAAGATTTAGAAGAACATTTAGCGTGGGATACACATGAAGATGTACAAAAAGTCATTGTTTCAGACAGTGTGTTTTCAACGAGTGGCAAAACAGTAGATATTAAAAAGTTAGTTAATCTCAAGCAGCGTTATAATGCAATACTTATCATCGATGCGTCACATAGTTTAGGATTAAATATGATTGAGAATCATGACGGGATAGATATCTTAACAGCAAGTTTATCTAAAGCGTGGGGCGCACATGGCGGTGTGATATTGAGTTCAAAAGATATAAGAGACTTAATCATCAATCAAGGTCGTTCGCTCATCTACTCCAGTAGTTTGCCAATTCACAATTTGTATTTTATCAAAGAAAGTTTACAACATGTGATTGAAGATGAGTATAGAAGAGAGAAGTTGAATACGCTCAGTGAATATTTTAATCGCAAATTTAAAGTATTATTTCCCAATCAATCAACATCTGGTACACCTATTAAGAATATTGCTTGCGACAGTTTAGCTACAGGCCGAAAACGGTATGAAATGTTATATGATCACGGTATATTTGTAAGCTATCTAAGACATCCAACAGTTACCCAACCGACGTTGAGAATATCGTTATCCTACTTTCATGAAGCGGGTGATGTCGACCGACTTTTCAATTTTATTAATCAATGTGAACTAGGTGATAGCCATGTATAGTATTAAAATGCGCGCGAGCAATGAGGACATTCATATAAGTGGCGCTGAAACAATGTGTGAATTTGATGATTTAGAAAATTATTTAAAGAAATATTTTAATAAGGCTTTTTATCATGAAAATGGAACTATAGATTTTTTAAATTTAAAAATTGAAAAAGTCAAAGAACCTATTCAAATATTACGGGCGTTATCTGTTATTAAAGATTTAGATGACACTTTAGAACACACTTTAGAACAATTAGCTAAGCAAACAGGCGTTTCAGAGTATGCGCTAAACAAAGGATTTGAATATATTAAAAATGATATCAACTATAGCGGAGCGATTATCTTATCAGCACGAACAGGACACCGACTTGATAACACAGGAAAACGAGGCATTAGAGTATCTAATCTTGCATTTAAAACATGTAAACGTAATGGTGAAATATCTGAAAGAGTTAAAGACGCACGCGCACTCGCAACATGTATGAATACATTTGAGGGGGTAAAAGCAGAATTATGTGTCTCTGATGATTTGAATTACACGACAGGTTATTATGCATCTTCCAAGTTAGGTTATCATAGAATATTTAATATTAAGAAAAAGGCTACCCGGCAAGGAGGAAGAATCATTTTTGTAGATGACCACATAGATTTAAATCAATATATTACTTTTTTAGAATCAATACCTAAAGAAATTGTAGATGAATAAACATGAACCCCGAAAGTACTCCCAGCGAAGTGTACATTTTCAATGTATACTTCGCTGGGAGCTTTTTAAGTTATATATGATAATCTTAAAAAATGAAAGAGTTACAAGATATTAATTATTTCGTATACGTGATTTTAGGCGAGGTTCCTAAGCCTACTTTATTGATAGCATTGAAGATCAGTTTTTTAGAATTAATGAAACTCATCTCAATAATAATATTAAGGTTATCTGTGTTACTTAAAATAATTTTTCTTAGATCCTCGTTGATTAACGTACAAACGTAGTTAGTTGAAGCGTCTTTGTTAAACGTAATGGTCAATAAAGACGTATTGAGGCTTTCTGGGTGCCAAACACCTTCTAGTGTATTGAACCAGCAAATTTCTTGAAATTTTGAATCATTACTTATGATGTTAATTTGATCGTATTTATGCATAAGCACACTCTTCTATATTAGTAACCATAAATAGATGCATACCATTCATAATGGTCACCGTTTGAAACTGGAATAATATTGTTTTGTGCATCTTGAGTCATGAAGCCATGATCCCAATGGTTCCAAATTAAGATAACTTCTTGACCATTATTTATTTTGGCACTACCAGCAACAGCCATTGCATGACCGGCATGCATACCGTCACTTGATTCAACGCGTTTACCTAATACAGCAGTTCCTTGATTATTTGTTGTTAGTTGATCTACTTCATTATAAGAAGTCATTCTATTAAGGTATTGTGGGTTTCTACCTTGTGTTTTACAAAAATGAATCATTTCACCAGAAGTTAATCCAGTAAATTGGAAGTCGTGACCATGTAAATTTGGATGTAAATATCTCATTACTGCTTCTGCGTTATAACGATTAGTGTTATAAGTTGCATTTAAAAACGCTGACATTGTATATCCTGCACACCAACTATTATAACCTTGTGTTTCACGAATTTTAAAATTCTTTAATTGATTGACATAATCTGCATAAATTTCATTTCGTGTACTTTGGTATTTTACGGTTGGTTTTGTAACAGCTGCAGTTTGTTTAAAACTATTTAAATGGTTATTTTCAGGGGATTGTGAAGCACTTTCATATATTTTTTCATTATTGTGTGGGGTTTTAAGTACAAGTGTAGCTTTACTGCCTTTAGTAAGTATATAATAACCTTTTGAATTTGTGAAAATTGTTATTTGTTGATTTTTATATTGATTTAGTATTTTTGAAAGAAATGGAGAAACGTGAATTGAATACTTGCTTTGTTGTTTAGAAGCTTTAGAATTTGAAGGATTAGAAGATATTGTAACAACATAAACGACGTCTCCTTTTTTATTTAGAACAGGATAGTAGTAATTGCCGTCGCTTTCTTTGTTAAATTTGTAAATTTTAAAGGGTTCCCCAAGTGTATAAGATGTTGCTTTGTGATTAGACGCTTTATCTAGTAAAGCTACACGAGATAAATATTGCTCTTTAGCAAGCTTTTAAACGGCATCTGGAACATTTTTATCGCTAACAGTGACTTTAGTCGTCTGTTGATTTGTTCCGTCTTTTTGTAATAGCGAATTTGCATGAGCACTATTGAAGAATAGACCGAAAGTTAAACTTAACGTGAATGCAAGCAACATTGTAATAATATAACGCATCTTTCTTTTCATAAAAAGTACTCCTTTACTAAAGTGTATTTTGCAACTCTTTCAATTTTAATATAACATTTTTTAAAATATTTATATTTTAATAATTTTTTCAAAAATTAAAAACTTAATAAAATCAAATTAAAAAATGTATTGTAGAATTTTTGAGAGTATAAATGATATTAAATTACAAATAACGAATAATATATCTAAGCTGCGGAGTATATTGAAATAATGAGATTATAGTGATGAATCAATCATTCATTGGTTCAACCTGAAAAGTATTAGCTATAAAAGTAATCATATTGCACTGATAAAAGTTGACAATCACATTTCAATATCTCATATATACAATCATATTATTCAAGTATTAAACATTGATAAATCATTTTAATGATATATTTTACGTAATTTTAATGAAAAATACAACTAATTTAATTTTTATGTTAATATAAATATAATAGTTATGTTTTTAATCTTTATATTGGGAGCAAAAAATATAGAGGTGATTTTTTTGAAAAATAATAATGGAATTAAAAGATTCAGTATTAGAAAGTATGCAGTGGGAGCAGTATCAATTATTACAGGTGTAACAATTTTCATTGGAGGACAACAAGCTCAAGCAGCTGAAACATCTCAGCAACATGTTGATATATCTCCACAGTCGCAACAGACGTCTCAAGCAACTCATAAAGAAGTTGCTAACAAACAATCTATCACTTGATGGTGAGAGCAAAACTTCTAGCACTTCGACTCAAACGCAAGATATTTCTGAGCAACCACAAGACATAGCTAATCATCACCATAAAGAAGTGGATACATCGAGACAAGGTGACACTGCAAAACAAGTCACATCCTATCAACAAGGCGTCCTTCCGTCTCAAGTAACAAAAAAGAAATACAAAGGCAGATAAAGAGACAACTAAGCAACAAAGTGGAATATCTAACAACGGTTTCTTATGACTGCATCAACTTAGGAATTCAAAAATCAACATATCATCAAATGAGGATACATATCCTAAGACAACGAAACAAAGTAATCATGTAACGTAACACCAAAAGAATGAACAACAAGTTCTAGCGCAATATAATTAGAATCACAAGGATCAACAAGTAGCACCAACATTGAAAGACACAAACAAGATTGATAAAGCACAAAAGCAATCATCGAAAGCTACAACTCAAAACCGCACTGTATCAACGCTAAAGAAAGTGGAAGCATCTAAGCATCATACTACGCCAACTCTCAATACAAAAGAAACAACTAAACACGCAACGACATCAAAAGTTAAATCAAAACAACCACAACCATCAACATCAAAGGCACCTCGCGCACCATACAGTTAAAGCAATCTAAACATATCAATCAACTTACTGCACAAGCACAATACAAAAATAAATATCCTGTTGTATTCGTTCATGGATTTGTTGGTTTAGTAGGCGAAGATACATTTTCAATGTATCCAAATTATTGGAGTGGTACTAAATTTAACGTCAACAAAGAACTCACAAAACTGGGTTACAGAGTTCATGAAGCGAATGTTGGCGCATTCAGTAGTAACTACGACGGTGCAGTTGAACTGTATTACTATATCAAAGGCGGTCGTGTAGACTATGGCGCAGCACGTGCAGAGAAGTATGGGCACAATCGATATGGTAGAACTTATGAAGGCATTATGCCGGATTGGGAACCTGGTAAAAAGATTCATCTTGTTGGACACAGTATGGGTGGACAAACGATTCGTTTGATGGAACACTTTTTAAGAAATGGCAATCAAGAAGAAATTGGCTATCAGTGGCAACACGGCGGTACGATATCAGATTTATTCAAGGGTGGCAAAGACAATATGATATCTACTATCACAACTTTAGGTACGCCACATAATGGAACACCTGCTGCGGATAAATTAGGTTCAACGAAGTTCATCAAGGATACGATTAACCGAATTGGACAAGTTGGTGGTAGTAAAGCACTTGGGTTAGAATTAGGGTTCTCTCAGTGGGGATTCAAACAACAACCAAATGAAAGTTACGCCGATTATGCTAAACGTGTCGCAAATAGTAAAGTTTGGGAAACTGAAGACCAAGCTGTGAACGATTTAACATCTGCTGGTGCTGAAAAGTTAAACAAAACAACAACGATTAATCCTAATATTGTGTATACATCTTACACAGGCGCTGCCACACACACGGATCCATTAGGCAATGAAGTGCCAAACATCAGACAATTCCCGTTATTTGACTTAACAAGCCGAGTGATTGGTAGTGACGAAAATAAAAAGTCAGAGTGAATGATGGAATCGTATCTGTATCTTCTTCTCTACATCCGAGTGATGAAGCATTTAAAAACGTCGGCCTTACGAATTTAGCAACTGAAAAAGGTATTTGGCAAGTAAGACCAGTTAAAAAGGACTGGAATCATTTGGACTTCGTGGGATTAGATGCCACTGACTATAAACATACAGGTGAAGAATTAGGTCAGTTTTATATGAGTATGATTAACAATATGATGAAAGTTGAAGAGTTAGGTGGCGTTAGTCATAATTAAGAAATATAGAGAAAAATAGATTTTGGAGAACCATGAATTTTACAATCCGTGGTTCTTTATTTGTTTAAAAAAAAAAGAAACCTAACAATTAGTAAAAACTCTACTTAAGAACTTATATCCATATGCATATTAACCCCTTATTTAAATCAATATAAATGGAGGTTAATTGAAAAGAGTTATCAATTGGTGTATTATATTGATGTAATATTTTATTTTTATTAACAAATAACATTATAATGGGGTATTTGCCGTTGAATAAATATTTGATAAATGACAAAAACAATTGTGATAAATCAATTTTGCTATTTCCTTATGCGGGTGGAGGATCTAATATTTATAAAGATTGGACATCTGCTTTTCAAAATTTTGATGTTATTCGAATATTATATCCAGGAAGAGAAAGCCGTTTTAGTGAGTCGCCTGTCACTAATTTAAAAAAGTTAACCAATGATAATTATGAAGAAATGTTAGAAAGTTTCAATTTTAATAACCCATATTATCTATTTGGTCACAGTATGGGTACAAAAGTTGTTTATGAACTCACTTTAAGGATTCAAAACAATAACCAATTACCAAATCCTAAAGGTATTATTATTTCAGCG
This sequence comes from Staphylococcus saccharolyticus, assembly GCF_900458815.1. NCBI lineage: Bacteria > Bacillati > Bacillota > Bacilli > Caryophanales > Staphylococcaceae > Staphylococcus > Staphylococcus saccharolyticus. Next base: position 75,894 of record NZ_UHDZ01000001.1, read on the forward strand.
GGGAGAGCCCCGTGTTTTATGGAACCAAAACCTATATACCATCTTGATGAAACTGGATTTATAGAAGGATTAAAAGGTTATGGCGGTACACCTGTAGAAGTTTTGGAAAATAAGGAATTGATGACCTTGTTTTTACCAATGCTGAGAGCAGATTTTATTATTGATGAAAAATATCAAAATTTAAATCAAAAGCAATTAGAAAGTCCTATACTCGCGCTCATGGGGACAAAAGACGAACAAATGGAACTCTATGAATTATTAGAATGGGAGAACTATACAACTAAATCATTTAAATATGAGTATATAGAAGGTGGGCATATGTTTATAAATAATAATGCAGAAGAAGCCATAGTAAAAATTAAGGAATTTATCAATGATCTACAAAAAGTACATCATTGACAGTATGAACTCACTTCCAATTGAAAATGTTTTACAAGATTTAACGAAAGGGTATGTCTCTATCATTATTGTTATGTCCCAAAAGTTTGATAATAAAGAATTAAATTACAATTACTTAACAAATGATCAGATTAAAAGGCTAGAGAATATCTTATTACCAAACGATAGGAAAAATTTTTTGATTTCTCATTCCATTGTAAATTTGTTTTATTGCTCAATAAATAACTGTGAGGTAATCAATTTAAAATACATATATAGTCAATATCAAAAGCCATATATAGATAATGAATACAATATTCAGTTTAATATATCTCATACAATGGGATGTAATGTAGTAGCATTTTCACAAAATGCGTCTATTGGAATAGATGTAGAATACAAAGATAGAGATATTGATTTTCTAGATATTATAAATAAATATTTTACTATTTTTGAAAAAAATTATATCAAACAGCAGTCTACACGTTTTTTTGAATGTTGGGTTGCTAAAGAAGCGTACTTAAAATGTATGGGATGTGGATTAATCAACGGATTAATAAATACAGAAATTGATATTATCGATTCAAATCACTTTCAAATTATTAATAAAAACAGTCATAAGACGCATGTTATTCGAATTGAACATATTAATAACACGCATGTAATGGGTGTCACTAGTATGGAGGTTAAAAATGAATAAAAGACAACAACTAGAAGATTATTATGATCAGTACGTATGGAAACATCAAACATTAGATGAATTTATAGTAGAAAAAGCACAACGATATGCTAAAAATATAGCTATCATTGATGAAGATATTGAAATAACGTATGAGGATTTGATAGTGGAAATTGAAAATTATGCATGTGAAATGCAAGTAAATGGATTAAAAAAAGGAGACAAAGTTTTAGTACAACTACCTAATTGCATAGAATTTATAATTATTATATTTGCACTATTTAAAATTGGAGCGATACCTATATTAGCTTTAGCAACACATCGAAAAAATGAAATTAAAGGTATTATTCAAAAATCCGACGCAGTTGCTTATATTGCTAAAAAATATTATTTAGGCTTTTTATATGAACCATTCATTGAAGAAATAGAGATAGAAATCAATTGTAAGTTAGATAAATATATTTTGGATTCTACCAAGCATTATAAAAGTTTTTATTCAAAAAATCGTAATGATTATGTTTTTCAATTAAATGCAGAACAACACGAACGTTACAAAGAAACAGCACTCCTTTTATTATCAGGAGGAACTACTGGTATACCTAAATTGATACCACGAAGACATTGTGATTACATCTATGCTGCTGAACAGTCTGCGAAAAGAAGCTTATTAGGTGAGGATGCTATTTATTTAGTGGCATTACCTATGGCGCATAATTTTCCATTAGGTTGTCCTGGTATAATTGGTACATTTTCTGTTGGTGGTACTGTCGTCATATGTAATATAACAAGCCCAGATGAAATATTGCCGTTAATTGAAGAGCAAAAGGTTACGCATACAGCACTAGTACCATCTATAGCAAAGTTGTGTATCGATTTTCATAAACAGTATTCTGTATATGATATCAGTTCTCTTAAATTAGTTCAGGTTGGAGGAGCACCTTTAGATACTTATACTAGCACGCAAATTGAAGAACAATTAGATTGTGTATTACAACAAGTGTACGGCATAGCAGAAGGACTAATTAGTATGACATCTCCTACTGATTATAAAGACATTATTTATGAAACGCAGGGCACACCTATCTCAGAGTATGATGAGATAAAAATTGTAGATGAGCAAGATGAAGAAGTGGATGAAGGAAATTGTGGTGAACTATTAGTAAGAGGTCCATATACAATTTATAACTATTTCAATGCACCACATATGTATTGTGTTGATAAAGATTTGTACTTTAAGACCGGTGACAAAGTATGTAAACAGCATAATGGTTGCTATAGAGTTGTTGGTCGCATTAAAGAAATGATTAATAAGTCAGGTGAGAAAATTTTACCGAATGAGTTAGAAACAATACTGCTTACACATAAGCAAATTAAAGATGTAAAAGTTATTGGTCTTAAAGATGATAGGGTAGGAGAAAAGATCTGTGTTTGTGTGGATAAAAATGCGAATGTAAGCATTCATGAATTAAGAAAGTATTTAAAACAACAAGGCATAGCTGATTTCAAATTACCTGACTGTCTGAAAAAGGTAAATGATTGGCCGTTAACATCGTTAGGCAAAATTGATGTAAAAAAATTGAAAGCGCTCATTAAGTAAGAAAAGAAGGTTATAAAATGGGACAAGATACACTAAAAGATAAAATGAAAGCTCAAATGATGGACTGGATTTATGAAAAAGCAAATGACTCAAATATAGATTATAATCAAAATCTTGTGGGTTTAGGTGTTCAATCTATTGAAATCATGGAATTGGCAAGTATGTTTAGAAGAGAAGGTTTAGTGATTAAATTTTCCCAATTGATTGAGAAACCTACATTGAGTTGCTGGATAAAGTTGATAGAATCAGCGACTGTTCGGCATGAAAAAAGTAAAGCATAGAGATAAAACGGTTATTAACAATGAACCATTCCAACTTACAGATGTTCAAAGCGTATATTTAATTGGGCGTGAAGACGATCAAGAACTAGGTGGTGTAGGTTGTCATGCTTATTTTGAGTTTACAGGTCATCAATTGGATGTAGATAAGCTGAACCAAGCTTGGTATAAAGTTCAGATGAGGAACCCTATGCTTAGAGCTATACTTACAAAAGAAGGGCAGCAATACTTTTTGCAAGAACCAACTGCTAAAGATATAGAAGTAATTAATTTGGAAAAGTTTAATTCAGAAAAAATTCAATTAGAATTGAAAAAGTATAGAGACACCATATCGCATAAAAAAAGGAATGTATTTGAAGGTGATGTTGCTGGATTAACTGTCTTCTTATTACCAGATAATAAAATGCGACTCACATTTGATATTGATTTGCTTGTGGCAGACATTTTAAGTATAAGCATAATCATTAAAGAAATTTCCAGACTATATAATGGTAAAGATCCAGATAATGTTGAGGATATCACATTCGAAGAATACATAGAAAATTTAGAAATAGATAACCGTAGTATTAGAGAAAGTAAAGCGTTTTGGAACAATAAAATAAAAAATTTGAATATCAAACCTATTCAACTGCCTATCTTGAAAAATCCTAGAGATGTGCATAGGATAAAGGTGAAACGACATACAAGAAAATTGAATAAAGAAAGATGGGAGGATATTAAAGTACAAGCAGAGGCGCATCATACTACACCTTCTATTGTATTATTGACTTGTTACATGATAATTTTAGAAAAATGGAGTAATCAAGAGAACTTTTATGTAAATGTTCCATTGTTTAATAGAAAGCACATTAATAAGCAAGTAATAATATTATCGCAGATTTTACTAACTTATTATTAGTGGAACATATACCTAAACCAAACGAAAAGTTTGTTGAGACGTTAGAAAGAGTTAAACAAACTTTTATACAAAATGTTGCTCATTCTGATTACAGTGGTGTTAACGTACAAAGAGATATTTCAAAACAGCATGGCACTCAATTGAATGTAGCGCCAGTAGTATTTGCTTGTAATATTGATTATGAGCTAGAAGATGATGAAACAATAAACACATTAGGAAATATGACATATATGATATCTCAGACGCCAGGTGTATGGTTAGATTTTCAATCTTATATTAAACAAGATGAATTATTAATATGTTGGGATAAAGTTGATGCATTATTTAATGATGATATCATAACAAAAATGTTAGATGACTATTGTTTCTTACTAGAATCGCTTCGAGAAAGTGCGAGTTGGGACAACATTAGTAATGTATTTCTTCAACCTGAAGGGCAATTTGAAATTCAATCAACACTGCCAAATAAAAAATTATATGATGGGTTTTTAAAAAATGTTAAAAATCACCCAGAAAAAGTAGCCTTGATTGATAGCGGTTCAAATAATGAAGTCAGTTATAAGGAACTATTCCAAAAATCAATGGCGTTGGCCCAAACATTAAAAGATAACGGTGTGAAAAAGGGAGATTACATAGGTATTATTTTACCAAGAGGTTTACATCAAGTGGTATCAATACTAGGTATTTTACTTGCTGGAGCAGTCTATGTGCCAATTGGTATCGACCAACCTAATGCAAGAAAGAGAAAAATATATAATCAAGTCGGTATTGATGTATTAATCACTTATCATCAGTACGTAAATAAATATAATTTTGATCAAAATTATCAAACAATCATTGATATAGACACTATAATTAAAGAGACATTAAATGAAATCGTTGATATATCTGCTGACGATTCAGCATATGTAATTATGACATCCGGTTCAACAGGAATACCTAAAGGCGTAGAAATATCACATAATAATGCGATGAATACGATATTAGATATTAATGAAAAGTACGGAATTACTTCAGGAGATTGCTTGATGATGGTATCGTCCATAGAGTTTGATTTGTCTGTATACGATATGTTCGGAATTCTAAGTAGTGGAGGGACAGTCGTTTTAACAAGTAATAACAATTATAAAGATCCACATCAATGGTTAAATATTATTAAACAGTATCAAGTTACACTTTGGGATTCAGTTCCTATCCTTTTTGATATGTTGGTAACGTATGCGGAAGGAAAACAAGAAATGCTTCCATTAGAAAAAGTATTTTTATCAGGAGATTGGATAGACCTTCAATTGCCTAAACGTTTTTATAGTATTTCTCGTAGACAAAGTATAGTTATCGCAATGGGTGGCGCTACAGAAGCATCCATTTGGTCTAATTTTATAGAAGTTCCTCGTGATTTACCTGATGATTGGATTTCTATACCTTATGGTATTGCTTTAAAAGGACAATTGTATAAAATCGTAGATAAATTTGGACGCACATGCCCTGAAAATGTGATTGGTGAACTACATATTGGAGGTTACGGGGTAGCTAAAGGATATATCGGTGATACAACATTAACTAACGACAAATTTTATATAGATCAAAATTGTATCCGATGGTATAAAACTGGAGATAATGGTCGAATTTGGAATGATGGTACGATTGAATTTTTAGGAAGAAAAGATCAACAAGTTAAAATCAAAGGTCATAGAATTGAAACTGGAGAAATTGAAGCTACAATAACAGAGGTTGATGGTGTTGATAAAGTTAAAGTAATCGAAGTTAATGGAAGATTATCTGCATTTATTATTCCGAAGAAGAACAAAGTGAACAAACAATAGATAGAACTTTCTGACAATACTACATCATACTTATCGAAGATGGATAAAACGTTATATGAAGTGTTGTTGAAAATTTTCAAGAAAGCAAATGCCCTTAGTGAAGGATATTTCACATCACTTAAAGATATATTAAATCGCTTAAAGGTCAATAAGAAATATGAAACGGTTGTGACAAAATGGCTAGATAGATTAGTCAAAGAAAAATATGTGATTCAAAAAGATAACATGTTTAAATGTATATTCTTCGATTATAATCTATCTACCAAATTAGATAAAGCTGATCCGCTAATGAGTTATATCGAAAACTTGGAGTCATTTATCCCTAAATTAATTGCCGATGAGCTAAATCCAATAGAATTATTTTATAGTAGAGATAATCATTTATCTCCTACGTACTTAGCTACATTAATGCCTTGGCATAATAAAATAATACAATCTATAACCGAAAAGTTAAGAAATTTTAAAAAAGATAACTTGAATATTTTAGAGTTTGAAACTAGAAATCTAGAAGTAAGTGAAGCTATATACCAGAGTGTGGCAAACCGTGCGAGCCATTATGACTACCTTGATACATCATATATTTCTAAAGCTATATATAAAGATAAGGATAAAGGTTTCCATTTCAAAACGACGTATAATCAAATAAAGTCTATGCAGTATGATGTCATTATCTTAATTAATGCATTACATAGAAGCTATGATGTAAATCAAACGATAGCACAATTAAAACCTAAGCTTAAGGAAGGTGGACAATTCATAATTGTAGAGCCTAACATAAGTTTATTTATTGAGGAACTTACGGTAGACATCCTTAATGCATATATTGGTGATAATCAACATAAAAAAACATTGAATCAGTGGATAGATTTATTTATAGCACATGAATTTGAATGCAATAACATTCAGCAACTAGGGATTCAAATGGTTTACTCAAATATATTTCACATATCACGTACTTCAACAAATAAGACTATAATACAACAAAAATTAGTACAATTATTACCCGATTACATGATTCCATCTCATTTTATAATGTTGCATCAATTTCCGTTAAATCAAAATGGAAAAATTGATAATAATCAATTGAGAGAATTAATAGAACCAGTACATTTAAAATCTAAATCATACGAAAATCATTATTTAAATAACACTGAAGAAATGATATTAAAAATTTGGGAATCAGAATTTAATGAAAAAATCACTGATATTAATACAAATTTCTATAAAAAAGGTGGCGATTCCTTATTAGCAACATATATTGCTACGAAGATTGAGAATACATTCAATATAAATTTTACAATCAAAGATGCGATGGAAAATATAACGATAAAATCGCAAGCAAAGAAAGGTACAGCAGAAAGCCAATTGTCTATGTCTAGTGACATTACTGAATTTAAACAAGATGTGCAAATCAAAATATTCCTTTTAACTTAACCGATGTTCAATATTCATATTTTATCGGTAGAAAAAAAGAATTAAACGAGAATAATGTTTCTACGCATTGCTACTTTGAGATAGATGCTTATGACTTAAACACTAAAAAATTGGAAAGTGCTTGGAATAAATTGATTCATGAATGCAAAACGAATCTATTGAAGCTAAGAGACAGACTTTCACATCAAGTTCTTGATATCTATCAATGGCCGATGTTTAATATCAATGTTTCTTTATTGCATAATAAATTGATGAGAATTCATGTAAGTTTTGACAACTTGATATTTGACGGTTGGAGTATGTTTACTTTACTCGAACAGTGGAGTCAAATTTACTTTGATTATAAAATTGACAATCAACTCACTCATTTAAGCTTTAGAGACTATGTTTTATATTTAAACAAAATTAAAAAACTCAAATGCTATGAAGAGGATCAAGCTTATTGGTTTGGAAGAATCTCAAGGTTCTTAAAGGCACCTAATATACCGATGGCTCAATCGACGTCGCAACATTCAAATATTTTTACAAGAAGGTCTCATCATATAGATGAACATATGTGGAATCAACTGAAAGATAGAGCACAATCTCTTAACATTACGCCTACCACGTTACTCATAGGTGTATACGCTGAAGCTATTAGGCAAGTCAGCACTAATGATAACTTTTCATTAAATATAACACAGTTTAATAGAATACCTGTAAGTCCAGATATTAATAAAGTAATAGGAGATTTTACAACATTAACATTATTAGAAGTGGATCATGGTGGAGAACAGAAATTGAGTGAACGCTTAAAACGTATCCAAACTCAGCTTGTAAAAAATTTAGAGCACAATAAATATTCAGGTGTAGAATTCCAAAGGGACTTAAGACATTATTGTGAATTTGATGACTACGTTTTAATGCCTTTTGTCTTTACTAGCGGATTAGGAATACATGCTTTAAACAGTCGTAAACAATTTGGTGAGATTACTTACAATATTAGTCAAACCCCGCAAGTCTGGTTAGATAATCAAGTCATAGAACGAGATAATGGATGAGATATTTATTGGGATAGTGTTGATAGTCAACTTGGAACACACAATTTAGATATGATGTTTGAGTTCTTTGTAGAAATATTATGTCATACTTCCATAGATCAATCATATTTATACAAAGAAATAGATATAAATGATAATAAAAGAGATTTGTATTTTGAAGCAGTTAAAAGTATTGATGAAGCGGAAGAAATTAATAAATATGAAGTAACTATTCATGAGATAAATAGCATATTTGCTGATATTTTCAGTGGAACTGTACCAAGTCATTCTAGTAAATTTTTTGAAGCAGGTGGAGACTCATTTAAAGCTATAACATTAAGCAATCAAATCAGAGAAAGGTTTGGAGTTGAAATTGAACTTGCATATATTTTCACTAACCCTACCTTGAGTGAACTTGTAAGTAAAATTGAAGAAATTAAAATCACAAACGGTAGCGAAGGAGTTGTGTGAAGATGAAAAATTGTATTGTTTGTGGAAGTAGATTTGGTCAGTTTTATTTAGAAGCATTAAAGTGTATACCCAATGTTAATATTATTGGGATATTAGCTAATGGAAGTGAAAGATCAATAGCATGTGCAAATTACTATAACGTTAACTTATATAAATCGGTAGAGGAGTTACCAGAGAATATAGACTTTGCTTGTGTTGCTATTAAATCAGAAGTTCAAGGTGGCCAAGGAAATCTAATAGCTGAACGAATGTTGGAAAAAGGCATCGATGTCATCTTTGAACAACCAATCTCTGAAAAAGAATATGCATTTTTATTTTCACTAGATAATAAAGAGCAAAGGTACTTTGCTATATGTAACCTTTATAGTCATCTACCAAGTGTTAAAAATTTAATTGAAAACTATAGAATGATAAAAAAAGAACAAAAAGTAAAATATATCAATATAGACTTTGCTACACAATTGTCATTTCCAGTAGCACAAATATTATCCAAGCTACTTCCGGAATCTGTAAATGCTCATTTTACTATGTTAGAACAAAATGCAGGACCTTATCAGTTTGCTACAGCAATAATCAAAGGTATTCAACTCAATTTAAATGCCCATAATATAGTTGTTGAACAAGAAAAAGAGCGATTTATGAAGATACTTTTTAGTATAAAAATAGGCTTTGAAGGTGGAGAGTTAAATCTAGTAGACCCTCATGGGTTTGCTTATTGGAGGCCGTTTATTTATTTTCCAGATCGATATAACATTCCATCAAGTCTTTATGACAAACCACCGACTGGTATGACATATCAATATATACTCTCTACATACGATGAGCCTGAATTCACACAACAATCTATCTTTACGGAATTGTGGCCACGTATTATTGCCGAGGAAATAAATATATATTTGGAAATTAATCAGTCTGATTTGCATCATTTCAATACAATAGCGCAAAGTCAGATTAACACTGCACTGATATGGAAGAAAATAATGCAATCATTCGGATATCCATTACTGGTTGCTATTGATTGTTATAAGGTATTCGATGTGAAACATTTAGTACAACATCACTCGAAAAATGAAAATACGATTGATTGTATGACGAGGTTGGAAAATGTCTGTGCACAATCAATGCTTTATGTATTGTGTCGCCATCTAGATAGATAACATCAAGTGTATAAGTACGAAGAAGTCATTGAGCATTTAAACGTTAAAAAAAGTACCACAATATTATTAAACGATGGCTTAGTTATTTAGTTAATAAGAATTACATTATTAAGACAAATGCAGGAAATTATCTATTTGAAACGCAGTTGATATCAGAGTCTGCAATCCTTAAAGTATGGCAAACACTTGAATTAAATTGGAATCCAAAGGTAATGCCAACATCTGTAATTAAATATTTTAAATCACATTTTGAGCATATAGCTGGGATATTAACAGGAAAAACTTCGGCTAATTTATTATTATTTGAGCATGGGAATAATACAATAGCAGATGATTTGTATCAAAATACTGCTATTGCACGATTTATCAATGAGCAAATTGAAAAATACATCAATCATCTTACCGAAAATGAATCATTATCAATTTTAGAGTTAGGAGCCGGTACAGGTGCTACTACTTTAAAGATAGTAGATAGGTTAGGAAAATCATATAAGGGAGAATATATTTTTACGGATATTTCACATTATTTCATTGTATCGGCAAAAGAAAGATTTCAGCAATACCCTTTTATGAAGTACAGTATTGTGGACATAGATCATACATATGAGAAATCGCTTATAAGTAATAAAAAATTTGATGTTATTATCGCAGTGGGTGTGATGAATAATTCCCAAGATATTAAATGTTTACTTAACCAATTGCATCAAAAATTAACTGAAAAAGGAAAATTATTGATTGGTGAAGCATACGGTGAATCTTCAGTCATTCTTATGACTCAGGCTTTTATGATGAAAGAACCTAAAGATGTGAGAAAACTTAAAAGTATGACCTTTTTGAATTTAGAAGATTGGTACAACATTTTTGAAGAAACTGGCTTTAAGTTGTTGCGTAAAGACCCTTTTCAAATTGATGAATTAGCTCAATTTAAACAAGCGCTTTTTATATTAGAAAAGAGGTAAGTGTGTATAAAATTGGTCACTTGCATTACAAAGTTAAAAGTCTAACGAATGCTATCAATACAATTAAATAAACTTGGTTTTAACGTAGAAAAAGCCAGTGCCAACTCCAAAAATGCATTTATTTGGTTTGAAACAGGTCCTTATATCGAACTTATAGAGATGAATAATGTTTTAATACCTTTTGCTTATATATTTAGATGGTTATATGGCAAAGCAATGAAAGAACGATGGAAAAAATGGTGTGGTAAAAAAGAAGGTTTTGTAGACTTTGCAATCGAACCTATTATTGAACATTTAAAATCCATCAATAGATTTACTCAAAATCAAGAGATACTACGTAATTTCGGTATTCATTCAAGTAAAGTCATTACTTGGAGTAGAAAGAATTTAAATGATGAGAAAATTTATTTTAGTTACCTACCAATACTACCGGTATCTTTACCATTTGTAGTATCAGATTATAGTGTAGTTCAAAGACCTAAGTGTATTTTACATAAGAACAACTTAGTGAAAGTAGAAAAAGTGAACTTTATATGTAAAGGGCCAGAATATACTAAGTTAAAGAAAATATTATCAAATGATTCATGCATACAACTCGTTGTAGGAAGTGTTTCGAAAGTTGACCAAGTCATTTTAAAAAATAAAAACGGAGAGCTTTATCAGTTAACTAACCAAATGACTATAGAAAAGAAGTGAATAGCTTGAAAATAGAAGATAAATTAATTGCTCTATATCGTAGTGGTGTAAATGTATGGATTGAAGATAATCAGTTGCATTATAAAAGTATAAACAACCAGTTACTAAGCGAAGATTTAATGTTCCTAAAAGAGAACAAGAGAAATATTATGATGCTTCTAAAATCAAATAGTAAGTATGAATTATTTAATAATGCCACTCAGTTTCCACTAAAAGATATTCAAAGTGCATATATGATAGGTAAGAAAAGTGATTTTGGAGAAGTCTCTAGTCATGTGTATTTTGAAGTTTATTTTCCGCAATTAGAAGAATATAAAGTTAATCAGGTGTGGAACAAATTAATAGCAAAGCACGAAGCACTAAGAACAGTCATTGATTCATGGGAAACTCAACACATATTAGATGAAAATAGAAATTACCAAGTGTTATTTAATGAGGGTGAACATCAGTGCAATGACACACGCTATAAATTAATGAATAAATCTTATAATCCATCTATATGACCATTATTTGATATAGAAGTAAGCCAATTAAATGATCAATCGCTCTTACATTTGTCTTTTGACTTTTTAATCCTTGATTGGACAAGCATCTGGATTTTATTGAAAGAATTTGAAATAGAGTATTTTAACGATGATAGCAACGTCGAATTACAGCAAAGTCAAAGTCTAAAAGAGATTTATAAAAACAATGAATTGAAAAAAGCAAGGTCTAAATATTTGTACGATCAATCCTATTGGATGAATAAAATGGAGAGTCTGGGCAATTACCCTCAATTACCAATAAAAATGAAAGAAGTTAAAAATGAATTTTCAAGAAAAACATTTTCACTTCAGAAGGCAACTTGGGACAGTATCAAAGAAGTTTCACACATTCATGGTTTAACTTATAACACGATAGCTTTGACAGCTTTTGCATGTGTCATAAATAAATGGGCGCAACAGAGAAAATTTGTAGTGAACTTAACTACCATGAATAGAAAGGCTAAAAATGAAAACATAGACTATGTTATTGGAGATTTCACATCAACTAATTTATTGTCGGTAAATATAGATGAGGACGCATCATTTTTAAATAATGCTAAAACGTTACAAGATGATTTGTTTAGAGATCTTCAACATAGTGACTTTTTAGGTGTACAAGTAATAAGAGAATTAAGGAAATCTAATCCTAATTGTATCTTCCCAATTGTCTTTACAAGTTCATTAGGAATGACTGGTATGAATTATGACTATATGAAACTTGGACATACAGGTATCAGTCAGTCTCCACAAGTGTTTATGGATTGTCAAATCATGGAATTAAATGGTGAATTACATGTCAATATTGATACAAGGATAGGTGTGTTTAACGAAGCATTTATAGATGCTTTTACAAATGATTATCAACAATGTTTATTAGATATTGCTGAAAATAATAAATTCATGCAAACATTGAAGCCTTGGTATTTTGTTGAACGTAGCTCACAACAATTTAATGAAATAATTCAGAATAGTAACAACAATTCGGATGAGTTGCATCTTAAGAAAGTGAAGATTGACTACAATATTTTGCCAGAGACATTGGTGCAAAATATTGTTGAACAATGTAAGAAAATGATGCAAGTAGATATATTAAATGATGATGATAATTTCTATAGACATGGTGCAGATTCGTTAATATTAGCAAGGCTTTCGACAACCATTATCAATATTTGTAAAGAACATCAGCTAACTCATTTGAATTTTGATAATTTGTTAAGAGTTTTATTAGCGGAACCTACAATAAGTAGAATTTTAGAAGAGCTTAATAATACCTTATTATCAGAACATGCACATGACCTCGAAAAAGACCGTTCCGTTGGGGAGTTAACATTATTTAAAGAAGAAGGACAAGTGCTTAAAGTATTTTTTCATGCAGGTCTAGGGACAATGAATTGCCTAAGATACGTGCTTGAAGAACTCAAACACACTGACCATGATGCTATCGCAGGCGTTACAATTTTGAACCAACAACAGTACTGTCGCATAGAAAGAAGTCAGTTAGTTAAAATAATCAGTGAATCATATGCTGAATTGATTGTAGATTCAGGATACGAAGATGTGCATTTAGTGGGATACTGCTCTCTGGTGGACTTATTGCGTTAGAAGTAGCGAGCATACTTATGCTCAGTGATGACATTAATGTTGAGCATGTTACATTAATTGATACGTCTCCATCACCTATATCGAAAATAGACTATATGGTTTCTGAAATGTCTTTTATACAAAATTATTTTATAACAATTAAAGATGTACTACCCAATATTGATTACAGTAAGTTAAATCAAAGTATTAAAGCAATGTACATTGATAAAAGTACACATGCAGATTATGACTTACTCAAGTTTATTAGTAAACAGTATGGATGTAATGATTCTATGAGAATGGAATTAGAATACTTTTTCAAAACATTGACGTTTGAGGAACGATTTGAAAAATATGCTAAAGTCATCGGAACTCAACAAGGACAACAGGATGAAATGAACAAAGAATTTTTAATATCTACCTATAAAACACAAATGGCTAGTTGGGAAGGCGCACACATGGTACCGACGACTTATATTGGAGATGTAACATATCTCAAAGCAGAAAACCAAGCAGGATTTGATTTACTTCCAATTCAAGATAGTCATGATTTTTGGAAACAATGTTGTATCGGTAATTTTGAAGAAAGATATATACCTGGAAATCACTATGATTGTGTAGAAGATGTTGAAAATGCAACATATGTTGCACGTTTACTAAGAAAATAAAGGAGATTTATATATGCAAAAATAAACAATTAGAAATTTAATTACAGTAGGTATTTTCACAGCCATTTATTTAGTTATATTTTTTGTAACATTTATGATTGGATATATTCCATTTTTAATTCTAGGTCTCATTTGTCCAATTATTTGTGGCATTCCTTTTATCTTATATGTTATGAAAATAGATAAATTTGGCATGGTGACATTAACAGGGACAATCCTAGGACTTGCTTTTACAGTAATGGGGAGTGGTCTGATTATGATTCCAGCTGGCTTTATTTTTGGTTTGCTCGCAGATTTTATGATGAAAGCAGGTCATTATAAAAAATGGAAACATATCTCATGGGGGGTATGCATGCTTCTCACTATGGATGATGGGATTTGCAATGCGTATGTATATTGCTAGAGATCAATGCTTTAAAGAAATTAGAAAGTCGTATGGACAAGACTATGTCAATGTTTTGAGATCCATTACACCACTTTGGATGTTACCAGTAATGTTTATTTTAACTATTATAGGTGGTCTTATAGGTGCTTATTTAGGTAAGAAAATGTTTAATAAACACTTTAAAAAGGCGGGACTTGTGTGAAGCCCACTATCAATGGATTAGTTGATCGTAGAAATATACTTGCAAAATTAGATCCTAGAACAAAGATTTTACTAACTATCACAATCAGTACAATTCTAATATCAAATGGTAGTTCACAGAATATTATAAGACTCTTGTTAACGTTATTTTCACTTATTCTTTTGTTGAGTATTAATAGAAAAAGTCAGTTTTTAAAATGTGTAGGAATTTTTATTGCATTATTTTTAATACAAGAATGGGTAATACCACAATCTCACGGTATGCTGAAATTCATCCTTCTAGGTTTGATTGGAATATTTATGAATATGTTGCCAGGATTCATTGTTGGATACTATACCTTGTGTTCTACGAAAGTAAATGAATTTATAGCTGTAATGGAGAAAATGAAATTTCCACGTAGCATAATTATTCCAATAACAGTCATTTTTAGATTCTTTCCAACTATTGGAGAAGAACACAAACATATTAATGATGCTATGAAAATGCGAGGAATAACATTTACTCATCATTTCTTAAAAGTTATTGAATATCGTTTAATACCACTTATTATTTCAGTAGTTAAGATTGGCAATGATTTATCTTTTATAGCGATGACAAGAGGAATAGATTCTCCCCATGCAAGAACAAATGTTTGTACTGTCAAATTTAAACTACTCAATAAGCTGTTATGTTTAGTGTTGCTGGTATTGTGGATGGTTTATTTCAAGGAGAAGTTGTTTAATGATTAAATTTCAAAATGTAACATTCAACTATGTTTCATCAGAACAGCCAGCGATTAAAGATATAACATTTCATATTCATCCAGGAGAACTAGCAGTATTTTGTGGTAAATCTGGGAGTGGCAAGTCAACAATTAGTAAATTAATCAATGGATTAATACTTAAAGTACAAAATGGTAATATTTCAGGACAAGTTTACCTAGATGGTCGCAATATTTCAGATATTAATATGTTTCAATTATCCCAAATCGTTGGTAGCGTGTTTCAAAATCCTAAAACACAATTTTATAACGTCGACACGACAAGTGAGTTGGCATTCAATTTAGAAAATCAAGGCATAGACAGTACAATCATTGTCGATAAAATTAAAACGATAATGACAGAATTTGAGATTGAACATTTGTTAAATCGTAATATTTTTGAGTTATCTGGTGGAGAGAAACAAATCATTGCGTGTGCAACGGTGCTAATTACAAATCCAGATATTGTTGTGTCAGACGAACCTTCATCTAATTTAGATATGTATAGTATCAAAAAATTGAGAGAAATGATTAGCTATTTAAAGCAAAAAGGGAAAACGATTGTTCTTATCGAACATTGATTAGATTAGATCATCGATATTGCTAATCATGTTTACTATATGGCGAATGGTAAAATTCATTCGGATTATGATGTCAAAGACTTTATATTACTTAGCAGTCAGACATACGAACGTATGGGAATTAGATATGGTCAAAGCGAAACATTAAAGCATCATGTAACTTTGAAAAAGGATGTTATGGAACTAAATCATTTTATATTTACCTATAACAAAATGAGTAAACACGAACAATTAGATATAGAATCAATCAAGATACCTACTAATGAAGTGGTGGCAATCATTGGAAATAATGGAAGTGGCAAATCGACTTTTGCCCAATGTTTAAGCGGACTGCTAAAACGCTTCAAAGGTCAGGTGTTGTGTGATAACGAAAAATATCATCGCAAGCAGTTGTTAAGGCAGAGTTATATGGTCTTCCAAGATGTAAATACTCAACTTTTTACAGAATGCTTAGATCAAGAGTTGAGATTACAAAATATTCAAGTTTCAGAAACACAGAGTGATGCTTTGTTAAATCATATACATTTATTAGATAAAAAATTTGAACATCCATTAGCTCTTTCTGGAGTAGAAAAGCAAAGGATGGCTATTGCTACTGCGTTGTTAAGTGGTAAAGAAATGATTGTTTTTGATGAACCTACTTCAGGATTAGATTTATATCACATGCAAGAAATAGCAAAGCTCATCAGTGATTTACATGCTAAAGGCAAAAAAATATTCATTATTACACATGATAAATCATTAATATTAGAACTCTGTACATATGTTTTACATTTTTCTGAGGGAAGAATTGTAAATCATTATGCCTTAGATAATCAAGGTTTAGAACATTTAAATCCCTATTTTAACATATAAAATAAGCGAGATGAAAGGAGTAAATTGCTTATGGACACCGAAGAACATTGGATTAAATCATTAATTGAATTTAGTAGAAAAAGTAAATTCAAGATTATTGTATCAGTATTGTTATCCGTTATCAGTGTATTTTCTGGCTTGGTGCCTTATTGGTCAGTCTACAAAATTGTTTTAATGGTGGTTGAGGGACATCACACGATGAATCAAATGTTGGTTTATATCTTGATAGCATTGTGCGCATATCTTATTCAAGTTATTGGTTATGGAGGCTCAACGATGTTATCACATGTTACTGCATATGATATTTTATCCAATATCAGAAAGCAATTAGCACAGAAATTAATGCGCTTACCTTTAGGTGTTATTGAGTCTAAGAAAATTGGTGAATTGAAAAATATATATGTAGATAAAGTTGAAACAATTGAATTGCCATTAGCACATATGATTCCAGAAGTGATAGGTAATGTATTGTTATCCATTTCAATATTCGTATTTATTGTTATGATTGATTGGCTCATGGCTTGTGCCATGTTAGTGACAGTACCTATCTCATTTTTTGCTTTTAAAAAATTGATGACTGGATTTAATGAAACGTATGCTAAACAAATGGCTTCGAATAATTACATGAATAGTGCTATTGTCGAATACATAGAAGGAATAGAAATCATTAAAACATTTAACCAATCACAAAGCTCGTACAGAAAATATAAAGACGCAGTTAATGTATATAAAACTCACACTTTAAATTGGTTTAAAAACACATGGATTTACATGAATCTAGGCGCAAGTATTCTTCCTTCAACATTTTTAGGTGTGCTTCCTATTGGGATGTACTTGATCTCTATCAACCAACTTAATGATGCTGAACTTTTCTTGTGTTTAGTACTGTCATTGGGTGTAGTTGCACCTATCAAGAATTTTACAAATTACGTAAATCAATTGAAGTCTATCCAAAGTGCGATTGTCGAAGTTCAACATGTATTAAATTTAGAGGAATTGGAAGTATCTAATCATTGGAACGTGTATCAAAGTAATGAAATTGTCTTTAAAGATGTTGGATTCTCATATACGAATGACTGTAAAGATTTAGTGTTTGAACATTTATCTTTTGTGATACCTGAACAAACTTTCACAGCCATTGTAGGTGCATCAGGTAGTGGAAAGTCAACTATTGCCAAATTGATTTCTCGTTTTTGGGATGTGACATCAGGTGAAATTGATATCGGTGGTGTAAATATCAAAGATATTGAACCCAAGCAACTGAATGAGTTAGTAGGATTTGTAGGACAAGAAAACTTTTTATTAAATCTTTCTTTTAAAGACAATATCAAACTTGGGAATCCTCAAGCTACAGATGCGGAAGTCATTCATGCAGCTAAATTAGCACAATGTCATAGTTTTATTGAAAAATTACCTGAGGGGTATGATACGTTTGTCGGAGCAGTCGGTAATAAATTATCCGGAGGGGAAAAGCAACGTGTAACTATTGCGAGAATGATATTAAAAGACGCACCAATTATTATATTAGACGAAGCTACAGCTTACGTTGATCCAGATAATGAACAAAAAATTCAAGCTGCTTTAAAAGCCTTGACGCAAAATAAAACACTCATCGTTATTGCACATCGCTTATCAACAATTAAACAAGCAAATCAAATTATTGTGTTAGGTCAACATCAAATTCTTGAAAAAGGGACTCATCAAACATTAATGGAATTAGACGGTAACTACAAACATATGTGGAACATGCATATGGTAGCAAAAGATTGGGGTGTATCTTCTTAAATTTTAATAAATTCTTATGTAGAGGAGAATCAATATGTTTCAAATTACAATGAAGATTTTAAAATGGGCCTCACCGTATAAAAGAAGAATGATATTAGGATTTGTCATGTCATTGATTAATTCTATTTTTATTGCATTCCCTATCTTTTTATCAGCACAAGTATTTAACCGCATTTTATCATATCATCAAATTGTCATGTATGAAATTTTGGATGTCATAGGTTTGATGATTATCTTAGTATTAGCAAGATTTATCACGGCATATTTAAAAAATAAATTACAAGAAAGCATTGCCTATGAAATGAGTGCACATGAGAGATTAAATATTGGAGATAAATTAAAAAATGTTAGACTAGGTTATTTTGATGATCATCAAACGAATGAGTTAGCCACAATTGTGACAACTGATTTGACATTTTTAGAAAATTACGCAATGAAGATGATAGATATCGTTATTAATGGATATATATTAATTATGGTGTTGATACTATCACTTTTAGTTGTGTCTTGGCAAGTAGCCATTTTAGCGATGATAGGCGTTATTTTATCATTATTTAGCATTCGATTATTAGAGAAAAAGAGTCAACAAAATGCACCTTATTATCACCATGTTCAAAATCAGCTTGTAGAGAAAGTATTAGAAATAATCCGAGGAATTCAATTCATTAAATCATTTTCAAAAGAAAACACAAGTCTCAAAAGTTTTAATCAAGCTGTTGATGAAAGTAAGCGTGTGAATTCTAAAATTGAGCTACAATATATTCCGTTTAATTTGTTGCATTTACTGAGTTTGAAAATCGCTTCTATTTTAATTGTACTAGCATCTTGTCTCTTATATATCAATCATAGTATCGATTTGCCGACGTTGATTATGATTGCCATTTTTTCTTTTGTTATTTTTGACAGTGTAGAAAATGTGAATAACGCCGCTCACGTACTTGAAATGATTGATATGACATTGAATGATATTGAAGAAATTAACAACGCTTCATTGTTAGATGAAAAAGGTAAGTATATCGTCATTGAAAATGATGATATCGAATTCGATCATGTATGTTTTTCATATGGTGATAAACAAGTCATAAATGATGTGACATTTAGAGTTGATTCACAAACATCTACGGCGATTATTGGACCATCAGGTAGTGGTAAATCAACATTATGTCATTTACTTCTAAGATTTTATGACATCAAAGAAGGTAGTATTCGAATAGGTGGTGTCGATATTAGAGAGATGACACTAAATGCATTGATGTCACATATGAGTGCTGTATTTCAAAAGGTGTATTTATTTAATGATACCATCGAGAACAATATATTATTTGGTAAGCCAGATGCAACCAAAGAAGAAATCATTCAAGCAGCAAAGCAAGCTTGTTGCCACGACCTTCATCATGGCACTACCTGATGGGTATCAAACAATGGTAAACGAGAAAGGTAATAATTTATCTGGAGGGGAAAAGCAAAGAATTTCGATTGCTAGAGCAATTTTAAAAGATGCACCGATTATTATTTTAGACGAAGCAACTGCAAGTATTGATCCAGAAAATGAACACTTAATACAAAGTGCGATTGATGAATTAAGTAAAGGTAAAACGGTAATAACGATTGCGCATAAGATAGGAACAATTAAAAATGCCAATCAGATTATTGTACTCAAAGATGGTAAAATTATTCAAAAAGGTAATCATGACTCATTAGTACAAGCACCTGGAACCTACCAAGACTTTATAACAATTAAAAGCCAAACAGAAGGTTGGGGACTTTAATGCAATATAAACAGATTGGTATATTAGGTGGTAATGGTGTTATAGGGTACGCACTAACAGAAGCATTAAGTGAGTTAAACGATATTCAAATTAAAGTTGGTACACGAACAGATTATTTTAAGAAACTTAATCTAGCTCATGTGAAATATGAAAAGTTGTACTTGGATAACTCAGAAAAATTAAAAAATTTTATGAGTGGATGTGAGATTATTGTTAACTGTACCGGTTATTTTGATCAAAAAATCATTAAAAGCTGTTTAGAATGTCATGCTCATTATTTAGATACTTCGGGAATATGTGGCTTAGAACAAGAAGTTCAACAATTAGATGATAATTTAAAAAAACAACGTTTGAGTGTTATACAATTTGTTGGTGTCAACCTTGGTTTGACTGAAGTGTTAATCGCATATTGTAAAAAATTGTATACTGTTGATAAGTTAGAAATGTTCTTTTCAGGTACAGGTAATTTATCAAAGTCAGCATTACTAGAAATCATTAAAACGTCAGAGCCTCCCTATTCATATAGTCAAAAGTATTTGAAAAATGGAACAAAAACGAAGTTAGATTATATGATCAAGACATTAAATTTACAGCCTTTTATGAAAGCGTTTTATTGCGTACCGCTTATTAGTTGTCATTTTATCAATTGCGTGCAACAACTACAGGTACCAAAAGCTTATTTTTTTAATGTGTTTCGTGACCAAATTATCATTTCTCAAATGGCAGAAGCAAAATTTTTATATCAAAATAATTAAACGAATAAAGCTATCGAAAGACTTGCAACAGCATTTAAAAACTATGGTAATAGTAAAAGCACCTACACTTTAATAAAAGTGATAATTAATAATAACACAGAATTGACGTTTCAAAGTAATATAGATTGGAATGCATTAACGGTTATAACTCTATACAGTACAGTAAGCTTAATTTTACAATCACGCATTAAATCACATGGACTCAAACCACTATATGAAGCTATCAATGTGAAAGAATTAATTAGCGAATTAAAGAAAAATGCCACAGTCACAATAGAAAAAATCCGAGAGGTGAGTACATTGAATGATGATTTATATTATTTTATATCTGAATTGCATTATCAAGAAAAAACATATGATTTAAAAACATATAATTTAGAATCTTTGAAATACAATATATGTAATTATTCTAAATCTACATTACAAAATGATTATTTGATGTATGAAATGAATGGTACGACATATATAGGTATTGATCAAGCGTTATCTTTTAAAGTGAGTAACACAGCATTGACCATTGAAAGTAAGGATGGCAATTTCAAAATCCAAGAAGACGTTTTTACTATCAATAAGACATTACAAGCGATACACAAAAGATGTGACAACCAAAATATCAATTTTTTTGGTTACGTTAATTACAATTTAGCTAAATATTTGTATTTAGAACTTCAATCTGAACAAGAGAAAGAATTATTATACTTTTTTGTGCCATCAATAGAAGTGAAAATTCATAATAATCACATGGTTATTCGATACTTAGAGAGTAATCCATTTAGTGAATTAGATAAAGTGTATGAAGATGTAACACTAAAGAATTCACCACTTCCCAATGATACAGAGCAATCTTTAATCAATCAAAAATGTGATATGTATAAAAATAATGTCATTAAAGCAGTAGAAGATATCAAAAATAACATGTATTCTAAAGTGATTCTTTCAAGAAGAATTGTGATATCAGATAGAATTCATATGATTCGTAGTTATTTTTTAGGATTAAGAGTAAATAATCCAGCTCGGTCATATTTGTTTGATATCAACTCTATGAAATTATTTGGATTTTCTCCAGAGACCATCTTACAAGTAGATAACGACAATAAGGTACTCACATTCCCTTTGGCGGGTACGAGAAAAAATCAAGCGCATTTAAAAAAAGAATTATTGACTGATATCAAAGAAGTGGGAGAACATGCTGTTTCAGTTAAACTAGCCATTGACGAACTTAAAGAAGTTTGTCAAAAAGATACTGTAAAAGTGGATGAATTTATGCATATTTATGAAAGAGGATCTGTGCAACACTTGGGGTCTAGAGTCTCTGGTATACTAAAAAACAATAATTATTGGAATGCATTGTTATCTCTATATCCTGCTGTTACGGCTTCAGGCATTCCTAGAAAAGAAAGTGTTCAAGCTATAGAGAAATATGAGGATGAAGAACGAGATTTATATAGTGGTGGTGTGTTTTTAATTCATCAAGATATAGGGTTTGACGTTGCATTAATATTAAGAAGTATCTTCCAAAATGAGAATGAGACACATGCCCAAGTAGGAGCAGGAATTGTTGAGAAGTCTAAACCTGATAGAGAATTTGAAGAAACGTGTGAAAAATTAAGTTCAGTTCTTCAGTCATTGAGTATGTAAGAGTTACTAAGAATCAATAACGAAATATATGATACTTGAAGCCATTAAAATTTCTATTTCTTAAGATTAGTTAGTAAATCAATATAAGTTACAAATGATGAATATTTAAATTTGTTACAAAATTTATAATGTAATAAAAATGATAATGTTACAATTTAAGTAACTTTGTTGTATTGTAAAATATTCAGTGCTATTTTAATAGATGACTTTAATTGGGGAGGTGATTACAATGATGGACCATCTTTCAAAATTAGGTGATGCTATCGTAAACACAATCACAGCAGCTCAATCTGGAGACGGTGCTGAATTAGCTAAAAGTATCATACACATCGTAACAAATGCTGGTGGAATTATTGGAGATATTATACATGCTTTAGGTTTATAAACCTATAACAAGTTACATAATATTTTCATTGATTTAACATTTTAAAAGGGGTTAGGTAACCATTATAAGGTTTACTTAACCTCTTTTTTATTTGATACACGCTATCATTCAGTTATTTATACATCATTTTGAAACAATTTAAAATTAGAAAAATAATGTAATCACATTCATATGATGGTTAGTAGCTATCTTAATCATAAAGTTTATCTTCATACATGTAGTGGGCTACTATGCTATACATAAAGAATAGTTTAGAAAATCATTTTGAGAATAGATATATAAATGTGCAAAGATAGTTATGCTTAATTTCACAATTAAGGATTAAACTGTTTAATTTTCATTGTATCACTGAAAAACTTTAATTGGATACTAATTTTGTTTAAGTTAAGAGAATGTTTCCACTTAACTTATTTTATTTTGTAATATAAAATTATAAATAAAATAAGTGTACAACAATTTAAATTGTGTATTGAAACGAAATTAACGGAGGTAATACGCAGTGACGACATCTGAGAAATAGCGACAACAATAAGCGGAATTACAAAAGAAACTATAGTCCATTGCCAACGATTTAAGAGGCAACATGGATGCGAATGAATTTAAAAATTATATCTTAGGTTTAATTTTTTATCGATTTTTAAGCGAAAAGATAGAGACACAATCTGAACGATTATTAGTCGAAGACAATATGACGTATGAAGAAGCAATGAATCATGATGCCTATCGACCTATTGTTGAGAAAGAGTTGATTCAACGTATTGGTTTCGTCATCGAGCCTGAACATTTATTTAGCCATCTTAAACAAAATTGAAAATCATACTTTTGGAATTGATATGCTTGGCGATGCTTACGAGTATCTGATAGGATAATTTGCTGTTAGTGCTGGTAAAAAGGCAGGAGAGTTTTATACACCACAACAAGTTTCAACCATTCTCGCTAAAATTGTAATGGTAGGAAAAGAAGATTTAAGAAGTGTTTATGACCCAACGTGTGGTTCAGGATCGTTACTTTTACGTGCTGGTCGTGAAGCAAAAGTTCGTAATTATTATGGTCAAGAGTACAAATAGTACAACGTATAATTTGGCAAGAATGAACATGTTACTGCACGATGTGAACTTTAAAGCATTTCAAATTGAGAATGGTGACACACTTGAAGCGCCAGCATTTGAAGGTCAAACATTTGACGCCGTGGTTGCGAATCCACCTTATAGCGCGAAATGGAATGCGGCTCCACAGTTATTAAAGGATGAACGCTTCAGTGATTACGGTAAGTTAGCGCCTAAATCCAAGGTAGACTTCGCTTTTATCCAACACATGATTTATCATTTAGACGATGAAGGTACAATAGCTATTGTCCTGCTACATGGTGTTTTATTCCGTGGTGCTGCAGAAGGAACCATCCGTCAATATCTAATTCAAGAGAAGAACTATTTAGATGACGTTATCGGTTTGCCAGCCAATTTATTCTTCGGTACAAGCATTCCAACGTGTATCTTAGTATTTAAGAAATGCCGTCAAAAAGGTGATGCTATCGTGTTTATTGACACATCTCAATCTTTTGAAAAAGGAAAAATCAAAACCATCTTACAGACGAAGATGTCAGCAAAATTGTAGAGACATATAATAAAAGAGAAACTATTGATAAATACAGTTATATCGCAACATTAGAAGAAATCAGAGACAATGATTTCAATCTTAATATTTCAAGATATGTAGATACATTCGAAGAGGAAGATCCCATTGATTTAGATGAAGTCCAACAGCAATTGAAAGACATCGATAAAGAAATTGTCAAAGTTCAAGCAGAGATTAATGTGTACCTCAAAGAACTAGGCGTATTGAAAAATGACTAAATCAACTAACACACTTGAGGTAAACTTTCTGGAATTTGGTGGAGCGTTGGTATCGCCGGTCTAGTTTATACAATACTTGGCATCGTGATTACTAATAAAGGAGAAGACTATGCCGTTCCGTTTTCAATTGAAATATTTAAATAATATTGCAGTTAGTAAGTTTATTTTATAATTTACGAATAATAAATTGCTAGACTTGTATAATAACAACGAGTTCCTATACGGGGGCTCGTTTATTATTTTATCTTTGATACATAGAGCTACAATTCTTTTTTAAACACATAGCTCACTTTGTTGTATGACATTTTATCTTCATAAAAACGGTGTGCATGTTTTTTTGAAGACCAGAAGATAGTGCGATAGCTTCATATCCTTTTTCTTTTGAGAGTGATTCAATGTGCGTTAATAAATGTTCACCGTAACCGAGAGAGCGATAGTTATCATCAGTGACAAGGTCACATATCCAAATAAAGCGTTCATAATATAAAGTTGTCATTGATTGAAAGCCGATAACAGATGCAAGATTATCTCCAATATATAAACCATACATTTCATAATTATCTTTTTCCATCGCTTCTGTAACTAACTCAATATAGTCTTCTAAAGATAAATGTGTTCTTAGCTTTGACATCAGTGGATAAGCCTCTTTAATTTGGTTTTCATGGATCTTCAAAATTTCCAATTTATTTTACACTCCCGTAGTTTTATATTTTAAAGTTATCTTAATATTACTAATTACCATTTTAAAGAATTTATGAACTTTCACTGATATCTTTTCATCTTAACAATAACGTTTAATGACATTTTCAAAAGTTTATTTATATTCGCTTATATCGTTTCAAAAAACTTTTTATTTAATCAAAATCCGAAAATCTTTTTTAAAATAAAATTTGTTTAAGCAATTATTATTTTTAAAAGAGCTATTTTTACGATATAAAGTGTATAATTAGTCTATAGTGACGTTTGCTAGCGCTATTGCAAAGTTATATATGAAACGTTTTAATGCACCAAACTTTAAAAATAAGCAATTCAATTAAGGAGGTTATGATTTTTATTATTCTGTCGCTTAGTATAAATATATATTGACTATGTATATAGCATAATTAAAGCGTTACTTATGCGCTCATCTATATTTAGATGAAACAATTGAGTAAATCTCAAACAATTTTAGCAGATTAAACACATGCAACAAAGGCAGATACGTCTAAATTAATTAAAGATTTAGACCTAACACGTGTATTGTACAGCAAGATATTTCAACAAGTTAATTGAACAAGATCCTCATCATATTAAATTTAGAAAGATAAATCATCAATGTTAAGGAGATGCCTCAATGTTAATTAAATTACGAAAATGTACAAAGTTATGTATCATTATTCTTTTCTCAGTATACATGAGTTGTATTAATGCTAATTTAAGCAAGGCAGCTGAAAATCAAGTGAGAACAACTCAAAATCTTGACTATCAACAACTCAAACAACTATGGAAGTCTGTGAATTATGGATATGAGTATTATGACGGCAATGATAAATCAATGAAAAAGCAATATGATTATATTGAACAAGATGCTAAAAGATTATTGGCAGAAATGGAAACAAGTCCTTCAAGATCTTATTTATGGAAAGGTGCTAAAGATATACAAAATAATTCTAGTCATATGACAAAAAGCTATCAGAATATTGAGCGAATTGCAGAAGCTATGAATCATCCGCAAACATCTTTAAATACAACAGAAAACAAGAAGAAAGTAAAGGATGCGATAGCGTGGATGCATGCGCATGTGTATGGTGTGAATTCTGAAGAGAATATGAAACGATTGACTTCAAATCAAAAAGAAGCAGGTTCTAATAAAAAGACCACTTTGAAATGGTGGGATTTTGAAATAGGCTCACCGGAGGCTTTAACAGATACTCTCATATTAATGGACAAAGACTTTACATTTAAAGAAAAGAAAAAATATATTGCGCCTATTAACAAATACGTACCGAAAAGTAATGAAGTCTTAGCTTCTGTAGGTAAACCTGAAAAAGCAAAAGGGAGTAATCTTGTAGATATTTCTAAAGTGAAATTGACTGAAAGTTTAATTGAAGAAGATAAAAATATGATGAAATCTTCTGTAGATTCTTTTAATAAAGTCTTTGATTATGTTCAAGATTATGCGACAGGTAAGGAACGAAATGGTTTCTTCCGAGATGGCTCATATATCGATCATCAAGATGTTCCTTATACAGGGGCATATGGTGTAGTTTTATTAGAAGGCATTTCTCAAATGTTACCTATCGTATACGCGACACCTTTTGATGTGAACAATGAACAGCTACAGGTGTTAGATTATTGGATAGATGAAGCGTTTATGCCACTGATTCATAAAGGCGAATTCATGGATTTTGTAAGAGGTAGAGCAATTAGTCGTGAAAATGAAACAAGTCATTCAACGGCCACAACGGTTATGAAATCATTATTAAGAATGAGTGATGTTATGCATGATCAAACCTTAAAAAACAAATATAAGCAATATGTTAAAACGTCAGTTTTATCAGATGATAGCTATCATCCAAATGATCATTTGAAATCTTATGCAGATATACATAATATGAAAAAATTAATAGAAGATAGTTCGATTACTACTAAAAATAAACCGCAACAATTAAAAATTTATGACGAAATGAAGCGTGTTGTTTATCATAATTCAAATTTAAACTATACATTTGGACTTAGCTTAACATCTAATAAAGTGGCTCGTTACGAGTCGATTAATAACGAAAATTTAAAAGGTTGGCATACGGGTGCAGGCATGTATTATTTATATAATAATGACGTTAAACATTATCGTGATGACTTTTGGGCAACATCTAATATGCATTATTTAGCAGGGACAACAACATTAAATGATGAACCAACCGGAAATAAAAAAAGTGAAAAAACGTTTGTAGGTGGAACAAAGTATAACGATAAGTTCGCTAGTATTGGAATGGACTTTGAAAACCAACAGCATACATTAACCGCAAACAAATCATGGTTTATATTAGACGACAAAATTGTTTTTATGGGTAGTGGTATTGTGAATAAAGATAAAGTCCATGACGCCAATACAACTATTGAGAATCGTAAAGCAAATGGGTACACACTATTTCACAATAATCATCCACTAGATAATGCTAAAAATAAAGCAACAACGTCAATCTTTTTAGAAGCAAAGGATACTCAAAATAATATTGGATATCGTTTTTTAGACGCACCTAAATTGACTATAAGCAAAAATGAACGTTCCGGTATGTGGAAAGATATTAATGAGAGTCAAAGTAAAGATGAACATAAAAATACGTATTATGAAATTGTGCAACCCCACTCAAATACAAACAACACATATGCGTATGTTTTGTATCCAGGAATAGCTCAATCGGAATTTAAAAATAAAAAAGATGATATTAGTATCATAAAACAAGACGAACAATTCCATGTTGTTAAAGATAACGTGAATCATGTATGGGGCATTGTGAATTATGCCAATGAACCTCAAACGTTTGAGATAGATGGAAATAAAGTTGAAATCAAAGGTAAAGGCATGTTTATGATTAAAAAGAATAACGACGGCATATTAGAAGGTACGTACAACAACCCTGAAGTATCTCATTCGGCCATTGATTTAAAATCTAAAATAAGTATTAAAGGTTATAATATTTTGACTAAAGACGTTCCAAACCAAGATACACATTTTGAATTAAAAAAATAGATTTGATATTATCCCACTTTATCCATTCAGAAAATGCACTAAAAAGGCTAGAACACTCATAAAAATGGGTGTCCTAGCCACAAGACAAAATAAGTATGAAAATACAATAATAGATACATTGAGCATCACATTGCACTTCTAAGGTAATTTAACAATAAAAAAATTTAATTGTCAATGGAATATAAAATTCTTTATTTAAAATTAATAATATTAATAAAATGTATATTAAGTATTTATTAATATTTTAATTACCTGTATTTAAGAATTAAGTTCTTATAATTATTTTTTGAAAATTCACTAAATATTTGCAATATAATTTATCTGTATCGAGTTTTCAAGCTAATTAAAGTTTGAGCTCAATATGAGTCAAATCTTTACCAATGACTATTAGATATAATGGAACATCTGAGTTCATGTAAATAGGTGATAACTCGATTTCACCTTGTGTATACTGAACTAAATAGATATGCTCAGCATTGGTAAAATGGACAAATCTTTTAACACGATATACATTTTGAGGCAGTTGGTCTAATGTATCAATAAATGATTCTTTCGTTTCTAATTTTGGCATATCAATGAAACGATGTTCAATCCTGCCATGTAAAGTCCCTCTATTTTTCGTTACTATATTTTTCACTTCAAGCAAAGATTTTAAAGATAATTCACCATATTGTCCCACTTGAATATTTGCATCACCATTTATTCTCTCAAGTTTGCTTAATAGGCGAGCAGTATCTTCCACGTTAGTTAAATCCATTTTATTGATAAATAATGTAGAACAATGACTTAACTGTTCAAAAAATAACGTTTGTATATCTTGTGGGTAGGAGTCAATATGTTGATACATTTGAGCAACAATCAGGCCAATTATACTTCTAATTGTCGTAATAGGAGCGAGTACAGGTGTCAAACAAGCATCGACAACTGCTAAAGGTTCCGCTCCCTAAGAAGCCACCAATGATAATAATTTCCATAATATAACTCCTAACTGTGAAAGAGATGTGATACCTAAGTCATAGTACCTAGTAAAATGATACAACAAGTGGACGTGACCATTTGTCTAATGATTAATTTCAATCCTTCTAGCCATCCCAATTGACGAATGATCATGGTCATAATGACTGAACATACTGTAAATGTTGAACTCAAGAATACAAGTAACCATACGGTTAAACTTTGAATGAATAAGCTTCCATTCATGTTAAACAACAACATGTCATCTTTACGTATGATTGAAAATAAAATGCCTGGAGATAGCTGTGTAGGTATATCTAGTAACTAGTAAGGGTGTAAATATTTTAGATAATAATTCTAAAATCAGTGTCAGAGATAAAATACTTACTACGAGACATATACCTATAAAAATTGGTAAGGCTTGTAATGTAAACATTTGTATACTTCCCCACATCTTCTTGAGCAACAAATGTAATGGTGGTCATTGTATTTGTTGTGATTGTCTTAACGACCGTCGTGCATTCATTAGAGAATCACGTTTTACCCATAATTTGTTATGAATTAAACCACCAATGAACACCATGATTAAATAAGGTAGAAATAACCATGAACGATGTGTAGCATTGAATATAGATAATGTGGCACCGATTTGATAGCTACACGATGTACCAAAGCTAATCAAACTCACACATTGAACTTTCGTGCACAATTTACATTGATGACCTGCTTGAAACACTGCCGCTGCATTGCAACCAAATCCCTTTAATAGTGGTACAATATCAGAACCTCTGAGACCAAGATGCATCATCGTTGGTTCAATAGACCATACAATATATTGCTTAAGATGACTTAAGTCTATCAATGCGGTGGATAAACTAATCATAATGACAACGGGTAATGCCCATACAAAGGAGTAAGTTCCTAAAGAAATGTCACCATAGTCATCAAAAAGTATGTGTTGTAACCATCCATTTTGAAATACATAAGATTGTGAAAGTAGCGCAATCCATCGTGAAACATAATGTTGCTGTAACCAATCTGAAATATGATAGGACACATAAATAGGTAGGGCGAACATGAATATGATGAGTAACCAGCTATAGAACATATCCAAGGATCGAGGTCGCAAGGCTTTACTTTCTGATATAAATAATTGTAGTTTTTCAATGATTTCTGAACTGAGAAGTGGTGATGATGGTGTGTAGCTTCCTTAAGAGAAATATCTAAATGATGCTTCACGATATAATTTCTTAACAAATATTGTTGGTTGGTAGTTAATTTCTTATAACCGACAATTGAGATGTAATGTGTATCATTTGGTATAGGAGACCACTGCCCGGTGTGTATATTGAATGTTATATTTAGCATGTGCAATCGACTTCACAGCAACTATAATCATCTAAGAACATATTACTCTTTTTATAAGTCTCAATTAAAGCAGATTTCTCAGGTAAGCCTTCCCGACTTCTTAAAATGCTAGCTAATACAGCAAAGCGTGCTCTAAATTTATAAATATAGCAGAGAATAGCTTCATCATGACATACGGTAGCACCGATTAAAAAGATATTAGGATAACGCGTGGACTCATCTAATTCAGTTAGTTGTACGCCTTGATGCCGTATTTTAAATAATTGTTGTATTAAAGGATTTTGAGTGACATCAAAACTTGTAGCAATAATTGGTTCTGAAAGTGATGTAGCGGTATATCCATTTTCAAAATGAATATAATACTCACCTTCATGAAACAAAATTTGTTTCGCGCGATAGACAACATTCATTTCGATATGCGCACCTTGACGTACAGCATCATGTAAACGTCGATGAGTAAAAGGAGATAAGTGTTTACTTGGATCTGCGTATGCTTCATTTAATCCTGTTGATGTTGTATAAATAGAAACGTTTGCGCCATCTTTACTGAGATGAATCGCTGCATCAAAGGCACTTTCATTGCCACCTATAATTGTCAAATCATTACCTTTTAATTGAGTAAAATCATCGACTTCACTATAATGATGACCATAATTAAATGGTTGATATGGAAAGGAAAAGTCTCCAGTCGCGACAAGAATATAATCTGCCGTATAAGTATCATTGTTGGTGATTATTTTATACACACCATTCTCATGTGTAACACGTGAAACATTTGTATTTATTGTTATGTCTAAATCATAATAATGTGCGACTAGCGCTAAGTAATCTGCATACGTCTCTCCAAATAAATGTTCTTCACTAAACGTAAATGCAGGTGATGTATCTTTGGCAATAGCATTCATATCAGGCATTCCAAATTCGTTTGATGTAAAGAAGGTGTAATTGTTTGAGTAGACTTAGGCCAATGAGAGAATGAATCTCCAATAGTACCTTTTTCGATAATTAATACATCTTCAAAGTCAAAGTCTTTTAATGTAATAGCCATACCAATGCCTGCTGCTCCAGCTCCAATAATAATGACACGACGATGCATCACGTGACACTTCCTTTCTATACTTTAAGCGCTTTAAATCGAAATTATTACGATTTAAAAGTATACCTATATTTTATGTCATTTTCAAATATAAAATTAAAAAGATGGTGTTTATCGAGGTATTTTTTACAAGTCATTCCTTTTATGCATCTTAATTATATTGAGCATAAATGATTCATAATCGATAACTTTTGTTTTTTTCAGACTTTTTGAGTTTATATATAACTGTTGACAATTATAAAAATTAATGCAAATATTAAAGCGTAATAATTTCGATTTAGGAGATGTACACATGTATAAAAAAGGTTTCATTTTATTATTTGTAGCGATTTTAACTTTATCACTGGCAGCTTGTGGTAAAAGTGATAGTGATCAATCGTCAAATCATAAGGGTAAATTAGAAATTAAAACGACAGTGTATCCGTTAAAATCATTTGTGCAACAAATTGGCGGTAAACATGTTGATGTTAAATCTGTTTATCCAAATGGTGTCGATCCACATACATATGATCCGAGTCAAAAACAAATGGTAGATATTGGCAAATCAGATTTATTCTTATATACAGGTGATAACTTAGATCCTGTGGCTAAGAAAATCGCTAAAGCAATCAATGATAAAGACAAAACATTATCATTAGAATCATCTTTAGATAAGAAAGATTTATTGAAAGGTGAAGAAGATGAGCATGAGCACGAATATGGTGAAGAACATGAACATCATCACCATGGTAAATATGATCCACACATTTGGTTAGATTCAGTCGTCAGCCAAAAATTTGCTAAAGCAATTAGAGATGAGTTAGTAAAAAAAGATAGTAAACATCAATCTTACTACGAAGATAGCTACAAAAAATTAGTGAAAGAGTTAAAAGGCTTAGATAAAGACATGAAACAAGCAGTGAAAGGTAATGAAGGTAAAACGGTATATATTTCACATGATTCTATTGGTTATTTAGCAGATCGTTATAACTTTAAACAAGAAGGCATTGAAAATATGAATGCTGAAGAACCCAGCCAAAAAGATTTAACAAATATTGTTAAACAGATTAAAGAAGATAAAGTGAAAAATATCTTAGCAGAAGAAAATGTCTCTAATAAAATTGCAGATACGGTGAGAAAAGAGACAAATGCGAAAATAATCAAGTTCTATAATATGGGCTCACATACTAAGCAACAAGATAAAAATACTTACCAATCATTCATGAAAGAAAATATCAAAGCAATCGAAAAGGCACTTGAAAACGAATAATAAGCAATGCGATATGTGAATGAGAGGAATAGCTACTAAGGGTACTTGTTACAGCATGTTTTATCTAAACAAAGAAGGCAGTTTCTAAAACATAGAAATTGCCTTCTTTGTTATTTTAAAATCTTTGAGTAGTTCATAATTAATAGTACTTTAACTATAAAATGCATAAATAATTAAGAAAGTGATCGTAGATAAACATATAGGTGTGAATATAATAACAATTAATGGTTTGAACGCTCGAGATAATACATCTTTTATAGCAACGTTCAAGCCTAATGCTACCATGGCCATTAGTATACATATCGTCGTTATAATATTTAATACATACATTACCATATGAGGAATATGAATAAATGTATTTGCACATGCTATAATAATGAAACCAATTAAAAAGTAAGGCACATCAATGCGTTGTTTACTAGTATTTGAAGCATTTTTATAGTTAATCATCATCATCAGAATAATACTTAGAGGAATAAGTAGGAATACACGACCTAACTTTCCTAATAAAGCGAGTTTCATCGCTTCTGAGCCGCCGACGCCTGCAGTTAAAACGACATGCGCAATTTCATGGAGACTGACACCTGTCCAGGCACCATATGTTGAAGCGGGAAGTTTAAAGATTGTTTCAATAGCTGTATAAATAAGAGCGAAGCCTGTTCCCACTATTGCAATTATACCGACACTTATCGCAGTATCTTTTTCCTTAGATTTTAGAATTGGAGCTGTTGCCCCAATTGCTGCAGCGCCACATATCCCAGTACCAATACCTAATAGTAAGGTAATACCGGTATCTCCTTTAATCAATTGATTGAACATGATTGTCACACTTATCGCAAAGATGGCAACTCCAATATCAATTAATAATAGTTTCCAACCTTTACCTAAAACATCGTTCATATTAAGTTTTAAACCATATAAAATAATCGCAAATTTTAGTAAACGCTTTGAAGTGAATGTAATTCCTGAACGAGCCTCTTCTGGGTAACCAAAAATTTGACGGTAAATCATTGCTAAAATAATGGCAATTGATAATGCACCAAAAGTACTTAAAATTGGAAGCTTGGCGAGTAACAAGCTAATTGTTGCAATCATACATGTAAAAAGTAGTCCTTTAGTGAAACGTATTTGTGCGGTCGATTTCATATTTATATACACCTCAGTATAAAATTTTAGCATTGCGTTGTTATAACATTAAATAAATATAAAGTATAATGGTTATAACGAAAAAAATATGACTGCGAATTGCAATAAAGGAATGAAGACTATGGATCCATACAAGGTTTTAATTGAAGTAGTGAAGACAGAAAGTTTTACGAAAGCAGCAGGAAATCTCTACACATCTCAACCTTCAGTGAGTCGAGATATTAAGCGTTTAGAAACGAAGTATGATGTTAAGATTTTCGAATTTAAATCACCTTATTTAAGTTTAACTAGTGAAGGAGAAAAGTTACTTCAATATGCATTACAACGTGAGAGTATTGAACAAGCATTATGGCAAAACTTGAAGGTAGGATCACAAATTATTGCAGGCACACTTACATTAGGAAGTAGTTATACTTATGGAGAATATTTACTATCAAATCAATTGACGAAACTTACGCAATTATATCCTGATTTACATATACATTTACGTATTAATAATTCAGACACTGTTATCAATGATATCAAACATAATATTATCGATATAGGTATTGTAGAAAAGGAAATTCGGGATAATGCAGTTGAATGTCAGAAAATTAAAGAAGATGAAATGGTCTGTATTTATAAAAAGTCCATAGAACCTAAAATGGATGTGTGTTTTGTCAGAGAAAAAGGTTCTGGAACACGGTTCTATCAAGAAGTAGGTTTGTCTCAATTAAACTACAATCCATATCTTATTGAAATCAACAATATTAAAGTGATTAAACAAATGACACAAGCTGGCAATGGTTTCACGATTATCTCTAAATCTGCAATTCAACAGGAAGATTATGAGACATTGGTTGTGAAACCATTAAACGTTTATCGAAACTATTATCTAGTTAAATATATCGATAAATATGTTGATAAAAATATTGATATAGTTATTCAGACCGTCTTGACTGATGAAATAGGTTAGGTGAAGCTAATCAAATATGTTAAATTTTATATATTGTTTAAATATATATATTGTATATATTTTATAATTAATTTATAATAAAATTTGATTTAATTGTGAACATTTATATGTGTATAAACCAATTCATTGAAATTATGTTAGTGTAAATTTGGAAGTTGAAGTTATCGTTCATTCAGTGCGAATTAGCTTTAATTTTTACCTTGAGAATTAGCGTTGCTAAATAAATGGGAAAGGGGGAAACAGAGTGTGAAGACGCTAATAATTAAAGAGATGGGGACGGTGATTCGTTTAACAATAGAAAGTAATCAATCAGATGAATTACTAAAAGAAGCCGAACAGAAAATCTATACATGGGAACGTCAATTTAGCGCTAATGATTCTGCATCAGATTTAATGTCTATCAATCAACACGCCGGAAAGTTACCTGTAAAGGTAATTCCAGAGATATTTAAGATAATCCGCTACAGTTATGATGTTACGCTATCATCGAAGGCGAAGATGAATATTTTGATAGGACCATTAGTTAAATTATGGAAAATTGGTTTTAAAAATGCACGCAAACCTACAGAAAAAGAAATTCAACAAACATTTACCTTAACGAATCCTTGTAATCTAGTACTATATCCAGAGACTCATGAGGTATATTTAACGCAATCAGGTATGAAGATTGATCTGGGGGCTATTGTGAAAGGTTACTTTGCCGATCAATTGCAACAATTCTTTATGAATCAAGGTGTTACTGCAGCTATCATCGATTTAGGCGGTAACGTAATAAAGATAGGTAGACAGCCTGAAACGTCAGAGTGTTGGCATGTAGGTGTTCGTAATCCTTTTCATAAAGATGATGATCCGCTTATAGTATTAAATATTAATCATCAATCTGTCGTAACCTCAGGTATTTATGAACGATATTTTATAGAAAATTATCAGTTGTATCATCATATATTAGATTCTAGAACAGGCTATCCAGTAGACAATGACATTGCTAGCGTAACGATTGTATCTGATCATGCGATTGATGGTGAAATTTGGACAACGATTTGTAGTTTTGGTCAAGCACGACAAAATATTGAAGTATTAAACCAGATTGAAGGTGTCGAAGGCTTAATTATAAGAAGGAACCAAGATATGCTGATGACGTCTAAAATGCAAATATATTTATAAACTGTGGATTCATACTCTATACGAGTATTTTATTTTTAATTATTTATGTGAATTATTTCACAAATAATAGGAGGATTTGCTGTGAGTAAAGAATTATTTGATACGTTTAAATTAAAATGTGGTGCTGAATTAAAGAATAGAGTATTAATGGCACCAATGACCATTCAGGCTGCTTATTTTGATGGAAGTGTTACATCAGAAGTGATTGACTATTATCAATTTAGAGCTGGTGGTGCATCTGCAATTATTGTAGAAAGCTGTTTCGTTGAAGACCATGGACGTGGATTTCCAGGAGCGATAGGAATATATACTGATGAGAAAATATCTGGTCTTAAATGGTTATCACAGACTATTCAATCGAAAGGATCTAAAGCTATTTTGCAACTTTATCATGCCGGGCGTATGGCTAACCCTAAGTTTAATGGTGGCGAACAGCCAATATCTGCGAGTCCAATTGCAGCATTGAGACCTGATGCTGTGCCACCCCGTGAAATGACCCGTGTTCAAATTAAACAGATGATTGAAGACTTTGGAGAAGCGACAAGACGTGCGATTGAAGCGGGATTTGATGGCGTGGAAATCCATGGTGCTAATACCTATTTATTACAACAATTCTTTTCACCTCACTCTAATCGAAGACAAGATGAATGGGGCGGTAGTCGTGAAAAACGGACGTATTTTCCGGTAGAAATATTGAAAAAGGTTCAAAGTGTTGTTAATGAGCATGGCGTGCAGGATTTTATTATTGGTTATCGTTTCTCTCCAGAAGAAATTGAAGAACGGGGAATCCATTTTGAGGATACGATGTACTTACTTAACACATTAGCTGAATATGAGCCTGATTACTTCCATATTTCAGTAAATAGTTATAAACGTACATCTATTGTGAATCAAGAGGACACAGAGCCACTTATTCAAAAATATCGCAGATCACAAAGTACACAACTAGCGAAGATTCCACTTATTGGTGTTGGTAGCATTGCGCAACGTGAAGATGCTGTTGACGCACTTGAGATAGGATATGACTTGTTAAGTATCGGCTTATTTAGTAGAGCCTGATTGAACATCCAAAATTTCACGCCATGAAAAAGTAGATCAGTTTGTGGATAATCATGATCAGAAAGTACTCCATATTCCGTCTCCTCTTTGGAAAGTAATGGATTTCATGATTTTAGATAAAGAAGAGGAACATCATAAATATGAAAGATTAAAAGCACTTCAAAATAAAAAAGTAAAATTTAAAAAAGGTAAGTACCATGTCTTTGCGAAAGGACATAATGGTAACTTACCGATGAAAGTTGAACTATCAGAAGATAAAATCGTTAGTATTGAAGTAGATGATAGTGGAGAATCAGAAGGTATTGCTAATCTTGTATTTGAACGTTTACCACAAGATATCATTAACGGTCAAACACTTAATGTAGATGTGATTTCAGGAGCTACAGTGACAAGTGAAGGGATAGTCCAAGGTATTGCAGATGCGATTGAACAAGCAGGAGAAAATCCAGATATTTTACGTGCGCGTCCAAAACCAGTTGTGCAATGGTCCAATGAAGTGATTGAAGAAACAACAGATGTTGTGGTGATTGGAACAGGGGGTGCAGGTTTAAGCGCAGCATCAACAATATTAGATGGGGGGCAAAGAGGTGATTATGTTAGAAAAATTTGCTGCCATAGGCGGTAATATTATTCGTACTGGTGGTCAAGTCAATGCAGTAGAACCAGATTGGCAAGGAAGTTTCCCTACTTTAGCTGGAGAAAAAGAAACGCTTACACAGATACTCAATCATAATGAAAGTGATATCGACGATGCTTATCTTGAAGATTTCCGTACGTTAAAATCTCAAATTCAAGCGTATCTTGAAGATGTAACTGACAAAGGTAATCATCTTTTTGATTCAATAGAATTACATCGTATTCAAACATATTTAGGAGGCAGACGTAAAGATCGTAATAATGTGGAAATTTCAGGTAATTATGACTTAGTTAAAACGTTAACAGACAATGTGCTAGACTCTGTTCATTGGTTGACTGAAAAAGGCGTTCACTTCGATCGCTCATTTGTTGATATGCCAGTTGGTGCCTTATGGCGTCGTGGACACAAACCTATGAAAGCACAAGGTTTAGAATACATTGAAAGTTTAAGAGACTACCTGAGACAACATCATGGACGTATTTTCACAGAAACAACCGCAGAAAAATTAATTAAAGATGGCAATCAAATCATTGGCATTGAAGCACGAAAAGCCAATGGTGCTAAGGTGAAAATTCATACACGTCATGGTGTCGTGTTAGCTACAGGTGGATTCGGTGCCAATACAAAAATGTTACAACAATATAATACGTATTGGGATAACATTCCAGATGACATTAAAACTACCAACTCTCCTGCAATGACAGGTGATGGTATTCGCTTAGGTGTTCAAGCCGGTGCAGAACTTGTGGGTATGGGTTTCTCACAAATGATGCCAATTTCAGATCCTAAAACAGGTGCTTTATTCACTGGTTCAATTGTTACACCGTCAAACTTTGTCTTTGTAAATAAAGAAGGGCACCGTTTTGTTAATGAATTTGAAAGTAGAGATGTATTATCAAAAGCGGCTTTAGAGCAAAAAGATGGTATGCTCTACATTATTGCTGATGAGAATATTAAGGCATTAGCAATGAACACATCTGAAGATAAAATCAATCAAGAATTAGCAGACGGAACACTTTTAAAAGCGGACACGTTAGAAGCTTTAGCAGAAAAACTAAATATTGATCCAACGACATTTGTTGACACTATTAACAGATATAATCACTTTGTTGATGAAGG
Organism: Staphylococcus saccharolyticus; assembly: GCF_900458815.1. Lineage (NCBI taxonomy): Bacteria > Bacillati > Bacillota > Bacilli > Caryophanales > Staphylococcaceae > Staphylococcus > Staphylococcus saccharolyticus. The sequence continues at coordinate 115,483 of NZ_UHDZ01000001.1, forward strand.
ACATGACGAGGACTTTAATAAAAATACCTTTGATTTAAAAATCGAAAAAGCACCGTTTTATGCAACACCACGTAAACCTGCAGTGCATCATACAATGGGAGGCTTAAGAATTAACACACAAGCCCAAGTGATAGATGTAGAAGGACAAGTGATTGAAGGACTTTACGCAGCAGGAGAAGTTGCAGGTGGTATACATGCAGGTAATCGCTTAGGAGGTAATGCGTTAGCAGACATCTTTACATTTGGACGGATTGCTGGACAAAGTGTTGCTACACATTTAATTACTGGTAAGTAGGAGGTTGTTTAATATGAGTACTCAGTTTAATAAGGGTAAACAACTTATTGTAGCCATTATTTTAGGTATTCTCACATATTGGTTATTTGCTCAATCATTTTTAAACATCGCACCACATGTTCAACGGTTTTATCACGTGGATATGAGTATTGTTAATATTGCGGTAAGTCTAACGTCACTCTTAACAGGTGTCTTCATCGTAGTCGCAGGGGATTTATCGGATAAAATAGGGCGTGTCAAAATAACGAATGCAGGTTTAATATTAAGCATACTTGGTTCAATAGCACTGATTATATCCCATGCGCCAGTGTTATTATTAATTGGACGCGTACTATAGGGATTATCTGCTGCATGTCTATTACCAGCAACAACTGCACTCATCAATTCATTCTTCCATGGAGAAGAACGTCAAAAAGTATTAAGTTACTGGTCATTTGGTTCTTATGGTGGTACTGGACTAGCTTCATTGTTTGCAAGAATTATCGCAACGTTTATCGGATGGCGCTTTATCTTCATACTATTCTATTATTTTTGCTGTTATTGCATTAATTTTGCTTAGAGATATGCCAGAATCTAAAGATGAGTCTGCACACAATAAGAAATTCGATATTATAGGAATTATAATTTTCGTCATCATGATGTTAAGCATTAATGTAGTTATTACTCAAGGATCAAGAATAGGGTGGTTTAATCCAATCATTATGATATTGATTATCTTATTTATTGTGACAATAATGACGTTCTACATTTTAAAAAAAGACAACGTGAACCCTTTATAGATTTTAGTTTATTCTCCAATGATATTTATATTGGAACGACATTAGCTAATTTGATGGTCAATATGGATATTGGCTCTCTCGCATTATTTAATATTTATGTTCAAGATGATAAACACTTAACAGGAGCTAAAGCAGGTTTAATAACTATCCCTTATATGTTATGTAGCTTGATTATGATTCGTGTCGGCGAACGTTTTATGCAAAAAAGAGGGCCTCAATTACCTCTAATATTAGGTCCGATATCAATTACATTAGGCATTGTGCTTTTAGCCTTTACATCATTACCTAATGTACTTTACTATGTTGTTGCATGTATAGGGTTTATCTTTATTGGTCTAGGGTTGGGCTTCTTCGCTACACCGGCTTTATCAACAGCTGTATCTAATGTTCCAGCTGAAAAAGTAGGTACAGATTCAGGTATTATAAAAATGACATCAACTTTAGGTGCAGCATTTGGTATCGCTGTAGTAGCAACAGTTTACATAACATTATCTGTGAATCATCCTGCGCAGTACTAGTCTTTGTCGCATTTATTGCAGCTTATAGCTTAGTGCCTAAGCACAATGTTGAAATTTGACGCATTTTGGCGCTAATTAAAAGAATGGTAAACTTCAGAATATTATTAGATTTTGAAAAACAACATTTAACAATTATTGATTATTCTGATACTCAGTGTGTTATGAGGGTAATTGATATATAAGGAGGTGGATATTTATGAGTAAAACAGCAATCGTTACAGGTTCAGCAGGTGGTTTAGGAAAAGGCATTGCAGAGCGACTTGCTAATGATGGTTTTAATGTAGTTTTACAAGACATTAATGAAGAACTTTTATTAGAAACTGAGAAAGAATTCAAAGGAAAAGGCTTTAATGCCGTTGCTTTCAGAAGTGATGTTTCTAAGAAGAAAGAACAAGAAGAATTAGTACAATTTGCAGTAACAGAATTTGGTCAATTAGATGTTATGGTAAATAACGCCGGTGTTGATGCAGTAACGTCTATCTTAGAAATTGGAGAAGACGAACTAAAAAAACTTTTCAGCATTAATGTATTCGGTACGTTATTTGGTATTCAAGCAGCAGCAAAACAATTTATGAAACAAAACAGTAAAGGTAAAATTATTAACGCATGTAGTATTGCCGGACATGAATCTTATGAAGTGTTAGGTACGTATTCAGCTACTAAACATTCTGTACGTTCATTCACTCAAACAGCAGCCAAAGAGTTAGCAGATAAAGGTATTACAGTGAATGCTTATTGTCCAGGTATTGCAAAAACTAAAATGTGGGATCGTATTGATGAAGAAATGGTTAAACTTGATGATAGTCTTGAAATTGGTGATGCCTTTGCAGAATTTTCATCAGCGATTAAACTTGGAAGATACCAAGAGCCGACTGATGTTGCAAACTTAGTATCATTCTTAGCATCAAAGGATTCTAATTACATTACAGGACAATCTATCTTAACTGACGGTGGGTTAGTTTATAGATAAAAATGACTTTAACTTGAGTCAATAAGAAGAGAAAAAGGCTTGTTCCCTAACAAATAGGGGACAGGCCTTTAATTATGATAGCGAGACAAAATTCATTCTGAATTCATAGTTTCACCAACGTTTATGTTTTTTCTGCAAAGTTTCAAGATAATATTCACTACGCTGTACCTATACTTGAAAAAACTTGATTTAAACACATCCTCAATTCGATGGCTACTGCGTGTTTAATAATTTGTTGATATGATTTTTTCAAATGAACTCGTTGAAACGATTCATTTGAAACATAGTACCCTCTTAATCTTTAACCATTAATATTACAAAGTATTATCGTACTTCTCAAATGCCCAGTGTTGTTAATCTAAAACATTGCGATAAAAAGGATTTTGACCTATTTTAGCTATGGACTTCGATAATCCTAATTCCTTCAAGAACGTTTTAGAAGTATTCGCATGTAATTCATAAGAATTTAAAAAATGAAATGTCTTTATGTTTTTCCTGAAATTTCATCTCATTATCGAAATAAGTATCGACATATAATTTTAAATTTTTAGCAATCTTTTTTCACTTAATATATACATTCTTTGGGATGTTAGTTATGAATGCATTAACTCCTAAGGATATTCACAAAATGATTAATAGTCCCACTACGATAAGCACTATTATTTTAACTTTTTTAGACATTAAATATCCTCCCAATTATGTCTATTCATGTATACCTGTGTATTTATTTTTCTTTAATTTTAAATTCTTTGGTACCCACTTTTTCATTTAAACCATGTTCTGGGTCTTTTGTTTCAAGAGTTACTGGTGTCTTTCAATTTGAAGAATTGAACACTTTTTACTTTTCCGCCTTTATTAATTTTGTCTTCATATTTATCCTTTAAATCAGTATCCAATCCTCCACCAAATTCTAATTTTCTCTTAACATCTTTAGAATCTTAATATACATCAAATGCTTGGATAAATGCTGAAGATGCTGTCATCTCTTTATCTTTCTTATTTTTTACACTATAGATGATGGCGATGCTTGGTTTATCGTCATCATCATACTTAGGCGCTTTGACAGTTTTGGCTTCTAAAATTTCAATATCATAATTGTCTGAGGTTAATTTATCTTTCTTGAATTTCGCTGTTGTTTTACCTTTTTTTCATATTTTTCTACTGAAACGTTATCAGTAGAATTAGATGAAGATTCTTTTTTAGAATCGTCATTTTTGTCATCACATGCCCCTAAAACGAGTGTTGATGCAAATAAAAGTGCTAATACTTTTTTCATTATTAATATCCTCCCGTAAATAAATATGTAAATGTAAAACATCCAACTAATAACATTAAAATATAATATAATTAATATTTTATTTATTCGTTGTATCACTCGTTTTAAATAATAATTATTTTATTTAAAACTTATATTTTTAATATGAATTTATAATTTTTATAATATAAATATGAAGAAGTTTAAATAATACGAAAAACTATATTTTTATTTAAACTTATTGTATTAAGTTAAATTTGCTTGATGTAGTTCTAATAACAGTGACTTAGATTCATGTTTGATATTTTCAATAAATTTGATCAATTTTAAAATGTTAATTCTTCTGCTTTTAGCTTCTGTTAATACATATTTTATTTAATTTCTAGTTATTTTTTAGTGTTTTGATCTTAAATCATTAGATTGATTATTCATGCTTTTTAATTGAAAATAATTATCATTTATATTAACATTCTATCTTTGCTCGTATAATATATTTTTTAAATCGAAACGTTTACGATTTGTATTATATAACTTATTTAAAGTTACTGATAACTGTACACATAATCGTTTTTATTAAAAATTTTATTTGAGAATAAATAGCAAAAAGGAGTGTCATATGCGACGTTAACTCATTGAATTTTCAAAGTATAATCCGTCGGGAAATACGACGATACTTGTTTATTCCAAACATCATCCAAGTGAGTACGCTAAGATTGCAAACCAGCTAATGGCAACGACACATGTATGTTGTGAACAAGTCGGCTTTATTGAATCAATCAATTATGATGATATGGAACATTACCATTTAGTAATGAGTGGCAATGAACTTTGTGGCAATGCCACGATGTCTTACATCCAGTATCTAAATGAACGATTGCTATTACAACACCAACAATTTCAGTTAAAAGTATCAGGATGCTCACATCTTGTGCCTTGTACCGTTCATAATCATCAATGTTATGAAGTAGGTATGCCACAGGTACAGTGTGTCACTCGAAGACGCTTAAAGATTGCTGAACAAGAATGGTCTGCCATAGAAATAAGCTATGAATCATACGTACATTACGTGATTGCCTGTGAAGACACTTCAATATCCTTAAAACAAAAAGTTGAAGAGTTCGTACGCCACCAATCATGGCATACGCAATATAAGACGGTTGGTGTGATGTTATTTCAACCACAGCAACAATTTTTACAGCCGTTAATATTTATACCTGAAGTACAAAGTTTAGTTTGGGAAAATGGCTGTGGCTCAGGTGTAGCATCAATTGGAGTATATCTAAATTATCAAACTAAGGGAGCATTCGAAGACTATAAAGTAAATCAACCTGACGGGAGTATACGAGTTACTTCTTCATTTTCTAATGAACAGGGATATCAAACATCGATTAAGGGTCAAGTTTCAACTGTCGCAACAGGACAAGCATATATAGAACAGGAGACGATGACACAAATATGAATTTACATAATAACATAGAGAAAGAATTACACCATTATTTAATGCAATTTGAGAATCTTTACAATCAAGTTTTAACAGATAGACGCTACGTTAAAGATTTAGAGATACTCGTCGACCAGTATAGTCAGTGGATACTTGATCCATTAGCGAAACAACAATACTTAGCTTGGGATCATCATGATAAAAAAAGGAAACTGACACAGCAACTACAAGCTGTTACTTCACAATGTGTTAAACAAGTAGAAGTCATACGTGCAGAGCGCTTATTGAACGGTCAGACCTCTACATCAGGGTACTTCAATAATATTGAACATTGTATCAATGAGGAGTTGGTCAATGGACGATTAAAGACAATGACAAGTTACTGTTAATTGGTTCAGGTGCTTATCCTATGATCTTAATTCAAGTAGCCAAGGAAACAGGGGCATCTGTAATAGGTATTGATATTGACCCGCAAGCAGTTGATTTAGGTTAACGTATTGTCGATGTGCTTGCACCAAATGAAGATATTGAGATTATGCAGAAAACGGTTAATCAATTAGAATCGATTAAATCCATGACACATATCATCTTTAGTTCAACCATTCCAGTAAAATACGATATTTTAAGTCAATTGCATCAGCTAACAAATGATGAGGTGGTCATTGCTATGCGTTATGGCGATGATATGAAAGCATTATAATCACCCATCACAATCTACCCATGAACATCAATGGCATTGTGTTGATCGACAAACACGACCGCAACAAATCTTTGATATTGCGCTTTATCGTAAGGTGACGTCTAAGTCCGGTGTCAAGCATGTCTAAAATATTAATTGTGGGAAGCAGACCGGTAGCAATTCAGTTAGCACAAATTTGTAATGGGTTAAGGCATGACAAAATTGATATGGTCAGTCGTGTTAAAACTTCAACTCAATCAAGAAGTGTATACAATGCGTATCAGAGAGATGGTTATTTCAAAGTGACGACTCAAAATGATTTACATCTTCAATTGTCAGGTCAATTTTCAATAGGTCATTTCTATACAAAGATACAAGATGTGACTCAACAATACGACACGATTATTATGGCGTGTACGGCTGATGCGTATCGTCCTATGTTACAACAACTGACAATGTCAACATTACAACATGCTCGACGTATTATTTTAATGTCGCCAACGTTGGGCTCACATATGATTGTCGAACAATTGATGTCGACATTGAAACCAGATATAGAGGTCATTTCATTTTCAACTTATTTGGGAGACACGCGTATCGTTGATGGAAATCAACCTCACTGCGTCTTAACAACTGGGGTAAAGACAATGCTATTTGTAGGATCTAATCAAGAAAGTTCTACTACATTATCAGAACTTAAAAAGTTATTTGCACAATTAAACATTGATTTAGTAATCATGGATACGCCGTTACAAGCTGAGATACATAATAGCTCACTCTACGTACATGCACCACTATTTATGAATGATTTTTCATTACAAACTATTTTCGAAGGTTCCGAGATACCTGTTTATATTTATAAAATGTTTCCTGAAGGTCCTATTACAATGAAGCTTATTCGAGAAATGCGTATGATGTGGCAAGAAATGATGTCGCTATTACAACAATTAAAAGTGCCGTCAGTTAATCTTTTGAAATTTATGGTGAAAGAGAACTATCCAGTAAGACTAGAAACAATAAGTGAAATGGATATCGAAAATTTCGAAATATTATCATCCATACATCAAGAATATTTACTATATGTGCGCTACACTGCTATATTGATTGATCCGTTTTCAAAGCCGAATGAAGAGGGCACTTATTTTGATTTCTCTGTAGTCCCATATAAGTGCATTGATGCGGATGAACAAGGGGTTATACATATACCACGTATGCCAAGTGAAGATTATTATCGCACGCTTATGATTTAAGCCATTGGTTGAGCTTTGAATATACACATACCTATGATAGATACATTCTTATCACGATATGAAGACTATCTTTATCAATATCGAACAACACATCCAAACCAAAATTTATCTACACAATTTGAGTAACATCACTTTGATAAAGATTTAGTACTAGTCACACAATTTTTAAAATCAAATTTTAAGTAACATGAGGAATGTTTAATTAGGCTAATATATTTTGTATAAAGAAAGAGAAAAACAATGAACAAACTAACAAAAATGAGTACTGTACTTTTAGCATCGGGGTATTATTTTAGCAGGTTGTGGTGGCAACAAAGAATTAGCAGAGAAAAAAAGATAATAAAGTATTGTCTTATACAACAGTAAAAGATATTGGAGATATGAACCCACATGTTTATGGTGGCTCAATGTCTGCAGAAAGCATGATATATGAACCGCTTGTACGTAACACCAAAGAAGGCATTAAGCCATTACTTGCTAAGAAATGGGATATTTCAAAAGACAGGAAGACATATACATTTCATTTGAGAAACGACGTGACATTTCATGATGGCACGAAATTTGATGCTGAAGCGGTAAAGAAAAATATTGACGCTGTTCAACAGAATAAGAAATTACATTCATGGTTGAAGATTTCGACACTGATAGATGATGTCAAAGTTAAAGATAAGTATACGGTACAGCTACACTTGAAAGAAGCGTATCAACCGGCTTTAGCAGAACTCGCAATGCCACGTCCATATTTTAATCACCTAAAGATTTTAAACATGGGACTACAAAAGATAGTGTGAAGTCCTTTAATGGTAAAGGTCCATTCAAAATGGGTCAACATAATAAGGATGAGTCTGCTATATTTAATAAAAATAATCAATATTGGGGTGAAAAATCTAAATTAAATAAAGTAGAAACAAAAGTGAAACCTGCAGGAGAAACAGCATTTCTCTCAATGAAAAAAGGTGAAACAAACTTTGCTTTTACCGATGATAGAGGTACAGATAGCCTTGATAAAGATAGTTTGAATCAATTAAAAGATACTGGACAATATCAAGTTAAACGTAGCCAAGCAATGAATACGAAGATGATTGTTGCCAATTCAGGCAAAAAAGATAGTGCCATTAGTGATAAACAAGTGAGACAAGCACTTGGACATATGGTTAATAGAGAAAAAATTGCTAAAGATATCTTAGATAAACAAGAAAAACCTGCCACACAATTGTTTGCTAAAAATGTAACAGATATTAATTTTAATTTACCAACGCGTCATTATGATACGAAAAAAGCTCAAGAGTTGTTAGATAAAGCAGGCTGGAAATTATCTAAAGATAGGCAAGTACGTCAAAAAGACGGAAAAGAATTGAATCTCACACTGTATTATGACAAAGGTTCTTCAACCCAAAAAGAACAAGGAGAATATTTAGAAGCAGAATTTAAAAAAATTGGAGTTAAATTAGACATCAATGGTGAAACATCAGATAAAATTGCAGAACGTCGCACATCTGGAGACTATGATTTAATGTTCAATCAGACTTGGGGGCTCTTATATGATCCACAAAGTACAATGGCAGCATTTAAAACTAAAACAGGATATGAGAGTGCGATATCAGGAATTAAGAATAAAGCACAGTTATATAAAGAGATCGACAGCGCCTTTAAAATTCGAAATCAACAAGAGCGTTCTAAAGCGTATCAGCACATCTTAAAACAAATTGATGATGAAAGTATTTTCATTCCTATTTCTCATGGTAGAATGACTGTTGCTGCACCTAAAGATTTACAGAAAGTGTCATTTACGCAATCTCAATACGAATTGCCATTTAATGAAATGCAATACAAATAAAGGAGCATCTGAATGTTTAAATTTATGCTAAATCGTCTTGCACTCGTGTTTCCTTTATTGATTGTAGTGACTTTTATGACATTTATGATGACGTATCTTACTAATCAAGATCCAGCTGTAACTATTTTACATGCACAAGGCATACCTAATGTTATGCCACAATTAATTGCAGAGACGAATGAGAAATATGGTTTAAACCAACCCATACTTATTCAGTATAAACAGTGGTTATTTCAAACGATGCAATTAAAATTTGGTACAAGTTATATCACAGGCGATCCAGTTTCTGAACGCATTGGGCCAGCATTTTTAAATACATTAAAGCTAACAATCATTTTAAGTATAACGGTAATGATAACGTCAATTATAATGGGCGTTGTGAGTGCTTTAACCAGTGGAATGTTTGCAGACCATATTATACGATCTGTGTCATTCTTTTTAACTACATTACCGTCCTATTGGATTGCTTCTATACTAATTATTTATGTGTCAGTGAAAATGAATCTTTTACCGATATCTGGCTTAACAGGTCCAGAAAGTTATATCTTACCAGTTTTCGTCATAACAATTGTCTATGCTGGTATTCATTTTAGAAATGTCAGACGTTCAATGATTGAACAATTGAATGAAGACCATGTGTTGTATTTAAAGGCAAGCGGTGTACCAAGAATCGCATTGTTACATCATGTTTTGCGTAATGCGTTGCAAGTAGCAGTATCAATATTTTGTATGTCTATACCAATGATTATGGGTGGATTAGTGGTGATAGAAAATGTCTTTGCGTGGCCAGGACTTGGCCCACTAAGTATTAAGGCGATTACTGAACAAGACTTCTCAGTAATTCAGGCGTATGTACTCATTGTCGCCGTGCTATTTATTGTTTTCAATACGTTAGCAGATATGATTAATGCATTGTTAAATCCTCGTTTAAGGGAGGCGATTAAATGATTGTCTTACAACGACTTTTACGAGATAAAGGCGCTGTAATTGCTTTAACTATTATCTTAGTTTACGTAGTATTAGGATTATTTACACCAACAGTAACATTTTACAATCCTAATCACGTGGATACAGCTAATAACTTTTCCGGAATGAGTTGGGCTCATTGGTTAGGAACAGATCATCTAGGGCGAGACGTATTAATTCGAATGATTTATGCGATTAGACCTAGTCTACTTTATGTTTTTATTGCATTAATTATCTCAGTACTCATTGGATCTGCACTTGGATTTATTTCGGGATATTTACTGGGTTATATCGATACTTTTATCATGCGTTTATGTGATATCATGCTTGCTTTTCCAAGTTATGTGATTACTTTAGCATTAATCACGTTATTTGGTATGGGATTAGAAAATATCATTTTAGCATTTATACTCACACGGTGGGCGTGGTTTTGTCGTGTGATTCGCACTAGAGTGATGCAGTATATTGAAGCAGATCATGTAAAATTTGCGAAAACGATTGGCATGAGTAACTCAGCTATTATACAAAAACATATCTTGCCCCTTACTTTAGCAGATATTGCTATTTTCGCGAGTAGTTCGATGTGTTCAATGATCTTGCAAATGTCAGGCTTTTCATTTTTAGGATTAGGTGTTAAGCCGCCTACAGCTGAGTGGGGCATGATGTTAAATAAAGCACGTAAAGTGATGTTCACACATCCAGAAATGATGATGAACTACAGGTATCGTGATTGTGATTATTGTCATGGCGTTCAATTTCCTTTCAGATGCCTTACAAGTTGCAATAGATCCACGAATGATTACCAAAGAAAAATGGTCTGCAATGAAGAAAGGTGTAAAATCATGAAGACACTCCTAAAAGTTGAACAATTAACCATTACCGATAGTTGGACAAATACCAACCTTGTGGAGAATATCAATTTTACAGTTTCACATGGGGAAACGCTTGGCATTATTGGCGAAAGCGGTAGAGGAAATCAATGACGTGTAAAGCGTTGACTGGATTAAATACTAAAAGGCTGTATGTAACTGGAGATATTCAATTTGATAGTCAACATTTGGCGAGTTTGTCAGCACGACAATTACGTGCACTGCGGGGTAAAGATATTGCAATGATAATGCAACAAGGGACACGAGCCTTTGATCCATCAGCTAAGGTAGGGAAACAAATGATTGAAAGGATGCATGCACATACCATACGACATTATCTAAACGCCAAATTAAACAAGAACTCATTCATTATATGATCTACATGAATTTGAAAAATCATAAAGTGATTTTGAAATCTTATCCCTTTATGTTATCGGGAGGTATGTTACAACGTTTGATGATTGCTTTAGCTTTAGCATTAAAACCGGAGTTAATTATCACTGATGAGCTTACAACTGCTTTAGATACAGTGACTCAGTATGAAGTTTTAAATACGTTTGAAGATATTAAACAACATTTCGATTGTTCGATGATTTTTATTTCGCATGATTTAACGGTAATCAATAAAATTGCTGATCGTGTCATGGTAATGAAAGAAGGTTGTCTAGTTGAAACGGGTGAAACTAATATCATTTTGCAAACGCCACAACATGATTATACGGCTTATTTACTATCGACAGAGAAGAAGGTAAGTGATCACTTTCAATGTGTAATAAGAGGTGAGTTAGATGCTTAAAATTAAAAATGTTGAAAAATCATATGGCAGAAAGTCACTAGTAAGTCGTCCATCTACGCCTATTATTAAAGGTGTATCGTTTGAATGTCCGATTGGTCAAACCGTTGCAATCATAGGAGAGAGTGGGAGTGGTAAATCTACACTTAGCCGGATGATTTTAGGAATTGAAAAGCCTGATAAAGGTCAAGTGACATTATTTAATCAACCTGTTCACATCAAAAAAGTAAGGCGACATCAAATCGCAGCCGTGTTTCGACTATACATCGTCGCTTCATCCCTTTCACACAGTCAGAGAAATAATGTTTGAAGTGATGATGTGTCAATGTAAACAACTAACGAAGTCAGAGATGGAAGCACGGGCACAACAATTATTACTAGACGAAGTGGGATTGCCAGATGCTTATTTAAATCGTTATCCACATATGTTATCAGGTGGTGAAACACAGCGCCGCGTTGCGATTGCGCGTGCGCTATGTGTTCATCTTCGCTACATATTATTTGATGAGGCAATTAGTTCACTAGATATGTCTATTTAAACTCAAATTCTAGGTTTATTAAAGATTTTACGCGAGTCACATCAATTGAGTTACATCTTTATTACTCATGATGTACAAGCTGCAACGTATTTATGTGACCACTTAATCATTTTTAAAGATGGGCGAATTGAATTACAAACAGCGACAAGTAATTTATATCGTCAACACAATAGCCATACAAAAGAATTGATTGATAAACAATTATCATTCTAAGGAGTGACAATATGAAAGGTGCCATGTCTTGGCCTTTTTTAAGATTATGTATATTAACATTACTATTTTTTAGTGTCAATGCTATATTGAACGTGTATATTCCATTACGTGGACATGATTTAGGTGCTACAAATACAGTATAGGTATCGTTATGCGGGCTTATATGTTAACAGCAATGATTTTTCGTCCATGGGCCGGTCAAATTATTGCTCGAGTTGGGCCAATTAAGATTCTGCGAAGTATTTTATTAGTTAATGCTGTAGCACTTATATTATATGGTTTTACTGAATTAGAAGGTTATTTCATTGCACGTGTCATGCAAGGTGTTTGTACAGCTTTCTTCTCAATGTCATTACAATTAGGAATTATTGATGCGTTACCAGAGGAACATCGATCAGAAGGTGTTTCACTGTATTTTTTATTTTCTACAATTCCGAATCTCATTGGACCACTTATTGCGGTAGGGATATGGAATATGCAGAATATGTCTGTATTTGCGATGATGATTATTGTTATTGCTGTATCTACCACACTATTTGGTTACCGTGTGACGTTTGCTAATGCCGAATCAGATAAGAGTCAACAAGTGGAAGCATTGCCTTTTAATGCTGTGACTGTTTATAACTAATTTTTTAAAAATAAAGCATTGTTCTGTAGTGGCATGATTATGATTTTAACATCGATAGTCTTTTTGGTGCTATAAGTATCTTTATGCCTTTATATACAGTTAAAGATGAGTTTGCAAACGCGGGTGTTTTCTTAACGATTCAAGCAATCACTGTAGTGGTAGCAAGGTTTTATTTACGTAAATATGTACTTTCAGATGGATTTTGGCATCATCGTTTTATGATGATTGTTTTAACTTTATTAATGATAGCTTCAGTCATCGTGGCATTTGGACCGCATTTACAAAGTTTTATTGTGTGTAGTAGCGCTATATTGATTGGTATTACGCAAGCTTTAGTGTATCCTACCTTAACGACATATTTAAGTTTTGTCTTACCTCTCAAGCAGGGAGAAATATGTTACTTGGCTTATTTATTGCTTGTGCAGACTTGGGTATCTCATTAGGTGGTGTATTAATGGGACCTATTTCAGATGCGGTTGGATTTAAGTGGATGTATATACTTTGCGGTATATTTGTAATGTTTGCAATGGTGTTAAGTAGAATAAAACAAACACAATAACTAATTCAACAATATAATTGAAGTGAAAGATAGAAGGATCGAAATAGATGAAAAATTATAAGGTAAGGCTTCCAGTTGTCTGAGGGGACTTAGAAGGATGTCTTAAAAAAGGTTGAGATAGTCATGAATTTAAGCAACACACTTGTGTGTGGCTTGTCCTTATGACTAAAGTCTCAACCTCTTTTTGTCTTATTCTAATTGTTGCATTTGATAGCCTATTCTTGGATGTGTAATAATAAGTTTTTTCTCTTCTTGTTTGTAATTTAACTTCTTTCGTAAAGACGCCATGTGGACTCGTAAAGACGCCATTTCACTTTTATTAACGTAACCATACAATGCTTTTAATAAGACTTTGTATGTTAATACTTTGCCTACATGACAACATAAGATATCCAATAATTTAAATTCATTTGGGGTTAAATGAATGGGTTCATTATTAAAATAAACAGTTTTAGCGTCGAAATTAATTGCTAGTGGACCATTAACAAAGTTCTTTTGACAAGATTTAGATGCTCTAGAGATGCGCATCGCCACTCTAATACGTGCGCGCAATTCGTCGACGTTAAAAGGTTTCGTCATATAGTCGTTTGCGCCATAATCTAACGCTTGAACAATAGTCTGTTCAGCTGTACGTGCACTGATGACAATAATTGGTGTATCAACAACTTCTCTAATTTGTTGAATTAAAGATAAACCGTCTATATCGGGTAATCCTAAATCTAATAAAATAATATCCGGGCGCTCTGTTCTAATACGAAAATCTGCTTCCTTTCCAGTTTTAGCAGTAATGACTTTATAAGTATTCATAGTTAAGTCGACACTGATTAAATGAAGTATGGCCTCATCATCTTCGACGACTAAAAGTGTAGATCTCATAACTTATACCTCCAAATCTATTTGATGAATATTTAAGTAAAAATAAAAGTTACTTCCATGTGGTTCGTTGGGCTGGTATGCTAATTGACTATTATGTTGTTTTAAAATGAGTTGTACTAAGTACAATCCTAAGCCAAGACTATCTTTCTTATTGTCTTTAAAGTCATTACCTGAATAGAAGGGATTAAAGATTAATCGACGTTCTTCTTCAGACACACCTTGCCCTAAATCTTTCATTTCAAATTTGACTTTAGACTGCTGTTGTTGAACATACAGTGTGATTGGTGAAGTTGCTTCTGCATGTTTTAATGCATTATCGACTAGATTAAATAATACTTGCAAGATGAGTTTACTATCTATATCAATAAGTACCATTGCTGTTTCATTTTTAATGTTAACTTTGTAATCTTGATGTCTACGTATCAACTCCTGTTCAAATTCTTCTAATAACTCTTCAACTAGATATGGTGTACGTTGAATGTGAATGTCTGTACTTTCTAATCTTGTTAAAGACAAAATATTGGTCACAAGTGTATATAAATATTGTGCTTCATTGTAAGAAGCAATTAATAAATTAGATTTTTCATATTGATTTAATTGCATATCATGATAATTTAACATATCTAAATTACCCATGATTGAGGTCAGAGGTGTTCTAATATCATGTGATATGGAATGCAAGAAGTTGGAGCGTGTAGCTTCTCGTTCAGCTTTCAACATAGACTGTCTTGTTTGTTTAAGTAAATAAACATTTTCTACTGCAAGAGTAATATCATTGAGCATTGAATCTAATATTGAATTATCATACGTATCGATATAATCATCATTATTGAACTGAATAGATATGATTCCTTTAACAGGTTCAGTACCAATTGGAATACACAAATATTTACTACCTGGAAATGTATCAGTAAGTCTTCCAGCACGACATTCATTTTCAATAACCCAACTCAAAGTTTCAGCATCTTCTGATTTATCTGAATTGGTGTGTCCTCTATTTCCGAAGTGGGAGGTTTCTGCCACTTTTTTTGATTGAATCAAAAATACGGTTACATCTTGATGTAATAGTTGGTGAATTTGATTGCCTGCAATATTCAGCAACTTCATGATGGAATATGACTCTTTAATCGATTGGTTAAATTGCAACATAATATTCGTCCTATATAATTGTCGTTCAGTTAGTGCATGCTGACGTTTTAAATTTTTTAAAATTGCACTTGTAAAAATGCTCGCAAAGATGCTTGTTGTAAATGTAATAGGATATTCAAAGCGATACATCTCTAAAGTGAATCTTGGCACAGTAAAAAAATAACTAAAGACAAATACATTTAATATGGAGGCAAAAAATCCAATTAAATATGATTGAGTCCATATGGATAATACGATGATACCAATAAAGAATATGAGTAAAATCATTACACTTGATTCGTTGTGATAGACATCGAATATCCACATTCCTACCAATACACACAAAATTTGAATCACAATCATTTTGACAATATCTACATATAGAGCGGTATAGGACTGCGATTGAGCGTGTGTTTGCACGATACTTTGTTTTTCAGAATGAATGTAATGCTTTGGCACAATCTCTAACTTGAAATGATGAGGTGTGGCATTAATTTGTTCTATTAGGGTCTTTTTGAGCAATTCTGTCCATTGTGTTTTTTCTGATTGGCCTAAGACTAACTTTGTAACAAAGACGCTATCACACCAATCTGTTAGAGCTTTAGCAATATCTTGTGCATAAAGTATTTTAATTTCGGCCCCTAAGGATTGCGCAAGCATTAAATTCTTATGCACGTAATGGTCCTGACTCCTATTATCAGAAGGGGACTCAAACACATCTATATAGACTGCAGTGAATTTAGCATGCTCTTTATATGCAGCACGTCTTGCTTCACGGATGACACGTTCATTATGAATGCTTCCACTTACAGCCACTGCAATATGTGGTGTGATATCAGTATGCTTCGTTTTATATTGCTGTTCTTTCTGGCTCATGATATCAGCCACAGTCCTAAGTGTAAGTTCACGTAGTTCTGTGAGATTTTCATAAGTAAAAAAGTTTGAAAACGCTGTTTCTAAGCGTTCCTTTTTATAAACTTTTCCAGCTTTTAAACGTTGAATTAACATGTTTGGTGAAATATCTACGACCTCATAAGCATCTGCAGACATAATAAATTGATCGGGTACTCTCTCAGAGACTTGAACACCTGTCATTAAAGCAATTTGTCCACTTAAACTTTCGATATGCTGAATATTGAGGGTAGTCCAAACATCAATACCATGTGAAAGGATTTCTTCAATATCCATATAACGTTTCCTATGTCTATTCTTAGAGATATTAGAATGAGCTAATTCATCAATAAGTACAATGTCAGGGTGGGCATCTATGATTTTTTCAACGTCGATATATTGGAAAGTATGACTACCAAATTTACGACTAGAAGTTATAATTTCTGGCAATTGTTTGACTAAAGCATTTGTCTCTGGACGTTGATGTGGTTCAATATAGCCAATTTTAATATCGACATCTTCTTTAAATAAATCCCTACCATTTGATAACATTTCATACGTTTTGCCGACTCCAGGACTGTAGCCTAGATAAATAGTTAGTTTTCCTCTTTCTTTATGAAAACTTTCCATGTGTCACCACCTCTTAGTGATATATTAATTAAATTTAGTACAATTATCCATTTAAATTTTCATTCTATATATTTTCTTTATGTTTTCTTTATAACTTTTGAAAAATATTAATACTTTGATTATAAAACTCTTGCTAAGATTTTTCATGAAAGTGAGGGAGATGCATCATGACTATATTATTAGCATTAATAAATATTGGATTAATTGTATTTTCATTTTATGCACTCATTAAAAGTGAAAAATTTTAATAACGAAAGAAGGAAGTATAGTGAGTATTGTACTTTTTTTAATTATCTTTATCGTACTCGCATACATTGTTAGTAGATATTTATATTCAGTGGCATTAATCATGCCTACCAAATCTGACATTATCTTTGAACCAATAGAGAAGTTCATTTATCAATTTATAGGAACAAAATTAGAGCATATGTCAGGAAAGACTTACTTAAAGCATTTTTTGTGTTTTAATGGATTGATGGGAACGTTATCATTTATATTACTGTCACTTCAACAATGGCTGTTCTTAAATCCTAATCATAATTTAAATCAATCTTTATCATTAACAATCAACACGATTGTTTCATTTATGACTAATACCAATCTGCAACATTATACAGGTGAGACAGGGGTCAGTTATTTCACTCAAATGGGCGTGATTACATTTTTGATGTTCACGTCTGCTGCTTCTGGATATGCAGTGTGTATTGCGATGTTGCGAAGATTAACAGGTATGACAGATGTGATTGGTAATTTCTATCAAGATATGACGCGCTTTATTATTCGTGTGTTAATTCCTTTCGCGTTTATCTTAAGTTTATTTTTGATGAGCCAAGGAACACCGCAAACATTTAAGGGTAATTTGGTTATTGAAACACTAACAGGAGTTAAACAAACTATTGCTTATGGGCCAATTGCGTCACTTGAAGCTATTAAACATATTGGAACGAATGGCGGAGGATTTTTAGGTGCGAACTCATCTACACCTTTTGAAAATCCAACGTACTTATCAAATTATGCCGAAGCCTTAGCTATGATGTTGATACCAGGTTCATTAGTTCTGTTATTTGGCAGAATGTTAAAAACTAAAAAGCAAGTTCATCCTCATGCCACAATGATCTTTATTGCGATGTTTACTTTATTCGTCGTCTTTTTAACTGCGTGTATATGTTTTGAATTTGCAGGTAATCCAATCTTACATCATTTAGGTATTCACGGTGGCAATATGGAAGGTAAAGAAACACGATTTGGTGTCGGTTTGTCAGCTCTATTTACGACTATCACAACTGCGTTTACTACAGGTAGTGTTAACAATATGCATGATAGTTTAACACCTCTAGGCGGTATTGTGCCAATGTTATTAATGATGTTAAATGCTGTTTTCGGTGGAGAAGGCGTTGGTCTCATGAACATGTTGATTTATGTCATGTTAACTGTCTTTATTTGTAGCCTGATGATTGGTAAAACTCCTAGCTATTTAGGTATGAAAATAGAAGGTAGAGAGATGAAATTAATTGCTCTGTCATTTCTAGTTCATCCACTGTTGATCTTAATCTTTTCAGCATTAGCATTTATCGTGCCTGGAGCAGCCAATGCGCTATCTAACCCACAGTTTCACGGAGTATCACAAGTGTTGTATGAGTTCTCATCATCATCTGCCAACAATGGCTCAGGATTTGAAGGCTTACAAGATAATACGCCATTTTGGAATATCTCAACAGCGATTGTGATGTTACTTGCGCGATATGTGCCAATTGTTTTGCAACTGTTGATTGTCTCAAGCTTAGTGAATAAAAAAACGTACCAACATCACACCCAAGACGTACCTATTAATAATTTATTCTTTAGCAGTGTGTTAATTATTTTTATTGTTTTACTTAGCGGTTTGACTTTCTTGCCTGACTTAATGCTCGGACCAATTGGAGAGCAGCTATTGCTGCATGCTAAATAGAAGGAGGATTTTAAAAATGACTGAAACTACAAAAATATTTGAATCCACATTGGTCAAACAGGCTTTAAAAGAAAGTATTTTAAAATTAAATCCAGTATATATGGTGAAAAATCCTATCATGTTTGTAGTAGAGGTGGGAATGATACTTTCATTAGTACTTACCTTCATTCCAAATTTGTTTAGTCATGAAAATGTGTCACGTGGCTATTTGTTTAGCATTTTCATCGTTTTGTTGTTGACACTTATTTTTGCGAATTTCTCAGAAGCGTTAGCAGAAGGACGTGGAAAAGCACAGGCTAATGCCTTGCGACAAACACAAACAGAAATGAAAGCACGCTTAATCTTAGAGGATGGTCAATATCAAACAATCGATGCGAGCGATTTAAAAAAAGGTGACATCGTACGTGTTGAAACGGGTGAACAAATTCCAAATGATGGGGTTGTTATAAAGGGGCTAGCCACTGTTGATGAATCCGCGATAACAGGAGAATCAGCACCTGTCATTAAAGAGAGTGGTGGCGATTTCACTAATGTTATTGGAGGCACGTCTGTAGCATCTGACTGGCTTGAAATTGAAATTACTTCAGATCCTGGACATTCTTTCTTAGACAAAATGATTCAGTTAGTTGAAGGTGCAACAAGAAAGAAAGCACCGAATGAAATAGCACTTTTCACGCTATTAATGACATTAACTATTATTTTTTTAGTGGTTATTTTAACAATGTATCCGTTAGCAGAATTTCTACATTTTCATTTGTCTATTGCGATGTTAATTGCATTAACGGTGTGTTTAATTCCAACTACAATTGGTGGTTTATTATCGGCTATTGGTATTGCTGGAATGGATCGGGTAACACAATTTAACATTTTAGCGAAAAGCGGTCGTTCAGTAGAAACATGTGGCGATGTTAATGTCTTGATTCTAGATAAAACTGGTACGATTACTTATGGTAATCGCATGGCTGATGAATTTATTCCAGTGGCATCATCAAACTATCAGCATTTAGTTATAGCAGCATATGAAAGTTCAGTCGCTGATGATACACCAGAGGGACGTAGCATTGTGAAACTAGCTGAACAACAAGATACTGATTTGCCTCAAGAAGAAGGAGAATACTATCCATTTACCGCTGAAACACGTATGAGTGGTGTAAAATTTGCATATCGTGAAGTGTATAAAGGGGCGCCCAATAGCATGATTAAAAGGGTGAAAGAAGTGGGTGGAAATATCCCTGAAGATTTAGATGAACACATTAATCAAGTGTCTAAAAAAGGTGGTACACCTTTAGTTGTTATAGAAAATAATGAAATATTGGGCGTCATTTATTTAAAAGATGTGATTAAAGATGGTTTAGTCGAACGCTTCCAAGAGTTACGTGAAATGGGTATCGAAACAGTGATGTGCACTGGAGATAACGCTTTAACTGCAGCAACAATTGCTAAAGAAGCAGGGGTTGATCGCTTTATTGCTGAATGTAAACCAGAAGATAAAATCAAAGTCATCAGAGAAGAGCAAGCGAAAGGACATATTGTGGCGATGACCGGAGATGGAACGAACGATGCTCCTGCTTTAGCAGAAGCGAATGTTGGATTGGCAATGAATTCTGGTACGATGAGTGCCAAGGAAGCGGCTAATTTAATTGATTTAGATTCAAATCCAACTAAATTAATGGAAGTTGTATTGATTGGTAAACAGTTATTAATGACAAGAGGATCGTTGACAACATTTAGTATTGCAAATGACATAGCGAAATACTTTGCAATCTTACCAGCTATGTTTATGGTTGCCATGCCAGAAATGAATCGCTTAAATATTATGCATTTACATTCATCAGAATCGGCGGTGTTATCGGCATTAATTTTCAATGCATTGATTATTGTGTCACTAATTCCGATTGCGATGAAAGGTGTTAAATTTAAAGGTGCTTCAACACAAACGATATTAACTAAAAATATGTTGGTCTATGGTATAGGTGGCATGATTGTACCATTTATCGGTATTAAATTAATTGATTTAATCATGCAATTCTTTGTGTAAAGGAGGACTTAAAAGTGCAAATGATAAGAAAGAGCTTTGGACTTGTATTTATCATGTTTATATTGTGTGGTTTTATTTACCCATTAA
Organism: Staphylococcus saccharolyticus; assembly: GCF_900458815.1. Taxonomy (NCBI): domain Bacteria; kingdom Bacillati; phylum Bacillota; class Bacilli; order Caryophanales; family Staphylococcaceae; genus Staphylococcus; species Staphylococcus saccharolyticus. The sequence continues at coordinate 136,672 of NZ_UHDZ01000001.1, forward strand.
TTGTCACAGCAGCTGGTCAAGTCATTTTTTCACATCAATCAAATGGTAGCCTAGTGAAACAAGATGGCAAAGTGATTGGTTCAAAACTTATTGGCCAACAATGGACGAGTCCAAAATATTTTCACGGTCGGCCAAGTGCTGTGAATTACAATATGAATGAACAACAAGTGTTATATAATAATGGACCAACATCAGGAGGATCTAATTTTGCTAATTCCAACCCTGCTTTAAAACAAAGAGTCAAAGATATGATTCAGCATGACGGTAAACATCTTACAAATGATGCAGTGACTGCTTCAGGTTCTGGACTAGATCCAGATATTACCGTAGAAAATGCGAAGCAACAAGTGGCACGTATTGCTAAAGCAAGAGGTATTAAAAAGTCTGAAATCAGTCACATCATCCAACAACATAAACAATTCTCTCCAATGACACAGGATTATGTTAATGTATTGAAAATGAATATAGCCCTAGACCATTTGAAATAGGGAAGAAAGAGAAAACGGCATATAAAATATAAGAATACTAGCACAAAGATGATTTTAATTTAAAATCATCTTTGTGCTTCTTTTGTCGGAGATATTTAAGGTTCAGGCTGTTTTCAAATATATTTAAAGTGATGAAAATTATAGTTACTAGGTAATTCATACAATTTATTACTATAATCGAAAGTTCATACAATTTTTGAAATGTGTAAAAAGTTTTTTAAATTGTATTGGGTGTTATCAGTCATTACATAAACATTCTAATCATTCGGATGAGTGTTAAAATGATAGCAAGAACTAGAGGTATCATACTGATTATGCGTATACGTCTCTTTACTAACTTGTCTTTTTTAGTTTCTTCGTTATCATTGGATTCCAATAGTTCTTTTTCAATCTCTAAATCTAAGTCGGTTTTATAGTAACCATTAAGGCCTTTTCTATTATCATCTTCGGTTGTTTCATTTAAAGAGTATTTATCTTGTACCATATTTAATTCTCCTCTATTTCCTAATTAGGAACATTATTCAAAACATATATTAACAAGTAACATTACATATTTAAAGATAAAATACATTGCAATCACAGGTAATAAGTATAATGTAATTATCTTAAATTTTAATTATTATTTTGTTGTATAACAAAAGATGTAAAATTATTTATAATTTTTAATATAATTACATTGCAATTTAATTGAGTGTTTGCTACTTTTTAAAATGGAGTTTTTGAAACTCTACAAAAATTTTTAGGATGGAGTGTTTTTTTTTTTTTGAGAAAAAAATTAGACTTTTTACCAAACAAATTAAGTAAGTACTCGATTAGAAGATTTTCAGTAGGGACTGCTTCTATTCTAGTTGGAGCAACTTTATTATTTGGAATTGGTAATGAAGCCGATGCAGCAGGGAATACCCACATACAAAGTACTTCTGAAGAAGTAACAGATAATAATACTGCAAGTGTTGCATCTACAACAGAAGAAACAACAAATAATGAAGTAACAAACGAAAAGCCTTCAAAAGAAGAAGCAACAAGTAATGAAGTAACAAATGAAGACTCTTCAGTAGACGAAGCAAGCACAAATGACTCAACTTCAAATCCTGACCTTAATCCTAAGGTATTAAACGATTCAGTTCAAGAATTTGATAATAACCAATCTTCTGATAGTCAAGATAGAAATGTAGCTTATGCAACACCTATTGGAACAACAACAAATCGTTCTGTTCAACTACGTTCTAGAGTTGCAGTTAATCGTTCTCAAGCACAACAACAAGGTAAAAATGTTAATGATTCAATTAAAGTGACTTCAGTTAATACTGACAAAAATTATGTAGAACCAAATAATGGTCAAGGTTTCTCAGCTGACATATCATTTGAAGTTGACGGTAAAGTTAACAAAGGCAACTATTTCACAGTTGATATGCCAGAATATGCTGACTTTAATGGTATAGCAGATTATAAAGCAGCAAATAACAAACTTTATCCAACAATTAATGATGGTAATCAAGTTGTTGCTAACGGTGTTTATGATACTCAAACTAAGAAATTAGTTTATACGTTTACTGATTATGTAAATAAAAAAGATAATATTAAAGGTAATTTTGAAATCCCACAATTTATTGATAGAGCGAATGCTAAAACAAGTGGTAACTATGACTTAAATTATAATATTGCTGGTAATACAGTTACTAAACCAATGGAAGTTGAATATAACAATTATAACGATAGTCATGTGGTTGCTAACACTAGTTCATTAATTACAAAAGCGGATTTATTTAATGTTGGTTCACACGACTATACTCAATATATTTATGTGAATCCAAAATCTGAAGATAGTTATAACACACGCTTAACTATTCAAGGATATCAAGAAGATGTCAATGATAGTAGTACACTATTAAATCCAGATGATACAAAAATTGAAATATTGGATGCTAAGTCATCTGATAACATTGCGCCAAGTTTCCATATAAATGACGAAGACTTTGAAAATGTAACTGACAACTTTGGAATTAACCAAATAGGTGATAAAAAAGCACAAATTGATTTTGGTCATATTGATCCCCCTTATATTGTTAAAGTAACATCTAAAATTGATCCAAATTCAAGTCAAGATTTACGTACACGTGTTATTATGGAAAATGAAAATGCAGAAGGTACTACGGATTTCTATGCGCACGATAATACAGTTGAACGTTTAGGAGCCAACGGAGTTGCTACTGGTAATGAAAAACTTTATAACCTAGGTGACTATGTTTGGGAAGATACTAATAAAAATGGTATCCAAGATGAAGATGAACATGGTATCGAAGGAGTGGAGGTATCACTTACACGTCCAAATGGTACAGTCGAAACTACAACTACTAATTCTGAAGGTAAGTATGAATTTAATAATTTACAAAATGGTGATTATGTTATTAATTTCAAAACACCTGCAGGATATACACCAACTAAAGCTTATGAAGGCAATAGCTTCGAAGTTGATTCTAATGGTTTAAGTACTGTAGGTACAATTAAAGATGCTGACAACTGGACTTTAGATAGTGGATTCTATAAAACACCTTCTAAATACAGTTTAGGTGATTATGTATGGTATGATTCTAATAAAGATGGTTATCAAGACTATGATGAAAAAGGTATCAAAGGTGTTAAAGTTACTTTAAAAGATAATGAAGGTAATATATTAAAGACAACTGAAACGGATGAAAATGGTAAATACCGTTTTGATAACCTAGATAGTGGTGAATACACAGTTCATTTTGATAAACCAGAAGGACTTACACAAACATCAACTAATTCTGATAACGATGATGCCAAAGATGCTGATGGTGAAGATGTACATGTAACAATTACAGATCATGATGATTTCAGCATTGATAATGGTTACTTCGAAGATAGTGAATCGGACTCTTCTTCAGATAGCGAGTCAACAAGTGAATCAGATTCAGAAAGTCATTCAGACTCTGAACTACCAGATACTGGTGAAGAAGACAATCACCAAGGATTAATCGGTGGAATGCTTGCAGCATTCGGAGGATTAACTCTATTAGGTAGACGTCGTAAAAAAGAAGAAAAATAATTATTGAAAGATTAACAGGGAAATGGGGCAGAATTTATAGTCCCATCCCGTCGCATAGCAAACCCATCTTGCATTGTTCGTATGCGAAATGTTTAAGAGCCTGTACATATTGTTTATGTTCCAGGCTCTTGTTATACATATATAAAAGAAGTAGGTGATAACATGACGATTTATAATCTAAATTTTGGTATCGGTTGGGCAAGTAGCGGCGTTGAATATGCTCAACTTTATCGTAGAAACATTTTAAAGAACTTAAACGAAAATTTTAAATTTATATTTTTAGATTTTATAAACAAAGAGAATATTCAAACACTTACAAGTCATTTAGGTATAGGTGATGAAGAAGTGATATGGATTTATCAATATTTTACTGATATTAAAATTAAGCCTACTTCTTATACAATTGAACAAATTATTGAAACTCTTAATTCTAGTGATGTTGTAGTTAAAGATATTAAAGAAAAGATAAAAAGAATTTATTTTAATGATGGAAAATGTTACGTTAACTGTTATTTAAAATATAAATATGAAAGTATTGTAGATCGTGCGGAATTTGTTTCTAATGGTAAGCTAATAAGAAAAGAATTTTATACCTATACCAAGATTTTTACAGAATATTATGCGCCTTATAATAAGAAGGCCAAAGTTTATTTACGAAAATTTTTTAACGAGGATGGCTCTGTTGCATACGAAGAAGTCGTGAAAGATGGAGACAATATGTATATTTTTCCGAATAAGATTTTATATTCAAAAAAGGAATTTATCGGATACTTCATCAATCAACTTAATTTGACACGCAATGACATTTTATTAGTTGATCGATCTAAAAACATCGGTCAGTTCATTCTAGAAAATAAAAAAGAGGGGCATCTAGGTGTAGTCATTCATGCTGAGCACTATAATTATCCCAATTCAAATGCACAATTTGTCTTATGGAACAGTAACTATGAATATATGTTTAACCATGCCAAGTATATCGATTTTTATGTTGTAGCAACACAGGACCAAAAAGCTGTACTAAGTCAGCAATTTAAAGATTATAAAGGACTGAGTCTTAAAATATATACAATTTCAGTGGGTAATATTAAAAATCTTAAATACGAACAGAATCGTAAGCCTTATTCAATCATCACTGCTTCTCGATTAGCGAATGAAAAGCACGTTGATTGGCTAGTTAAGGCTGTCATAGAAGCTCATAAAATTAATCCAGAAATTAAATTTGATATCTATGGTGAAGGTTCAGAAAAGAAAAAATTACAACAAATCATTGATGATTTTGATGCCAATAGTTATATTCATCTCAAAGGTCATGTTGATTTAACCGAAGTTTATAAATCTTATCAACTTTATTTATCGGGCTCGACAAGTGAAGGATTTGGACTTACATTAATGGAAGCAGTTGGCTCAGGACTTGGTATGATAGGATTTGATGTATATTATGGTAATACGACTTTTATTAAAGACGGAATTAATGGTTTTAGAATATCTTTAGATACTTCCAATTTAGATGAAGATGATATAGTAGCTAACATTTCAAAGAAGATAGTATTATTTTTCGAACATAATATAGAACAAATGAGAGATCAATCCTACAAAATTGCGGATAAGTATTTGATTGAGAACATTCAAAAAGAATGGCAAACCTTAATTGATGAGGTGGAAAATGATTAATTTATACGAAAGAGTAGATCAGAGAACGCTTAAATTACACCAATCATATTTGAACGCTAACTTTAATCCTATGACTGTAGTTATTGAAGATAATGGCTTTTTACCTAATGATATCTTGTCACCGTATAAGTTTTTTTCTCAAAATACAGTTACTGAAGAAGATCCCTGCTTCTTTAATGAAGTAGCAGTTCCTGAATTTTGGGAAATAGAGGGTTCAAATCAATCAGCTGTGATTAAGGATAAAGGTAAAATAAGAGGTAAAATTTTTTATAAAAAAGGATATTTAAATAGAGTAGTTGCTTCTGTAGAGTGGCTGAATGATAGTGGCAACACGCAATTGATTGATTATTACAATCAACACGGTTTTCGTTATGCTCAACTTTTAATGGACGACCATCAAAGTCGAATTTTAAAACGTTATTTTGACCAAAATAATCAAGAATTTCTAGTGGAGAATTATGTTACTAAGGATTTGATTTTAAAATGGAATAATAAAGATTTATTCTTTGATAACCGAAAAGAATTCTTAGCTTTCTATTTTGAACAAGCCAATCTATCAATCGAGGAAATGACACTTAACTCATTTGCGACGTCTTTCTTATTTATATACCAACAGCGTCATCTTATTTCAAAGTGTAGAATATTTTGGCAAGAAAAGATTAAAGATGATTTACCTGAAAATATGAAAATAGCATTAAAAAACATAGAAAATTTAAAGATTTTAATACCCGATAAAGAAGAATATTATCGTGTGAATCGTTTAGTTGAAAAGTCGAATCAACATAAGATAGAACATATTGGATATGTGTATGATTTTGTTAAATCAAATCATTGTAAAAATGAAGTTTTAATATTAACAAATTCTGATGATATTCCACATATAGATGAAATTGCTATCGATAATCAGAAAATGAGTTTTCATATTGCATCTAAAACAGAAATGTCTACGAAACTTATGCAACTTGGTAAAGTACAGAATATTAATTTATATCCTAAAATGTCTGAAAAAAATGTCTTAGATTTATGCCAAAAATGTGATATTTATTTAGATATTAATAAAGGTAAAGAAATATTTGAAGGCGTACAATTAGCATTTATGCACCAACTCATTCTGTTTGCTTATGAAGAAACGATTCATAATAAACAATTGAATAATCGTGAAAATACCTTCAAAATAGAACAATATAAAGAATTAAGTAGAGTACTTGAAGAAATGAGTGAGAATCAAACACTATTTTCTAATCAATTAAATGTACAATTACAACACGCTAATTCTATTTCGAAATTTAAATTTCAAAATAGAATAGAATAAGTTTTTGCGATGATAATTATCAAATTTTTGTTATATATAGTTGGGTGATAATTTTCCCATAATGTTACAATTTATAAATTCATCTTGAGATGATTCTAATTTAGATTTACAAAGAATGATTTTAAAAATATTAATTACTATTATAAATTATATCTCTTATTGCTAGAATTCTAGTGTAGGAGACGTTTTTAATAACTTAAAAAAGCCTCGGTCAAACTGATATGACCGAGACTCATATAAGTGACTATTTAGTTACTACTTGCTCCGTTTTTTAATGTGTCATAATTTGGATTATTAGGTTGTTGACCTGATTTTTTACCGAAATCAGGACTATCAGGGTTTTCATTTATATGATCATATTTGTATGCACCCCATTTGCCTCCGCCTTGTACGTCATAGTTCCAGAATGTCCAAGACATATTATCTTTGTTAGCTCTATCAAGAATATATTTTAAATCACCATCTTTAGCAGAAGGACCGCCTTCCATTGACTGTGTATTAAATTCTCCTAAATAGCTTGGCACGTTATAATTACTGTTTTCAATGTTATTGAATTTTTCATTAAAGGAATGTTTTACTGAAGAGTCTTGAGAAGTAGCATAATTATGATATTCATAAACTAAATTATGAGCAGTATCATTGTAAAATGAAGGATCTTCGAGATTACTCGGATTCCAAACTGCTTCTAAAAAGATAATATGTTTATCACCTGTGTCACGTATTGATTTAACTGCTTCTTTATAGAAATTTTTTACTTGTTTGTCGCTTGTACCTTTATTTACACCTTTTGGTTCGTTTAAGATGTCATATCCTGCGACGGCATTTTCATTTTTATAGTGATTTGCAACATTATAAAGAATTTCTTTTGCTTTTCCTTGAGCATTGTTGTCATCCCAGAAATGGCCTAATCCAGTGCTACCACCGTTTTTATCAGCTGAATGTTCAGTACCATTTTGTGAGTTAGGCGCACCATGGAAATCGATAATTACATATAATCCATGAGCTTTTGCTTTTTGGATGAATTTATCAACTTCATCAAATGAATGACTTGTAATTTTAACATCATCTGGATTCATGCCTTTTTTATAGTTAGTTAAATTAATGTAATTGAGTGGTAAACGTATTGTATTCATACCAATGTCTTTAACATTTTGAAAATCTTCATCTGTCCAACGATTATCTGCATATGTGTTTAGTTTCTTTTTCGCTTCTTTTGGACCATATTTCTCATCTAAAGCATCTTTCAATTCTTTGTATGTTTTATCATTGTATGGTTTAGCGTAACCTTCTCTTTTCTGACCAGTAATACCACCAAGGTAACCTTCTGTAGTAAATACATTTCCAGCATTTACGCCTTTTAATTGATAATTTTGCCCGTCTTTTTGAATTTCTTTACCTTTAGTAGTTAGTGTCCCATATCATCTGCGTGGGCGATATGTGTTGTATTAAAAGCGCCTATGCTAGATGCTAATGTTGTTGCTACAAGTACAGAACTAATAATTGATTTTTTCATTTGTTATTTACCTCTCTTATAAGTGAAATTCGGTCATACTTTATGCATGTTCAAAATCTACGTCTTGATCATTAAAATTGTTAATAATATTTTGGGTTAACTCAAAGTTTTCATCATTCATTTTAAATTTTAAAGGTAATTTTAAATCAAAGTTGCTATCTTTAATTAATTCTTGTTGTACTTTTAAGCGGTCATATACATTAGGATTGTTATCTTCGTCTGCTCGTTGTTCTGCGCTAATCGCATCATAGCGTTTGCCAACGAAATTGTTGAGATAGTCAGCTTCATTTCCACCTTCAGCAGGTGTTTTAGCACCTTTTTTCGCTTCATTTCTTAAATCATCGAAGCTCCAATCTTTAGGATTTGTAGCTCCATGACCAGGGCCATGTTTAACAATGGCATCAAAATAGATATATTGACCTAGTTGAGATAAACCGTCTTCTTTTGCTCTATTAACGGCATCAGTCATATAATCAGTTTTTAATACATAATTTTGTACTTTAATAAAGTTGTCTCTATCATTTTTAGATGCATTTTTCCAAGCTTTTTTAAAACCATTTAAGCCTTTGTGAGAGTCAGATTTTGATTCACTTAATTTTGTTAATGCGTCTTGATATTTTTTTAATTCGTTATTAGGATTTAACTTGTTGTAATGTTTAACCAATTTTACCATGTCGTTTGTGCCTGTAGTAAATCCAATAACACCTGCAGTATAGCCTCTACCATCTCCAATGTCTTCAATGTAAGAATAATTATTAGAATAGTTAATATCGCTATTTTCTGCTGCGCCAACTAATGACATAATTCTTTTTCTTAAGTCATAATTTTTGTCCATATAATTGTTAGTGTTTATTGTTGTTTTGTTTTGTGCTTCTTTTGATAATTTTGCAGAGTTGTTTGTTGATGTTCATTATGATGTAGTGTTTCAGCTGCGTTTGCTAATCCTGTCCCATTTGCTGCGATAAGTGTAGCCAATAATGACGAACTAGTCCCTAATGCAATTTTACGAACTGTACGTTTTTCGAAATTTTTCATGAACAAAGCACTTCTTCCTTAATTAATATTGTCAAAAGTAAAACTTTTGACAATATTAATTATAAATATATTATTTTGTCAATTTAAAAAAGCGCATTCAATTTAATTTAAACAATAGTTTTACATTAAAACCGATTTTTTCAAAAATATTTTACCTAAAAATAATAATGTGTATATTTATTGAGTTATATACAATTAGTGGAATTTTAGTTTTTAATTATATATCAAATATTTTGTAATTTAGTAATCGAAAGTTTTAAGAAACATGTGAGGAAAAAAGATGAATGGAGGTTTAATTAAGAGTGAGTTAGAATAAAGTAACTCTTATTTAAATAGCTAGGTAGGAGAAAAAATAAACATGAAAGGTTATAGGGTTATCAATATATAAGTCAATCTCGTGTAATATAAATAGATTATTACTTTTCAGATAAAGAATCTTCAAATACTTCAATAACCTTATTATAAAGTTCTAAGTTAAAAGAAAATTTTCAATACACCTTAGAAATTAAAAAGTGAGGTTGATTTTTATCACAAATAGGTATGGCTACAATATTGTCACTGTCTTCTATTGCAGTTTCTGTTAAAATACCGACGCCTATGCCTTCAGATATCATTTTCTTATATAAGTTCAAATCACCATTTTTATATATCACATTTGGAGAGTAGTGATATTGTTTACATAATTGGCTTAATGCAAGTGAATGTGTGAAATGATCATTTAGTGAAATAAACTGAGCATCTTTAAGTTGTTTAAATGATATTTTGTCAAATTGAGAGAAATGATGATTTTATAGTTATCTGTTTTAATGACTTTGCTTATCAAATTATTTTCTTTAATTGGTTTAAGAGAACCAATTAACCCGATATCTATATTACCTTCTTTAAGTTCAGTAATAAGGTCTTTAGATCCTTTATTAATAATAGACACACTATCCATTAAATTATTTTTGATTAAATTTAAAGATACTCTATGGAAATATGTATTACCAATGATGGGTGGAACGCCACATTTAATATCTCCTGTTTTTAATTTGTCAATATTGGAAGACATTTCGTGTAGTTCATTTTCTATATTTTCAATGTGAATGATTAGCACTTGTCCTATTTCAGTTATATCGATGGAATGGTGTTTATGATCACTAACAATAATTTCTATATTAAATTCTTCTTCAATTCTTTTAATGGCATATGAAATTGTAGGTTGGCTAACGTTGAAAAAATTTGAGGTCTCCGTAAAGCTCCCTAACTCTGCTAATATTTTAAAGTACATTAAATCTTGTAATTTCAACATTTACCCTTCGCTCATAAATAAAATTTATATGAAGTTTTGAATATACATATTTTAAAGAATTATTGTTTATTTGCAATCAAAAAGGAGTGCAATAATCATGAAAGGTTTAGAATTACTGAACAACCCATTTTTAAATAAGGGAAGTGCTTTTATTGGAGAAGAAAGAGAAAAATGGTTTGTTATCTACTAAAGTAAGAACAATAGAGGAACAAGCTAAACAAACATATGATGAATTTACACAAAAACAAACTAATTTAGAAAAACGTTTGTTTTTAATGGCAATTTTCAATAGAAATAAAATGTTATTTTACAAATTGTTATCAGAGCATTTAGTTGAATTTATGCCAATTATTTATGACCCTGTCGTAGCTGAATCTATAGAGAAATATAATGAAATCTTTTCAAGATCACAAAATGCAGCTTTCTTATCTATTAATGACCCTAATGGTATTTAAGAACAATTAAAAAATGTCACAGAAAATAGAGATATTCAATTAATTGTTGTAACTGATGCTGAAGGCATTTTAGGAATTGGTGACTGGGGCGTTAACGGTGTCGATATCGTGATAGGTAAATTAATGGTCTATACAGCTGCAGCTGGCATCGGTCCTAAAAAAATCTTACTAGTGTCATTAGATGTTGGAACTAACAATGAGAGTTTATTAAATGACGATCTTTATTTAGGTAATCGTCATCAACGAATCACTGGAGAAAGATATGATGCATTTATAGATAAATTTGTTAAAGCAATTCAACGTCTTTATCCAGATGCATTATTACATTGGGAAGATTTTGGTTGTGATAATGCCACTAAAATATTAAAGAAATATGAACCTGAAATTGCGATTTTTAATGATGATGTTCAAGGTAAAAGCATTGTTGTCTTATCGGGAATATTAGGTGCTTTAAATATTGTCAAAGAAAAACTCACTAACCAACGTATATTAATATATGGTGCTGGTACTGCTGGAATGGGGATTGCTAATATTTTATTAAATGAAATGAAAGAACAAGGTTTAAATGATAAAGAAGCTAAGAATTTATTTTACTTTATAGATAAACAAGGGCTTTTGAATCGTCATACTCCAAATTTATCTTATGAACAAAAAGAATTTATTAACGATAGTATAAATGTACAGAATACTTCATTTAACTCATTAGAAGAAATTGTTTCAGAAGTATAACCAACAATTTTAATAGGGACTTCTACAAAACCTGGTGCATTCAATGAACAAGTAGTCAAAACGATGAGTACGTCTACAGAAAGATCGATTATTTTACCATTATCTTATCCTACGAAGTTAGCAGAAGATTTATTAAAATGGACTAACGGTAAAGCGCTTATTGGTACAGGTATTCCGGTAGAAAATATTTAATATAATGGTGTGGAATATTAAATAGGACAGGTAAATAATGCATTAATGTATCCAGGATTAGGTTTAATTGCTTCTAAAGCTAAAAGAGTTAATAAAGACATTTTATCGCAAGCTAGTCATGCACTAGGGAATTTAGTAGATGTTGATAAACCAGGAGCGCCTATTTTACCTCTTGTTTCCAAAATTGAAAGTTTCTCACAAAAAATAGCAAAGGATGTTGCGCAGGCTGTCATTAATCAAAGATTAAATGGTTCAATTTCAACATATAACGTAAAAGATTTAGTAGCTCATTATAAATGGCAACCTATCTATGAATCTTTGTTAGATGAACAAAAATGAGAATAAAGTTATGAGATTTTACAAATGATAAAACCAAGTTGTTCTTCTCAATATTCGCAAAGACGTAAGTTGTTTGATCATCTTTGGAATATTGACGTTAAAGAAATATATCTACCCATTTATATTGGAATGATTATAGTTCTTATTGCCATTATGGCTATTGGTAAACTTCCACATACCATTGTATGCGCTATTTCAGTATTAGTGATTTTAGGTAATTTTCTACATTATCTGGGAAATAAAATTCCTATTATTAAATCTTACTTAGGTGGTGGATCTGTATTTTGTATATTCATATCTGCTTTCTTAGCTACATTTGGGATTTTACCGGCAAATGTAGTCGCTGCTACTAAAGACTTTGTAAATAATATGGGGTTTTTAGACTTTTGTATCGCTGCACTTATTACTGGTAGCATTTTAGGTATGGACCGTTCATTGTTAATAAAAGCATCTGTAAGATTTATTCCCGTAGCTGTTCTTTCAATGTTAAGTTGCTTTATCATGGTGGGAACTGTTGGTGAACTTATAGGGAATGGATTTGGTAAATCTGTATCATACATTGCTTTTCCAGCTATGGCAGGTGGTATTGGGGCAGGTGTAGTACCATTTATCAACGATTTACACGCATAGCTTAGGTGCTTCTGCAGGAAGTATCATTTCGAAATTAATCCCAGCATCCGCGATGGGTAATTTACTGGCTATTATTGGTGCTGCACTTTTAGTTAAGTTAGGAGAAAAATTTCCTAAGGCAAATGGTCATGGAAAATTAATTAAAGAAGATAATCAACAAGTCGATAGAAATAATGAAAGATTAGAAGATGAAGATAGAAAATCTCAAACTAATGTTACTCAAATTGGTGTTGGCTTATTAATTTCTTTTTCATTTTTCATGATTGGCATTATATGTAATTATTTCGCTCCTAAAATTCAAGCCTATGCTTTTATGATTATATTGGTTGTGATTGCTAAAATCACAAGAATATTGCCTAAATATTATGAAGAAAGTGCAATCATGTTTAATCAAGTCATTGTTAAAAATTTAACACCCGCAGTACTTACAGGCATAGGTATCGCTTTACTTAATATAAATGTTTTAGGTCAGGCGTTGACTTGGCAATTTATTGTATTATGTTTAACAAGCGTTATAACAATTTCTACGGCAGCAGGTATCTTTGGGAACCTTTTCGGATTATATCCAGTTGAATCGATAGTTACAGCAGGGATGTGTAACAATAGTATGGGAGGTACAGACAATGTTGCCGTGTTATCTTCTGCGAAAAGAATGGAACTTATTGCATTTGCACAAATGGGAAACCGACTCGGAGGTGCAACGATATTAATTGCATCCGGATTCTTGGCACAAATGTTTTCATAGATAATTAGTGAATTAAAAAATTAAATCTATTTATATAAAATCCCCTTTCAACGTGTTTATAATTAAAAATTACACTTTGAAGGGGATTTTTAATTTAAACTACGACTATAAAAATTCCTACAATTGCTATGAGAACAATTGCGATAGTGAATCCAATTTCAGTTTTAGTAAAGACTTTTTCATTTGGCTCAAATTGGCGTCTAGCATAAATATAAAATGGTGTACCTAGAGCGTATATAATAAATGATATTACTGTATATTTAATACCTGCTGATATACCCATATAAATGATACCAAGTAGGGCAATTAATCCAATTATTAGTGCGTATTTGCGACTATATTGGTGATGTCCCGGCCAATTTTCTTTTTTATATGAACTTTTAACTAAAAATAAGATTGATAAAAGATATGGTGGAACAGTCATTGTCCCAACGATAGTTAACATTGTATTAAATGCTTGAGTAGAAAAATGAGTTAAAATGATAATAATCTCCATTATAATTGATGATGTAATCAATGAGACATAAGGAATATCATTTTTATTAGTTTTAGCAAATTGTTTTGGGAAATGCTTAGCTTTTGCTGCAGCATAAGGCATTTCTGATAACATCAATGTCCAAGTTAGCCATGAAGCTAAGATAGCTACAATAACACCTATTGCTATAATAATGCGTCCAGCAGGTCCAATCACAAGACTTAATAATACTCCTGAAGATGGACTTTTCATTGCTGCTATTTCACCATAACTTTTTAGGCCTAAAGGTAATAATGTTGCTAAAGCATATAAAATTAAGCAAATGATAAAACCTAAATGAGTAGCTGTTTTAACCTCATTCTGAGACTTAGCTTTATCAGATAAAACAACAGCTCCTTCTACGCCACCAAATACCCATAGTGTAGTCATCATTGTTGATGAAATTTGGTGTTGTAATGAACCTAAATCTTTATCATTAAGATGAGGTATGGCATGATTAGCAAACATGTTTGTCGTAAAACTACCCCAGTTAAATGAAATAACCATAACAACTAGGAATATTGCTGTCGTGATAAGCATTCCAATTGTTCCAGCTATCTCTACAGAAGAGGCTGCCTTAACACCATTTAATATGAGTAAACTCATCAACCATAGAATGATACTTCCACCGATGATTGACCAAATATTGTTTCCTCCAGTAAATTTACCAGGGAAAAAGAAATCTAATGTTGCCATGAGTAAAACCGAGTAGGTTACATTAGCAAAACATTCGCAAATCCAATAGCCCCAACTCGTAAAGAAGCCGGCATAACCTCCAAACCCTTTTTCGACGTACTGATATAAGCCAGTTTTGTACTCTGGAAACACATCGGTTAAAATCATAAAGCTTTTTACTATGAACCACATGATAAATCCAGTGATTAGCCAAGTACAAATTTGTCCAACTACTCCAGCATGCACAGCCATATTTTGTGGAAGGTCGTATATACCACCACCCACCATAGCTGATAAAACAACTGCGGTTAAGGCCCATATACCTAATTTTTTAGGACTACTATTCTTCTTTTCGGCATTTTCTAAATTTTTATTTGCATTATTATTAATCTCTTGAGACATGAATCTTCACTCCGAATTAATATTTAATTCCGTTTTTAGTAAGAGATTCATAATTCATTTTGTCTAACCATTCAGTTAAGCTCATGTCTTGTAAACTATAAAAGCTTTCTTCTGGTTTATTTATATCTCCATCTGGAATAGCAGTAATAGGAAATGTGAAATATGGCCCAACTGTAATGGCATTACCAATTTCACCTGGTTCCATCATTGTATAAGCAAAACCAATCCATGAAGATTTATAACGCACATGATTATCTTCACCACACTCAGCTATAGAATTAGCTATAGCATGGCGTTTTTCATTTAGGTATTCGACTAATCTTTCTTCACTAGGATCTTTCCAAATACCTGCGTCTTCAACGAACATATCAGAATCTTTAGTATTATCTTCAGCAAATGAAATTGCAATAGCGGACCAAACACCATATCCTTCATTTTCTGTGAATTCACGATTCTCTCTAGGTCTAGATGCGACTACTCCTTTATTAGCACATATTGACATAGCCCCTGGAGTTAGTGGATGTCGTCTTTCTTGTTCAGTACCAAAATATTCTACTAAAGCGTTTTGAATCGGTTTAGAATCATATATTGGTAACTCACTACCATCCCATTGTTTTACAGTAAATAATGGTTTAGCCTCGTCAACTTCAGGGTTTCTTAAAATATCATAGCCTAAAGTAGATCCTTGTAAGCCAGTGAAAGAAGAAGCGGTAATCATATTAATTTGACCCATATAAGCATTTTTAGCTTCAGCACGATCATATGAAACAATGTTATCTAATATATTATCGTCCGTTTTTTTACGAGTTCCTGCATCTACTTTTAATCCTGCTACGTAACCTTCACCGATGTTACCGTCTTCCATAAATCCTTTTGAATACTTAGTTCCTTTGTTTAAAGCAATACGATTAATACCAATTTCTTTTAAAATTTTGTCTGTTTTATCCATCATTACTCCCCTCGCTAATTAGAAATTTAGTAGTATTCGCTATTGGCTAAGTACAATTTACATTTTCAGATTAACACCATTATTAAAGAATTCAAGCAATAACTTATTTGGTAAAATTTAATTTATGTAACTTTAATGGAAGCGGTAATTCAAGGTCAATTAAAATATAGATTTAAATCTATATTTTAATAAATATATAGTTAATCTTACAGTTAGAAAGATTTTTATAATAAATTTTATATTGTGAGAAGATAAAGTTTAAATGAACAAATTTAATAATGAAGTAAGTCGTATATTAGTCGTTTCAACTATTGGTTCTTTACTTTTTTCAGTAGCAGGGATATTTTTAGGGATTATTTCCAATAGTAATATGGTCTTACTAGACGGCTTATACGTAGTTATTAGCTTAGTAATATCATCATTGTCATTTTATTCACATCAATTATAATTAAAAAGCCAAATCGTGAGTCTTTTCCATTTGGTAAGTATATTTTTCAACCATTGACTATCGTGTTTAATTCTTCAATACTACTGTTATTATGTATATTGTCACTTATATCTTCTATTTATGCTATTATGCATAACGGTAGAATAATCAACGCTGAAATCGGTTTAGGATATGGTATTTTTTCTTTCATAGGTTGTGGAATTATCTGTTTATTATTATCTAAAGATAAAAATAAATCGGATTTAATTTATGCTGAAATGCTTCAATGGCTTTTAGATACATGTGTTAGTTTTAATTGCTGGTATTGTACTCATTTTCATGCCTATAAGATTACTACTTAAAAATTTTAAAGAAATTATAACGATGTTTGCCTCTGATGAGATTCAGTATGACGTTTATAATATAGTCAAAAAAATGAATGTAAAATTTAATATTAATGAAGAAGACCTTAGAATTTCTAAAATGGGGCAAGTTATTTATATTGATTTACAAAAGATCGTAAGCGAGTCGTTACAGGTAAAAACTATTGATGAAGCAGATGAGTATCGAAATGAATTGATTGAGAAACTAAACAGAAACTTTAAAAATTTTGATAAATGGCTAAATGTCTCACTTACTCAACGATATTACTCAAACCAAATTAATTAAATCTGAAACTTTTAAATCACGTATTTGATAGTTATATAACATTATTTTAATGGTCGAAAATGGTCGAATGGTTATCTCCGTCTATCTTTTTAAAATGTTAATACTTGAAACAATTTTCTGAAATCTGTTATGCAACAGTACTAAAATTTCTGAAACTGTAATATTTTTTGTCACAGGTTCGTAATTTATTCAAAGTTTAGTAGAAAAGATGCCACAAATTATGTGAATAAAATCACATAATTTGTGCTAAACTATTGTTGAAAACGTTAAGCAAGATGAAATGGAGGCGGAGAGTATGTTAGAAACAAATAATCATACTAATGCTTGGCAAGGTTTTAAAAATGGTCGTTGGAATAAACACATTGACGTAAGAGAATTTATTCAATTGAACTATTCGTTATACGAAGGAGACGATGAATTTTTAGAAGGTCCTACGAAAGCAACTGAAGCACTTTGGGATCAAGTAATGCAGTTGTCTAAAGAAGAACGTGAACGTGGTGGTATGTGGGATATGGATACTAAAGTAGCATCTACAATCACTTCTCACGGTGCAGGTTATTTAGATAAAGACTTAGAACAAGTGGTTGGTGTACAAACTGAAAAACCATTCAAACGTTCAATGCAACCATTCGGTGGTATTCGTATGGCGAAAGCAGCTTGTGAATCATACGGTTATGAATTAGATTCTGAAACTGAAAAAATCTTTACTGAATATCGTAAAACTCATAACCAAGGTGTATTCGATGCATATTCTAAAGAAATGTTAAATTGTCGTAAAGCAGGTATTATTACTGGTTTACCAGATGCATACGGACGTGGCCGTATCATTGGTGACTATCGTCGTGTTGCTTTATACGGTGTGGATTTCTTAATGGAACAAAAACTTAAAGACTTCCAAACAATGTCTACTGAAATGTCAGAAGATGTGATTCGTTTACGCGAAGAATTATCAGAACAATATCGTGCATTAAATGACTTAAAAGAATTAGGTCAAATATATGGTTTCGATATTAGTCGTCCTGCAACAAACTTTAAAGAAGCTGTGCAATGGCTATACTTAGCTTATCTAGCAGCAATTAAAGAACAAAACGGTGCTGCAATGAGTTTAGGTCGTACGTCAACATTCTTAGATATTTATGCAGAACGTGACTTACAAAACGGTGATATCACTGAAAAAGAAGTTCAAGAAATCATTGACCACTTCATCATGAAATTACGTATCGTAAAATTTGCTCGTACACCAGAATACAATGAATTATTCTCTGGTGACCCAACTTGGGTAACTGAATCTATTGGTGGTGTTGGAATTGACGGACGTCCAATGGTAACTAAAAACTCATTCCGTTTCTTACACTCATTAGATAACTTAGGTCCAGCTCCAGAACCAAACTTAACAGTATTATGGTCTAGACGTTTACCTGAAAACTTCAAAGTTTATTGTGCAAAAATGAGTATTAAAACAAGTGCTATCCAATATGAAAATGATGATTTAATGCGTGAAAGCTATGGTGATGATTACGGCATTGCTTGTTGCGTATCTGCAATGAAAATTGGTAAACAAATGCAATTCTTTGGTGCACGTGCAAACTTAGCTAAAGCTATACTATATGCCATCAACGGTGGTAAAGATGAAAAATCTGGTAAACAAGTAGGTCCAAGCTATGAAGGTATCAAATCTGAAGTTTTAGATTATGATGAAGTCTTTGAAAAATACGAAAAAATGATGGACTGGCTTGCAGGTGTGTATATTAACTCATTAAATGTTATTCATTATATGCATGATAAATATAGTTATGAACGTCTTGAAATGGCTTTACATGATACAAATATTATACGTACAATGGCTACAGGTATCGCAGGTTTATCAGTAGCAGCTGACTCTTTATCAGCAATTAAATACGCTCAAGTTAAACCAATTCGCAATGAAGAAGGTCTTGTTACAGACTTTGAAATCGAAGGCGACTTCCCTAAATACGGTAATAATGATAGTCGTGTAGATGAAATTGCTGTAGACTTAGTTGAACGCTTCATGACAAAATTACGTGCGCACAAAACATACCGTAATTCAGAACATACAATGAGTGTATTAACAATCACTTCAAATGTTGTTTATGGTAAGAAAACTGGTAACACACCAGATGGACGTAAAGCAGGTGAACCATTCGCACCAGGTGCTAACCCAATGCATGGTCGTGACCAAAAAGGTGCATTATCATCATTAAGCTCTGTAGCGAAAATTCCATATGATTGCTGTAAAGATGGTATCTCAAATACATTTAGTATTGTACCTAAATCATTAGGTAAAGAAGATGCAGATCAAAATAAAAACTTAACAAGTATGTTGGATGGATATGCAATGCAACATGGACATCATCTTAACATCAACGTATTTAATAGAGAAACATTACTTGATGCGATGGAACATCCAGAAGAATATCCACAATTAACAATTCGTGTGTCTGGTTACGCAGTTAACTTCATCAAATTAACACGCGAACAACAATTGGATGTTATTTCTCGTACATTCCACGAATCAATGTAATACAAATAAGGTGGGAGCAAAATGCTTAAAGGACGCTTACACTCCGTTGAAAGTATGGGCACTGTCGACGGGCCAGGACTTAGATATATTTTATTTACTCAAGGTTGTTTACTCAGATGTTTGTATTGTCATAATCCAGATACTTGGAAAATTAACGAACCGTCAAGAGAAGTTACGGTTGATGAAATGGTAGACGAAATCAGCTCTTATAAACCATATTTCGATGCTTCAGGTGGAGGGGTAACAGTTAGTGGTGGAGAACCACTATTACAAATGCCTTTCTTAGAACAATTATTCAAAGCGCTGAAAGTTAAGGATATTCATACCTGCATTGATACATCTGCAGGTTGTGTCAATGATACGCTTGCATTCAATCGGCATTTTGACGAATTACAAAAGTACACGGATTTAATACTACTAGATATCAAACATATAGATAACGACAAACACATGAAACTTACAGGTAAGCCGAATACACATATATTAAAGTTTGCACGTAAGTTATCAGATATGAAGCAACCTGTTTGGGTTAGACACGTCCTTGTACCAGGTATATCAGATGATAAAGAAGATTTAATTAAACTTGGTGACTTTATCAATTCGCTTGATAATGTTGAAAAGTTTGAAATCTTACCTTATCATGAGCTTGGTGTTCATAAGTGGAAAAGTTTAGGCATTCCTTACCAACTCGAAAATGTTGAACCGCCCGATGATGAAGCAGTAAAAACCGCTTATCGTTATGTTAACTTTAATGGCAAAATACCTGTCACTTTATAAATGATTTGCACATTCGTAGTTAAGGTATAAATAAGAGAGCACATGTCAATTGCGTAAGTAATTGACATGTGCTCTTATTTTGATTTGATACTGTTTAAGATGTTGTAATTTTCATTTCTAATTGATGAATCATATGTGTAATCAATTCATTGTTAGGTGTAGGAATATCTAGTTCTTTACCATACGCAACAATTTGTCCATTTAGATAATCGATTTCAGTCACACGACCACGGTGATAGTCTTGGTGCATAGAAGGGTAATGTAAACCTTGTGTTTCACTAGAATAAATAGGCTGCTTTAATTTTTGAAATTAAGTCGTTGACGTCGATGTCAATAGATTTAGCACGTGCCACTTCTACAATTTCCTCAATGACCGGTCGAATCATTGCTCTAGATTAATGATATTCTCCAAATTCCCCTATTGTTTGATTTAAAATTGTACATAAAGGGTTCAATACACTGTTTAATGTAGCTTTAGACCAAATTGCTTTAAAAACATTATCACTAACTGTTACATTTAAGTGTGCTTTATTTAAAATGTTAGCAATTTCTTCGGTACGTGTATCGTTAACACCATCTGCACGTTGAAAATCAATTGACCCTTCACCTTCTAGTAATAATTGACCGGAACCGCGTAGACCTGCAGTCCACATAGTTACTGCCAAGAAAATTTGGGACTTTGGTACAAAGTGCGCTAATCGTTCATCATATCCTAATCCATTCATCATACTTATTATAGCTGTACTATCTTTAATCGCACCTTTATCTTTTAAAACTTGCATCATTTGCTCAGATTGCATTGATTTAGTTAATAACACAATGATATCAAAAGCTTCTTTAACTTCTTCTGGGAACATGGCAGGAACTTCAACAGTATAAGTGTCATGTTCGGTTTGAACTTCCATACCATTGTTATTAATTACGTTTACATGTGCTTCCCAATAGTCGAGTAAAGTAACATCTTGTCCACTTTGTTTTAAATAGGTACCAATACGTCCACCCATCGCACCAGCTCCTGCAATTGCGATTTTGTTTGACAACTTAAACACTTCCTAACTTTGATAAAATGGTGTAACTCTTAACCATATTTTTCACTAAAAATAGATTTTATAAACAGGAGTGAGAAGTAAGCATCAATTAAGTTGTCAATTACGTTAGTGTTTTACGCTATTTATTAGCTTTATTTTCAAGATACTTCACAAAGACATCTTTATAAATATCAATGTAACCTAAGTACATGTCTTTTCTTATAAATTCATCAACTTGATGAGCGACAATTAATTCACCTGGTCCAAATACAGCCAAGTCGACATTGTTATCATTTGTTCCTAAAAAGCTTGATGCATCAGTTGTACCAATCAATGCGCTTACTACAATATTTTCATTAACATAATTAGGAGCAATATGAGTAATGCTTTCAATTAATGGGTTATGAGGATCACTTGATACGGGATCATGGCTACTAGGGATGTCTAGTTCTAAACATTCTTTATCTACTTTGTTAATAATCTTTAACAAACGCACTGTTATATTCAGGAACTGTTTTGACGTTGTATTTAGCAATCGCTTTATTTGGAACTGAATTGACTTGCCTACCACCATTGAAAACGGAATTAAGCATTACGAAACCAGAATATATATGCGATTCCTCTTCACCAATTTGTCTTTGGAGATGTTTCTCAATCATTGGAACAGCATTAAGTTCGTGTTCTTTATTGTGATCTTTAATATCTTTGTATTGGTGTTTCATCTCATTTACAAAGTTAACTAAAATATCAACAGCATTTGTGTCTAAATGGGGCATTGAACTATGTGCTGCTTTACCTTTAGCAGTGACGATACAACTCATTGAACCTTTATGAGCATAATAAGCGATATTACTTGTTGGTTCGCCTATAATTAAACCGTCTACATCATCTAAGTAGCCTTTATCAGCAAGTAATTGTGCACCATGTTGTTCAGTTTCTTCGCCTGTTTGTAGATAATAGACGAATGGTACCGTGCTTTAATTTGTTTTCTTGTTTTAATTCAATTAAGGCAATGAGCATTGACATGAGGCCACCTTTCATATCAGTTGTACTTCTGCCAAATAATCTGCCATCTTGCTCGGTTAATTTGAATGGGGGATATGTCCAGTCATCATGATCACCAGCATCAACGACATCCATATGTCCACTGATTGCTAAAACTGGAGAATCACTACCAATTTCTGCAACTAAATTTGCGCGAGAGTCATTCACTTTTATAATTTTAGAATCGATATCATATTTACTTAATAAGTCTTTCAAGTAATAACATACTTCAATTTCATTATCATTTTCAG
Source organism: Staphylococcus saccharolyticus (assembly GCF_900458815.1). Classification (NCBI taxonomy): domain Bacteria; kingdom Bacillati; phylum Bacillota; class Bacilli; order Caryophanales; family Staphylococcaceae; genus Staphylococcus; species Staphylococcus saccharolyticus. Next base: position 159,420 of record NZ_UHDZ01000001.1, read on the forward strand.
TTTGAATCTCAATAATATCACCCAATAGTTGAACTTTTTCTTTCTCACTCAATACAGTCATTTCATTAGCCTCCTCATTCATAATAATTGTGCATGCTTACTTTTAAAAAACAAAAATATTTCTAAATTTAATATTATCATAAAAATTATATTTTTTTAATTATTGATAAATATTTTCTTAGAATTTTAAAATAATTTAATAATATCTAATCAAGTGTGAAATTACTTATTTTATATGATTTGATTAGGTCTAATTGGAAAAATTTTAAAATAAAAAAACTTATTAATAAAAGAGGATAGTCGTAGAAAAAGCGAAGAGGATGTGAACAATCATGTTAAAAAATTGTTTTTTTACAAGTCATAAAATCATGTATAATAACTAGTAATATAATTAATAGGAGAAATATAAAAAATGATAAGAAACAAATTAACATTTAAAGAAAATCTTTTTATTGGATCAATGTTATTTGGACTGTTTTTTGGAGCAGGAAATTTAATATTCCCGATTCATCTTGGTCAAACAGCAGGTTCTAATGTGTGGACAGCCAATTTAGGTTTCCTCATCACAGCAATTGGCTTACCATTTTTAGGTATTATAGCGATTGGTGTATCAAAAACGAATGGTGTATTTGAAATTTCTTCTAGAGTGAGTAAGATATATGGATATCTGTTCACAATTGGTTTATATCTTGTCATCGGTCCTTTCTTTGCGTTGCCTAGGCTTGCAACAACAACGTTTGAAATTGCATTTTCACCGTTTATTTCACCTGGCACAGCCAAAATGGTGTTACCGATATTTAGTATTTTATTCTTTGTTATTGCTTGGTTATTTGCGCATAAACCATCTAAAATATTAGATTACATCGGTAAGTTTTTAAATCCAGTATTTCTCATCTTACTAGGAATTGTTGTATTACTTGCTTTCATTCGCCCAATGGATGGCATTGGTCATGCGCCAGTAAGTGGTGATTATAGTAATAGTGTGTTACTCAAAGGTTTTATTGATGGTTATAACACGTTAGATGCACTAGCTTCACTTGCGTTTGGAATTATTATTGTGACAACAATTAAAAAGTTAGGTGTGTCCAACCCTAATAGTATCGCCAAAGAAACCTTAAAGTCAGGTACTATTAGTATTGTGGCTATGGGAGTCATTTATACGTTACTCGCTTTAATGGGTACGATGAGTTTAGGACATTTTAAAGTAAGTGAAAATGGGGGAATTGCACTTGCACAAATTGCACAACATTATTTAGGTGATTACGGTATTATTTTCTTGTCATTGATTATAATTGTTGCATGTCTTAAAACGGCAATAGGTTTAATTACAGCATTTTCAGAAACGTTTACTGAACTATTTCCGAAATCAAATTATCTTTGGTTAGCAACAGGTGTGAGTATATTAGCATGTATATTTGCAAATATTGGTTTAACTAAAATTATTATGTATTCTACACCAGTATTAATGTTTATTTATCCATTAGCCATTACGTTAATTTTATTAGCGTTATTAAGCCCATTATTTAATCATTCAAAAATTGTCTATCGATTTACAACATTCTTTACACTGATTGCTGCATTAGTGGATGGTGTCAAAGCAAGCCCAGAGTACTTTGTTCACACGAAGTTTGCTCAAATGATTATTTCGTTAGGGGAAAAATACTTACCATTTTTTACTATTGGCATGGGATGGATAATTCCTGCATTAACAGGGCTTGTCATTGGTTTTATTGTTTATTTAGTAAGTTCAAGAAAGCAATCGCAAGTAGATTAACACTTAAAATTACTTAGCAAATATATAAATAGAAAAGACTACGATAATCTTATTTTTATCACAAGGTTATCGTAATCTTTTTGCTTAATTATTTATTTTGTTAAACGGCAATAGTAAAACTCACTTGCGTATGTTGATTTACATTATTTAAGTGTATTTCACTGTTATATTGTTTAATAACTTCATTAGCAAAGTATAGACTAATCCCCGAACCATTAGATTCACGTCCTTTAACTCCCCATTCTTTGGCAGAATGAAGTTCTTCTTCAGAAAAGGTTTTGCCATCATTGAGGACTACAAAATTAAGTAGATGTGCATTGACCATTTCAAATTTTAATATAATTTGATTATTGGCGTATTTTAAAGCGTTGCTGATTAAATTATCGATAACATGGTAAAGCACTTGATTATTGATAAATATCTGATGATATGGAAAATGTTTGTCTATTTCTATATCTGGCGTCTTATTTTTTAGAATATATGGATGATTATAACTTTCGCTAATCATTGATATAACCTTAGCAACACTAATAATGTCAGTATGGTTGGGTAATAAATTAATATTATTAATATGAATTTGAAGTTGTTTGTTAATTCTAGATATAGAATTTAGAGCGATATCAGTTTCTTTATTTATTTTCGAAATAATTTCTTCAGTAGATAGATTAGAATTATTCATTTTCTTCAGCAATTCAACATGTCTTTGAAGTACAGTTAGAGGAGTCTTTAAGTCATGCTCGAAGATTTCCAATTTCTTTTTAAAGTTGTTTTGAATAGTTAATTGATCTTTGATGCTGTCACTAAGATAATTATGAATGTTTTTCCACTTCATGAATGATGTGATTAAATTCTGTAATATTTGTCTGATGCTCTTTACAATCAATGTCATTGTTTTTTAAATTTTGAATGACAACATTAAGACGATTGATACTATTTGCAATGTATTTACTATAGAAAATCTGGTCAGTACAAAAATAATAATTAGTGGAACAGCTATATTTATACACACACTTAAAATAATAAAAAGATAATGTGGTTGTTTCCAAAAGTCACTATATAAGGACTTACCAAAACTTGAAAATTCTAATACATTGAGTAGAATTTGTAATAGAAATATCAATGTAACGCTAATAACAATAATGCTGATAATAAGTCGTCGAAGTTTTCTATTTAAGCTTTCTACTCTAGCCATTTATATCCAACTCCCCATTTAGTATCAATATATTCATAGTCGCTATATTGACTTAGCTGTTTTCTAATTTTACGTATATGTTCAGCTACCACTTGTGTACTTCCTAACTTCTCGAAGTTAATAGCATCATATATTTGATCCTTACTAAAATAAAACTGAGAATTTAAAGATAACAATTTTATAATTTCAAATTCTTTACGTGTCATCTCTATTGTTTTTTCATTTACAAAGATACTAAAGTTATCATAATTGATAATTAAGTCTCTGATTTTCTTTACATTGTTAAACTTCTTAAGTGACACATCCCGATTGAGAACATTTTTAATTATCACAATTAATTCTTCCATATAAAAGGGTTTAGAGAGATAATCTTTAGCGCCAAGTGAGAAACATTTGAGTCTAGTATCAAGATTATCTTTAGCAGTAAGAAAAATAATCGGAATAGCTCCATTTTTAAGCGATTGAGCAACCTCGAATCCATTTAAAAAAGGCATTTTAATGTCTAACACAATTAAATGAATGGTGTCATTAAGTTTTTCTAAAACCTCATGTCCATTATAAGCAATGATGGTATTGAATCTTTCTAAATGTAAGTTTTCTTCAATAAAAGACACAATACTTTCTTCATCATCCACAATCATAAAATTATACATTGTATATCACCTTAATTTGACTTTCTTATTTGAATATTTTTTACCTACATATTTAAGGTTACGCTTCAATTTATGAATTACAACTTGTTTTTTAATATGTGTTAAATTTGTGCTTTTTCATCCAATAGTCACATGTAATCAAACCGATTGATCCTAAAATGAACTGTATGACTTTTATATAAAATGGATATTTAAATGTTTCAGAGAATAGATAGATAAAACCTAAATTTCTGAATCCTAGACAAAGTAAAAAATATACAAGCCAAGCATAAAACCACTGAGAGTATTGCGAATTATTATACTTATCAATAAGCAAAGCGTACCTATGAAAAGAGAACTTGTGAAAGCTATAAATGTATCTTTTATAATTAGAATACTTGAATTAAAGACATATAATATTATTAAATTGATAGTAATAAGTATCGTTATGAAAACGATTGTTAAAAGTATTCTCAATATAAATATTAAGTGATAATCATAGTATTTTGTATTTAAAACTAATATAGAATGTTTACTTTTATCAATAGTATAGATAGAAGTAAACAGAATTATACCTAGCAAAGTAAATATCAATTCAATAAATTAGGTAACCCTATCATGACTCAAATTTGATGCATCAAAGATAAATAGTCCTCCTAATAATAAAAAAGATTTCCAAGGTAAAGCTTTATCAGATTAGTTTTGATTTCTATGAAAAGTAACTTCACCATTGCGTGTAACACCTCTTCTTTTTAAATCAAATATCCAGATACTAATCAAAATGATGATAATGTCTAAACAACAGTAACTTATTCTATTCATTAACAATTCATTATAATTGTTATAAAAATATCTAGCATTAAATAGCGTATTGTGACGTGGAATGAGCAAGTAACCATAGTGACCTTCAACAGCATTAGCACCTATATTTAAATTTGTAAACCAAATAACTATTTGTACGATGACCCCTAAATAAGAATGAAACATAATAGTTAGGAGTATGCCCAATGCAATAGTGAACAACAATGTTGGTGTTGTCCATAAGATTAAAATTTTATAAAATATGAGTATCGCTTTGAGAGATACTTGATGAATTATCGATAATTTAATAATAAAATAGAATGAAAATAATAAGACAGGCAAGCATGCGAGCGTCATAATAGAACAAGTACGAATAAATATTATTTGATGTGAAGATATAGTCTTAGTATGGATAGTTTTATAAGCGTTGCTTTTCTTATCTAGAAGAAATGTTTGAGCACTTAAAAAGAATGGAAGTACACCTAATATAACTCTTATTATATCTGAGAGATAACGACTATATGCACCGTAATAAATATCTTTATTTTTGATGATGTTTTTCTCATTTATAAATGTTTGACTAGTCATTTTTTTAGTGCCAAACAAGTGAAGACTCTTACCTGTATACTGGGATCCCCATCCAATTTTTTGTGATACACGATTACAGTAGCTTTTAAATTGATTGAAGTCTTTCTTTTTTTCATTTTAGTAACAAGCATTTTATTTGAATCAATTGCTTTTGATTTAATCTTTTTTGTTTTAAAAAACCCAATTGATATGTTTTAAAATTATTATGATGAACTTCTTCCTTTAATTGATGAATTGCATTTCTCATAATTACATGTTTATCGTCAGTATATGTAATCATGTTTTTAGGTTGGTATACGTTTGAGCTGAGAGGATAATCAAGAATTTGTTGGCAGTTAATGAATGCGAATGTAACTACAAGAATACAATATATAATGAATGGTTTACTCAAAACACCTTTTTTAAGTTCAAATTTAAGTACATTCATTAAAAAAACCTCCTTGATACTTTTTTAAAAAATACATATACGCATCTTCGAAGTCAGGCTTTACTTTTCTTGAACCATCTATGATAGCAATGGAGATAAATTTTACAGTTAACTGATTGTTGAATTCATGTATTTTTGTAATAAATAAATCATTTTTTTTAAAATATTCTAATTGAGACGGTGAAATTGTTATTTCATAAACATAATTGTCACTAAGACGAATGAATTCATTAATATTTCCTTGGTAAACAAGTTGTCCTTTCTCTAAAATTCCAATATTATCGCAAGTTGATTCGATGTCACTTACAATATGAGTTGAAATCAAAACAATTTTATCTTCGGCTAATTTAGATAACAATTGACGTAATCTTATTCTTTCTTCAGGGTCTAGTCCTGCTGTAGGTTCATCTACAATAATGATATCAGGGTTGTGTAAAATAGCCTGTTCTATACCTAATCTTTTTTTCATTCCACCAGATAAACTTTTAACCTTTTTATATTTACGCTCAGTAAGATTAACTTTGTTAAGTACCTTTTCTATTTTAAAATCTAAATCTTTTTTACTCATTTTAGATACAAAACCCAAGTAATATAGGACGTCTAATACTTTCATGTTAGGATAAAAGTCAAAATCTTGAGGTAGATAACCAGTCATTTTTCTAATTTTTTGAGGTTCTCTAATTGATATGTCGTTAATTGTTAATGTTCCATTACTTGGAGTTAGAATTGTTGCAATGATATTCATTAATGTAGATTTACCTGAACCATTGCGACCCAAAATTCCAAACATGCCATTTGTGATGGTTAAATTCATTGATTTAAGCGCATATGTTTTACCATCATACGTCTTATCCAATTTTTTGATATTAAGCATATTCATACTGTGCGACCTCCTTTAAATACAACTTAGCAAAAAGAAATCAATAAATTATCAATTTAGAAGAAGTTTTAAAAAAGATGTTTATCTCTACTTCTTTATATATCAAATAAATTTATAGGACGTTTACTTTTTATAGGTAGGTGACATATAGTTATAAGTAAATTGTTTATTGCATGTGCACACATAATCAGTAAAATTGAATTTAATATTTATAAAATAGTTACATCTATTGAATGCGTATTAAAATAAAGATAAACATAAAATGTTTTTGATATGTTTTTTAATAAAATAAAGAAGGTGACGAAATGCCTAGAACTTCTAAAAAGTAATCTATATTAGAATCAGCTGCAGCCATTATTAATGAAGAAGGGGCAGACTATTTAACATTAGATGATGTAGCAAAGAAGGCAGGAGTAAGTAAAGGTGGCTTATTATACCATTTTAAAAGCAAAGATAGTTTAATAGAAGAATTAGTCAATTACGCTAATAATCTTTATAAAGAAAATGTCAATAAATATATTTCTGATAACAAAGATGAAAAGGGTCAGTGGTTGAATGCTTTTATTGAAGCGACCCGAGAACATCGTACTGAAAATGCACCTATTACTTCGGGAATGCTAGCAGCACAAGGTACGAATAGAAGTTTGCTTTTACCATTAAGAGCATCGTATCAAGAGTGGCAACAACAAATTGCTCATGATGGTTTAGATGAAGTGGATGCAACGATTATTCGACTTGCTGTGGATGGTTTATGGCTATCAGAAATATTTGGAATCAGTGCTCTAGATGAAGAAATGCAAGAAAAAGTAATTGATCGATTAAAAGAACAAATCCAAAAAAGTTAAATCGCTCAGCTCTTTTTTGTATATGGTATGTTGAAACTAAACCGACTGGTTGGTATAGTAATTAATGTCATAAATCAAAAATATAAAGGTGTTAATGATGCAAAAAGTTGTTTTGACAGCTGCTATTACTGGCGCTGGAGATACAATTCAAAAGAATGAAAACGTACCAGTTACACCACAAGAAATTGCAGATTCAGCTATTAAATGTGCACAGGCAGGAGCTACAGTAGTGCATATACATGTAAGAGATCCTAAAAGGGGGGGCGTAAGCCATGACCCAGAACTTTACGCTGAAACCGTAAGATTAATTAGAGCATCTGATGAAGATATTATCATCAACATTACTTCTGGCTGAGGCGGTGACTTTATTCCAAGTTTAGAACATCCAAAAACAGGTGACAAAGGGACATGGATACAGACTCCAGATGAACGATTTAAACCTGTAGGTGACCTACTTCCAGAAATGTGCACGTTAGATTGCGGTAGTGTCAATATGGAAGATACGATTTATTTGAGCCCAGCATCATGACTACGTAAACAGGCGCGAATGGTTAAAGATGCTGGTGTAAAACCTGAATTAGAATGTTAGCACATGGGCATGAAGTTGTTGCCACTGATCCAAGCGAAGGTGCTTATGAACGTATGTTAACGCAAGTGAAACAAAATTGGCCGTACGCTGAAGAGATGGGGCTCTCAGATCAAGCCTCAATTGACAATTTAACATTTACACCTTATTTAGAAGGAGCGGTAAAAGATGCTGACCATATTCAAGAAAATGTCCCTAAAGTAGAAGAAATCAAAGACAAAGTGTTACGAGATATTGATTTTTATGCTAAGCCAGATGTAACCATTGGCTCAAGTACATCAGGGATTAAGCCATCAGAATTACAGGCACATTTATCTCATCCAGAACGTTTAATTGTTGCCCATCCTTTCCATCCAGTTTATATCTTGCCATTGGTTGAAATTGTACCTGGTGAACAAACTACTAAAGAGACAACTTTTAAAGCAGAGCAAATTTATGAAAATATTGGCATGGATGTGTTGCATGTGAGACACGAAATAGAAGGTCACATTGCAGATCGCTTGATGGAGGCACTTTGGAGAGAAGCATTGCATATTGTAAATGATGGTATAGCTACCCTGAAGAAGTCGATAAAGCCTTCACACATGCGGCAGGTTTACGCTATGCCCAATATGGACTTTTATGACTTTTCATTTAGCTGGCGGTGAAGGTGGTATGCGTCACATGCTCAAACAATTTGGTCCAGCACTTAAAAAGCCATGGATGAAATTAGTGGCACCTGAACTAACAGATGATTTATATCACAAAGTTGTAAGTGGTAGTGAAGCTTCATCTCAAGGTTATACGATGTCTGAACTTGATCAAAAACGCAATGAATTTTTAATAAAAGTTAAAGAACTTGCTGAACAATATTGGCCTGAAGATAGTCAATCAATGAAGAAAGTAAACGAGAGGGTGTTTAAATGATAAACCCATATTATATCTTTCAAACAACTGTTCATCATGACTGGGTTGATTATAATGGACATCTTAATGATGCAATGTATAACCGTATTTTTAGTGATGCGACAGATGATTGGCTTGAATATTTAGGATTAACGATTGATACCATCAAAACCTATCAATATACTGTTTTTACATTAGAAAACCATGTCATGTTTTTAAAAGAGATGAAAGAAAACGAAGAGGTCAAAATTAGAGTGTATCTTTATGATTATGACAGTAAGCGATTACATGTATTGATGGAAATGTATAATGCTAATGAGGATATGTGTTCGACTTATGAAGTGATGTTAATGGGAACGAATACTGATCAAGGCAGACCTCAAGCATTTCCAGACGCCCTTATGAAACGTATTGAATATTATTATAACAATAAGAAAGCGACGACTTCTTAATATTTAGGTCATCAAATTGGTATCACGAAAAAACCAAATAAAAATAACAAAGCAACTTAGAATTTAGACGAATAGGTTTTAAGGACTTTTTTGTGACTTGTGATTACTTAGTTTACTTTGTATAAACATCACAATAGGTCCTTATTTTTAAAAAGTCTAAAAACCTAAAGAAAGGAATGGACAAATGTTAAGTATTAAGAACTTATCAAAGGTCTATGCAGGTGGTAAAAAAGCTGTAGACAATATGACAATCGACATTGAATCAGGAGATTTTGTTGCATTTATAGGGACAAGTGGTAGTGGTAAAACCACAGCACTCAGAATGATTAATCGAATGATTGAATCAACTGAGGGAGAAATCACCATTAATGATAAAAATATACGTGATATGAATCCAGTAGAACTACGTCGTAGTATTGGTTATGTTATACAACAAATCGGTCTTATGCCTCATATGACAGTAAAAGAAAATATTGTGCTTGTACCAGAACTTTTAAAATGGTCTCAAGAGAAAAAAGATGCTAAAGCTGAAGAATTAATTCATTTAGCTGATTTACCTAAGGACTATTTAAAACGTTATCCTTCTGAACTCTCAGGTGGTCAACAACAACGTATTGGTGTAGTGCGTGCATTAGCAGCTGAACAAGATATTATTTTAATGGATGAACCGTTTGGTGCGCTAGATCCAATTACACGTGATACATTACAAGATTTAGTGAAAAAACTACAACAACAATTAGGTAAGACCTTTATTTTTGTTACGCATGATATGGCTGAAGCCATCAAATTAGCAGATAAAATATGTATTATGTCACATGGCAAAGTGATTCAATATGATACACCGGACAATATTTTACGAAGTCCTGCCAATGATTTTGTTAAAGACTTTATAGGTCAAAATCGATTAATACAAGATAGACCTAATATTCGTACAGTTGAAAATGCGATGATTAAACCCGTTACAGTACACGTTGATTATACATTAAATGATGCTGTTAATATCATGAGAGATAAGCGTGTGGATACCATATTTGTGGTAGGCAATCGTGATCATTTACTGGGATATTTAGATATAGAAGATATTAATCAAGGATTGAGACAAGGTAAAGAATTGATCGATACGATGCAACGAGATATCTATAGTGTACGTATTGACAGTAAATTACAAGATTCAGTGCGTACAATCCTTAAACGTAATGTAAGAAATGTTCCAGTTGTTGATAGTGATAACCAAACATTAGTAGGTCTTGTTACACGAGCAAATTTAGTAGATATTGTCTACGACAGTATTTGGGGAGAATCCGATGCTCAATCTAAAAATGAAGATAATGGAATTATTGAACCTCAGTCATCAGGAGCTGAAACACTATGATGAAATACATTACTGAATATGGTGGCATGCTATTAACTAAAACATTGGAACACTTGTATATTTCAATTTTTGCATTAGTTATTGCAATGATTGTGGCGATTCCTTTGGGTATTTTACTATCTAAAAGGGAAAAGCTTTCAAAAGTTTCTTTAACTATTGCTGGCATACTACAAACCATTCCAACGTTAGCGGTATTAGCATTAATGATACTGTTATTTGGAGTTGGTAAAACGCCAGCAATTATTGCTTTATTCTTATATGTATTGTTACCAATTTTAAATAACACAATTATAGGTATTCAAAATATTGACCCCAATTTAAGAGAAGCAGGGCGTAGTATGGGAATGACAAATTTCCAATTAATGAAAGATGTTGAATTACCGCTTGCACTATCATTAATACTGAGTGGAATTCGATTATCTTCAGTTTATGTTATCAGTTGGGCAACACTCGCGAGTTATATTGGTGCAGGCGGATTAGGTGATTTCATTTTTAATGGACTAGCTTTATTTGAACCAGGCATGATTATAACTGCCACAATTCTAGTTACTGCATTAGCACTCATTGTTGATTATTGTCTATCACGTATTGAAAAATGGGTTGTACCAAAAGGGTTAAAAATTTCCAGATAATGAATAAAGGAGGACATTATGAAACATTATAAAAAGTTTATTGTCGTTTTAGTTTTATGTCTAACTGTGTTATCTGGATGCAATTTACCTGGTCTTAAAAACAGTCATTCAGATGACGATGTTAGAATCACAAGTTTAGGTACGAGTGAGTCGCAAATTATTTCGCATATGTTAAGGTTACTTATTGAACATGATACGAAAGGAAAAATTCAACCTACATTAATCAATAATTTAGGATCTAGTGTTATTCAACACAACGCTGTGACTAGTGGTCAAGCTAATATATCTGGGGCACGTTATACAGGAACAGATTTGACCGGCGCACTTAATGAAGATCCGATTAAAGATCCAAAAAAAGCGATGAAAGCTACTCAAGATGGATTTAAGAAAAAGTACCATCAAACATTCTTTAATTCATATGGTTTTGCGAATACTTATGCTTTAATTGTGACTAAGGAAACAGCTGAGAAATATCATTTAAATACAGTGTCAGATTTAAAGAAACATGCTAAAGATTTAAGAGTAGGTATGGATAGTTCATGGATGGATCGAAAAGGTGACGGATATCCAGCCTTTAAAAAAGATTATGGCTTTAGTTTTGGAACGGTTAGACCTATGCAGATTGGTCTTGTGTATGATGCATTAAATTCAGGTAAGTTAGACGTTGCAGTTGGATATTCTACAGATGGTCGTATTTCTGCGTATGACTTAAAGGTATTAAAAGATGATCGTAGATTCTTTCCTCCTTACGATGCTAGTCCACTTGCATCTGACAAATTATTAAAAGAAAAACCAGAACTTAAGCCAATTATTAAGAAAATGGAAGGTAAAATTTCCACTAAACAAATGCAAGAACTGAATTATCAAGCAGATGGTAAAGGTAAAGAGCCTGCAACTGTAGCAGAAGAATTCTTGAAAAAGCATCATTATTTTGAAAATGATCAAGATAATAAAGGTAAATAGAAAAGTGGTCGAAAAGAATGAATGGGACTCTCATACAACAACTCATACATTACTATCACATGAACTTTGGCTATCTTTGGGAGCTCTTTGTTAATCATTTATTAATGTCTGTATACAGTGTCATACTTGCATGTCTAATAGGGATACCATTAGGTATCATCATCGCACGCTTTGGTAAACTTTCGGGAGTCATTATTACAATCGCAAATATTATTCAAACTGTGCCAGTGATTGCGATGCTAGCCATTTTAATGTTAAGTATGGGCTTAGGTATGAATACAGTCATATTTACTGTATTCTTATATGCTTTGCTTCCTATTATTAAGAATACTTACACAGGCATTAATGAAGTAGATCCTAATATTAAAGATGCAGGAAAGGGAATGGGTATGACACGTAATCAAGTGTTAACGATGATTGAGTTACCATTATCACTTTCTGTCATAATTGGTGGTATTCGTATCGCCCTTGTCGTTGCTATAGGTGTTGTAGCAGTAGGGTCATTTATAGGCGCTTCTACTTTAGGTGATATTGTGATTAGAGGTATTAATGCGACAGATGGTACATTATTTATTCTTGCCGGTGCGATTCCTATAGTGATTATCGTTATACTCATTGATGTGTTACTACGTTTATTAGAGAAAAAGTTGGATCCAGCTACTTAAAATATTTAGAACAAACGGGGGTTATTATTTAACATGGCTCACATAACATTAAATTACTTATCTCAAACATTAGGTATGCATCAAACTTTGAATGTTATTCTTCCAGAAGATGAAATTTACTTTAACTCAAATCAAAGTGCTAAGCCATTAAATACGTTAATACTCCTACACGGTTTATCTAGTGATACGCATTCATATATGCGCTATACGAGTGTAGAACGGTATGCAAATGCGCATCAAATAGCTGTTGTTATGCCTAATGCAGACCATAGCTTTTAACAAATATGGTATATGTACATAGTTATTATGACTATATTTTGGAAGTTTATGACTATGTACATCAAATCTTACCGCTTTCTAACAAAAGAGAAGATAATTATATCGCAGGTCGTTCCATGGGAGGCTATGGAACAATTAAATTTGCTTTAACACAAAGTCAACTATTCTCTAAAGCAGCGATGTTATCAGCAGTTTTCGATGTTTCAATGATCGGACAATATGAATGGTATGATTTCTCACCTCAATCGGTAGTAGGGGATGCTAATCATATTGCAGGAACACAATTTGATCCATATTATTTAGTGGAACAAGTCGTCGATCAGCATAAAGATTTACCACAGTTGTATATTAAATGTGGTACAGAAGATGAGTTATATCAAGGTAATATTGACTTTATTCAATTTTTAAATCTAAAAGAAGTGCCATATCATTTTAAAGAAAGTACTGGTGTTCATGATTATGCATATTGGGATAAAGCAATTAAAGAAGTCATAGAAGAGTTTACAGCTTAATAACCTATTGACAGATGTCATTTGAAAAATACTATAAAAAAATAATAGCGCGAATCCTCTGTGATTAAGTAACAAGAATTTGCGCTATTTTGATTTGATGAATCATTTATATATATGAATTAAGAGTAAATTAAAACTTGCGTAATGAGTAGGCCACCACCGAAGATTAAAACGAAGGCAACGACTGGCCATACAAAGTGTAACCAATGTGAGTAACGCATATTTAACATTTGTAATGTTGCCATCACGAGTCCGGTAGGTGCTAAGAATAGCATTGCATATTGACCAAATTGATATGTTGTAACAATAACAAATCTTGGTATTCCAACTGTATCGGCTAATGGTGCAAAAATTGGCATTGAAAGTACGGCCAAACCTGATGATGAAGGCACGATAAAGCCTAAACAGAAGAAGATAAAGAGTAAAACGATAATAAATAAAGGTCCGCTCATATGTTGAACTATAGATGATGAGAAGTTCAAGATAGTATCGGAAATGAGTCCTTTATTAAGAACTAAGTTGATACCACGAGCTAAACCGATGATTAGTGATACGCCGACTAAACTAGAAGCCCCATTAACGAAGGCATCTACTGTACCTTTTTCTCCTAAACCGTATTTACCAGTTCCTGCAATAAACATAATGATAATTGTAAAGATTAAGAATGCTGATGCCATTACAGGGAACCACCAACCTTGTGTCATAACACCCCAAACCATAATAGGGAATGGTAAGACGAAAAGTGTGAGAATGATTTTTTTACGAATGGTAAATTTAGAAGAACTATTATCATTCATTACAGACCATTGTTTTTCAAATTCTTGTTTATCTTCATAAGCGTATGAAGCTTTAGCTTCTTTTTTAATTTTTTTACAGTACCAGAATAAATAACAGACTACAAAGATAGCACCGACTATACAAGCGCCTATTCTCCAATATAAGCCGTCTGTGAATGTTGTCCCTGCTGCATTGGAAGCAATAACGACTGAGAATGGGTTAATTGTTGAGAATGTACTACCAATAGAGCTTGCTAGGAAGATAGCGCCGACAGAGACAATGGAGTCATATCCGAGTGCAATAAATATTGGCACAAGTACAGGATAGAATGCGACGGCTTCTTCTTCAATACCACATAGCGTACCACCAAGAATCATTAAAATTGCAACGAACACAATTAACATAAATTCATGACCTTTAGTCTTTTGTGTTAAAGCTAATAATCCGGATTCAAATGACCCACTTGCTTGAGCAACGCCAATCAGTCCACCAAGTACAAGGATGAATACCATAATATCTACGGCTTCAATCGTTCCTTTTACCATGCTACTAGTAATTTGATCAAGACCAGCTGGATGTTGTTTTAAACGTTCATAAGTGTTAGGAATAGAAACAGGTTTATTAATGGCACCTGATTTAAATTGTTCAATTTTTATTTTGACACCCATTTTATCGAGTTCTTTTTGTGTTCCAGGAACTTTTTTAACTTGGTTATGGGGGTTAACTATTTTTAATTCTTGAGATGAAGGTCCATAAGAGAGTTTTGAATAAGCACCGGCAGGAATCACCCAAGTCGCGATTACTGCAATAACAGTTAAGATGAATAAAATCATGAATGCACCCGGCATTCTCAATTTAAAGCGTTTTTTCTTTTTGTTTTCATTGATAGCATGTTCCAACGGTTTCATCTCCTTCGAAAATTAACTTATGATGAATGAATATCATATGAATTGGTTAGTATTTTATATGTTTTATCATGGAAGTGCACCCTGTAGTATGAAGTGGAATGGAGAGGAGTTACAGGGTGCACAGATATGATAAAATTTATGGAGTTTGCATATTATTTAGAAAAAGTATTTTAAAGAACTATTTTTTGATAAGCGTACCAATTTTTCCTTCTAAGGCATTGTCTAATTCATTTAATGAAGTAATTAACACATTGCCGTTAGGGTTGTTTTCAATAAAGGAGATTGCAGATTCGATTTTTGGAAGCATACTTCCTTTAGCAAATTGTCCTTCGTCAATATATTTTTTAAGTTCTTCTGGGTTTGTTGTTTTAAGTGCTTGTTGTTGATCAGTATTGTAATTAATATATACATAATCAATTGCAGTTAAGATAATTAATTGGTCACATTTAATATCAGCACCCAATAAAGCACTAGTTTTATCTTTGTCTATGACAGCATCGATGCCTTTGAAACTATCATGTTGTTCTCTTATGACAGGGATACCTCCGCCACCTGCAGCGATAACTAGTGTGTCATTTTCAATTAAAGTTTTAATACTTTCTAATTCAATGATTGAAATAGGTTGAGGTGAAGGAACAACACGTCTATAACCACGTCCTGCATCTTCTACGAAGTCATAACCTTTTTCTTGATGAATACTGTCAGCTTCTTCTTTAGTGTAGAAAAGGCCGATTGGTTTTGTAGGATTGTCGAATGCTGTGTCATTTTCATCAACTTCAACTTGTGTTACTAAAGTAACAACTTGTTTGTCTATACCCATTGAGTGAAGTTCATTTTGTAAGCTTTCTTGTAGTTGATAACCAATATAAGCTTGGCTCATTGCACCACATTCAGCGAAGGGGAAAGCAGGTCCTTGACCATGTTCAGCTGCATAATTAAGTCCTAAATTAATGCTACCTACTTGTGGTCCGTTACCATGACTGATAACAATTTCGTGTCCTTTTGTAATTAAACCAACTAAAGATTTAGCTGTGTTTTTAACTAATTCAAGTTGTTCTATTGGGGATTTTCCTAAAGCGTTACCACCCAATGCTACTACAATTTTTGCCATTTTATTCACTTCCCTATCTCGTTTAGAATTCTCCTAATGTTGCAACCATTACAGCTTTGATTGTATGCATTCTGTTTTCAGCTTCTTGGAACACAACTGATGCTTTACTTTCAAATACTTCATCAGTCACTTCCATTTCACTAATTCCATATTTTTCATAGATTTCTTTACCAATTTTAGTTTCTGCATTATGGAATGATGGTAAGCAGTGTTCAAAAATTACATTAGGATTACCAGTTTTCTCCATTAATTCTTTATTGACTTGATAAGGTTGTAATAATTTAATACGTTCTTTCCATACTTCATCAGGTTCACCCATTGAAACCCATACGTCTGTGTAAATAACATCTGAATTTTTAACACCTTTATCGATGTCATCAGTCACTAAAATATTACCGCCATTTTCATAAGCGATACGTTCGCAACGTTTTAATAATTCATCAGTTGGGTTTAATTCTTTAGGACAAACTAAGTGGAAGTTCATGCCCATGATAGCTGCACCTTGCATTAAAGCATTCGCTACGTTGTTACGGCCATCACCAACATATGTGAAGTTGATTTCGGAGTAGTCTTTTTTCAAGACTTCTTTTGCAGTTAGGAAGTCTGCAAGTACTTGAGTAGGGTGGTCTTCATCTGTTAAACCATTCCATACTGGAACACCAGAGAATTCAGCTAACGTTTCAACTGTACGTTGTGAAAAACCACGATATTCAATACCATCGTACATACCGCCTAGTACTCTAGCTGTATCTTTGGCTGTTTCTTTTTTACCCATTTGTGAACCTGTAGGTCCCAAATAAGTCACGTTTGCACCTTGATCGTGTGCCGCTACTTCAAATGAACAACGTGTTCTTGTAGAATCTTTTTCAAATAATAGGGCTATATTTTTATTGTTAAGCATAGGTTTTTCAGTACCTATATACTTAGCATGTTTTAAATCTTCAGAAAGAGTTAAAAGGAACTCTACCTCTTTTTGTGAAAAGTCTAATAAAGTTAAAAAACTTCTGTTACGTAAATTTTTCATCAATTACAACTCCTTAAATTTGATTACATGCTTATTGTAAGCGTTTGCTATTCAATTTCAACACATAACCTAAGTTGTAAATATTTATTAATAAAGCATTGAACTTTTTATTAACATTTCATTTATATGGTGTAAAACTTGAGAAAAAGGACTATCTTTAAGTTATAACTATTTTTTAAGATGTTAGAATTTTCAATATAAATGAATTTAACGCAATTTAATTTGTGAAAAAACGATAAATGATTAATAATTTTATCCCATTCTAGCTTAGATATAATGTCTTAAAAGTAATCGCATTCTTTTTCTTGATAGAAACCACAAAATATCTCTTTGAAGTGGATTTTATCCTTCCATTATTAAGATAATTGATTCATGCAAGACAAAAAATTACATTAAATTAATATTGGATTTAGTTTGAGGTGTTTAGTATTGCTGAGATAAGGGCATATTACACTTTATAAGGAAAGAAAACATATATCGAAAGTAGGAGGAATTCTTAGATGAAAGTCTATAAACTAGATTATCAACATCATAAAGATATTGTAGATGATAATGTATTAACTATGTTTGTGACAGCTAATAACAAAAAAGAAGTTGAAACATTCGCGAAGAAATTACATTATAAAATTGAACATTTATCTCCATTATCGAAAAAAGAATTTGAAGAAGAAAAAGCTAAAGATGAACATTATAGACTCGAACATGTAGATCATTATTTAGAATAAAAAGTAACAATGAAATGTTATAGAAGATTTTAAAACCTGTAATTGATGTAAAGATTGCAGGTTTTTTATTTCAAGTAGGACATGTTTTTGTTCAAAAGTAAAAGTAAATTTATGTATAATCAAAATATATTGAAGTTTATCTATATGTATTAATAACTAAGCATCCTACTATGCTTGATAAAAGTCTTTATATATAACTCATTCACTGAATTTTAGTTATTCATTTTTCATTAATTTTAATATATACTTAAAATTGTATTTTTTAATTATTTTAATGAGGTGATTCAATGAATAAGTTAGCGAAGTATATTGCAACAGCAACGTTAGCAACAGCATTTACAATTTCAGCACCACTTAATACATATGCATGTGAATCTCATGCTAAAGACGATCATCATCAAACAACACAACATCATAAAGATCTTAATTTAGGGTCTCAAAATATTATGGCAGTATCATGGTATCAAAATTCTGCAGAAGCGAAAGCACTTTATTTACAAGGGTATAATAGTGCTAAATATCAATTAGATGAGTATCTTAAAAAGAATAACGGAAATAAAAAGCTTGCAATTGCTTTAGATATAGATGAAACAGTTCTTGATAACTCACCTTATCAAGGGTATGCTGCATTACACGATACTTCTTTTCCTAAAGGTTGGCATGAATGGGTAGCAGCTGCTAAAGCGAAACCAGTTTATGGTGCCAAATCGTTTCTAAAATATGCAGATAAAAGAGGTATAGATATTTATTATATTTCTGATCACGATAAAGACAAAGATTTCAAAGGAACGAAAAAGAACTTAAAAAATATTGGTCTTCCCCAAGTTAAAGACGACCATATTTTATTAAAAGGTAAAAATGATAAAAGTAAGGAATCAAGACGTCAGAAAGTTGAAAAAAATCATAAATTAATTATGCTATTTGGTGACAATTTATTAGACTTTACAGATCCTAAAAAGGCAACTTTTAAAGAACGTGAAAAACTTGTTCAACAACATAAAAATGACTTTGGTAAGAAATATTTTATTTTCCCAAATCCAATGTATGGTAGTTGGGAATCTACAATTTATAATAATAACTATCAAATAAGTAAAGAACAAAAAGATCAACTCAGAAAACAATCCATTAAACAATTTGACCCAGATACTGGGGAAGTAAAATAATAAAGAAATTGTAATTTATAGCTATGTTGACACATTGAAATAGTCAACGTGGCTTTTTTATTTTTCAAAAATAATTTAATTTATGTCATCAATAATGTAAACTTATATACGTACGAAGTTTACATCATAGTTGTTATCCCTTTAAATATTTAATTTTTCAAGAATAAGGAGTTAATAGTCATGAAATTAAATCTAGCAGAACGCGTGCTTAAAGAGAATACACTGACTAAGGAAGAAGCTTTAGCAATCTTTGAAAATTCAGATATTGATACTTTTGAATTATTAAATGAAGCATATATCGTCAGAAAACATTATTATGGTAGAAAAGTAAAATTGAATATGATTCTTAATGCCAAAAGTGGTATTTGTGCTGAAGATTGTGGATACTGTGGGCAATCCATAAAAATGAAGGAAAAGCAAAGATATGCACTCGTAGAACAAAATCAAATTAAAGCAGGTGCGCAAGTTGCGACTGATAATCAAATTGGAACATATTGTATTGTGATGAGTGGAAGAGGTCCTAGTAATAAAGAAATAGATCACATTTGTGAAACAGTTGAGGAAATTAAGAAAGTTCATCCTCAATTGAAAATATGTGCGTGCTTAGGACTTACTGAAGAAGATCAAGCAAAAAAACTTAAAGAAGCGGGTGTCGATCGTTACAATCATAACTTAAATACAAGTGAACGTTATCATGAAGAAGTTGTGACAACGCATACATATGAGGATCGTGTCAATACAGTTGAAATGATGAAAGCGAATCATATTTCTCCTTGTTCGGGTGTGATATGTGGCATGGGAGAAACAGAAAAAGATATTGTTGATATGGCATTTGCGTTAAAGGACATTGATGCTGATAGTATTCCGATTAACTTTTTACATCCGATTAAAGGCACTAAGTTTGGTGGTTTAGATTTATTATCACCGATGAAATGTATAAGAATCATTGCATTGTTTCGACTTATTAATCCAACTAAGGAAATTAGAATTGCAGGAGGAAGAGAAGTTAATTTACGTTCTTTACAACCTCTTGCATTAAAAGCTGCTAATTCCATCTTTGTAGGAGATTATTTGATTACAGGAGGTCAGCCGAATGAAGAAGACTATCGTTTGATTGAAGATTTAGGATTTGAGATTGATAAATAGTATAGATTACTTAATTTATATTTCCTTTAGAAATATCCTTACTTTAGAATAATTAATGATAAGGTATAAAGTGTACTTAATTTAATATATAATTAATATTGTTAATGACAATTAAACAAAACTTCATTAAATCTTCATAAAATACATCTTTTAATTTTGAAATGTAAGCGTATACTGTTAATTGAGAGACGAGAGACGGTATAATCCACAGTTATTAAAAATTAAGATTAGGGGAATAATATTAAGTAATTTCATTATTAAATCTTAATTTTTAATATAAATATAAAAGATGTTTTGGAGGAATACTTATGTCTAAATTTATTTATCAATCACCAGGAAGATATGTACAAGGGAAAGGTGTCATCAACTCTATTGCTGAAGAGACTGAACGTCTTGGTAGTCATGCATTAATTATTTCAGACGAAGTTGTATGGAATTTAACTGAATCTAAAATTAAAGACAGTTTCTCAGCAAATAACAACGTTCAATTTGATTATGAAGTGTTTAAAGGAGAATCTTCAGAAGAAGAAATTAAACGTATTGCTAGCCAATACAAAAGCCAAAACGTTGACGTTGTTATTGGATTAGGCGGAGGTAAAGCGTTAGATACAGGTAAAGCTGTAGCTTATGAATTAAATGCAAGTGTTATTGACTTTGCATCTACAGCATCAATGGATGCGCCAACAGCTGCAGTATCTGTTATTTATAACGAAGATGGCTCATTCAGTGGTTACGAATTCTACCCTAAAAACCCTGATACAGTAATGGTTGATTCTGAAATTGTTGCTCAAGCACCTGTACGTTTATTCGCCTCTGGTATGAGTGATGGATTAGCAACTTTAATCGAAGTTGAATCTACATTACGCAGACAAGGTAAAAATATGTTCCACGGTAAACCAACGTTAGCAAGTTTAGCAATCGCTCAAAAATGTGAAGAAGTCATCTTTGAATATGGTTATAG
This sequence comes from Staphylococcus saccharolyticus, assembly GCF_900458815.1. Classification (NCBI taxonomy): domain Bacteria; kingdom Bacillati; phylum Bacillota; class Bacilli; order Caryophanales; family Staphylococcaceae; genus Staphylococcus; species Staphylococcus saccharolyticus. The sequence continues at coordinate 180,720 of NZ_UHDZ01000001.1, forward strand.
TGCTTATACATCAGTAGAAAACCATATTGTTACACCTCAAGTTGATGCTGTCATTGAAGCTAATACATTGCTTTCAGGTTTAGGATTTGAAAATGGTGGACTTGCTGGTGCACACGCAATTCATAATGGATTTACTGCATTAGAAGGAGACATTCACCACTTAACTCATGGTGAAAAAGTTGCTTATGGTATTTTAGTTCAATTAGTATTAGAAAATGCGTCAACAGAAAAATTCTTGAAGTATAAAAAATTCTTCGATAACATTAACATGCCAACAACTCTAGAAGGACTTCATATTGAAAATATTAGTTATGAAGATTTAGTTAGTGTAGGTGAACGTGCGTTAACACCTAATGATACGTTTGCTAACCTTAGTGATAAAATCACTGCTGATGAAATTGCAGATTCAATTTTAACTGTCAATGATTTATCTAAAAGTCATTTCAACAACTAAAAGGAGTCGCTTTTATGAAAAAGTTAATTCAAGATAAAAACACAATTTTAAAAGACATGCTCGATGGAATTACGGTTTCTAACCAAGATGTTGAAATAGTTTCTGACACAATTGTTGTTAGAAAGAATAAAAAACAATCTGGTGTTGCACTAGTATCTGGTGGTGGTAGTGGACATGAGCCCGCACACGCTGGATTTGTTGCACAAGGTATGCTAGATGCAGCCGTATGTGGCGAAGTTTTTACTTCACCAACACCTGACAAAATTTTAGATGCAATTAAGGCTGTTGATAATGGAGACGGCGTGCTACTCATTATTAAAAATTATGCCGGCGATGTAATGAACTTCGAAATGGCTCAAGAAATGGCACAAATGGAAGACATTCAGGTTGAAAGTGTCATTGTAAGAGACGATATCGCAATTTTAGACCCAGAAAAACGTCGTGGTGTAGCAGGTACTGTATTTGTGCATAAATATGCTGGATACTTAGCCGAAAATGGTGTGGCTTTAAGTGAAATTAAATCTAAAATTGAAGCAATTTTACCAGAAATTAAAAGTATCGGTATGGCTTTAACGCCACCAATGGTACCTACTACAGGTAAAAATGGTTTCGACATCGAAGATAATGAAATGGAAATTGGTATTGGTATTCATGGTGAAAAAGGATTACATCGTGAAGCAGTGCAACCTGTTAATACGATTGTTGAACGTTTACTTGATGAGTTGTTCAAAGAAATTGATAAACAACCATTAATTGTAATGGTTAACGGTATGGGTGGCACACCATTATCAGAATTAAATATAGTTACTAAATATTTAGATGAGCAATTCAAAAATAACAATATCGATGTAAAACATTGGTTTGTTGGTGACTATATGACAGCTCTTGATATGCAAGGCTTCTCTATCACTGTACTACCCTTCAGTGAAGATGTAGCTAAAGGTTTAGTAGCCCCTACTGCAAGTAAATATTTCTAATTTAATATCGAAGAAAGTAATATTATAATTTAATTTTTGAGGTGACTTAGAAAATGAATGTAGCAGATATCAAAGCACGCTTATTAGATTTAGAAAATACTTTTAAAGAAAAAGAAAGTGAACTTACTGATTTAGATAGAGCCATTGGTGATGGAGACCATGGTGTTAATATGGTTAGAGGTTTTGAACATTTAAAAGAAAAATTAGATGATCAAAGCATGCAAGCATTATTTAAATCTACAGGAATGACATTAATGTCTAACGTGGGTGGTGCTTCAGGACCGTTATACGGCTTTGGTTTTATCAAGATGGCAAGTGCAGTAAACGATGAGATTGATCACGATAATCTTAAAGAAGTACTTAAAGCGTTTGCTGATGGTATTCAACAACGTGGTAAAGTTGAATTAAATGAAAAAACTATGTATGACGTTATTGAACGTGCGAGAGAAGCTGTAGAAAATGACGAAACAGTGGATCTTGATAAACTACAATCATTTGCTAATGAAACCAAAGATATGGTGGCTACTAAAGGCCGTGCATCATACTTCAACGAAGCTTCAAAAGGTTATATCGATCCTGGTGCACAAAGTAGTGTTTATATTCTTAATGCAATTATAGGAGGAGAGTAAGAAATGACATCTATAGTAGTAGTGAGTCATAGTCATAAAATAGCAGAAGGTGTTAAACAATTAATTAATCAAATGACTGACGGTGGCGTTGACCTCATCGCTGTTGGTGGTTTAAGTGACGATGAAATTGGTACATCATTTGACCAAATCGTTTCTATTATAAATGGGCTTGAAAATGATGCGTTATGCTTTTATGACATTGGTTCAGCCGGCATGAATTTAGATACAGCTTTAGAAATGTACGACGGTGATCATAAAATCGTAAAAATGGAGGCGCCTATCGTTGAAGGTAGCTTTATTGCAAGTGTAGGAATTAAATCAAATATGAGTATGGATAGTGTTATCTCTGAAGTGAGAGCTAAATATCCAGAGGAATAACTCTTAATTATAGATAATAAATATTGAATGTGTTGCTAGGCGTACCAATGCCAATTGGTTATGGTACGCCTAGCTTTTTAGTGTTAATCTACATATTAAAAATAAGATGTGGTGTTAACGATGATAATGTATATATGTTTCACGTTAAACAACTATAGAATTTGTAAAAATTACAAAATAGAAAAATATAAATAAGCTCAAAACATAAAGAAAAAATTTGTTTGTATGTTGCATTACAAAGGAACAGTGTTTTCTCTCTTATAATGTTTCATGTACTGGTCACATATGACAAAGTTTGATTAAGTTAATATTTTTATTTTTATAAATAGCATAGGATTTATCTACAGTATGGTTTAGTGTTGGTTTATATAGTTGATGATTAGCATATTCGGTTTTAGTAAGTGCTTCTAATTTATCTATAAATTGGTCTATTTCGATGTCTGGTTTTCTTTTAGAGAAAGTAATGCCATTTTTATCAAAATCCGGTGTATTATATTGATGGTGGTAAATCATATAAGCTACTTTAAGTTTGTTATATTGATTTTTGACTGGTTCATAGCTACCTAATAATTTTTGTATTACAGTATTTGATTGATCGCTATGATGACTCATTAGAGAAATTAGATTTTGAACGTGAGTATCAAGAGATTTAAAATCTGTTTCAATATCTTGATAAATTTCCATCGTATTTTCTTTACTAAAAATTAGAAGTTTCGAAATTTAAGTAGTTATTTCTTACTTTTGCAGCTTTATAAGCTGTAATATCTAAAGAACTAACTTGATCGTTATGATAATCTTTACTTTTGTCTCTATCATCTTTTCTAAATTGAAACCAAAGTGCTATAAATGTGTCTGCTAAAGTAAAAATGCCACCGACTATTGTAGCTAAAAATTGACTCAACAATATCACCTCCAGTAAATGTTTTATAATTATATGACAATGATATATATTTGGTTTTTGGTATATATTACTGTTATTTATTATACAAACTTGCGATCAATATGATTTGAATGAAAAATTGAAGTTATCATTTTATAAAAATATAACCACTTAGAGATTTTAAATTTCATCCCTAAGTGGCTATTCAGCAGATGTATAATTCATTTTAATTATAAATATTTGGTCTAATTTCAACTTTCTCTTTCATTTGAATGGATCTTTGTGTGTTCTGCCGTGAACGAAGTAATACAGGATAAGTGCTATGATAACAAGTATACCCATTACCATATATAAATGACGATAACCAATAAATGGTGTGATGATACCTAAAATAATTGGTCCCATACCTGCGCCGAAATCGGCGAAGATATAGAATGTTGACGTTGCTAAGCCTATCTTACTTGCAGATGATTGTTGAATTGCAATTGCTTGTGCAGTAGGTACGATAGTGCCATAACCAAAGCCAATGAATGCAGCTGCAATAAGTAAAATCATGCTGGTATGAGTAAAACCGAGAATAATAAGTCCAATTGTAAAGCTTAGTAAAACTGGATACATTACTTTGTTCTCACCAAAATTATCATAAATTTTACCTGTGAATGGGCGTGTGATAAACGTAACAATCGCAAAGACAAGGAAGAAGAAACTTGATGCTGTAACGAGATTGATTTTTTCAGAGTAAATAGATAAAAATGACAAGACACTAGAATAAGCGACACCGATTAAGATGACTACTAAAGAAATAGGTAATGCTTCTTTTTGTAGGTAAGCGTGAATACCACGTGGTTGATCTTTAGTTTCATGATTATTATTAAGTACAGGTAGTTTTTTAATGAAAATACTTAATACAAATGCTACAAGAATACTTAATAGACTGATAGCAAAAATAGATTTAAATCCTAAATGTTTGTTAAATACTAAGCCAATAAAAGGTCCAATAGCAGAAGCAAGTCTCACACTTAATCCATAATAACTAATGCCCTCACCTTTTCGATCCTCTGGGATGATTCGAGATGAAATAGTTCCTGTTGCTGTTGATGAAAATCCAAATGCTATAACATGAATAAAACGAATTAACATAAGGACCCATAAGTTTGTAATAGCAAAGTATAATGCTATTGCAATAATTGAAAAGATGACGCCGTAAAGTAAGACCTTTTTAGGTTGCAAATGATCTATAATTCTAGCCGAACCTAAACGTCCAGCTAGCATACCAATAATAAATATACCTGCAGCTAAGCCTCCTATACTTTCAGAGGCATGATATTTATCAATAGTATATTCAGTGATTGTTACGACCAACATGTAATGAATTAAATACATAAATAAGTTAACGAAAGTAATAAATATAAAGTCTTTTGTTCACAAACGGTCGTTCACTAAATGATTTGACATGCTGTTCCTCCTCAATATAATGAAATTCTACATTCATAATGTTGTTATATCATCTATTATATAAATTAAATATACTAATGTATAATTGGAATTAATGAATATAATATAAGTAAAACTTATATAAAAAAGGCGAGAATAATGAACTTTGAACAGTTAGCATACGTTAAAAAGTTATATGAATTGGAATCAATGATTCATGCGAGTGAAACCATGCATATTAGCCAATCTGAAATGAGTCAGTCTATCGCTAATTTAGAAAAAGAATTAGGATACAAATTATTCTCACGTTCTAGAAAAGGAACTACTCTAACAGAAGAAGGAAAACGTTTAATACCGTTTATATTAGAAATACTAGAGTCTAAAGATGCGCTATTATCAGAAATAGATACGATGCGAACAAATATTAAAGGGACACTTTAGAGTAGCGACGATTCCAACGCTCTTTCACAAAGTACTACCCAAAGCTTTATCTCATTTTAAAGATAACCATCCTAATGTAGATGTTGAAGTCATTGAAGCTGATAAAAATAGAATTAAAATGATGGTTAATCAAGGTGACATTGATATTGGCCTAATAGGTATTACAGAACGAGAGGATGAAGATAGTCAAGTTTCACAATTCTCACTTAATTTAACCACTCATTTTAAATTGATTGTTCCTAAAAAGTCTAAATTAACTTTTAAAGAATATGTTAATTTGGAAGAAATTTAACAATATCCTTTTGTACTATATGATCGTGGATTTTACCAACATCACTTGAAGAAACACACCATCCACTGAAGATTGTTTTTAAAACGGCTAATCCAATTGTTCTGATGCGTACAGTTGCTGAAGGTTTAGGTGTAGGTATCGTTTCAGCGTTAATGCTTGAAAATGAACCATTTTTAGATAATGAACTTATAGAGTCAGTACCCCTAGGTAAACCATTTGATTATGCAGTTAATTTTATAGTGATTGCAAATAAAGAAAAGACAAAACAACAAATAGTTTTAGAATTCATTCACTATTTAAAGAAGAATGAATAACCATTTTAAATACGTTAAGATAAGCAATAGATATGCAAGGCAGTTAATTTAATGTTCTTGGATGAATATAATTTTTATGAATCATTTACAGGACATATTACTAGCCATTATATATGCTATTTTACTTGCCATTCATTACTTTTCATTACGTACTGGTAATAAATTATTAGGACTGATTGTACCTATAGGTGTAGTTATATCGATTATATATATGTATCAAAACGGGTTGCTCCATTTAAAATTAATAAGAGCAATCATTATAGCTATTGTAGCATTAATAATTTTAGCTATAGAGTGGGATAAAGCGCAAAAAATAAATAATACTTATATCGATTCTCTCAACGTAAGACTTTGAGAGAATTTTTTATTAGGTGTAAATCGTTTTGATGGATTTTCCATGTCGCATATTATAATAATTTTATATAAACAATCTTTAACATTTAGAATATCATCGAGAGGAACATTGTGAATGAAACGAATTTTATTTTTATGTTGTTTTGTATTGATGTTTGCAGTAGCATGTGACTTTAAAGCAACCACAGATAATCAGACGCAACATGAAGAAAAGTCACGTAAAGACAAAGGAAAACAAGCTAAATCATCAAAAGAAACACAAACGAATCTAGAACAAGAAGCTAAAGTAGGAGATTTACCGGATAAAACTAAAATTGCTTTAGCATTTTTAGGTGATGATAGCGAAGAGTATTTATTAACTAAAAAAGAAATTTTTGCAGGAAAGTATCATTTAAAAAGTCCTTTTAATAGAGACGCTAATGTACAAAATATAACTATACGTGAATATTGAACATATAAAGGTGCACCAAAGGGCATGCAATTCTTTTCCATTGAACCTTCTAATGGAAATTTTCTTCCTATCATAGGTATTAATGATTAATCAATTTTTATTGCAGGGACTCAAGGTGGTCATGAATATTTTAATTAGTTACTCGACCATAGTAAAACTTTAAAGTTAAAAGAAGTATACAACAAATTTAAAAATATTCCGGAATTATTCAAAATTGAAGAGAAGATTAATTTCACAAATAGTCATCCTAATATGAATTAAATTTAATTTAATAATTTTATTCTTAAAACTGATTTCTATAATTATATAGAAGTAAGTTTTTAAATTTTCAAAAATATTAACACTTAATTACTTAAATTGGACTTTTAGGATTTATTGAACAAGTTAATTTTGATTTTTATTATCGTTTTAGTATGAACTCTCACACAATTCATTCCTCGCTATATTATCACTTCTAAAAAATTTAAATAAAAAAGTATGTGTAGTTAAATAAAAGTGATTTGTTATATCACCGATTTATTTCTGAAAGGGGTATTGGTTTATGACAAGTGATTCTATAACTAAAACTAAACGTAATGCAATGGTCGCTGTGATGTTAATTAGTGCGTTTGTATCTATGCTAAATCAAACCATTTTAAATACTGCATTACCAGCGATAATCAAGGGATTGAACATCACAGAAACGACAGCTCAGTGGTTAATTACAGAGTTTATGTTAGTCAACGGTATTTATGATTCCGCTCACAGCTTTTTTAATGGATAAATATACTACACGTCAATTGTATATCTTTTCAATGGCTATCTTTCTTATTGGATCAATACTAGCATCATTAGCACCGAGTTTTAGTATTTTAATGATTGCTCGAGTTATTTAAGCCATTGGTGCTGGTATTTTATTACCTTTAATGCAATTTACTGTATTTACATTATTCCCTGCAGATCAAAGGGGCTTGCAGGTGTTGTTGTACAAACTGCACCAGCCATTGGTCCAACTTTAACTGGGTTATTCATTGATTATTTTAGATAAAATATCGGTAGTGTATTCAACCTTTGGGTTTGGACTTATTTTATTTGCGTTTAGTAGTGCGAGTACCTTTGGAATAGCTTCAGCACCACTTATTGTTACTTTTATTTTAGGATTAATGATTATCGCAATATTTACTTTCCGACAATTAAGAATTAAATATCCAGTTTTAAATATTCGTGTATTTAAAAACAAAACCTTTGCATTATCGGCTGTATCTTCAATGCTTGTATACATTACAATGGCCACGCCAGCATTACTTATCCCTATGTATATTCAAACAGGACTAGGACTTTCGGCGTTACTTTCAGGTATAGTTGTCCTACCTGGTGCGGGGTGTAATGGTCTGATTATGGTATATACAGGAAAGGTATTTGATAAATACGGAATAAAAGTTTTAGCTATACCTGGTTTCATCTTATTGATTATCATGACGTTTTTATATTTATTCTTAACTGCAGATACACCATTTTGGTATGTGGTTGTCGTTTATGCTATTCGTATGGTTGCTTTAGGATTATTGATTATGCCACTTAACACGGTAGGACTTAATGCACTTGAGTCAGAAGATATTTCACATGGCACTGCTATTATGAACTCGTTACGTATTATTGCTGGAGCTATGGGTACAGCAATTAGTATTACTATTTTTTCAATTGCAGCCAAAAGTTATACGTCGACTCACCATACAATGTCTAAAGCTAAGTTAATTAAAGTATCAACCATTCATGGTGTTGACGTGGCATTTATGTTTATTACTGTTCTCATAGTTATAGGTACAATTTTAGCGTTATTTATTAAAGAAGAACGCCAACGTCAATCTTCTAATTCGGATAATCAATCTGAAAATTTATAAATACTAAAAGTGAGCCTCGAATATAAATAACATCTAAAGGTTATTAAACTTTTTTGTGATTAACTTGTAATTACGCTTATATCAAGCTTTTCTCAAATAAAGATGGGTCCTAGCATAGAGGATTTTACTCAAGAATTCTTCAAACAAAAGAAGCAAGGGATTGGAGCTCCAACATAGAGAATCTAAAAACAATGTAAGTTGAGGTTTTAAATCAAAACACAAAGATGCTCAATAAAGATTATATAAACAATTAAATCTGTAAATATCTCGCGGGAGTGGGACTTTGAATTCAAAATGAATTCGGTCCTACTTCTGCCTTATTTTTGTCAAAGATAATTTTACAAACGTTAGAATGAATAGAGAGCGATGTAAGTCTAACCGTTGTGTTAGTAGTGAAACGGTTGATTTCAAATTTTTACAATAACTTAAAAAGTATTCAAATTTTAAAAATTAAAGATAATAACCGTAATCATATCAATCATTCTGTAATAATTGTTTCTAAAATGAAACTTGCAATTAATTTTAAAAACGATTATAGATATTAATATAAGTGATATGTCAGTGAATTGAGCTTAATTAAATAGTTAAGCAATATATTATGGTCACTTATCAAGGGTTTATACTTATAAATACATCAACAGAGAAAGAAGGATGAATGTGAAGCAATTAAGTACGACTTTAAAAGTCCGATTAATATGCGATTTTTTTCAAAATATTATAGTAACAGCATTTTTACCATTTATAGCATTGTATTTAACGGATATGGTTAATCAACGATTTGCAGGTTTATTTCTCTTTATACTTGTCATTATTAACTTTCCTATATCTTTAATTTCAGGTCATATTATAGAACGTTTACCTAAAAAGACGTTGACGTTAACTTACCAATTGATTTTAAGTATGATGCTTATTGTTATGGCATTTTCAACTTCAAAACATAGCGCTTTAATTGCAATATTTTGTATTGCTTATGCTATCTTTAGTATCACTATAGGAATGCAACAACCTGTGATGGATACGATTATTATGGATGCCATTACACCCGAAGTAGAACATTATATTTATAAAATTAGTTATTGGCTTACAAACATTGCTGTGACATTAGGGGCATTGATTGGTGGATTGATGTATAGTGCGCATAAATCTTTGTTATTTTTAATTGCTTTTGTGATTTATATGACCGTATTTATCGCACTTTATATTTGGTTGCCTAAAGATTTAAACAAAGTAAATGAATTGAGCGTACAAGATTCTAAACAAACGCGTTTTTCTATGAAACAAATTTTACATAGTTATAAACCGGCTTTTAAAGACACAACGTATCTATTACTGATTGTAGGGTTTAGTATTTTAACAATGGGTGAATTATCGGCATCATCTTATATTTCAATTCGTTTGAAACAAGAATTTGATCCTATCACACTTTTTTCACTGCATATTACCGGAGTTAAAATGTACTCACTTCTATTGATGACAAATACAATTATTGTCATTATTTTTACGTATTTTATTTCAAAAATAGTTATGAAAATGAATGTCAAAAAAGCATTACTGATTGGCATTATTTTTTATGTTGTTGGGTACTCCAATCTCACTTATCTTAATCATTTTGCGTTACTTATTATATTCATGATTATAGCGACAATAGGAGAAATGGTTTATTCTCCAATTCTTGAAGAAAATCGTTTTAAAATGGTTCCTTCTCATAAAAGAGGGACATATTCAGCAGTGCATGCTTTAGGATTTAACCTAGCTGAATTACTTGCAAGATTTGGGATTATACTAGGTGTATTTTTAACCTCAACAGAGATGGGAATCTATATGTTTGTTTTATTACTACTAGGTGGCATGTCGCTTTATATTGCTGTTAGTCGTTTTAATAATGCAAATTTATAATAATTGTAAAATTAGAAATGTATAATTCATACCGAATTTCTCGTAATTTGACAAAAATAATATTTATTAAGGTTTTGTTAAATATTATTTTATTAATTGTTTTCACACGCCAAAATATACTAATATATAGCTTGGCTAGAAAATGAACCAATGTAAGATGTTAGTGAATAATTGAAGTAATGAATATGAAAGAAGGACTTAAATGAGTATTGAAGCATTGCATTTTCAAAAGTATTTTTATTTTAAATATTTAAGACAATCATCCTCGAAACATAGGATGACATACTGGGTCAGGTTAGATAATGAGATTGAACGTCATCGATTGATGTATGCGTTATTAGGTGTTATTCAACATCAACCTATTTTACGTACACAATTTGTGACAGATGATATCAACCAATTAAGAGTAAACATTCGAGAGTTTTTCCCATTTATTGAAATTAAAGAAATTAAAGAAAGTTCTAAAAATCTCGACATTGAAGTATTCTTCAAAAATGAGTTGAATTCTTACTATTTCAATCAACTACCTCTATTTAATTTCAAAATTTATCAGTTTCTTGATGATGCATACCTACTTTTAGATTTCCATTCTACGATTTTTGATGAAAGTCAATTTAACGATTTTTTAAGACAGTTGAATACGGCTTATGCCCATTCTTTATGTCATGAACACTCAGTTTCTGATTTTTATAACATGATTAAAGAGATGAATGAAGAGACTGAACTTGTCGCTCATCAATCGAAGAATTTTAAGGTGTTAAACGCAGATCATGATAATTATGCGTATATGCCAGTTAGAAATGCATCTGAAAAGAAAAAGATGCGTAGTATCTATACGCCATTGTCATCACTTGACGTGAATCAATTAATCGTCAGTACCTATTTAGCTAATCATTTTATGAGTCAATCATCAGAAGTGACATTAGGTATTCATTTTCCGATGGAGTACGAAAAAGAAGATGAGATGATGTTGCCAAATACTAGCATAGCACCGCTTAATATGAATATTGATCAAAACGCTACGGTTGAAAGTATTATAACTGAATGTCATAAGATTCTTGAAGGATTTAAAAAGTATGGTGTGTCCTTTGTTACGCAACCAAAAGCAGAAATGCTAGAAATAGAAACGATGGTTCATATTGCAACAGTGCATCAACAATTTGAACTTAATCATATTTGTCATCATCTTAACCGTTTATATAGCGAGACGTCATCATTGGCAGATTTAGAGATTTATCCACATGTTCAAGGCGGTTTTGATTTAGTATATAATGCTCACGCTTATGATGATTTAACTGTGAATACTTTAATCAAATTAATTAGCAGTATATATATGCAAATTACACAAAATTCATCATTGTCGGTCAAAGAAATACAATTAAGTGACCAAATAGATTTAACTAAATATGACATGATTAATCAACAAAATGATGACTTAAATATCGATACCGGTTCTTATGAAACAGTTGTAGAACGTTTTGAATATCAAGTGCAACAACATCCAGAAAGTATTGCACTCATATTCGAACAACAATTAATGACATATAATGAATTAAATCAGCATGCTAATCTTTTAGCACAAAGATTACGTTCGACATATCGTATTGAGCCTAATGATACAGTGGCTTTAATTGCAGATCGTAGTTTGGAAATGATTGTTGGAATGTTAGGTATCTTGAAAGCAGGTGCAGGCTACTTACCAATTGATCCAGATTATCCTGATGAAAGAACAAATTATATTATTGAAGATGCAAGACCTAAGGCGATTGTTACGTATCATACGACATTACAATCAGACTTACCTAAAGTGAAATTAGAAACTCTAGAGTGGTCAATGGCGCATCATATCGATAATCCTCGTCGTATTAATAGTACTGAAGATATCGCCTATGTAATCTATACATCAGGGACTACTGGTAGGCCTAAAGGGACACTTGTACCACATAGAGGTATTGATCGTTTAGTACACAAACCTAATTACGTCAAACTTAATGAAACTACAACAGTCTTATTATCAGGAACTGTTGCATTTGATGCTGCAACATTTGAAATATACGGAGCGTTATTAAATGGTGGCCGTTTAGTGATCACTTCTAAAGATACATTGCTTAACCCGACACTATTAGGTCAAGCAATTGCTGAAAATAAAGTAAATACCATGTGGTTAACGTCATCATTGTTTAATCAAATTGCGAGTGAACGTATCGAAGCACTAGAATCGTTAACTTATTTACTTATTGGTGGGGAAGTGTTAAATGCTAAGTGGGTTCATTTATTAAATTCACGTGAGCGTCATCCTCAAATTATCAATGGTTATGGACCGACAGAGAATACAACATTTACTACAACATTTGCGATTCCTCCAGAGTTGCCTTCACGTATACCGATTGGTTTGCCTATTAGTGGAACGACGGTTTATGTCATGCAAGGTGAACGTATTTGTGGCGTAGGTGTTCCAGGTGAGTTGTGTATTGGCGGTGCAGGTTTGGCAAAAGGTTATTTAAATCAACCTGAATTAACTGCTGAACGCTTTATTCAGTCACCTTTTAAAAATGAAACATTATATCGAAGCGGTGATTTAGTTCGCCTGCAAGAAGATGGTAATATTGATTACATTAGCCGTATTGATAAACAAGTAAAAATACGTGGATTCAGAATAGAACTGTCAGAAATTGAAAAAGTGATTGAAGCCATACGTGATATCAACAAAGCTGTAGTCATTGTTCGAGAACAAGATCAAGACAAACAAATCGTAGCATATTATGAAGCGTCTCAATCACAATCTACAAGTCAATTGAAGGATATATTAAGTGAAACTTTACCAGATTATATGATACCGGTTCATTTCATGAAAGTAGACCGTATCCCAATTACAATTAATGGGAAATTGGATAAACGTGCTTTGCCTGAAATTGAAACGGTTGATAACGACAATTATGTTGCACCACGTAATGATATAGAAAGAATTGTTTGTCGTATTTTTGAAGAAATTTTACATGTAGATCAAGTCGGTATTAAAGATAATTTCTTTGAATTAGGTGGACACTCTCTTAGAGCAACGTTAGTCGTGAACCGTATTGAAGAGCAGTTGAAAAAACGTCTTAAAGTTGGCGATTTAATGAAATCACCTACTGTAGAACAAATTGTAGAACAAATTGAAGAAATTCAAAATGATGTTTACGAAGTGATTCCAAAAGTAGAAGAAGCTTATCAATATGAATTAAGTGCATCGCAAAAAAGTATGTATTTACTATGGAGTGTAAACCCAGAAGATACAGTTTATAACATTCCATTCCTATGGCGATTAACTTCTGAATTAAATGTACCTCAACTTAAACGAGCATTAACAAAATTAATTGAACGTCATGAAATATTGCGTACGCAATATGTGATTGACGATAATGAAGTTAAACAGCGTATTGCAACAAATGTCGAACCGGATTTCGAAGAGGTAACGACAAATCTTACAAATGAACAAGACATGATTCAAGCATTTATGGAACCATTTAATTTAGAACAACCGAGTCAGATACGCGTGAAATATATTCATACACCAAATCAAGATTACTTATTCATGGACACACATCATAGTATTAACGATGGTATGAGTAATACGATTTTATTATCTGACTTGAATGCTTTATATCAAGATAAAGCACTACCTGAACTTAAGCTCCAATATAAAGACTATAGTGAGTGGATGGCACATCGTGACTTATCTAAACAACGTCGATATTGGTTACAACAATTTGAGAATGAAGTACCTGTTTTAAACATGCCAACAGACTATCCAAGACCAAGCATTAAAACAACAAAGGGTGATATGTTGGTATTCCATTATGAGCACAAATTAAAAGAACAATTGAAATCATATGTTGAACAACATCAAATGACTGATTTTATGTTCTTTGCAAGTGCAATCATGGTATTGCTTCACAAATATACACGTCAAGATGATATCGTTATTGGTAGTGTAATCAGTGCACGTACTCATCGTGATACAGAAAATATGTTAGGGATGTTTGCGAATACACTTGTTTATCGTGGTCGACCTGAGGGAGATAAAACGTGGAAACAATTTATGTCAGAAATGAAAGAGACAAGTTTAGGTGCATATGAGCATCAAGAATATCCATTTGAGAGTCTTGTTAATGATCTTGTGGATGAACGAGATGCATCGCATAACCCATTATTTGATGTAATGCTCGTGCTTCAAAACAACGAGACCAATCATGCGAACTTTGGACATAGTAAACTCACACACATTCCACCTCAATCGACAACAGCTAAATTCGATTTATCATTTATTATTGAGGAAGATCAAGATGATTATGTTGTCAATATTGAATATAATACAGATTTATACAGCCAAGAAACAATCCACTACATTGCACAGCAACTTGAAACAATTATAAAACATGTGATTTCTACTGAAGATGTAAGAATTCAAGATATTAATGAAAATGAAAACCTCTTAGACTGGATGAATAAACACATCAATCATCGTTCTTTACCTTTACCTGAAAATAAATCTATCCAACGACGACTAAATGATGTGATGAACGTAAAAGCAAGTGATGTTGCATTAAAAATGAGTGGTCAATCTATGACTTATCAAGAGTTGAATCACTATGCCAATAGCATTGCTAATGCATTGATACAACAAGGTATTCACAAAGGTGAACGTGTTGCGCTTTTAACTGAGCGTAGTTTTGAAATGGTAGCCAGTATGATTGCTGTAATAAAAGTTGGAGCATCGTATGTACCGATAGATGTTACTTATCCTGATAAACGTATTGAATACATCTTAGAAGATGCTGAAGTAGCAGCAATCTTGACATATGGTAAGTCCATAGAAACGCACATACCAATGATTAAAATAGAAGATATTCATGTGGATGAAAATAATAAAAACTTAAATATTGAATACAATGGTAACTTAGATGATGATATTTATCATATTTATACATCAGGAACAACTGGTAAGCCAAAAGCTGTATCAGTAATACAACGTAATGTATTAAATTTGGTTCATGCTTGGACAGAAAGACTAAGTTTATCTGATGATGAAGTTTATCTACAATACGCTAATTATGTATTTGATGCTTCAGCAACTGATTTTTACTGTAGTTTATTAAATGGATATCCGCTAGTGATTGCAACGTCGACTGAACGTACAAATACAGAACAACTTGAAAGACTGATTTTACAAGAGAAAATTACAATCGCATCTATTCCATTGCAAGTTTACAATGTCATGCACAATTTCTATATTCCTAAAGTCATTACTGGCGGTGCTACAAGTACACCTGCTTTTGTGCAACATATTACTAAACATTGTGATATGTATATCAATGCTTATGGACCTTCTGAGAATACGGTTATTGCAATGTGTTGGACTCATACAAAAGGTGAGCCAATTCCTTCAACGATTCCAATTGGACAACCTTTAGCCAATGTTGAAGTTTACATTATGTCAGGACTGCAACTCTGTGGTGTTGGTATCCCTGGAGAATTATGTATTGCAGGGGAAAGTTTAACTTCAGGCTATTTAAATCGACCAGAACTTTCTGCTGGAAAATTTATAGATAACCCATTTGGTAAAGGTAGACTATATAGAAGCGGAGATTTAGCGCGTCTGACACCAGATGGTCAAATCGAGTTTCTTGGAAGAATGGATAAACAAGTTAAAGTTCATGGTTATCGTATTGAACTCGGTGAAATCGAAAATGTAATTGATTCAGTTGATACTGTGTCAGATAGTGTTGTTATTTTAGCAAACCAAGGTGAGCGTGAAGTTCTGCATGCTTATTATGTAGGGCGCCAAGAGGATGAACATCGCATAGAACAACAATTAAATCAACATTTACCAAAATATATGATTCCTAAAACGTTAACAGCTATTGATGAAATTCCATTAACTGGAAATGATAAAGTTGACGAGTCAAAATTACCTTCACCAAAAGTTCAACAAAATGGACTTATCGAACCACGTAATGAAATTGAGCGTGAATTTGCAGAAACGATTGTTGATGTATTAGAAATTCCTTCAGTAAGTATTGATGATGACTTTTTCGAAATTGGTGGTACATCATTGGATGCCATGGTTGTTGTATCAAAACTTAAATTAAAGAATATCCATCTAACAATGCAAGATATGTATCAATTTAAAACAATCCGTTATCTTGCAGATCATTTTGAAACGCGTAAAGCATTACCGAAAGTAGAGTTGCCAGATCATTTGCCACAATTACAAGCTTTAGTTAAACAACGATACCAAATGAAGCATAAACACATTGTTCGATCTACTTTGGGACATGTATTACTTACTGGAGCTACCGGATTTTTAGGGGCATATTTAATTGATGAACTGCATGGTCATGCGGACAAAATCACATGTATTGTCAGAGGTCATGATTTATCAGAAGCACAAATTAAATTGCAAAATAATTTAAAATGCTATTTCGATATAGCTCATACGACTAAATTAATAAACAATTTAGATATTGTTTTAGGTAATTTATCAGAATTAGATCAACTTCACATTGATGCATCGATTGATACTATTATTCACGCTGGTGCTCGCACTGATCACTTCGGCGACGATCAGGCATTTATCGATGTGAATGTTAAAAGTACTGAAGCTTTAGTAGATTTAGCTAAGAAAAAAGATGCAAAATTCATCTATATTTCAACAATAAGTGTTGGCACAGTATTTGAAGTACATGAAGAAGATGTTTCATTTACTGAAAAAGACTTGTATAAAGGTCAATTATTTACATCGCCTTACACGAAAAGTAAATTTTATAGTGAAATTAAAGTACTAGAAGCGGTTAACGACGGATTAGATGCTCAGATTATGAGATTAGGAAATCTCACAAGTGCATCTACTGGGAAATTAAATATGAAAAATTTAACAACGAATCGATTTAGTATCGTCATGAGAGATTTATTAAAAATGTCATTTATCGGCGAAAGTTTATCAAAATCAGAAGTTGAATTTTCATTCATCGATGTTACAGCTCGACATATTATTAAACTGGCAAGTTCTAATGCTATACCTGTTGTTTATCATGTGTATTCACCTCACGCAATAACAATGAAACAAGTTTTAGATTCTGCAACAGATTCAGAAATGACTGTTGTGAATGATCGTAAATTTGACCAAGAGTTGCATCGATTAGGAATGCATGAACTTATTGGACTCAATAGTAATGAAGACAACCAAATTCCTGGAGTTACTGATTCCTCTATGACTCAAATGTTGCTAAATGAACTACAAGATGAATGGCCGGAACCTACACCAAAATGGTTACATCAATGGCGGCACTTATTATCTGAAAAATTTGAAGCCCAATTGTAGTTAATGATGCAAGTATATATTACGAAGATGCCAAAGTATTTAAGCGAAATTGAGAAGCTATTAGGTAAAAGTCATCGAGCTTTGAAAAAACCGGCACGAGTACAATATCGATTTTTAAAAGATCAATTAATGCATCGTATCGGTGATGTAATCGTTCAATATAGTATTGAACAATGGAGTGGCTTAAAGACTGATGAATGGGAATACAGTATAACTTCTGATGGTAAAGTTGAGATACAAAGCCACCTCAATTTATACGTGAATCTTTCATACAGTTATCCTTATATAACGTGTATCATTGATGAGTGCCCAATTGGTATTGATATCGAAGAATTAAAAACTTTGGACTATTACAGTTTGGCGCAACATTTTTCTATTAATGAGTTAAACCAAGTATTTACATTAAAAGATTTCTTTGATATTTGGACTAAAAAAGAAAGTTACACTAAATTAATAGGTGAAGGTTTAAAAAAAGGTTTAGATTACTACGATGTAACGCAACATTTGTATTATTTAAATGAACGAGTTAAATTTAAATCATACGATTATGGTTCAAGGTTAATTCAAATATGTCATATCAGTAAAACAAAGCTAAACATAGAAGAAATTTCTATTTATCAATTAATGTAAAGTTATCAACAAATAACTCTTGAGTGATGTAAAAAGTTGCTTAAGAGTTATTTTTTATACTTTTGTTGTACTATAATTATCTTAGATTAAGCAATTAACAACTTCTTTCAGCACTTGTGTTTAAGTTTGTTCTTAATAAATATTTATAAAGATGTTAAAAGAAATTAATAAAGAATTAATATTCATTGATTACAATTGGTGCCGTATGGTGTTTGTAAGTTTATTACATAGTAGAGAGGAGTACTTTGATGAAGGCTTGGTTCCAAAGAATTTTAGAAATTATCCCACGCGAAATCATTAATCTTTTCATTTAAGTCAAAGTTGTAGATTAAATAAAAAAGAGATAGAGGTGCTGAAAACATGAAAAACAGAAAGAATTCTTATAGTATTCGTAAGTTAAGTGTTGGTGCGTCTTCAATCGTTGTTGCATCAATGTTATTTATTGGGGGGAGTTCAGCGTATGCTGCTGAATCAAATCATCAAGGGACTCAGGATAATTCTGAGGTAAGCACATCACAATCTATTGGGGAGCAACAAAATAATCAAACAGATAAACAATCTGAGACAGACGATACTCAAAATAATACGCTAGAAACAAAAGATAATACTTCAACTATACATAATACTGACGACCAACAACAAGTAACACCTAAAACAGATGCAACTTCTAATGATGAAAATCAAGTAGACAGTAAGTCTAATGAATCTCAAGCATCTACGACAGAAAAAGATCAACGCAATGATAATCAAAATAAAGCAGTACAAGAACCTACTAGTCAAGATAACAATGCTCAAGAAGAGGAATCTTCACAGACAACTCATCAGGAAGATGCAAATAGTTTAGACCAACCTCAAAAAGATGAAAAAACAACTTCAGAACAACCACAAACTAATGAGTCATCTTTACGAACAACAACAACGAATCAAGACCAGACACATGTGAAAGATTTAACAAATACTCAAAAAGAAGACAAAACTACTGAACAACCACAAACATCTAAAGATATTAAAACGCATCAAAAAGATACTCAAAATGATAAAGAAGAAACTCAAAAAGTTGCAGAAGTCACTCATCGAAGTGATAAAAACGCAACTCAATCCAGCGAAGATGTAACTTCAGAGCAATCTACAGAACAACATGTAACTGCTGAAGATACTGATGCGACACAAGATAGTCCAGTTAAAGGATTTAATAAAGAAGAACAAGCAACTATATCTGATAAAGACCTTAATGTAAATCAATTAGATGAAGGTAACCAAACTAAAGAATTACCTAAAAATGATAACGATGATTCTAAAAAAGGTATCAATGCTTTAACTGAAAATGCACAAGCAACAACAAGAAATAACACAACAGTAAAAGCATCAAAAGAAGATAAAGATCAAACAAATAAAGTAGCACCACAAACTCAATATAAAAACCATGACCCTATTATTCTTGTACATGGCTTTAATGGTTATGCATCGGGTACTGGTCCATTAATAGGTAAAGCCAACTACTGGGGTGGCGATCGTCTTAATATTATAAAAGAAGCGAGAGCTAAAGGTTATAACGTTATGGAAGCAAGTGTAGGTGCATTTGGTAGTAACTATGATAGAGCTGTAGAGTTATACTACTACATTAAAGGTGGTACAGTTGACTATGGTGCAGCACATGCAGCGAAATATGGTCATGAACGTTATGGTAAAACATATGCTGGAGCTTATAAAGATTGGATACCGGGACAAAAAATTCATTTAATCGGTCACAGTATGGGTGGCCAAACGATTCGTTATCTTGAAGAATTATTGCGTCATGGCAGTCCTGAAGAAGTGGAATATCAAAAAGAACATGGTGGCGACATTTCTCCTTTATATAAAGGAGGACAAGATAATATGATTTCATCTATTACTACTATCGCAACACCACATAATGGCACACACGCTGCTGATTTATTTGGTAATGAAGCATTAGTTAGACAAATTGCTTATGATTATGCGAGAGCTAAAGGTAATAAGTTGTCACATGTTGACGTTGGTTTGAGACAATGGGGTCTTAAACAAAGAGATGATGAAACATTAGCTCAATATATCCACCGCGTTAAACAAAGTAAATTATGGAAAACCAAAGACAATGGTTTCTATGATTTAACGACTGAAGGTACTGATATCTTAAATCATACTACTTCATTAAATCCTAATATTGTTTACAAAACGTATCAAGGTGAATCAACAAGACCAGCAATTGACGGTACTCAAAAAGCTGATATTAATATGAATATTGGCTACACATTGACTGCTGATGCTATTGGTAAATTAGATGATACAGCTTGGAGAGAAAATGATGGTCTTGTATCAGTTATCTCAGGACAACATCCATTTAACCAAGCTTATACACCTGCTACAGATCAAATTCAAAAAGGAATTTGGCAAGTGACACCAGTTAAACATAATTGGGACCATGGTGACTTCGTTGGTACAGATACTTCTGAAGTTCGTATCTCTAAAAAAGATTTAGAAGAATTCTGGGACAACATGTTTGAAGATATGGTAAGAAATGAGCAAGTGACTGACAAATAAATACTGTTAGAAATGATAGTTTAAAAAATGCCTCATTCGTTGAGCTCTATATCTTAACAAATGAGGTTTTTAATTTTTTAGTTGTTCAGATTGTAAACCATTTTTGTTAATTAAAATACACATTGTCAACAATATAAACCATTTATCTAAATCATGAGCGTTACATGAATTGACACAAAAAGTGATTCGTAATTAAGTTTTAATAAAAATTAAATTGAAACGGTTTCATATAAAGCTTATAATTATCTTAGTTAGAAAAAAAGAGATGATACATATGAAAGCAAATAAATATTTAATTTTTATATTGGGAGCGTTAGGTGGCTTATTATATGGCTACGATAACGGTGTAATTTCCGGTGCTTTACTATTTATACATAAGGATATACCTCTCAATAGTACAACTGAAGGTATTGTCGTTTCTTCAATGTTGATAGGGGCAATTATTGGTGCCGGAAGCAGTGGTCCACTTGCAGATAAACTTGGACGTCGACGCCTCGTCATGCTCATAGCCATTGTCTTTACTATTGGAGCGTTAATTCTTGCAGCTTCGACGAATTTGGCATTATTAATTATTGGACGTTTGATTATTGGTTTAGCGGTTGGTGGATCAATGTCTACTGTACCAGTTTATCTAAGTGAAATGGCACCTACGGAGTATCGTGGTTCATTAGGATCACTTAACCAATTGATGATCACAATAGGTATCTTAGCAGCATACTTAGTGAACTACGCTTTTGCAGATATTGAAGGTTGGCGTTGGATGCTTGGTTTAGCAGTTGTTCCATCAGTCATTTTACTGGTTGGAATATACTTTATGCCTGAGAGCCCAAGATGGTTGCTTGAGAATAGAAGCGAAGAAGCGGCTCGTAAAGTAATGAAGATTACATACGAAGATCATGAAATTGAAAAAGAACTTAAAGAAATGAAAGAAATTAATGCGATTGCTGAATCAACATGGACAGTGATTAAATCGCCTTGGTTAGGAAGAATACTAGTCGTTGGTTGTATCTTTGCTATATTCCAACAATTTATTGGTATCAATGCGGTTATCTTTTACTCGTCTTCAATCTTTGCCAAAGCAGGTTTAGGAGAGGCAGCATCTATTTTAGGATCAGTCGGTATAGGTACAATCAATGTACTTGTTACAATCGTTGCGCTATTTGTAGTAGATAAAATTGACCGTAAAAAGTTACTAGTTGGCGGTAATATTGGTATGATTGCTTCATTATTAATCATGGCAATTTTAATTTGGACAATCGGAATTGCTTCATCAGCATGGATTATAATTGTATGTTTATCATTATTTATTATGTTCTTTGGAATTTCATGGGGACCAGTACTATGGGTTATGTTACCGGAATTATTCCCTATGCGTGCACGTGGCGCTGCAACAGGTATCTCAGCACTAGTACTTAACATTGGTACACTAATTGTTTCACTATTTTTCCCAATTTTAAGTGATGCCTTAAGTACAGAATGGGTCTTCTTAATATTCGCATTCATCGGTGTATTAGCGATGTTATTCGTAATTAAGTTCTTACCAGAAACGCGTGGACGTAGCTTAGAAGAAATTGAATACGAGTTACGTGAACGTACAGGTGCTAAAACTGAATAACTCACTTGAATATACTTCAAATTTTTAACTTAAGGTTGAGAATTTGAAGTATTTTTTGTTTAGATGAAATAATTTCAATTTACTTGCTACGTTTAATGTTCTTCATTTCCAGGGAAAAATAAAGTTAGAAAAATTGGAACGTTGGAGGTCTAAAATATGAAAAATGTCACTAGATCTTAATGTCTTTGGACGGACAAAAATATGGTGCATATAAACGTACAAAAGGGATATATCAATTTAAGCAGTTTCAACTATCGATAGATCATGTGCAAGTTGATCCTTTTGCACCACCTTCAAAAATGCGAGTTATCATGAGTCGACAAAAAGCAGGAATTCCTGAGACATTGCTGGATAGTAAATTGAAAAGAGTAGCTATAAGTGATTATTTAACGAGAGTGTTTCACCAGTCGATTCAAAAGGCAATATATGGAGACAAGAATATAGGTGGAATTTACATTGATCATTGTGGTCCGGAAATCATAAAACGTACATCTGTAGTGATTAGTGATAAACATATTGAGGCACGTATTGAAGTGGGCTTACCGGCAAAAGGCCGTACAATCCTTGGAAAAGTAGCTGCTTACACACTATCAAAAGTATTACCAAACATTGTAGAACATTCATTACGTTATCAACACCTTAATCAATCACGAATGCATCAACAAGTTGAATTAATGGTTGATCAAGAGGACATTCGACATCAGTTAGCAGAACGTCACCTCGTAGCATTTGTAGCAAACGGCTCTATTTTACCTAGACAAAGTGGTGTGTCAGATCGTCCAATGGCACAAGCGATTGCGTTTCAAAGTCCACCACAATTCGAAATTGAATTTAAATTACCAAGTGGTAAATTAATGAAGGGAATGGGAATTCCTGAAGGTATTACGCTGATTGTTGTTGGTGGTTATCATGGTAAATCTACATTGCTTGAGGCTTTAGAACGTGGTGTATACAACCATATCGCCGGAGACGGTAGAGAATATGTGATCACAAATCAAGATGCGATGAAAATTCGTGCCGAAGATGGAAGAAGTATCAATAATGTTAACATTCAACCTTTTATCGATCACTTACCAGGTAAGAAAGACACAACACACTTTTCTACTGAAAATGCTAGTGGTAGTACTTCTTAAGCCACTAATGTGATGGAAGCATTAGAAGCGGAGTCATCAGTCTTACTTATCGATGAAGATACGTCAGCAACTAATTTTATGATTCGTGATGGTCGTATGCAACGTTTAATTGCGCTTGAGAAATAACCCATTACGCCATTTTCAAATAAAGTAAAAGCATTATATGACAATCATGATGTATCAACCATTCTTATCGTTGGCTGTTCAGGTGACTACTTTGATGTTGCTGATCAAGTGCTAATGATGGATGAATATATATTGAAAGATGTGACTCGAGAGGCTAAGACTATTGCACAGTCGGAAGGTTATCAGAGAACGGATTATTCACATCGACAATTTGGTTGCATTCCAACTAGAGTCCCTCTAAAATCTAGTTTCAATCACAAAGGTAAAAGAGATCGATTTAAAGCTAAAGGAGTAGATACCGTGATGTATGGTAAGGTAAAGAGCCGATTCATATCGCAGGTTTAGAGCAACTTGTTGAT
The DNA here is from genome assembly GCF_900458815.1 of Staphylococcus saccharolyticus. Lineage (NCBI taxonomy): Bacteria > Bacillati > Bacillota > Bacilli > Caryophanales > Staphylococcaceae > Staphylococcus > Staphylococcus saccharolyticus. Next base: position 204,885 of record NZ_UHDZ01000001.1, read on the forward strand.
GTTAGTCAAACTAATAGTTTAGCGTTAATGTTAGATTATCTTAAAAACGAAATAATCGACAATGAAGAAACGATAATTGAAATAACGCATCGCTTATATGAACGAATTGAGAAAGAAGGATTAGAAGTTGTTTCTCATCATAAAGGTCATCCAGGCAACTTAGCGTTACCTAGAAAGCAAGAATTTATAGGTACGTTGAATAGATATCGTGGATTAGAGATTCGTGAGGATTGATAATACTTATGTTATAAGAAATATTTCTCTTCTTAAATCTTCAATATTCATATGAAGCTAATATCTGTATGTTAGATGAATGAACTTAATGTAGGCTAATACCGTTGTAATTTTATTGTGAAATAGTTACGAATAAGTCTCCTCACATCTGTATCCTTTTAATGTAAAAATTCCACATAATATTTACAATACTATAGTTTGTGTCATAAGAATGGCGTGATAAACTTTCTAAAAAGTGAAGATTTATATTAATATTAATGAGTTATTGATTATATACATTCATTAAATAATAGAGAAGTACAAGTGTGATAACATATTTAATAATAACTTAAGAACAAGAGGTACAAATATATGGGAAATAAAATCTCGGTAGATTTGATTCAACAAGTTTTAAGCGTATTGAGTTGAAGACGTCATTAATCATAGAGGATGAACCTTGGAATGATATGTATAAAGCATTTAATTTTCAATTTCATCGTCGTTGGTTTAAAAGTAGGTTAGCTAAGAAGACAACAAAAAAACAGGTTATTTTTTATCTATGTGGAAGAAAAATACTGGTAGTATCAATCAACCCTTTAATGAAGAAGAATTTCCCGAGAAATTAGTAGTTCATATTGTTGATAAAGAAAGAATAGGCCAATTTATTTTTCCTAAACATGCGTTATTAGCTTATGGAATTTTAAGTGATGGTAAGAATCAAGGGAAAATGGCGTTTCGGGTGTATCCTAGTTGGGAGAAAAATTTGAATAATACGGCCCGAAAGACACAGAAATGGCAAACGCAATATTTTCCAGCTTTGTCGTATCATTATGATAAAACAAAGCTGGAAAAATTATAATACTATAATTAAAACTTATAAAAAGTGATTAGGGAGTGAGACAGAATTCGTTGTCCCATCCCGGCAAGCATCTCTAACTCGCATTGTCAGTAGAATTTCTGAATGAATTTTTATATTGTGATCCATATTTTAAAAGTTTGATATAAGCGCATTTTTAATACAGTCATCGACTGATAATACGTAAAAAATACTTGAGTCCCGGGCTCAACTTCCTTAAATTTTATGACCAATGTTGCTCTATTTTACCAAATTTCCAAATTAAAGTAGAAATGAGCCATGTGACAATGAACAGGACAACTAAAATATAGCCTAAATAATCAAATTGCATCGATTGAATAAAGTTCTAGAAGCTACCTTTAAACTCAAATTTTTCAGATATGATTTGAAGTAATTCAATCACTCCAATGACTAGAGCTGCAATAACTGAAATTGCAGTGATTGTAATATTGTAGTAAATCTTACGAATAGGATTAAAAAAAGCCCAATTGTAAGCTGATTTCATCACGATACCATCTAAAGTATCCAACAAGCTCATACCAGAAGCGAATAAAATAGGTAATGATATAATATACCAATGAACGAAATCGCTTGCTGAGAAGCGCCAGATGATAATGTGAGTAAGGCAATTTCACTTGCTGTATCAAAACCTAAACCGAATAAAAATCCTAAAGGTAAGACATGCCAACTTTTATTGACGATTTTAAAGTACGGTCCGACAAATCTTGAGACAAACCCACGTGCTACTAAAAGATTGTCAATCTCTTGCTCGCTTATAGATTGATGACGCAATTTGGCAAAAAGTTTAATGAGTGAGACTAAAATGATTAAATTAAGTACACCAATTAATACTAGAAAGAATCCAGATACAAGCGTTCCAATAGTTCCTCCAATGTCTTGAAAATGTGGCAGTTCACTTTTCGCCCATTTAACAGAAACACCAAGTAATACTGCCATTAAGAATACTACAGTCGAATGTCCAATTGAAAAATAAAAGCCTACCCCGACCGGCTCACGACGTTGTTGTAATAATTTACGAACGGTAGTATTATCTATTGCAGCGATGTGATCTGCATCAAATGCATGTCTAAGCCCAAGTGTATAGGCAAGAATTCCCATGCCAAATAGAATATGATGATTTTTTCCAGATATCCATAAAAAACTAAAACCAATGATGTGTAATAATGCTACAATGCCAATGTACGGCAATCAACTTAATTTACGATGTTGTTTGTGATGCACAAGTATAACCTACTTTCTTATATAATTATTCATCTTACGTCAATTGTTAGAAAAAGCGAATATTTGTAAGGAAAGGTGACAATAGTGTTGTATAAAAAATAAATAATGTACGATACAAACTTCAAAAATTTAAAATATGTTAACTATATTGAAGCGTGTTAAAATAAAAAAGTAATGAAATGAATGAAAGGAATGATTGTTTTGACTGAAGAAAAAGGGTGTGTCAAATGCGATCATACAGAAATTGAAAAGGGAACATTATCGGCAACTGGCTCAGGATTATCAAAGATGTTTGATATACAACATAATCATTTTGTTACAATCTACATGCACTAAATGCGGTTATACAGAGTTTTACAAACAAAGTAAAAATCGTACAAGTGATTTTATTGATTTATTTTTCGGTGGGTAATGATTGTACCACAGTTGAAAATAATGTACATTTCTAAATACACACTTAAAAGCTTTAATAAAGTAAAGCACAGTGCACAAACAGATTTGTGTGAATCGTTTTATTTTATTAGTAGAATTGATTACGGAACTTTTAATGAGCTGAAATAAGGCTTATTTTTTAATGACTAATAATGAGAGAGGGTTAATAATGTCTTCGGAGTATAAAAAAGGAATATTTTTAGCTTTAAGTGCATATATACTATGGGGCATTCTGCCTATATATTGGCATTTAATTGACGAAATAGGCGCTTTTGAAATTTTAGCATTTCGTATTATTTTTTCAGTTATATTTATGATTTTTGTGCTTATCATAGGTAAAAATCAAAGAAATGCCTTCTTTAGAGATATCAATCAAATAGTGTCGCACCCTATTCAGCTTATAGCTATCATAGTTGCGGGCTATGTTATTACAGTAAATTGGGGGACGTTCATTTGGGCCGTATCTAATGGTCACGTACTACAATCTAGCCTAGGTTACTACATTAACCCGCTAGTGAGTATCGTCTTGGCACTCATATTTTTAAAAGAAAGATTTAATAAATTTGAATGGTTAGCCATCATCTTTGCATTAATAGGCGTGCTTTATATGACAATAAAAATTGGGGAGTTTCCATATGTTTCACTAATATTAGCATTTTCTTTTGGAATTTATGGACTACTTAAAAAGATCGTACATATCGATGCCATCAGTAGTATCACAATCGAATGTGTAGTCACGGCACCAGCAGGACTCATTTATGTGATTTATTTATGGCAACAGCATCACATAACATTTGGATTAAATATGTCATCATTTTGGCTTCTTTTTTCAGGTGCGATTACCGCAATACCATTGATTTTATTCTCAGCAGGTGCAAAGCGAATTCCGTTATCACTCACTGGATTCATTCAATATGTAGGTCCAACAATTATGTTTGTATTAGGTATTTTTGTCTTTAAAGAGCAATTTAACGTTGATCAATTCATTACTTTTATTTTCATATGGATAGGTATTATTTTATATAGCATTTCTCAATATATTAATATTAAGAAAAATCCAATTTTTAAATAATAAATCAAACACACCTTCACATGTTTTGACGTGCACGCCATTAAGTTAGATGATCGTGAGTCCGATTTTTGGGGTGTACATCATTTAAATATAGTGAAGGTGTGTTTGATAATTTCATATATCTACTAAACAATAATTGATTAGTAAAATATAAACTAGGAGTGATAGGGACTTTGATTTCATTAACCTCTTTAAGCCATAATTGTAAATCATTGTAGTAATCAGAACTCATAGATAAATCGTTTGTAAAACATTGAGCTGTTGCTTTGATTGTGTCTTTATTTAATTGGTTTGTAACATCTGTTTGAGTAAACATAGAATAGATATCAATCGCATCTTCTAAATGATGATTGATGTAATGAGTAGCTTTTTGAGTAACTTTAATCAATCTTTTGAGTTTGCTTTCATAAGTAGCTAGCTTCTCAGGTGTTGTAATAAAAATAAGCTGACAGAAATCTGGAACATTATAGTTTTTTAATGAAAAATAATCTACGTTGAGTCCTTGACTTTTTGCTTCGAGAATTTCAAAGTTTTCAAAAACAAGTGTTGCTGCATCAGCTTTATCATTTAAAAGTGCATCGGTATGGTAAAAGCTGTTATTGACTGGTGTAAGATAACCTTTCTTAAAAGTGCCGCCGTCAGCTTCAATCATTGTTTTTGCAATGGCAGTACCATCTGGACCAGGCGCGCCAGGGTATTGAAGCCGTTTGCCAATTAAATCTTTAGGTCGTGTGATGTCTTTATCTTTGTTATACATAATGCCACCATTCGTGTGGAGATATCTGGCAAAACCAATCACATTTTGGTTATTTGCTCTATCTGAACTAAATGAATAGGTTCGGTAATCGCAATGTCCATTGTGCCATTTTCGATTTCGTCTAGTGCATCAAAGTGTTCTTTCGGTTCAATCATTTCAATTTCTAATGATTCTTCTTTAAACCATCCTTTTTCGAGACCTATGATTACGGCATATGGTCAGGATTTAAAAACCATTCTAAACCTACAGTTAATTTGTCCATAAAAAAATCCTCCAGTAACTCATTTTTTGCGCAAAAAAGTGAATTATCAAAGAAATTAGCAATTATCGTTCACTTTCCTACGCTGGTTTTAACCAACAGGTTCGAGGGTTGAAAGTAGCCTTTCTCTCAGCAAATTTAATTGCACCCCTAATGATACATTCTATTCTAATTACAGAATAACACAGATGTATTTAATAAAAAATAAAACACATAGTAAAGAAGAATATTGTAAAAAAATAAGATAACGTTTTTCAACGCCAGCCTATCATATACTCTATTAGCATTAAACCAAGCTAACTTCATTTACATCATGCCAATGAGTTTCATCCATAATGAACCAATACCAATCCAAATGATGAAGTATATGAAACCAAGAACGATGTTCATGAGCCACCAACGTTTCTGAGTGACATAACCAGCTGTATAAAGTATAGGTGCTGGACCACTACTATAGTGTGTTGTTGATGCAAGTAAGTTTCCAAAGAATCCTAGCATTAATGCACTGAACACTGGTGGTGCTCCTGCTGTAACTGCCACACCAAGTAAAGCGGCGTACATTGCGCTTATATGTGCTGTTGCACTTGCAAATAAATAATGTGAGTAGAAGTAGAATAGGATGAGTAATACTAAGACGATTGGCCAACTGAAGCCACCTAAACTTTGCGCAATTATCTTACTTAACCATGGAATAAATCCTAACTTGTTTAATTGATCAGCCATTAATACAAGTACTGAGAACCATACAAGGGTATTCCATGCGCCTGTTTCATTTAAAATATCTTTCCAACTTAATACACCTGTAAGTAATAATAATGATAAGGCGATGAAAGCAGTAAGTGTTGCATCAATATTTAAGAAACTACCAAACACCCACAGTGCCAATGCAACAATGAAGATACCAATCATAAATTTCTCTGCTCTAGACATAGAACCCATGCCTTCTAGTTGTTCTGTCGCCCATTTTTTAGCATTAGGGGTTTCTTTGACGGCAGGTGGATACACTTTATAAATAATCAATGGCACTATAATTAATGAAATTAATCCAGGCACTATCGCTGCGATAAACCAGTTCATCCAGGTAATTTGAACGTGAACGGTCTTTTCTGCTAGGCTTTGCGCAATTGGATTACCAGCCATAGCAGTTAAAAACATGGCAGCAGTGATTAAGTTACCTTGGAATTCAGTAAAGATTAAAAATGCACCCATTTTTCTTTCAGTACCATCTTTAGGTGATGAACCAAAAGATTCCGAGAGGGATTTAATGATTGGAAACATAATACCGCCTGCACGTGCCGTATTACTTGGTGTTACCGGAGCTAAAATTAGATCTACACCTACTAAAGAGTAAGCTAATCCCAACGTCTTCTTACCGAATAATTTGACAAATTGTAGCGCAATACGTCGTCCTAGCCCTGTTTTAACAAATCCTCTAGAAATGAAAAATGCCGTTGCTATGAGCCAAATACTACTATTACCAAACCCTTGAACCGCTGTTTTAGTATTAGCAACACCTATAAAAATCATGAAAGTAAAACCAACAATAGAGACGGCACCGATTGTCATTGGTTGAGTGATACATGCAATAATTGTTGAAACAAAAATTGTTAACATGTACCAAGATTGATTGTTTAAGGCATCAGGTTTAAATGGTGTTAATGCACAAATGATTAAACCTACGACGATTGGAAGAATAAATTTACTGTACTTTACCGTATGTCCCATTTCATCATCTCCCTCTTTCTCAAATTACACTTTTTTTACATCTCAATCATAGTCTTATCGTGCAAAGATGTACAGATTTTTTAAGAAGAAGGGTGATAAAGATTTACATTTATTAATAATTAAAGTTTATATGAGAAATGTTTATAAATATTTAATAAATTATAACACTCAATCGTTTGAAAATTCAAAATGTATGAAGTAAAATGAAATTAAGTGAATAAGAAAGCGCTTACAATAGTTGTTACTCTCTTATTTCTCATATTTTAGAAGTAATGTTGGGGTGCTTTAGCGATAATGTTTTATGGGAAGGAGGCATTCAGTTATGAGTGAATCGTATGATTTGATAGTGATTGGAGCGGGACCAGGAGGTTACGTGTCAGCAATTCGAGCTGCACAACTTGGGAAAAAGTAGCAGTTATTGAAAAGAATAATGCAGGTGGTACGTGCTTAAACGTTGGATGTATACCATCTAAAACATTATTAGAACATGGTCAAAAAGTTCACGATATCCATACCGCAAAGGATTGGGGAATTACAACGAAAGAATTGAATATAGATTTCTCTCAATTTGTGCAACGAAAAAACAAGTGGTCTAAACACTTACAGGTGGTGTTAAGCAATTACTAAAGAAAAACAAAGTTGCTTATATTGAAGGTGAAGCGCAAGTCACTAAAGATTTGAAAGTTCAAGTGAATCAGAACACATATTAAGCCAATGACATTATTTTGGCTACTGGAAGTTAAGCCATTTATACCTCCAATTGATGGCTTAGATAACGTCAATTATGAAACAACAGATACATTTTTCGATTTAAAAGCATTGCCTAAAAAAATGGCAGTCATTGGTGGCGGTGTTATTGCAACCGAATTAGCATCATCTATGGCTGATTTAGGCGTAGATGTGACCATTGTTGAAGTGGCTAACGATATTTTACTTACCGAAATTGAAGAAGTAAGAGAACTTTTAAAATCACATTTAGATCAACAGGGCATTAAGATGATTACAAATGCGAAAATTAATAATGTTTCTAAATCAAAAGTTGTATTAAAAAATGAGGAAGTTGAATTTGATACTTTACTCATTGCAGTAGGACGTCAACCTAACACTCAAATAACACAAGAGCTTCATTATGGATATGGATAAAAAATTCATTAAAGTCAATGAACATTATCAAACAAGCCAAAAACATATTTATGCAATAGGTGACTTAGTATCAAGATATCAATTGGCTCACGCAGCAAGTGCCCATGGTATTCATGTCGTAGAAACGCTAGCAAAACGTAATCCATCACTTGTACGTCAAGAAGACATCACTCGTTGTATTTACACAAGACTTGAATCCGCATCTGTTGGATTATCTGAATCACAAGCAAAAGAAGCTGGATATGATGTTAAAGTGACTCAATCTGCTTTTCAAGGTAATGCTAAAGCGCTTATCAAAGGAGAAAACGAAGGATTTATAAAGCTTGTCATTGATAAGAAGTACGGAGAAATACTTGGTGCCTTTATAGTAGGTCCGCATGCAACAGATTTAATTGGCGAACTTCTTGGTGTTAAAGCTTCAGAAGGTACTATCAATGAAATTTCAAACATTATTCAACTGCATCCAGCTTTATTAGAAACAATTGGTGAGAGTTCGGATGCTTATTTTGGCACAGCTATTCATATGTAATTAACTTTAGCCCTATGAAAGATAGGAGGAATTAACAATGAAAATAGGTAAAGAACAAGCACGTTGGATTTATAAAACAATGAATGAAATTCGTTACTTCGAAGAAAAAGTGCATAAAATTTTTAGCGATGGTAAAATTCCAGGATTTGTGCATTTATATGTTGGTGAAGAAGCCGTTGCAACAGGTGTCATGTCACAACTAAATGATGATGATTATATTACTAGTACTCACCGTGGACACGGTCATGCGATTGCGAAAGGCTGTGATTTGAATGGTATGATGGCAGAAATTATGGTTAAACGTGATGGTTTAGGACACGGTAAAGGTGGCTTTTATTTCACAGATTTTAGAGGTTATTCTACACAATCTCTAGGCGGTGTTTACTATGTATCTCCAGACTTTAAGACGGTCACACCAGTCATTCAAAATATATCTGTGGCGAATGGTATTGCACTAAGTACGGATGAAAAAGTACTATGGGTCACTGAAACTACAACGAATCGCCTTCATCGAATTGTTTTAGAAGATGATGGAGTGACAATAGCCCCATTTGGTACGACGATACCATATTACTTTACTGGTCATGAAGGTCCTGACTCATGTTGTATTGATAGTGACGATAATGTATATGTGGCTATGTACGGACAAGGTCGTGTACTAGTCTTTAATAAAAGAGGCTATCCTATTGGACAGATACTAATGCCAGGACGAGATAAAGGAAAAATGTTACGTTCTACACATCCTCAATTCATTCCGGGTACAAATCAACTTATTATTTGTACGAATGATATTGAAAATAATTTCGAAGGTGGATCAATGCTTTATACAGTCAATGGATTCGCTAAAGGACATGAAAGTTATCAATTTCAATAAATCCTTGGAATAAATAATATGTTATATATCATTATTACTAAGTTAAAATCCCCTTACTAAAGAGTACCTAGTAAGGGGGTTTTGATGTTGATTGAAACGCGTTTCTAATTGAATTTTACTATTAAAGTCTTTAAGAAAGTGTTTCTTTTACAAATGGTTTAATTGTCGATACTAAATTCTGCTGATGCTTCAAATTTTACGTTTTGACCTAACATTACGCCACCAGTTTCTAAAGCTTGGTTAAAATTAATACCATATTTTTCACGGTTAATTGTTCCGCTAACGATAAATCCAGTGACTTGTTGTCCATTCATTGGATTTTTACTTACACCATTAAATTCCACATCAAATGTCTCTTCATGCGTTTCGCCTTTAATTGTCAAATCTCCAACAACTTGATGTTCGTTAATTTCTTTAGTTACAAATATCATTTTATCGTTGTCTTCTGTACCAAAGAAGTCGTTTGATTTTAAATGTTTATCTCTATCTTCATTTTGAGTAGCAATTGAACTTGGAATAATAGTAGTTATTGCTTTTAGTGAATTTAAATCATTAATATCTCCGTCTAATTGAACATCGAATTGTGTAAACGTTCCTTTCACTTGAGATACCATGAGATGTTTAATTTTAAACTGAATGTTACTGTGAACTTGATCAAAGTTAAATTGTGTCACTGTTATAACCCCTTCCTTTTATAGTATAACGATTATACTTGATATACTTATTATTTTAATCATAGTAGAATATCTTTTCAATCTTTTTGTACTGATTAGTTAAATTTAATATTTGCACTTTTTAAATCATTATTTTGTCTCAGAGAAATGTGTTGAAGATTTAAACTATGGAAATATTGAATACATATCAATATGAGGGAGCGAATTCAATCATGAATATTTCTAGAGGCATTAATCATATAGGTATGACTGTTCCAGATATAGAAGAAGCAACTTCATTTTTCAAAAAAGGATTAGATGGCAAAATTGCTTATGATAGTCTGACTAAACAAGATGAACCGCGTGGAGGAAAAAATGTTGAAAAGGTACTGTATTTGTCAAAAGGAGCAAGAATTATTCATAAAAAGAATGATGGTATTTGGTAATGGACCTAACATAGAAATGTTTCAGTTTGAAAATGCCAAACAAAGACAAGCTAAATCTTTACAAGATATTGGATTTACCCATATTTCATTTTATATAGACCATATGGAGGTTGCAGTCGCAAAAGTAAGATCAGCAGGAGGACAACCTGTTTCAGAACCTCATTCTAATATTAAATATGAAGATACAGATGATAATCAAACGGTTTATGTGAGAACACCATGGGGGACTCTTATTGAATTACAAACTATTCCAAATGGATATTACTATCCACCTGATAGAGAAGCTGAATTATTTACGCCTCAGAAACTAGAATAAATAATGAATCGATATTTTAAATAAGTGTGCTTTCATTTGACATTATAATTAGAAGACAGTAATATGGCATTAAATCGTAATTTTTACGATTTAAGGATGATATATAGATGATGGTATGATTAATATAAAATAGGAATATCCGTCCCTGTCTATTTTATTAGAAGTGCAAGCGAAATGAAAAAATTCTTCAATACCTCATATAACACATCAATTGGCCATCATCTATCATATTGTTCTTTTTTTATTTTTAATTTCCTTTTAAATTCTAATTCTTTTTATTTTTTCGCTCGTCTTCGGACAGGTGTTTTTTTATAAAAAGGTGTATTCTAAGAGTAAAGATAGAGGTAAGGGTGATAACAATGAACTATATTAAAATGATTCGCTCCAACGATGGTACTCAGCTATACTCTAAAATCAATGAAGTTTATGACAGTAAAGCTAACATTATTATTGTACACGGCGTAGCTGAACATTTAGAAGGCTATGATCAGCTCACAACATTTTTAAATGAAAATAGTTTTAATGTGATTCGTTATGATCAACGTGGCCATGGACGCTCTGAAGGAAAACCTGTTTTTTATAGTAGAGTTGATGAAATTGTTGAAGATTTAGACGCTATTATTCAATATACTAAAGCCACTTATTCTGGTAAAACGTTATTTAATTGGTCATAGTATGGGAGGTTATGCAGTTACATTATATGGCACAAAGCGACCTCATCAAGTTGATGGAATAATTACTTCGGGTGCTTTAACACGTTACAACAATCAATTATTTGGAGAACTGGATCGATCTTTTCCAGTTGATATGTATGTCCTAAATGAACTTGGCAATGGCGTGTGCTCTGATGAAGATGTCATCAGCAAATATGCACTGGATGACCTTGTAGCTAAAGAAATATCACTCGGCTTAATTTTTACTTTGATGGACGGTGTTGAATATTTAAAAAATAATTCTAAACTTTTCTCAGAAAAAGTACTTATTCTTCATGGTAAAGATGATGGTATCGTCAGTGTTGAAGATTCCGTACAATTTTACTCTGAAATTAAATCAACTCATAAATCTCTTCGTATATATGATGGCTTGCAACATGAAATTTTAAATGAGTCTTCGTACAACGAAAATATTTATATAGAAATAGTGAATTGGTTAGGTAACGATCCTAAAAATGTAAAATGAGATGATATTTGAGTTTGTTTTATATAAAGGGAGACAAGCTTATCTTTTTATATAGAAACGGTGTTTACGAAAAAATGAATTGAGATGGAATCATGTGAATAGCTATTTTAAATCATTGAGTTTTAAAACATGGACTATTTATTAATTTTTGCTGTGTCGCTGATTTGTTAAATATTTACTGTGTTAGATACTTGATTCGCTAAGAAGAAAGATATAAAAAATCCTCCAACGAAGTTGGCTCGACTTCGTTGGAGGTATCATGGGTAGGGGTTAATGTTTCTAAATTTATTTACTCTAATTTAATATTAATTAAGACTTTGAGGATAGGGGGGGATATTAAATACTTAATTATCATTATCTCTTTATCATTTTATATTTTACAGGGAAAGTTTGTTATTTAGATTCGTAATAATTTAATTCTAAATCTTTAGATGTTTGTTTACGAGTTTCTCTCATTAACTTCACATCTTTGATAAGAGATTTACCATATGATGGGATTATTTTTTGTAATTTTGGTTTCCATTCATTTTCATAATCAGCAAAGTTTTTCTCTAAAACTTCTAGGGCTACGGATACTGAAGTTGATGCCCCTGGTGATTCACCTAATAATGCGATAACAGAGTGGTCTTTAGAGTTAACAACTTCTGTACCGAATTGGATGAATCCTTTACCATTTTCTTCAGTGTCTTTAATCACTTGAACACGTTTACCTGCAGTATACACTTGCCAATCTTCATCACGAGCTTCAGGGTAGAACATACGTAGATGGTTCATACAACCTTCTTTAGTCATTAATACTTGATCGATTGAGTATTTGATTAATGGTAAGTTTTTAACTGCAGATGCAAGTAAAGTTGTGATGTTATATGGTTTGATAGATTTGAATAAATCTAAGTTAGAACCATTTCTTAAGAATTTAGGTCCAATGTTTGCGAATGGTCCAAATAATAGTGTTCTTTCACCTTCAATGTAACGAATATCTAAGTGAGGTACAGTCATTGGAGGTGTGCCTGGTGGTTCTTTACCGTATACTTTAACGTCATGTTCATTAATTACACCAGGGTTTGTACAAATTAAGAATTGACCGCTGATAGGGAATCCACCAAGATGTTTGCTTTCAGGAATACCAGTTTTTTGTAATAGTGGTATAGCGCCACCGCCAGCACCGATAAATACATAATCAGTTTGATGTTCAAAGACTTGACCAGTGTTACGATTTTTAACTTTAACTTCCCAAATACCGTCTTTGCGACGATTGAAGTTAACGACTTCATGGTTATATTGGACATCAGCATTTGGATGTTTTTTAATATTTTTAGCCATTTTACGAGTTAATTCACCGTAGTTAACATCAGTACCTTCGTCGATTTTACTAGCCGCCATAATTTCATTTCCAGTGCGACCTGTCATCATTAGTGGCATCCATTTTCTCATTACTTCGATATCTTCTGTGTATTCGATATTATCGAACATAGGGAAGTTACGCATTGCTTCGTAACGGTCTTTTAAGAACTTAACGTTATTTTTACCTCTTACGAAACTAATATGAGGAAGTGGATTAATGAAATCTTTAGGGCTATCAATACTACCACTTTTAACTAAGTAACCCCAGAATTGTTTAGAAATCTCGAATTGTTCGTTGATTTCTTTGGCTTTTTCTATATCAATTGAACCATCGGGTTGTTGAACTGTATAGTTCAATTCACATAACGCAGCATGCCCAGTACCGGCATTGTTTCTTTCGTTAGAACTTTCAATACCTGGACGATCTAAGCGTTCATAGAGTTTGATGTTCCAATTAGGTTCTAATTCTTTAAGCATAGAACCGAATGTCGTACTTAAGACACCAGCACCAATAATAACTACATTTTTTGACTCCGTATTAGTCATTATTTGCTCACCCTTCTTAAAAAGAATTCGTGCAAAAATAATTAAATTATTGCGCTGATTAATATTATAAGACTGATACATCTATAATAAAAATACATATTTATAATACGACCTATTCCGCTTTGTAATATTTTAAACACAATTGTTGTGAAATGGAGAATCTATGATATAACAGTTCGCAAAAAGATCATTATTATATAGAAGGAATATCATAATGACTAAAGGCCAGTCTGACGCATGTCTGAAGGAAGACATACATCATGATTAGGTAGTATAAATTTTGCAAATGACACAGCAAAAAAGGAGTATATATTGAAAAATGTCACTTTTATTTAGAAAGGGCTAAGAAACATGATAGAGGGGGATGATGTTAGAAACTGGAAGATTATTATTAGACAAACCGGATTTAAAATATATTGATGAACTATATCTTTTACACACAAATAAAGAAGCAACTCAGTATACACCAAAGGGTATTCATGAAAGTAAAGAGGTGACTAAAAGGTTTATTGAAGGATGGATAAGACATTGGGAGGAGAACAACTTTGGTTATTTTATCTTAATTACTGAAGACTCTAAAGAAGTTGCAGGTATTACGGAATTTGAATATCGCACGATAAATTATCAACGCTTTCTTAATTTATACTATAGATTTTTTTCAGAATTCACTAAACAAGGGTTAGCTACAGAGAGAATAGACAAGATTTCTTACTCGTTAAAACATTACGATTCAATTACTCCTAAAATTATACATACAAATCAACCATCTATTAAATTAGCAGAACGATTAGGTTATATTGATGATCTATCTTGGAATAATATCATTAATAAAGGTAACCCATTGCTTTTTTATTCAACAACTCAATATACCTAGTTAAGTTAATAGTAAAAATAAAAACTCCATCCTGATAATGTGCAAACTTTGGACTAAGAATTTTAGTTCTATTTTCTAGTTTGCTACATCATCAAAGTGGAGTTTTATTAAAATGTTATCAAGTATATGGATTTCCAAATCGTTTGCAATACTCGTAGAAACCATATTTATTCATAAATATTTGCTTTTTAATATTTTCGGCAGTATCAAAATGAATCGTTTTAAGTACATATTCTGTGAAATCTAAGGTCGCGGTACCATTAGCAGTTATAAAGTGTTTATCTTGTATGATTTGTTCTGGTTGAAAATTATGATGAGAATTATATTTTGGAAATTGTCTAAATATTTCGATTGAATTACCGGTATGCTGATAATGATTTAAAAAAACATGTTTAGCTAAATAATCTACTGCACTACAAATGGCTCCTGCATTTTTATTCAAATTAAATGCTTCTTGAATGAAATCATACAAAGTTTTATTTTCAGTAAACCAACTGCTCCCACCTATGAGTAATAATAAATCGTATTTAGGATTGATTTCATTATGGTTGGTATCGATTTTAGTGTAAAAGCCACCGAGAGAGATCACACTGTCAGAAATGGACACCGTTTGAACTGACCATTCATTACTCCTATTTAAAATTGGACTAAGATAGCAACTTTTCCAATCAGCATATTCATCTAACAATAAAAATAATGCAGTCTACATAAATTTAACTCCTTATTTAGTGACTTTTATGCTTATCTTTTGCCTTTTTCTTTTTAGTTTTCTCTTATATTTTGAGTGTTGCTCTCTCTTAAGCTTATTTAATTTTTTACTGTTATGTTTTTTTAGTTCCTGTTCTTCTTTAATAGCTTGTTGAGCTAAAGTAGTGAATTTAGGTGCTTTTTGTTCTTTTGCCACTTTTCTTTGCAAACGTTTTGGGTTAACCTTTTTCGGTTTTATGGGTTTATTTTTAGTGGTTATTGTTTTTTCCAGCAGTGGGTTCAACTTCCAATAAATAAAATTAAGTACCTTTTCGTCACTAGGTTCACTACCAAAAGTGACTTTTAAAAATTTACTGACTAAATTATCTTGATATTCTACTAAACCAACAAAAAACTGACCATCGTGAAATATTGATAATTTCATTGATAAGTCCCTCCTCGATAGAAAATTGAAATGATGGACGACCTGAGGAGGAAGGTTACTGACAAAAATTTAAATTTGCATTGGGATTACCAACCCAAATGTGTTTTTACATTTCTAGATTAAGTATGACATGAATTTAACTTATAAACAAAGTTCTTTTTTATACTGTTTCTGAAAAAATAAAGTGACTTTTAGTGTGACCGAAAAACTGAATTTTATCAATTAAACTTTCAACATCAGCCATATTTTTGAAATGAGCTTTGAATATAAAGCAACTTTCACCAGAAATTCTATAACAAAAGTCTATATTACTTTGATTATTAATAAATTCTGTAAAGTCTTTATATAAATTATTTTTAATTTCGACTTCTATTATCGTATTAATCTCATATCCTAAAGCTTTATAATTGATGTCAATGGTATATCGATTAATTATCTTGGAATCAATTAATTTATTAATACGTTCTCTAACTGAGGGTGTGGATAAATTAACTTCTTTGCCTATTTCATGTAATGATAATTTACTATTTTTTGCGAGTAAATTAATAATATTTTCATTAGTTAAGTCCAAGGTAGTATTCTCCTAATTTTTGATAAGTTTAATATATTTTTGACTAATATATCATATTCATAAATCTTTTTCTCTTAATTAAGGGGATTTTATGGCTATTGTAGAATTATCAGATAAAGGTCATACACCTTATGATAGAATATTAGGTCATGTTCCTAAAATTTATGAAAATTGGATTGCTCTTGGTGATGTTCTTAAAAAAGAAGAATTTTTATCAGCAGAGTTAAAAGAAGAAATAAGAAAGATGTTAGCACAAAATAACAATTGTTTATATTGTAAAGCTAAAGGTAGACCAGAAAAAAAGTTCATAGATGATAAATCCATCATTTGTATCGGGTTTGTAGATGTATTTATAACACAAAAAGGAATTATGCCTAAGTCTTCAATAGAATTATTAAAAGAGAATTTAACTGAGCAAGAGATGGTAGAATTGTTTGTATATATAACGTTTACCAATTGTCAACATCAGTTTGGCTCATTGATGTCTCTTCAACCTGAAGATGGGCAATAAGTAATCTTTTGAAATGTTGTACTAGACTTGGTATAAGTATAATGTACAACATTTTCTTTAAGGAAATTTTAATTGTGAGTAATTCTTTAGAAATATCATATGCTTATTACATACATGAATGATAATTTTATACTAAAATAGGAGGATACTATGTTTCACAAAGTAACACACACAACAGCGATGATAGGCATTGTTGCTTTACTCGGTACTTCTTTAAGTTACGGTGCAGAAAAACCAAGTGAAGTCATAAATCATCATACAAAGAACAACATATCTAGTACATATGAACCTGATGCCTTAACTTTAACAACACAGAATGGTCAAATTTTATATCGTTATCATGAGAATAAAAAAGAGGATCCAGCCTCTTTAACGAAAATGATGACTATGTATCTTACATTAGATGCAGTTAAATCAGGAAAAGTACATATGAATGACAAAATAAAAATAACTTCTGAGCAAGCTCGATTGTCTCAGTTACCTAATTTATCTTCAGTCCCTTTACAGGCAGGTCAAACCTATACAGTGAAACAAATTTTAGAACAGACTGCATTGGCATCTAGCAACGCAGCGGCATTAATATTAGGTGAAAAAGTATCAGGTTCGATATCCCTACAGATAAAATGAATAAACAAGCTAAGGACTTTGGTATGAAGCAAACGCATTATACAAGCCCAGCAGGTGCAGATAGAAAATTATTAGGTTCATTTGCTCCAAATAAGTATAAAAAACAAGGTAAAACATCTAAAGATATGAATATGATGATGTATCACATGATCAAAAAACATACGGAAATTTTAAAAAATCACCAAAAAGCTTTCATCAACACAACAAGGTCAGTCATTTCAAATCGACAAATCTGTCGTTAAAAGGACAACCTAAGTATTATGAAGGCACAGATGGCTTAAAAATTGGAATAAGTGATACTGGATACAGTTTAGCATTAACAAATCAACGAAACGGTTTGCGACTTAATGAAATAATTTTAAATGTGTCACCTTATCCGAGTGAAGAGGCTAAGGTGAATCGGAATGAAATCGCGAATAATATGATGAAATATTATCGACAACAGTTTGAAAAGGGAGAACATCAAATAGGTGGGAAACAGTATAATGTAAAGAAAGATTTATACGATGTTGTTCCTAAAAATAAAGAATGGCATATTTCAATCAATAGTAAAGATGCGACTTACGTACATTATCAACGTTACTTTTTACAAGGAAATACGTATCCAACAGTGAAAGTTGAAGAAAAACATAGGGGATTCTTTAAGTGGTTATTTAAATAAATGCATATTGCAGTTATATTTTAAATCTTTATGAAGAGCCTGAGATACCAATCAATGTCTCAGGCGTTTTAACGTATTGACAGTCGATGATAGAATTGAGCATGGGCTCATATCAAGCTTTTTTCAACTATAGTCTGGACCCAACATATAGAATTTCATTCAGAAATTCTATAAACAATGCAAGTTGGTGTTCCGGGGATGGAACAATGAATCCGCTATGAATTCTGTCCACGCACTTTGTATTGCCAAGAGTAACTAGAACTTCTTAATGTGTGTTTCTCTCATGCCGTTAATAATTTTAACTATTTCTAATGTTAATTCATCAACTGATTGTTTTTGACCCTGTTTTAACCATGCATAAATAATACGTAAAATACCACCTGCTAGAAATTCCATATAAACTTCTAAATCGATATTAAAGCGTATGCCATAACGTATGTCGAAATCAACTTGTCTTTCAATTCCTTTATATAACTGATTGTAAACAATAATTGTTACTTCACCATAATAGGTAATGTTTAACACACTTTGAATAGTATTTCGGTTATTTTTTAAGAAATTCAAGGTATTCCGTACTACATTTTCAAAGTAAGTTTTAGGTTGCTTTACAGCTAAGTTTTAGGTTGCTTTACAGCTAAGTTAGATGAATGAGATTCATGTAAACTTTTAAAAAATTGATTGAGTACTTGATCTAATAAATCATATTTATCGTTGTAATGTTTATAAAAAGTTGAACGACGAACCATAGCATGTTCACACAAACCTTGAATAGTGATTTGATTAAAACTTTTCATCTTTAGTAATTCTAAAAATGTATCCATTAGAGCACGTTGTGTCTTTTTAACACGTAAATCGTTGCTATTCATTTTATTCACCTCATATAGCGGATACTTCAAAATCTGTGTGACTTAAGCGTCATTATATTTATTTTAACTGCTCTAATTAATTTAACTTAATATTTATTAAAAAAACGTTAAAGTCTCTAATTCAAAAAATCAACACTACTATATCTATAGTGTACTACTTTTATTTTAATTATATACCTTGATGAGTTGTGAAATGTTGATTTAAATCCAAATGGAATTAGAGAGGGGGTTACTGATAAAAAAGAGATACTAAAAGTTTAATGTAACAATTTTTTAGTTTGAACAAGGATGTCCCTGTCTTAAGAGGGAAGTAATTAATGAAAAATGATTATTGAGTGAATTCCTTTTTTAATTTTTTATTTGGTAGTTGTGAACGCCATCTAGAATTTTAACAATTTCTCGAGTGAGTTCATCTATTGAATAATTTTGACCATCTTGGATCCAGGAATAAATCGTTCTTAATATTCCCCCGGTAATAAAATTAGCTAGCACATCAACATCGACATCGACATTAAATTTAAATCCATGTTTAGTTTCAAATTGTATCTGTGCTTGCATTCCAGTATATAATTGTTCGAAGATAATATCTGTTGTCTCATCATAAAGTGTTAAAGTCAATACATTTTGAGCTATAGTTTTATGATTATTTATATAAGCTAATGAATCGTATATGACTTTTTCAAAGTGAGCTCTCGGCTTATCAGGGTTTAATACAGCAAAATGCTTCTCTCTTATTCTGAAAACGAGCTTTCGAATAAGTAATTTAAATAAATCATATTTATCATCAAATCTTCTATCAAAAAGTGGAACGTCTGACTAAAGCTTTGTCACATAAATCTTGTACAGTAATTTGTTTGAATTCTTTAGTGCTTAGAGTTTCAAATAGGGCATCTAACAATGCATTTTCAGTTTTTTCTACACGCAAAACTTTACTATTCATTATACACCTCTTAAAAATGAGACATTTATTGAAAAATGTCACATAAGTATTAGATGGCTTAATTTGGATACACATTGTTTGATTTAAAATTGATACAATTTCTGATATAACTAAATTTTAAATAAATCAAATTTGTGCATGCAATCTTATTACTATATAAGCCATACTAACTCATTTAATTGGGCTTTGTGGGTTAGTATGTTTTGTGTGGTAATTAGAGAGTACTATTAATTTTTTCTCAAAATCACTTACGCAGCTTTATAGCTGTATCTCTAAATTTTTGTGTATAAATGTAGTTTAAGTATCTCTAGTTATTGCGTGTGTTAAGCAAAATTTAGCGACATTTTAAAACTCAAATCGAAACTTTATAAAGTTTTATGAATATAGGTTTAACCACTTTTTAGAATAATATATCTATTATAGTGAAACAAGGCGTTTAGCATTTTAAAATGATGATTTCTGTGTTCTTGTGTAAAGAATGTAAACAGATTTATATATTCTTAAATAAAAGAATTTTCAGAAAAAACACTTGTTATATTACGTGTAACATGGTAGTGTATTACTACAATTTTACTTTAGTACAATATAGTGATAAAGGGATTGCTTGAAAAAGGGGGATTCTGTGCGCCTAGCCATTGATTTAATTTCTATTAAAGAAGAATTACAGTTTTTAAAATATTTTAATCAGCAGGGATATCAACTTGTTGATTTTAATTTAATTGAAAAATTGAACTGGAAAACATTAACACATGAAGACTTGCAACAAATGGACGAGCGTTGCTTTTGGCAACACAATAAGCATATGTATGTTTTAAGAAATGATTTTACAAATCAACTATTTAGATATTTCACCGCATTCCCAATTAAGTATAAGCTCGTGGCATATGTCGGAGACATTATTAGAAATCATAAGGTAATAAAACAAGTTGGTATTGAAAATTATCACCCTAAATTTGAGACAATGACTAAAAGCTTTTTAGATTTTCATCATTTTATCCATCAATATCTCAATGACTGTATTCAATTCGTCATTTTAGGACATTACCAATTGATTAATACACTATTAAAACCTCATGATCAAACTGAAGATGTTATGGAGATGATTGAAGAAAGAAATCTATCAGGCTTGATACAAAAATTAGGTGTACAACATCCTCTCATTCAAATTCTTAAAGAAAATACATTGAATCAACTTAAAGTGTTTCCCGATTATCTACATGTGAATCATCCCGTCCTTAAATCCATTCAATCATGGGGAAGTTGGTTAAAGAAACAAGGAATAACTCAAATTCATCTAGATATTACAGCTCAACCCCCAAGATCATACTACAAGGGTGTATTTATAAAGTGTCATTTGGAGCAATCAAGTCATAGGGTGCTAACAGGTGGTTATTATAATGATGTGCTCGAAGGTTTTGGTTTAGGATTAACGCTTTAATTTTGAAAATGTAAGGAGCGACAAGCATGTTACGAGTAGCACTAGCAAAAGGACGTTTATTAGAAAGCTTTATAGAATACATCCAACAAATACATCAAATGGCTATTGCAAATACCTTATTAAACAGAAACAGACAACTACTTCTTACAATTGACAATATTGAATTTATATTAGTAAAAGGTAGTGATGTATCTACTTACGTTGAACAAGGTATCGCTGATGTAGGAATAGTGGGCAGTGACATATTAAATGAACAGAGATTTAATATCAATAAATTATTAGATTTACCCTTTGGTAGATGCCACTTTGCTTTAGCTACAAAGCCACATATCAACCATTATAGTAAAGTTGTGACAAGTTACGTTCAAACTGCAACGTAATATTTTAATACTAATGGAATGGATGTAGAAGTGATACACCTTAATGGTTCTGTCGAACTTTCATGTGTTGTAGATATGGTAGATGGCATTGTAGATATTGTTCAAACAGGGACCACACTTGAAGCGAGTGGTCTTGTAGAAAAACAGCATATAGCTGATATTAATGCGAAGTTGATAACGAATAAAGCAGCATATTTTAAACAGGCTTCTGAAATAGAAGATTTTATAAATCATTTGGGGGTGTTTATGAATCATGTTTAAAGCGCAACAATTTTTAAACCAATTTAGCAAAGAAGATGATTATATACAATAGTTAGTGATATATGTAATGAAGTTAAATTACATGGAGATTGTGCACTTAAAAATTATAATTTACAGTTTGATCACGTGAAAACAGAACAACTAGAAATTGATCAGAATAAAATTAAACAAGCTTACGATAATTTAGATGATAAGACACGTTCAGCATTAGAACATAGTTACAACCGAATTAGAGCGTATCAAGAACAAATCAAAATACAGTACGTTTCGAATCATCAAGGGGAATGTTATGAAATTCATCATCCTATTGAACGTGTAGGTATTTATGTGCCAGGTGGCAAGGCAAGCTATTCTTCTACAGTGTTAATGATAGCTACACTTGCACAAGTAGCTGGAGTTAAAGAGATTACTGTAGTGACTCCTCCACAAACGAATGGTATTTGTCAAGAAGTATTAGCGGCATGTCATATTACTGGTGTGAACCATGTATATCAAATGGGTGGTGCACAGAGCATTGCAGCTTTAGCATATGGTACAGAATCAATATCGAAAGTTGATAAAATTGTGGGACCAAGAAATCAATTTGTATATGGACAAGTGTGCATCGATCAAATTGCAGGGCCTACAGAAATAGCATTAATCATAGATGAGACTGCTGATTTGGAAGCGATTACATATGATGTATTTGCACAAGCAGAACATGATGAAATGGCTTGTACCTATGTCATTAGTGAACATGAACAGATACTTAAACGTTTAGAAATAATGATACAAGATCAACTTCAATATGTTGAACGTCAAGATATTGTTTCAACAAGTATTGCAAAACATCATTATTTAATTTTAGTTGAGGATATTGAAGAAGCATGTTTAGTCATGAATACCATAGCTCCTGAACATGCGTCTATTCAAACAAAATTGCCTGAAGTATATGTTGATAAAGTTAAATATGTGGGTGCATTATTTTTAAGATATTACTCTCCTGAAGTTATAGGAGGCTATGTTGCAGGACCTAGTCATGTATTGCCTACAAATCAAACAGCTAGATTTACCAATGGTCTATCTGTGAATGATTTTATGACACGTCATTCTGTGATTCATTTGTCACAACAAACATTTAATGAAGTGGCACAGTCAGCGGAACATATTGCACATATTGAACTTTATATAATCATGAAAAGTCGATCTATATACGTCGATAAGGAGGGTATAGGATGATACCGATTAACAAAAATGAAAGTCCTATCACGCCATTATCACAATAACAACTCAAACTAATTATTAAAGATTTAAACTATAATTTATTTCCTAATGAAGAATATGAGCAATTTCTTGAAGCATATGCTAAATTCTATAATTTAAAGTTCACTCAAATTACCGCAGCTAATGGTTCTGATGAATTGATACAGAAGTTAATGGTGATTATGCCAGAAGGTCCTGTACTCACTTTAAATCCTGATTTCTTTATGTATCAAGCATATGCAGCACAAATTAAACGTTCTATACAATTTGTCGATGCAAGTGATGATTTGCGATTTGATTTGCAAAAGATACTAGCAAAGATAGATGAAGTACGACCTTCATTTTTTATCATGAGTAACCCTCATAATCCAACTGGTAACCAATTTAACCTAAACTTTCTTAAAGCAATATCTACTCGGGTGAAGTCTATAGGGAGCTACTTCGTGATTGATGAAGCGTATCTTGATTACGGTCATACTTATCAAGTAGCTTTAGAGTCACATTATTATTCGTATGCGCACATTGTCAAAAGCATTTGGTTTAGCAGGTTTACGCTTAGGTGCCATTGTGAGTCATGAGCAAACAATTCATCTTATTAAACGTATCGAGCATCCGTATCCTTTAAATAGTTTAACATTGAAAGTTGCTACAACTTTATTTACCAAACAAGCAAAGACTTTAGCATTCATTCAACGACAACGCGCTTTGGCAACTTGATTGAAAGGAATTTTTAGTAAATACGTTGCAGATATTATCAAAGTTTATCCTTCTTATACTAATTTTGTTTTAACAAAGGGTGTGCTTGCACAACAATTAGGTGCTTTTATTCATGAAAATGGTTTTAAACCAAGATTTTATGATGAAGGAAGTTATGAGAGATTATGTCCGCTATTCGATTGCTACAGAAGAACAGCTTCATATTTTAGAGGAAGT
Organism: Staphylococcus saccharolyticus; assembly: GCF_900458815.1. NCBI lineage: Bacteria > Bacillati > Bacillota > Bacilli > Caryophanales > Staphylococcaceae > Staphylococcus > Staphylococcus saccharolyticus. The sequence continues at coordinate 228,907 of NZ_UHDZ01000001.1, forward strand.
TGTAAAGAAATGGAGAGAACATTATGACGTACCAGTTAACTCGTAATACTATAGAAACACAATTGAAAATAGTACTGTCGAATGATGAAACTCAATCTAATATTAAAACGGGTGTAGGTTTCTTAGACCATATGTTGACGTTGTTTACATTTCATAGCGGATTGAGTCTTACTATAGAAGCAGAAGGAGATACTTATGTAGATGATCACCATGTAACTGAAGATATAGGTATTGTAATTGGGCAACTTGTCCTTCAATTAGTTAAAGATCAACAGGACTTTACAAGATATGGTCATTCCTACATTCCAATGGATGAAACTCTTGCACGTACAGTGATAGACATAAGCGGGCGCCCTTATCTCTCATTTAATAGTGAATTGAGTGCTCAAAAGGTAGGAACTTTTGACACGGAACTTGTCGAAGAATTTTTTAGAGCATTGGTTATTAATGCAAGATTAACTGTGCATATTGACTTAATTCGTGGTGGCAATACGCATCATGAGATAGAATCCATCTTTAAGTTTTTTGCGAGAGCATTAAAAGTTGCACTCTCATCAAAAGAAGACGGTCGTATCCCATTTCTAAAGGAGTCATTGAAATAGCTATTATTGATTATGGATTAGGAAATATTAGTAACGTAACCCGAGCAATTCAATATTTAGGGTATGATGTTGTCCTTACATGTGATGATAAAGAATTAGAAAGAGCAGATGCTATTGTTCTTCCTGGAGTTGGGCATTTTAAGGATGCAATGACTTCTATTCATGCTAAGAGAATTGATCACTCTCTGAGTAAAATTCATCATAAACCGATTATCGGTATATGTTTAGGTATGCAATTACTATTTCAGCATAGCGCGGAAGGTGACGTTGATGGATTAGGATTTGTCCCAGGAAATATTGTGCGATTCAGACAGATTATCCAGTTCCACATTTAGGATGGAATGATTTGCAAAGTATGCATAACACGTAGTAGCTTACGCCAATTATGGCACAAAAGTTCCGGGTGTGATTCAATATCAGAACTACATTGGTATTCAGTTTCATCCTGAGAAAAGTGGAGAGTATGGATTAGCTATACTGAATCAAGCTTTAAAAGGAGGGTTTATTGATGATTGAATTATGGCCAGCCATCGATTTGATTAATTCAACAAGTGTCCGATTGACTGAAGGTAAATATACTTCAGAAGAAAAAGTGGAGAAAACAGTGGAAGAAAGTATCCAGTTTTATAGTCAATTTGAATGTGTAACACGTATTCATATTATTGATTTAATTGGAGCTAAAACAAAAGAAGCGACAGAATTTAATTATATCCAATCATTAAGAAAACTTACCCTTAAACCTATAGAAGTAGGTGGAGGTATTCGCTCAAAACAAACGATTGAAAATTATATTAACTCAGTAATCGATTATTGTATTTTGGGCACGCAAGGTATCCAAGACGTTGAGTGGTTAGCACGTATGACACAACATTTTCCAAACAAAATATATGTGTCTGTAGATGCTTTTGGAGTGGAAATAAAAATTAATGGATGGGAAGAGGACGCCAAACTTAATTTATTTGATTATGTTGCTAAGATTGAGCATTTACCATTAGGGGGCATTATTTATACAGATATTTCAAAAGATGGCAAACTCGAAGGAGCTAACTTTGAATTGACAGGTCGACTAGCTCATACAACATATTTACCTGTGATTGCTTCAGGAGGAATTAGACATCAAGCAGACTTACAACAATTAGAGGTGTTGAATGTTCACGCTGCCATTGTAGGTAAAGCTATACATCAGAATGCATTTTGGGAGGGATTATCTTGATTAAGAAGAGAGTCATTCCATGTTTAGATGTTAAAGATGGACGTGTAGTAAAAGGCATCCAATTTAAGTCATTAAGGGATATTGGCAACCCTGTTGATTTAGCTCTTTATTATAATGTTACCGGTGCTGATGAATTAGTCTTTCTTGATATTTCAAAGATAGAGACTGGGCATGACCTTATGTTAGAAGTGATTGAAAGAACGGCAAAACAATTATTTATTCCTTTAACAGTTGGTGGAGGTATTCAGACTTTAAATGATATTACACAACTATTAAATCACGGTGCAGATAAAGTATCATTGAATTCTAGTGCTCTAAAGCATCCAGAATTAATTCGACAAGCAAGTGAAAAGTTTGGTAGTCAATGTATTTGTACAGCCATTGATAGTTTTTATGATGAACAACGAGATGATTATTTTTGTACGACGCATGGTGGTAAAAGGTTAACCAATGTACGCGTGTATGATTGAGTTCAAGAGGTAGAACGTTTAGGTGCAGGAGAATTACTTATAACGAGTATGCATCATGATGGAATGAAACAAGGTTTTGACATCGATCATTTAGCAGAAATTAAGCAATTAGTAAATATTCCAATCATTGCTTCAGGATCAAGAAACAACTGTGGCAATAATTAAAGAAAAAATGCATAAAGGAGGGATACCTGTAAGATGAGTGAACGTATTGACTTTTTAAAAGGATTAGTACCTGTCATCTTACAACATAATCAAACGGATGACGTATTAATGTTGGGTTATATGAATGAAGAAGCTTATCAAAAAACGCTCGAAGAAGGTAAAGTTACGTTCTACTCCAGATCTAAACAACGCTTATGGACTAAAGGTGAAACGTCTGGACATTTACAAAATGTGGTGAGTGTGCACGCAGATTGTGACCAAGATACAATATTAATGAGAGTAATTCCACAAGGACCTACTTGTCATACTGGAAATCAAAGTTGTTTTAATAATGAAAGGGCACATCATTTCAAAGTACAAAATTTACAATAAACGATTTATCAAAGTGCTAATTCGAATAAATCTAATTCCTATACACAATATTTACTTAAAGAAGATATTGATAAAATATCGAAAAAATTTGGCGAAGAAGCGTTCGAAGTTGTGATAGGTGCATTAAAAGATAATCGTGAAGAAGTAATCAGTGAGACGGCAGATGTAATGTACCACTTTTTCGTATTATTGCATAGTCTTGATATACAGTTCACAGAAGTAGAACAAGTATTAGCACAACGCCATCAAAAAAGTAATAATTTTAAAGGTGAACGTAAAGACATTAAAGAATGGTAAACATGGATGATACATGATATATAATGAATAATGAAGCTATATTCTACTCACCGTCTCAGTGATTTTGATAAGTTGTGAAAATAATAGAGTCAAAGTTAAACATTTTTAGTACAATTTATTTTCAAAAGGATTAATCTTCACATCTAAACTAAAAAACTTTTTCAAAAAGTGTTTGTAGTTATCGGTTGTGACGTTATACTTACGTTTATTAATATCATTACTTAAAGTTAAAGTGTGATAAGTCATTGTGGCACGTCCAAAAAACTGTGGTTGAGTAATAAGTAATTGTTGAACAAAGGGTGATGTTCGTTGTAGTTGATTTTATCTTCAAAGTCTTCAATATATTGAGGTTGTAAATGTGCTACATAGAGTGTTACCCATTTGTTTTGTATTTGCTTTTGCAAGTCATATTGATTGTCTTTGCTCAAAATAGCGCGGTAAACGCCGTTTCTATCATGAGTTGATATGAATTGATTTTAGAACCCAGCTCTATTGCGCTTAAAGGTACATCTCCAAATCCAACATCAGTAATATAAAATGTCCCATTGATATTGACGTAAAGTGACATATGCGAACCTTCAGGGTTTCGACCGCCATCTGAAGTGTGAACTGTTGAAGAAGTACGCGTAACATGACCCCCTTTACATTCTAAATACGTAACAAATAAATGATTTAATTCATAGCAAAAGCCACCACGCTGTTGATTGACTATTTTGTCATAAAGATTGTCTATACCTATAGAAATAGGTACTTTATTTTGTACATTGAAGTATTTATGTTAAGGTAACATTCAAAATCAATGTTCATTTAAACTACTCCTTTAATTAGAAAGTTTTGAATAATTAGTATTTTATACTATTAATAAACATAAGTAATTTCTTTTGATTATAGATTATTATAACGCGTAATTAAATTGCATATAATTGTTGACAAAATGTGAAAATCCACGTAACATAATATATAAATAATACCGAAAAAGATAAGTGATTTATATCTTGTTTGAATTTTTAAAATTGTATTACAAATTTCAAAAAATTTTATAAGATATTGGAAGCGCTTACTTAAGGTGGAAAGGAGTTCATTATGGAAGCTATCAAAATATTTTTCAACAAAGTTTTTGAATTTTTGCCACGTGTAATTATCAATTTGTTCATTTAATTGCTAGACATTTAGAAGTTCATTTTTAAAAAATAAATAGATAGAGGTGCTAACTTTGAAAACAAGACAAAATAAGTATAGTATACGTAAGTTTAGTGTAGGCGCGTCATCAATTCTAATAGCAGCATTGTTATTTATGGGTGGTGCTTCAGCGCAAGCAGCAGAACAACATCAGGAACAGGGAACTCCTGATAACGGGATAGCGCAATCTATTGGGGATGAAAATGGAAAAATAAGTGAACAATCAGTGACTCAAAATCATCAACAAGTTGAGCCACGAGAGCAAAATGCTGACAATCAAAATAACATCAATTCTAATGATGAACAATCAAGCTTACATAATGAAAAACAACGTAGCAAAGAGGATTCAAACACTGAAAAAGCATTACAAGAAAAACCTCAAACTAATCAAACACAAACTGCAGTAGAGCATTATGAGGGTCAAGAAAGTCATAAAGAGGTGCCAGTTCAGGACGTTTCTCAAGATAAACCACAACAAGAACAAGTACAACAAAATAACAATATTAAAGCAGAGGATCAAGCTTCACACGCTAAAGCAGTGCGAGCTAATGAAGATGTAAAGACTAAAATGACTAAAGACAATGATTCTAGTGCCTCACAGTCAACAACTAAACAAGCACAAGGCGTTGAAAAGAATACCGAATCAACAAAGGCATCTATACCAACAGAGCTATCTCAACAGGATAAAGAGGCAACTCACAATCAACAACAGGTAGAACAAGTAACAAATGATAAGGTCAACTCATCAGAAACACATAAAGATATAAATAAAGAAGTTAATGAAAATACTCAACGGGTGACAGCTAAAGATGATGCAACGTATAGTTTGACTGCAAAAGATTCTAAAGACGAGCCTTTAAAAGTAAGTAAAAAGGCAAATCAAGTTTCTGATAAAGAGTCATCTTCTAAAGATGGTTTAGGTGCTTTGAAAAGTAATGCAGTAGCTACAACGAATAAACAAACTGCACAACAACTGACTAAGAACGATAAAGATCAAACAAATAAAGTAGCAAAACAACATCAATACAAAAATCATGATCCGATTATCCTAGTACATGGGTTTAATGGATTTACAGATGATATCAATCCAGCAGTATTAACGCATTACTGGGGTGGCGATAAAATGAATATTCGCCAAGATTTAGAAGAAAATGGTTATGAAGCATATGAGGCAAGCATTAGTGCTTTCGGTAGTAACTATGATCGTGCAGTAGAGTTGTATTACTACATTAAAGGCGGTCGTGTAGATTACGGTGCGGCACATGCGGCTAAATATGGTCATGAACGTTATGGAAAAACTTATGAAGGCGTTTATAAAGACTGGAAACCAGGTCAAAAAGTTCATTTAGTAGGACATAGCATGGGTGGTCAAACAATTCGTCAATTAGAAGAATTACTTAGACACGGTAGTCCTGAAGAAATCGAATATCAAAAGGAACATGGTGGCGAAATTTCTCCATTATTCCAAGGTGGCCATGACAACATGGTTTCTTCTATAACTACACTTGGTACGCCGCATAATGGTACACATGCATCTGATTTATTTGGTAATGAAGCATTAGTTCGCCAAATGGTATTTGATTTAGGTAAAAAATTTGGTAACAAAGATTCTCGTGTAGACTTCGGTTTATCACAATGGGGGTTAAAACAAAAACCTGGTGAATCTTACATTGATTATGTTAAACGTGTACAAAACTCTAAATTATGGAAATCTAAAGATAATGGTTTCAATGATTTAACACGTGATGGAGCAACAGATTTAAATCGCAAAACATCGTTAAATCCTAATATTGTCTATAAAACTTATACAGGTGAAGCAACTCATAAAACACTATCAGGTAGACAAAAAGCTGATTTCAATTTATTCCTTCCATTTGCTTTAACTGCAAATTTAATAGGTAAAGCTACAGAACAGGAATGGAGAGAAAATGATGGACTTGTATCAGTTATTTCTTCACAACATCCATTCAACCAAAAATATGTTGAAGCAACAGATAAAAATCAAAAAGGTATATGGCAAGTAACACCAGTAAAACATGGTTGGGATCATGTTGATTTAGTAGGACAAGATAGTTCTGATACAGCACGTACTAGAGAAGAATTACAACAATTTTGGCATGAGTTAGCAGATGATTTAGTACAAAGTGAACAATTAACATCAACAAATTAAAAAATTCATATATTGGGTATATAAATTCTGACTACAATAGAGATAGGGGTGAATCTAATGACAGGTGATGTCTTCCAATTAATCGGTTCTTTATTTAGAATCTTAAAAAATTTATTCAAATAAAATTGAATAGTTAACACCAAGCGCCCTCGTTCGAGATAAAATTTATGTGTCAATCTTGAACGAGAGGCGCTTTCTCGCATTAGCATGACTTCCAGCTAGGTTGGTAATGATTAAGCTGTAGCTTATACGGTTGTTTGCCAATAACGAACCTGAAAATATAAAATTCACGTAACATCATACCAAAACCAATGCAGATTCCGAGAATCATCAACAATGATATCGCTAAAAAGACAATAGTGCTATCTTCAAAAATATTAGTGTAAGCAAAGAGTGAATCTAAAATAATAGGGTGCAATAAGTAAATAAAGAATGAAAATGCACTAATTGCTTTAATAGTATTTAATAGCATTGTTTTAAAATGCATGCAAATACCAACTAATACAAAGAACATAAGACTATTGTAAAGTGTCAAAGTATAAGTAAAACTTGTAACATTCCAATAATCTTCACCAGAAATAGAAATAAATAAAACATATGCACCAAGCGCTAACATAATAACGATAATTAAATACTTTTCCAAGAAAGATAAAATACTTTCATAATTATAACCAATATATCCACCTAAAAAGAAATAAAAAATCCAACCTAAGAACATCGTATTTTCACTTAATGGATAATAATGTGTCACCAATTTGTGAAAATAATCATTATAAATAAAATGATATAAATAACTTTGTTGAACAATCAAGGACGATAACAATAGAAGCTTGCTATTAAATAATTTGTAATTCACTTTATATATTAAATATGATAAGACGAAGAACTGCATGATAATAATGAAATAACCATACCACTGTCCCAAAACGACATTTTCAATGAATTGTTTTTTAAAAGAGGAAGCGGTTAATAACGATTCGCTATAACAATAAAAAACACCTACTAAAAGATAGGGGATAAAAATATATTTAAATCGCGATATTAAGTAATGTTTGCTTACCTTTTTATAATTTAATGTAGTTAATAATTGTGATAATACAATAAAATTTGGAGTTCCAAAAATAACAATATTACGGATATAATATTGTAATATTAAAGAGCTACCCGATAAGTTTTTGTGCTCTAGTGTGATTTGTGTCAATAAGTGCGTCACAATTATAATGACACAAATAAACGCACGTAAATATATTAATTCAAGTCTAATTTTCTTCATCGAATCCATCCCATTTCTTAACTAAAGTTTCAAATGCATCATTACTTACTAAAATGCGTGAGATTTTGTAATTATCGACATTTGGTGTGACTGCTTTTTCTTGAAGTGTAAAACCATATTTCATATGAGCATTCTTAATCGCTTGAATTTTATCACCATTAATTAATCCATAAGGGTAAGCTATGGCTTGTTCATTTTTACCATATTTAGAAATTAAATTTTTATTACTTTTTTAATATCTTTTGTAGCAATAACGTTAGATACTTCAATAAACTTAGATTTATTTCCTTTTTTAGTGAATGCAAATCATTTGTATGAGATTCGAAATCCCATAGACCCGTCTCATGCATTTTATCTAACTCTGATTGAGTAATCATATCTAAGTTATGAAAATTTTTTCTCCTATGTGTCCGGTAATTAAAAATCCAGTTGCTGGTATTTTATATTTTTTAACACAGGAAAAGCATTATCATAAATAGTTTTATCCATATCATCAAAATTAATCCAAACACTTTTTTTGGGGAATTTTCCTTTTCCTTTTTCTTTGTAGGTAATAAATTCTTGCATAGTGAGGAATCTAGCATTATGAGCTTTTAGCCATTTAATTTGTGACTGAAACTCATGATCTGTCACACTATAATTTTTAATTTCTTTGCTACTTGAAAATATTGTAATAAGTCATTTAGTGCATCTTTTTTTCTCACTCTGTGATAGTTTAACGCTAAAGCGCTATTCTTTTTAAACTTTAACTTCTTGTGATTTTCATCAGCTTGAGCATAATGATGATAAATAGGTTTAGCATTCGTCATTATTAACAACATTATTAAGCTAATGAAGATGAATTTGAAAGGTTTCATGCTTCACGACCTTTCATACAATTTTTCGGAAATGATACTTATAGTAAAAAAGATAAAAATAATAAATGTAAAGATACCCATTAGACCAAATATATTATAAATTTCTGTATTTTCTACGTTTAAAGTGATACGAATTGTAATGACACTTTCAATTTGTGAATTAATAAGTATACCAATATATACGACCATGGCGACAATACAATAAATCCAAAACGTACAAGATATCGCAATGAACAAGCTCTCCCTAACTAGATTCAATGACGATTTTACTGTTGGATATTTCCTCTGTCTGGGCTTGACCATGTAGCATAGCCAATAATGCTTTAGGAAACACTACAATGACAACAGCAGTGTTGATAATCCAATAAATGGTTGGATACCAACTTACAAAAATCAACCCAACTGTATTTTTCTTTTCTTAGCGACTGTCTATAAATAAAGCAACTGTAAATTGAATTATATTAATAAATGTCATAGTAAATGATGAAAAGAAGAAAATTGAAAAACTATATTTCAAGTATGTGTAATCTAAAAAGTTGGCTGTTACTAATAAAAATGCTAGATAAATAAGAACGACATAAACCCAAGTAATTGAAATAATTTGTTCAAACATGAGTAAATAGAGTGGTATTTTTCTAGATTTCATTGTTACCCAAAAATCTCTTAGTAGGACTTCGCGTCCCCCTTGAGCCCACCTTACACGTTGCTTCCATAAGCCTCCAATAGTTTCAGGTACGAGCATCCAGCACAAAGCACGTGGCTCATATTTAATTTGAAATCCTGATAAATGTAATTTCCAAGAAACAGTAATATCTTCAGTAATCATATCAGTATCCCAATGATCAACTTCTTTGAGGGCACTTTTCTTGAATAATGTGAAAACACCAGAAATTGTATTGACCGCACCAGCAAGTGATTGACTATGTTTAATACAACCAATGAGACTTGAGTATTCTATTGTTTGAATTTTTCCTAATATAGAACTCTTATTACGGATACGAGGATTTCCTGTTACAGCACCTAGTTTTGGATTCTTTTTAAAGTTAAGGTGCATCATCATCAACCATAGTATCTGCATCAAGACACATGACATAGTAATAAGAGGCATGTTTAACACCTTGGTTTAATGCATTAGTTTTACCTCGATTCACTTGCAAATCCAAGAATTTAAAGTCGTAACTTTTTTTCATGTCTTAAATAATCTCTGCAGTGTTATCAGAACTACCATCATTGATGATGATAATTTCTTTTTTAGTGTAGTTTAAAGATAATACGCTTTTGAGAGTGTCTCTTATACTGTTTCACTTTCGTTGTATTATGCCAGTAAAAACGTAACACCCTCAATGTTTTGTTGGTTACCTTTTACTAATTTCTTTCTGTTAAATGGTTTTTCCTTAATGAAAAAGTAATAAATTAATCCTACTATCCAATAAATTGACATAAAAACAGGATAAAAAAGTAAAAGTAGCAATTTATATACCTACCTTTCGTTAGTTAGGTTGTATCGCATATACTAATCGAAAGTATTTCAATTTGCAATAGAATGTTGTTATACTTGAACGGTAATACTTGTAATTTTAACTTAATTTTTCTGAAATATAATGAATAAGGGGGAGATTTTAGAATTGAAAGATAAGATTATTGATAATGCAATAACCTTATTTTCTGAAAAGGGGTACGACGGTACAACGCTTGATGACATCTCAAGAAGCGTTAATATTAAAAAAGCCAGTCTTTATTATCATTATACAAATAAAGAAGAGATATATCGCAAAAGTGTAGAAAACTGTTTTAACTACTTTTTAACTTTTATTCTCAAGAATCGTGACGATAATTACTCAATTGATGGACTTTATCAGTTTTTATTTAAGTTTATATTTGATGTCGATGAAAGGTATATCAAATTATATGTTCAATTATCCAATGCACCAGAAGCATTGTCTTCAGAGATTAATGACTATCTCAAAGAAGTAAATGAAACAATAAATAGTGAAATTATAAAATATTATGATCCCTCCTATATATCTATGGATAAAGAAGATTTTAAAAATTTGATTTTCCTTTTTCTTGAGAGTTGGTATTTACGAGCCTCTTTTTCACAGAGATACGGGGGTATTGAAGATAGTAAGAATAACTTCAAAGATGAAGTGTGTTCGTTGTTAAATGTATTTTTAAAAAAATAAATTTTGTAACTAGTATGTAATAAATTTCTTATTTTTTTAAGGATTTTCGTTGCATATTTTTTTAAATCAAAAAAATAGTTGACAATATTTATTAAACTTGTGATTCTTAAGTTAGCAATTAATTTTTTGTATTTTGCACAATTTCATAGAGTTATGAATAATTCAATTTAAATAATAATTAACCGAAAATTTGATTTAATTGTGACTATATTTATTTAATTAGTTAGATTTATTTTTGAGAATTGGTTTTAACAACTATTGTAAATAAAGTTATGTCATTCAATTTAATCTTTCAACAATTAAAATAGACTACTATTATGCACAACCATAAAATTTAGGTAACACTTACAATTGCCCAGTTGTAAGTGTTTATTTTTTTACTGAAGGTAAAATTTAATTTAATGGGTATGTTAATAAGTAGCATACGTAAAATAGCGGTAAAGTTTTTGTAATGTAAATTATTTTATTATTTTGAAATGGGGTTATATGAAAATGAAGAAAATTACTTTAGTTGGTAGAGCAGTATTAGCAGGTACAATTGCTTTATCAGGAGTCGCAAGTATTGCAAGTGCAAACGAAATGCATCAAACTAGCACTTCTACTTACCAACAAAAGGTGGATGCGCTTAATCATCTTAAAAGTAAAAAACAAATTAGCAATAAAGAATATCAAAAGAGAATGGAAGCTTTAAAAGAGTATGATAAACATGGACGTACAAATATGGGCATGAGACCTTATGGTGGTTTTCCACCTAAAGGTATGACAAATCATCAATATGTTGAACTAGAGAAAAAAGTTGATAATGATTATACAATGTCTACAAAAGAATTTGAAAAAAAGTCGATAAAGAAACACAAAATATTGCAAATAAATATGGCGTAACAATTTATGCACCACAAAAAACATTCAAATCAGAAAATAATAATTAATGAACATATCCTATAAGTGATTAAGATATACGAGATTAACTAATTTTTTTAATAATCACTTATAGGGTATTTTTTCATGGAGATATTTGTAATACTCGAAATTTTCTTGGTTGAGCATGAATGAGCAAGAGTGAAGAGATATAAAAAAAGAGTCTGGGACATAAAGTTCTTAGACTAGTAAAAAAAGACAATTTCTATTGAAATAATATAGAAACTGTCTTTTTTATAATTATTCAAACCATATTTAGCTCGTTGAGCTGCTATTTTTCTTATATTAAGTGCTATTAGTACAAATCCTATTTCTCTTTTGACTTTATTTATGCCTCGAACCGACATTTGAGTGAAACCCAAAATAGCCTTCATAAATCCGAAAACAGGTTCTACATCAATTTTTCTTTGACTGTAAATGTTTTTTGTTTCCAGTTCAGAAAGCTTCTTACTGATTTGGGCTTTAAAATATTCCCAGTTATAATTTTTCATTATTTTTTTATTTGTTTTTGAGTAGAATTTCATACACTGATTTTTCAGAAGACATTCTGAAAAATCATCACATTCATATAATTTGAAGTTTCGCTTAAATCCGTACTTATCATGACGATAGGCATATCTCTTAACCCAGTCGTTTATTGTTCGGACAAATGAATTCGTCATTCATTTCGTCGTATTCCCAATTTTGAGTGTTAAAGATGTCACTTTTATATTTTTTAGTTTTATCTTTAATAAACATACCGTAGGTTATAAGCGGTGTTCGATTAAAATCATCTATAATTGCTATATAGTTTGGTTCGCTGCCATAACCTGCGTCAGCTACAATATATTCAGGTAATTGACCATAGGTCTTTTGAATTAAATTTAAGAATGGAATCATCGTTCTCATATCTGTTGGATTTTGATATGCATTATAAGATAAAACAAATTGAGAATTTGTTGCTATTTGTAAATTATACCCTGCCTTGAGTTGTCCATTTTTCATATGATCTTCTTTCATTCTCATAAATGTTGTATCATGGTCTGTTTTAGTGTAACTATTTCTATCATTTAAAATAGATTTTTGAATTTCGTATTTAGACTTTCGCTTAGAGTAATCATTAATTTGTCTTTCGTATTTTTTTGATTTTAGTTCGCTTGAGACGTATTGCTTTTCTTATCCTAGTACATGCTTCATTGTTGATTTGTTGGTTTAAATCTTCGATTTCTTTATCTAAATGACTGCCAATTAGATTAATTTCTTCTTTAGTTAATTCATTATCGTGATCTTCTTTAATCTCAGGTATGATTTTATTTTTTATTAATTCACGATAGAGTGCTTTAGAATCTTTATTCATTTTTGATTCATGGTTATGAATGTTCTTTTTCAATACAAATGTATATCGATTGGCATTTGCCTCAACTTTTGTACCATCAATAAAAATAGCTTTATCATCTATAAGATTTTGTTTCAAACACTGACTATGAAATTAAATAAATAAAGATTCTAATAAAGTATCTACTTAGGGATTTACTCTAAAGCGATGAATCGTTTTATAAGAAGGTGTTTGATTTTGTGACAGCCACATCATTCGAATACTATCATTAAGCAATTTTTCTATTTTTTGACCAGAAAATACAGATTGTGCGTAAGCATATAGCACTACTTTTAACATCATTTTAGGATGGTATGACGTTGCACCACGATAATGTTTGAATTCATCGAATTTAGTATAGGGAATTGTTTCAACAATATCATTCACATATCTTGAAATATCGTTTATGGGGATAAGTACTGAAGTTTCTATTGGTAGAGTAAGTTGAGTCATGTTAGAATCTTCATACATAAGGCACCTCGTTAATTTAGTTTAGTGATGTTTATTAAATTATACGAAAATGCCTTGTTTTTCTAAGAATTATGTCCCAGACTCTTTTTAAATATTGGCAGTTGATGACTGAGTCAAAAAGGGAGTGATATCAAGTTTTTTCAACTCTATACCTCATTGATGGGGTGGACAACGAATTCAATATGAATTCTGTCTCACTCCCAATATCAATATATTATTAGCGGAGGGAGAAGGATTAGAACCAACGCGAGCAAAAAGCTCCTACCAATCACGAATGATTAGCCTCTTAAACCAGACTTGAGTATCCATCCAAAATCAGAACAATTGATATCTTATAATATATAGAACAATCTGTAAAGAGAAAGTTTATTTTTTATTATAAACATGTAAATCTTCTTCAATGATCAACTTAAAATAGAGATATTATAAATAGTATTAATAATATCTAATCTCATATCAATAATGCTTTAATATCATTAGTGTTTATCTTATTTAACCATTATTTATCCCCAGTCATAGTGTTAATCCTATACATTAATTTGAATTTTAAAGTTAATAATTAATGAATTTTTTGAAAAAAATATACTTTATTACAATCAAATAGGGAAAAGAATACGTATCATAATAGAGTTTCGTCAAAAAATTGACATCATTTCATGAATATTCAATTTTATTTATCAATATAAAATTGGTCCAACAAGTCTTATTTAGACATGTGCTTAATATCATGGCATCATAAATTGTCTTAATTTTATTACATGAAAACTTATGAGGGTAGCATCTAAAGAGGATGTGGATTTAAAAATTCATACTTCACATTGCGTCGATTTTTTTATAATATAGCATTCATATTGATTTTTTTGAAACTAAGAAAAAGGAGGAAGCAGTCATGAAAGATAACAAGATGATGTTCGTAATTTTTATGATAGGAACATTTACAGTAGGGATGGCGGAATATGTAGTAACAGGTTTACTTACTCAAATAGCTGGAGACATGAAAGTATCTATTTCAAGTGCAGGTTTACTTATTAGTGTTTATGCCATCAGTGTCGCATTAATAGGTCCTTTAATGAGAATTTTCACTATGAAAGTTCATGCACATCGTTTGTTACCGATTTTAGTTGCAATTTTTATAGTAAGTAATCTAGTAGGTATGTTAGCACCAAATTTCAATGTATTATTATTATCAAGACTAATGTCTGCAGCAATGCATGCACCATTCTTTGGAGTTTGTATGAGTGTTGCGGCAGCTGTTGCTCCTCCTGCTAAGAAACCACAAGCCATCGCGCTTGTTCAATCAGGTTTAACAATCGCAGTAATGGTAGGTGTACCATTTGGCTCATTTTTAGGTGGATTTGCAAATTGGAGAGTTGTCTTTGGTGTTATGACAGTGTTAGCAATCATCACTATGTTGGGAATGATAAAGTTTGTCTCACACGTTTCTTTAAGTGCAGAGGCAAATATTTCTAAAGAATTAACAGTATTTAAGAACCCACATATTTTAATTGTGATTGCAATCATTGTTTTTGGCTACTCAGGTGTATTTACAACTTATACATTTATGGAGCCAATGATACGAGATTTTTCACCGTTTAAGACTGTAGGTCTAACTGCTTGTTTATTTATGTTTGGTTTAGGTGGAGTAATAGGAAATTTAATTACTGGTAGTGTGCCAGAACATAAATTAACTAAGAATTTATATCTAACGTTTTTACTATTATTGGTAACAATCGTTCTATTTGTAACTGTTGTTCAGAGTTCAATATTAGCACTAATCATTTGCTTTTTATTCGGCTTCGGTACGTTTGGTACCACACCATTACTAAATAGTAAAATTATTTTAAGTGCAAAAGAAGCGCCTCTTCTTGCAAGTACATTAGCAGCTTCTATCTTTAACGTTGCTAATTTCCTTGGTGCAATTATTGGCTCTATACTGTTATCAATAGGTTTGCCATATATACAAATTACATTAATATCTGGTGGAATCATAGTATTTGGTATGATTCTTAATCTTATTAATCATCTTTATGAAAAGAGACATATTACATTCAATAACTAAATAATGATTATTCATTACTATTTAAAAATGTCCCTATAAGGTTATATTTTCGAGTTAACTTTATAGAGACATTAATTTATAAAATGTACTTTTTTAAATCAATGACATTTTAATAAATCAAGCTATCACTTAACGACTTTAAAATCGACGACTTGTGAGATTTGAGATAAATAATCTATTAACAATTGAGCGCCCTCGATTTGAATATCTTTTACGACAGGTTTATTAGCATACATATTATAATTACCACCGCTAACTGCTTTATAATTATTCACACATATTGTATATAATTGTTCTTCTTGTAGTGGCGTGCCGTTAAAATATAAATAACTGACTCGCTCGCCATAAGGACGATTAACGTGAATAGTATATTGAATGCCGGTAAATATATCATAGTTGAAATGTTGGAATCATTCTAATTTAGTGAATAATAAAAACATTCAATCAATGGACGCTTCAAAATTAGAAAATAGTGTTCTTTTTCAAAAGCGTGTCAAATCAATTGTTAAAAAAGCTCAACGTTTTTCAGAAGAAACAGCAATGGTTAATAGAGAAATGGCTAATGAATTTGAAAAAAGTATAAGCATTCAGCGAGAAAAAATATATACAGAAAGAAACTAAATATTAGAAACGACAGATTTTAAAAATTTCAACTTTGAACAACTTGCATATGATGTCTTCGCCAAAGATATTAAAAATAATCAATTAAATAATGAAAGTGCACTCGTTAATTATATATATCAAAACTTGAGTTTTGTATTTAACGAAGATGTATCTACTATAGATATGAATAATTATGAAGAAATCATACAATTTTTAACACAACAATTCGTACATCAACTTCATAGTAACTTTGAGGTTGTATCAGATCCATATTTAAAACTTCGCTTTTTACAAAAATCTGTTTTAAAAGCAATCGATAGTGAATGGATAGAGCAAGTTGATAATTTACAACAACTAAAATCTAGTGTAAATAATCGCCAAAATGGACAGCGTAATGTTGTTTTTGAATACCATAAAGTTGTACTTGAAACTTATGAATATATGTCTGAAGACATTAAAAGAAATATTATAAGAAATCTATGTTTAAGTAT
This sequence comes from Staphylococcus saccharolyticus, assembly GCF_900458815.1. NCBI lineage: Bacteria > Bacillati > Bacillota > Bacilli > Caryophanales > Staphylococcaceae > Staphylococcus > Staphylococcus saccharolyticus. The sequence goes on from NZ_UHDZ01000001.1 coordinate 245,584, forward strand.
TCTTACATTTGATCAATCTGGCGACATAGTGATTTATTTTCCATAAACGAAGAGGTGTAATTCGCATGACAATATATAATATAAATTTCGGGATTGGGTGGGCGAGTAGTGATGTAGAATATGCGCAAGCATATAAAGCACAATTATTACGCGAACTTAATTATCCGATAAAATTTGTATTTTTAGACTTTATTCAATCTGAAAATATTCAAACACTTACAAGTAACATTGGATTTAAAGATGATGAAGTGATATGGCTCTATCAATATTTTAGTGATATTAAGATTGCCCCTACAACATATACATTAGATGATTTGATGTCAGAGTTAGGTAATGAAGTCACTCGACAAGAGCATGATGATAAAGTTTTACGTTTGTATTTAAACAATAACCAAACCGTTGTTACTTAAAGAATTCGTACGATAATATCGCCGATCGTGCAGAATTTGTAGTTAATGGTATGTTAATTCGTAAGGATTTTTATAGCTATGTAAGAACATTTTCAGAATATTATGCATCGTATGATAATAAAGCTAAGTTGTACATGCGTCAATTTTATAATGAAGATGGCTCTATTGTTTACAATGAATACATTGACGAAGATGAGCATGTATATGTTTTTGATGACACTATAGTAAGCAGGAATTCATAGCATACTTTATACGTCAGCTTAAGTTATCTAAAAATGATATCATTATCATTGATCGTGCTACTGACGTTGGACAGGCCATTTTAGAAAATAAAGCCTATAGCAAGGTTGGAGTGGTGGTACATGCAGAACATTTTAGCGCGCATTCAACAGACGGAACACATATTTTATGGAATAATTACTACGAGTACCAGTTTGAAAATGCGAAATATATCGATTTCTTTATTACCGCTACTGACTTACAAAATAAAATTTTAACGCAACAATTTGAAATCTATACTGATGATTCACCCCGAATTAGAACGATTCCTGTGGGCAGTCTAAAAATGTTAAACAATCCTCAAGAATCGAGAAAGCCATACTCTATAATGATTGCATCGCGTTTAGTTAATGAAAAGCATGTAGACTGGATTGCACTTGCAGTTATAAAATCAAAGCAACGACTCCCACAGTTAAATTTTGATATTTATAGCGATGGACCTGAACAAGAAAGGATTGAAAGGGTCATTAAAGAACATCAAGCAGAAGATTACATCCATCTAAAAGGATATGTGAATCTTCAAAATATCTATAAAAAGTATGAACTGTTTATGACAGCTTCACAAAGTGAAGGTTTTGGTCTTACTTTAAAGGAAGCGATAGGCTCTGGTTTGGGAATGATTGGTTTTAATGTTAATTATGGTAGTCCAACGTTTATTCGACACAATCAAAATGGTTACTTAGTACCTATTGATTTAGATAATCAATCAATAGAAGAGGTGACTACTGAAATGGCAGAAAAGATTGTGCGATATTTTGAAGAAGGACCAAAACAACCACATGAGGTTTCATATGAAATAGCAGAATCATTTATAACACCGCGCATTGTAGATAAATGGAAACAATTAATAGAAGAGGTGCTACATGATTAACTTATTTGAAACATATGATCAAAACACTCGTGAACTACATCAATCTCTAAAAATCGCTGGCTATAATCATTTTACAATCGTCATGGATGATGATGGATTTTTACCCGATGAAGTGACATCTCCATATCAATATTTTGCAGCTTACCAAATTTTTGATAATGGTAAGCCTGCTTTTTTCAACGATGTTAAAACACCACTTTTTGGGAAATAAAAGGTGATGCGACGATGGCAACAATTACTGACATGGGAGAACTTAGAGGTAAAATTTTTTATAGAAAGAACTATCAAACACGAGTGGTTAGCTTTGTAGAATGGTTAGATAAAAAGCAACGTTTACGTTCAGTTGATCATTATACTAAAGAAGGATTCAAATATGCTGAGACAGTGTATGATTTAACAGGGTATGCTATATTTAAAAAGTATATGACTCGTGAAAATAAAGAAGTCATGTATGAGAATTATGTAACTCGTGATGTCGTAGTAAATTATAATGGAAAGTCATATTTCTTTGATTCAAAAACAGAATTCATTAAGTTTTACTTAAATGAAATAAATATCAATCTTGAACAAGTCATATTCAATAATTTATCTACGCCATTTTTATCATTATACGATTTACCTCAATTACAAAAGGGAATTCTTTTTTGGCAAGAACGAACACAAAATGATGTTCCAGGAAATATGAAGTTGATATTAGACGAAAATCGCCACAATCAATTTGCTATAATAATTCCTAATCAAAAAGAATATAGAGACATCAATAGGCAGTTAACAGCAGAAGAACAGCAGTCTGTTTATCCTTCAGGTTATGTTTATCACAAAGTGAAAGAAAATCACTTTTCTAAAAATATTTTAATTCTTACCAACTCGGATCAAATACCTCATTTAGAAACATTGATTAATGATAATGAAGAATTTCAATTTTACATTGGCGCTAAAACTGAGATGTCATCAAAGTTATTAGATATGGCGCAATATAAAAACGTGAAATTATATCCAATTATTAAGGAAGATGTGGTTGAAATGTTGTATCAACACTGTGATATTTACTTAGATATTAATGAAGGTAACGAAATTTTTAATGCAGTTCGAACGGCTTTTAATCATAACATGTTGATTTTAGGTTATAAAGACATTGTGTACAACTCAGTAGTTACAGCTAATCATAATCAATGTTCTGTACAAGATGCAGACTATTTAAATCGTATGCTCAAAGATATTGTACGCAGTCAATACTATTTTAAAGAGAAATTAAATGATCAATTAAGACATGCTAATGAAGTATCAATTTCCTTATTTAAAAAAGGACTTGAAAAAGCACTACAGTCATAATAAATAAAAAGTGTCGAATCTTACGATATTGTAATTGTGGCTACAATCGCTTAAATTGAGCGCGATATTATGTTTGTATATTAATTGAGGTGATAAATATATGGAAAACTATGATGAAAGATATAGTGATAAAACAAGTAATGTATTAGGCGCTTTAAGTTATCTCAGTGTTTTCTTTGCGCCTGTATTATTTCCACTAATCGTATGGATTGTGTCACAACCTCCAGCATCAAATTATTCAAGAAACGCATTATTTAATCATATTTTTAGTTGGGTGTTTGTAGCATTAGGATTTGTATCCCTTTTAATTGGGACTTCAATGGGTGATTCGGCAAATTTTGCTATTGGAATAACGATATGGATTATAGTAGCTGTACTCTTCTTTATATGGTCGCTGGTACTATTTATTATAAATATTGTACGAGGAATTAAATTGTTGATAATTTAAATAGAGAAGCGAGTTAGAACTTTGGTTTTAGCTCGCTTTTTTACATTCAATAAAATTAATTGAGATTTTAGAAATAATTTTAATATATTCTTGATTTTGCAGATAAGTGTTATAAAATTAATATGTATTTGTCTATTTTAAAAAATTCGAATACATGCTAAGTAGTTTTAAATTGTCTTACATAATTTTTATACCATTCTTTTTTAACTGCTTTAATAAATAGATAGAAAGGAGGAGAGTCTATGAATGAAATTCAAAATAATAAACCAACTAGTAGAGTTGCAGAAATGATTTTAGGTATTATGGGAAGTATTTTTGGCATCTTAGGTGGTCTGTTTGCCATAATGGTAGATGGAATAGGATCAGAGTTTGATGCTCAAACAAGTGGAGTAGGAGGACTAGGTGCCGCAGTTATTTTAACATGCATTATCACTTTAGTTCTAAGTTGTATTATTAATAAAAAAAGGGGTCTAATAGGAATTCTTTTAGTTATCGGTGGTATTCTTAATTTTGTATTTATAAGTTTCTTTAGTATTTTATCAGGAATTTTAATATTAGTGGCTGGAATACTAGCTTTAGTAAGAAAGTAGTATCTTTCATAAGAGCGGAACAAGAAGTTTTTGTTCTACTCTTATTTTTTATTTTGCATATTGAATATAATCTATCTATTTGAAATTTATAATCAGCATCTCATATGATTAATCATGAAAGTAGAAGAAGTTTTGATAGTTATAGGTGATAGGGTGGAAACAGTGTGCTTTGCAGGTGGCTTTGCGGGACACAAGCCTTTTTTAACTCGATACCACGAGTAATTATCACTGAGGCAGGAAGAGTTAATGGTCTTCCTAATTATTTAGATGATTCTTACGATGGCTATGCAGAGTGTGTAAAAGTTCAATTCAATCCTAAAGACATTACAATTAATGACCTTATGAGCTATTTGTTCGAAATAATTGATCCTTATAGTTTGAATCAGCAAGGTCAAGATAAAGGTAAAAAATATCGGACAGGTTTGTATAGTGATAATGTTAAGCATTTAGAAGAAGCATAACAGTTTATTAATAGTAGGGACGATGTTGTTCGAATTAAAGTAGAAGTACAGCCCTTAAATAATTATGTTAGAAGTACAGAAGAGCACCAAAATCATCTTGAAAAGTATCCTGAAGATTATTATTTATGTCACGTTTCACGAGAATTATTGAATAAATATTAAAAGTAATAATAATTGATATAATTTTAAACACATGTAAAAATGCCGACAATATAACTCTTTGTCGACATTGTGAGTTCTTTTATATTTAACTTTTCTAAAAATAATAATTATTTTTTTGAAGTAAATGTATCTAATAAGCTTAATGTAGCTAATCCTAGTAAATCAAGCGCATGTTGAGCACCTTTTTTACCATGACCAACTTCAAAGTGTTTATAAGCAGCTACACTTAATACTGAAATGGTAGCTAATGAACCTAAACGAGAGATATTTTTGTTTAAAAAACTTACAGCGAATAAACCAGTAGCTGCAATTTCAACACTACCTGCTAATTTAACTGATTTTTCAGGTAATCCAAACACATTAGTAAAAGTGTCAACCATATCTTGGTCACCTTGTAGTTTTGGTTTACTTGCATCATATAGTTCTTTAGCAAGTTTTAAATTTGTAGCATAACGTAAAATCATAAATCTATTCCTCCTATTTATTTGCAAAATATTTATCTACTATAGGTTTAACCTTTTCCCCAAAAAGACGAATTGAATGCATAATATGCTCATGAGGCGTAGAACCGACAGGAGTATGGAGCATAAAACGGTTAATTCCTAAAGTTTCAATGGTATGAATAATCTTTTGAGCTACGGTTTCGGGGCTTCCTAAATATATAGCACCTTGAGAACCTATTTCTTTTTCAAATGAATTTTCATCGAAAGGTGGCCAACCGCGTTCTTTACTTAGAGTATCTTGATGTGCTTTTAGTGAAGGGAAGAATTCATGCTTAGCTTGCTCGTTAGTTTCAGCAACATATCCCCATGAGTGCACGCCAATAGGAAGGTGTTTTGGTTGTATCCATTCGATTCAGCTAAGGCTCGATATTACGTGTAAATCGCCTAGGATTATCTCCAATAATGGCATACGTAATAAGTAACCCATATGCACCAGCTCTCAGTGATGATTCAGGGGTTCCTCCAGTAGGCTATCCAAATTGGCAATTTACCGTGCTCAATTCGTGGATAAATACCAGTGTTCTAAACTAGGTCGTAACTTTCCTTCCCAACTCATCATTTCATGTTTATTGATTTTAAGCAACATTTGAAGTTTTTCATTAAATAAATCTTCATAGTCATTTAAGTTATAGCCAAATAACGGGAATGATTCAATAAAAGAACTGCGTCCTACTATTATTTCTGCTCTGCCACGAGATACTGCATCTAAAGTTGAAAATTGCTCATAGACTCTCACAGGATCATTGGAAGATAAAACCGTCACTGCTCTGATGAGAGTTTAATATGATGAGTACGAGTAGCAGCAGCGCTGAGTACTGTTACAGGATCTGATACTGCATAATCTTTTCTATGATGTTCATTTAAACCATAAAAATCTAACCAGAGTTGATCAGCCAATTCTATCTCTTCTATGATGTCTCTGATACGTTGAGCATGACTAATGGGTTGACGCTTACCGTCTGGCATGTAAATGGTGCTATTTTCTGCAAATAATGTTAAGCCTAACTCTATTTTCATCCATAACACATCCTTGATATAAAAAACATACTAGATATAATAAGCCCATCTACACGTATATGTCAATATTTAAATTTTTGAGATAACTTTGAAATAATGATGGACTGATATTACTAGTTTATTAACTTGAAAATTGATTCAGTTTTTCGTCAACTCATAGTAAACAGATAGTTGAATTTATTATTTTAATTTTTCGTCAATTTAAATACCTCTTTAGGAATGATTGGCAAACTGTCATAATAGTAACGTTGATTAAAATTTTGAAAGGAGTATGAAATTCGATGAAGGAAAGTAAAAATTACAATCTCATCACAACAATTATGTTTTTATCAGGCATTATAGTAATGGGAAGTTTATATACAGCTTTACCGCTTACCGCAGCGTTCGCAGAAGACTTTCATGTTCCTGAATCGATAGCAACACTTAATGGAGTCATTTTCTCGTTAACTTATTCTTTAAGTTGTCTTTTTTATGGAACTATTTCTGAAAAGTTCGGTAGAATAAAAACAATTTTAGTCGGTATGAGTGCTCTTGTTGTTATTTGTCTGGTTATTGGGTTTGTTCATTCATTTATTATCTTGCTTATCATGCGTGCATTGCAAGGTGTGTTTGCAGCATCATTTTCTCCGGCAGCTATGACATATACAACCGAAACATATCCACCCGTTAAGCGTGTGACAGCAATTAGTTTTATTAGCACAAGTTTCATGTTATCTGGAGTGTTAGGTCAAAATATGAGTGAGATGATTGTAAGTCACTTTAATTGGCAGTGGATATACTTTATCTTAACTCTACTTTATTTAATATTAGCATTTGTTATTTTGAAAAATGTACCAGAAAGTTCTCACAAAAATCCCGATATTAAACTACTTAAATTTTTTAATAACTTTAAAGATTTTAAAGAGAACTTGAAAGTTTTTTATTGTTTATTTATCTCACTCACACTCCTAATTATGTTTATTAGCATGTACAGTATTTTGAATTCTTACATTACTTCAAGTCAAGTAGCCGGAGATATGTCTGCCGCATCTATAGTTAAACTTTTTGGTGTAATAGGGATGTTGTTATCATTATTAGCTGGACGCTTAAGTAGTCGATTAGGTATGAAACGAGTACTTTCTATTGCACTTGCAACGTCTGTCGTGTCGCTTATTTTAATTGGGACTTTTACTAATATTGTAGTGATTACAATTTTTAGTGTGACATTTGTTGCAGGTATAGCATTCTCTATACCAACAGTTATTTCCAAAATTGGTGTCGTTGTTAACAGTAACCAAGGTTTCTTCTTATCTGTAAACACAGTTATTCTGTTTTTAGGTACAGCTATTGCTCCAATATTAATGATTTACGTAGAGCAACTTACAAATTTTTTCATACAATTTGCCGTTATCGCGTTGATTGGACTTATGTCTTTAATCGTCTCATTCTTTATGCCGAGCGATCAACGTTCATATTAAGTTGAAGATCTCTATCTTTTATAAAAATAAATAATTACAAACTTAAATATCTATAACTTTTATCTATAAATAAATTACTTTTTATTATTAGACATGAACAGAGAGTGTCATGTAACCTTAAGATAATAAATCTTTAAGCGATAGAGGTGGAGTGCTATGAATTATTCTCCAAAGCAAGGTGTTAGAAGTCATGGTTTACCACATGATCCGTTCAAGAGTAGTATAGTAGCAAGACCTATTGGGTGGATTTCAACCGTGTCAAAAGATTGTAAAGATAATTTAGCACCGTATAGTCAATATCAAAATCTTACGTGGGATCCTCCAATGGTTATGTTTGCTGCAAACTAATCAGTACTTGGAGATCATGAGCGTAAAGATACAGTGAAGAATGCTGAAGAAACAGGTTGGTTCGTATGGAATATGGCAACATGTGACTTACGTAAAGCGGTAAATTTATCATCAAAAGCATAACCACCCGAAGATGATGAATTTGAATTTGCGGGTGTCACAAAAGAAGCGTGTATCGAAGCACCAGGTTATAGAGTGAAAGAAGCACCGGTTCATTTTGAGTGTGAATATGTACAAACGGTAAGAATTTCGATCGGCGATCCTGTCTCTAATGTAGATATTGTTATTGGGCGAGTAGCACAAGTGCACATTGATGATAAGTTAATTATGGACAATGGTAAATTAGATATTAAATCTATACGCCCTATTGCACGTCTTGGTTATTATGATTATACTGTCGTAGATAAAATATTTGAAATGAAAGCACCATCAGCATCGACAGAAGAACTTGCAGGTCTTGAAGGTCGCAACTTTGATAATTAAAACGAAGAATAAAATGATTAAAGTAGGTGCATGTCGCTAAAATTGTGACATGCACTTTTCTTGTTTAATTTACATACAAGCAGTATGCTAAGTGAAATATCAAGGCATTAAAAATATGGTCTTTCGAAATTTATAAGTAAAATTAATGTAATAGTGGGGGAATTATTATGCAAACAAACATGCAAGCATCACTATGGTAAAGGTCCAGTATCATTAGAAAAGATGCCTCTACCAAGTATGAGCCCTTATGAAGTTAGAGTGAAAATCAAAGCAGCGAATATAAATCCAATAGATTTTAAAATTCGAGATGGGGGATTAAAAATGTTTCTGACATACCAATTTCCAATAATCTTAGGTAATGATTTTGCGGGAGAAATAGTTGAAGTTGGGAATAAAGTGACAGATTTTAAGGTGGGTGACAACGTATACGGGCCCCCCGTAAGTCTAAAATTGGGACATTTGCCGAGTATATTTCTATTAATACCGAAGAAATAGCGCTAATGCCTCAAGGACTCTCATATGAAGAAGCAGCAAGTATTCCTTTAGTGGGATTAACGTCTTATCAAGCTATTAATGAAGTGATACAAGCTCGACCAGGTGATAAGTTATTGATTCAGGCTGGTTCTGGTGGCGTAGGAAGTTTTGCAATTCAATATGCAAAGGCGATGGGAATTCATGTTGCAACAACTGGAAGTAATAGAGGTAAAGCGCTTATAGAATCACTTAAACCTGATGAATTTATTAATTATCAAGAACAAGATTTCTCAAAGGTATTAAAAGATTATGATGGTATATTTGATACACTTGGAGGAGTTAACTTAGATAAATCATTTCAAATTCTTAAACCTAAAGGTGTTATTGCATCAATTTCTGGTTTTCCTACAGAAAAAATGCACGAGAGTTAGGGAGGAATATTTTTAAACAAGTATTATTTAAAGCTGCATCATTAAAGTATCAACGTTTAGCAAGAAAATACGATGTTAATTATGATTTTTGTTTATGCATCCAAGCGGCCAACAATTAAGAGATATAACGACGATGATTGAGGCTGGAAAAATTAAACCAATTATAGATAAAGTGTTTGATTTCAAAGAAACGCAACAAGCAATTGAATCTTCAGAAAGCGGAAGAGCAAAAGGAAAAATTATTGTTAAAATGAAAGATTAAAAATAAAGAGGTGAGATTAATGACTAAAATAATGATAGTAAATACTAGTATTGATTACTTTGGAAATAGTGAGGCACCTACTGGTTTATGGCTAAGTGAACTTGTACACTTCTATGATGAATTTAAAAATACAAATGTTAAGATTGATATATTTAATATAACTGGAGGACAAACACCTATAGATCCTGTAAGCTTAAATCTTTTAATGTTAGATAAAATGACAAAGATGTACTATAGAAATGAGCGCTTTATGGATTTACTTCATTATTGCCAGCCCATTGATCAAGCACAACCTGAGAATTATGATACTATTTATTTTACTGGTGGGCATGGTGTAATGTATGATTTCCCAGAAAATAAGTACATACAAAATGCAGTGAATATAATATATAATAAAGGTGGCATTGTTTCAGCTGTTTGTCATGGTATTGCAGCGTTACTTAATGTAATAGATACAAATGGGAACTATTTTCTTCAAAACAAAAAATCACTGGGTTTTCAAATATTGAAGAAGTTTTGGCAAGACGAGACAGTTTAGTTCCTTTTCATTTACAAAATACAAAACGAAATAATATAACGAGGAGCGATATACCACTTTAACCGAATTCCTTTTACTCCTAACCTTGAAGTAGAAGGTCGACTTATTACTGGACAGAATCCTCAATCACCTTCTAAAGTTGCTAAAGCTGTAAGAAAACATTTATTATAACTTAAAGTAAAAAGTACGTAAATTCTCTGATTTTGTCTGTTAGGAAATATACGTACTTTTTTATTGATTATAAAAATAAAGTAACGATAATTTTATTTTTAATGCAGCCTAAAAGTTATCGCGTATAACAACGGTATAATATTTTATCCAACAAATATGTAGTTGCATGAATACCAGACATTTATGCCTAACGTTAAGATAAATAACGGAGAGTATAAATGTTAGAATTATTTAAAATTAAGAGCGTTTTAAACAAGTCTATACTGAAGCATTAACGAAATAGCCAATTAAACAGAAAGCTCCAATAAGTAGGAGGCAAACACCAGGAATAAACATTTTTTCTTTAACATCTTTGGCTTTTGAATGATAGATGATATGACTTAATATAATAAGCACTATACCTATAATCATAGCGACGATTGATACTATAAACATATTTAGTCCTCCTTATTTAATAATTGACACTATATTAATGAAGAAAAACGAACATATTTGTTATTACTATTCCCATTTTAAAACTTTCTAGTTCATTTGTGGGAAGATTTTTAAAAAAGTGTGAAAATTATTAACTTTATATGTATAAAGTTAGTGAAAATCTATATTGATAGCGATAAAGTAGTGAAAGATAATCATCATATAACACAGTGTACTTAAAGATTTAGGTTCTGAGGATAATGACGATACAATATTTGGATGATGTCAAACACTCAATTTATTTAAATCATATTACATTTTATAATGTTGTATTGTCTCTAAAATACTACTTAAGCTATTTGCATGCATGCGTATATTAAGAAAAATCAAATTATCATGACACCATTCATTAATACTTTCTCTTGTAGAACCGCTAATATGTATGACAAAGTCATATTGTTTCATATTAGCGAATGTTAAAGTTAAATAATGCGCAAGAGGGTGATGTTGAATCATGGCTACCATGAGTTCATTTTCCATAAAACACTTGACCTTTAAATCGTTATTGTAAAATCTTTTTTCGAAAATCACAGTAATTTCAATTTAGGTTAAAAAAGGATTGTATTCATATTGAACATGGTCATGTTGATATAGGTGCTGGAGCAGGACATAATCAATCAATATTTAACTTTATTAGATTTAACGCATCAAAGAAAATATTCAATAAACGTTAGTAAAAGGAATGACAACATTCATCAATGACGAGTGATAAAATAATTTATTACCAGATAATTGATAAACAAAGAGAGCGAAAGCTTATAACAGCGATGGTGGTTATGGTGAGAAGAATGTGGAACTGAGTTCATTATCCCAGCCCAGTGTAACTCTCAACTTATATTGTTTGTAGAATTTCTGTACGAAATTCTCTATATTGAAGCTAGGACTATAGTTGAAAAATTTAATATAAACGTATTTTCAATTTAGTCATCGACACCAATACGTAAAAACAACCTGAGATAATGATTAATGTCTCAAGTTCTTCTTGTAATATTGTGCTATTGAGTAATAACTTCCAAGATATCTGCCCCAAGTTTAAAACCATTGTCTATATCATCTTTGATAAGTTCAATAGTAATTTCAACTTCTGGATTTGCATTGTTTACTTTATTTTGAGACAAAATAAGTGATGTGATAGCGTACTATTAAAGCAAGCGCTGTAACTAACTGCTAAGAGCTGTTCAGAGTTTGTATCAATACCCCCCCTTGACTACCCATTTCTTTTGCTGTTGCGAGATTGTGTACAAATGTATAATCAGGACTAGACCATCACGAACACCATTTGAAATCATCGTTGTAAAGTAAAGAGGTTCAGTCATAAAAAACTCCTAACTTTTAGATTACACTTAATTTAGTATAAATGTTAAATAATTAAGTGTTTAATGCCAAGTAACTTCTTTTTACAAGAAGTTTGTTTTTAGATTTAATTAAATTGATTACACTATCTACAAATCTATGAAAATATGTATTATAATGAGATGTGTATATCTTTGTTTAAATGTTGTAAAATCGTTTAAAGAATAATATTGGTAACTTTTATAAAGGAGTATATGTAAATGAAGAGAACAGATAAAATAGGTGTGTATCTAAAACTTTCATGTTCGGCATTGTTACTCAGTGGTTCATTAGTAGGGTATGGATTCACGAAAGATGTTTTTGCAGATTCACAAAGCCAGTCCTCAAATGTTGAAAATACTTCTGACAGTCAAACTATCGCAGAACGCGTAAAGCAAGCTAAAGATGATATTAAAAATTTACAAGCACTTTCAGATTCTGATATCAAAAGTTTTGGGGAACGTTTAGATAAAGCTAAAGATCAATCGAGTATTGATGATATTATTAAAGATGCTAAAGATAAAAATAATCAGTTAAAAGATAACCAATCTAAGTCCTCTTCATCAAATGATGATAATACGAAAGAGTTAGATAAACTGCTAGATGATTTAGATTTAATTGCCAAAAATGTTGATACTCATCAACAAAAAAGCGATAATACATCAAGCACACAATCTGACAATAGAGATTGGAATAATGCTAAAGAAAATAGTACGAGTAATGAGAAACAAGATGACAGTTCTAGCGACAATACTACTACTTCTGAAGATTCAGGTAAGACAATTGTAGACAAATTAGATAGCGTTAATAAAGATCTTGTAGATGATAAAGCAAGTTATCAATCAAGTGATAGTGATATGAATACATCATCATCTAGTACAACACAATCGAAAGATGATGCTAATCAAGATACATCAACTCAATCATCAAGTGACACTTCAGACTTAAACGATAATAAAGATAAAAGTGATGACACTCAATCAGTTAGAGAGCATGTTGCATCTGACCTTAATCAAATCAGAGATACGGATGAACAAGAAACTTCAGATCCTAAAGATGATTTAGGAGCAATTTCAACATCTTTAAAAGGTAGTGACAAAATAGATCACGCACTAGCTAAAGTACAAGATGCTAAGAATTTAAATGCTGAAAATTATGTGAATAATAAATTAGAAGATTTAAAAGCTTTAGATGATAAAGTTAATGAAGATAAAAAACTTTCAGAAGATAAAAAGCAAGAACTGAACCAACAATTAGACAAAACGAAAAAAAGTATCAATCGTCAACATGATACTATTTTGAATCAACTGGTTGATTCAAATAATAAAGCACAAGCAACTGAAGATATATTAAACAGAGTCTATAGTAAGAATGAAGCTAGCTATATTATGAAACATATTAAAACTAAAGGACATAATGATCAAGATATTGCTAATCAGATTGCTAAACAGCTAGATGGATTATCATTAACTTCTGGTGAGGATATCTTAAAATCAATGTTAGATCAATCTAAAGATAAAGAGAAATTAATTAAAGAACTACTATCTACTCGTTTAGGAAATAATAAAGCATCAAAAATTGCTAAGAATTTACTCGATAAACATCTATCTAATTCGCAAATTGTTGATGAATTGAAACATCATTTCAATACTCAAGGTAAAGCGACTGCAGATGATATACTCAATGGAATTATTAATGATGCTAAGGATAAGAAAAAAGCTATTGAAACCATATTAAGAACACGTATTAATAAAGATAAAGCTAGATTATTAGCTGGTATTATTGCACGTGTCCAAACTGATAAAGCAGATATCATGGATTTAATTAATTCAGCTCTCGAAGGAAAAGCTAACGATTTATTGCAATTAGAAAAACGCGTAAAACAAGCTAAAAAGGATATTAATCATATTTTAGAACCAATTAAAGATAGACCATCTCTATTAGATCGAATTCATAATGGAAGTAGTGGTTTAGATTCGTTATTAAATGAACCAAGTTTGTTAGATAAATTAAATTCTGGGGGATCTTTACTGGATAAGTTAGGAAACTCAGGCATTCCTTTACCTGAAGATAATTTATCTTTAGGTTCAGATGATGGTTTATTAAGTGGATTATTTGATGATGATGGTAACATTTCACTACCTTCTACTGGTGAAGTAATCAAACAACATTGGATTTCTCTTGCTATCGTTATGATGTCTTTAGGTGGTGTACTTATTTGGCTATCTCGTAGAAAGAAACATCAAGGGAATTAAATATTAATTTAATTAACCTCAACGAGCCAACGATTACGAATTCATACTGGATTCTGTTCCACTTCCGTTGAGGTTTTTACATATCAAAACAGCCGGCAAAGTAATGAACTTTGTCGGCTGTTTATTTGATGATATTATTTATAGTTATTTACCTTGAATGTAATCTAAATCAGAAGCATCATCAGCATCTATAGTTCTGTATGAAATAACACCTAACCCTTTAACGTTAGATTCAGAAATGACAATCGAGCCATCGTCGTTTACTTTTTCAACAAAGGCTACATGACCATATTGCATGTCAGCACCAAGTTGACCTGCCTCAAAGACTACTACTGTATGATTTTTAGGAGAATGAGTCACTTTGTAACCTTTGCTTTCAGCCCGATTATTCCAGTTGTGAGCATCACCTAAATCACCAGAAATAGAAGAATCATATTGATTCATACGATTATATACGTACCAAGTACATTGACCGTGTGGATATGGTGAAGTACTAGTGCTTTCAACAAACGGTTTAAAGTCGCTACCAGATGCATCTGTTCCTATTGATTGATTATATTTCTTCAAGTTAGGCATTTTCTTTTTATCAAATGCTGTTAAATGATAATGCTTAATAATACTATTTAACTTTTTAGCATAATTAGGGTCAGTAGCATAAGAATACGATAAATGTGATGTTGCATCTTTGTATGTTAGAGTTTCACTTTTCCAAGTTGGTTTATAGATTGATAGATTACCATCGATGCCATGTTTAATTAAATCGGCATAATCTTCTAAAGATTCCTTTGTACTAGGGTATTTGCGGAAACTAGCTTGAATATTAAACATATTATTACCACTATCTGCCTCTAGTGTATTAAATGTCACAGATTGACCATTATAAGCACCTTTCACACCGAATAAATTGTAGTTTGGAGATTGTGCTAAAGCACTTTTTCCTGAATCAGATTCAAGAATTGCTTGCGCCATCATTACAGAAGCATAAATATCTTGTTCTTTACCAATTTTATGTGCATCTTTAGCAATAGATTTGATAAAGTCACGTGTATCTTTACTATCTACAACATTGAATGAGTCTGAAGAAACCTCACCATTGTCAATTTGTGGTAGTTGTTGGAACAGACTAGTTGAACGTGTATTCGATTGTTTAACATCATTTTCGAAGGATTGAACAGGTTTGGATTTGTGCTTCAATTCATCTAATGATGGTAATTGTGGATTCTTCTGGTTCTTATATTGTGTCTTTGATTTAGCATCATTAGTTGAAGATTTATGATGGTAATCTTTCTGAGTTTTCTTAGCATCTTCACTATATTCATCTAAGATTGAATCTAAAGCAGAATCTGTAACGCTTGAATATTTTTTGTCAGACGGCTGTTTATGATTATCATTTGGTTGATTTGTTGTAGATGATTGTTGCTTTGAAGTATTTTCTTTATTGCTGTCATCCTTATTCAATTCTCCAAGTTTGTCACTTATATTAGCGTCATCTCCGTCTGAAGTTTGTTGGTCATCGCTTGAATTATCAATTGAAACATGTTGGGAAGCATGGTCTTGTTGAGAAGTAGATGGTTGCTCTTCTTTATTACTTTGAGATGATTGTTGTGAACTATTGTTGGGATTTGTAGTATTTTTATCTTGATCTTGAGATTGTTCGTAATCTGAAATATCAGAGTCAAAATTAAATAAATTTTGGATAAGTGAAGTTAAGCTAAAGCTATCGTCATATTTATCTGATTTCCAATACTTCGAAAGATTGGTTTGGTTTCGATTAAAACTATTATAAATATGATTCACTAAATTATTATTTTTAGCTTTATAATTTTGGTCAGTTACATCTGTCGTTGTTTGATTCTTAGAATTAGTACCATTCTCCTTAGAAGAATGACTAGATGTTTTGTCTGAATCTTTTTTATCATGATTATCATTTGATTGCTTGTTGTCTTCTTTGTCGGAGTGTGATTTTAAACTTTGAGCACTGTCTTTAGTTTGAGTCTGATGCCGTTCAACTTTGTCTTGATTTTTATTTTTATGTGATGAATCATCTGCATGTGCAGTTTGTGTGACGAAAGTTGGCGTGATAAGTGCAGTTGACAGTAAATATACTAAAATCTTGTTTTTCATCATCTCATCTTTTCTCCCTTGAAATTTATTTTTAGTTATTGTAATAATAAATGAGGATTTGATATAATAAACGTTATGGTTTATAAAGTTGACAAGTATCAACAAAATGAAATTACGCCTTAATACAAACATTATACTAACCAACACTAAAAAAATAAATCCATTTAAACAAATTTTAATAAAATACAACTAAAGACTTTACAAAATAACTCATATATAGAGTATGATAATTTTAAAGTCATAAACATGCTGAAATATATTACAATGAATATAAATAGGAGTGTGACAATGAAAAACGCACTGAAACTATTTATCACGGACTTGAAAAGAGTTGCTAAAACACCAGGTGTGTGGGTCATCTTAGCTGGTTTAGCAATTCTTCCCTCGTTCTATGCGTGGTTTAATCTTTGGGCGATGTGGGATCCATATGGAAATACTGGTCATATTAAAGTAGCGGTAGTTAACGAAGATAAAGGTGATAAAGTTCGTGGTAAAAAAATTAACGTCGGTAATAAAATGGCCGATACACTAAAGAAAAATGATAGTTTTGACTGGCAATTTGTGAGTAGAGAAAAGGCGAACCACGAGATCAAGATGGGTAAATATTACGCTGGTATTTATATACCTAAGAAATTCACTCATGAAATTACAGGTACGCTAAGAAAGCATCCTCAAAAAGCAGATGTAGATTTTAAAGTTAACCAAAAAATTAACGCTGTTGCAGCTAAATTAACAGACACCGGCTCATCATTTGTTGTAGATAAAGCAAACAAACAATTTAATAAGACGGTGGCAACAGCATTACTTTCAGAAGCGAATAAAGTTGGTCTATCGATTGAAGATAATGTGCCAACCATTAATAAAATTAAAGATGCCGTTTATCAAGCAAATAATTCATTACCTAAGATTAATCAATTTGCGAATAAAATCATTGAACTTAACAAACATCAAGATGATTTAGATGCTTATGCAGATAAATTTAGAGGTCTAGGTAAATATAAAGGGAATGTCCTAGATGCTCAAGAAAAGCTTAATGCTGCAAACGCAACAATACCAACACTTAACAAGAAGGCAAAATTAATACTTGCGCTTAATGATTACATGCCTGATATAGAACGTATTTTAAACGTAGCTGCTAACGATGTTCCTGCTAAATTTCCTAAAATTAATAAAGGTGTCGATATAGCGAGTGAAGGTATTGATGTTGCAAGTAGTCAACTCAACGATGCGAAAGGATTTCTTGCCCAAGCTAAAGCAAGAGTGGGAGATTATCAAGAAGCAGCAGGTCGTGCACAATCTGCGAATAATAGAGTAAATCAAGATTTAAGAAATCAATCAGCAAAATCTCAACAAAGTGCAAGTCAGTTAGGTAAAAGTGAAGGTAGAAGTTACTTAAATTATAAAACGACGCAAATGAGTACTAATGGGGAAGATACTTCAAATAATGGTAATGCAATACTTTCTCAAAATGATGTCAAGTCAATGAATTCAGCTTTAACTGAAGCGTTATTATCCTTATCAAATCAAACAGATAAACAAGTTCTAGCTACGCAACAAGATGTCAGAGCTTTGAAAAACATATCATATGGTGTTATCGCTTCAGATAAGCCATCAGAATTTAAAGAACCATTAAATAATGTTAAATCTCGACTAGAAAATGCATCTAAATATAACCAACAATTCATAGATATCTTGTCAGAGCTAGAAAAAAGTGAAAATGTTGATTTATCACATGAAATCAAACAAGTGAAAAAAGCGAATAATCGTATCAATGACAATTTACGTAACGTAAATCAATTAATTGATGCTTTATCAAATGGAGGCTCAGGCCAATCAGAAGCTGTTAAAGTTTTACGTGGTTTACCTGATTTAAATGATAGCTTGGATTCACTATGTAAATATATTAAGAATGAATTAAATCGTAACTTGTTAGCAATTTCTAATGAAATTACTGATCAACTTAATAAAGGTCAAAGTACATTATCAACGATTCAAACGAAATTGAATACGATTAATCGAGTCATTGATGCGGGCCAAGATATATTAAGTAGTGGTAAAAACCGATTGGAAACAATTCAAACAGCACTACCAAGTATAGAACAAGCATATATTAGAGCGATGCAAACAGCTCAAGATTACTTCCCAACTGCAAAGAAAGATGTTGCGAAAGCAGCTAATTTTGTTCGCAATGATCTTCCAGGTTTAGAGAAAGAATTAGCGAATGTAACACAATCAGTTAACCAAAGTATTCCATCATTATTTAGCCGTTATGATAATGCGGTCAATTTATTAAACGAGAAACAGCCACAAGCGAAAGAAGCACTTGCATTACTTGCAGATTTCTCTGAGAATAAATTGCCAGATGTTGAAAAAGACTTGAAGAAAGCCAATAGAATCTTCAAAAAGCTAGACAAAGATGATGCAGTCGATAAGTTAATTGATACGTTGAAAAACGACTTGAAAAAACAAGCGGATATCATTGCGAATCCGATTAATAAGAAAACAACAGATGTCTTCCCAGTAAAAGATTATGGTTCAGGAATGACACCGTTTTATACAGCACTATCTATATGGGTAGGTGGCCTGTTAATGGTGAGTCTATTGTCTGTTGATAATAAACATGAACACTTACAATCTATTCTTACAAAGAGACAAGTTTATCTTGGTAAATCGGGATTTTTCTTCTTACTTGGAGTGATACAAGCATTGATTGTTTCAATAGGTGATTTAGTGATATTAAAAGCATCTATAGAATCACCAATCCTGTTTGTTTCTATTGCAGTCTTTAGTTCACTTGTATTTAATGCCATTATTTATACATCAGTTGCGTTATTAGGAAACCCAGGTAAAGCCGTAGCGATTATCTTATTAGTTTTACAAATCGCAGGTGGTGGAGGAACATTCCCTATACAAACAACACCGAAATTCTTCCAAACCATTTCACCATATTTACCGTTTACGTATTCAATAGATGCGTTACGTGAGACAGTTGGAGGAATCGTTCCAGAAATTCTAATTACCAAAGTGATTATATTGGCACTATTTGGATTAGGATTCATAGTCATAGGATACTGTTTAAAACCTGTAACAGATCCAATTATCCGTAAAATTGCAGAAAAAGCCGATGAAAGTAGAGTAACTGAATAATAGTATGGATTGGGAAAGAATTCGTTGACCTCTATCGGCTTAACCCTAACTTGTATTGTCTGTATTGAAGTTCTTTATGTTGGGAGTACGGATTATAGTTTAAAAAGTTTGATATAAGCGCATTATTAATTCAGTCATCGACTACCAATGAACATAAAACTCCCTCGAATGAGACAAAATCATTCGAGGGAGTTTTATGTTCATTGTCAACTTTAATTGCTCAGGAGACAACGTAATAAGTTGAAGTGTATATTTATGGATGACTCACAATCACTTCCATAGTACCGTTAAATTCAATTATCTGATCTTCAGAAGTTAAGATAAAATGATCCCCTTTTTGAATCTTGTAATCATCATCATTAATGATGATTGTTCCATTCCCCTTAATGATGGATATTAGACAATAAACATGTGGCTTATTAAAGTCTAATTTGTTATTGATAGACCATTTTTCAACAGTAAAGAATTGATTAGACACGAATTGAGTATATTGGTTACCATTAACTGTTTTCGTATGAGAAGTCGTATTTGATTGTTGAGTCGAAATATCGATGACTTCTTTACTTTGTTTTAAATGTAGGTCACGTAATTTACCGCTTTTATCTTGTCTGTCGTAATCGTAAATACGATATGTTGTATCAGACGATTGTTGCGTTTCTAAAATAAGTATACCTGAACCAATGGCATGAACTGTACCTGCAGGAACATAAAAGAAGTCGCCTGACTGGACTGGAACATGCTTAAATAAGTGATCAAAATCGCGTTGATCAATCATATGTGCGAGTTCTTCTTTACTTTGAGCGTTGATACCATAGATGATTTCAGCACCTGGTTTAGCATCTAAAATGTACCAACATTCGGTTTTCCCATATTCACCTTCATTTTTAAGTGCATAGTCATTATCTGGATGTACTTGGACTGATAATTGATCATGTGCATCTAGAATTTTTGTGAGAAGAGGAAAATGTGCGCTCGTATCATCGCCAAATAACGCTCTCTTTTCATCCCATACTTGATTTAAAGTTTGACCTTTGTGCTTACCATTAAGAATGATGTTTGGGCCATTTTTATGAGCCGAAATCGCCCAACATTCTCCAGTCGAGTCACTAGGAATATCGTACCCAAATTGAGTAAGATTAGTGCCACCCCAAATTCTTTCTTGAAATACCGGCTTTAAAAAGAGTACCATGTCTCATACATCTCCTTTATATCTCTTTTAAAATATCGTAGATTTCATTTCGATTTTGAGCATGAATCAGTTCATCGCGTGTATTGTCTTGCATTAATGATCTAGATAAACGTTGTAATAATCTTAAATGCGTATCATTACTGTCATTAGGTACTGCAATTAGAAATACGAGGTGAGGTAGGGAACCATCGAGACTTTCCCACTCAATACCTTTTTTATGACTCATAACGGCAACAACAGGTCGTTTAACAGCCTTAGATTTAGCGTGAGGTATTGCGACACTCATACCAATAGCTGTCGTAGATTCAGCTTCACGTTGAAGAATCGCGTTTTTAACTGTTTCTTTGTTTGTTATATAATGTTGTTCAACGAGTTTTGCCAGTAAGGTATCGATGGCTTGATCCCTATTCATATCTGCTTTTGTTATCTTAATAAGTTCTTTATCAAAGACATCACTTTGTGCAAATTCAGTTTTTGGAGTTGTTGTTTGACTGTCTGTACTTGGTTTATCATTTTTCAAGGCTGAATCATTCACAGCATTGATTTTGGTTGTGACGAGTGTGTGTCGTTTGAAAAGTAAAATTGTAAACATAGTCACTAAGCTACCTATAATGACAGCGATAAAGAACCATAGAATATGAGTAATACCTCCCAATACCGCAACAACTGGTCCACCATGAGCAACTCTATCTCCTACACCACCTAATGCGGCAATCACTGAAGCAATCATTGCACCTATCATGTTGGCAGGAATAATTCTAAATGGATCTTGTGCAGCAAAAGGAATTGCACCCTCTGTAATACCAAATAGTCCCATTGTAAATGAGACTTTACCCATTTCTTGTTCAGCTTTATTGAATCGATGTTTTCTTACAAAAGTAGCTAATCCTAGTCCAATAGGAGGTGTACATACTGCAACAGCAACCATACCCATGACTGCATAATTGCCATCAGCAATGAGTGCTGAACCAAAGAGGAATGCAACTTTATTGACAGGTCCTCCCATATCAAAAGCAATCATTGCACCAATAATGAGTGCTAGAATAATAATATTTGCCCCTTGCATACCTTTTAACCAAGTTGTCAGAGCGACAAATATGCTAGAAATAGGTGCACCAATGATGAAAATGAAAATTAAACCAACGATTAATGAAGCAAGAATAGGAATGATGATAATTGGCATGATAGGAGCCATCGCTTTAGGAACTTTAATTTGTTTAATCCATTTAGCTACATATCCTGCTAAGAAACCTGCAACAATACCACCTAAAAATCCAGCTCCAGCTATACTGCCGTATAAGCTACCATCTGCAGCAATTGCACCACCAATCATCCCAGGGACAAGACCAGGTTTATCAGCAATACTTACTGAGATATATCCTGCTAGAATTGGTACAATAAATTTAAAGGATAGACTTCCAATATTTTCTATTGATTTCCAAAATGAATGTTCAGGAATCACTAAACCTTTAGGTGTGGCATGCCCGCCAACGGTTAAAGCTATAGCTATAAGCAAACCTCCAACAACAATAAAAGGAACCATGAAAGACACACCGTTCATTAAATGTTGATAAACCATTTGCATACCACTTTTGTGTTCTTCATCAATTTCTGTTGATACCGATAGAGAAGAATCTTTCTTATCATGATAAGTATGTGCATCTTGATCTATAATGCGTTGTATTAATTCTTTAGGTCGGTGGATACCTTCACGGACGTTTTCATTGATTAGACGTTTACCATTAAATCTTGATAAATCGACCTGTCTATCGGCAGCAATGATAATTCCATCTGCCTCTTTAATTTCTTTAGCCGTGAGTATATTTTCTGCGCCCACACCACCTTGTGTTTCAATCTTGATGTCAACGCCCATTTCTTCGGCTGCTTGTTCTAATTTTTCTTGAGCCATATATGTATGAGCAATGCCATTAGGGCATGATGTAATTGCAAGTATTTTCATAGCTTTCACACTCCTTTTCTTCATATTTATTGTAAGCGCATGCAAAAAGATAAAAAAAGAATAATTGCCGTAATTAGTGGCAATTATTCTCTAAAACGTTTTATAAGTGTGAGTTTGAGTTGTGTATCTTCTAAAAGACATAATTCATTAATATCATCCTCTTCTAATTGAGCAATAGCTTGAATCATTTTTCTATTTATCAGTGAATCCTTTTTAGCGATAGCTAAGAAGAATACAAGTTTAACATTGTGTTGTTTCCAGGGGATGGGTTGTGGAGCTTTAAATATGATGACATGTGACTTTAGAACTTTTTCAGGATTACCATGTGGAATGGCTATGCCATTTCCAATAAATGTTGAAGATTGTCTTTCACGTTCCATGGCACTCTCGATATAACCTTTCAAAGTTGCATGATGTTGTTGCAAAATTTCTTCCGTTCTATTAAATATTGAAAGAATGTCAGTTAAATTTTTAAGTTTAAAGTCCGACTCGATACTAAATTGAATGGGTGATAAATCGTTTTTATGAGACATAGGATTTTGAATGACTTTTAAGAATGATTCGATATGTTTTGCATCATCGTCTGAAAACAAAGGAGATACTTGAATCACTTTAGGTAAATTAGAAATATTGCTTACATTAAAGTCATGAGTTGTGATTAACAAATCAATACTTTTAAAATCATAACTTTGTAGTTCTTCTAACTTTAAGGTATCAACAATGGATATGGCATTGTTTAATTTTTTAATTTTTTCAGCGAGTAAAGTTGATACACCAATACCATAATAGCATGCAATAATGACGTTAATTTGAGTAGGTTTAGTACGTTCAATAGATGATTGAAAATGTATCGTTAAGAAAGCAATTTCATCTTCACTGAGTTGAATATCTGTATCTTGAGATAATTGATGTATTGCTTCATATAAAGTGTTAAATATGAAAGGATACAGTTTTTTTATTTGCGCAGTTAATGGGTTATTAAGATATACATTACGCATAATTCTTAAATAGGTTCGACTAAAGTGGACGTTCATATTATGTTTTAAAATTGCATCTCGTGAGAACGCAAAACCAATTTTTTCATCCATAAGTTGTATTAAACGATCAATATAACTTTGAATAAATAACTGTTGTACCCCTAAATCGAACTTATTAAAGTGATAACTGATAAAAAAGGAAAAGAGTTCACTCGTTTCATCGTTAAGTTGATATCCAAGTGAATGATTAATATCTTGGATACATTTTTTTGCAATAGCTAAAGACTCTACATCTGCTTTCCAATCGAGACAATCAGGTTGTGTACGTTTAATTAGTAAGATTAGATGAACAAGCAATTGTTGAACTTTATTATCAGATGCTTGAAGTCTAAAGTGCTGTAAATTTTGGTTAATAATTTGTCTCATTTTCTGAGTATGCGCCTTGGGGAGTTCTTGTACAATAAGATCTTCAACTTTAAAGTCATAATTTGAAAGTTGATTGAGATGAAGGACAGCGTTATTGATATTAGTTGTAGTCGCATCAATGATGATGCCTTGTTTCTTTTTCAAAGATACAGCTACATCAAATTTTGTAGCCCAATTTTGAATACGTGTTAAACAATCCATCACTTCAGTTTTCGATAAATGATATAGTGATTCAATCTCATGAAGGGTATATGTGTGATGCTCCATAAATAATTTATAAGCGATGGTAATTAGTAGATTGTTTTCCCGAGACATTCGTTCATCTAATAATGATTCTATCTCTTTGGTTGCATAAATATTCGTGTTTAATTGGTACCCTTTAGATTGAGTACTTATAATTAAATCTTCTAGAAATGTGGCATTAATCGTCTTGATATCATTACGAACAGTTCTATTTGAGACATTAAGGAATGTAGCGACCTCTTGACCGTTTAAATAGGTTTCTACATTATTAAGTAGTAGTTGAATTAATTTTATCTGTCTGTGAATCATGATTTATCTCTCTTCTCTTGAAAAGTTAATTAAGAAAACGCTTTACTTATACTCTTTGATTGTAATATTAAAATTAATCACAATCAATAATGAGGTGACTCTACATCATTAGATTAAAATCATGTGTTTAATAGTTACTACGCTTTATAAAATTTCAACTAGATATTTTTCACCATCATTCTATGAAACGAATTTAATAAATATGATATATTTTAATAAAATTATTTAAAAGGTGATGATATGGGATATCAAAGCGAATATGCATTAGAAGAAGAGGTCATCAAGCAGTTAGTCAAGCAGGGGTATGAAAGGATAAAAATACGCGATGACGCGCAGTTAGTTAATCATTTTCGGAAAATATTAATGGATACATTTGGCATACGACAGGGAGCGGTAAAACACTGATATCATTTAAGACAAGTCAAATTTTGTCTCGTGAACCTAACATAAATAAAGTTATTTTCCTTGTTGACCGTAAAGATCTAGACAGCCAAACACTTGCTGAATTTAATAAATTTGAAAATGATTCTGTCGATCTTACTAATCATACTCGTAAATTACTTCAACAACTTGAAGATCCTACATAGAAACTGGTTGTCACTACCATACAAAAGATGGCTAATGCAATTAAAACTGGTCACTGTGTGATTGACCGTTTTAAAGGAGGTAAAGTAATTTTCATTATTGCTGAATGTCATCGTACACAATTTGGTGAGATGCATCGTTTGATTAAACAACATTTTAAAAATGCACTATACTTTGGCTTTACAGGTACCCCACGTTTTGAAGAGAATGCCAGTCAAGACGGTCGTGTGACAGCAGATTTGGTAAATGTCTTCATACATATCTTATTAAAGATGCTATACGTGATGGTAATGTGCTTGGCTTTTCAGTTGAATATTTAAATACATTTGAAACATTAAAGAAAGATATAGAGGAAGCGTATGTAAACCAAATTGATGAGAATGAGATTTGGATGGCTGATGATCGACTTAATAAAATAGCGAAACATTTAATAGCTAATCATTCTAAAAAGTCACGTAATCAAATGTATACAGCGATATTTATTGTTCAAAGTATCCCCATGGCGATTAAATACTATAAGATTTTCAAAGCATTGAAGGAAAAAATAATCATACGTTAAATGTGTCGACAATCTTTTCATATCAAGCAAATGAAGATTACTATGAAAACGATAAACATGTTCATTTGCGTGAGGAACTTGAATGTGTTATCAAAGATTATAACCTGATGTTTAATAAAAATTTTTCCACAGAAACGTTTGATGCATTTTTCAATGTTGTATTACAACGTGTTAAAAAGGGTCTGCCATGTGAGCGGCTTGATATATTAATCATTGTAGATATGTTTTTAACAGGTTTTGATAGCAAAAAGGTAAATACGTTATACGTTGATAGAAATCTACAACATCATACATTAATACAAGCGTATTCACGTACCAATCGTGTTGAGAAAGAGACTAAACCATATGGTAATATCGTCTGTTATAGAAATTTAAAGTATCATACTGATCAAGCCATTGAGCTGTTTTCACAAACTAAAAATATTGATGCTGTGCTTAGTCTTTCATTCGATGAATATTTAACAAAATTTAAGCAACAGTTATGCAATTTATATCAAATTGCAGATAATCCTGAGCAAGTTGATTGTTTGGAGCGCGAAGACGACATCAAATCATTTGTCATTACATTTCGTGAATTGGCACGTCTCGTACAAATGCTTAAAACATTTGATGAATTTAAGTTTGATAGAGTAGGCATAGCAGAACAAACATTTAATGACTTTAGAAGTAAATATTTAAATCTATATAATGCTGTGCGTAAAAAAAATCTAATGTTGAAAAGGTTTCTGTATTAAATGATATAGACTTTGAATTTGAAATTCTAAGGAATGATTTAATCAATGTTCAATACATTTTAGATTTACTACATCAAATTGATTTAACTGATATACACTCAACTGAACAGGCGCGACAACAGATTCATCAATTACTTAATCATGCAGATGATGATAAATTAAGGTTGAAGGCAGACTGATAGTGTCATACCACAATTAGATGAAGGGATAGCAATTAATGAAGCCTATTATGACTATGAAGAAAAATTAAAAGAACATGAAATTCAAGATTTTGCGAAGAATCAAACATATCCACTTGAGTTATTGAAATTACTCGTCAATGAATATGAATATAGTGGTCGCTTGGACAATCATTTAGTAGAAAAAGGCGTATTGGGTGGTCTACTCGTACGGACAAAGAAAATTGATGATATTAAATCATTTGTTCAGGAAACAGTTGAAAAATATGGTACAGTTAATTAATTGAAGGCCTTAGAGACTTTAACAAATTCACCTATATAGGATTTTGGTCTGAAATTGTTTCCAAGGAATACATGCCCATAAAAAAACTGTCGACAATCTGAAACAGCTCCTTAGAGCTGTTTTTTATTTGGAAATTAAACAAATTTTAAAACTTGGTCTACAATTTTAGCAATTGTATCTACAATACCGAATCCCATGTCTACCCAATCTTGTTTTACATGTAAACCTGAGTTTACAGCGTTATGTAATGATTCAACGATACCTGACATATTTATTCACTCCCTTGTATAAAATATAATTAATACGCTTACATATATACTTAACATGTCTTATCAAAAACGCAATTTAAGGTATTTTTACAAATTATTTATTTTTAAAATATTATCAAGAGTGATAAATTATAAATATCATTTAATAGAACATAATAAATTTTTTATTTATCGAACTACTATAACTTAAAAGTTAATAAAATTGTGCATTTATTCACATTATATACACAACAATTAGGATTTAATATGATAATTTAAATATGTAATCTATTAAATATTGAGGAGTGGTTATGTTGAGTAACTCTAAAAAAGTAGCCGTTGTAACTGGTGCAGCACAAGGAATAGGTTTAAAAATTGCTGAGCGCCTATTTGAAGATGGATATAGTATTGCACTAGTAGACTTTAATGAAGCTGTAGCTAAAGAATCGGCTGCAAAATTATTAAAAGAAGGACAAGAAGCAGTTGCTTTTAAAGCAGATGTTTCAGATCGTGATCAAGTATTCAGCGTTTTAAATCAAGTCGTTGAACACTTTGGCGATTTAAATGTCCTTGTTAATAACGCTGGTCTTGGACCAATGACACCTATTGAATCAGTAAGACCTGATCAATTCAACAAAGTTGTTGGTGTCAATGTCGGAGGTGTATTCTGGGGTATTCAAGCTGCAATTGAACAATTTGACAAATTAGGACATGGCGGTAAAATTATCAACGCAACATCACAAGCGGGTGTAGAAGGTAACAAAGGCCTATCTTTATATAGTAGTACAAAATTTGCTGTTAGAGGACTAACTCAAGTAGCTGCACGTGATTTAGCTGAGAAAAATATTACAGTTAATGCATTTGCACCTGGTATTGTTGAAACACCAATGATGAAAGGTATAGCCGAAAAACTTGCTGAAGAAAATAACCAACCAATGGAATGGGGTTGGAAACAATTTACAGATCAAATTGCTTTAAAACGTTTATCTAAACCAGAAGATGTTGCAAACGTTGTAAGCTTTTTAGCAAGTAGCGATTCAGATTATATTACAGGTCAAACAATCATCGTTGACGGTGGAATGAGATTCCACTAATTTTAATGGCAATTAAATATAAGAAGTTTTTTAAAGCTAATTCTAGTGATTTTTAAATCTCTAGAATTAGCTTTTTTAATTATTGAGCATCATCGTTCTTCGTTTTGTTGCTAATATTTAGTTATAAATAGTGACATAAAGAGAGTAAGGTATTTGAGATATATTATCTGATTATAAAAATATCCATCCTCATCCTAATCAATAAATTTTTGAATTTATGATGCGATATTTTGTTGCATATCGTTTACAATCGGTATTAGTTCAGAAAAATAATCATTTGCAAATCCGGAAATGATTTGAAATCTAACAATCGGGGATATTAGAGAGTCTTTGGGTAAATTATTATCAATAATAGCACTTAAGTCTCTAAATTTTATATCGCTCGAGTCATGATCAGATACATATTTTGAGAATTGAACCATAGTTTTTTCGAAAAATCTTATTCCGTAATTCATTTGTAAGCATAATAAACTTACAGATTTTGTTTCAAATTGATTTTCTCCTATCATTCCTGATAATTCACTTACAGATTGGATAAGTAAGTTAAAATTATCTTCATTTAATTTCATTTCAATTCTCCTTTTTATTTATTTTCATAAGTTTTATTTCGAACTTCACTTATTAACATTAACGTAATCATCTAAATCTCTAAATGAATTTATTAAATAAAGAAAGATTATAGAGATGATGAATTCGAAAAAGGTGTTAAAGGTACTTGGATACTTAGAACAGATATAGCAATACAACAAAATGACGGAGGACTCTTTCAGAAGGTATGAGAAGGTATGCTATTAAAACTTAATAGAAATACAAAAAAAGGTAAAAGGATATTTTTATAATTAGATATAGTAATAATGCAGATAAATATGATCATGGAAAAGTTAAGAAGTAACCAGTCGTAATGAAAAACAACAAATTTTATGTAACTAAAAAATTAATGATAAAAGGTTAGAAAAAAACTTTAAGTTTTTCTCACAATATGCCAATTTCAAAGAATTAGATAAGTATAAAAACTAGGATATTTCTTACAATCTCGAAGTACCTAGTTATTCAGTTGAATATCGTTTAGATAATAGTGATTTCAATGTTAAAAAATAAGACAAATGTACGATATACCCACCAATAAAGTGCCTAAACTGGTGTTAAAAGGAGACGAACAATTAAGCGGTAGTTCTATTGGTGATAAAGATGTGGAGTACCTTTTTCTAAGAAATAAGAATATCGTAATAAAATTTTCGGATTGTGTAAGCTATCGATTAACATATTAATAAAAAAAGCGATACTAATGGTAGATATCAGTTTTCTCATGATACACCTCAATATAAGATTAGTTACTTTCATTTTAACTTAATTTATAAATTATATAAATAGAATTTATAAAAGAATTAATAAAATATAATTAATTTTACATTTTAGTTTTTGTTAAAAATATTAATTTTAATTAATATAAAATATAATAGCACATTAAAAAGCCTATGCAGGGTAATCTGACGTGTACCCCAAAAGATAGAGTCAAAATCTAAATTGATGGGGAAATATTAATTATTTAACATGCATAAGCTTTTTAACTTAATTAATGATTTACGTTTTGGTTATTACTAGCTCCATTACTTTGAGTCGAAGGCTTGCCATTAGAATTACCGCTATGTTGTGCACCTAACTGATAACTATTAGACTGTGATGGATTTTGCTGAAATGGTTGTTGTGTTGTTGATTGTGACGGCTGGCTTCCTGATTGACTAGGTTTATTACTACCTGAATGTTGGCTACTGTTGTTATTCGATGAAGTGTTGCCATTGGTACCTGATTGCTGATTTTTATTTTGCGATTGGTTGTAGTTCGGTTGTTGTGCCGAATTATTATAATTGGAAGGATTGCTATTGTTATAACCGCTACTTAAATGTTCTGATTGAGCGTTTTCTTGATTGTTGTTTACGTCACTATTTTGATTATTATTTGTTTTCTTATCATCTTCTTTAGAGACAGAGTTACTTTTAAGGTTAACTGCTGCATAAATTGAAAAGCTTAATGCAACGATAAGAATAATAACGACAAAAATTGCTAATACTTTTTTCAAAAGAATGTCCTCCCACTTTTATTGAACTTTTACGTTTTCTATTATAATCGTTTTCACAGGTTAAGTAGAACTATTTTACTACATTTAATAAATGATAACGTAAATTTTATTGTTGATCTTATTAAGATATTGTTAAATGTAATCAAAAACTATATGTAAAATATTGCATTATTAGTAATATCGTTGTAATATTGTAATCGAATCGTAACATCTTCTTTGTTTTACATACTTTTACGATTCAATGTATATATAAAGGAGAGATTTGTTTATGAAAAAATCTACAAAAGTTATTTTATCGTCAATGTTAACAGTAGGAACAATGTTTGGAGTTGGAGTTGCAGCAGATTCACCACAAGTTAATCAAGCACATGCCGCAACTACACCTTATTATAATTACCATGGATATGCAGGTAATCATGCATCATTTGTATTAGACAAACAATTTATCAAATCACTTAAGTACAATAACTTCAGAATGAATGGTGTGCATATTACATCAACGTATGCTACTAAAACAGTTAAAAAATATGATCAAACATTCCATGGTGTAACTAAAAGTGGTAAAAGTGCCAACTCAGTCACTTTCGACGTTACTAGTAAACTTACACTTCAACAACTTAAACAAGCATATGGTAAAAATTTAATTGCACATGGTAACAATTTCTATATTTACAAACCAGGTAATGATAAACCAGGTATCATGTTTATTTTGAAAAATGAAAAAGTAACTTCAATTTCAATTGGATTCTAAAGTACAAGATTTTATTTAGCTTAACATATGCTGTTTACATGTAATTTCAAAAAATGAACTATACACTATGTAAAACGGCAATATTAATTACTTCAACATTTAGTACTTTATATAGATTTAAAATTAAATATAACAACTTAGAATATTCTAAGATGAATACTTGGAATATTACATTATTAAGCGCCTGGGACATAATGTCTCAGGCGTTTTACGTATTGGCAGTCAAAAAATGAATCTATACTAAGATTTTTTCAACTATAGGGGCTCCAACATAAAGAATTTCATCAGAAATTCAGCATACAAAGCAAGTTGGGGTTTGGGGCTGAGACAACGAATTCAATATAAATTCTGTCTACTCACTTTAAAAATAATCATATTATGGAAAATTGCTATAATACTATTAGGGTGAACATCATAGATATAGACTTGAGTCATACCCATTTCTAATTTTTAAAGCTATACTGAAACTGTGTGTTTTCTTATTAATGATGTTTTTTGTTTTAATCAATTATTTTTAACATGTTAGATTAATGATTGGATAATTCATTTTCAAAGTAGAAGGGTATAGCATTTTTGAAAGGTGGTATATTTTTATGGGTGTATTAACTAAAGAGGAAAAAGTTAAAATTCTGTCAGACATTGTTGCAATTGAAACGGTTAACGACAATGAATTAGAAGTCGCAGAGTACTTACAAACATGGTTTGATAAATATGATATTGACTCACATATAGATGAGGCATCAGATAGTCGGGCTAACTTAATTGCTACTATTGGTTCAGGGCAACCAGTTATTGGTATTTCAGGACATATGGATGTCGTAGCAGAGGGGAATCATGAAGATTGGGCTTATGAGCCTTTTAAACTAACTGAAGATCATGGCTACTTATATGGTCGGGGTGCTGCTGATATGAAATCTGGATTAGCGGCTTTAGCTATAGCGCTTATCGAAATTAAAGAGAGTGGTCAGCTAAGAGTAATTCTTTAGATTTTAGTAATATGGTTAATAAATTAGAGGATAAACTTCCTGAACATATTACTAAGGCACAAGCTAAAGAGTTGATTGAAGGACTAGTCATGACTAACAGTATTGTTAAAGGAGGTACTCAAGTAAACTCATTACCTGACTTTGCTACTGCTGAATTTAATGTACGCACGATACCTGAATATAATAATGAAAAAGTAAAAGAATTATTTAACAACTATTTACAACAGGCTAATGAAAATGGTGCAACTTTAACTCAAGAGATTTATCTTGAGTTAGAACCAGTTGTCACTACTGGCAAAAATCGTTTAGTAGAACTTGGGCTAGAGAAGGCACAACAACATTTTTCTAAGGAAACAGGCTTGATAACTACGCCTACAGTAGCAGTTACTGATGTTTCAAATTTATTACGTGGTAAGGATGAACATTTTCCATTTTTAATGTTTGGACCAGGTGTAGGCCCACATCAAATTGATGAATATGTAGACAAGCAAAATTATCTAGACTTTATAGATTATTATATTGATTTTCTGACATCATATACTACCGAAGTTTAAATATATTTACAATAGAAGATATTAGTTTGGCACTCCACTTTAAATACAAGTGGGGTGTTTTTATTATATAGGTTTAACTATCTTATAGAAAAGTTTAAATACATCTAAATATGGTAAGAGTAAAATAATAGTTATAAAGTATGTACAATTAAGTTTGACATGAGCTCTGATTCTTTGAAATGCAAAATGATTGGAGTAGTTTTAGTCCTTTGAAAACTGTATACAGTACAATAAGAACTGAAAATTAAATAAATTGCTTTCCGTTTATGTACTCTGTAAGAATTTATTTTTTTATGATTACAAATAATAAATATTATTTTAATTCAATCAATTATAATTTGATAATATCTCTTGAGAACCTCTTAATTAATTCTAAGGGGTTTATTATTTTATTTAAAGTCCTTGTAGATAAAGCGATTGGATATAATTGAATTACACCAAATAATATTAAACATAATATAATTATTAATTTTACTACAAATTCATTAATAAAAATAATTTATATAAAAATATTTAAATTTAAATAATAAAATAATTAGTTGCAATAATTAAAAACTTATTTATACAAAAAATTATAATTGATAATTATGTTAATAAAATGAAAATTCCATTTACTTTCTAAAAAATATATTACAGTTGCAAGTTCCTTAGTTAATATGGATACAAATGCTAAGGAGAAGGTATCAGCTACTTAAGACATTGATGCGAAAGTGACTCAACAAACGCAAGCCCCTACTGCATTAAAAGAGTTACCTAATTCGCAAAATGTTAAGAATCTCTACAAAGATTATGCAGTTACTGATACTAAAAAGGATAGTAAAGGTTTTACTCACTACACTTTACAACCTAAAGTAGAAAACACTTTTGCTACTGACAAAGAAGTGAAAGTCCATACTAACAAAGATGGTAAAGTTGTACTTATTAATGGTGACACAGACGCTAAAAAAGTGAAACCAACGAACAAAGTATCATTAAGCAAAGATGATGCGGCTAACAAAGCCTTTGAAGCGGTAAATCTTAATCGTGATAAAGCTAAAAACATTAAGAGCGATGTCATCAAACAAAACAAAGTTGAGATTGACGGAGAGAAGAATAAATACGCATACAACGTTGAAATCATTACAACTTCACCAAAAATTACACATTGGAACGTCAAAATTGATGCTCAATCAGGTAAAGTAGTTGATAAACTTAACATGTTAAATGAAGCAGCTACAACTGGTACTGGAAAAGGAGTGCTAGGAGATACAAAACAAATTAATATTAACAGTATTAATGGAGGATATGCTCTTCAGGATTTAACTCATCAAGGTCAGCTCTCTGCTTATGATTACAATGACAGCACAGGTCAAGCATATCTTATGCAAGATAATGACGAGAACTTTGTTGATGACGATCAACGTGCAGGTGTAGACGCGAACTATTATGCTAAAGAAACTTATGATTACTATAAAAATACATTTGGAAGAGAGTCTTATGATGATCACGGTAGCCCAATCATCTCATTAGCTCACGTTAATAACTTCCACGGTCAAAATAATAGAAACAATGCAGCATGGATCGGCGACAAAATGATTTACGGTGATGGAGATGGACGCACATTTACTGCGCTATCTGGTGCAAATGATGTTGCTGCACATGAAATCACTCATGGTGTTACACAACAAACTGCTAATTTAGTGTATCGTATCCAATCAGGAGCATTAAATGAAAGTTTCTCTGATGTCTTCGGATACTTTGTAGATGATGAAGATTTCTTAATGGGTGAAGATGTGTATACTACAGGTCGTTATGGAGATGCTTTAAGAAGTATATCTAATCCAGAACAATTTGGTCAACCATCTCATATGGATGACTACGTTTACACTAATTCAGACAACGGTGGTGTGCATACTAACTCAAGTATTCCAAACAAAGCTGCATATAATACAATTCGTACGGTAGGTGAACAACGTTCAGAACAAATTTACTACAGAGCTTTAACAGAATACTTAACATCTAATGCAGATTTTAAAGATGCTAAGGTTGCATTACAACAAGCGGCACAAGACTTATATGGCGACGGTGTTGCTCAACAAGTTGGACAAGCTTGGGACAGCGTTGGTGTCTAAACCAAAAAATATCAATATTCAATAAACAAGAAGTAAATTAGTATCAATAAATTGAAATGACAAACGCCTTAATTAAACAAGAATTAATGTTAAACATTTACAATGTCAATCGCCTTATTTAAACTAAATCCTTGATTAGACATTATTAACCTCACGAGCCCTTTACTCATGCCTTGGAGTAAGGGGCTTATATATATTAAGGCAGACTACGGTTTTTCTATCCGAAGAAAGATGATTTACTAAAAAATATTAGTTGATAGTGCGTGCAATGTAAGTTTTCGCTTCATTCAATGTAAGATGAAAATTAAATGAGCTTTTTTCAGTTGAAATATAGGAAGTATCATAAATTATCAATCCTATATCTGTTATTTCAGTATCAATATAAATCTGGCTCATCAACGAAAATAAGTTAATAATACTCTAAACGTATAACAATTTATTTGTGCTAAAATAACATTACATATTCTGTCACAAAGTCTTGCATATTTTCTCATAAACTTTTAACAATAAAATGATAAAATATTTTTAAATAAAAAGATAAATTAAAATATAACTCAATATAAATTAGATGTATAGAGGAGTTTATCATTAAATGAAAAAGAGTAAACGACAAGATTTAGTAACCATGATTGTTAAACAAAATCACATCTATAAAAAAGCAGATATTATTGATTATATCTATGATCACTTTGGTATTCGTTATAGTATGACAACAATCGCAAGAGATCTTAGAGAACTAAATATTTTCCGGCTTCCAGCTAGCGCAAATCAATTTGAATACAAAATACTCAATAATCAATCGCAAATTGACGCTAAGTTAAAGCTAGATGATTACCTTGAAACAGAAATTATTAGCACTATCATCAAAGAATCGTATATACTAATAAAGACGTCACCAGGATTTGCACAGAGCATTAATTATTACATTGATCAATTGCAACTGAAAGAAATAGTTGGAACAATCAGTGGTAATGATACAATTATGATTCTCGCACATTCACAAGCAGTGGCTGAGTATGTTTATTATAAAATATTTAATCATAATTATTCATAAAAATTTATAATTATTTAGATTTATCTTTAGACCTGGTAAACGCATTCATCCGTTTATTAGATCGTTTTATTTTTCTAAAACATTGTACTTTTTAATGACTAACTATTCATTTAAGTGAATAAAAAACTTTTTATCTAAATGTTTATGATTCTATTATAAGCCAATTATTCATTTTCCAAGCGGAAACACCAAATCTTAATGTATATTCACTCATATTTATGTATTGAATAACCAAATTGTACAAAACTTTCTACATTGGTCTTGTGAGTTTAATCACATATTGTTTAAATAATACGCAATATACTTAGGATGTAGTTAAAGAAAAGGAGGAAATGAATATGGCAAATGGACCTATTCAAGTTAACAGTGAAATTGGGAAACTTAAAACTGTATTGCTCAAACGTCCAGGAAAAGAATTAGAAAATTTAGTTCCTGACTATTTGGATGGCTTACTTTTCGATGACATTCCTTTCTTGAAAGTTGCGCAACAAGAGCATGACCGGTTCGCTAAAGTCTTACAAGATGAAGGAGTAGAAGTATTATATCTTGAGAAACTTGCTGCTGAGAGTATTAAAGAACCAGAAATTAGAGAGCAATTCATCAATGATGTACTCGCAGAATCTCGCAAAACAATTCTTGGTCATGAGAAAGAAATAAAAAAATTATTCTCTACACTATCTAACCAAGAGTTAATCAATAAAGTTATGGCTGGTGTGCGTAAAGAAGAAATACAATTAGAATCCACACACCTTGTAGAATATATGGATGATAAATATCCTTTCTATTTAGATCCAATGCCAAACTTATATTTCACTCGCGATCCTCAAGCTTCAATAGGACTAGGTATGACAGTAAATCGCATGTTTTGGAGAGCTAGACGAAGAGAATCTATCTTCATTTCATATATCTTAAAACATCACCCTAGATTTAAAGATGCAGAAGTACCAGTGTGGTTAGATCGTGATTGTCCATTTAATATCGAGGGTGGAGATGAACTTGTCCTTTCTAAAGAAGTACTTGCAATTGGTATTTCAGAACGTACGTCAGCGCAAGCAATCGAACGCTTAGCACGCCGTATTTTCCAATCCCCTTTATCAACTTTTAAAAAAGTTGTAGCAATTGAAATTCCAACAAGTCGTACTTTCATGCATTTAGATACAGTTTGCACGATGATTGATTTTGATAAGTTTACGACTCACTCAGCGATACTTAAATCAGAAGGTAATATGAACATCTTTATTATCGAACAAGATGAAGATAAAAATGACATTAAGATTAAGCATTCAAGTCATCTTAAACAAACATTAGAAGAAGTACTTGGCGTCGATAATATTGAGTTGATTCCAACTGGTAATGGCGATGTCATAGATGGAGCGCGTGAACAATGGAATGATGGATCAAATACACTATGTATTCGACCTGGAGTAGTAGTTACTTATGACCGCAACTACGTTTCTAATGAACTGTTAAGAAAACGAGGAATTAAAGTTATTGAAATTCCAGGAAGCGAACTTGTTCGCGGACGTGGGGGCCCAAGATGTATGAGCCAACCACTATTTAGAGAAGATTTATAATTAATGATATATAACTTGGGAGTGTTCACATAGAAATAGATCGACCTCACAGTGATATTCATCAAAAGTTAATTAATTTTACAGCGACTTAATTAATGAAAGGGGCGTATATTATGGAAAAAATCCGGAAACCGTTCAATTTAAAAGGTAGGTCATTACTTAAAGAAAGTGATTTTACCAATGAAGAGTTTGAAGGTTTAATCGATTTTGCCATGACGTTAAAAATGTATAAACAACAAGGCACACCACATCGTTATTTAGAAGGAAAAAACATTGCGTTACTCTTTGAAAAAACGTCAACACGTACACGTGCCGCATTCACAGTCGCATCTATCGATCTAGGTGCACACCCAGAATTTTTAGGTAAAAATGATATTCAATTAGGAAAAAAAGAATCTGTTGAAGATACTGCAAAAGTACTTGGAAGAATGTTCGATGGTATAGAATTTAGAGGATTCTCTCAAAAGACAGTTGAAGAATTAGCAGAATTCTCTGGAGTACCTGTATGGAATGGGTTGACTGATGACTGGCATCCTACCCAAATGCTAGCTGACTTTATGACCATTAAAGAGAACTTTGGTTATTTAGAAGGCATCCATCTTACTTATGTCGGAGATGGCCGCAATAATATTGCACATTCATTAATGGTAGCAGGAGCCATGCTTGGTGTTAATGTGAAAATATGTACACCTCAATTATTAAAACCTAATGAAACATATTTAAATATTGCTAAAGATCAAGCGTCTAAATATGGAGGTTCAGTTCAAGTGACTGATCAAATTAACGTTGCAGTTAAAGATGCAGACGTAATTTATACCGATGTGTGGGTATCTATGGGTGAAGAAAGTGAATTTGAAGAACGAATTAATCTATTGAAGGATTATCAGGTCAATAGAAAAATGTTCAACTTAACCGGTAAACATAGCACAATTTTT
Organism: Staphylococcus saccharolyticus; assembly: GCF_900458815.1. Taxonomy (NCBI): domain Bacteria; kingdom Bacillati; phylum Bacillota; class Bacilli; order Caryophanales; family Staphylococcaceae; genus Staphylococcus; species Staphylococcus saccharolyticus. The sequence goes on from NZ_UHDZ01000001.1 coordinate 283,981, forward strand.
TTGCACTGTTTGCCAGCTTTTCATGATACAAAAACACAATATGGGCAAGAAATTTTTGAAAACCATGGCTTAACTGAGATGGAAGTTACAGACGAAATCTTTAGAAGTGAACATTCTAGAGTATTTGACCAAGCTGAAAATCGCATGCATACGATTAAAGCTGTGATGGCAGCTACTTTAGGCTAGTTTATTAAAAAACTAAAATACTTTGCGAAAGAACATTTGAACCATTTGTATTATAAATGAAACGACGTATACAAATGATGACACATCTTTAAATAATTCAAATATAGTGATTTGATGACGATGAAGGCCTCAATCTTACTATAACAATTAAAAATCGTCACGATTTTCACACCTTTCCACCATACCTTGAAAACTATCAGACACTTATTTGAAAGAATTTAAATCAATGACATTACCATCCATGAAAAAAATAGAAAGATGTGAAGTGGGATTACGCAAATCCCTACTTCTAAAGGAGAAATGAATATGAGTGAATCAGGAGATAAAAAGTTAAGTCGATCATCGTTAATAGGTATAGTTATTGGTTCAATGATTGGTGGCGGTGCATTCAATATTATGTCAGATATGGGGGGGCATGCAGGTGGTCTCGCAGTTATTATTGGATGGATAATCACAGCTATAGGTATGATTTCAATAGCATTTGTATTTCAAAATTTAACCAATGAGCGACCAGATTTAGATGGTGGTATTTATAGTTATGCACAAGCAGGTTTTGGTGATTTCATAGGTTTTGCAAGTGCTTGGGGATATTGGTTTTCAGCATTTTTAGGTAATGTCGCTTATGCAACGCTACTCATGTCAGCAATAGGGAATTTCTTCCCTATATTTAAAGGTGGTAATACTATACCTAGTATTATAGTAGCCTCCATTTTATTATGGGGAGTCCACTTTCTTATACTTAAAGGTGTTGAAACCGCAGCCTTTATTAATAGTATTGTGACTGTTGCTAAATTAATTCCAATATTATTAGTAATTATATGTATGTTAGTTGCTTTTAATTTTGAGACTTTTAAAACTGGATTCTTTGGTATGGATGCCCATGGAGCATTACCATTTAATTTCGGAGATACTATGTCTCAAGTTAAGAGTACAATGCTTGTAACAGTATGGGTATTCATAGGAATAGAAGGTGCCGTTGTCTTTTCAAGTCGAGCTAAACATAAAAAAGACGTTGGTAGTGCGACAGTGATAGGTTTAATTTCAGTGCTATTAATTTATTTTTTATTAACTGTACTAGCACAAGGTATTATTATACAAAACCATATTTCAAAACTCGGTGCTCCATCCATGGCACATGTGTTAGCCTATATCGTTGGTGATTGGGGTTCTACATTAGTCAATATTGGACTCATTATATCTGTATTAGGTGCTTGGTTAGGATGGACGTTACTAGCTGGTGAATTACCATTTATCGTTGCTAAAGATGGACTATTTCCTAAATGGTTTGCTAAAGAAAATAACAATGGTGCACCTGTTAATTCATTATTAATTACTAACATATTAGTACAAATTTTCTTAATTAGTATGGTATTCACTCAAAGTGCATATCAATTTGCATTCTCTCTAGCAGCAAGCGCTATACTTTATCCATACATGTTTAGTGCCTTTTACCAAGTAAAATATACAATTGAGCACAAACAAGCAGCTACACCTAAACAATGGATAATTGGTATTCTCGCCTCTGTTTACGCAATATGGCTCGTTTATGCGTCGGGAATAGATTATTTATTACTTACAATGTTACTTTATATTCCAGGACTTATTGTTTATGCAAATGTTCAGAAAAACAATAAAACACGTCTGACTCGTGTCGATTACATCTTCTTTATCATCATTGTTATCTTAGCAGTGATTGGTCTAATAAGATTATGCAGTGGAGCCATTAACGTGTTCTAAAGATTATAGACAAAGATTTAACTTATAAGGCATCAAAAGGTTATGCTATAAAATGATCTGGTACAGACTCATTTATATCATCATTGAAAGTTTAAATGATAATTAAATGTGATGCCGTAAATACGCTCATTAATAAATAATAAATTTCTAACAAGACAAAATAGTAGTGAAAATATTAAACAGGTAATCATTCATTAAAGTACGTAGCAAACGTTCAAAGAGCAAGTAGTACGTAACTAAATGTAAATGTTGAAGCTTGAGTTATTGGTGTGACAAGAACGATGGCCCCCTAATCAACAAGAGACATTACTCAAACAGTTATCCTTGGACACTTTAATTAACTTTGTAATGAGAGATGTTTCAGAGTTCCCCATTGCCAGTAGCCTAAGGTAGTAAGGAGTTTATTTTTATGGCTGGAAATCAAATCTTTTGTAGAGAAAATGAACTTGATGAAAGTTTTAAACAATTAGCATCGTTCATTCATATTCCTGTAGGTGTCTTACTTCCATTTAAAAGTCAGTGTTTCGTAAGACATTATAGCAAAGGACAAATTGTATACTATTCATCAGATGAAACAACACATGTTTACTTATTACTCAATGGAAATATTATGAGAGAAAATTTTAATTTGAATGGCGATGTTTATCGTTATTTAAATAGAGAGAAAGTACTGTTTCCTTTGAATAATTTGTTTCAAGATAAAGTGCCAAATGAAATGTGTACCGCTTTGACAGATTGTAAAGTTATTGGTATTCCTCGTGATTTAATTGAATATTTATGTAAAAATCATGAAGATATTTTCGTAAGATTGTTCGAATTACTAAGTGAAACCCAGTGCCAACATATTGAATATAATATGGCATTAACAAGCAAACTTGCGAAAGAACGCGTGACTAAGATATTACGTTATCTATGTCATACAGTAGGGTACGACAATGAGGAATTCTATGAAATTAAACAGTTTATGACAATACAATTACTCAGCGATATGGCTGGAATTTCTAGAGAGACAACAAGTCATATCGTTAATGAACTTCGTGAAGAGAAAATCTTATTTAAAAGTAATAAAAATTGGTTGATTAGCAAAGAGTTATAAATTATACCAACTATTGATAATCCAACCAGCTTATTTAAAATATTAAGTCATTATAAATATTCTAATGACAAATGTTAAACTTACCTTAATTTTCATAATACATTAACTAAAATAATCAAGTTACTAATACTACAATGACTTACACTTGATTCTTATAAAATATTATTTAAGCGATAGTTAATTTACTTTCAACCGAAATAATTTAGCTATCGCTTTTTTAGGGAGTGATATATTTGAAAAAAAGAATGGATTTTTTACCTAATAGACAAAACAAGTATTCTATAAGGAGATTTACAATAGGAACGGCTTCGATATTAGTTGGCACAACTTTAGTCTTCGGAATTAATCATCATGAAGCGAAGAAAGCGGAGAATACGACTGATGCATCTGTGACTATAACTGATCATCTTAACGCTGAAAATGAAACTGTTAATCAAGCAGGTCAGGTCAAGATTTAAAAAAGGACCAATCCACACAAAACAATAATGATGTGCAAGATAAAGTCAATTTAGCACATGACTTAAGCACAACTGATGAAACATCAAACAAAGCCCAAACAATGTTAAATCAACAAGTCATAATACCAACACACGTAATATAAATGAAATGTCAGATGAGTCTAGTTCAACTGATAGCAACCAAGAAACACTTCGGAATAATATGGTAATAGCGATTCAAGATAAAGCGACTGAAACAGATAACGACGACAAGAAAGTAAATGAGACAACCCTAACTCACAATAGTGCAACAACTATATCAGATAATGATTCAGAACCGCTTTCTGATAATACAGATTTATTTAAAAATGACGATTTAATAAAAGATAAGGAATCAATTGAATCACCTAAGAACCAAGAGATATTATCTCAAGTCCTCGACTCTCATCAACGAATTCATCTTCACTACAGCCACGTTTAACTTCAGAACAACATCAAAAATCAAAGGACCAATTACCACATACTTTAACACCACAAGATGCTACATCATTAAATACATCAGTATTAAAATCTGAAAAAAATATAGAAATGCCAAATGAATTAAAAGCAAGCACATTTACAAGAACACTTTTAAATTCACCATCGAATGATAATGCAAATCAAAGTGAAACTAAAGAAGTACAAGCCACACCTAGAACAATTTCTAGATTTGCGCATCCAGTGAATACTTCAGCAACTAATAGTGCTGAGACTGAACAACAAGGAGCTCATGTTAACAATCAAGTTAATATTGATAATTTTAATGTAACAAACAAAACATTTGATCCTAACCAAAGTGGTTATTCAAATCTAAATGCAGATTTTACTGTGAATGGTAAAGTTAAAGAAGGAGACTATTTTACCGTACAATATCCAGAACATGTAACGGTCAATGGTGATGTAAACTATGAAAAGTTAGGTAATTTAATGAAATTAAAGCCATTAACTAACGCAGACGGGGACGTAGTAGCTACCGGTGTATATGATGTTAATAGTAAAATAGTGAAATACACCTTTACTAATTATGTGAATGATAGAAATAATATTAAAGGTAATTTTAGGCTACCAATTTTTACCGATAGAAAGACTACACCTAATAGTGGTAATTATTATAGTTCCTTTAATGTAGCTGGAAAAGACTATTCAGAGACATTAAATATTAATTATGATTCTCCTGTACAAGGTATTTCTGATGACAATGGTCCTAATATAAGTTCATTTATTACTGATGTTGATCTTCATTCAGGTAGTAATGATTTAAAACAGAGGGTATATGTTAATCCTATGCAACATGATTTATATAATTCAATAGTTTAAACCTTGTCGATGTAACTAACGATTTCAACGGATGGATTACTTATAATGATAATCATTCAGTAAATATTCAGTTTGGCGATATCGATAATGCATATATCATTCAAGTTGAAGGTAAGTAAGAGGCTGAAAGTGGACAGAATGTAAAAACAAGAGTATCCGAAACAAATGAAACTGCTGATGGCGTGGTACGTCAATTCTATTGGGATAACGAAAATATCGTTAAACCTACTGGTGGTTCGGCAGATGGAGATTTAGACCCTGGTAGTGATTCAGGCTCAGATAGTAGTTCAGATTCCGACAGTGATTATGATTCAGCCAGTGACTCTGATTCAGAAAGTGGTTCAGAATCGGACAGCGACTCAGACTCAGAAAGTGATTCCGATTCAATAGGAGTAACGCCACATCATGATAATCATACTCCAAACTCTCAACAATCAGTACGAAATCATGGTGAGCAAGCACATCACAATCAAAATCATAGACAAAATCTTCCTGATACTGGTGATAGTAACGACATAGCTCATAATGGTACACTATTTGGCGGTTTGCTAGCGCTTCTAGGATTGTTATTTCTCTACAGAAACAGACGAAAAAACAAAAATGATTAACTCGAATTTTAGTCATTAGCCCAAGCATACTAAGCTCGGTTTTTTCTATGAAAAAATAAAGAGTAAAGGTAAAATAAGAGGTAACACTATAAAGGAGTGAAGCAATATGGCTTTAATGACATTAAATTATAGTTCACCAACGATAGGTATGCATCAAAATTTAACGGTCATCTTACCAGAAGATGCTACGTATTTTGATAGTTCAAAACCTTCTAAACAACTTAAATCGCTCTTACTATTGCATGGTTTATCTAGTGATGAAACAACGTACGTAAGATATACCAGTATTGAACGTTATGCGAATGAGCATCAACTCGCTATTATCATGCCTAATGTTAATCATAGCGGTTATTCCAATATGGCGTATGGTCATAGTTACTATGATTATATTCTTGAAATTTATGAATATGTGCATCAAATTTTTCCACTATCAAAAAATAGAGAAGACAATTTTATTGCTGGTCACTCAATGGGAGGCTATGGCACTATTAAATTTGCGCTTACTCAAAGTGATAAATTTGCTAAAGCTGCGCCACTTTCTGCTGTATTCCAGGCCCAACATTTTATAGATTTAGACTGGATTGATTTTTCAGCCCAATCTATTACAGGCGAAAACACTAATATTAATGGAACAGAACTAGATACATATCATCTGCTTAATAAAGCGGTTGAAAATCAAGTAGAAATTCCTAAATTACTTATAATGTGTGGTAAAGAAGACTTCCTTTACGAAGATAATATAGAATTCATTCGTAATTTAGATGAAAAGAAAATACCGTATACATTTGAAGATAGCTCAGGCGAGCACAACTATGCCTATTGGGATAAGGCGATAAAAAGAGCTATTGAATGGTTTGTAGAATAAAAAATTTTTAATGAAAAGGGTAAGATATAAAGCTTTTATTTATGACACTAAGCAACAGTGTTCTAAAATCATAAGCTCTTTCGTCTTACCCATGTTATTTTAAGATTTGAGGCTATTATATTTTCATACATTATATTACTCTTGATTTCATAATTTATTAATATTATTGAGTGAATAAATGTTTTTAAGAAACTAAAAAATAAAATTTTACTTTTTTAAAAAATATAAATAAAGATATGATTGGGATAAATAGTTATATTAAGGGAACTTAACTCAACGGAGTGATAGCAGTGTTTAAATATTATGTTTATTCAATCTTATTATTTTTGGTTTTGTTGATTATTGGTGGATGTTCGTTTAATCAAAATTATGGGAGTAATAAAAATTTAAGTCAAACAGTGAACGTCGTTGCAGTGGGAGATAACTTGATTCATCCAGAATTTTATGAAGATGCTCAAACAGGTGAGAATAGCTATAATTTTAAACCCATGTATCAACCTATTAAAACGGATATCCAGAAAGCTGATGTTGCTTTTGTTAATCAAGAGTCCCCTTTAGGTGGTGATGACCGACCATATTCAGGTTTTAGAAATTTCAATACACCTAGTAGTATTGCACATGACTTAGTGGATACAGGTTTTAACTTTGTGAATGGTGCTAATAATCATGCATTTGAATCAGGGAGAAGAAGGCGTTAAAAATCATATTCATACTTGGGATAAATTTAGAAATAAAGTTTTATTTACGGGCGTTTATTTATCTACAAAGGAACAAACAAGGTTCCAACTATGACAGTTAATGGGGTCAAAATTGCTTTATTAAGCTATACATTTGGTTTAAATAATATGACTACTAATAACTACACCGTAAACACCTTTAATGAAAGTAAGATAAAAAAGATGTTAAAAGAGCTAAGCAACAATCCGATGTAGTCTTTGTTTGCGCGCATTGGGGAAATGAAGGAAGCCATCAACCTAATCCTACTCAAAAAAAGTATGCGCAAATTTTTGCAGATGCTGGGGTAGATGTGGTGTTTGGCACGCACCCGCATGTGATTGAGTCAGTTAAATGGGTTAAAGGAAAAGAGGGAAATCAAACACTTGTCGCTTATTCGTTAGGCAATTTCTTGAATGGTCAATCAACAGGAAATGAAAGTAATGACCTTTTGGGACGTATAGATTTTCAGCTAGTAAAAAAACCTACAGGTGTACATGTTCAAAATGTGAAATGGAGAAGCATGGTTAATCATTATGAGTTAGCAAATCCTTACAATAAACATTCTAAAACTAAATTTAAAGTAAAATTGTTAAATGATTATACAGACAAAGAAATTCAAAAACATGGTCGACGTTATATTAATGGTATGAATATGACTAAAAAACGATTACGAGATATCACTCAATCAGTGATTGACCCACAATTTTTAGATGATAAAAGTTTTTAACATAGTCAATTTATTCAGACTTGAAAATAAAATACAGATTTCAGTGGTAAATAATACTAAAGTGTTTCACGCGAAACTGAAATATGAATTCTAAGATAATTGTTTTTAGATCAGTATTTATTGAAATAATCATAAAGTTTGTGAGAGGAAGACTTGTCAAACAAGATGAGGGAGAACAAATTTTAGAAGATATTAATTAGTTTGGTGTGTAAATTTTTATAATAGAAATAAATTTGAAACTCGATATAACTTTAAGGTAAATTTTAAATGAATACGATAAAGTGTAGTTGAAAATATACTGTAGAGGAATGAGAATATGTCACTAATGAATAAATCTGTTTTTTTAATGACCAAATTATACTCTAAGAATGTGCCTTTCGTTCCTAGATTTATGCAGCAGTTAAATCGATTGATATTTGCCACAGATATACCTAGATCAGTTCAGATTGGGCAAGGTACAAAATTTGCTCATAGTGGTTTAGGATGCGTGATACACGAAAAAGCTGTTATTGGAAAAAATTGTAAATTACTACAAAATGTAACTGTTGGGGGAAGAGGTAAGCATGGTACGCCAGTTATAGGTGATAATGTTCTTATAGGCGCTAATGCCACCATAGCAGGAGGCATAAAAGTAGGTAATAATGCTACAATTGGAGCTATGAGTTTAGTTATAGAAGATGTTCCAGAAGGTGCTACTGTGGTAGGTATACCTGCTAAACCAATTCAAACTAGATAAAATTCATAAATAAAAATTCCATTTAAGTGACATAATCATTTAAATGGAATCTTTTTGAAATAATTATTTATTTTGTGACGCGAATGCTTTAGCGATATTATTTAATTTAGCAGGGGCGTCTTTAACATCCATTTTTACTTCTACAAAGCGCATGCAATCATTATTAGATTTAATAGATTCAAATGCATGCATTAACTCTTCTGAAGTATTTACATCGTGAATTTCTACATGATCTCCGCCGAAAACAGAAGGTAACGCTTTGTAATTCCACATGCGAATATCATTATAAGGTTCTTTCATCCCATGAATCATTCTTTCAACCGTATAACCATCATTATTAATAACGAAAATAACTGGTTTTAAATTTTGACGAATAATTGTTGATAGTGATTGAACTGTTAATTGTAATGAACCATCACCAATGAGTAAGACATTTCTACGTTTTGGATTGGCAATTTGTGTACCTAAAGTTGCAGGTAGAGTGTAACCAATTGAACCCCATAATGGCTGACCAATAAATGTGTTGTCTTTATATAGCGCTAAATCATATGCACCAAAGAATGATGTACCTTGCTCTGCAAGTAGAACATCATCAAGTTGTAAGAAATCTTGCATCATATTAAAGTATGTTTCTTGAGTTAGAGGTTTATCATTTAATTCATAGTTATGTGCTTGCGGTCTTTGATATTGAGGATAATCATTTTCATTAATGTAATGAATTCCATCCTTTAATCCATTTAACATATCCGGTAGTGAGATATCGTTAACGACTGTATCATTTATTTTAAATTGTTTGTGATTAATCATGATAACGTCGTCAATATCAAAATTGTATGAGAATCCAGCTGTTGCTGAGTCAGTTAATTTAGCACCAATATTTAAAATGACATCACTTTGGTTAACATAATCTTTAATGTGAGGTTCGGCAATTTCGCCATCAAATATACCTATATAGTGTGGGTTTTCTTCGTTAAAAGCACCTTTCCCCAATGATAATTGCGCCACTGGAATGTTTGTTTGATTAACGAAAGTTTCAAGTTCCTTATGCAACATAAAGCTATTAATCTCATGACCTGTAATAATGAGTGGTTGAGAAGCTGTTTTTAATTTTTCTTCTAACATATCTCCATATTGTTGAACATCTTCATGTTGTTTTTCTTCTGGTTTAAATGATTCAGAAACTTCTATTTCTGCTAGTGCTACATCAATAGGTAAGTGAATATGCACAGGTCGACGTTCAGCAAGTGCTGCATTGATTACTCTTGGAATTTCTATTGTAGCATTTTCAGTTGTGATATAGGCTTGAGCTGTAGTAATGGGTTCAAACATTTTTCTATAATCATCAAATGAACCTTCGCCAAGTGAATGGTGAACAAATTTGCCTGCTTTTTCAACAGCACGAGTCGGTGCACCAGTAATCGCAATAACAGGGACTCTTTCAGCATAAGAACCAGCAATTCCATTAACTGCACTTAGTTCTCCAACTCCGAATGTAGTAACCATAGCACCTATCCCATTGACACGTGCATAACCATCAGTGGCATAACTTGCGTTTAATTCGTTAGTATTTCCGATCCATTCGATATGATCATGTGAAATTATATCGTCTAAAAAGGGTAGGTTAAAATCGCCTGGTACACCGAAAACTTTGTCGGCACCTGCCACATATACCGCGTCCATTAAATATTGTCCTACGCGTTGTTTCATAGTCTAACTCCACCTTTATCTTTTTATTGATATTACATTTACGATCATATACCTATTTGAAAATAAAGTCAATTAACTTGACCTAATTTAAAAGTGAAACCTTTCTGAAATGGATGACTAATAGTAGAAAGTTTATTATAATGACAGTATTGAACGGAAAAGGAAAGTGTCATATGTCAAAGAATAAAAATGATTATGAACATATGTTGTTTTACTTCGCATATAAGACTTTTATTACTACTGCTGATGAAATTATTGAACAATACGGAATGAGTCGTCAGCACCATCGTTTTTTATTTTTTATCAATAAATTGCCAGGCATTACAATTAAAGAACTTTTAATCACATTAGAAATTTCGAAACAAGGATCTCATGGGACTTTACGTAAATTGAAAGAAGAGGGCTTAATTATTGAACAAACCTCAGAAAAGGATCGACGTGTGAAAAAGTTGTACCCTACAGAAAGAGGGAATACACTGATTCTTAAACTGAATAAAGCTCAAGATGAATTGATTCAACATACCCAACAAAAAGTAGGAAACGATTGGTATGCCATAATGGAAGAATTAGCTAATTATCGCGAAGGATTTAAAACAATTGAACATTTGAAAGAAGACTAACAAAGAGTCGATACTCAAAGTATCGGCTCTTTATTAATGTTTATAAAATATCTCTTTAGTGTAAATGATGAGTGACATCAATATTCCAACATCATTAATATTATGTAAAAAATTAAATAGTGTCTCACAACTTAATAAAAAACTGTTGATTTTTTTCATAAATGAGTTAGTATAGTTTTTATATTAATAATTCATAAGGGGAAATGATATGAAAGTTAAAAGTAGTTCACGTTTCTTTTCGATGAAGAAAGTGACGCTAAGCTTCGTTACTGTATTTATTGGAATAGGGACAATAGGTTCATTAAATCAGTATGCTGATGCAAGTACGAAAACACAACAAACACATGTAACTACGTCATCGCCAACTAAGAAGACGACGCACACTGTTAAACGTTCAGTTAAATCGACAACTGTTAAATCTAGAACAATATCAACGAAAAGAGTTAAGTCACCTACAACTCAATCAACGAAAAAAGCCACAACGACTAAGAAACCCACAACTTTAAATAAAACTCGCACAGCAACTAAGACTCTGCCTACCACTCGCAAGATTTCATCAACATCAACACGTTCTAAAACAACACCTACTTCTGTGAAACGTACAACTTCTCATAAAATAATTACTGTGTCGCCAATCTCTAAAGCGAAAGCATCAACAAAATCGCAACAACCAACGAAAAGTCGTACAACTTCAGTTAAGAAAAGTACTACAAAACCAAGCAAGATAAAATCTACGTCAACATCAACACGACCTAAAACCGTTCAACCCTCTAAGACAAAGACTCAACCTACTTCATCGACTCAAATTAATACAACAACAACTAAAGCAAAGCAACTTTCAACGCAAACAACTTCTAAAATTGATAGTAGTAAAGAATTAGTAGGTGTGGCACCTGCAGAACGTAAAACAGATAAATACCAATCAATGACGCAATTAGAAAAAGAAACAACTGAAGGTGTAGATTGGAGAAAAGGTACTAAAGATACTGGAAATCAAGTGCTTATTGTGGGCTCCGTATGGCGGAAGTATTGAACAAGGCACAACAGAATTAACTAAAGCATTAGCCAATAAAGGTAATTATGATTATTATTCATTTGAAGGAATTCAACCTAAAAACAACTCTGAATTACATGTCACTTCTACGCATTATGATGATCCAACATTAAATTAAATGATTAAAAATCGCACTGCCACTGTTTCGATTCACGGAGCATCAGGTAGTGAGGAGATTGTCTACCTTGGTGGACCTCGTTCAGATTTAAGAAATGAAATAGAGAAGCAACTTGTTGGACGTGGATTTACTGTAAAAGTACCACCTGAATATCTTGGAGGACAAAATAATAATAACTTTATTAATAGAGAAGATAATAACATTGGCGTTCAGTTAGAATTAACAACTGCATTAAGAAAAGCTTTCTTTACGAATGGTGATATAAGCACTAAAAATCGTACAAATGAGAAAAATTGGACATCTAAAATGTACTCATTTATTAATGGATTATATGCTGGCATACGCAATACGTATTCGAGTAAATAATTTTTATTAAAATGAATTACTACCAATTTAATATTTTTGAAACCTAACAATATTGTTATAGTTGTCATAATAGGGCTAAAGGATGATTCCGTTAGCCCTTATTATTTTTTATATTAATAAAGATAGAATAGAGAGATGTTACGTATAGTCGTTAGATTTTAAGTATCATATGTACGATTGTCCCCTTAACTCTATTTAAAAAATAGCTATCAAATTCATTAATAAGTAAGAAGGGAACTGTTTGATTTGAAAGATAAACAATCACTGAGTTCCTCTAGAAAAAAGAAATCATTGTTGATTATTGCTAGTTTAATAACATTCATAGGAATTGGAAGCGGATATGAATATGTACATTCAAATGAAGAACCTACTAATGAAATCTCCAGTCACCGTCATTTATTTTCGCATTTAATTCCAGGTTTCAATCTTAATACAGACAAAGAAGGGTCATCATATGTCAATTTAGAATCGTCCGATACAGTACAAGAGGATATCCATCATAAAGATTATTTTAAATCAATGACTCAATTGTTGATGCACATAACACAAGGTGTAGATTGGAAAAAAGAAATAAAAAAAGTTGGTAGTCATGTGCTTATTATTGCTCCTCATGGTGGTAATTTAGAAGCAGGAACAACAGAACTAACAAAATATATTTCCAACCATCATCATTATGATTATTACTCATTTACAGTGTTAAGAAAACACCATGTTGAAGGTTTACATGTTACTTCAGGACATTATATAACGATCCGCAACTTCTTAATATGGTAAAGTCAAAAGATTTTGCAGTGTCAATTCATGGTGCTAAAGGGAGTCGTCCTATTGTTTATATTGGTGGCTTATATGTATCTCTCAAAGATGCACTTAAACAACAACTGACGCGTCACCATTTTGTAGTGAAAAATGCACCTTCTTATTTAGGGGGAGATTTAAAAAAGAATTTTATTAATAGAGACCTTAAAAGTAAAGGTGTACAACTTGAACTAACAACGGCTTTAAGAAAATCAATGTTTGTGAATGAGAACTTATCACATCAGTCAAGGAAAGATAAAAGTAATTGGTCATCGCCGGTAATGTATCGATTTTCAGATGCGATTCATTAAGCGATTAAAGAAGTAGATGATTCTGGTAAAGACAGATAAATATCTCAATGATTAGCGTCACTAAATTTAAGAATTTAAGGTGATTGTTAAAAGGAAAATATCTTAAATCAAAATGTGTAGACTTAGTGTCCTTATCATAAAAGTGAATAATAAGTATTAGAAAATATGAAAAAATTACGTTATTTTGAAATTCAAGTTTTTAAAAATATCTATAAAACGTGTATAATAGTAATTAACTATTGAACAAGTTAGATGTTCATAATATATCATCTTAGAAAGGAGTGTTATAAGATGAAAAAATTTGCAATTATTTTTGCATTAGCTGGTGCAGCATTTTATGGTTTCAAAAAATACCAAAATCATGTTAACCAAGCACCAAACATTGAATACTAAGATTGACAACTTGACTACTAAAGTGAGCATCAAATAGTTAAGACAAGGTCTGTTAAGATCTTGTCTTATTTTTTTATTTTCGGGTAAATAAAGTGGTATATGAGGAGGTTAGGTAGAGATAAGCTAGATTAAATATAGTCTTTATTTAAAAACGACTCTATGGTGAATAAGTATGTAAACTAGGGGTGTAACAAATGTCTAAAATATTATTAACTGGTGCATCGGGATATATTGGTGGTCACCTTAAGGATAAATTAAAAAAAGAACACGAAATTATTGCAATTTCTAGAAATATAAGTAACAAGGACAATGAGCAAAATGTGACATGGAAAGCTGCTGACTTATTCGATTTAGATGAAATTACCAAGGTTATGGAAGGGATTGATACGGCTATTTATTTAGTTCACTCAAAGATGCCTTCAGCTAAACTAACTCAAGCTAATTTTGAAGATATGGATGCATTGTTAGCAGATAACTTTGCACGAGTTGCAAAACAACAAGGAGTTAAACATATCGTGTTTATGAGGGGCCTTATACCAATTGTTGATCGATTGTCAGCTCATTTAAGAAGTCGTCTCGAATGTGAAAAAATCCTTGGAGATTAAGGAATACCTGTAAGTACATTACGCGCTGGTTTGATTATTGGGGCTAAAGGTAGTTCTTATCCTATTCTTAAACGTTTAGTTGAACGTTTGCCAGCAATGATTTTACCTAGTTGGGCTTATAACAGAATTTCTCCTGTAGCGATTGAAGATGTGATAAATGGTTTAGTAGCAATGGTTGATTGTTCTCCAACAGAAAATGAAGCCATCGATATCAGTGGGCCTGAAACAATGAACTATAAGGAATTAATCCTAAGAACTGCTCAAGTTTTAGATAAACCACTACCCATGCTCGATTTACCAATCATACCTATTATAGTCAGCCGTTATTGGGTACAATTGATTTCAAATGTGCCGAAAGAGATGGTATATCCATTAATGAATAGTTTAATTCATAATATGGTATCTCATGAACAACGTATTGTTCCAGAAATATCGATGGATCGTATTACTTTTGAAGATAGTGCTCAAAGGGCACTTGATGAAGAGTAGAACGTAGCTAAGAAAAAAGAAGGGCCATCTGCTCATCGATCGTCTTCAGCGAAGGCAAAGCAACCAGAAATTAAAGATGTACGTGCCATTACGCGTTTTGATATACTAAAAAGTCATACAAATTAATGATGTGACAAAAGAGTATGCAAAATTTATTAACAATATAACCTTACATTTAGTTAAAGGTACGATGAATGAACAAGAATTCAATATGAACTTACCTTTGATAAATAAATTTATTTTAAAAATGCAACGTGATGAAAGGGATTCAACAGATGAAATGGTAGTATACAGAATAGTTGGTGGAGGTTTAGCTCATGCTAATAATGGCGGAAATGCACGTTTTGAATTCCGCAGGCGAAAGCGCATAAAATGGTTATGAATATCTTTAAAAACAAAATGGCGCATTTAGCTTTCAAAGAGAGTGAGAGTGGTAGACGACGTAAGTCTAAGAACATTTTTATCGGCGTTTCAGTTGTAGGAGCGACTGTCACAGCAGGATTAATAGGGCTTAAACGCATCAAGCGTAATCAAATTAAAAAGCATAGTATGTCAAATGCAGAATTATAGGAAAAGTATAATCTTCCAAGCTTTTCTAATAGCAGAAATAATAAATAAATTAACTTTTCCTTATACAAAACTTTTTTAAAGTATTATATAATGTCATCAATAAGCCGAGTTAATCTTTTTTGATTAATTGGGCTATTTTGTGAAAACCTTTACACAAATAATCTTTTATATTGTAATACTACAAAAATTTACATGCTTTTTACATTAAATTAAAAGCAAATTCTAAAAAGAGGTTTATTATGAATTAAATAGGTTGATAATGTAAAAAATTAACAGAAATTTAAACATTACATTTTAACTTATGATAAATATTTGTTAATTAAGGTGTTATTTTGTTAACCACCATCAACTTTAATAGATAAATTAATTGCATTTTTGGAGGGAAATATGGAAAATTCAGTAGATTTAACAAAAATATGGGAGATTATTAAAAAGAATTGGAAACTCTTAGTCATCATTCCAATAATTTTCATACTAATAAGCACTTTATTAACGTTCTTAGTGTTTAAACCTAAATATGAAGCAACGACACAGATATTAGTTAGTCAGAAAGAAAAAGAATCGAAAATGATGGCGCAAGAAGTCCAAAGTAATATTCAATTAGTTAATACATATGCGGAAATTATCACTAGTCCTAGAATTTTAGACGATGTTTCAAAAAAGAATAAAAAGTATTCTTCAGAAAAATTATCAAAAATGATAACCGTCAATACTGAAGCGGACTCTCAACTACTAAATGTTGGCGTGAAAAGTAAAAATAAAAAAAAATCTGAAAAAATAGCTAATGATGTTGCAAAAGTATTTAGCAAAGATGTGCCAGATATTATGAGTGTAGATAATGTTTCTGTGTTATCAAAAGCAGATGGTACAGCTGAAAAGGTATCTCCAAGAACAATGATGAATTTACTAGCGGGATTGATTTTAGGACTAATCGTTGCGATTTTAATTATTACATTTAAAGAAATTTTTGATAAACGTATTAGAACTGAAGAAGACGTAGAAAAAGAACTAGGTATTCCAGTTTTAGGTTCAATACAAAAAATTAAATAAAGGAGAACGACGATGGCTAAGAAAAGAAAAAAACTTGAAAATCCACTTTTTGTTAATGATAAACCGAAGTCAATTATTAGTGAGAAATTTAGAGGTATAAGGTCCAACATAATGTTTTCAAGAGCTAATGATGAAATTACTAGTATTATAGTTACTTCAGAAAAGTCCGCTGCAGGTAAAAGTGTCGTTTCGGCAAATATAGCTACAACATATGCACAAGCAGGATATAAAACATTAATTATTGATGGAGATATGAGAAAACCGACTCAAAATTATTTATTTGAAGAAGCAAATTATGATGGATTATCAAATTTAATTATAGGTAAGTCTGATTATGATAAGGCAATTAGAACTACAAGAGTGAATAATTTAGACTTGTTAACCTCTGGTCCCATTCCACCTAATCCGTCTGAATTAATCGATTCTGAAAGATTTTATGAAATTTATAATGAGTTAGTTCAAAGATATGACTTTGTTTTAATTGATACACCACCGGTTAATACCGTAACTGATGCACAAGTGTTTATTCAATACGTGGGAGATACAATCATAGTTATTGATTCTGAGGATAATAATAAAAATGAAGTGAAAAGAGCAAAATCTTTAATTGATAAAGCTGGTGGTAAAGTAATTGGAGCAGTTTTAAATAAAACACCTAAAGATAAATCTTCAAGTTATTATTCTTATTATGGAGAAGATGAATAGTTATGATAGATATCCACAATCACATACTTATTAATGTCGATGATGGCCCGAAGAGTAGGGAAGAGATGCTTAATTTATTAAAACAAGCTAAATCTGAGGGTGTAACCGAAATTATCGCGACACCTCACCACTTAAGTTCTGCTTATGATAATGACAAACAACAAGTGCTTTCGAAAGTTGAAGAGTTACTGTCTATGAATGAAGTTCAGGAAATAGGCATCAAAATGTATCCTGGACAAGAAATTAGAATCACTGATCAAATTCTTCCAGGCTTGGAAGATGGCAGTATATTAAGCTTAAACAACTCAAAATATTTATTAATAGAGCTTCCTTCAGGTGGTGTTCCACATTATACTGAAAGATTGTTTTACGAATTATTATCAAAAGGGTATGTACCAATTATTGCGCATCCAGAAAGAAATAAGGGCATTTCTCAAGATTTGGATAAGTTATATCAATTGGTTAAAGCAGGTGCTTTAAGTCAATTAACGACATCATCACTTTTAGGTGAAAATGGTAAAAAAATTCAGAAGTTATCAATTCAGATGCTTGAGAATAATTTAACACATTTTATAGCTTCAGATGCACATCATAGTGAAATTAGGCCGTTTAAGATGAATAGTTTATTTAAGGATAAAAAATTAAATAAATTTGAAAAAGATTTAGAAAGCTTTTTGAAGAATGCCGAATCTGTAGTTAACAATACAGATATAGCTAAAAAACAACCAACTCAGAATTACAAAAATAAGAAGTTTTTTGGACTATTTTAGTATTTTGAGAATGTGAGGGATTAAGACGTGGACAAACTAAATGCAAGAAAACGTCTGATTATTTTATTGATTATAGATTCTTTAATTGTCTTCTTTTCAGTGTTTATGTGTTATGAAATCTTGGAACCTTATTTTAAAGGCTATTCAATAGATATTTTGATTGTTTCTGCTATCGTGTTGCTCGTGTCACATCATGTTTTTGCATATCTGTTTAATCTTTATCACCGTGCCTGGGAATATGCTAGTGTGGACGAGCTTTTCCTTATTGTAGAATCTGTAACATGTTCTATATTAGCTACAGTTCTAATTGTTCCTATTTTTACAGGACGCCCATCATTTTTAAGATTGTATTTAATCACATGGATGATGCATTTAATATTAATAGGTGGTTCTAGAATTTTTTGGAGAGTAAGTAGAAGATTCTTAACAAATGGCAATAAACCTAAGAAAAGACCGACGTTAATTGTTGGCGCCGGTAGAGGTGGCTCTCTATTAATAAGACAAATGCTACGAAGTGACATGGGGCTTGAGCCTGTTTTAGCAGTTGATGATGATCCAGATAAAAGAAAATTAGTTATTGCTGAGGGCGTCAAAGTTCAAGGGACAATTGAAGATATTCCTAACCTTGCAAATAAGTATAAAATCAAACGAATTATAATTGCTATTCCAACATTGAACCCCTCAAGATATAAAGAAATTAATGATATCTGTAATAGTATAGGGATTGAATTATTTAAGATGCCGAGCATAGAAGATGTGTTATCAGGAGAGTTGGAAGTAAATCAACTCAAAAGAGTTGAAGTAGAAGATTTACTTGGACGAGAACCAGTTGAATTAGATATGGCGATGATTTCTAAAGAATTAACTCATAAAACCATTTTAGTTACCGGTGCGGGTGGTTCAATCGGTTCTGAAATTTGTAGACAAGTATGCAAATTTGAACCTGATAGAATTGTCTTACTAGGGCATGGAGAAAATAGTATCTATTTAATTAACCAGGAATTATCTAATATTTATAAAGATAAAATAGATATTATACCAGTTATCGCCGATGTGCAGAATAAAGACCGTATTGAGAAGATAATGAAACAGTATAAACCGTATGCGGTTTATCATGCAGCTGCTCACAAACATGTTCCGTTAATGGAATATAATCCTGAAGAAGCTTTTAATAACAATGTTATAGGGACACAAAATGTAGCTAGAGCAGCTAAAAGTGCAGAAGTTCAAAAGTTTGTAATGATTTCTACTGATAAAGCTGTGAACCCACCAAATGTGATGGGAGCCTCTAAACGTGTTGCTGAAATGATTATCCAAAGTCTAAATGATGAAGATGGTAAAACTGATTTCGTTGCAGTAAGATTTGGAAATGTACTTGGGTCGCGTGGTTCTGTTATCCCATTATTTAAGAAGCAAATTGAAGCAGGGGGGCCAGTTACTGTTACACATCCTGATATGACAAGATACTTTATGACTATACCTGAAGCTTCAAGATTAGTACTACAAGCTGGTGCATTAGCACATGGAGGAGAGGTTTTTGTTTTAGATATGGGTGAACCTGTAAAAATAGTCGACTTAGCACGAAACCTAATACGGTTAAGTGGTAAGAGTGAAGAAGAAATAGGTATTAAATTCTCGGGAATAAGACCTGGTGAAAAGCTCTATGAAGAGTTACTCAATGAAAATGAAGTACATCCTGAACAGGTTTATCAAAAAATATATATAGGAAAAACTTCATTTATTTCTCAAGAAGAGCTAGACTCTACAATTAAAGATTTACTTATCAATACGGAAAAAATAAGAGATGCTTTATTAAATTTAGCTAACAGGAAGTTTTAAAATGACACTATTTTATAGAATTGTTGTGGTATCTTTATCTATTGTTGCAATCATATTAGATATGATCAGCGTCAAAAATGTGCCAGGAAACTTAGTTTTAGTTCCATTTGTATATTTAATTTTATTTATATTCATCCCTTCATTTAGTAAATACATGTTTAGTAATTTAGGGATAACAATATTTAATTTTACAACGTTACTGAGATATATAATCTCACCTCTACTAATGGCACTGTATGGCACTAACCTTCAAATTGGTTCAAATGTGCCATTAGAAATTGAAAAAAATTCTGTAAATCTCATGGTTTATGAGATGGTTGCAGTTTTTGTTACTTTTGGAGTTTTTCATAAATATTTTTACTCAGATAAATTTAAAATTCAAAGCATTAAAGCTAAATCAAATATATTTGGTTGGTTGTTCGTTGGATTTGCTATATTAATTATTCTAACGCAGCCGTCAGTTTTAGAAAGATATTCATTTATTTGGTCTGCTAGTCAACTTAAATCTGATTCTGTAAATGAAGATGTGACGTTATTTGCATTGTTTATACAATTAGCCCAAATTGTTTTTACTGTAGGGATTCTAAATATTATTTATAGATTTTACGAAAAAAGACCGAATATTATTTATCTTTTTTTATCTATAGCTGTCATTATTGTTTCAGCATCATTTATAACCGGTACAAGTCGATCAAGTATAATTATTCCATTAGTTACTGGTTTGTTTACAATTCTAGTATTGTATAAAAACTATAGAAAATTGATATTAGGTGCATCGGCTATTTTGAGTGTACTAGTAATAATTATTTCTACTGTATTAAAACAACAAACTAATATGTCAGTTTCAACACATTCACTTTACCATTCAGCAGGACCGTTAGAAAACTTTAATACTGACATTCAGATTTACTTTTCTGGTTTAACAAATGTTGGACATGCATTAGAAGAAGCGTTCGTATTTAAATCGTTTGATTTGAGTTCGATTATGAGCGATTTAACACATTCGGTCGTATTTATTAACGGTTTTTTTCAAGACCGTCACAGTGCTTTAACTTTATTTAATAATATGTTTTATAAATCAACAGGATTGAATGACCAAATTATACCAATGATAGGTCAAGGATATTTATACTTTGGTCCAATATTAGCTCCTATCCTATCTGTAATAGGAATTTTAATTATCATGTACTTAGACAGAATGATATTTAACACAAAATCGGTGTTTAGTTTATATATTTTATCTTATTTTTGTCTAAAATTTTCACTATTCTTTATGTCAAACGCGACGATACTTATTTCTTTCTTTACTAACTTTATATTAATTCTATTACTTATTGCTTATTTAAATAATAAAGTAAGTTATAAAAAGGAGTAAATTATGAATATAGGTAGAAAAGATGTTGCTTGGAGTTATTTAAGTTTATTAATGGTTCAAGGTATTAATATCATATTACTCCCAGTAATCGTCAGATATTTAAATACTATAGAACTAGGTTTATGGTATACGTTTACATCGCTTTATGGATTAGCAATGTTAATAGACTTCGGTTTTCAAACGATTATTTCTCGAAATGTGAGTTACTTATGGTCTGGTGCGCAAAGTATTAAAAGCAAAGGATATGAACTAGCGACAAGTAAAGATTCACAAATGAATATTCCTTACTTTGCTAGAGTCTTATCAACAGTTAGGTTTATATACACTTCAATGGGAACAATCATATTTTTATTATTTAGTACATTTGGCACGTGGTATATGTTTAGTATCAATGATAATCAAATTGATATTAAAATTATGTTGATTGCATGGGTTTTTTACATGCTTTCAATTGTTTTAAACATTAGTTACTCATATTGGAACTCGATCCTAAAAGGCATTGGAGCAATCAAAACATACAATCAAATCTTAGTTGTAACTAAATTAACTCAACTCATCTTATCTATTATTTTACTCATACTTGGTTTTGGACTGATTGGGGTTTCTGTAGCATATTTTATTTCTGTTATTGTTAATAGATTAATGCAATCCATTAGTTATTATAATTACTCAAATGAAACTAAAAAGACAAAACATCAACTTAAAGTTAAATATGACAAAGAAATATTTGGAGCAATTATTCCTAATACATTACGAACGGGCTC
Source organism: Staphylococcus saccharolyticus (assembly GCF_900458815.1). Classification (NCBI taxonomy): domain Bacteria; kingdom Bacillati; phylum Bacillota; class Bacilli; order Caryophanales; family Staphylococcaceae; genus Staphylococcus; species Staphylococcus saccharolyticus. Next base: position 305,977 of record NZ_UHDZ01000001.1, read on the forward strand.
TATATCTTTATCAAACTATTTAATTATTAATTTCCCTATTATTTTAAGCTCTTATTTCTTATCTTTAGAAGTTTCAGGGAGATTTGGTTTTATTAATCAGATAGTAACTTTAATATTAATGCTTTCTAACTCATATTATAATACCTATCTTTCAAAATTTAACTATTTTAGAGTTAAAAATAAATATAATGAGCTAATCAAATTATTTAGAAAAGCTATTATTACAAGTTATGTGTTTAATATAGTCTCCTTTATTTTATTTTTACTGTTAGGTAATTATATTTTAGAAATTATAGGGGCAAACTATAGATTATTTAGTCTAATAACTATGATAATTATTTTGTTATATAGATTTTTATATAATAATCAAATTTTATTCACCAACTTTTTATCAACAAAGAATCTCATACCTCATCATAAATCTTTTTTAATTTCAGCAATTACTACTGTACTTGTACAAATAGTGATTTTAAAATTTTATAGCCCAAAACTAATGTGGCTTATATTACCATTACTATTTGTTCAATTAGCTCATAATAATTGGTATTGGGTTGCATATGTAATTAAAGATATTAAAAAAGATAAAATTGCTTTTCAAGCAAATCAATAAAATCAAATTGTTTGAGTAAGGGGTAAGATATGAAAATTTTATTTGTAGTTAACAATTTTAATTTTGGTGGACCTCAAAAGAGTTTGCTAAATTTATTATATGAATTAGAGGAAACAGACATTGAAATAGATTTAATGATTTTGAATCAACAAGATGAATTGACTAAGTATCTACCTTCTTATGTGAACGTTAAACCGGTTGATAGTAAGTTTTCAGTACTAATGTTAAATAAAAGCAATTTAATTCGTTCTATTTTTAAAAATTTGAATCATCCAATTCTTGTATGGAAAGCGTTAACTTTTGTTTTGAAAAGTAAATTAAATCTTCATGATAATACTAAAGCAAAACAGCAATTCTGGGTAAAGAACAAGTGGAAAAACAATAAAATAAAGAAACATTATGATTATGCAATCGGTGTTTCAGGAGGGCATTCAGTTTATTTTATAGAAGACTATATTAATGCAGATTATAAAATAGGCTGGATACGAACAGATTATAGAGTTTTAAAACGAAATCATAAAATCGATCAAAAATATTTTAATAAAATGACCGGAATGTTAGCTGTATCATCTATGTGTGCAAATATATTTAAAGATATATTTAATATAGAACCCCTTGTATTTTATAACAGTTTGCCGATTAAATTGTATGCCAACTTACCTGATGAGAATTTTATTATTAATTCAAAAACGTTAAACATAGCTACGATATGTAGACTTGATAATGGCAAAGGTTTAGATTTACTTATCGAAACGGCAACTATATTGAAAAAAAGAGGTCTCCAATTTAACTGGTATGTAGTTGGAGATGGAAAGTTAAAAGATTGGTTAGACAATGCTATCAAGGATAAAGAACTTGAAAACAATGTCATTCCACTAGGTTTTCGATTTAACACTGGAAGTATTGTACAAAAAATGGATATATTAGTTCATCCTTCAAGATTTGAAGGGAAATCTAATACCATTGATGAAGCATTGTATTACAACATACCTGTAGTGGCCACGAATTTTGAAACGGTTTATGAGCAAATCACTGATGGTCAGACTGGATTTATTGTAGAAATGAAACCAGAGTTTATTGCGTCAAAAATTGAAATGCTTAGCCAACATCGTGCTAAATTAATAGAGATTAAAAATAATTTAAGTGGTCAAAGTAAAGATCAGGTTAGTAAAGGACAAGAATTTATAAGTACGATTAATAAGGTGGGGAATTAATAATGTTAACAATTTTTACACCTACATATAACCGCGCGCATACTTTACCAAGATTATATCAATCTTTGGTAGCACAGACAGATTTTAATTTTGAATGGTTAATTGTAGATGATGGCTCTCAAGATGAAACCGAATCAGTAGTAAAAAGTTTTAATCAAAAACATTTTAATATTCGTTATATAAAACAACAAAACAGTGGTAAACATATTGCTACAAATGTAGGTTTAAAGGCTGCTAATGGTGAATTATTTACTGTTTTAGATAGTGATGATTGGTTTTATTCAGATGCAGTAGAGTTTTTTAATACTCAATTTAGAAAGAATAAAGATATGAAGGCACTCATCACATTAGATACATATGAAGATGGAACAGTGATAGGAGAAACATTGCCGACATTAACTAAAGTTAATTGGGTAGATCTAAGATATAAATATAAGGTAAGACATGATAAATGTTATGTATTTAGTTCACATGAGATAAGTCATATGACTTTTCCACAACATGGGAAATCAAGACATATGCCACCATCATATCAATGGTTTGAATTTAGTCAATTATATGATTGTCACTTAGCTAATAAAAGTACTAAATACGTGGAATATCAATCTGACGGTATTAGTAGTAAAGTTAAATCTAATTATTTTAAATCAGCAGAGAATTATTGTGAATATCGTAAAATTGCTCATAAACAATTACCTACATTAAAAGATAAAGTAATTAATTTTATGCTGTATGATATATCATGGATTCACACTAAGCTAAATCCTAAATATAGGTTTAAGGATTCTGAATTATTTTTAAATTCATTAATCTTTTTGCCTCCATCTTTGATTCTTTACATGTTTTATAAATTATCCTTTAAAAGGAAAGGATGGATATAATATATGAAGCTTACTCATAGATTAATTAATTTAATGCAAATACCATACAATAAGTTATCCAAAAAAATGAACGACTTATTATGGACTATCTTTTCAATAAGTGACTCTAAGATAGCCCTAACGACTAGGTATATGTATTTAAATAAATACGCAAGATTTTTAGGCAATAATATTTATATAGGTAAATATGTTTGCATTAAAAATATTAATAGATTATCTATTGGAGAAAATGTTAGTATTCATTCTTTTTCATATATCGATGCATTTGGGGATATAGACATAGGGAATAACGTATCAATTGCTAATCATTGCACACTTATATCATCAGATCATACATGGGAAGATAGTTTAAAATCTATAAAATGCAACAAAGTGGCTCCTAAACAAATAGTGATAGAAGATGATGTATGGATTGTTGCTGGAGTAAGAGTACTTGGAGGCACAACGATAAGTAGGCGCAATGTTATTGGTGCTGGGGCCGTATTAAAAAAATACACAACCAAATAAATTATACGTGGGTGTTCCTGCTAAAAAAATTAAGGAGGTTTAACTATGAAGGTTTTGATTACTGGAGTAGCTGGTTTTATTGGCTCGCACTTAGCCAAAAAATTAATCAGTCAAGGATATGAAGTTGTAGGTATTGATAATATTAATGATTATTATTCAATTCAACTCAAAGAAGATAGATTAAAGTCAATTGGTAAAGATAATTTTACTTTTTATAAAACTGATTTAGAAAATACTAATAAGGTTAATGAGATTTTTAGTAATGAAAAACCAGAAGTAGTTGTTAACTTAGCAGCACAGGCTGGAGTAAGATATAGCATTGATAATCCTAGAGCATATATCTATTCAAATATTGTAGGTTTTCTCAATGTTCTAGAAGGCTGTAGGCATCATAAAGTACATAATTTAATATATGCTTCATCAAGTTCAGTTTACGGTGCGAATACAAATAAGCCGTTTAAAACAGTTGATAATATCGACCATCCGTTAAGTTTATATGCAGCAACAAAAAAATCAAATGAATTGATGGCGCATACATACAGTGATTTGTATAACCTACCGACTACGGGACTTAGATTTTTTACAGTATATGGACCATGGGGTAGACCTGATATGGCATTATTCAAATTTACTAAAGCTGTAGTTAATGATGAAACTATTGATGTGTATAATCATGGCAAAATGATGCGCGATTTTACTTATGTGGATGATATTGTAGAGGCTATAAGCCGTTTAATTAAAAAGCCAGCTAGACCGAATCCAGATTGGTCTGGAGACAATCCAGATCCAAGTTCATCATATGCACCGTATAAAATCTACAATATCGGAAACAACAGTCCTGTGCGTTTAATGGAGTTTGTAGAAGCAATTGAAAATAAATTAGGAAAACCTGCGAAGAAAAACTATATGGATTTACAGCCAGGAGACGTTCCAGAAACATATGCAAATGTTGATGATTTATATAGAGACATCGATTTTAAACCTCAAACATCCATACAAGATGGCGTGAATAAATTTATTGATTGGTATGTAGAGTATTATAAATAAAGGAGATGCTAAATATGAATAGAAATATAGCAGTTGTAGGATTAGGTTATGTAGGTTTACCAGTAGCAGTAACTTTTGGAAAAAAATATCCGGTTATAGGCTTTGACATTAATGATAATCGGATTAAAGAATTAAAAGAAGATTATGATAGAACAAATGAAGTTACTACACAAGACTTAAAAGAAACAAATATTAATTTCATTTCTAATGCAGAAGATTTAAAACAAGCGGATTTTATTATTGTAGCAGTACCTACACCGATTGATAAAAATAACAAACCAGATTTGACACCACTTCTTAAGGCAAGTGAAACAGTAGGTAAAGTTTTGACTAAAGATACGATTGTTGTTTATGAATCAACTGTTTATCCAGGTGCTACTGAAGAAGACTGTGTACCTGTATTAGAAAGAGAATCAGGCTTAACTTGTGGAAAAGATTTCTTTGTTGGTTATTCTCCAGAAAGAATTAATCCAGGTGATAAAGTGCATACCTTTGAAACAATTACAAAAGTCGTTTCTGGACAGACACCTAAAGTGTTAGATATTGTAGCTGACGTATACGGCTCTGTGGTAACTGCTGGTGTGCATAAAGCATCATCTATCAAAGTAGCTGAAGCGGCTAAAGTTATTGAAAATACACAACGTGATGTCAATATAGCATTAATGAATGAATTAGCACTTATTTTTGATAAATTGAATATTGATACAAATGAAGTGTTAAGAGCTTCAGGGACTAAATGGAACTTCCTCAATTTTAAACCTGGTTTAGTAGGTGGTCATTGTATTGGTGTCGATCCTTACTATTTAACGCATAAAGCTCAAGAAGTAGGTCATCATCCAGAAGTCATTCTAGCTGGTCGTCGAATTAATGACGATATGTCGAAATTTATTGCTTCAAACGTAGTGAAAGGGTTATTAAAACAAGGATTAGAAGTTCAAGGTGCAATAGTAAATGTTTTAGGTTTAACTTTCAAAGAAAATTGTCCTGATTTAAGAAATACTAAAGTTATTCATATTATTGAAGAATTAAAAGACTATGGTTTAAACGTACATGTAAACGATGTCGAAGCAGATAGTAATGAAGCAGAAAAATTTTATAACATTAGTTTAGAAAACAAATCTCATTTGTCTAAAGCAGATGCGATAGTTTTTGCAGTAGCCCATAAAGAATATCTTAAGAATATGCAAGAGTATTTAAACTTAGTTAAAGATAATGGAGTTGTTTTTGATATAAAAGGTGTTATTCAAGATGATGAAATCAAAGCAAATCAAGGACTATGGCGCTTATAAAAAGAGTATTTATGTAGGTGAAGAAATTGAATAATAAAAAAATCTTCCATTTAGTGACAGTATCAAAAAGTATTCCTCTAATGAAAGGTCAAATAGAATATTTAAGAGACAAAGGTTTAGATGTTCATATCGTTTCATCAGAAGGGGAAGAACAAAAGATTTATCCCTCTAACATTGTACATGTAATTAACATGGAGAGAGAGATTTCTATAAAAAATGATATAAAATCGTTATATAATATGATTAAGTTATTTATTAAAGAGAAACCTCAAATTGTTAACTCAGGAACACCTAAAGCCGGGCTAATTGGAACATTAGCTGCTTTTATTACTAGAAGACCTGTTAGAATGTACACAGTCAGAGGCTTACGTCTTGAAACTGTCACAGGTTTAAAATATAAAATTCTCTATGCTATGGAAAAGTTAGCTATGTTTTGTGCTACTGATGTTATAGCAATCTCCGAAAGTTTGAAAAAAAGAATCGTTTCTTTAGGGTTAGAAAAAAAAGAAAATATTTCAGTTTTAGGATATGGTAGTAGTAATGGTATTAATCTAGACGATTATAACAAAAACGATGATTATATTCCTGTTACTATTGCTAATCAATTAGAGAATCACTTTGTTATAGGGTATGTTGGAAGAATAGTTAAAGATAAAGGAATCAGAGAAGTAGTGGAAGTATTTAAAATTCTTAAGCTAAAAGGTTATCTAGTAAAACTTTTGGTAGTAGGCGAAATTGAAGAAGACGATTCTATAGATAAGAAATACTTTAATTTTTTGGAAAGTAATGACGATGTTATTCTTACAGGGCAAGTAAATAAACCTGTCTGTTACTATAACCATATGGATGTTTTACTTTTCCCAACTTATAGAGAGGGGTTTGGTAACGTTAGTATTGAAGCGCAAGCTGTAGAAGTGCCAGTAATAACTTCAAATGCAACTGGGGCTCAAGATACTGTCGATGATGAGCAAACAGGGTTTATTGTTGACATTGGAGATTACAAAGCTATGGCTAACAAAACAGAAACACTAATGAACAATGAAATTTTAAGACAACGACTCGGTACAAATGCAAGAGTAAGGGTGGCTAAGCGATTCAAAAGTGAAATAGTATGGAAGCATTTAGAAACAATTTATAGAAATAAAAACTTTTAGAAAAGAGTGTTAGACTATGCTTAAACGTGCATTTGATATTATGGTTAGTGCTACCGGATTAATTTTATCTTCACCTATCACTTTAGGAGCATCAGTTCTTATTGCTAAGAAGCTAGGCAAACCAATACTATTTAGACAAACAAGACCAGGTGAAGGTGGAAAGCCATTCCAAATATATAAGTTTAGAACGATGACTGATGACAGAGATGATAATGGAGAATTACTACCAGATGCTCAAAGAATGACTCCATTGGGATCTTTTATTAGAAAATCAAGTATTGATGAATTACCTCAGCTGATTAACGTTTTAAAAGGAGATATTAGTTTAGTAGGACCTAGGCCTTTGTTAATGGAATACTTACCATTATATAACGATGAACAAAAAAAACGTCATGATGTTAAACCGGGTATAACTGGATGGGCTCAAATTAATGGTAGGAATGCTATTTCGTGGGATGCAAAATTTAAGCTTGACGTATGGTACGTAGAGAACCAATCATTTAAACTCGACCTGTACATCATCTATAAAACTATTGTTAATACAATAAAAAAGAAAGATATTACTGCACCTAATCATGTTACTACAGAAAAATTTAAGGGGAATTTAATATGAGTAAACCAGTTCTATTAATTGGTATGGGCGGACATTCTAAAGTAATTAAAGATATTATAGAGAATGATGCAAAATTTTATGTAGCTGGTTACCTGGATGATGCAATTAACAATTATCACAAAGAACACCAATTAATTTATGATAATTTAAAACGCATTGATAATTATAAAAATGATTATTATTTTGTTATAGCCATTGGTGACAACTTTGTTAGAGAAAAGATTTTTATTAAATCTCATATTTCAATTGAACAATTTCCAGTATTAATACATTCGACTGCTTGTGTAAGCCCTAGCGCTTCAATTGGTTATGGAACAGTTGTAATGCCTTTAGCGGTTGTCAATGCTGATACCACAATTGGAGTTCATTCTATAGTTAATACTAGTTCTGTTATCGAACATGATAATGTGATTGGAGATTATGTTCATATTTCGCCTAATGCTGTTTTAGCAGGTGGTGTTGAAGTAGGTGCATTTACTCACATCGCTTTAAATACTACAGTGTTACCCCAAGTAAATATTGGAAAAAAATGTGTTGTAGGAGCAGGTTCGACAGTAATTAAAGATGTAAAATCAGAATCAACAGTTATAGGAACGCCAGCAAAAATTAAGGAGTGAAAAAATTGGAAGAAGAGAGAATTTTCTTATCTAGACCACATATGGGTGGAAGTGAACAAAAGTATATACGAGATGCATTTGATAAAAACTGGATTGCACCATTAGGAGAAAATGTTACAGAATTTGAAAATAGCGTAAAAGATTATGTGGGTGCAACTTCGGCATTAGCTGTTGGCAGTGGTACTTTTGCGATTCACTTAGCTTTGATTGAAGCTGGCGTTCAAAAAGACGATATTGTTTTCTGTAGTTCATTAACATTTTGTGCTTCAGCAAATCCTATTATTTATCAAGGAGCCAAGCCTGTATTTATTGATTCAGAAACAGCCTCTTGGAATATGTCTCCTTCAGCTTTAAGAAAAGCATTCGATAAATATAAATCTCAAGGAATTAAGCCTAAAGCAGTTATAGCAGTCAATCTTTATGGGCAATCCGCTAGAATAGATGAAATTAAAGAAATTTGTGATGAAAATAATGTATTGCTCGTTGAGGATGCAGCAGAATCACTAGGTGCTGACTATAAAGGTCAAATGAGTGGAACATTTGGGCATTTTGGAACGTTTTCTTTTAATGGTAATAAAATTATTACTACAAGTGGAGGAGGCATGTTAATCTCTAATAATCAAGAAGCTATTAACCATGCATTGTTTTTATCGACTCAAGCAAGGGATAGAACACTACATTATCAACATAGCCAGTTAGGTTTTAATTATAGACTAAGCAATATTTCTGCTGGTATAGGTAGAGGTCAAATGGAAGTACTTGATGAACGTATTCAACGACGACGTGAAATTTTTAAAACTTATGAAAAAGAACTATCCCCATTAGGGGGGGTTAATTTTCAACCTGAATTACCAGACTCACACTCAAATCGATGGTTAACTGCATTAACAATTGATCCTAACAAAACTGGTTTTACTGCTACAGATTTAATCGAAAATTTACAAGAAAATAATATTGAAGCTAGACCTGTTTGGAAACCAATGCATTTACAACCATTGTATAAAGGGTACGATTGTATCTACGAAGGTGAAGATAATGGTGCATTTTTATTTGAAAATGGTGTATGCTTACCTTCAGGATCAGATATGTCTGACAAACAACAAATGCGTGTGATTAATATTATTAAAAAAGCACATAAGAGGGGGTAGCTTATGGCCAAAGAGAAGAAAAAGAAATCTTTAGTCTTAAAAGTTATTGTAACTATATTAATCATTTTAATTGTTTTAGCGATTGCCATTGGGATTTATGTTTTTTCTAAAGTTAATTCATTGAGCAATGCTATACACAATCCGTTAGATAGAGATAAATCTGAATTAAGAAAAAAACCTGTTGGTGATGGGGATCCGGTATCAATCGTTATTTATGGTATCGATGAAGATGCTAAACGTAAGCAACAAAATCTTGGGCAACGAACTGATTCGATTGTCATGATGTCTATTAATCCTAAAGATCATAAAACAGTGATGGTAAGTGTACCACGTGATACTAGAGCAAAAATCGTTGGTCGAGGTACAACTGAAAAAATCAATCATGCTTATGCATATGGTGGCCCTGATATGGCAGTAAAATCCTTAGAAGAATTGACAAATGTACCAGTCGATCATTATGCAGCTATTAATATGGATGGCGTTAAAAGTGTTGTTGATGATTTAGGTGGAGTCGATATTACAAGTAATGCAACCTTTAATTTCCACGGTTATCAGTTTAATAAAGGTCAAAAATACCATATGAATGGAGATAAGGCGCTTACTTACATGAGAAGTCGTGAACAAGAAGGTGCTGGTGGTGACAGCGGTCGTCAATTGCGCCAACAACAAGTGATTGAAGTGGTTGCTAAAGATGGATTACAATTAGGTTCACTAACTAAAATTGATGGGATCTTTAAAGCAGCTGAAGATAATGTGAAAACGGATTTAAGTTTAACACAGTTAAATAAAATGCGTGAAAATTATAATGATACTCAAGATAATGTTAAACTCTATACAATTCAAGGTGAGAATAAAGTAGGTAATGATAACCTTTGGTACTTCTATCCTGATGATAATAGCCTAAATGATGTAATGAAAAAATATAGAGATAATTTAGATTTATAAAAAAGCAACCCGTTAGAACGTTAGAAGCATTCTAACGGGCTATTTTAATTTTAAAAACAGCCTGGGACATCATTGCCTCAGGTTGTTTATTGGAAGTCGATGACTGAATTGAAAATGCGCTTATATCAGACTTCTTCAACAATAGTCCGATACCCCAATAAAGAGAATTTCAGCCGGATATCCCACATACAATGCAAGTTGGACCAGCGAATTCAATATGATTTCCCAATCTCTTAGCTTTAAACACCTAATTATTGTTGATTTTGATTTGATGTAATATCTTTTTTAAAGAAATCAAAGATGTTTTTAGCACTTTGTGTATTTTCCATGTTACCTTTAAATTTGCTTGAACCTGGCCCGTAAGCGTAAGTATTCACGTCTACTCCTGTATGTCCATTTGTCGTCCATCCAGTGTGTGATTCATCGTTAATTGGTTTTTGGATGGCATTTTGTAATTTTGTAGTTTGTGCTACTACTTTTTCATCTTTTTCGCCTTTACCTTCTTTTGGAAGTTTGTGTAATTCTTTAGCAGCTTCTTTCACTTTATCCAATTGTTGGCTAGGAAAATTAATGCCGTACCCTTCGTTAATTACCTTTTCAGGGTCTTTTCCAGCAACAATTTGTTTAGTCATATACATACCAGAATGCTTCATTTTATGAATAGCTTCTGGATTCCATTTATAATCTTTGCCTTTCGCAATAGATAAGCCACCAGTTGAATGGTCAGCTGTTGCTACAACCAGCGTATCTTTGTGTGTTTCAGCATAATTAATGGCATTATCGAAAGCGGTTTCGAAACCTGACATTTCTGACATAACTCCAGTGATATCGTTAGGGTGTGCAGCTTTATCAATAGATGCACCTTCAACCATTAAGAAGAATCCTTTATTGTTTTTGCTTAATTTGTTTAAAGCACTATTTTCCATATCTACTAGTAATGGATTTGATTTTGGTGCATCAATTTGTAATGGCATATCTTTTTCTGAGAACGTACCTAGCACTTTGTTACTTTGCGAGTTATTTAATTCACTCTTATTAGAAACTAAATCATAGCCATCTCTTTTAAATTTTTTATCAAGGTTACCATTGTTTTTACCAAAGTATTTAGAACCGCCACCTAACATAACATCAACTTTGTGTTGGCCATTAATTCTATCTTTATAAAATTGTTGTGCGATATCATCTTTTTTATCTCGAGAATCAATATGAGCTGCATACACTGAAGGTGTTGCGTCAGTTAATTCAGTTGTTATAACTAATCCAGTAGATTTACCTTGTTCTTTTGCTTGTTCAAGTACAGATTTTACAGGTTTTTTATTTGTGTCAACACTAATTGCACCATTGTATGTTTTGTGACCAGTTGCAAAGGCTGTACCACCAGCAGCTGAGTCTGTTACATTTTCTTTAGGATCATTTGGATAAGTGCGGTTTGTTCCTTTTAAGTATTTATCAAAAGCAGTAGGTTTTAGTGTTTTAGCACCTGATTTGTTTTTGTAATAGCGATAGGCTGTATTAAATGATGGTCCCATGCCATCGCTAACCATGAAAATAACATTTTTAGGATTTTTTGTGTTACCGAAGGCAATCGCTCTGTCTTGTCCTTGTTGGCCTTGGGCATTTTCATCTAGACTTGCACTGCTATCTGATGCAAATGATACATTCGCTACACCTAATATTGTCGCTGCTACCATTGAAGTAGCTATCGTAGTTTTACCAAATTTGTTTATCAAACGCATAATTAAATTGCCCCCTGATATTTAAATATGTATTACAATGTCAGTATAGAATACGAGTTTTGACTAAAAGTAACGTTTAAGTAAATTAAATGTAAATATATATTATTCGAAAAATAATTTAAAAACATATTGCATAAAATTGGTTAGAACTTAGTTTTGAATTTAGGCACAATTTATAAAAATTGAACTCGACAGAAGTTTAAAATATTGTTAAATAGTGTGTAGTCAAAAAATATATTTTCCTGAGTTAAACATGTAAAATAAAGGTAAACAGTTTTTACTATTATTAGTAGTTAATATTTCTAAAAGAGGGTGAGCAAAATGATTATTATAATGTTATCTCCGCTTTTAATTGTTTTGTTTATTGTATTAAGTATTTTAGAGGAGAAACGTAGAAGTAAAAAGAAACAAAATGAACAAGACCAAATTGATAAAGATAAAAATAAAGTTTATGATTCAAAAGAAGACAAATCATAAAGATAATAGTGTGAAAGGTGAAAGTATATGAAGATTCTCATAGTAGAAGATGACCTAGTGATTGCAGAAAGCTTAGAGAATGAGCTTTCTAAATGGAATTATGAGGTAGTTGTTGTAGACAATTTCGAGCAAATTATGGAAGATTTTCATGAAGTTGCACCTCAACTTGTTTTGTTGGACATTAATTTGCCGACACTCAATGGTTTTCATTGGTGTCAGGAAATGCGTAAAGAATCTAATGTTCCAATTATGTTTATTAGTTCTCGTATAGACAATATGGATCAAATTATGGCTATTCAAATGGGTGGCGATGGTTTTATTGAGAAACCTTTCAATTTATCTTTAACTGTTGCTAAAATTCAAGCACTTTTACGTCGTACTTATGATTTATCTCTATCTAGAAACGAACTTGAAGTAAAAGGGTGCAAGCTAATCTTAGATGAAGCAAAAATTATAAATGGTGATGACACTGTGCAGCTATCTCTGACAGAGCTGCAGATTTTAAAGCTATTGTTTCAAAATGAGGATAAATATGTGAATCGTACAGCGTTAATTGAAAAATGTTGGGAATCTGAAAATTTCATTGACGATAATACACTTGCTGTAAATATGACTCGATTGCGTAAAAAACTGCTTTCCATAGGATTAACTGACTTTATTGAAACTAAGAAAAATGTTGGATACAGGGTTTAAGTGATATGAAATTAGCATTTATTAAATCAATTCGTAGTGAAATTATAATCATTTTAATGACCTTTTTATTGTTTGCATTGATCTTTTATTTATTTTCCCTACCATTTGAAGCATATGGATTAACTTTAGGAATTATATTACTGATTATCACCATTCGTTGGTGGATAAAATATTTAGGGTTCAAGGAAGAAGATTTAAGAGTTACAGTTCAACATTTGGAAAATGAATTAACACATGTCAAAAATCAACAAATTGAATATCGGAATGATGTTGAAAGCTACTTTCTCACGTGGATACATCAAATCAAAACACCAATCACTGCTACACAACTTTTATTAGAAAGAAATGAAGAAAATGTCGTCAATCGTGTAAGACAGGAAGTTGTTCAAATTGATAATTATACGAGCTTAGCACTAAGTTATTTAAAATTGTTGAATGAAGAGTCAGATATGACAATTTCAAAAGTTAAAGTAGATAACCTTATTCGACCATTAATTTTAAAGTACAGAATTCAATTTATTGAACAACGCACAAACATTCATTATAAAAAAGTTGAAGAAGATATTTTAACTGATGCACAGTGGACGTCAATAATGATTGAGCAAATTTTAAATAACGCTTTAAAATATGCTAGAGGTAAAGACATTTGGATAGACTTTGATGCCACACATCGGATTTTAAAAATTAAAGATAATGGTGTAGGTATTAGTAAAGCAGATGTGCCTAAAATATTCGATAAAGGTTACTCAGGGTATAATGGTAGACTCAATCAAGAATCTAGTGGTATCGGCTTATTTATTGTTAAACATATTGCAAATCATTTGAATTTGGATGTATCAGTGGACTCAGAACTTGGTGTGGAGACAACATTTACAATACATTTTCCTCAAGAGGATTAAGTTAACTTTCAAAATTGTAAGGTTGCCAATGATATTTGTAAGAAATTATAAATGTGATTGGCAATTTTTTATTTTATGATAGTAGGTAAGACGAGAAGGGGGCTTTCGTGATGTTATTAGAGGTTAAAAATGTTAAAAAAGTTTATGGCAGAGGACTCAATACAACGACAGCTTTAAATAATATGAACCTTAAAATAGATAAAGGTGAATTTGTTGCTATCATGGGTGAATCAGGTTCTGGTAAATCCACATTACTAAATCTTATAGCAACTTTTGATCAACTCACTGAAGGTTTTATCACGCTTGATGACACATCTTTTAATCAATTAAGAAATAAGGAAATTGCACGTTTTCGACGAGAAACGATGGGGTTTGTCTTTCAAGATTTCAACGTCTTAAATACATTGTCCAATAAAGATAATATTTTAATGCCACTTGTACTTGCCAATGAACGTTCATCAGTGATGCATCAACGTTTGACTGAATTGAGTGGGCAATTGGGGATTTCAGACTTACTTGAAAAGTATCCCTACGAAATCTCAGGCGGACAAAAACAACGTGTTGCTATTGCACGTGCACTTATTGTTAAGCCAAAGTTACTTCTAGCTGATGAACCAACAGGAGCCCTTGATTCAAAAACTTCTAAAAAACTTATGAAACTATTCAGACAAATCAATCAAGGCTATCAAACCATTTTAATGGTAACACATTCAAATATTGATGCTTCGTATGCAGAGCGTGTGATTTTCATCAAAGATGGTCGTTTATATCATGAATTATATCGTGGAGAAGAATCACAATCAGATTATCAAAAACGTATAGCCGATAGTTTAGCAATGTTGAATGGAGCAGGTGAATAACATGACCTTCAAGATACTGTGGAACATGATTAAACGAGATTTTGTCATTCAACGTCATGTAATCATCCCCTTTATTATTGCCGTTAGTATAATGTTTGGCAAAGAATACATATTGCTATCATTAACGACTAATATTTATTTAAGTCAGCATAACCCAGAATTAAAAATATCAGCAATCATTGGTATCATTTTTATGACAATACTTACATTTATATTTGTCATTTATGCAAATAATTTTGTGATTAATCATAAAAAAAAAGAATTTGCATTAAATATGATTTTAGGTATGGAAAAGAAACATATAAGATTAATTATTTTTATTGAGCTTGCAATTCAATTTTCAATATCTGCGGTACTAAGCATCGTTGGAGGTTACTTATTTGGTGAGCTCTTTTTCATGATATTAAATAAGTTAATCAATGCGCGTTATTCACATTTGTCCGCATATCCTTTTGATATATTATCAATGACTATTACATTAATCATGTTATTTACTTTGATGTTGTTATTATTCATTATTAGTAATTTTAAGATTACATTTAAAAAGTCCTTACAATTAATACGGAGAGGTAAAGAGACAGAGCGACATACATCTAATATTGTTTTAAGTACTCTTTTAATTGTAAGCATACTACTTACTGCTCTAGGTTACTATTTAGCATTAAAGCCTAATACTGCAATTGGTTCAATAGGTATTTTGTTTATAGCAATACTAGCTACTTTTATAGGCACATATTTACTTTTTATTAGTTTAGGAACAATGATTTTAACGGCATTACAAAGAATCAATCATTTCTATTATAAGCCTAATAACTTCTTTTTTATTGCTGGGCTCAATTCTAGAGTGAAATCAAGCGCCATTGGTTTAGCAACGATTTCATTGATTTGTACATTTCTGCTCGTTACTTTTAGTATGACAGTAACTACTTATCGTGATATGGACGAAAGATTCGATCAAGCTTTTAAAAATGATTTTACAGGATATTATAACGGTGACTTTCATCATAATAAAAAGCTCAAACAGAAGATAATAGAGTTAAAAAGGGACATTCACAAAAAGGTACCAACAGACCAATTTAAAGTATTTACTCAAGGTATTATAAATGCAGAGTTACAGGGCGGTGCTTATCATAAAGTATTAGAAAAGCAAACTGTTTCAAATAACTTGTTTAATTTTAGTAGTGGACAACGGCTAAATACGTTTATTTCTATATACAATAAAGAGGACTATAATCAATTTAATAAAAAGATACGGTTAGCGGATAATGAGGTGGCGATGAGTACACATGTTAGCTTATTTAAGAAGATAGAGACATTGAAAATATTCAGCAAAACGTATCATGTGAAATATATTGATGATAGCCTTACAGACAATATTATGTATGTGGATGGCATTAATTTAATTGTTAAAAATCAGCAACAAATGAATCAATTAGTTGATTATTTTGCGAATAATAAGTATGAAGATGTCATCTCAACCCCAAAAAATATTAAAACCACTGTAGAATTTAACGTACTTAATGAAAAAGATAAATCCAATAATTATATAGCTAAGGTGGGTCAGCAACACGACATTGGCTTACAAGCTAAGAAAGATTACTTAACTATATGGAAACAAATTAATTCCAGTTTAGTATTTGTCGGAAGTATAGTTTCTTTGGTGCTACTGATTGGTGTCTTTTTAATGATGTATTATAAACAGGTGTCAGAAGGATATGAGGATAGAGAAGAATATCAAGTGATGAAAAAGGTTGGGTTAGACGAAGCGTTAATTAAAAAAACGATTAATAAGCAAGTTGTTTGGGTATTTTTAATTCCTGTTATAGTTGCAATCATTCATACATTAGTTGCCTCTCGGATTATTTATGCAGTGTTAGGGATTATTGGTCAATACAATTTAGGCTTGTTTGTCTCAAGTTATATGGGTGTGATTGTAACATTTATTGTTATCTATTCACTAATGTATTGGGTTACTTCTCGCATTTATTATATGATGATTAATAGTAGACGCTAATTAGTTTTTGATTAATCAAAAATGACTTCAAAAAAAAGTCTATATAAAATATACTTTTAATTAGTAAGTAAATGAATTCAGCCACTTATAGAGGAGGATACTAATATATGATTCAACGTAAAGGTGAGAAAGTGCTATCTTGGATAGGTATCGTACTAAATTTTATGTATACCGGATTTATTGGATTAATGATTACGATGATGTATCAATCAGACTTTAAAAAGGAGATTTTAACTGAGGCTATCAATCAAGATCCAGATGCGTCAGCACAATATTATCACTCGTATAGTATCATAATGAACATGGGTACAGGATTTATCATATTCCTAATTGTATTGCTAATCATCGCGATTGTGGCAACAATTATAATAAATAAAAATCCAAAACTTGCAGGTATTTTATTATTAATCATAGGTATTATATAGGCATAGTTATAAGTCTTATTGCAGGCATTTTATGGATTATTGCAGGTATTATGCTATTAGCTCGTAAACCACAGAATGATAATGATGACCTCGTTGACGTAGAAAACTGGCAATAAAAATCATCGTCTTGTCATTATTTGCAAAAAGGTACTATCAGCTACGTATCATTAACGATCCAACACCTCAGTTGGGTCGTTTTTGTTTCTTTGAAATGTGTTACTTACTAATTATGTAGTATGAATTTTGAAACAGAATGTTATGAAAAACGAAATTTACATCAAAATATTGAAAGTATAATCTTGCCAATTTGAAATATTACGATGCGCACAACACAATATTTCTTTAAAAATGAAGTTTTAAAAATTATATTTTAGTCTATATATATGTTGCAAACAAAATGACAGGTCAATCATATGAGATTTAAAAATAATACGTTTTTTTATATTTCCTCCATAGATTAAAGTTTATTAAGTGTATTAACATACTCGTTACTGTTGTTTTAGAAATGCAGATTTAATTTTCACAATCATCCAAATCACAAATTTTAAAAAAGGAGGCGCCTTAAAGGATGAATTGGATATCGATCATTTTCTTTATATTAGTTGTATGTGGTATTTCATTATATGCATATATACAATCTAGAAAGGTTAAAACTAATAGTTCGGATGGTTACTTTATGGGAGGTAACAGTCTTACAGGATTTACAGTCGCTTCAACGATTATAATGACTAACTTATCAACTGAACAAATCGTTGGTCAAAATGGACAAAGTTATTCACAAGGTATGGAAGTCATGGCTTGGGAGGTAACAGCAGCAGTTGCAGTGGTGTTATTGGCATGGGTCTTCCTACCGAAGTATCTTAAATACGGTGTGAATACTATTTCAGAGTTTCTTGAATTACGTTATGACACATTTACTAAACTATTTGTATCTATTCTATTTATCTTTACTTATGTAGTGTCATTCCTACCAGTTGTACTTTATTCAGGATCATTGGTCTTTAATAAGATGTTTAAAGTGGATGAATACTTAGGCGTAAGTAGTTCTACGGCTGTCATTATTATTTCCTCAATTATTGGTATTATAGGCATCATCTATTTATTTGTAGGTGGTTTATCTTTAAGTGCATTCAGTGATTCTATTTACGGTATGACTTTAATTATTGGAGGCCTTGCAATTACCATTCTAGGATTAGGACATCTAGGGGACGGTAATTTCTTGCATGGCTTCGACAAAATGGTTCAAGATACACCGGAGAAGTTAAATGGTTTCGGTAAAATCGATTCTGACATCGTACCTTGGCCCACACTATTCTTTGGTATGTTCTTTAATAACTTATTCTTCTGGTGTGCTAATCAAATGATTGTACAAAAAGCGCTAGCTGCAAAAAACTTAAAAGAAGCTCAAAAAGGTGCTATTTACTTGAGTCTCTTTAAAGTTTTTGGTCCATTATTTACAGTATTACCTGGCGTAGTTGCATTTAATTATTTCAATGGCAATATAAAAACTTCAGATAATGCTTATCCAGCGCTTGTTACTTCAGTATTACCTGAATGGACATTTGGTCTGTTTGGTGCCGTTATTTTTGGCGCTATATTAAGTTCTTTTGTCGGATCACTCAACAGTACGACGACATTATTAACTTTAGATTTTTATAAACCAATTTTCGGTAAAAATAAATTAGATAAACATATCGCACGTGTCGGTCATATCGCTACTATTATTATCGGTGTGATAGTTGTTGCACTTGCACCAGTAATTTCATTATTCCCAAGTGGACTATACGCAGTTGTTCAACAATTTAACGGTGTATATAGTATGCCAGTATTAGCACTGATTCTTGTTGCGTTCTTCTCAAAACGTACATCTAAATTAGGTGCTAAAGTAGCACTCTTTACACATATTATTTTGTACGCCATCATTAGTCTTGTATTCACACAAATTAATTATTTATATACGTTCAGTATGTTATTCTTTGTCGATTTATTTATTGTGCTTATTTTCAATAAAATCAAACCTTCAAGTGAATTTGATTTAAAAACGCATCAAGCAAAAGTCGATATGACACCTTGGAAATATCGCTATGTATCAGGTATTATTGTTTTAATTTTAGTAGTTATTAGCTATATTATCTTTTCACCACTCGTTCTCGCAAAATAAATGTTAAAATTAGAAATTAATAGTTGAATGAGTAAAAGTGTACGCTAAAAAACGTTTTGTACGTGTAGGCGTGTACTTTAACTATAATTAAATTTATTTTTAAGTAAATAAACAAGAAGGGAGGTAACACAAACGATGCAAACAGTTGGTATCATACCCTCACCCGGTGTTGCGCATGGACATGTAAAAAAGATTGTCCCTCAAATTAAACAGTTGCTTACTGAACGTATTGATTATAGGCAGTGGCATTTTGAAATTAAAGTAGATTTAATGATAGGGTCAGCTAAAGATGTACATGAGAATGTTGATAAAGCTTCTCAAATTAAAGATCAACATGAATGTGATTATGTGATTTGTTTAACTGATCTACCCAGTATTTCAGATAACAAAGTGGTGGTCAGTGATTTTAACAGCGACAAACAAGTCGCTATGCTCTCTTTACCTGCATTAGGGTTTATTGATCTTAGGCGTAAATTAATTAGTACAATGACATCACTCATAGAACAACTCTATTACGAAACGCCCAAAGAAAAGAATGCTCCTCATCCGCTAGTGCGCGTTAAATCAGTTGAGCCTGAAGAGGATACAACTTCCAAGCAACGTTATATCAATGTGTTATTTATCATGAGTTGGCTTCAATTAATAGGAGGACTTACACGTGTGAATCAACCTTGGAAAACATCTTTAATTTTAAGAAGATTATTTCAGTAGCCTTTGCTACAGGCACATATATTTCTATTTTCTCTATGCCTTGGGAATTAAGTGTGATTTATTCTCCGTTTAGACTAATTTTGTTGATGATTGTTTCCATATTGGGGATGTCCGGATGGCTATTTTATGCTCATCAATTAATAGAAAAGAAAACTGCTAAATCTCAACGTGTTTATCGCTACATTTACAATTCAACAACGCTTGTAACATTAAGTGTGATTACCTTAATCAATTACGTTATTTTATATCTCTTATTAATCATTAGTATCACTTTATTTGTACCTGTAGAACTTTTTAATAGTTGGACATGTGCAAAAGTACAGTTCACTTTCACAAATTATGCGCGTTTAATTTGGTTTGTAGCTTCATTAGATCTTTTAGCAGGAGCTATGGGTTCTACAGTTGAAAATGAAGAAAAAATAAGACGTATTACCTATTCATATAGACAATACCATCGCTATAAAGAAGCAGAACAAGAACAAAAAGAGCAAGAAACCTCTCAAGATGCCTCTCAGCAACAAGTTGAACAACAAACGTCAAGTAATGAAAGTGATAATGAACAATATAAAGGTCAGAAACAAGAACATAGAGAGGAGGATAACTGATGGGGCTACAAAAATCAATTGGACTTGTTGTTGCTCTTGGAGTAACAGAACGCTTAGCTGAAAATCTTCTTAAAGAATTACCAGATATGTTGTCACAGGAATACGATAATCAACAAGAATGGGTCTTTGATTTAGTCACGGATCCGCTTACTGGTTTTGCAGAATCTGTTAATGAGATTTTTAAAAAAATTGCCGATTATCATGATTATCGGCAGTGGAATTACGTGATTTCAGTTACAGATTTACCTATGTTTGCGAATCAACAGGTCATGGCTTTAGATATTAACATGGACAATGGAGCAGCAATCTTTTCGTACCCAGCATTTGGTTGGCGTCCAGTGAAAAAAAGATTTAAACATGCAATCTTTAATATTATTCGAGAATTAAATGAAGCTGAGCTTCTTAAACGTGACTATGATGATAATCATCGAATTGAAAAATCTGTTAAACAACAGTTTCCATTCTCTAAAATTGATAAAACGACAGTATACTTAAAAGAAATAAATTCCTACCATCTAAGATATTTATCAAGTTCACGTTCAAGAGGTATGTTCAGACTTGTCAGTGGAATGACGTTTGCGAATAATTCTTTAAATATGATGGCAAGTTTAAGTAACATTGTAGCCATTGCCTTTACAACCAGTGTATTTGGACTTGTGTTTACAACTATGTGGCAAATGGCGCTTAAGTTCTCGATGTGGCGTTTGTTAGGAATTTCAGTCATCGCAATAATAGGAATGCTGATTTGGATTATGATGTCACACGACTTATGGGAGTCTGTCAAAAATAGTAATCATCAACGTATTACATGGTTGTATAATCTAACAACTATAATGACGTTAGTGATTGCTATTATTATCTACTATATTATTCTTTATCTATTATTCTTAATTGCAGAATTAGTACTCTTACCAGCTGATTTCCTTGGACAGCAGGTAAGTCTAAATGGTCCAGCTGGTCCAGATTTATATTTAAGCATCCCTTGGTTTGCAGCTTCAGTTTCAACAGTGGCTGGTGCTATTGGTGCAGGATTACTTAATGATGAATTAATTAAAGAAAGTATGTATGGTTATCGTCAACGTATTCGATATGAAAAACATCGTCGGTAAGCGCTTATGCTTTTGCCGATGATTTTTTATATTTAAAAACCATGTAAAAAAAGAGTGTTTATCCATGTTAAAGATATATAATTTTTATAAAAAGTATTTTAAAATATTGATAGCAACTTTTAATAGCGATAACTTGAAAGTAGGGATGGAAATGAATTGTTCTAATTGTGGAAAAAATAGAGGGAAATGATAAGTTTTGTGTTAACTGTGGTCAAAAGCAACAGTCTGGACATCATAATACGACATCAGAGAGTATGACAAAGATGAAAGAAGTAAAATGTCCAAACTGTCATGAACAGATTGAAAGCGAGGATAAGTTCTGCATGAATTGTGGTTATCATCTTCAAGATACCACATCACAAGTTCATCAAAGTGTGGAGGCACATACATATTCTGATACTGCACCCAAGGTTGAAAAGGAAGTTGCAGAAAGTATTAATCTTACAGAAGAAGCTAAAAATCTTTTCAATAACACAACTAAGTCTATTGGCAAACTCGCAGGTAATGAGGAGAGTTTAAAACTGAATCTACGAGATATGTTTTCAGAAGTTTTTAAATCTCATACAAAAGATGAGTCTGATGCAGTATTTATTGCGGGAACTGAAAGTACAACGCCGCATATTAATGAAGTTTCTGAAGAATGGGGAAGACCATAGGTATTTTCTCGCGTATTTCTAGCATTAGGAATTACATTTTTAGCGTTATGGCTTTTAACAAATGTTTTTGTTAATGAAAAGGCAGTACCTGGGATGATTTTTATTGGTGCATTAACAATTCCTATATCTGGATTAATCTTCTTCTTTGAATCAAATGCTTTTAAAAATATTAGTATCTTTAATGTCATGGAAATGTTCTTTATCGGAGGTGTTTTTTCACTTCTTAGTACAATGATACTTTATAACTTTGTGACATTTAGCGAAGAGTCACAGTATTATGGAGTGATGACAATTAGAGATGCTTTCTTAGTTGGATTAGTAGAAGAAATGGGCAAAGCAGTGATTGTCATTTTATTTGTAAACTATTTAAAAACAAATAAAATTCTTAATGGTTTACTTATAGGTGCGTCAGTTGGCGCTGGATTTGCTGTGTTTGAGATAGCAGGCTACATTTTGGAGTATAGTTTATCATCTTATGATGAGCTCAGTGCTATGACGGAATTAATTGTGGCAAGAGGTTGGACTTCTTTAGGTGGTCATTTAGTATGGGCCGCTATTGTTGGTGCTGCAGCAGTGATAGTTAAAGAAACATGAAACTTTGAGTGGACAAATATTATAGATAAACGTTTCTTATTTTTCTTTTTTGTAGCCGCTGTGCTTCACGGAATATGGGATACAGATATCACTATTTTGGGTAGCTTGAATTTGAAATATATCTTGCTAATTGTGATTGCTAGGATATTTATTTTTATACTAATGAAATCAGATTTGACACAGGTAAATAAACTGCGCAAGGAATACAATAGCATGGAAGAAGGTTGATTTTTATGAAATTTTGTCCCAATTGTGGAAACCCATTAAAGGAAGGTCAATCATTTTGTAACAAGTGTGGTTCAAAGCTACAGAAAGCTCAAGGTAAAAGCATTGACAAATGCCTCACGACATAAGGTCATCAACCCAATCGTCAACAGTGTCCATATAAGGACCAACAGCAAAGAAATAACATGTATACTGAATCTTATAGAGAAAAGAAACATACAGGTTGGCTTATTATGTTATCAATTATTTTTATATTGTTGATAGCTACACTTTTATACGGAGCTTATTATGCTACGACCATTATATTAAAAGAGATGATAATCAACATCAAACGACTCAATTTAACCAAACGCATGAGAAAGATAGTAGTGATGTGAGTAAAAACTCAAATAGTCCTAAAATTAATATTTTTAGTAGTGATTTCGATATAGGCTATATGAAGTCTGCTTCTACGAATGGCTATCATGGTGTCTATAAAGGGATGACTCGTCAAGAAGTTGAAGATAAATATGGAAAGTCTGACGGTAAAGTTGAAAGTTTAAAATGGAAGTATGAAAAATATGGTGATTTAGCGGTAGCTTACGAAGATAATGAAGTTATACAAGTTGGTGTTGCGCCAAAGAATTTGACTGAAGACAAATTCATAAGCACATATCATGAGCCAGATAATAAAAATTCAGATCAACTTATTTATGACAATAATAAAGATAACGGCTTTTCTGTTCTAGTAAATGTGAAAAACGGTAACTTTACAGTTATCGAAAATGTAAATCAAATCTAAACAGATTAAGAAATTAGCCATTCAATGCTTAAGTATCTAACATTGAATGGTTTTTTAAGCATTATTTTTGAAATATAATCATTCATACAATATACTACAATCAATCGCGCACGATTGAAAAGAGGTGAATGTGTGAATAAAAAAGATATGGTACTTGCAAACCAGTTATGTTTTTCAGCATATAATGTAAGTCGTTTGTTTGCGAAATTCTATGAAAAAGAACTTAAACGGTTTGGTTTAACCTATTCACAGTATCTCGTGTTATTAGCATTGTGGGAAAATGACAATCAAACTCTAAATGCCATTGGTAAGCAATTAGAGTTATCTAGTAACACGCTAACCCCATTATTAAAAAGGCTCGAACAAGCAGGATGGGTTAAAAGAGGACGATCGAGAGAAGATAAAAGACAACTTATTGTTACTCTTACACATAAAGCGTATCGGCAACAAGACGCAGTATTTAAAGCTATTTCTAGCTGTATACCACACGAATTTAACTCAACAGAATATTTTAAAACGAAAGAAGTATTCGACGAACTAGAATCAACGCTGAAAGCACTCATACAAAAATAATAAAAAGGATCAGGGAATATGAAACAAATATGATGCAGTATTTCTAGGAAGTGGACACGCAGCATGGCATGCAGCACTTACTTTAAAACAATTTGGTAAATCTGTAGCAATCGTAGAAAAAGATACAATCGCAGGAACATGTACGAACTTTGGTTGTAACGCTAAAATTTTACTTGAAGGCCCCTATGAGGTATTAGAAGAAGCAGCTCAATATCCAAATATTATCAATACACAAAATCTTGAAGTGAATTGGCAAAGTTTAATGGACTATAAAAAAGAATTTATTAATCCAATGTCTGGTTCTCTTACATCATTGTTTGAAAATCAAGGTATTGATGTCATTATGGGTAAAGGTACTATTTTAGATGAACACAGTATTGATGTAGAGGGAGAAACAGTTGGTGCAGAATACATTGTTGTGGCAACAGGACAACATAGTAATAAATTAGGTATTGAAGGTAAAGAATATACGAATGATAGTAGAGATTTCTTATCAATGGAGTCTCTTCCTAATAGTATTACTTTCATTGGAGCAGGTATCATAAGTATAGAATTTGCTTCTATCATGATTAAATTAGGTGTTGAAGTCAATGTGGTTCATAATAATAATGAACCTTTAAAAGGCTTTAATGAAGCACATATCGATAAATTAATAGAAAAATTAAAATCAGAAGGTGTCAATTTCTATTTCAATGAAAATACTCAATCAGTTCAACCATCAGGTGAACGTTTTGTAGTAACTACTGAATCTGGATTATCACTTGAAACGGATTATGTACTAGATGCAACAGGTAGAAAACCTAATGTTCAAGATATAGGTCTAGAAAAAGTAGGTATTAAATTTAGTGGTAGAGGTATTGTAGTTGATGAACACTTAAGAACAAATGTGAAAAACATTTTTGCAAGCGGTGATGTACTTGATAAAAGTATTCCTAAATTAACACCAACTGCAACATTTGAATTTAATTATATCGCTGCTTATATTCTTGGATTGAATCAACAACCAATACAATATCCTGCAATTCCTTCAGTATTATATTCACTACCAAGATTATCTCAAATAGGTGTGACAGTAAGTGAAGCTCAAAACAACGATGATTATACAGTAAAAGATATACCATTCGATCAACAAATGGTATTTGAATATCAAAATGAAACTGAAGCGGAAATGTCTATCGTACTAGATAGTAATAAACGTTTAGTTGGTGCCGAAATTTATGGTAATGAAGCAAATGATTTAGTGAATTTATTAGTATTTATTATTAATAATAAAATGACTGTTCAAGAACTAAGTCAAAATATCTTTGCATTCCTTGGAGCTTCTAGTGGCGTTATTGATTTGTTAAAAATTGCAATGATGTAGGGGGATGTCCCAATGAATATGAGTGTTTATGATATAGAGGTTGAAAATTATAATGGTTCTACTTATTTTTTAGAAAAATATAAAGGAAAGGTTCTTATTATCGTAAATACTGCAACTAATTGCGCATTGAATGATCAATTAAAAAAATTAGAAACGATTTATAGAAAGTATAATAAAGATGGTTTAGAAATTTTATGTTTTCCATATAATGATTTTGACAATCAAGAACCGGGATTAATGAAAAATATTTATCGAAAATATCGTCATGATTTTGGTATAACTTTTCCCATTCATTATAAAATTAGTGTAAATGGAGACAATGAGCATCTTTTATATACTTTATTAAAATTTAAGCAACCGGGATTATTTGGTTCACAAATCAAGTGGAACTTCACTAAATTTGTGATAGATCGAGAGGGGAATGTTGTCAAAAGGTATTTACCTTTTGACAAGCTTGAACAAATTGAAATATATATTCGACAATTATTATGAGCCATAGTTAGGATTAGACGCATGCATCTAATCCTATTTTTATGTAAAAATTAACGGTAGAACTTTACAACCTCGTCTTGACTTTCAATATGAAAATAGTTAAAGTATAAAACATAATTATTCTGACAATTAATATATGTTTTGTTGTATTGGATTAATTTATGTATTGAAGGGGGACCATAGATTAATGTCAGTAGATACAATCACTTATGACAATTTCGTTGGTGATCCATTTATTAATGAGGTTAATACTGATAATGAAACAAAAGGTACGTATCACATCATAAAGTGGGCTTACCAAACTTATGGTGACACCATTGTTTACTCATGTAGCCTTGGAGCAGAAAGTATGGTGTTAATTGATTTAATTTATCAAATTAAACCAGATGCACAAATTGTCTTTTTAGATACAGACTTACATTTTCAAGAGACGTATGATTTGATTGATAGAGTGAAAGAAAAGTATCCACAATTACGTATTAATAAAATGAAAAAGGCAGAACTTACATTAGACAAACAAGCGGAGAAATATAATCCAGCTTTAAGGAAGAATAATCCTAACACCAATGTTGTTACATACGCAAGATTAAGCCATTAGAAGAAGTGTTGTCTGGAGCAATAGCTTGGATTTCAGGGTTAAGAAGAGATCAGTCTCCTACATGTGCACATACTAATTTTATAAATAAAGATGAACGTTTTAATTCAATTAATGTGTGTCCATTAATTTATTGGACTGAGGATGAAGTATGGAATTATATTAAATCTTATAATTTACCTTATAATGAACTTCACGATCAATACTATCCAAGTATTGGTTGTATTACTTGTACGTCACCAGTGTTTGATTCTAATGATTCGCGTGCAGGACGTTGGTCTAATTTTAACAAAACTGAGTGTGGTCTGCATGTTGCAGACAAATCATAGAAGATTGACAAAAATTTTTAAGATTAAAACATGGTAATCCTATAAGTTATTAAATCATTTAGACGTATTATTTTTTTCAATAGACTTTAAATACGTTTGACTTTCACTTTAATAAATTTTCTTAACAACGATACTTACTTTATAAGTTGAAATAGCAAGTTATTGCTTATGTGATAACACTAATACAATGTCCAGTATATTTAATTTACTGTTAAGAGTATTTGGTACATACTAGAAATGAAGATATTAAAAATGGTTTTTTAAAATATTATTTACTAAATGTTAATGTCAGGATAACAAAGTTAAGAGGTGGATATGATTGAACTTAAGTGTCACAAATAGTCCTTTTACTGAAGGACAAGCATCACAAATTAATGAATTACTTCAAACCTTAACGCCTAATCAAAAAGCATGGTTAAGTGGCTATCTAATGGCAAACCAACAAACAATTACAACATCAGACAGTGTAGCGAAGAATGAAACATCTCCACAAACTTTAAATAATAATACTGAAGCTATGTTGCAACAAAATGGGCCTTCAGTCACACCTGAAAAACGTTCGATAGCGGTTTTATATGGCTCGGAAACAGGAAATGCTCAAGGTTTAG
Organism: Staphylococcus saccharolyticus; assembly: GCF_900458815.1. NCBI lineage: Bacteria > Bacillati > Bacillota > Bacilli > Caryophanales > Staphylococcaceae > Staphylococcus > Staphylococcus saccharolyticus. Next base: position 333,908 of record NZ_UHDZ01000001.1, read on the forward strand.
CAGAAATATTTGAGCAAAGACTATCTGATATTGGTAACAATGTAACATTGAAATCTATGGATGCATTTAAACCCAAAGATTTAAAGAAAGTAGAGGATTTATTTATTGTTACTGCAACGCATGGTGAAGGAGATCCACCAGATAATGCTGTGGAATTGCATGAATACATTCATGGAAGAAAAGCACCTAAATTAAATGGCGTAAGATTCTCAGTTCTTGCGTTAGGGGATCAAACCTACGAATTCTTTTGTCAGACTGGCAAAGACTTTGATAATCGTTTAGCCGAATTAGGAGCAGAAAGAATTTATAATCGTGTTGATTGTGACGTTGATTATGAAGAAGCTGCTGAAAAATGGATGGCTAATGTTATCAGCGCTATAGATTCTACGCCAGCAGGTACAGAAAGCGAACAAATTGTAAGTGAATCTATTAAATCAGATAAAGAAAAGAAGTATTCTAAGTCTAATCCTTATGAAGCGGAAGTACTGACAAATATTAATTTAAATGGTAGAGGTTCTAATAAAGAAACGAGACATATTGAGCTTCTTCTTGATAATTTTGGCGAAGAATATGAGCCTGGAGATTGTCTTGTTGTATTACCTCAAAATGACCCAGCTTTGGTAGATTTATTAGTAAGTACGCTAGGTTGGAGCCCAGATACACAAGTGTTGATTAATGAATATGGAGATACTTTAAATCTTGAAGAGGCTTTAACCTCTCATTTTGAAATTACGAAGCTAACTAAACCACTTTTAGAAAATGCTGCTATGTTCTTTGATAATGATGAATTAACTGAAAAAATTCAAGATAAAGCATGGATTCAGAGTTATATAGAAGGTCGTGACTTTATCGATTTATTAAATGACTTTGCGACGACTGAATTGCAACCAGAAAATCTACATCAATTATTAAGAAAGCTACCACCAAGAGAATATTCGATTTCTAGTAGCTACAAAGCTACACCAGATGAAGTGCATATCACTGTGGGTACTGTAAGATACAATACACACAGTCGCAATCGTGCGGGCGTGTGTTCAGTTCAATTTGCAGAGAGAATCCAAGAAGGAGATACCGTTCCAATATATTTAAAAAGAAATCCTAATTTTAAATTTCCTAAAGATGATTCGACACCTGTGATTATGATAGGTCCAGGTACTGGTGTTGCACCTTTTAGATCGTATATGCAAGAATGTGAAGAATTAGGTTTTGAGGGCAATACATGGCTATTTTTCGGTGAACAACATTTTACAACTGATTTTCTTTATCAAACTGAATGGCAAGAGTGGCTTAAAGACGGTACTTTATCAAAGTTAGATGTTGCATTTTCTAGAGACACTGATCAAAAGGTATATGTTCAACATAGAATTACCGAAAATAGTGAGCAATTTAATCAATGGCTTGAAAACGGTGCAGTGATATATATTTGTGGCGATGAAAGTAAAATGGCTAAGGATGTTCATGAAGCGATTAAAAGTGTACTAAAGAAAGAACAAAATTTATCTGATGAGGATGCAGAAGTATATCTAAAACAGTTAAAACGAGATAAAAGATATCAACGAGACGTGTATTAATAGAAAGGATGGGGGATACATGGCTAATTCATATAAGTATATTTCAGAAGAACTTGATAAAAATTTTGATGAAATGGAATTCTTAAAAGCCGATAGTAACTTTCTACGCGGAACGATTGAACAAGGACTTGCTGATCCAATTACGGGCTCAATTACGCAAGATGATGCTAAACTATTAAAGTTCCACGGAAGTTACATGCAAGATGATAGAGATTTAAGAGATGAACGTCGTAAACAAAAGCTTGAACCAGCTTATAAATTTATGATTCGTGTTCGCGTACCGGTGGGTAAAGCGACACCGGCACAATGGATGATATTTCAAATCAACATGCCAATCATACAAGTAAACTAACTACACGCCAAGCTTTTCAATTTCATGGAATTCTCAAACATGACTTAAAGAAATCAATGAAAAAAATTAATGGTTCGGTCCTAGATTCTATTGCAGCATGTGGTGACGTTAACCGTAATACAATGTGTAATCTAAATCCATATCAGTCTCGCGTTCATAAAGAAGTTAATGATTATGCGACGACTATTAGTAACCATTTACTTCTAAGAACAGGAGCATATCATGAAATTTGGTTAGATGGTAAAAAAGTTTTGGATTCTAGTGAAGAAAAAGAGCCTATTTATGGTAAGATGTATTTACCACGCAAATTTAAAATCGGCATAGCAGTACCACCTTCTAATGATATCGACGTCTACCTGCAAGATATAGGTTTAATTGCAATTGTTGATAAGGATAAGTTAGTTGGATTTAACATCATAATAGGGGGCAGTATGGGAATGACACATGGAAACACAGATACTTACCCTCAATTAGGTCGCTTAATTGGATTTATACCTAAAGAGAAAGTCATAGAAGTGTGCGAAAAGCTGCTCACCATTCAACACGTGATTATGTTAATCGTGAAAATCGCAAAAATGCACGTTTTAAATATACAGTAGACCGACTTGGAGAAGAATGGGTGACTGAAGAATTGAATCGTCGTTTAGGATGGGAGATTGAAAATGCACGTGACTTTGAATTTAAACATAATGGTGACCGATTTAGGGTGGATTGAAGGCGAAGGGAATTGGAACTTTACTCTATTTATTCAAAATGGTCGCGTTAAAGATACCGTAGATTATAAATTGAAAACGGCGTTGAGAGAAATTGCTGAAATTCATACAGGTGATTTTAGATTATCACCGAATCAAAACTTAGTGATTGCTAATGTAAAACCTGATAAAAAAGATGATATTCAAGCAATTATTGATAAATACAAGTTAACTGATGATAAAAATTATCCAGGTTTACGTAGAAATTCAATGGCATGTGTAGTCTTTCCAACTTGTGGTTTAGCCATGGCAGAATCAGAAAGATATTTGCCATCTTTAATCTCTAAAATTGAATATTTATTAGATCAAGCTGGAATACAAGATGAGGACATAACCATTCGCATGACTGGTTGTCCAAATGGGTGTGCAAGACCAGTGTTAGCTGAAATCGCATTTATTGGTAAAGCTCCAGGTAAGTATAATATGTATTTAGGTGGCAGCTTTAAAGGTGAACACTTTGGCGATTTTGTTATTCGCACTGGAGTTGTAGGCAAAGTACACGATGGTCGAGACTTCCATAGCTAAATAAAGGGGGAATGGTTCATATGGGTAAGATATTTTTAGTGGGAGCTGGACCCGGTGATCCAGAATTTTAACAATTAAAGGTTTGAAGGCAATTAAAGAGGCCGATGTGATACTGTATGACAGATTAGTAAACAAAGATATCTTAAGCTATGCATCTACTTCTACAAAATTCTTCTATTGTGGTAAAGATCCCAATAGTCATTCTTTACCACAAGAAGCCACAAATAAAATGATGGTTACATTAGCAAGAAAAGGACATACGGTGACGCGTCTTAAAGGTGGGGATCCATTCGTCTTTGGTCGTGGGGGAGAAGAAGCGGAAGTATTAGCAAGTAATAAGATTCCTTTTGAAATTGTACCTGGCATTACGTCGGGGATAGCAGCACCGGCTTATGCTGGTATTCCAGTGACTCACCGAGATTATAGTTCATCAGTTGCCTTTGTGACTGCAGTCAATAAACTAGGAATGGACAAAGATAGATATTGGGAACATCTGGCAAATGGTCCTGAAACATTATGTGTTTATATGGGAGTGAAACGTCTTCCTGAAATTTGTGAATTATTGATGCACCATGGACGTTCAGAAGTGAACCAGTAGCACTTGTACACATGGGAACATCTCAACAACAGATTACTGTAGTTGGCACACTGAATTCAATCTTAGATAAAACGCATCATATTAAAAATCCGGCTATGATTGTTATAGGGGAAGTTGTAAAAATGAGAGAAAACATAAACTGGTTTACAGAGCAAACGATAGAATCTGAAGTGACGTTAACTCAGATAACATCTACCTAGTTGACTAGAATTAAGAGTTACCATGTATTGAGTTATTTATGTGAAGGATTATGAAATAATAGATAAAGTAACAAATATAGGAGGAGATCATCGTGAATATACCATTAATGGTTGATTTAACTAAAAAAAAGATAATCATCGTCGGGGGAGGAAAAATTGCAACTCGCCGTGTTCAAACATTGTTAGATTATACGAATAATATTCACGTGATTAGTCCAACTATTACAGAAACAATAGAAAAGTTAGTAAAGACTGGACGTATTTCTTACTCGGAAAAATGTTTTGAGTCTAAAGATATTGAAAAAGCAGATTTAGTGATTGCAGCTACAAATCTTGAAATGGTTAATAATCAAGTTAGATTATCAGTGCCAAGCCATGCATTATTTAATCATGCCGGACGTGCTGAGTTGGGAAATATCACTTTTCCAAATGTTTTTAAAAGAGATAGATTAACAATCAGTGTTTCTACTGGAGGGGTAAGTCCTAAATTAGGGCAGCGTATTATTAAAAGTTTAGAAGATACTTATACAGAAGATTATGCAGACTATGTTCAGTTTTTATATGAAAGTAGAAAGTACATTAAAGCACTCAAAATAGGGCCATCTGATAAACAAGCGTTACTTGAAGACATTTTATCAGACACATATTTAGATGAGAAGAAGCAACATGTATTCATCCGATGGCTTAAATCACAAGTCAAATGAAGAACGGGGCATTTAATATATGCGCAAAGTGTTAATTTTTGCAATCGCAGGATTCTTAGCTCAACTTGTAGATGGATCTCTAGGAATGGGATCTGGCGCTTCATCATCATCTATTTTATTAACTTATGGTATAGCACCAGCAATTGTATCTGCTACGTTTCACTTTTCAGAAATTGCGATTACAGCTGCTTCAGGTACGTCGCATTGGAAATTTGAAAATGTACATAAATCTACCATGTTAAAGCTTGCTATACTAGGTTCAATTAGTGCTTTTATAGGAGCGGGTGTTTTAACTTTTATTCATGGTGATTATATCAATTTTTATTCAAACGTGCACATGAGCATCATACACATGTAGGTGATTTAAATAGTTTCAAAGTGATTCCTCAAGGAGCAATTGCAGGATTTTAGATGCAATCGAAGGTGGTGGTTGGGGACCTGTAAATACACCACTTTTACTTTCAAGTAAAAAGATTCAACCTCGCTATGCTATTGGTATAGTATCAGCAAGTGAATTTTTTGTAACATCTTCGGCAGCAATTAGTTTTATTATCTTTTTAGGGTTAACTCAAATCAATTGGTTTGCTGTCATAGCGTTAAGTTTATGTGGCATGGTTGCTGCGCCTATATCCGCTTATTTAGTTAAGATTTTACCAATTAATATTTTGGCTATTTGTGTAGGTGGTTTAATTATTTTTACAAATAGTAATGCGTTACTGAGTTATTTTGTTCATGATGCAACCATTTCAAATACAATAAGAAGCATTATATTGGTAGCAATTACTGTTTTACTCGTTGTTCAGATGATTCGAAACAAGAAATTGTCTTTTTCTTACAAGAAAAACTGAGTAAACAAATATAATTAATTGGATAAAGGAGCTTTTGAGATAATGTCTAATAATGAAGAAGTAATCAACTATACAATTCAACCACATGGAGGCGAACTAATTAATCGCGTTATTGATGGCGAACAAAGAGAACGATTGATTGAAGAGGCGGCTGCGTACAAATCAATTACTTTAAATCCGTGGGAGATTTTTGATTTAGAACTTTATCGGTATTGGTGGATTCAGTCCTTTAACTGGATTTTTGAGTGAAGCATATTACACTAAAGTGGTCGAAGAAGCCCATTTAGAAAACGGATTAGTATGGAGTATTCCAATCACTTTACCTGTAACTGAAGATGAGGCAGATCAACTTAACATTGGTGATAACGTTGCTTTATATGGTGAAGATGGTAAGTTGTACGGAACGCTTAAATTAGAAGAAAAATATACCTATGATAAAGAAAAAGAAGCAAGATTAGTCTATGGAATAACTGAAGATGAGCACCCAGGTGTCAAGAAAGTTTATGAAAAAGGGAATATTTATTTAGCTGGACCTATCCAATTACTAAACCGTCGACACATGATGAATTCTCGGAATATCATTTAAATCCTTTAGAGACAAGACAGTTATTCCATGATTTAGGATGGAAGACAGTCGTAGGATTCCAAACTCGAAATCCTGTTCATCGTGCACATGCATACATTCAAAAATCAGCACTAGAAATCGTAGACGGTTTATTGTTAAATCCTCTTGTAGGTGAGACTAAATCAGATGATATACCTGCTGATGTTCGTATGAAAAGTTATGAAGTAATACTTAAACATTATTATCCAAAAGAGCGAGCACGATTAGTTATTTATCCGGCAGCTATGCGCTATGCTGGACCACGTGAAGCCATTTTACATGCAACAGTTTGTAAAAATTATGGTTGTACACACTTTATAGTTTGACGTGATCACGTTGGTGTAGGCGATTACTATGGCACATATGAAACTCAAGAATTGATATCTCAATTTGAAGATGAATTAGAAATTCAAATTTTATTGTGAGGCATGTGGTAATATGGCAACAGCTAAAACATGTCCGCATGATGCGTCTCAACACTTACATTTAAGTGGTACAAAAGTGAGAGAAAAGTTGCGTAATTGTGAATTCATTACCAACGAAATTTTCTAGACTAGAAGTTGCTGAAGTTCTTATCAAAGGATTACGAGGTAAATAAGAGAGGAGTGTAAATATGAGTAAATCTAATAATATTACTTGGCATGACTCTGAAATAACAAAGGAAGAACGACAACAACAAAACGGTCATAAGAGTGCAGTGATTTGGTTTACAGGATTATCGGTTTCCGGTAAATCGACGGTTTCCGTTGCGTTAGAGAAAGTACTATTTAATCTAGGTAAGTAAACATACCGTTTAGATGGCGACAATATACGTCACGAGTTAAATAAGAATCTTGGTTTTAGTCCTGAAGATCGTTCGGAAAATATTCGACGTATTGGAGAAGTAGCTAAACTGATGGTCGATGCAGGCGCGTTGACTATTACTGCTTTCATTTCTCCCTATAAAGAAGATCGTGATAATGTTAGAGTACTTTTTAAAGAAGATGAATTTATAGAAGTCTACACGAAGTGTAGTGTTGAAGAATGTGAGAAAAGAGACCCTAAAGGTTTATATAAAAAGGCAAGAGCAGGAGAGATACCTGAATTTACAGGTATTAGTGCACCATATGAAGCGCCTGAACATCCTGAAATTGTTATAGGTACTGAAAATCAGACCATTGATCAGTCAGTTGAACAAATTATTCAATATCTTAAAAGTCATCAATATCTCTAGTATTTAATGTAGAACGTGTGTAGCTTTTGAAGTTGCACACTTTTTTTGCGTTATACATTTATTTTTTTCTTATAAATTGTCAGATAAATTACAATCTATGAAATAGCTATATTGAATATCACACTTTAAAAATTATCATCACAGTATTTTAGTTAATGTCATAAATTCAGTTGTTTTTTACAAGCTACGTCACATTATTATGATTCATTTACAAAGTATTAACATTCCCCAAAAAAGGTTGTGTATCTGTTAGAGTGAGTCTTGTCGTTAATTAACGAGAAAAAACTAAAGTAAGTTTAAGATTCAATTGAAGGTAGCCACGAGATAGTTAAAAGTTTTATTCACTATTAGGAGGATATTAATTATGAAAAAGATCGCTACAGCTACAATCGCTACAGCAGGTATCGCAACTTTAGGATTTATGCAACATGATGCAGATGCAGCAGAAAATAATAATGGATATAACCCTAACGATCCATATTCTTATAGCTACACTTATACAATCGATCAACAAGGTAATTATCATTACCAATGGCAAGGTAACTGGAGTCCAGACCAAGCTCAACAAGGATATAATTATTCATATGGTAACCAAGGGACTCAAAACTATCGTTCATATCACAATTACAACACAAACAATAATTATCAAAATCAATTATATACATCAAACAACAACCGCGGTGGCTTAAGTGCAAGTTACTCAACTTCAGACAGAAATGTTAAGGTTACTACGCAATCTGCACCATCTACAAAAGCTAAAAGTCAATCTTCAGTAGCATTCTCAGGTCAAGCGTCTTCAGGTTCAAACCTATATACTTCAGGTCAATGTACATATTATGTATATGACAAAGTTGGCGGTAAAATTGGTTCAACTTGGGGTAATGCAAATAACTGGGCTAACGCAGCTACAAAAGATGGCTACACTGTAAATAATACACCTAAAAAAGGTGCAGTGATGCAAACTTCACAAGGTGCATTTGGACACGTTGCTTACGTTGAAAGTGTTAGTAGCAATGGTTCAGTTAAAGTATCTGAAATGAACTATAATGGTGGTCCTGGTGTTGTATCAACACGTACAATTTCAGCAAGCCAAGCTAAATCATATAACTATATCTCATAATTAGATGAGTATGTTATGTCACGAATCGGTATATGTTCGTGACTTTTTTTATCTTTTTATAGACTTGCTAACTACATAAAATAAGATAGTTATTAGCTATACTGTGATTGAAATGCTATAGAAAAGGGAACATACATACTAAGAGAGAAAAGTATTAATGAACTCTTAACAGAGTGACTTAAAGGATGGTGACAAATAATGGCATTTAATATTTGGATGTGGATTTTGCTCGCATTAATTATCATCGTAACCATTGCAGTTATACTCATATTAACCGTAGGATCTGTTTTAGAAGAGCGGTCTTACGATCATCGTTCTGAAACTGAAAAACGGCAAAATACAGAAAAAAATCTTGAAATGGCAAACGATCACACAGATGAAGATGATGAAGTTGATTCTATCGTTAATAATCAACCTAAAGAAATGAAGTCCCATATTAAGAAAAAGAACTTACAAGATGCTCATAGCCATGATTATCATGTCACTCATGATGATTCTAAGTAACATATTTAAATTAATAATAGACAACCTTTAACCCTTAATGTTTGAAAAGACAGTTAAGGGTTTTTATATTGTTTACAACAATATGCATAAAATACATAGAGTTCACTAAACGTTAAAAATCTTTATGACATTTTAGTTAACGACATGCTTATTCATTGTAATACTATATATAGTGTTTTATTTTAAAATTAGATACTATATATAGCGAAGGGTGATGAAATGACTACTTTAGAAACATCGATAACACGATTAATAACGAAAGATCCAACGATATTAAACGAAAACGCAAATAAAGATAGTAATACATTTTCAACAATGAGAGATTTAACTGCAGGTACGGTATCTAGATCATATGCACTTGAACATTTACTTCCTAAGAATGTTGCGCAAGCACATCAATCTGGAGATATTCATTTTCATGATTTAGATTATCATCCATTTCAGCCATTGACGAATTGTTGTTTAATAGATGCTAAAGATATGTTAGAACAAGGATTTGAAATTGGAAATGCTCATGTAACAACTCCAAAATCAATTCAAACAGCGTCAGCTCAACTTGTACAAATTATTGCTAATGTTTCTAGTAGCCAGTACGGTGGATGTACTGTAGACCGCGTAGATGAATTGCTTAGTACATATGCAAAAATTAACGAACAACATCATAGAGAAATGGCCAAAGCATTCGTTCAAACTGACAAACTTGAAGAATACGTTGATACACAAGTGACAAAAGATATTGGTGATGCCATTGAGAGTTTAGAGTACGAAATTAATACACTTTATACATCAAATGGGCAGACACCATTCGTTACATTAGGATTAGGGCTTGGTACAGATAAATTGAGTCGTAAAATCCAACAAGCTATTTTACATACAAGAATTAAAGGTCTAGGTAAAGAACGTATGACTGCGATTTTCCCTAAACTTGTTTTTTCAATAAAAAAAGGGGTTAACTTTAGTCCGGAAGATCCTAATTATGATATTAAGCAACTTGCATTAGAATGTTCAACTAAACGTATGTATCCAGATATTTTAAATTATAATAAGCTTGTTGAACTTTTAGGTGATTTTAAAGCGCCGATGGGTTGTCGTTCGTTTTTACCTAGTTGGATGAATAATGATGGAGAATTTGAAAATAATGGTCGTTGTAATCTTGGCGTTGTAACTTTGAATGTACCGAGAATTGCTATTGAATCAAATGGAGACATGGAACAATTCTGGAATATTTTTGAACAACGAATGGAATTAATGCACGACGCTTTAGTTTATCGTATAGAAAGACTTTGTGATGCTATTCCAGATAATGCGCCAATTCTTTATAAAAGTGGGGCATTTAAAAATAAACTTGATTCAGAAGATAAGGTGGAATCTTTATTTACAAATCAACGTGCTACGATTTCAATGGGGTATATAGGATTGTATGAAGCAGCAACAATGTTTTATGGTCCAGATTGGGAACAAAATCCAGAAGCTAAAACATTCACATTAGATATTTTAAGAGAAATGAAACAGTATCAAGTCGCATGGACCAAACAATATGATATTTGGTTTAGTATATACAGTACTCCGAGTGAATCATTGACGGATAGATTTTGTCGTTTGGATAAAGAACGTTTTGGTGCTATCCCAGATATTACAGATAAAGGCTACTACCAAAGTTCATTCCACTATGATGTACGCAAGGATGTAACGCCATTCGAGAAATTAGACTTTGAAAAGGATTATCCATATTATGCAAGTGGCGGATTCATACATTATTGTGAATATCCAAAGTTAAATCACAATTTAAAAGCCTTAGAAGCGGTTTGGGATTATTCTTACGATAAGGTTGGCTATCTAGGTACAAATATTCCTATTGACCATTGTTATCGTTGTGATTACGATGGTGACTTTGAAACAACTGCTAATGGATATAGATGTCCACATTGTGGCAATGCAGATCCTAAAACAGTTGATGTCGTTAAACGTACGTGTGGCTATCTAGGCAATCCAGTTCAAAGACCTGTAATAGAAGGTCGTCAAAAAGAAATTTGTGCCAGAGTAAAACATATGAAGGAACCTCGTTCATGAGTATTTTAGAAATTAAGAAGGGGCAAAACCATATCGCTAAAATTGAAAGTCAAAGTTTTGTTGATGGCGAAGGGGTACGATGTAGCGTGTATGTTTCAGGCTGTCCTTTTCAGTGTGAAAAATGTTATAACGTCAAAGCACAAAACTTTAAATATGGAGCGTCGTTTCAAGAGGAAATGATTAAAGAAATCTTAGGTAATTGTGCACCTTCATATATCGCTGGTTTAAGTATTTTAGGCGGAGAACCATTTTGTAATTTAACCATTACTCTTAAATTAGCGCATACGTTTAGACAGCGTTTTGGACATAGTAAGACGCTTTGGATATGGACAGGATTTTTATATGAATATTTAAAAAATCAAACCGATGAACGTAAGGAATTATTAAATCTAACTGATGTGTTAGTAGACGGCATGTTTATACATCATTTATATCGTCCTAACCTTCCATATAAAGGATCACTTAACCAACGAGTGATTAATGTAAGGGACTCTTTACAACAAAATCATCTTATCGAATATGTATCCTGAGAATAAATAAGAATAGATGTTGCATTTTTAACTGTCGACAAGGTTAATCACCTTGTGAGCAGTTTTTTCGCTATACTGTATGGGGTTAAAAAAGATAGCAATCATTATGATATATTAAGCGTAGATGAATCGTTACTTTTAGAAATTAAATAAATCTCCAAGTAGCGAATTTAAAGCCTCACTACTTTTTTAAAAATTATGAATGAAATGTATCAATTTGAAGACTGAAAAGTGACAATAGTTAAACATTGTAAAAAGTATAATAAATAATATTCCACGTATATATATACTTTTTACATCTTTAAGTGATAATGGTAAAAAATTGATTGGTAAAAGTAAGGAGATCCTTTCATGTTATTGTTTATCATAGAAATCATCATTATGATTCTAACGATATTATTAGGACTAAGAACAGCTGGAGCACTTGGATGTGGGATTTTCGCCATCGTAGCTCAGCTTATTATGATATTTGTTTTCCAATTACCTCCAGGTTCAGCCCCTGTTACGGCAGTATTAATCATCCTATCCATCGGCATTGCAGGTGGTACTTTACAAGCCACTGGTGGTATCGATTATTTAGTTTATATCGCATCTCGTGTGATTGAACGTTTTCCAAAATCGATTATATTTATTGCACCAATGATTGTGTTTTTATTTGTTTTTGGAATCGGTACAGCTAATATTGCGTTGTCATTGGAACCTATTATTGCTAAAACTGCGCAAAAAGCCCGTATTCAACCTAAACGTGCATTAACAGCATCAGTGTTAACAGCTAATTTAGCTTTATTATGTAGTCCCGCTGCTTCAGCTACAGCTTACATTATTTCAGTACTAGCCGGTTATGAGATTTCAATGGGCAAATATTTAAGTATTGTGTTGCCAACTGCATTGATTAGCATGGTCATGCTTAGCGTTTTTTGTACATTTGTTGGACGGAAAGAGAAGGTATACGATGAATCTGAGCGATTAGTCCAGATGCCAGAAGTAGAAATTGAAAATGAATTTTCTACGAAAGTCAAACTGGGCGTAATGGCATTTATCTTATGTGTATTAGGTATTTTAACTTTTGGAATTTTTCCAAACCTAATGCCTCAATTTAATGTTGGGAGCAAGGTTGTTAAAGTTGAGATGACAGAAATTGTACAATTCTTTATGTATTTAAGTGCTGCGGTTAATCTATTATTAATCAAAATTAATACATCGGATATTTTATCATCCAATATTACGCAATCAGCAATGGGGGCTTTATTCGCAGTTCTTGGTCCAGGTTGGTTAGGTGCGACAATTTTTAATGCGCCACATAATCTAAAAATATTAAAAACCGATATTGGCCATATTGTAAGTGAAGTTCCGTGGTTAGTCATTATATTAGTTTCTGTTGTAGCGATGATTGTTATTTCACAAACTGCCACTGCCTCAATTATGGTTCCTATCGTTATGAGTATTGGTATTCTGCCTATTTATTTTGTAGCGATGGTACAGACTTTGAATGTGAATTTTGTCATACCCGCTCAACCTACCTTATTATTTGCAGTAGAATTAGACGAAACAGGACGCACTAGACCGACAAGCTTTATTATTCCTGGTTTCTTTGTAATAACAGTGTCAGTTATTACTGGATTTATTATTAAAACCATTCTAGGTTACTAGCATATTTATAAATTTAATTAAAATCACCATGTGTTTGGTATTGCAGTTGTCAACTTTACTTTTAAAGTTATGGCTTGCAACCAAAAACAGGTGGTTTTTTAAAATGAATTTGATATTTCAATTTTAAAAATGAGTGTCTTAAGCTTACAGCAATGTTGAAATCTAAAGAGGGTATTATATAACTTTTTGGAAATACATAAATATTCTATATTTATGTATAAAAATCCAATCGCAATTCAATGTAAAGTTCGTTCATTTTGTTAAATTTTAATTTAACACTATTGTCATGGCAATTTTAGATGTATATCTAATTGTCTTAAATTATATAAATATTCACTTATGACTTCTAAAATATTTGTATGGAATTTGCATTATTATTAAAAGTTCGTTATTGTCATTTTTGTGAATCAATAAAAATTGAACGTAATACAACAAAAAGATTCATAAAAAATAATATTAGGGGGATCACATTTGAAAAAGGAAAAAGTTATGGACTGGATGACTTTCATAGGCGTGGTCATTGTGTTACTTTTTGCCGTTATACCTATGATGGTTTTTCCAAAAGCAAGTGAAACAATCATTACTGATATTAATAGTGCCATTACTAATTCAATTGGTTCGATTTACTTATTTATGGGGCTAGCAATATTTTGTTTCGTACTATACATAGCATTTGGTAAGTATGGGAATGTCACTTTAGGAAGAGCGAGTGACAAACCTGAGTTTAATAATTTTACATGGGCAGCTATGTTATTTTGTGCTGGTATCGGTTCAGATATTTTATATTGGGGTGTGATTGAATGGGCATTCTATTATCAAGTACCTCCTAATGGAGCGAAGGCAATGTCTGATGAAGCACTTCAATACGCGACCCAATATGGGATGTTCCATTGGGGACCAATTGCCTGGGCAATATATGTACTTCCAGCATTACCAATTGGTTACTTAGTCTTTGTTAAGAAGAAGCCGATTTATAAAATTAGTCAAGCTTGTCGTCCAATCTTAAAGGGACAAACAGATAAGTTATTAGGTAAAATTGTCGATATCTTATTTATCTTTGGATTATTAGGTGGTGCAGCAACGTCACTTGCATTAGGTGTACCAATGATTTCAGCAGGTATCGAAAAATTAACTGGTTTAGACGGCTCTAACATGGTTTTACGTTCAATCATTTTATTAACAATAACAGTTATTTTTGCAATCAGTTCTTACACTGGTTTGAAAAAAGGTATCCAAAAATTAAGTGACGTTAACGTGTGGTTATCATTCTTATTATTAGCGTTTGTATTTATTGTTGGACCTACTGTGTTTATTATGGAAACAACAGTGACTGCATTCGGTAACATGTTAAGAGATTTCTTCCATATGGCGACATGGATGGAACCTTTTGGAGGCATTCACGGACGTAAAGAAACTAACTTCCCTCAAGACTGGACTATCTTCTATTGGTCATGGTGGTTAGTCTATGCACCATTTATAGGATTATTTATTGCTCGTATTTCAAAAGGTCGTACACTTAAAGAGGTTGTTTTAGGTACAATTTGCTATGGTACGCTAGGATGTGTATTGTTCTTCGGAATTTTTGGTAACTATGCCGTTTACTTACAAATTACAGGACAGTTTAACGTTGTTAATTACTTAAATAGTCATGGTACCGAGGCAACAATTATAGAAGTGATGCATCAGTTACCATTCCCAACGATTACAATTATTTTATTCTTAATTTCAGCATTTTTATTCCTAGCAACAACATTTGATTCTGGTTCATATATTTTAGCAGCTGCTTCACAGAAAAAAGTAATTGGTGAACCTTTAAGAGCTAATCGCTTATTTTGGGCATTTGCATTATGTTTATTGCCATTTTCTCTTATGCTAGTAGGAGGAGAAAGAGCATTAGAGGTATTGAAAACAGCATCTCTGTTAGCTAGTGTACCTTTAATTATCATTTTTACATTAATGATGATATCGTTCTTAATCATTCTTGGACGAGATAGAATTAAACTGCAAAAACGTGCGGATAAATTAAAAGAAGTAGAGAGACGTTCCTTGAGAATAGTGCAGGTTAAAGAAGAACCTGAAGATGATAATTTATAGTCTTTAAAATGAAAAGCCAAGAGAATATAAGGTAAAATACGTTGCATCTCTTGGCTTTTTTCATATCTTTAGTTATTGTTATTGTTTTGTTCAGGGATAGGGAAATAATCAAATATTTCACCAGATTCTAAAGCATCGCTAAGTTGTGCAAGCCATTCGTAGTAAACTTTTGAATGTTCTAGCTGAGACTTAACATTTAACGCTTGCTCTTTTGTTTCATTGTCTAAATGATCTTTATCGAGGAATGGTTGGATAATCTTTTCAGCATCTTTTATTGCTTCCATATTCGTATCAATTTCACGTTCCCATTTGCGCGTGAAGAAGTTACGGAAAAACGTAAAGAAGTTTTTTTCAGCAATAAAATGTTGTTTACGACTGCCGCGTGTAAATTGTTGCTTAACGATATCATATTCTTGAAGTTTTTTGACACCTGAACTCATACTTGGTTTACTCATTTGAAGCTGTTGGCGCATTTCATCTAGTGTCATACTACCTTCGAACACCATTATGCCATACAAATTTCCTACGCTGCGATTAATACCGTATAAATCCATAGTTTCACCAATTGAATTAATCACTAAATCTTTAGCTTCTTCGATTTGGTGCGTGTCGTTTTTATTACGTGTCATCACTGCACCTCCAATTCTATAATTTCTTTTTATCGGTTCTTTGACAAATCAAATGTCTCAGAAAAATACATACGCCAATCATTATAAGACCTTTTATGAAAAAAAGAAAATTAATGTTCTAATTTTAAAAATTAAAATAAAGATGTTTGATACAAGTTGATATGACGACATGTATTTTACAAATATATTTAAAGAAATTGACACTTTTTCAACACCTATGATAACATAACTTTGTAAAATTCGTTAAATAAAAATTTAACAAACTTAACGGAGGTCGTTTGATGGAACTTGTAGATAAATTATCAAATCGTCAATTTATTGATGGAGAATGGGTTGAAAGTTCAAATAAAAATACAAGAGATATTATAAATCCTTACAATCAAGAAACTATCTTTTCTGTAGCGGAAGGTACAAAAGAGGATGTTGAAAGAGCGATTTTAGCTGCAAGAAGATCATTTGAAGAAGGCGAATGGTCACAAGAAACAAGTGAAGTTAGAGGTAAAAAAGTTAGAGCTATAGCAGATAAAATTAAAGAAAACCGTGAAGAGTTAGCTCAGTTAGAAACATTAGACACTGGTAAAACACTTGAAGAATCATATGCAGACATGGACGACATTCATAATGTATTTATGTATTTCGCAGGTTTAGCTGACAAAGACGGTGGCGAAGTAATTAATTCACCAATTCCAAATGCAGAAAGTAAAGTGGTTAAAGAGCCAGTAGGTGTTGTCACTCAAATTACGCCATGGAATTATCCTTTGTTACAAGCATCTTGGAAGATTGCACCTGCACTAGCAACAGGTTGCTCATTGGTGATGAAACCCAGTGAAATCACACCATTAACTACAATTCGTATATTTGAACTAATGGAAGAAGTTGGTTTCCCTAAAGGAACAATCAATCTTGTTCTGGGTGCTGGTTCAGAAGTTGGCGATGTGATGTCCGGTCATGAAGAGGTAGATTTAGTGTCATTTACAGGCGGTATCGAAACAGGAAAACATATTATGAAACAAGCAGCTGATCATGTGACTGATGTTGCATTAGAATTAGGCGGTAAAAATCCTAACATTATTTTTGATGATGCAGACTTTGAATTAGCAGTAGATCAAGCGCTTAATGGAGGATACTTCCATGCTGGTCAAGTATGTTCAGCTGGTTCAAGAATCTTAGTTCATAATGATATTAAAGATAAATTTGAACAGGCTCTCATAGCCCGCGTCAACAAAATCAAACTTGGTAATGGTTTTGATAAAGAAACTGAAATGGGACCAGTCATTTCAACTGCTCATCGTGATAAAATTGAAAGCTATATGGAAATTGCTAAAAAGGATGGCGCAACTATCGCAATTGGTGGTAAACGACCTGAACGAGAAGACTTACAAGCAGGTTTATTCTTTGAACCGACTGTAATTACAGATTGTGATACGTCTATGCGTATTGTTCAAGAAGAAGTCTTCGGACCAGTAGTTACAGTTGAAGGTTTCTCAAATGAAGAAGAAGCGATTCGCTTAGCAAATGATTCAATTTATGGGTTAGCAGGTGCTGTGTTCTCTAAAGATATCGGTAAAGCACAACGTGTTGCAAATCAATTGAAACTTGGTACAGTTTGGATTAATGATTTTCATCCTTATTTCGCTCAAGCGCCATGGGGAGGCTATAAACAATCTGGTATCGGTAGAGAACTTGGTAAAGAAGGCTTAGAAGAGTACTTAGTGACTAAGCATATTCTTACAAATACTAACCCTGAACCAGTTAATTGGTTTAGTAAGTAAGTGAAATTAAATAATTAAATTTAATTTTTAATAATAAAAATCAAACATGCACGTGGACGCTATATAAAAGCGCTCACTTACATATGTAAAACCTTTTAAGAAAGAGATGTTAACAAACAAAGAAAACAAATCAATTTTTGGAGGTCTTTAACAATGAGAAGAAAACGTGATTCATACGATTATGTCATTATAGGTGGCGGTAGTGCTGGTTCTGTACTTGGTGCACGTCTATCTGAAGATAAAGATAAAAATGTATTAGTTTTAGAAGCTGGACGTAGTGACTATTTTTGGGATTTATTTATTCAAATGCCAGCAGCATTAATGTTCCCTTCTGGTAACCCATTCTATGACTGGAGATATCAAACTGAAGAAGAACCTCATATGGGACGTAAAGTTGATCACGCGAGAGGTAAAGTATTAGGTGGTTCTAGTTCTATCAACGGTATGATTTATCAAAGAGGTAACCCAATGGATTATGAAGGCTGGGCAGAGCCAGAAGGTATGGATACTTGGGACTTTGCGCATTGTCTACCTTATTTTAAAAAGTTAGAAACAACTTATGGTGCAACACCTTATGATAAAGTTAGAGGTCACGATGGTCCTATTAAATTAAAACGTGGACCAGCAACTAATCCATTATTTAAATCTTTCTTTAATGCAGGTGTAGAAGCGGGCTATCATAAAACACCAGACGTTAATGGATATAGACAAGAAGGCTTTGGTCCATTTGATAGCCAAGTTTACCATGGTCGCCGTATGTCAGCATCAAGAGCATATTTACGCCCGGCTATGAGACGTAGAAATTTAGAAGTTGAAACACGTGCTTTCGTAACTAAATTGAACTTTGACGACGATAATAGTAAAAAAGTAACAGGTGTAACGTTTAAGAAAAATGGTAAAGAACATACTGTTCAAGCTAAAGAAGTTATTCTTTCAGGTGGTGCGTTTAATACACCTCAACTATTACAATTATCTGGTATTGGTGATTCAGAATTCTTAAAATCTAAAGGTATTGAACCACGTATGCATTTACCAGGTGTGGGGGAAAACTTCGAAGACCATTTAGAAGTTTATATCCAACATAAATGTAAACAACCTGTATCTTTACAACCAAGTTTAGATGTAAAACGTATGCCGTTGATTGGTTTACAATGGATTTTTGCACGTAAAGGTGCGGCAGCTTCTAACCATTTTGAAGGTGGCGCATTTGTAAGATCTAATGATGAAGTAGATTATCCAAACTTGATGTTCCATTTCTTACCAATTGCTGTACGTTATGATGGTCAAAAAGCACCAGTTGCTCATGGTTATCAAGTACACGTAGGACCTATGTACTCTAATTCAAGAGGTAGCTTAAAGATTAAATCTAAAGATCCATTCGAAAAGCCAAGTATTGTATTTAATTATTTATCAACTAAAGAAGACGAACGTGAATGGGTGGAAGCAATCAGAGTAGCACGCAATATTCTTAAACAAAAAGCTATGGATCCATTTAATGGTGGAGAAATTTCACCTGGACCTGAAGTACAAACAGATGAAGAAATCTTAGATTGGGTAAGAAAAGACGGTGAAACCGCATTACATCCGTCATGTAGCGCGAAAATGGGATCTTCTTCAGATCCTATGGCCGTTGTAGACCCATTAACAATGAAGGTTCACGGTATGGAAAATTTACGTGTCGTAGATGCTTCTGCAATGCCAAGAACAACAAATGGTAATATCCATGCTCCTATTCTTATGTTAGCTGAGAAAGCAGCTGATATTATTCGTGGAAGAAAACCACTTGAACCTCAATATGTTGATTATTATAAACATGGCATTGATGATGAAAAAGCAGGCGCAATGGAAGATGATCCATTCTACCAATATTAAAGCTTTTCTTAGCTAGGTAGAGAAGAGAATTTTCACTTAAAAAACTACTAGAATTCTCTTGAATCATAGTATTTGCTTATTTAATATGTTAAAGCAAACGTCTATAAATAAGCTTCATTAGTATCAAGAAATGAAACTAAAGATGATAAAAGTCTCAGAAAGATTTAAAGTATCATATCTTTCTGAGATTTTTTTAGTTATTATTTAAAATCATTGAGTTAAAATTCAATAAAAAATTTTAAGTATAATATAATTACATAAGACGTTGTACAACATGAATCTTTAAGAAGTATCTATAATAATCTTGAAGAGAGGATAATGATGAATCAAGATTTAATCCAACGATTACGTGAAAAAGAACAAAAGATGATCGAAATCAGGCGTTATCTACATGAACACCCAGAATTATCGTTTCATGAAATAACAACGCCTCAATACATTGCGGAATTTTATCAACATAAAGATTGTGATGTTGAGACAAATGTTGGACCCAATGGAGTTAAAGTAACGATAGATAGTGGTAATCCAGGAAAGACGATAGCAATACGTGCAGACTTTGATGCTTTGCCAATTCAAGAACAAACAGGTTTACCATTTGCTTCTATGAATGAAGGAGTCATGCATGCGTGTGGACATGATGCGCATACTGCTTATATGCTAATTCTTGGAGAAAGTTTAATTGAAATGAAAGATCAGTTACAAGGTAAAGTGGTTATCATACATCAACCAGCTGAAGAAATGCCTCTGGGTGGTGCCCAAGGTATGATTAAAGATGGAGTGTTAGAAGGTGTGGATTATGTATTAGGTTGTACATGTGATGAGTACTATGGAAGCAGGAAAAGTTTTTTACCGTCAAGGATTTGTTCAAACAGGACGTGTTTATTTTAAACTTGTTGTAAAAGGTAAAGGAAGACATGGTTCTTCTCCACACATGGCCAATGATGCTATTGTAGCGGGTACACATTTCGTCACGACCGCACAAACAATTGTCTCTAGACGTTTAAGTCCGTTTGAGACAGGAGTAGTAACAATAGGTTCTAGGGACAATTTAATGTCATTAAAGATCAAATAGAGATAGAAGGTGATGTACGTGCGCTCTTAGATGCCACTAGAGATATGATTCAAAATGAACTTAATCGTATTGTTAAAGGATTGGAAACAACGTTTGGTGTTATATGTGAGTTTGAATTTAAAAAAGATTATCCAGCATTATATAATGACCCTGAATTTACGTCATATGTAGCTGAAACAATTAAAAATGCTAAATTAGAAGGTATAAAAGGTGTAGAAATATGTGACCCTCAGCCTCCATCAGAAGATTTTGCATTTTATGCAACATAATTACCAAGTAAATTTATCTATGCGGGTGCTGCTCCGAAAGAAGGACCAATTTATCCTCCTCCTCATCCTAAATTTAATATTAGTGAATCTTCAATGCTTGTAGCGGCAGAGGCAGTAGGTACAGTTGTCTTAGACTATTTAAAATAAAGGAGTATTAATCATCAATGAATCAACAACATGAATATAAAGGTACCAATATTTTATTAAGTGGAATCGTATTAGCTGTTATCACTTTTTGGCTTTTTGCTAATTCTTTGCTTAACGTCATTCCAACGTTGCAAACTTCTTTTGGTGGCCATTTAGGAACTGTGAGTATTGCGGTAAGTCTAACCGCTCTTTTTTGTGGAATGTTTGTTGTAGGAGCAGGT
This sequence comes from Staphylococcus saccharolyticus, assembly GCF_900458815.1. Taxonomy (NCBI): domain Bacteria; kingdom Bacillati; phylum Bacillota; class Bacilli; order Caryophanales; family Staphylococcaceae; genus Staphylococcus; species Staphylococcus saccharolyticus. Next base: position 355,225 of record NZ_UHDZ01000001.1, read on the forward strand.
AGTATAGCCGATAACTTTGGCAGAGTACGAATAACTTTAATAGGTCTTTGGTTAAATATACTAGGATCTTTACTCATTATAAGTACAAGCTTTATTGCTTTATTATTATTAGGTAGGGCAATTCAAGGTTTGTTTGCAGCTTTCATTATGCCATCAACACTGTCTTTAATTAAAACGTATTATTATGAATAAAGACCGACAACGTGCCCTAAGTTTTTGGTCAATTGGCTCATGGGGTGGTTCTGGCTTTTCTTCAATTTTTGGAGGTGTAATCGCCACTTTTATAGGTTGGCAATGGATATTTATTTTTTCTATAATTGTTTCTTTGATATCTATTATACTTATTAAAGGAATACCAGAATCAAGAAATATTAGACCAACTAAAGATCGATTTGATAATTTAGGTCTCGTTTTATTAGTAGTCATATTACTAAGTTTAAATATTATTATCACGCAAACTGCACAATTAGGTTTATTTTCAGAAGAGATTGTGTCACTAGGTATTGTTTTCGTACTATTATTAATTATATTTTTAATCGTTGAACATAAAGTGATGCAACCACTGATTGATTTTTCGCTTTTTAGAAATAGATTATATAGTAAGTAGTGCGACATTTGCTAATTTTTTAATTAATACTGTCGCTGGAACGCTACTTGTGACAAATACATTTGTACAGCAAGGCTTAGGATTAAGTTCGTTTGAGACAGGCTTATTATCCATCACTTATTTAATAGCAATCTTAACAATGATACGTGTCAGCGAAAAAATTTTACAAGAGTTTGGACCAAGAACGCCTATGTTAATAGGAACTTTAACTACATCAGTGGGAATTTGTCTTATGTCTATCACCTTTTTATCAACACCTTTTTATATCGCATTATGTATTATTGGTTATTTATTATTTGGTTTAGAATTATGTTTATTTGCAACGCCATCAACGGATACAGTGATTAGTCACTCACCGACAGAGAAGGTAGGAGTTGCAGCAGGTCTTTATAAAATGGCCTCCTCTATAGGAGGGGCAATGGGTATTGCACTTTCAGGAGCAATTTACGGCATCTTTTCAACCCTCTTTGACATAAAAATGAGGGAGATGATAGGGTTGTGGTTTAATTCAATAATGGCTTTTAATGCTTGCTTTATAGTCTGGTTAACATTACCACGCACAAACAAGCATTCATTATAAATTTAAATTACTTTTTGATAATTGCAAATAAAATTAAATGAATACTTATTGGTTTGATTTTTATTTAAACATTCATAATAGTATGTGTTTATATTAATTTGAAGAGGTGGTAATGTGAGTTTTTATGATTTTATACAAAACTTCATTGGTGATCAAACACCTCTAGGCGAATTGGCTTCATGGATTAATCAAGATATTAATTTTCCAATATACGAAACAGTTACAGATAATGTACTTAACTATTTCAATCAATTATCATGTTTTGATCATGAACGTATAGAAATTGTTAAACGCTCACTATCACTTTATGAGCAGAGTAGAATTTAGCACAATTATTTTGAAGTGAAATGAAGGAATGACTTATGTTAATTAATAATATTTATAAAACATATATTATAGAAGAAACTGATGACATGTTTATGATCGAGAAGAATAATGATAAGCAATATTATGGAGTATTAGAGTCTATAGGTCTATTATCTAATCATGCATTCTGCGTGTTGAACCATCTCTTTGTCAATGAAGGACATGAAGAAGTTTTCGAGGAACGTTTTTTAAAGAGAAATAAACATTTGCATGAAGTAGCTGGTTTTAGAGCTTTAAGATTTTTAAGACCTAAAGAGGAAGGCAGACATTATATTATCATCACATTGTGGGATGAACGCCAAGCATTTTATGATTGGCAAACGTCTAAAGCTTATGCTCAAACCCATAAGAAATGTGGCACGGAAAAAGGTGTTGATCATAGCATTGTTAATAGAGAATTATCTTACAATATAAGAATTGAACTAAAGCAACTTAACCATCAAGTTAATCATAACTAAATATTTTAAATTCAGTCTTACACATTGAAATAAATTGTAAGGGTAGGATTTCTTATTTCAAATAACTCTATACTATTATTTAGAAAATCAACGCAATAAGTACAATCCATTTGATTGATGAAACAGTTCTGATAGTATGAATATGTATGCGAATTGAAAGGAAGTACAATTATGAAAAAATCAGATTTACTCGCTCCAGAGAAATATAATATCGTTTCCGAAATAGAAAAATATGCTTCAGATTCTAATAAGAAAGCGATTATTTATAGAGACAATGAGCACGATAATATTTCTGTAAGTTATCAAGAGCTTATTAAAAATGCGAATAAAGTTGGGAATGTTTTCTTAAAATACGGTCTAAAAAAAGGCGACAAGGTGTTAATTATGATGCCTCGTGCAATTACTACATATGAGTTATATATTGTGGCATTAAAGCTCGGCATTGCTATTATCCCAAGTTCGGAAATGTTACGTACGAAAGACTTACAATATAGAATTATTCATGGGGAAATTAATGGAGTGATAGCATTTCATTTGCTTACAAAAGAATTTGAAGATGTTAAAGAATACGACCAGCTAACGAAGTTTATCGTGGCAGGACATCAAGATGGCTGGATTCTGTTGAAGATGAAAAGAATGGTTCAAGTGATGCACTAGAAGGTGTTGAAACATCACGAGATGATTTAGCGATTTTATCTTATACTTCAGGGACTACAGGGAACCCGAAAGCTGTTACACATTCTCATGGTTGGGGATATGCTCACTTACAAATGGCACCGAAACATTGGTTATGCATTGAACAAGATGATTTAGTGTGAGCAACAGCTGCTCCAGGTTGGCAAAAATGGGTATGGAGTCCATTCTTATCTATTCTCGGTACAGGTGCGACAGCATTTGTTTACAATAGGTGTTTCCAACCAGAAACGTATCTTGAGTTATTCAAGATTACCAAATTAATGTTTTACGTTGTACACCAACAGAGTACCGTATGATGGCAAAATTGAGTCATCTATAAGATTATAATTTGGAACATTTACACAGTCCAGTTTCTGCAGGTGAACCATTAAATCGTGAAGTTGTTGAACAATTTAAACGTAACTTTAATTTAATGGTAAGAGACGGTTATGGTCAAACTGAGAGTACCTTACTTATTGGTTTTTTAAAGGGAACTAAACCACGTCCAGGTTCAATGGGTAAAGGAATTCCTGGTAGCTTCGTTACGATTATAGATGACGATGGAAATGAAGTTAAAGCTAATGTGAAAGGAAATATTGCTGTTCCTTTAGATTTGCCGGTATTATTTAGAGGTTATTATAAGGATAAAGCACGTACGAATGCTGCTTCAGCTGGTAATTATTATGTAACTGGTGACTTAGCTCATCAAGATGAGGATGGTTATTTCTGGTTCGAAGGTCGATGTGATGACATTATTATTAGTTCAGGTTATACAATTAGGTCGTTCGAAGTAGAAGACGCATTGACTAATCATCCTGCTGTCAAAGAATGTGCAGTTGTCGCAAGTCCATATGAAATCCGAGGTAATATCGTTAAAGCTTTTATTATTTTACAGAATGATTTTGAAGCGAGCAATCAATTAATTAAAGAGTTACAAACGTTTTGTAAAAATGAGGTCGCACCATATAAATATCCTCGAGCAATTGAGTTTGTAGAAGATTTACCAAAAACGAATTCAGGTAAAATTCGTCGCGTAGAATTACGTGATGCAGAATTTGAAAAATATAATCGTCAACATTAAGTTTAATGTATGGTTGAGAGTAGGTTGAAATGTTTAAATTTCAATCTACTCTTTTTTTGACATATTAAAAATAATCATAGTTTAATTCTTGAGTCTTAATACATGGTTTGCTTAATTAAGAAGAAATAAAAGCTTAAGAATTTTAAAAATTTGGCTTTTTGACATGATTTCGAATATAAAAATGAAACCCCTTTCTCAAATATGTTGTAATCATATCATTATTATGACATACTTATAAATAATTAGTGTGACATAATAAATCAAAGAGGTGGATTACGATGACACAATTCGTTTATGCATTTAATGAAGGAAATATTTCAATGAAAGATTTATTAGGAGGAAAAGGGGCTAATCTTTCAGAGATGAAACGATTAGGTTTGCCTGTTCCTGATGGTTTTACTATTACAACAGAAGCATGTATGAGTTATTTAAAACATAATGAACAATTACCAACTAAAGTTAAAACACAATTAATTGATCATTTGGCAGCTTTCTCTGAGAGAACTGGAAAATCATTTTCTTCTGATGATCATTTATTATTAGTTTCAGTACGTAGTGGAGCAAAAATTTCTATGCCTGGTATGATGGATACAATTCTCAATTTAGGTTTAAATGATGACAATGTAGAGAAACTTGCACAGAAAACCAATGATGCTCGTTTTGCTTATGATTGTTATCGACGATTATTACAAATGTTTGGGGAAGTGGTTTACGGTATTCCTATGATGGCATTTGATACATATTTTAATGATTTTAAAAATAAGCATAGTTATCAGAGTGATGCAGAAATACCTGCAGAAGGACTAAAAAAAATTTGTGAGAGATATAAAGAGATTTATCGAAAAGAGGCTTATAAACCGTTTCCACAAGAACCTTTAAAACAATTAGAAGAAGCTGTTGAAGCAGTATTTAAATCATGGAATAACGATCGTGCTCGCGTTTACAGAGAATTAAACGACATTCCGCATGATATTGGTACAGCTGTAAACGTTCAAGAGATGGTCTTTGGAAATAGTGGAGCAAAAAGTGGAACAGGTGTCGCATTTACTAGAAATCCAGTGACTGGAGAGAATCGATTATTCGGTGAGTACTTACTGAATGCACAGGGTGAAGATGTTGTAGCTGGTATTCGCACACCCAAGGATACAGAGACATTAAAAGAGCAAATGCCTGATGTACATCAAGAGTTTGTTCAAGTAACCAAACAACTTGAAACGCATTATAAAGATATGCAAGATATTGAATTTACCATCGAAAATGGCAAATTATATTTATTGCAAACACGTAATGGAAAACGTACAGCTAAAGCAGCAATTAAAATCGCTGTTGATTTAGTTCACGAAGGATTAATTAGTCGTAAAGAATCCGTATCAAACGTAGATGTTAAATTCATCGATCAATTGTTACACCCTAATTTTAATGAAGAAGGACTAAAACAAGCGACCGTTATATCTAAGATGGGCTTACCTGCGAGCCCTGGAGCTGCAACAGGTAGAGTGGTTTTCTCTGCAGAAGAAGCAAAAGAACAAGCAGATGCAGGCCACAAAGTGGTCTTAATGCGACCAGAAACATCTCCAGAAGATATTGAAGGAATGGTATCGAGTGAAGCAATAGTAACAACACATGGTGGAATGACATCACATGCCGCAGTTGTAGCAAGAGGTATGGGTAAATGTTGTGTGACTGGATGTTCAGATGTCGAAATTGATACAGTGAATAAAACAGTTTATTATCCAGATGGTAAATTGCATGAGGGAGATACTATATCTGTAGATGGCTCAACTGGTGACTTATATTTAGGTGCAATTGAGACAGTAGATGCTGAGCATAGTGAAGAATTCGATCAATTTATGTCATGGTCAGAAGATACTGCACGTCTTCAAGTAAGAATGAATGCAGAGACACCTCAAGATATTAAAGCAGGATACGATTTCGGGGCAAAAGGAATAGGATTAGTTCGTACTGAGCATATGTTCTTTGGACCAGAACGATTGATTGAAATGCGTCGTTTCATTTTAGCTTCAAATCATGAAGAGCGTGTTCAAGCGCTAGAAAAGATTAAAACATATCAAGTAGAAGATTTTGAAATAATCTTCAAATTATCTCAAGATCGTCCTACAATAGTACGTTTACTTGATCCACCATTACATGAGTTCTTACCATCATCTGAAGAAGATATTCAAAATGTGTCTCAACAACTTGATGTTTCACCAGAATTATTGCGTAAACGTATTGTAGATTTGAGCGAAGTGAATCCAATGTTAGGTCACAGAGGTTGTCGTCTAGCAGTGACGTATCCAGAGTTATATGAAATGCAAGTTGAGGCAATTATAGAAAGTGTCTTAAAGCTACAACAAGAGGGTGTGACGTGTCAGCCAGAAATTATGATTCCTCTTGTTTCATCTGTAGAAGAATTTACAACTTTAAAAGCACGCTTAGTTAACATGATAACTCAATTAGAAAATGATTCTCATCAACGCGTAGAGTACTTGATGGGGACAATGATTGAAACACCAAGAGCTTGCTTTATTGCAAATGAATTAGCACAATACTGTGATTTCTTTAGTTTTGGAACGAATGATTTAACACAATTAACATTTGGTTTCTCAAGAGATGATGCAGGAAAATTCATAAATGTGTATACTGAAAATAACATTTTACAGCTTGACCCATTCCAAACACTAGATACGCAAGGTGTAGGTCAATTGATTCAACTAGCAGTTGAACAAGCTAAACGTACTAAACCAGAAATTAAGATAGGTGTTTGTGGAGAATTAGGTGGAGATGCTAAATCTATACGTCAATTTAATCAATGGGATATTGATTATGTGTCATGTTCACCATTTAGAGTGCCAGGTGCGATTTTAGCAACAGCTCAAAGTCAAGCGGAGGAAAGCGAGCGATAAGGTGAAGGGTAATAATCAAGTTTTAAAGTTATTTATTGTTTCTGATTCAATTGGAGAAACAGCACAACGTATGATACACGCAACATTGACACAATTCCCAAATTTAACACAAGTAGAAATTAAGAAATTCCCTTACATTAAAGATGAACAAGAATTTCTAAATATATTACAATTATCAGAGGAACAACATGCTATTGTTGCAACAACATTAGTGAGCGAATCATTTAATGCTTTAGGCCACTTGTTTGCTAAAGAACATAATATTCCTTATGTGGATTATATGTCAGAGTTAATAAGTATTATTGAGCAACATGCACATGAGACACCTTTAATGGAAAGTGGTGCTTTGCGTAAACTCAATGACGAATATTTTAAACGAATTGAGGCTATTGAATATTCTGTTAAATACGATGACGGTAAACACTTTACTGATATAGGTGAAGCGGATGCTTTAATCGTAGGGGTATCCCGTACATCTAAAACGCCATTAAGTATGTATCTGGCAAATAAAGGATATAAGATAGCAAATATTCCGCTCGTGCCTGAAGTAGCGATTCCAGATAATGTCTTTCAACAAAAAGGCTTAAAAGTATTTGGATTAACTGCGAGTCCAAAATATATTGCAAATATAAGACGTAATCGTGCAGAAACATTAGGTTTATATCCGGAATCTACGTATAACAATTTAGAGAGAATAAAAAATGAATTGTCATATGCAGAAGAAATTTTTAAAAAGTTAAACGCAACAGTGATTAACACTGAATATAAATCGATTGAAGAGTCTGCATTTTATATAGAGAAATTTTTAATGCAACGATAATTATTCGAATTCAAAAAAGGATGGATCTAAGTGTCATAAAATTGTCAAAATCTCAGTTTTAGTAATTTACATTTTATGGGTGTTGTTTTAACATAGTAATGTAGTAGCTATTGAAGAGCACTAATATTCTAGTATTTAGAGAGTTGGGTACTGATGCAATTGATATAAATAGCTCTTTAATAAGCTGGTGTGAAAAATAATACTTAAGAGGTGAACAGCATGGCTAAGTCTGACAAGAAAGACGTCGTTTTAATTGGTGCCGGTGTACTAAGTACAACATTCGGTTCTATGTTAAAAGCGATTGCGCCTGATTGGGATATTCATTTGTATGAACGTCTAGATCGTCCTGGTATTGAAAGTTCAAATGAACGTAATAATGCAGGTACAGGGCACGCAGCTTTATGTGAATTAAACTATACAGTTCAACAACCTGATGGTTCAATTGATATTGAAAAAGCTAAAGAAATCAATGAACAATTTGAAATCTCTAAACAATTTTGGGCTCATTTAGTAAAATCTGGAGCAATTAAAAATCCAAGAGATTTCATTAATCCATTACCACATATCAGTTTCGTTCGTGGTAAGAATAATGTGAAATTCTTAAAAGATCGTTACGAAGCTATGAAGAAATTCCCAATGTTCGATAATATCGAATATACTGAAGATATCAAAGAAATAAGAAAGTGGATTCCTTTAATGATGAAAGGCCGCGAGAATAATGGCGGTTACATGGCTGCAAGTAAAATCGATGAAGGTACAGACGTTAACTATGGCGAATTAACTCGTAAAATGGCTCAAAATCTTAAAGATTCATCAAATGTAGAAGTTCAGTACAATCATGAAGTTGTAGATTTTGAACGTTTATCTAACGGTAAATGGTCAGTTAAAATTAAAAATCGTAACACTGGTCAAGTCTTTGAACATCAAACTGATTATGTATTTATCGGTGCTGGCGGTGGCGCTATACCACTATTACAAAAAACTGGTATTCCTGAAAGCAAGCATTTGGGTGGATTTCCAATTAGTGGTCAATTTATTGTTTGTACTAACCCACAAGTTATTGATCAACACGATGCCAAAGTATATGGTAAAGAACCACTAGGCACACCACCTATGACTGTACCTCACTTAGATACACGCTATATTGATGGCGAAAGAACATTATTATTTGGACCATTTGCAAACGTTGGTCCTAAATTCTTAAAAAATGGTTCTAACTTAGATTTATTTAAATCAATTAAACCATATAACATCACAACTTTACTTGCATCTGCAGTTAAAAACTTACCATTAATCAAATACTCAATCGATCAAGTATTAATGACTAAAGAAGGTTGTATGAACCACTTACGTACATTCTACCCTGAAGCTCGTGATGAAGATTGGCAAGTGTATACTGCAGGTAAACGTGTTCAAGTGATTAAGGATACTGAAGAAAACGGTAAAGGATTTATCCAATTCGGTACAGAAGTTGTCAACTCTGAAGATCACTCTGTTATCGCATTATTAGGTGAATCACCAGGGGCATCAACTTCTGTTTCTGTAACATTAGAAGTAATAGAACGTAACTTCCCTGAATATACTCACGATTGGGAACCAAAAATTAATAAAATGATTCCATCTTATGGTGAATCATTAATTCACGATACTCAATTAATGAGAAAAATCCGTAAGCAAACCTCTAAAGATCTTGAATTAGGTTTCTACGATAAAACAAAATAATTAAATCATTATATGAGTCTGGGGCCCTAACAAAGAGAATTTCATCCAGAAATTCAACAGATAAAGCAAGTTGAGGGTCGTTGTGGGAGTGAGACAGAATTCAATATGAATTCTGTCTCACTTTTTTTATGTCTAAATTTAAATAAATGCCATTTTTTAAATACATAGATATCTATATATTCAAATTAATAAAATATTATTGAAAATATATAAAATAATTAGTTTTTAGTATATACTAAACTTATAAATATTTTGATATATATTTATATTTATTGGGGAAGCTTATTTATAAAAACTTTAAAGAAGAATGAAAATGAGAAAATATTTGGAGATTTTATTTATTATGATTACTATTGTATTAGCAGGTTGTTCACATAGTTTTGACGGTAATAAATCTTCATCAGAAAAATCAAAAAATAAGACGGATGTAGCAACTGAATATACTAAAGAAGACGAGTATAAAGATTTAGAAAAGAAAGTCAAGGAATTTAAACAAAAGCCAGTTCTTAACAAAATCGATGCTCTTATAACAGAGGAAAGTTTTACTAACAAGACTGGATTGCAAGGTTGGGAAGACTATAAAAGATTAATGGATAAGGTGACACTCGCAGATTACAAATATACTAAAGAATCTAAAGGATCCTCTATCGAAGAAGTCAATAAGTTTTTTAAAGATAAAAAAGGTGTCAAGACTAAAAGAATGAAGAGTGGGCAAAAAGGTTTTAAGCATATCAATTATATGTATGTAGATCGTGATGGCAAGAAAACGGGAGATAATAAGCTACCTATGTCCTACGCTCAAATTTTAGCAACATTCAAAGATGTTAAATAAATAGCTACTAATATTCAACCAGGCTTTTTTGCTTTAGATAAAAAGAAAATGGTTAAAGCTAAGGACTTGGAAGAAGTTAAAATACTGGAAGACTTAACTTGTTTGAAAGATCCCAAAGCGACATCTTATGGTATTTTACAAACAAAATATGAAGTAAAGCCATATACGCAAGTTTCGATATTAGGAAGTGGTTCTGAAAAAGAAGGAGATATATCTGATGCAATATTAGCCTATTATCTATTTTCACCAACAGAATTAGATAGTGATGATAATCATAAATATATTGAATTGCTTCAGCGCCATTTTTAAATGCTCAAAATGATTTCTCATATTATCAACTTGGCGTATTTAAAAAATTATAGAAAGTAGTATGTCATTCGATGATTAATTAAGGATTAAGATTTGTCTATAATATCAAAAAACCGTGTGGTCAAATTAGTACAACACACGGCTTTTTATATTTGACTAAACAATTTAGTGTTGTTTAGTTACAACATTCGCTTTGAATGGATAACTTAGTTTTTGTTTACAGATGCATCATAGATAGAATTTACAGCATTACCTAAAGCTTTATCAAATTCTTCTTGTGATTGGCTAGCACGTAAGTCACTAGCTAATGCACGTGAGAAACTTGCGATTAATTCGTCATTGTCTTTTAATAATTTGTTAGCTTCATCTCTGCTGTAACCACCAGATAATACTACTACACGTACAACATTAGGATGGTCAGCTAATTCTTTATATAAGTTAGCTTCAGTAGGAATAGTTAATTTTAACATTACTAATTGATCATCGTTTAAAGAATCCAAGCCTTTTTTGATTTCCGCTTTTAAAACTTTCTCAATTTCAGCTTTATCTTTAGCGTTAATATTAACTTCAGGTTCGATGATAGGTACTAAACCTTTAGCGATGATTTTTTTAGCGAATTCAAATTGTTGTTCAACAACGTCTTTGATTCCTTGTTCATTGAGTTCAAGGATGTTTGAACGCATTTTTGTACCAAAGATATGGCGTTCATTTGCACGATCCAATGTTTCATCTAAGTCATCAATAGGTTTCATTAATTGCACACCGTTTTGCTCTTCAGCAAGACCTTTGTCGACTTTTAAGAAAGGAACAACATCTTTATCTGCTAAATAGTCTCCAGTGTATTTACCTTCAACTTCACGATCCATAGTTTGTTCGAATAAAATTGCACCTAAGATTTTATCAGGTGAAAATGAAGGTGAAGTGACAACGCGAGTACGCATATCATGAACAAGTTGGAACATTTCATCTTCATTACTATATTGGTCTTCGTTCACACCATATTCTTTAAGTGCTTTAGGTGTACTACCACCACTTTGGTCCAATGCAGCAATGAATCCTTTACCATTAGTCATTTTTTCTAATTGTTCTTTATTCATACTTTCCACTCCTTAATATAGCTTTCAAGTATAGTATGATAAAAATTATCATTCATCTCAAGTTTTTCTACTCGAAAAATATGAAAAATAATTCTTTAGTTGTAAAAAAACATATTTTCAGGGTGTAAAATTAACCTCACTTTATAGTTCAATAAGTGACCATAAAATGTAAACGTATACTTGCTTCTAATAGTTGTTTGATACTCACTATATTATGTAAAAAAATTAAAGGAATATAATTAATTTTTTTAATTTTTATATTTTTATGATATCTTATATACAAAATAACATTTTTATTATTAAATAGGTAAATAAAATAGTAAGATTCACACGAGTTAATGATAAAAATGATTATTGAAAATATTGGGGGCAAAGGGTATGAATAAAAAGCAAATGTTAGCTTTGATTGCGACAAGTACATTAATATTATCTGCTTGTAGTAATAATCGAGGGCAACAAAGTGATTCAGATAATAAAGAGGAACAACAGTCATCACAAACTGATAAATCTCAAAATCATGATAAAGTTAAATATCCAAAAGGTGGTGTCAAAGGTATTTATGTTGCAAGAGGTTCTACCAAAGAAGAAAAACTGGATGAATTGATTAAGTATGTTAAAGATTCTAAATTAAATGCCATGGTTATCGATGTTAAAGATGATAATGGAAATGTCACAATGAACTTCAATACTGGCAATAAAGATATTGATAAAAACTCGTTGAATTTAAAAGAAGCTAAATCATTGCTTAAGAAATTGAAGAGAAATAATATCTATTCAATCGCTCGTATAGTGCCGTTTAAAGATAGTAAATTAGCTAAAGAACATCCTGAATGGTCTTTCAAAGAAAAAGATGGTTCCGTGTGGGAAAATGGCAAGGGCGATAGTTTTGTTAATCCATTTATAAAAGATGTTTGGAAATACAATATAGCTGTTTCCAAGATATACAATTTGATTATGTACGTTTCCCTGAAGGTTTTGAAAATGAAGCTGAACACCTTGATTTTTCTAAAGGTGATTATAAAAATAGTGAATTAAGTTCAGGAGATCAACGTGTTGATACTGTAACAAAATATCTTGAATATGCGCAAAAAGAATTGCAACCATACAATGTAAAAATTTCTGCGGATGTTTTTGGATATTCTGCATTAGTAAAAAATGCACCAGGTATTGGACAAAGTTTTCCTAAAATTTCTAAAAATGTGGATGCTATTTCATCAGTGATTTACCCATCACACTGGAGTTCAGGAGATTTTGGTCTTGAGGATCCTGATACAGAACCATATAAAACAGTTAATCGTTATATCAAAAAGGAAAACAATATTCTTAATGATTTAGGTAACAAAAAGCCTAAAACAAGACCATGGATTCAAGATTTTACTGCTTCTTACTTAGGAGAAGGAAAGTATAAAGAATATGATGCTCAAGCAATTTCAGATCAAGTTCAAGCGCTGAAAGATAATGATGTTGATGAGTTCTTAATTTGGAACGCTGCGAATGATTATACACAAGGTCCTAACTTTAATCCTAAGAAAGAAAAGGTCAAAGATTATGAACGAGATGACTCAGATAAAAAATGAATAAGATTTCTGAGAACAATATTTGATGGTTTAAAAGATTGTAGTTTTTCAATAATGAATAAGAGTGGTACAGAATTCATTATAAATTCTGTACCACTCTTTTTTTTTATCATTGATGAAGAGCAACCAATTTAAAATAACATTTTGTCACTACCAAATGTATCTCCTAAAGCTTGTTGAGCAAGTACATTGAGATAGTTCCATGGACGATCATAGTCAGGTTGGAAGAAGAAATCTTGCACAGCTAGTTGTTCTAACGTAAATCCAGCAGATATTGCCACAGAAATAGTATTAATTGAAGCTGTTACATCTTCAATAGACATCACTTGCCCACCTAAAATTTTATGACTATCCTCATCATAAATAATTTTCATGTGAATGGTCGTTCCATCTTGCATGAATTTAGGATGGATTAATTCTTCTACATATTTTTGACCTAAATGACCATCATAGCTATCTGTTTCTGAACCATGCACACCAGTCTGACCAAATTTATAATCAAATAATTGTAAACCAGAAGTACCAGAGACACGAGGCATTGTCATATCTTTACCAACCATGTTTTTAGCTGCCACGACACCTTGACGACGAGAATTCGTTGCTAATGCAATATAACGATCTTCTTCAATTGGTGCAAATGGAATAAGTGTAGCGTCACCACCTGCATACACATCTTTTGCAGATGTTTGTTGACGATGATTAATGTTAATAATACCTTTTTTACCTAAGTCTACTTTACCATCTAACCATTCAGTAGCTGGTGTGACACCAACTGCAAATAATACCGTATCCGCTTCATATTTATTTTTATCAGTTACAACTGTAGTGACATTACCATTGTTGTCACCTTGTAGAGATTGAACTGTTTCTCCACCTTTAAATTGTAAACCATGTTGTTCAGCATTTTTTTTAGAATATTAGTAAATTCTTCATCTAAATACGTGTTTAAAATGCGATCTGTAATATCAACAATTGTTGTATCAATACCGGCTTTAGCAAACGCTTCAGCAGCTTCGATACCGATATAACCGCCACCTACGACAACAGCTTTCTTAGATTGAGACATACGTTCTTTTATTTGGTCTGCCCATTCACGACCACGCATAAATAGAACATTATCGTATTGATCAATATCTTCTACTGGTGGAGTAACAGGTTTGCCTCCTGGACTTAGGAATAATTTATCATATGTGTATTCTTTAGATTGACCTTCTTCTTCAACAGTAATCGTTTTATTATTGGTATCGACGTCTGTAACTGTACTATTTGTATGAATGTCGACACCTTGTTCTTTATATGATGCTGCAGAGGCATAGTGCAACGAATCAAGAGATGGAGAAACATTTTCTAAATAGCTTTGAATACCACAGGATAGGAATGATGGTTCATCAGCACTTTCAAACACCTGAATCTCAGCGTTAGTGTCTTCTTTAAGTAATGTTTGAATCACTTCATATCCAGCATGTGAAGTACCTACAATAATATATTTCATATGCTATTCCTCCTCATTTATATCAATGCTTTAGCATTATGTCTAAATCAATATCTGTACTCATAAATTTACCCGGGTATTTTTCATCTATTCATTCTAAGCTTTGAGTATCTCTCTTTTTCAATAAATCGTCAAAAAAATGGGAGTGAGACAGAATTCATATTGAATTCTTTGTCTCACCCCGGCAACAATCCCCAACTTGCTTTGTCTGTTGAATTTCTGGATGAAATTCTCTTTGTTAGGGCCTCAGACTATAGTTGAAAAAGCTTGATATAAGCGTATTTTCAATTCAGTCATCGACTACCAATATGCGAAAAATAACTGAACAATGATTGATGTCCCAGGCTCATTTCTGATTAATTGTACTATGTTTTTATGAGATTTTACTTGAATGACGACGTCGAACAATCAATAATCCACCAACTAATAATGATGAACCTGCAATCACATTGTTGAAAAGTTGATTTGATTGTTTACCTGTGTCTGGCAATGTATTTTGAGTTTCTTCTGGTAAATCGGTAGATTGCACATCTCCCACGTAGAATGAATTAAGTTCTCTTGTTGAATCAACTGCTGGTTCTTTATGAAAGGCATGTTGAGGTGCGTGATAAGATTTAGTGGTAATTCCTTGACCTGTATAACAATTACCAGTACTTAAACTACTGTAATTTCCAAAGTGACCACTTTTATATTGTACTTCACCGTCTTTAAAAACTTTGTAAGTGCCGATGTCAGCGTCAGATTTATTATTAACACCTATTTCGTAATAGTCCCCTTTATCTTTCACGGCTTTAAAATTTTGTAAGTTGGGATTGCCACCGCTATCTTTCATAGCTTGCATAGCTATATCTTTTGCATTGTTAGCTGTTACCTCATCCGCTTTTGCTTCTGTCACATTTGTACTCGTAAACAGTAATGTTCCAGTTAAAACAGTTGTTGCAATAAGAGAAACCTTGTTCACAATGATAACTCCATTTCGAATATAAGAATTTAGAAGTTGAATGTACGCCTTTACAGTTTTAGTGTACCACCTGAATTTAATCAGTATACCGGTTTAAATGAATTCACAAATAAACTTTAAGGTATGTTAAAGAAGTTAATAAACACTCATCATTGTTCACAATCTTTGGATATTTATTGATATAGATATAAATGATACATTAATTAAAGTTGATTGTGTTTTAAAAGAGAAATAAATGTATGTTTTTAAGACAATCTATTTTATAACTAATTTATAAAATGGTACAATTTTATATAATTATATATTTGTTTTGAAAAAGGGGATGTTAGCAATGAAAAAGATTGCAAGGGCGTGTTTAGTCACAACATTACTAGTAAGTGGTTGTAGCCTAGGAGATAGCAATGATAATAAAGGGAGTTCCAAAGTAAGTGATGATAATCATCAAAGCTCTAAGAAGAACAATGAATCACAACATAAAGGTATAAGTAACGAAGATAATAATATCAATTCTGAACAACAAAATACTTACTCAGATACATATTACTCTAAAGTCTGGTTAACTGCGCTAGATAGTTATAGAAATAATAATGACATTCAGTTTGATGACTTAAAAATCCAACATGCTGATGCATCAGGAAAGTTGCTTGACCCATATCATCCTAAGGAGTCAGCAAGATTTCCAGAAGGTACGGAATTATTATCAGCAAGTGTGAGTGCTGCTGGAGCAGTTTTCTATAAAAATAATGGAGATGGTACAATAACAATTTATAATTTTCCATCACAATTTCAAGGTAGTTGGCGTAGTGCAGATTATTCAAAAAAAGAGTCTCAACGTATTATCGATGAAGCGCAAACAGTGAAGCTATATGATGCTAGTGATAGTGAAATTAATCAAATTAGTGTGCTAATGTCTTCAGAATCAACAAGTTATGGTGATCCAACTGACACGAAATCTAACTCTGAGAACGATGATCATTTAGACAATCTTATCGTAACGCGTAGTAACGTTATTGATTTAGTAGAAGAATACGAGGGTCATAAATTAGATATGAGTACGTACACTTATAAAGAACCTGAAAAGGGTAGTGATGGTAATTGGGGCTTCTCATTTACTGATAAGGATGGACATTTAGATGGTTCATAAATTGTTGACCAAGATGGTGTGGTTACTAAATATGATGGAAATGGAGATGAAGAATAATCACCATCAAAAAGGAGAACCAAAACGTAATGGCGTTGCTGGTTCTCTTTTTTTAAATTATGATTATATATGTTTCTTAGCAATAGTTGGAAGACAAATGGCCATTAATACCATAAAAATAATATGTGCAACCATCCACCAACCATACTCGCTCCAACTAAATGTAAAAAATGAGCGCTTTGCAATTGTTATTAAAAGTGGGTACAAGATGATAAAGATAAAAGATAAGGGAATATAGGCTAAATGATATAAAGGTCTTGAAACTAGGTAAATAACTAAAAAAACAATATAAATAACGAAACCTATACTTAAATGAATTAGCCCTTCAATAATAGTAGGAACTTTTTTAGGATCTATAAGAAAATCAATGTTGAGTAGTAATTGAGTGAGATGCGTATATTGCAATACGATGTCCATTACGATTGTTGTAATGAGTAAAACACCACTAATTAGAATTGCTACTAGAAAATGATAAAAATATCTTAACCACATATGATATTCCTCCATTATTATCTTATTTAATATATTCCCAATGAATCATATGATTATACATTAAATGATGTAGCGCCAGATAAATAATAAATTGACAAGATGGTAATACTTTTTAATTTTTCAGAAAATATTTATAAATCAGAAAATTATTAGTATATTGATTACTACAATATTATAAGGAATTCATTTTAAAATTGGTAACAGTTGGGATATAAAACTTAAAATACTATGCCAAGTAAGGAGAATGGATGATAATTCATAAGGAGGGTGAGTTTATCATGAGTAAATCAGTAAACCTCATTAATGAAGATAGTGAATATTTCGCGAAATCAGGTCGCATTAAATACTATCCTCTAGTAGTTGATATGGGTATGGTGCGATAGTTGTTGATGTAAATGGTAAAGAATATATTGATTTATTATCAAGTGCGAGCTCACAAAATATTGGACATGCACCTAAAAAGATTACTGAAGCAATAAAGAGTCAAGCAGAAAAGTTTGTTCATTATACACCTGCTTATATGTATCATGAACCACTCGTACGTTTAGCAAAAAAGTTATGTAAAATTGCACCTGGAGATTACGACAAAAGGGTTACTTTTGGCTTAACTGGTTCTGATGCCAATGATGGTATTATTAAATTCGCACGTGCTTATACTGGGCGACCATATATCATTAGTTTTACCAACGCGTATCACGGTTCAACTTTCGGGGCATTGTCCATGTCAGCAATAAGTTTAAATATGCGTAAACACTATGGTCCGTTACTGAATGGTTTCTATCATATTCCTTTCCCAGATAAATATAGAGGAATGTTTGAACAAGTTCAACCTAACACAGTAGAAGAGTATCTTTCGCCTTTAAAAGAAATGTTTGCTAAATACGTTCCAGCAGAGGAAGTAGCTTGTATTGTTGTTGAAACGATACAAGGAGATGGTGGACTACTTGAACCAGTACCTGGTTATTTTGAAGCCCTTCAAGAAATTTGTCATCGTTACGGTACTCTCATTGGTGTAGATGACATTCAGCAAGGTTTAGGGCGTGCGGGTACTTGGAGTTCAGTTGAACACTATAACTTTACCCCAGATTTAATTACATTTGGTAAATCTTTAGCAGGTGGACTACCTATGTCAGCTATCGTGGGGCGAAAAGAGATTATGGAGAGTCTAGATGCTCCTGCACATTTATTTACAACTGGTGCGAATCCTGTGAGTTGTGAAGCTGCTTTAGTTACACTGAAAATGATTGAGGATGAACACTTACTTAAAGCTGCAATTGACAAAGGAGTATATGTACGTCAACGTATGAATCCATGGGTAAAAAGCTATAATAGTGTCGGAGATGTTCGTGGTGTAGGATTATCTATAGGAATTGATATCGTTTCTAATAAAAAAGAAAAAATAAGAGACCCAGAGGTAGCATTAAAAATATGTAACTATTGTTTTGAACATGGTGTTGTAATTATAGCTGTGGCAGATAATGTTTTAAGATTTCAACCTCCACTAGTGATAACTTATAATCAACTTGATAAAGCATTAGATACAATTGAAGAAGCACTGAAAGAATTAGAACAAGGTCATTTAAATCATTATGAAGTAACTGAGCAGGGTTGGTAATATATGAAATTTAGCAGTAAATTAATCTGAAGAAGTTCAAAAATATTTACTTAAAATTAAAAAAGCAAGTGAATTTTATTTATCAATTATTAGAGATATACAGCAAAAAAACGACTAATATAATTGTTAGTAGCTTTTTTATTACTCTTATACTTTAAACCATATTGTTTAGTATGTTAGGTTCTTTAAACAAGTATTTTTATGTTTCAATTTTAGAAGACTTATTTATCTAATTTTACTGTTTTTACCTCTGGTATTTGAGGTAGGAATGCATGCTTAATTTTTATAAATAATGCAGCTGGCTTTCCATTGATATCAATACGATAGTAACCTATATGTTCACTTCCTTGATTACCAGATTTTCCATCGATAAAAATTTTACTTTGTTTTTTTAAAATTGATACGGTTTATTATCTTTAGCAATCTCTTTTAATTTCTTAGTATCTGCATGTTTAACATATTTATTTAATTGCATTTCACTTGAATGACACGCCCATGAATCAAAAAAGAGAAAATTCACAAAAATATAACAAATTATTAAAATAATGATTATACCAATACCATATAATAACTTTTTCATTAAAGTTCACCTAGTTTTCGGAAAAATTTAGATTTTTTGGAAGAAGCGTATATTTAATTTTACAATTATCGTAGGATATTCTTTTTATTTTAACTCATAACATTTTATTGTCGAAAATTATGTAGTTGATAATCATTATTTTATGCATGAGTTTGCATAGATAACATAATCGTTATCTCTAACGTCATTATAAATTTTTTAAGGTGATTGTTTAAAGCTTCTCCAATATATTTTAATGCCTTTACGATAGAAGGATTTACATATAAATAGTATCATACATTCAAAACTAACTGGACGTATAAATATAAAATGAAAAAACTTTAAAATATTAATGATGGATTTATTTGTATCGTATTAATAGTTGCAGTTTATGTTATTGGTGTTATCACTTATCAAAAATATAAATGCAACACTATTGTGAATAGTATTATAGAGCGAAAAGGATGAAAAGAAATAAATGTAATGATGGATGAGTCTGTAAAAGATATAGTTTCTAAAGGACAACCTGATAGTGAGTATGAATATATTGTGGGACCATTACCAGCACAGTGGACAGATGATAAAGAATATAAAATGTGGGGTGAAACACATTTAGCAAAAAAGACGTCTTATTATAAATCTTTTGGATGAAGAACCCTACATCAAATCATTAAAATATAGAGATGTATGTGCTTTTTTATCTAAATTAAAAAAACGGCGAGTGAATTTTATTCACTAACCGTTAAGTAATATTATGATTTTATTTAGGAATGTGGTACTCTTCTTCTTCATTTTTCTTAGAGTAACTTACTCCGTATATTAAATAAATGAAGATACCAATGATAAACCAAATTAAAGTGTATAACTTAGCTTCGTAACCTAATCCCCAAAATACAATTAATACCAGTACAAATGTAATCGCAGGTAATATAGGATATAAAGGTAATTTAAATTCTGGTAGAGGTAAATCTTTACCTTCACGTTTTCTTAAACGATACATTGCAAGTGATATAAACATAAAGGCTACTAAAGTTCCTGCTGAAATTAATTGCGCTAAAAATTTGAATGGGAACATTGACCCTATAATAACTCCGATAATCGTTAAATGACTAACGCTCTGTTAGGTAAGTGCTTATGATTTAAAGTTCCTAACCAGGAAGGTAATAGGCCGTCACGACCAAATGAATATAACAGACGAGAACCAGCTAACATCATACCAATTAATGCCATAAACATACCTATTACAGAAATAGATTGGACGATTGCGGCGATAATACCGTGTCCACTTTGTCGTAAAGCCCAACCTACTGGTTCAGCGTTATCCGCATATTGTGAATAATGGAACATACCCACAAGCACAAGTGCTACAGAAACAAACAGTATAATAGCAACAATTAATGAACCGAGAATACCTCTTGGCATTGTTTTTTGAGGATTAATTGCTTCTGCAGAGTTAGCTGCAATAGAATCAAATCCTATATATGCTAAGAAAATCATTGATACACCAGCATAAACATCATGCCAAACACCAAAGTCTCCAGTTTCTGTGACTTTGTGTTCAGGGACGAAAGGCACAAAGTTATTAAAGTTGATAGCCATTAATCCGACAATAACAAATAAAATGATTGCCAGTATTTTTAAAATAACTAAAATATTTTCCATGCGAGCAGCTTCTGACATGCCACGTGACAGTAATAATGCGGTTAAAATAATAACCACAGCTGTGATTAAGTCGATAATACCACCATCGCTATCATAAGGATTGGATAGCACTTTTGGTAAAGAAATACCAAGTGGGGCAATCAAGACCTCTTAAGTTAGCTGAAAAACCAGATGCCACAAAAGCAACGGTAATGAAGTATTCAGCTAAGAGCGCCCATCCGGCAACCCATCCAAAGAATTCTCCAAATAAAACATTAATCCAAGAATATGCTGATCTTGCAAAAGGCTTTGTTGAAGCCATTTCAGCATACGTAAATGCAACTAGTCCAGCAACGATTGCAGCTAATTAAGAATGATAATGCAACAGCAGGACCTGCATGTTCAGCTGTAACTACACCAGGTAAAGTGAAAATTGAAGTAGAAACAAATAGTACCTTACTCCTAAAGCAAGAAAATCACGCACACGTAATGTACGTTTAAGATGTCCATCTTTATTTTGATAAATTGTTGGATTCTCTTTTCGAGTAATTCGATTAAAAAAACTAGCCATAAAAAAACTCCACATATAAATAAGTTATCTATTTTGATTAGTCAGGAAAAGGTGTTTCATTTTAACTGTTCTACATCTTCGTTATTATGACTAATACTAGGTAAAATCTAATAATTAATATCATAGAAAAGTGTATTTTTGTCTAAAAATTCTGAAAAAATTAGTAAATTTTAAATTCTAAACGCTTTAATTGATTATAGCAGAAATTTTGAGAATAAAAATAGTTTTCTAGTAAAAAGTACATCCAATTATTTGAGAATTACAAAAAAGTGATGTTAGAAGAGCGATTTTACATATCTTCATTTAAAAGAGTATGATAGGTATAGTAAGTGAAAATTGTTAAGTTTTACATTTTTAATACTTAACATAACTAAAGAACAATTGAGTCAGGGAGTGGGATAAAATTCGTTGTTCCATATCGTTCCCGAACCCCAACTTGTATTGTCTGTAGAATTTCTAAGTGAAATTCTTTATGTTGGGGCCCAGACTATAGTTGAAAAAAGTTTGGTATAAGTGTATTTTCAATTCAGCCGACGATTGACAATGCGTGAAATTACCTGAGACACTGATTGATGTCCCAGGCTCAAAATGTGAGATTGGAGTCATCATTTCTCCGTTAATACAAAATATTATGGGAAACTGCTTTATACTTATAGCTGATATGATTTAATATGTGTTTCAGCATATGATGGTGATTTGATTTGTCGAAGTAAACGAAAAGTTAAGGATGAATAGGAATGGAAATAAAACAAATTAAATATTTTGTGGAAGTTGTACGCCAAGGCGGGATGACACAAGCTTCAGAACACCTATATATTGCTCAATCAACAATAAGTAAAGCAATCAAAAATATTGAAAATGAATACGATATCACTTTGTTTGACCGTTCTCAAAAACAAATTAAACTTACAGATATAGGTCAAACTTTCTACGATAATAGTCTAGAGTTTCTTGCATTATTCGAAAAACTATCCTTAGAAATGAATGATGTTGTAAACGTTCAAAAAGGTCATATTAAAATAGGATTGTCCCCAATGATGAACGTTCAAATGTTTACAAGTGCATTGAATCAGTTTCACAGATTATACCCGAACGTTACTTATGAGGTCATAGAGGGTGGAGGTAAAATAGTAGAAAACTTAACTTCTAATGACGATGTTGATATTGGTATCACTACGTTGCCAGTAGATCATAGTGAATTTCACTCTACACCTCTATATAATGAAGAATTACTTTTAGTAGTAAGTAATGATCATCATCTTTCTCATTTAAATAAAGTGGATATGGCAGATTTGATAGATGAGGAATTTGTGCTCTTTCACGATGATTACTATTTAAAGGATCAAATTATCGAGAACTGTAAAAGACTTGGTTTTTTCCCGAAAACAGTAGCTAATATTTCGCAAATAAGTTTTATAGCTAATATGATTCAACAAGGTATCGGTATTAGTGTTGTTCCAGAAAGCTTATTTAAATTAATGGGATACAATGTTACTGCAATTCAGTTAGAAAATGTTGAGCTTTCTTGGCATTTAGGAGTGATATGGAGAAAAGATGCATATTTAAATTATGTAACTCGAAAATGGATAGAGTTTATTTCTGAACTTGAACCACTATAATGAATGTTTAGCGAAGAGTTAGGGGCGTAAATAACATGTGCACGATTGTTAACAATTTTGTAGTAGCTGACCGCATTGAAAATGCTTTTATATCAAGTCTTTTTCAAAGTTAGTCTTGGACCCCAACATAGAAAAGCATTTAAGTAGTTTTTACAAATATAGTAAGCTAGGATAGGTCAAAGCTATCCCCTAAGAAAGCGAACCTACAACATGAAGTATTGAATATAAAGAAAGCACTAAGTTGATTGAAAAATTAAATTATCTTAGTGCTATTATTTTGGGATTTTAAGTTTTGCCTTGCCTCCTTTTTTATTTATCTGTAAATATTATTTATTATACTTTACAAAAAAATAACAATATAATTTTTGGAATAAATACAATATATTTGTTACCTTGATGTCATAGGCGGGTATCGTCTAGTAGATAGCTTTTCAAATAAACTTAGCGTTTAAAGGAACTATCCAATTGGGGAAAATAAGGCATTTGAAAGACTATAGACTAACTTACATTCCTTTTGTTCATAAAGGATAGGGGCATTACAATTTCCTATATAAACCCCATTCCTTTTATGAATAGTTAACATCGTTATTATGTATTTTATTAATACTTAGTATCGTACTATAATTATTTATGTAATAAAGTTAGTCACTGAGCTAATTACTTCGATAAATTGTTGTAAATTCGTCACTAAAATGACAATTTTTAAATTACATCGAAGTAAAATTCTAGTTATTTTAATAAAAATAATTTAACACAGTTTTGTGTGACTTTATTATGAAGGAGTTCGTTAAAATGAAAAAAATGGGGGAAAAAGTTGTTTTAGTGGGAGACGGAGCCGTTGGTTCTAGCTATGCATTTGCTATGGTAACTCAAGGGATAGCAGATGAATTTGTAATCATTGATATTGCAAAAGAAAAGGTAGAAGCTGATATTAAAGACTTAAACCACGGTGCACTTTATAGTGCTTCATCTGTAATAGTGAAAGCTGGTGAATACGAAGATTGTAAGGATGCAGACTTAGTCGTAATTACAGCTGGTGCGCCTCAAAAGCCAGGGGAAACACGCTTACAACTCGTTGAAAAAAACACTAAAATAATGAGAAGCATTGTAGATAGTGTCATGGGGAGTGGATTTGACAGGTTCTTCCTAATAGCAGCAAATCCGGTAGACATTTTAACTCGTTATGTAAAAGAAGTTACTGGTCTACCAGCAGAACGTGTCATTGGTTCCGGTACTGTTCTAGACAGCGCAAGATTTAGATATTTAATTAGTAAAGAATTAGGGGTAACACCAAGTAGTGTTCATGCAAGCATTATTGGTGAACACGGTGATTCTGAGTTAGCAGTTTGGTCTCAAGCTAATGTTGGAGGTATTTCAGTATATGAAACATTAAAAGAGCAAACTGGTAGCGAGGCTAAAGCTGAAGAAATTTACGTTAATACAAGAGATGCCGCGTACGATATTATTCAAGCTAAAGGGTCAACTTATTATGGTATAGCATTAGCATTGTTAAGAATTACCAAAGCTTTATTAAATAATGAAAATAGTATCTTAACAGTTTCTAGTCAACTAAGTGGTCAATATGGGTATAAAGATGTATACCTTGGCTTACCAACACTCATTAACCAAAATGGTGCAGTCAAAGTATATGAGACACCATTGAGTGATAACGAACAACAATTACTAGAAAAATCAATGAAAACTCTAGATGAAATATACGATTCTGTTAAACATTTAGTGTAAAAGATGAGCATAATGGAAATATGTATTAGAGAAATATAATTTTTGAAAGGAAATGAATATAAATGGCGGATAAACAATATTCTGCAGCACAAATGGTAATTGATACTTTGAAAAATAATGGAGTTGAATACGTATTCGGTATTCCAGGTGCGAAAATCGACTACTTATTCAATGCACTTGAAGATGATAATCTTGAGTTAATCGTTACTCGTCATGAACAAAACGCAGCAATGATAGCACAAGGTATTGGTCGTTTGACAGGTAAACCAGGTGTCGCACTTACAACAAGCGGACCAGGGGTAAGTAACTTAACAACTGGTTTATTAACAGCAACATCTGAAGGTGACCCAGTCTTAGCAATTGGTGGACAAGTTAAAAGAAATGACTTACTTCGTTTAACTCACCAAAGTATTGATAATGCATCACTACTTAAATCTTCAACTAAATATAGTGCTGAAGTACAAGATCCAGAATCATTATCAGAGGTTATTACGAATGCAATGCGTACAGCAACTTCAGGTAAAAATGGTGCAAGTTTCATCAGTATTCCACAAGATGTTATTTCATCACCTGTTAATGCGAAAGCAATTTCACTTTGCCAAAAACCTCATCTTGGAGTACCTTCAGAAAAAGAAATTAATGAAGTCATCGATGCAATTAAGAATTCTAAATTCCCTGTACTTTTAGCAGGAATGAGAAGTTCTAGCCAAGCTGAAACAGAAGCCGTTCGTCGTTTAGTAGAAAAAACTAACCTACCTGTAGTTGAAACATTCCAAGGTGCTGGTGTCATTAGTCGTGACTTAGAAAATCATTTCTTCGGTCGTGTAGGTCTTTTCAGAAACCAAGTTGGAGACGAACTATTAAGAAAAAGTGATTTAGTTATTACTATTGGTTATGATCCAATTGAATATGAAGCAAGCAACTGGAATAAAGAATTAGATACTAAAATCATCAACGTAGATGAAGAACATGCAGAAATTACTAATTATATGCAACCAGTTAAAGAATTAATTGGTAATATTGCTGATACAATTGATATGATTTCTAAACATGTTGATGAACCATTCATCAATCAAAATCATTTAGATGAATTAGAAAGATTAAGAGCTGAAGTTACTGAAGCAACTGGAATTAAAGCAACTCATAAGGACGGTGTGATGCACCCAATTGAAATCATCGAAACAATGCAAAAAGTTTTAAGTGATGATACAACGGTTACTGTAGATGTAGGAAGCCATTACATTTGGATGGCTCGTAAATATAGAAGTTATAATCCAAGACACTTATTATTCAGTAACGGTATGCAAACTTTAGGTGTTGCACTTCCTTGGGCAATTTCAGCTGCACTAGTTAGACCTAACACTCAAGTTGTTTCTGTAGCTGGAGATGGCGGTTTCTTATTCTCAGGACAAGAATTAGAAACAGCTGTACGTAAAAATTTAAATATTATCCAATTGATTTGGAATGACGGACGTTATAACATGGTTGAATTCCAAGAAGAAATGAAATATCAACGTTCTGCTGGTGTAGACTTTGGTCCAGTTGACTTTGTTAAATATGCTGAATCATTTGGAGCTAAAGGACTATGTGTAACTAATCAAGAAGAATTAGAAGCAGCTCTTAAAGAAGGTTATGAAACAGATGGACCAGTATTGATTGATATTCCAGTTAACTATCAAGATAATGTGAAATTATCAACAAACATGTTACCAAATGCTTTAAATTAATATTGTAGCTTAAGAAAGATAAATTAAATTTTAAAAGAACGCACGCTAAGGTAAGTAAATTATCCTTAGTTTGCGTTTCTTCAAGTAATGAATATTAATAGGAGTGAAAAAGATGACTAATGTATTGTATCAACACGGAACACTAGGAACTTTAATGGCAGGTTTGTTAGAAGGAACAGCTTCAATTAATGATTTATTAGAACATGGTGATTTAGGGATTGCTACGCTTACAGGTTCTGATGGTGAAGTTATTTTTGTAGATGGAAAAGCATACCATGCAAATGAACACAAAGAATTTATCGAATTAAAAGGTGATGAAATGACACCTTATGCAACTGTTGCAAAATTTAAAGCAGATTCAAGTTTTAACACATCTAATAAAAATCAAGATGAAGTGTTTGAAGAAATTAAAAAAGAAATGATAAGTGAAAATATGTTCTCAGCTGTTAAAATATCTGGAACATTTAAAAAAATGCATGTGCGTATGATGCCAGGTCAAGAACCACCATATACACGTTTAATTGATTCAGCACGAAGACAACCAGAAGAAACTCGTGAAAATATTAAAGGATCTATAGTTGGATTCTTTACTCCCGAATTATTCCATGGTATCGGTTCAGGTGGTTTCCATATTCACTTTGCTAATGATGATCGTGATTTTGGTGGTCACATTTTAGACTTTGAAGTGGACGATGTAACTGTAGAAATCGAAAACTTTGAAACATTTGAGCAACACTTCCCAGTTGATGCTAAATCATTTACTGATGCAGACATTGACTATAAAGATATTGCTGACGAAATCAGAGAAGCTGAATAATCATTGTATAACTGTACCTCAATTTCAAAAATGATATGACCTTTAATGATTTGAAGTCGACCCCTAAAGTTGAGATGACCTTTAGGGGTTTTTTATGTTTATACGTAAATTAAGAATGTTTATATTTAAGATGGTAAGCAGATAAAAATGTATATACTGTATCCAAATACGGGGTTTTTAATTGGTGATATCTCGCACGTCGATAAATATATCCTTGTATAGCATCTATTTCTAGAGGATTCCCATTCATAACGTCATAATACACACTTGTGCCCATTTCATTAGGGTAACCAGCATAAATATTCATAATGTCTCCAATGATTGTTTCGTTAAAATAAATACCTTCAGAGTAAGCCACTTGAACGCCATCAGCTAATATATGACGACATAATTCAGTCATATGCGGATACTGCAAAACTTTTGTAGGTTGATGTACTAAAGCAGTGATAGAATTGATACCAAGATTAACAAGTAATTTGTACCAGATTTTCATTTCAATGTTTGGTTCTAAAGTCACATTCAATTTTGAACCAATAATTTCATTCTTGAATTGGCGGGTAAGTGTGTTATCTTGAATATATAATTGATAATCTCTGAAATGTTTGATTTGATGATTGATTTTCTGTCCACTTATATAAACGACGGCTTGAAAAACGTTTGGATATGGTATTCTTTCAACTTGCCCATAACCATTTTGAGCTAATATGATTAATGAATCTTTATGAGCGATCGTAGATAGTTGCTTTATAACAGAATCTAGTTGATGAGTTTTTACCGCGATAATAATGACATCAAATAGTTGCTTCACTCTATCATATGAGGTGACTTCAATATCGAATCTGTGAGTTGTATTTTCTGGGAAATAAGACATTGTTTTATCATAGCGACCTATTAATTGTGTTTCTGGTAAAACTTTTTTTATTTCAGCTGCAATAGTTGTTCCGACAGCACCTGGACCAATAATAGCGATTGTCATAACATAATTCTTTCCTTTCTCGTAACGATTCATTATACTATTGCTAATAATATAGGAAACAGAGGGTGAAATGAATTGAAAACTTTAAATCACCTAAAGAAAATGAAAGAAGAGCAAACTAAAATTTCGATGGTCACGGCTTATGATTTTCCTAGTGCAAAACAAGTCGAACAAGCTGAGATTGATATGATTTTAGTAGGAGATTCTCTAGGAATGACTGTTCTAGGTTATGATAGCACCGTTCAAGTTACTGTAAATGATATGATTCATCATGGTAAAGCAGTAAGAAGAGGAGCACCAAATACATTTATTGTTATAGATATGCCTATAGGAACAGTTGGTGTGGGTGATGAGGAAGATTTGAAAAACGCACTAAAAATATACAAAGATACCAATGCCAATGCAGTAAAAGCGGAAGGTGCACATCTTGTATCATTTATTCAAAAGGCAACACGCATGGGCATTCCTGTCGTATCACATTTAGGCTTAACACCACAAAGTGTTGGAGTGATGGGATATAAACTTCAAGGTGATACGAAAGAAGCAGCTATTCAATTAATAGAAGATGCTAAAGCAATAGAAAAAGCAGGTGCTATTTTATTGGTTTTAGAAGCAATCCCAAGTGATTTAGCTAAAGTGATTAGTGAGCAGTTAACGATTCCTGTTATAGGTATTGGCGCTGGGAAGGATACAGATGGTCAAGTTTTGGTGTATCACGATATGTTAAATTACGGTGTCAATCGACAGGCTAAATTTGTCAAACAATTTGCGGACTTTTCAATAGGTATAGATGGCTTGAAACAATATGATCAAGAAGTTAAACAAGGTCATTTCCCATCTGAGTCCTTTACTTATAAGAAAAAGATTATGAATGAGGTAGGGTGTTATGACTAAAGTGATTACTACAGTTGAAGACATGCAATCTATTTCAAAATACTATAAGTGTTTAGGTAAATCAGTAGGTTTTATTCCAACAATGGGTGCTTTGCATGATGGGCATCTAAAGATTATGCAACAGTCTGTAAAAGAAAATGACATCACTGTTATTAGTATCTTTGTAAATCCTTTACAATTTGGGCCTAATGAGGATTTAGATGCGTATCCTCGTCAACTTGATAAAGATGTAGTTGCTGTTGAAAAGATTGATGTGGATTATGTGTTTCATCCTAGTGTGAACGAGATGTATCCAGATGAATTAGGCATTGATTTAAAGGTAGGATATTTAGCAGAGGTATTAGAAGGTGCTCAACGTCCTGGCCACTTTGAAGGTGTTGTTACAGTAGTCAATAAGTTGTTTAATATCGTTAGTCCTGATTCCGCATATTTTGGTAAAAAAGATGCGCAACAGTTAGCTATCGTTAAAAAGATGGTTAAAGACTTCAATCATCCAATTAATATTATTGGTGTAGATATAGTACGTGAAGACGATGGCTTAGCTAAAAGTTCTAGAAATGTTTATTTAACTGCAGAGGAGCGCAATGAAGCAATACATTTGAATAAAAGTTTACAATTAGCCTGTCAATTGTATCATGAGGGAGAAAGACATAGTGATTTAATTATTAAACAAATGACATCTTATCTTAATAAACATATAAGTGGAAAAATTGATAAAATTGGTATTTATAGTTATCCAGATTTAGTGCAACAAACAGTGATACAAGGACAAGTTTTTATTTCATTAGCAGTTAAATTTTCGAAAGCGAGATTAATAGATAATATAATTATTTGAGATGACACTATTGATAAGGACATTCATGAATTCTAAAATTCATAGAGCTAGAGTAACAGAATCAAATTTAAACTATGTTGGTAGCATCACAATTGATGAAGATATACTTGATGCTGTAGATATATTACCGAACGAAAAGGTAGCAATCGTGAATAATAATAATGGTGCAAGATTTGAAACGTATGTCATTGCAGGAGAACGTGGTAGTGGTAAAATGTGTTTAAATGGAGCAGCATCAAGATTAGCTGAGATAGGCGATGTGATTATTATCATGACCTACGCACAATTAAACGAACAAGAGATGGCCACGCACTCACCTAAAGTTGCAGTGTTAAATGAAGAAAATACAATTATTGAAATGTTTCATGAAAAGGAAAATACATTAATACAATAATTACTTGATGTAATAACATAAACCGAGTTGCCTATGAGCAACTTGGTTTTTGATTTTAAATTAGTATTACTCCTAAATTATTATATGAAATAATTATTATGTAGCTGACAATATGATGTTAGCATATAATCTAGAATATCATATATAACAATGGAGGTCCAAACATCTATTGAATTGTCCAAAATGTGGTCAACATTATCATCAAGAGGATGTCTTTTGTGGTAATTGTGGCAATAAGCTTTCATATGAAAGTGACGTAATAATAAAAAATCTTCAGAAATTACACCTTCACAACAAGATTATCAGCATGATGATGTAGCTAAGAGCAAGAAGGTTAATCAGTCAGTAGAGATTAAATCAGATAAACAAGATTTAAATCAACCTCATAATATTAACACAACTGTGGTTAATCAAAATGATATACATGTTCATAATGAAGAATCGCATGAATCAAAACATCACACATCAAATGAATTTATAGTTGAAATGAAACGTTTCTTTTTAGGCGTGTTCACTCATCCTGATGAGTTAATTAAAGCGCAATAATTTTTTAGTTATAAAGTTTTATTTGCTTTATTGGTAGCGGGTTTACTCATCATTTCATTACTAGTTAATGGTGTGATTCCAGAAGAAGTAGCAGTGTATCAAGTGTCAAAGGCAAATATTATTTTTAAGTTTATAGTAGGAATTGCTATTATTTTAACTGTACACATTGGTGTTACATATGCAGTGATTCGTTTAACGATACTTCCAACATTAAAGTTTAATAAAGTACTATCAGACTATGTTTTAATAGATACATTTTCGGTTGCACTATTATTCATTTCAACTTTTTTATTTATCTTGAATACGTATAAATTTGCCTCAGTTGTACTTATTGTGGCGTATTCATTATTTACTCTTTTACCAGCATATTTGGTGGTTAAATATAGTACGATGTTTCAAACACGTATTTCAAGTATGTATGGCATTATTATTTTACTATTTGCATTTTCTTTTATTGTCCTAATTTTTGGAGAAAGCATAGTTGAAAGCTTAGTGATGCAAAATTTCAGCAGACTACTTAGAAGAGTGATTTAAGTGAAGTTTTGTAAACATTGCGGGAATCACTTATATCCACATCAAAAGGTTTGTACACGTTGTGGTAAACAAATTATACGTGCTCAACAAAAAGTTAGACATCATGAATATAAATCAAGTTATCCACGAGGACACTTTAACGATTCATATCGATTTAGAAAACTCAATAAACCTATGGTCATCATTTCAATATTAGTTGCTATCATTACTATTATGTTAATAAGTGTCTTTTTCTTTTTTAAACATCAGTTGTCTCCTTATCAAACAGTTGAGCAAATTTCTGATGTATTGAAGAAAGAGGATGTACAGCAACTCTCTAAACTTATTACGTCGGATGGTCATAAGCTCAATGATGAAGAAACTAAGGCGTATTTAAATTTCCTGAAAAATCATAATAAACTTAAAGAATTGTCGCATGATTTAACGAAGAGTTTAGAACAAATGAATCAATCGAATGCAACAAGTCATGTAGTCAACCTTAATCAATTAACTATCATGAAAATTGAGAAAAAAGGAAAAACGCTAGGTTTGTTTGAACATTATGAATTTAATATTCCTCATTATTCTATTAGTATGTATGCACAAGATAATGGCAAAATCTATTATGAATATAAAGGTAAGACACATACGATTAATCTTAAAAAAGATCAACCAGTTGACGTCGGTCGTTTCCCTCTAGGAGATTACCAGTTAAAAGCTAAAAAAGAAGTTAATCATCAAACATTTAAAGGTAATTTAGTCATAATGATGAAACCTGTCCATTCAATAGTTAAAGAAAACTTTAAGGAAAAACGTTTTATGATTAAAATTAGTAATTCATATAAAGTTAAAGATGTCCGCTTATTTATTAAAAACAAAGATTCTAGAAAAGCGAAAGAGTATAAAACTTATGGTCACTATACATCAAGTGAGAAGGTTGTTATTCATGCAGAAGGAAAAGTTGGTCAACATAAAGTGAAGACAAAATCTGAAGAAGTTCAATTACCAGAAGGTGTCGAAGATTATAAAACAATAACTCTAAAATTTAATAGTGATGAAGTGAATCAATTTGTTGAGGATCAATTAGGTAATGATTCGAAAAAAGATAACAAAGAAAATGAAGACAAATCAAAAGATAAAGAGGATGATAGTAAAAAATAAGCAAGTACCGAAAAAGAATCTAAAAAGTGTTATTATGATCAGAACATTAGTAAAAAACAAGCGCTAGACGCCGTTAAACAATTTGATAAAAATATTAATGATAGTTCAAAATACATGTATGAATTTAAGAATGATGACCCACTTGATAAATGGGAAATAGAGGTTAAAGATAAGACCAAAAACGTTGTCAACAAGTACTATGTTGATACATATGACGGTTAAGTATATAAATATAGTAAAGATGATGAATTGATTACGAGTGGTTATCCTAAATAATGAAACTTAATATATGAAAAATTAAAAGTATTTTTGTATCGTAGAGCAGATTTTTTATTGGTAATACAATAGAGAATCTGCTTTTTGTATTATGGATGATATGTAAAAGTGTTTCATTTAATATAAATACTTAAATTAACGCAATCAATAATATTTTTCGAATTATTTTAGAAATAAGTATAAATGTAATTATATACTTTTTGAGGATTTAAAAAATAAATAAAATATAGGATGGGCTTATATGCATTGTCTAAATTGTGGGAATCCTGTTGAAGAGGACGATTTATTCTGTGGAGAGTGCGGTTATAAACTCAGAAGACGTTTTCAATCTGTGAATGTTGCAGAAAGAGAGATATCCCAAGCCAAATCACATGAAGCATCTAACAATGGTTCACAATCAACACAAGTAGATGAAAATAAAAATGTAGTATCTCAGCAGAGTGATTCTACAATGAAGCATAGTAAAGATGAAAATGCTAAACACAACGAACAATTTCAAAATGAAGCACTGCAGCAACACACTTCAAATCATCAACAAAGACCTCAATTTTCTCAATCTTCTACATATCAAAAACATCAACATTCTGATTATCAACAACAAGGTCAATTCAGTCAGCAGACTAAGGCAGTTACTGAAGAAAGCAAAGGTTTCTTTAAAAGTGCATTTGTATCATCAGATTATGTTATTAAGAGTTCTCAATCTTTTAGTTTTAAATTAATAATATCACTCTTAATTATTGGTTTTATTATGCTAGGAATCCTTCTCGCTTCAATAATACCGGTTGAAATTTCTTATATTGGCACATCAAAAAGTAGTGTGATTATATCGATTATTGTTGGGATTATTTTATTTTTAGCAATAATTATAGGTGCTACATACGCAATGACGCGTTTAGTTGTAAGGCAACCTATTACATTCAAGAAGGTTTTATCTGACTTTGTACTTATCAATAGTGTGTCGGTAGCCATTTTAGTGCTTTCAATTATTTTAATGTTAGCAAATGCTTATCGTTTTGGTGCTAGTGTGACACTATTGTCTTTATTACTATTTATTATTTCAGGTATTTATATGATGGCAAAATATAGTAAAAATAATGATACTAGAATATCTAGTTTTTATGGTGTGATTATTTATATCATTATTCAATCAAATTTTTGACAATCTATTGGAGCACATGAGTGATATATTTGAAGGGAGCACGTATTATTAATGAAATATTGTAGTAACTGTGGTCAACCACTACGCGAAGGAGTTAAAGTATGCACAAATTGTGGAACACCTGTTCAACGATTTAACCAACATCATCGCCATTCACAATATTCTGATCAACGACGACCCTATCAACAATCAGTGAATAAACAATCTCAATCACCTAAAGGTAATAAAAATTTTGGATCATCATAACAATTGTTTTAGCAGTATTAATCACATTATTTGTTGTGTTTGCAATATTGAAAAGCCAATTGTCTCCAAGTAAACAAGCATCACAAATTTCTCATGTGATAAAAAAAGATGATGCACAATCATTATCTCAACAACTAACATCAGGAAATAATCATTTAAGTAAACAAGAAGCACGTGCATACTTAAATTATATTAAGACCGAAGATGATTTTAATAATGTAGGAGATAAAGTAGAACAGAGTACTAAAGACGTAAAAGATAATCACTATAGAAACTTATCAGTGGATGCAAATGGAAATAATATTTTAAATATTTCTAAAGATGGCAAAAAATATTTATTTTTTGATGATTACCACTTTAATGTTCCACAACATTCTATAACACTTTTGCCAAGCAATGGTGGAAAAATAACTTACGAATTTAATGGCGATAAACGTACTATTTCTGTTGAAGAGAATAAAGAGAAAGACTTAGGTACATTCTCTGTCGGAAATTTTAATCTGAAAGCTACTAAAGAAATGGATGGTAAAAAATTTAAAGGTGCTTTAATAATTGATATGAGCAATGAAGACTCTACAGTTTATGAATCCTTTAAACAAAAACGCTTTAATGTCTATGTTGATGGTGGCTATATGTTAGATAACGTGAAAATCTATGCAAATGGCAAAGAAATCGGTGATGAATCATCTTCGGAAACATATGGACCATACGATCCTGATGAAGAGGTTGTTGTTCATGCAGAAGGTTCATATGAAGGGCATACTTTAGATACTGATAAATATACTTACAAAGAACCTGAAAAAACCGATGACTGTAAATGGGGATTCTCATTTACAGATAAAAATGGTAACTTAGCCGGATCATATACTGCTTATACAGATGATGGTTATGTAACAGAATATGATGAAAATGGCGATGAAGTTGGTTCAGGTTATTAAATTTTGAAATTTACACTAATATCAATACTCTTGAAAACACCAAAGTCAATGTTGTCATAATTCGGTAGAGTTTGATATTAGTATTTCTAATTCTAACAAAGTAACGTAAATTTCTAAGTAAATCAACTTATACTCCCTTTATATATTCAGTAATATATAATAATATTAGATTATACATATTGGGTATATTTAAGGGAGGTTTTGCTGTGATTGAAGTTAATCAAATTTTAGCAAAAATGAAAAATCAAAAAATAAATTATGATAAAGTTTTAAGAAAGATGATTTCTCAATGGGAGCGTGAAGGAGAACGTCCTAAAATACTTTTACATAGTTGTTGTGCACCGTGTAGCACTTATACATTAGAATTTTTGACTCAATATGCAGATATAGCGATTTACTTTGCTAACCCTAACATCCATCCTAAGAGTGAGTATCTGAGACGTGCAAAAGTCCAAGAACAGTTTGTTAAAGATTTTAATGACAAAACGGGTGCTGACGTTAAATATATCGAAGCGGATTATAAACCGCACGAATTTATGAAAATGGCCAAAGATAAAGGGTTAACAGAGGAACCAGAAGGTGGTTTAAGATGTACTGCTTGCTTTGAAATGAGACTAGAGATCGTTGCCGAAGCCGCAGTCAAATTTGGATATGATTATTTTGGAAGTGCGATTACGCTCTCCCCAAAGAAAAATGCTCAACTCATCAATGAATTGGGTATGGATGTGCAAAATATTTATAATGTGAAATACTTACCAAGTGATTTTAAGAAAAATAAAGGGTATGAACGCTCGATTGAATTGTGTAATGACTTTAATATTTTTAGACAATGTTATTGTGGATGTATATTTGCAGCAATGAAGCAAGGTATTGATTTTAAGCAAATTAATAAAGACGCAACTGCGTTTTTACAAAAATTTTAAATAAAAAAGCCTGAGCTTAAATTAGAAAGTGATATGTTTCAAACTCAAGTTTCAGGCTTCTTTCGTTTATATCATTCTATGAATAAATCTCACTATAGCCATAATTGCGATAACGATCATTGAGATAAAAGAAAAGTCTTTAAATCTATTACCTTTAGTATCTTTAGTGTTTTCTCCATTATCCATCATTTCACGAAGTTCGCGTTCAATTTCAAGGTCCAAATCTGTTTTGCGATAACCATTTAGACCTTGTCTTTCATCTTCTTGCATATGTTCTTTGGGTATTTTCGTAATCGTTTTTTGAGCTACATTGCTATTTATTGTCTTTTCACTCATGTTAATGCCTCCAAATCCATGACATGTATCATCAATATAAATTGAATACTTTATAAGAAAAGTTACAACAATTCATGGGAAATATAAACTTATGCATCTAAACCGATAATATCGCTTACGTTGTTGTACCCATGTTTTGTTAGATATTGAGCTATTTTTTTATTCATTCTCTTAGTTAAACCTGGACCTTCAATCACTAGTGAAGAATAGATTTGCAGTAATGACGCACCATTTCTCAACATTTTAATAGCATCTGTAGAACTGAAAATTCCGCCAGTTCCAATAATTAAAAAATTGCCTTTTGTTTGTTGATAAGCATATTTAACTAATTGTAAACTTCGTTCGAATAATGGCTTACCACTAAGTCCGCCTTCTTCAACCTTATTTTTTGAGATTAAACCATCACGTTGTCGAGTAGTATTCGCTAGCATCACCCCGTCGAACGTATTAGTAATTGACGGTAAGATATTTTTGAAGTTATATAAATCCATATCAGAAGTGAGTTTAAGGAAAATGGGTACAGTGATATCCTTTTCAGCTTTAAATTGATTCAATGCGTTACATAACATAGAGAATTCATCTTTATGATGGAAGTTTTGTAAATTCTCAGTATTAGGTGAACTAATATTAACGGTAAAGAAAGTGATATCATTTTTAAATGTATCAATGACTTTAATATAATCTTGATAGCGATTCTCGTAAGCCGTTGATTTGTTGATACCTACGTTTAATCCAACTGGAATGGTATAAGTGTGACGACGCAAATTGCTGAGAGCTTTATTCATTCCAATATTATTAAAGCCCATACGATTAATAAGTGCATTATCTTCGAGTAAACGATACATACGAGGTTTAGGATTTCCAAGTTGAGGCTTTGGTGTAATCCCACCAAGTTCAATTGCTCCAAAACCGATATTTTCAAGTACTCTAGGTACTTCACATGATTTATCAAATCCTGCTGCTAAACCGATAGGATTACTAAAAGTAATACCATGAATTTTCTGAGTTAATATTGGATTTCTATAAGTAAATATTTTATTAACCATTGGCAAAAGTGCCGAACATTTTTGTACGCATTTTAATGCATCAATGGTCACACCGTGCGCACGCTCTGGATCTAATTTGAACAATAAAGGTTTAACTAATTTATACATGTTGACGCTCCTATTTCATTATATTTGAGGCTTACTATCCTCACTTAATATGTTTGAAATTCGTTCTTTTAATAGACTAGCACTTTCATGTGAAGTTTCATAGTTAAATTAGTGAAAGTTGAAAAATGGACTTAATTTGAAGTTCAATATAAAAGTAAGGATTAATTTTAATAAGATGTGGCAATGTAGTAAAGTACAGTTATTTTCGTCTTAGGAAGGTGAGATTATGAATAAAGATTGGAAAGAAAAATTACCTCTAGAAGATGTGAAAGACATCTCTCCAGTCAGTGGCGGGGATGTGAATGAAGCATTTAAAGTCACTACAAATGAGGATGATACATTCTTTTTACTTGTTCAACGTCAACGGCCAGAGTCATTTTATGCTGGAGAGATAGCTGGATTAAATGAATTTGAAAATGCTGATATTACAGCACCACGTGTCATTGCGAGCGGGGAAATTAATGGTGATGCTTATTTAGTGTTAAGTTTTCTTGAGGAAGGAAGTAATGGAAGCCAAAGTGAACTTGCACAGCTCGTTGCTAGGATGCACCGTCAACAACAAAAAGATGGTAAGTTTGGCTTTCATTTACCTCATGAAGGAGCAGATGTATCGTTTGATAATACATGGACAAGTACATGGAAAGAAATTTTCATCGATAGAAGGATGGATCACTTAAGAGATGAACTGTTAAGAACAGGTTTATGGAAACAAGCTGATAAGAAGATATATGAACAAGTAAGAGATGTTATGGTTCGTGAACTCCAAATACATGAAAGTAAACCTTCATTATTACATGGTGATTTATGGGGTGGCAACTATATGTTTCTTAGCGATGGTCGTCCAGCTTTATTTGATCCTGCGCCATTATATGGAGATAGAGAATTTGATATAGGTATTACTACTGTATTTGGTGGTTTTACCCAAGAATTTTATGATGAATACGACAAGCAATTGCCGTTAGGTAAAGACGCTCATAAGCGTTTAGAATTTTATAGACTATATTTACTTATGATTCATTTACTTAAATTTGGTGGAATGTATGCAGGTAGTGTTCAACGCTCTATGCAAACAATTCTAGAATAGCATATGATACTCCCACTTCTTGATAGAATGATATATCGATTATAAGAAGTGGGTTTTTTGAGTGAAAATCTTTTTGATCTAATTTATACTTACCAAAAATTTAATAATACTTCTGAAAATCCTTCAGGTTTTTGAACATAGCCTATGGAAATGAACCTTTAGAGTCAATACCATTTAATAAAGTGATGATGTCTTTATGCTGATTTAAATCTTCTAGGGAAATATTAGATTCTGTATATTGACGAATTTCATATTTGAACCAACATAACATTTCGTTAAAGCGTTGTTTGCTTTCGGCATCATCTTTTACTTGAGCTGGTTTAGACATATATTGTTGATCAAGTTGACTTATGTTTAATGTTTCACCAAAAGTTTCATTGCTTCTGGCATGTCTTCATTGATCACGATATCAATGATTTCAGTATTTTTTCTTGCCAGTATTGAGCATTTGGTAAGAAAGTATTAATAGGTGGCTCATGAAATGCAATATGTTTTATTATATCTGGATATTCTTTAACACGTGCATCGCAACGATAGCGCCTGAACTAGAACCTAATACATAAACGGGTTCTTAACTTAATGATTTTACTAATTCAAAGACATCTTTCGCATCTCTTTTAACACGGTAACGACTATCTGGATTTGATACTTCGTCTGGAAGTGGTTCAGTAAGCTCACTTTGACCATAACCACGTCGATCTATCGCTACAACGTAAAATGTTCTTGTAATTGTTTGGCTAGGGGAATGAAGATATTACCTGTGCCATTTGCACCAGGAATTAAGATAAGGATAGGTCCTTTGCCTATTTTGTAATAGCGTAGTTTAGCACCTTGTAATTCTAAAATTTCCATCAATTAAGACCTCCAAAATAAGTACAAATATTTATCATTAACTTTAATGTATGTTATCTATTTGATAGGAATTGTATTAGACTTTTCCCTTTAAAGTAAAAAACAAACGCTAAGTATAAAGGTCTAAACTAGCTCGTTCTTTTTAAAAAATGTATAACTATTTGATTGAATTTTTGAAAATAGGGTAATTTTAAATTTGTACAATCAAATTAATAATGATTGACTAAATAATTTATGTAATAAAAAGGGGTATACAGATAGACATAACTTTCAGACAGAAAGATATTCCACGAAATGGAGAAGGAAGATTATGGCAGATAAACTGCAAAGAGAATTAAGCAATAGGCATATTCAATTGATTGCAATAGGTGGAGCTATAGGTACAGGTTTGTTCTTAGGTGCTGGTCAATCGATTCATTTAGCAGGACCGTCTATTTTACTAACTTATATAATAGTAGGTTTCGTTCTTTTCATGTTTATGAGAGCAATGGGTGAGTTGCTACTATCAAATTTAGGATTTAAGTCATTTGGTGACATTGCTCATCATCAAATAGGATCTATGACAGGCTTCATGGTCGGGTGGACTTATTGGTTAACATGGATAATTTCTGGCATGGCAGAGG
Organism: Staphylococcus saccharolyticus; assembly: GCF_900458815.1. Taxonomy (NCBI): domain Bacteria; kingdom Bacillati; phylum Bacillota; class Bacilli; order Caryophanales; family Staphylococcaceae; genus Staphylococcus; species Staphylococcus saccharolyticus. The sequence goes on from NZ_UHDZ01000001.1 coordinate 395,603, forward strand.
TAACTGCTGTCGCTAAATATGTAGAGTTCTGGTATCCTGCTATACCTAACTGGTTAACAGCAGCAGCGACGATTCTGATTTTAGTTGCATTAAATTTATTTAGTGCGAAATTATTCGGAGAGTTAGAATTTTGGCTATCTATCATCAAAGTTACCACGATTTTAGCTTTAATTATTGTTGGTATTGTGATGATAGTATTTGCAATGAAAACAGATTATGGTACAGCTAGCGTGACTAATATATGGAAAGAAGGCGGATTCTTCCCAAATGGCACATCAGGATTTTTAATGTCATTCCAGATGGCTATCTTTTCATTTATAGGGATTGAATTAATAGGTATTACTGCGGGAGAAACAAAAGATCCACATAAGACGATACCACAAGCTATCAATAATGTACCTTTTAGAATATTATTGTTTTATATAGGATCATTAGCGGTCATTATGTCAGTAGTGCCTTGGAAACAATTGGATCCAGCTAATAGTCCATATGTTAAAATGTTCGGCTTAGTTGGTATTCCATTTGCTGCGGGTATTATTAACTTCGTAGTATTAACAGCAGCTGCATCATCTTGTAACAGTGGTATTTTTGCGAATAGTCGTACAATGTTTGGTTTAGCTGGCAGAAAACAGGGACCTGCCTTTTTACACAAAACGAATAAACATGGTGTGCCATATTATGCTATTTTAGTGACATGTTGTTTACTAAGTATCTCAGTAGTTTTGAATGCTGTGTTTAAAGATGCTACAAAAGTTTTCGTTCAAATAACTACATTTTCCACCGTTTTGAACATTATGATTTGGGCAATTATTATGGTTGCTTATCTTGGTTATTTAAAACATGATTCTATGCATCATAAAGAAAGTGATTACAAGATGTGGGGCGGAAAATATATGGCATATGGCATCTTGGTTTTCTTCGCTTTTATCTTTGTTATTTTACTTATAAACAGTAGCACACGCTATGCAGTACTTTTCGTGCCTGTATGGGTTGGAGCAATGTTTTTAATGTATCAAAAATATAAAAAAGAATCTCACAAAGCTGAGATTGAAACAGAAAAAGAATAAAGTAATTTTTATTGTTCTTTGTCGATAATCTAAGCACTTTCCTTTAAGTAAGGGAGAGTGCTTTTTTGAAAGCTAAACAAAATTTTGAAATATTTATCTAAATTTTCTAAAAATATTATATACTATTGAGCATAGTCTTGAGTGACATGTATGAATTTCATTAAATATCCCTCTAAGTTATTACTTCAAAGAATCATACTTGTTGTTCAAGACTTTTTATAAATATTTTTCTAAGCACATTGGGAGGTTTAAGTCGTGTCAGCAATAAGAAATATAGACGGACCAAAGGATTTTATTTTTAGAGTTTTATCAGGGGTAGCAATTGGAATTGTAGCTGGACTCATTCTAAATGCAATTTTGGGAGAAATTTTTAAATATTTAATGCAATATCATCCTATTTTTAAAACTTTATTAGGAGTCGTACAAGCCATCCAATTTACAGTGCCGGCACTCATTGGAGCATTAATTGCGATGAATTTTAATTTAACACCTCTAGCAATAACTGTGGTAGCAAGTGCTTCTTATGTAGGGAGTGGTGCCGCTCAATTTAAAAATGGAGTATGGGTCATCGCAGGTATAGGGGATTTAATTAATACGATGTTTACTGCCGCGATAGCTGTATTATTTATTCTTTTAATTGAAGAACGCGTTGGAAGTATGGCACTTATTGTTTTTCAACAGTTGTAGGTGGTTTATCAGTAACGATTGGTGTGTTTACTCTACCTTATGTGAGACTTATTACAACAGGTATTGGAAATATGATTAACAGCTTTACTGAATTGCAACCAGTGATCATGAGCATGCTTCTTTCGATGGTATTCAGTTTTATCATTATATCTCCGTTATCAACTGTAGCGATTGCCATAGCTATTGGTTTGTCAGGAATCGCAGCCGGTTCAGCATCTATAGGTATCGCTGCAACTGAAGCAGTGCTCTTGATTGGGACAAGTAAAGTAAATAGTTTAGGTATACCACTACCTATCTTTTTTGATGGAGTGAAAATGATGATGCCAAATATGGTTAAATATCCAGTCATCATAGTGCCTATTTTATTACAGCAGCTCTATCTGGTATAGCATCGGAATGATTGACATTGCGGGTACAAAAGAATCAGCAGGGTTTGGCTTTATCGGTATGGTAGGTCCAATTAATGTATTTAAATTTATGCAAGTTGATTCAGCATGGCTAAATGTAATACTTATTGTTGTTGCATGGATTTTAGACTTAATACTTAGAAAGATGATTCATTTATATTCGACGGATATATTTAAATTTATGGGGTAAGTTTAATCTCTTCAATGTTTCGTACGTTGGAGGGATTTTCTATGTTAAAATGTAACAACATCATAACAGTCTAAAAAAATATATAGTAGGTGAAATAATGTCACATAATGTAGAAGAATTACAGCTCAAAGCCGCACAGCTAAATAGGCAAACGCATGAGCTTGGGATACCGGTTATGGTACTGTTTGAAGGCATACCGGCTTCAGGAAAAACACGATTATCAAATGAGTTATTGTTACATTTAGATGCAAAATACACACAATTTATATCTACTAAATCACCACAAGCTCATGATTTAAGATATCAATTTTTACAAAAATATTGGAATTCATTACCACAGAAAGGGGATATCAATATTTATTTTAGAAGTTGGTATTCTCATTATCTAGATTATAAAGAAAATGAAATTAAGCATGATAAATATAAAAGCTATGATGTGTTAGTTAATCAAATCAATGACTTTGAAACAATGTTGAAAAAAGATAATTTTGAAATTATTAAATTTTTCATAGAAATTAATGAGGAAAAACGTCAAGAACATATTCAGCAAACCAAAAATAATCCTTTAATGAAATGGAAAGTGCAAGAATATGAGAATGTCATTCCTCAGGAAACGTATTTAAATAATATGCGTTATTTCATTAAAAAAGATAAAGATTGGAAAGTCATAGATTATACTGAACGACATCAAGCTTTTGAAAAAATGTATTTACATATTATAAAAAGATTAGAAAAAGCAATTGAAAAGGTTGAAAACGAAAATAATAATGTAGATGGAATGTTCACTACAGATTTTACAACGTCTTTATTTGATATTGACTTACCTAAAGTTCATAAGAAAACATACAAAGACAAAATTATAGAATTACAACAACGTATGAGAGAGATTCAATTTGCACTATATGAGACAAAAATCCCTTTAGTGTTAGTCTTTGAAGGTATGGATGCTGCGGGTAAGGGTGGTAATATTAAACGAATTAGAGAGAAATTAGATCCCACTGGCTATGAAGTTAATGGTATCAGTGCACCTACCGACGTAGAAAAAAATCATCACTATTTATGGCGCTTTGCGAAGAAAATGCCTAAAACAGGTCATATAGAAATATTTGATCGCAGTTGGTATGGACGTGTACTTGTTGAACGCGTTGAGGGATTTGCAAATAAAGATGAATGGCGATCTGCTTATGAAGAAATCAATCAATTTGAAAAGATGTGGACTGATGAAGGCACAATAGTATTAAAATTTTTCTTATGTTTGGATAAAGATGAACAACTTAAACGTTTCAATGACCGTGAAAAGAATCCTGATAAACAATGGAAAATTACTGATGAAGATTGGCGTAATCGAAAAAAATGGGGTCAGTATTTAGAAGCAAGCCACGACATGATTAAAAATACAAACACTTCTCATGCACCATGGTATATTATTCCAGCTAATCATAAGAAAACGGGCCGCATAGAGGTGCTTAAAACAATTATTAGAAAGTGTGAAGCAGTGTTATGGGGAGTTAAAGACTATTAATCAATGAAAAAAAGATGAAATTTTATAGGTGATTAACTTACAAATTCATCTTTTTTATTTTTGATTGAGCAAGATAAGTTTATAGAGTTATTACAGTTGTGTAACAAAGTTGCAAATTGTAATTTTACAGACAATTTAAAATAAGAACAAATAACACTGAAAATTGATGTAAAACTTCATTTCATAATGAAATTTTAAACAAATGTTAAGAAATTATATGTTACAAAGCGAAATATTTTTGTTTTAAGATTACAAAATTAACAGTACATTGTAATTTTTTGTAAGGAATGTGTAATATACAAACGTATTTTTTGTGGTATAGTGAATACCGTCAAAAGTTAACAAAAACATTTTCAATATTGCACAACGAAATTTAAAACTTACGAATACAATTTACACAATAATTAAAAATTATCTGGAGGATTTATATATTATGAAAAAGACAGTAATTGCATCATCATTAGCAGTAACTTTAGGACTTGCAGGTTATGGTTTATCAAGTCACGAAGCACACGCTTCTGAAACTACAAACGTTGATCAAGCTCACTTAGTAGACTTAGCTCAACACAATCCTGAACAATTAAACGCTAAACCAGTTCAAGCTGGTGCTTACGAAATTCACTTCGTAAACAACGGTTTCCAATATAACTTCTCATCAAACGGTACTAACTGGTCATGGAGCTATGAAGTAGCTGGAGCAGATGCTTCAAACTACGCTCAATCATCTTTAAGCCAAGCAGTGAGCTCAAACCAACAATCAAGCAACACTAGTGTTAAAGCTGTTTCAGCACCAACTACTTCAAACAGCTCTAGCCATAATTATTCAACTACAACTACTTCATACTCAGCACCAAGCACAAGCTCAGCTTCGACTAGTGGTTCAGTTAAAGCACAATTCTTAGCAGCTGGTGGTACTGAAGCTATGTGGAATACAATTGTTATGCCTGAATCAGGCGGTAACCCTAATGCTTCTAATGGTCAATACCACGGTTTAGGTCAAACTAACCAATCATGGGGTTCAGGTTCAGTAGCTTCACAAACTAGAGGTATGCTTGATTACGCTAGAAGTCGTTACGGTTCAGTAGGAGCAGCAATGTCTTTCCGTCAAGCAAACGGCTGGTGGTAAAATCTAATTTATAACTGGAAAGACAATTCGAGTTATAAATAATATAAGAGGATGGCGATTTGCCATCCTCTTTTTTTAACCATTGAAGTCTCAGACTTTAGTGGTCTTTTTTTATGTCAATTTTTAAAACTATTCATTCTCAAATCTCAAAGTTTAAGCGTTTTATTTATTGTAACAAAGGGAATTAAGCTTAATAACGATGACTGTATGATAATTTATAAAAAGAAAGTCGTGACATGATGAAATCATTAAAAAAAGTATTTCTCATTATAATCTTTCATAGTGTTTTTGGGTTGACGATTCAATTGCTGATTGCGCACTTAGGTACTAAAATTTCATTGAAATTTTTGAAGAAACATCATTTTTATTTTCGTTCTTTTAACTTTGAACTACGAGGCGAAATATGGAATCAATACTTTAAGGTAAGTCAATGGAAGAGATAGATACCTGAGGGAAGTAAGTTGAATCATAATATTTATGATAAGAGCGCGTTGACTCATGATTTAGGTAATACTCGGCAGTTATTGTTAGAAATGAAACGTACAGAATTCATACATTGGATTTCTATTTTACCAGTGATTGTTTTTATTAAAGCTCCAAAATATATCAAAGTCATCAATGTTTTATACGTTTTTCTTAGTCATTTACCGATAATTATTACTCAAAGGTATAATCGACCGAGAATTGAAAGATTGATGCGTTTAATGGAAAAGAGAGGTAGATAAATGATGACTCAATCAGTGATAGTAATTGGTGGTGGGCTTGGAGGTATTTCAGCCGCTATCCGATTGGCTCAAGAAGGTTTCTGTGTCAAACTTTATGAACAAAATAATCATCTTGGAGGAAAGGTTAATCGTCTTGAAAGTAAGGATTTGAGCTTTGATTTAGGTCCCTCAATATTAACCATGCCTTATATTTTTGAGAGGCTGTTTAAATATAGTAATAAAAAGATGTCGGACTATATTCAAATAGAACGTTTATCTTTACAATGGCGAAACTTTTTCCCTAATGGTGACACAATAGATTTATATAAAAACTCTGAAGAAACGCTACTTAATAACAATCAATTAACTGAACAAGATAAAGAAGAGCTTGATCAATTTTATAACTATGCTGAACGTATTCATCGTTTTACTTTTAATAAGGGCTTAGATTATCTTCGTGAAATTCTCAAATATCATGGGCCTTTCAGTGCTTTAAGAGGTTTCTATTACTTTTCTACGATGCAACAAGCCATCAATCGTTATGTATCAAATCCGCTGTTAAGAGAAATGTTAGGATACTTTATTAAATATGTAGGTGACTCCCTGCTGTTCTTTCAATGCTCTTTCATATGCAACAAGAACAGGGATTATGGTACATAAAAGGTGGTATGCACTATTTAGCTCAAGCGCTTGGAAAATTAGCGATTGAGGAAGGTGTAGACATTTATACTGGTGTATCAGTTGAGAATATTAAGACTTATCATAATTAAGTAGTAGGTGTTCGTTTAGATAGTGGTGAGATGATTCAATCAGATTATATTATTTCCAATATGGAAGTGATTCCTACTTATAGAGACCTACTTCATTTTAGCCAACAGAAAGTTGATAAACTTGAAAAGACGTTCGAACCAGCCAGCTCCGGTTATGTGTTACATTTAGGCATCAAACGTTCATATCCACAATTAGCACATCACAATTTCTTTTTCTCAAATGATTTTAAGCAGAATTATTATGAGGTTTTTCATAAAAAACAATTGCCGGAAGATCCAACAATTTATCTTGTGAATTCAAATAAAACAGATTCACATCAAGCTCCAGAAGGGTATGAAAATATCAAAGTGTTACCACATATTCCATATATTCAAGATAGGCCCTTTAAACAAGACGAATATGATGCATTGAGGGAGCGTGTATTAACTAAATTAGAAAATATGGGACTTACAGATTTAAGGAAAAATATTATTTATGAAGATGTGTGGACACCTGAAGATATACGATACCACTATCGTTCTAATAGAGGTTCTATCTATGGTGTCGTCGCAGACAAAAAGAAAAACAAAGGTTTTAAATTTCCGAAGCAAAGTGAGCACTTTGATAATTTATTCTTTGTAGGTGGATCGGTGAATCCTGGTGGCAGTATGCCTATGGTTACATTAAGTGGGCAACAAGTCGCTAATAAAATAGCTACCCTAGTTGCTGAAAAGGGGTGAGCTTAAATTGAAATTGTTACGAATGGTAGGCTCACTTTTCTCAATAGCATCTATCATTTGTGGGATGCTTATATACAATAGAAGAAACCGGCTATCTAAACCTCAAAAACGTTATAAAAATAATAATGAAGTGAATATAATTATACCTGCAAGAAATGAAGAAAAGCGCTTGCCACACCTTTTACAAACCTTAAATCAGCAACAAGATATCGCTAAAATTATTGTGATGGATGATGGTTCAACTGATCAGACCGTAGCAATTGCGCAAAATTTTGGGAAAACCGTATATCAAACTCATAATGATACAAATGGTTTATGGTATGGCAAGTCACATGCATGTTATCAAGGTGCTAAGCATGCTAAAACGTCATTATTAATGTTTATCGACGCTGATGTATCATTAACGATCTCTTATTCAATTGAAACTATTTTAGAGACATATCAATTACAACATAATAGAGGATTGTTAAGTATACAACCATATCATCAAACATATCGTTTTTATGAAAGTCTGTCTGAGATATTCAATTTAATGACGGTTGTAGGTATGAACGGTTTCTCAAGTTTAGCACGTCACAACCATCAAAAGATGGCATTTGGTCTAGTTACTTTAATGAATAGAGAAGATTATTTCGCTACACAAGGTCATCAAAATGCTAGAAATAGCATTATTGAAGGCTTTGCTTAAGGTCAAGCATTTCAACAAGTATCTTTACCTGTGACTATATATGAAGGCGAAAATAATGTTCAATTCAGAATGTATGAAGAAAGATTTAAGTCATTAGTCCAAGGTTGGACTAAGTACTTGTCTGTCGGTGCAAGTCAAATCCATCCAAAAGTTATGCTAGCAATTATGATTTGGTTAATGGGTTCCATTCATACCGCGGTAATGTTGTTATTAAGTTTTTTCATTAAACTATTCTCTAAATTTAAAACGATGACGACTTATATGCTTTATACTATTCAATTTATTATATTACATAGGAGAGTAGGTTCTTTTTCCATTATTCTACTTATCTTACATCTTATATTAGTTATCTTTTTTGTAGTTATTTTTCTTAATTCGTGGCGACATGCACATTTTTCAACGTCTGTAGAATGGAAGGGACGTTCGTTTAAAATAAATTAAAACTGAATGTCTATTTAAAGAGAGGGGTATAACATGGTGGCTATTAAAGAAAGCTTTGACTACTGTCAACAAATCATGAAAAAACATTCAAAAAGCTTTTCTTATGCATTTGATTTCTTGCCTGAACAAGAACGGAAGGCAGTGTGGGTGATTTATTCTGCGTGTCGTATTATCGATGATAGTATTGATGTTTATGAAAATCCACAAATGCTAAAAGATACTTACGATGATATTTTATTAGTAGAGAATGCTTCAGACCATGATTGCTTAGAGTTTAACAGTAATCAACATATTATGGCCGCATTGGTACACGTATCGAAGCACTTTCAAGTAGGGTATCAATCTTTTTACAATCTCATTAACACAGTATATCAAGACCAAAATTTTGAAATATTCGATACAGATGATGCATTGTTTGATTACTGTTATGGCGTAGCAGGAACAGTTGGTGAATTATTAACTCCGATACTTGCGAGTACTCCAAACGACAAAACATATCATGTTGCTCGTACATTAAGTGAAGCGTTACAACTTACAAATATCTTACGTGATGTGGGAGAAGACTTTGAAAACGGTAGAATTTATTTTAGTCGTAATCATTTAGAAGATTTTAATGTCTCGATTGAGTATCAATATCATGAAGGTGTGGCTCATAATTATATAGAATTGTGGGAAGATTACGCCACGATAGCAGAGAACCATTGTGAAAGTGCGCTTTCGCATATAGATGTCTTTAATAAAGAAGCACAACCCATTGTAGAATTGGCTGCAATTATCTACAGGGAAATTCTTAATGAAGTTCGACAAGCATCTTATACATTGCATCGACGTGTATATGTATCGAAGTTTAATAAAGCCAAGTTGTATAAGTCAATTAAAAAGAAATATCAATTATAGGTGGAATGCTAAATGGATATTGCTATTATAGGAGCAGGGGTTACTGGTTTAGCGTCAGCGGCAAGGCTTGCTTCACAAGGAAATCATGTCACAATTTTTGAAAAGAATAATTGACTAGGTGGACGGTATGAGTCAACTTAAGAAAGATGGCTTTACATTTGATATGGGTCCTTCAATTGTAATGATTCCAGAAGTTTACAAGGCTGTATTTGAGGATTGTGGTAAAAATTTTGAAAAATGAACCAGCTTCGATATATTTATGATGTTTATTTTGGAAAGAATGATAAAATGCGTGTACCTATGGATTTAGCTGAATTACAACAAATTCTTGAAAGTATAGAGCTTGGTACTACGCACGGATTTATGTCGTTTCTAACGGATGTGTACAAACATTATGAAATAACACGTTATTATTTTTTAGAAAGAACTTACAGAAAGCCTTCTGATTTTTTTAATTTCACTTCACTTATTCAAGGCGCGAAATTAAAGACGTTAAATAACGCTGATTATTTAATAGATAGTTATGTAGATAACGAACGAATACAGAAATTATTAGCATTTCAAATGTTGTATATTGGCATTAATCCAAAACGTGGACCGTCGCTTTGTTCAATTATTCCTATGATTGAAATGATGTTTGGGGTGCATTTCATTAAGGGAGGCATGTATGGTATGACACAAGGACTTGCTGACTTAAATAAAGATTTAGGTGTCGATATACACTTAAATTCAACTATTGATGAAATCATTATTGATCCTAAATATAAACGTGCAGATGGCATCAAAGTTAATGGTCTTGTACATCGATTTGATAAAGTGCTATGTACAGCTGATTTTCCATATGCTGCAGAGCGATTAATGCCAGCACATGCACCTATTAAGAAATATAAACCGCATAAAATTGAACAGTTAGACTATTCTTGTTCTGCATTTTTAATGTATGTTGGAATTGATAAAGATGTGACCAACGAGATGATGCTCCATAATGTTATTTTTTCTCAACATTTTAGACGAAATATAGATGAAATTTTTGGCGGTAAATTTTCTGAAGATCCATCTATTTATATTTATGTACCTGCAGTGGGAAATCGAAATTTAGCTCCAGAAGGGTAAACAGGATTATATGTACTTATGCCTACGCCTGAACTAAAGACAGGTCAAATGAATTGGAAAGATCAAGCAATTATTGACAAGGTAAAACGTACGATTTATCAGCAAATGGAAACAATTAATGCGCTTGAAAATGTAGAAGAACATGTGATATCTGAAACGTTATTTACCCCCATTGATTTTGAAAAGGAGTATAATGCTAAATTTGGTACAGCTTTTGGTTTAATGCCTACATTAGCACAAAGCAATTATTATAGACCTCCAAATGTTTCGCGGGATTATAAAGATTTATACTTTGCTGGTGCAAGTACGCACCCTGGAGCGGGCGTGCCGATTGTATTAACAAGTGCTAAAATCACAGCAAATGAGATTTTAAAAGATATTAGAGATGGAATTTAATCATTAATATGATGTTAGAGGAAGAAAGTGATTTTAAGGAATGGTAGCGTTTTAGTTGTATCATTTCTTAAGCATCATTCTCATATTTTGCGGTAATTATTTCAGAATATTAGCAATATTGACATAATTCAACGCATTGATAAAATGGTAGTTAACAAGATTATAATGCTGAGTTGGAGGGGAGTATGATGATTTCTGATAGACTTGCAGCAATTCCAGATAGTTATTTTGGTAAGATGATGGGGCGTAAGGTAGAACATGGACCATTGCCATTGATTAATATGGCTGTCGGAATTCCAGATGGAGAAACACCACAGGGCATCATTAATCATTTTGCTGAAGCACTTCGTTTACCTGAGAATCAAAAGTATGGAGCTTTTAATGGTAAAGCATCGTTTAAGGAAGCAATTGTGAATTTCTATCAAAGACATTATGGTGTTGTATTAGACAAAGATGAAGAAGTGTGTATTTTATATGGAACTAAAAATGGTTTAGTAGCATTATCTACTTGTATCGTTAATCCAGGTGAAAATGTTCTTTTGCCAGATCCAGGTTATATAGATTATTTAGCAGGTGTCATGTTAGCCGATGCAAATCCAATCTCTTTGCAACTTCATCTGCCTGATTATTTACCAGATTGGAATGCTGTAGATACCCAAATTTTAAAAAATACAAAGTTAATTTACTTAACATATCCTAATAATCCAACTGGTTCTACGGCAACTCAAGATGTATTCGGTGATGCAATTAAAAGATTTAAAAGGAACTCAAACTAAAATTGTTCATGACTTTGCCTAAGAGCGTTTGGTTTTGATTCAAAAAATCCAAGTATTCTCGCTTCAAAGAATGGAAAAGATGTTGCTATAGAGATATTTTCTTTATCTAAGGGATACAATATGTCAGGTTTTCGTGTTGGTTTTGCAGTTGGAAATAAAGGTATGATTCAAGCACTGAAAAATTATCAAACGCATACAAATGCAGGAATGTTTGGTGCAGTACAAGATGCTGCTACTTTTGCACTTAATCATTATGATGACTTTTTAGAACAACAAAATGATACCTTTAAGCAAAGACGAAATACTTTTGAAGCGAAGCTTGCTAAAGCCAATTTATCTTATATTCATTCAAAGGGTGGTATTTATTCATGGTTACAAACACCGACTGGGTTTGATAGTGAATCATTTGAACAATTTTTATTAAAGGAAAAGTCTATTTTAGTTGCGCCTGGTATACCTTTTGGTGAGAACGGTAAGGATTATGTCAGAATATCACTGGCTTTAGAGGACAAACAGCTTGAAGAAGCAGCACAAAGATTAATAGAACTTAAATATTTATATCAGGAGAAATGTGGTTTAGAAGGATATATAAGTTATGACTAAAATTAAATTAATGAGTGTCAGAGAAGAAGATTTACCTTATATTGAGGCTTGGGCACAACAACATCAGGTGGAAGATGACTTCTCTCGCGAGCAATTGACTGAAAACTACGTAGAGTCAGTTAAAGATTGTGATGGATTATCATTATCACAAACGCTACCCATTTCCGAGGAAATTTATAAGAAGTTAGAAAGTTACGGCATTAAACAAATAGCTCAAAGAAGTGCTGGATTTGATGATTTTGATTTAGATCTTGCTACATAATACAATATAATCATCTCTAATGTACCTTCATATTCTCCACGCAGTATTGCAGAATTTAAAGTTACCCAAGCTATCAATGTACTGAGAAATTATAATAGTATACGACGTAAGATGCGATTATATGATTTTAGATGGGAACCGTCAATTCTATCCCAATCACTCAGTGATTTGAAAGTTGCTGTTATAGGAACTGGTCATACTTGGAAGTATAATTGCACAAATTTTATCGGAAGGATATCGCTGTGATGTTGTTGCATATGATCCCTTTCCAAATGAGGTTATCAAGTTATATGTGACAAATCGATATTGCAAGAAGCTATTAGCGATGCTGATATTGTAACGATACATATACCAGCAACAAAGTATAATCATCACCTATTTGATGATAACGTGTTTAAAAGTTTTAAAAGTGGAGTTATATTTGTGAATTGTGCTAGAGGACGTTTAGTTGATACAAAAGCGTTACTTTCAGCAATAGACCAAAGAGGCAAAAATATTAATGATCCATACTTGGATGCTTTGATTGAGAGAGACGATGCTATTTTTACACCTCACATAGCTTTTATACAGAAGTGGCAGTTCGAAAATTAATTTATGATGGCCCTTGATGCTACATTAGAAGTTATAAAGACAGGGATATGAGATTAAGAGTAAATTAAAAAAGGCATAAAGCTTAACGATGATATCTGCTAAGCTTTATGCCTTTTTATTCATTTATTTTACATCATAACCTTGATCTTCGATGGCTTCTTTCATGCGTTCAATATTGGCTTTTGAGTCATTATACTCTACACGTACATTATTTTTAGCTAAATTAACTTCCGCACTTGAAACGCCGTTTAATTTAGCTAATGCTGATTCCACCGCATTTTTACAATGTTCACAACTCATTCCTTCAACTTGAATGATTTCTTGTGTCATATTTATTCACCCCTTCGTTAACAACGTTTAACTTTTTTAAAGTTTTAAATAATAATTTTTAGAAAATTACTATTTTTGTAAAATTTAAAATACAATAATGTTACCTATAATTTCATCTTTTTAAGTCTTAATGCATTTGTAACAACACTAACTGAACTTAAAGCCATAGCTAAACCAGCAATCCAAGGTGCTAGTAAACCACATGCAGCAATAGGAATACCTGCTACATTGTAGCCGAAAGCCCAAAATAAGTTTTGACGAATATTCCTTATAGTAGCTTTACTTGCTTTAATGGCTTTAGGTAGAAGTAGTAAATCGCCACCTAGAATAGTGATATCAGCTACTTCAATAGCAACCTCTGTACCTGTCCCGATAGCAATACCAATATTAGCTTTAACAAGAGCAGGTGCATCATTGATACCATCTCCAACCATAGCGACGTTGTTACCGTCGTTTTGTAATCGAGATATTTGTTCTGCTTTTTGTTCAGGTAACACTTCTGCAATGACACGGTTAATACCTACTTGTTGAGCAATTGCTTGGGCTGTCCGTTTATTATCACCAGTAAGCATCACTACATTTATATTCATGTCATGCAACGCTCTGATTGCGTTTTTCGCAGAGTCTTTAACAGTATCTGCAACTGCAATGACGCCTTTAAGCACACCATCAACGGCTGTCATCATTGCTGTTTGACCTTGTTGTTCATAATGATTTAACTTTTCATCTAAGTCTGTATTCACGGTAACATGTAAGTCATGCATTAGCTTTCTATTTCCAATTAAGACTTGTTGTTGTTGAATCATTGCTGCTATACCACGCCCTGGTATAGCATTAAATGAATCATTATCTAGTAAAGTAAGGTTTTTTGATTGGGCATAAGATACAATCGCTTCCGCCAGTGGATGTTCTGATGCTTTCTCAGCACTTGCTAAAAGTTGTAGCGTATTCTGATCACCTACATAATCTATAACGATAGGTTTCCCATTAGTGATGGTTCCAGTTTTATCAAACACGATAGTATCAATTTGATGTGTACGTTCTACATATTCTCCACCTTTAAAAAGTATGCCATTTTCAGCAGCACGCCCTGTACCAACCATGATTGAGGTTGGTGTAGCTAACCCTAGTGCACAAGGACATGCAATCACTAATACAGAAATTGCAGCAATTAGTGCAGGTTCGAATTGACTAGGATACACAAACATAATCCAAATTAAAAATGTGAATAATGCGATTACCACTACAATGGGAACAAAATATCCGGAAATAATATCGGCTAAACGTTGAATCGGTGCTTTAGAACTTTGCGCTTCCTCGACGACTTTTATGATATTAGATAATGCTGTATCATTACCGACTTTGGTAGCTTTCATAGTTATAGAGCCATTTTTATTGAGTGTTGAACCGATAAGGGTACTTCCAACACTTTTTTCAACAGGAATAGATTCGCCAGTTAACATAGATTCATCTATAGAAGTCTCTCCTTTAAAAACTTCACCATCTACTGGAATCTTTTCTCCAGGTTTAATAATTAAGTAATCACCTAATTTGACATGATTTAGTGGGACCATTATTTCTTGATTGTCTTTCAGTAAGCGTGCTTCTTTAGCTTGTAAACTCAATAATTCTCCAAGTGCATTTGTTGTTTGAGATTTTGCACGTGCTTCTAAATACTTACCGAAGAGGATTAATGTAATTAAAATTGCACTTGTTTCAAAATAAAGGTGTGGTTGATGCACACGATGTATTAACCACAAAATCAGCTCATAAATACTATAAAAGTATGCTGCG
Source organism: Staphylococcus saccharolyticus (assembly GCF_900458815.1). Taxonomy (NCBI): domain Bacteria; kingdom Bacillati; phylum Bacillota; class Bacilli; order Caryophanales; family Staphylococcaceae; genus Staphylococcus; species Staphylococcus saccharolyticus. The sequence goes on from NZ_UHDZ01000001.1 coordinate 410,687, forward strand.
CTTGTTCCGACAGCGACTAGAACGTCCATGTTTGCAGAACCATTACGCAAATTCTTAAAAGCACCTACGTAAAATTGCCATCCAATTAGAAATTGGACAGCCGTTGGTAAGCTTAACTGTACCCATGGGTTCACTAATATAGCAGGAACATTTACAGGTAATAAATGTACGAACATTACAAATAGCGACGGTGCTGATAATATTGCAGAAATAATTAATTTCGTACGCTTATGTTTAAGCTCATGTTCTTTGCGCGACGTTTGATTGTCATTGTCTGACTTAAGTTCAGCATCGTAGCCTAATTTTTGAATGCGCTGAATTACTTCATCAGTAGTAAGATCACTCGGATAAAATTCTACAAGTGCTTGTTCAGTAGTTAAATTGACTGTAGCTTGTTGAACGCCATGCAGTTTATTTAAAACTTTTTCAATACGATTGGAACATGCCGCACATGTCATTCCTGTGATATCTAATGTTGTAGTTTTAGTTGTCATGCCGTTCACCTCCATTTCTTTTCACATGTTCAATGTACCCCCTGTAGGTATATATGTCAATTGCTTTGTTTATGTCATTGAAAATTAAAAAGGAGTGAGACAGAATTCATATCGAATTCATTGCCTCACCCCGGTAACGAACCCTAACTTGCTTTGTCTATTGAATTTCTGGATGAAATTCTCTTTATTAGGGCTCCCAGATTCACACCTAGTCTATATTAAAGAAATTGAGTAGACAATCATGAACGTCAATGGATGGAAAAATGTTGATCATTGGATTAATAGCTTACTTTGAATATTTGGATAGATTGTTACATCAATTTCGGATTATAAAAGAATGTTAAGAAAGATTTAAAAAAAGTCAGAAGGATTTAATTTTTCTAAATCAATATTTTTTAAATTATTAAAATCAAAATTTGTAATGTCTTGTACAAGCTGACCAGTTTTAGCATGATTATAATAATAACTTGCTTCATTTAAGATGTCGTGGCCTTGGAACGTTTTGATAAGGCCTAAAATAATAAGTGTCACATTCCTTGAGTATCTTTTTCATCAATGAAAGACTCCTTTATCTATTGGATAAATACAGTATACGTAATTTAAAATAAAAAACATGCGTCCATAGTACCGAAAATTTATTGTTCTATAGAAGTACTAGGATTTTTAATCCGTTAAAGAAGTTCTGTTTACTATGAAAGCTAGTACTTCTTATTTAAATGGTAAAGCATTTAAGTTCCGAAAGAAAAAGATAAAGTCTACTGTGAAACCCTTTTGATTGTTTGATTTATAACTTTTACGGGAATTTTAACTTAAAACAAGAGGATAGGTGATATAAAGTGACTTTATTAGATTTTCATAAAAAAATAAAAGGTTATACTCAAAATAGACAACCAGGTATCGAGGCAGAGATGAATACAAAACCAGTTGCAGAATTAGAGGAATATAAAGCTGCTGGTAAATTAGAAGGCAAAGTAGCGGTAATAACTGGGGGAGATTCTGACATTGGACGTGCTGTTGCAATTTTATATGCTAAAGAAGGGGCAAATGTTGCGATTGGATATTATGACGAACATCAAGATGCGCAAGACACAGTGAAACGTCTTCAAGAAATTGGCGTTAAAGCTAAATCTTATGCTCATGATTTGAAAGATGCCAAACAATCTCAAAAGTTAATTAGCGATGTAGTAAATGACTTTGGTACATTGAATATTTTAGTAAATAATGGTGGAGTACAATTCCCAAGAGATCACTTTGAAGATATTACACCTGAACAAGTGAAAGAAACATTTATGACAAATATTTTCGGTATGATGTTCTTATCTCAAGCAGCGGTTCCATATTTATCTGAAGGGGATACAATTATTAATACTACTAGTGTTACAGCTTATAGAGGTTCTGGACATCTCATTGATTATTCTGCTACAAAAGGAGCAATTGTGTCATTTACACGTTCACTTGCCACAACATTAATGGAAAAAAGTATTAGCGTTAATGCTGTAGCACCTGGGCCAATTTATACAACATTAATCCCTGCTAGCTTTGATGAACAATAGGTTGAGTATCAAGGAGGAGAAACACCAATGGGGCGACGTGGTCAACCAGCTGAACTAGCACCATCGTATGTCTTTTTAGCAACACATGCGGATAGTTCTTATGTAACTGGGCAGGTCGTTCATGTTAATGGTGGAGATTTTATAACTTCATAATACATGTTAATATCGCTACTCAGAGATTTATCAAAGACGCTCTGAGTAACTTTTTTATCCATAAATCAAAAAATTAAGAAATAGAGGGAAAATAATGACTGAAAAAGAGAAAATGTTAGCACATGAATGGTTTGATGCAAATTTTGATGAAGAATTAAAAAGTAATCGATTAAAAGCTAAAGATTTATGTTTCGCCTATAACTATACTCGTCCAAGTGAAAAAGCAACAAGACAAAAAATTTTAACTGAGTTATTTGGTTATCAAATCACTAATGTGAGTATTTCTATACCTCTCGATACTGATTATGGTTGGAATGTTAAATTTGGAAAAAATGTATCTTTAAATACTAATTGTTATTTAATGGATGGTGGAGGTATTCAATTTGGAGATGATGTCTTTGTCGGTCCTAATTGTGGCTTTTATACTGCAACACATCCTTTAGATTATGAAACGCGTAATAAAGGATTAGAATTAGCAGAACCTATAGTAGTGGGAAGTAATACTTGTTTTGGTGGACATGTTTCAGTGTTTTCAGGAGTAACAATCGTTGAAGGTAGTGTGATTGGCGCGGGGAGTGTAGTAACTAAAGATATCCCGCCGAACAGTTTAGCAGTTGGTAATTCATGTAAGGTAATTAGACAATTAAACAAAGAATAATTTCAAAAAGAAAACAGTCATTTATAGATTTTAGTAAGAAGAAAATAAATGTTTTAAGAGTTATAGTTTTAACACTTTAATGAAAGCGATTGCAAAAACTAGAAGCTACATAGTAAAATGAAACAAAGGTTATGACAAATACTTATGATTAGTATGTTGGTTATTCACTGAAAGACTTGGTCATACCTCAATAAACAAAGGATGCTAGAAATTTTAATAATTCGTAGGGGGTAATTAACAATGGTAGTACCTTTTAAGAATGAACCTGGTATTGATTTTTCAGTACAAACAAACGTTAATCAATTCAATAGTGAATTAAAGAAAGTAAAAGCACAATTTGGGCAAGACATACCATTAGTTATTAATGGAGAGAAAGTTTATAAAGACGATAAATTTGAATCAATTAATCCTGAAGATACATCTCAATTGATTGCGAAAGTATCTAAAGCCACAAAAGAGGATGTGGAAGAAGCATTTAAAGTAACTAATGAAGCCTATCAATCATGGAAGAAGTGGTATCATAAAGATCGTGCTGAATTGATGTTACGTGTCGCAGCAATCATTCGTCGACGTAAGGAATAAATTTCTGCTGTGATGGTCTATGAAGCTGGTAAACCATGGAATGAAGCGGTTGGCGATGCTGCTGAAGGTATTTGACTTTATCGAATATTATGCACGTTCGATGATGGAATTAGCTGATGGTAAATCTGTGCTAGATCGTGAAGGAGAACATAATAGATACTTCTATAAACCAATCGGTACAGGTGTTACAGTTCCTCCATGGAACTTCCCATTTGCAATTATGGCTGGAACTACTTTAGCACCTGTAGTAGCAGGTAATACCGTACTATTAAAGCCAGCTGAAGATACAGTATTAACAGCATATAAATTAATTGAAATTCTTGAAGAAGCAGGCTTATCTAAAGGTGTAGTTAACTTTATTCCTGGAGATCCTAAAGAAATTGGAGATTACTTAGTCGACCATAAAAATACACACTTTATTACATTTACTGGGTCTCGTGCTACTGATACACGCATTTATGAACGTAGTGCAGTTGTTCAAGAAGGTCAACAGTTCTTAAAACGTGTCATTGCTGAAATGGGTGGTAAAGATGCCATCGTTGTTGATGAGAACGTTGATAAAGATTTAGCAGCTGAAGCAATTGTAAAGTCTGTATTTGGATTTTCAGGTCAAAAGTGTTCAGCATGCTCTCGCGCAATCATTCATAAAGATGTGCACAGTGAAATTCTTGAAAAAGCTGTAAAATTAACTAAAGATTTGACTTTAGGTAATACAGTAAACAATACGTTCATGGGACCAGTAATTAATCAAAAGCAATTTGATAAAATTAAAAATTATATCGAAATTGGTAAAGAAGAAGGTAAGTTAGAGCAAGGTGGAGGAACTGATGACTCTACAGGTTACTTTGTTGAACCGACAATTTTTTCAGGTCTTAAGTCAACAGACCGTATTATGCAAGAAGAGATTTTTGGACCGGTAGTAGGTTTTATTAAAGTAAATGACTTCGATGAAGCAATAGCAATAGAAGTAGCAAATGATACTGACTATGGATTAACAGGTGCAGTAATTACAAACAACCGTAAACACTGGATTAAAGCTGTTAATGAATTCGATGTAGGTAATTTATACTTAAATCGTGGTTGTACAGCAGCAGTGGTAGGTTATCACCCATTTGGTGGGTTCAAGATGTCTGGTACGGATGCTAAAACAGGTAGCACTGATTATCTACTTAATTTCTTAGAACAAAAAGTTGTTTCTGAAATGTTTTAGTTTGAATTTCAAGTATTTCTTACTTGAAGCGTTTTGTCAATGCTTAGATAATGTCGTTGCAATGAATTAAGCCTGAGACACAAATTATTGTTTCAGGCATTTTTATGTATATTCAATAGATAACTGAATTGAAAATACACTTATATCAAGCATTTTTTAACTATGGTAAGACCCCAACAAAGAGAATTTCATATAGAAATTCAACAGACAAAGCAAGTTGGGGTTACACTTGTACGGGACAACGAATTCTATCCTACTACCCAAATTCTAACGGCTTTTTTCAGTTTAAAGCTTATGCATACCTCATAATATAATAGGTAAGATATTCAGGATTTGAACAATCTTCTGTGTGAATAGGTATATATTATTATATTAACTTTCGTTATTTTAAATTCTCTCATTATATATACTCATTTATCTAAATTATTTTCATTACATATGAGTTTGATAAATGATTAAGAAAATCTAAAAATTTAAACAGTTCACAAAATAGACATAATCAATCTTGTTTAGTTATTGTAAAACGAAGAAGATAGTAATATTCTTTTCTTAAATGATAATGGTTATTAATTAGAAGTAGAAAGTGTGAATATATTGATTAGTATTAACAATGGGGAAAAAAATAAAAAGTATAGAGTTAAGCATATAGGTATTACTAATAAAAATATGTTATATCGTTTAGGAGCATTTGGTTTAAACATTGGAAGTGAAATTAGTATCAAACAAAAATGTTTGTTAAATGGTCCAAGTGTCGTTGAGGTGAATGGACAGTATCTCAGTTTGCGACAAAGTGATGCACGACTCATAGCATTAGAGGAGTAGTATTATGACTGAAAGTTACTGTATTTTAGGGAATCCTAATGTAGGTAAGACATCTTTATTTAACGCTTTAACTGGTTCCTATGAGTATATTGGAAACTGGAGTGGGGTTACAGTTGAAAAGAAAATAGGAAAATTAAAGGAAAACATTGGTGACTTAGTTGATTTACCAGGAATATATGATTTGTCACCTATCTCTAAAGATGAAACTGTCGTTACAGATTATTTAATGTCAATCCCTTTTACAGGCATGATTAATATTATTGATGCGTGTCAATTGAAAAGAAATTTAAATCTTACTATACAACTTCTGGAACTAAATCGACCAATGATAATTGGGTTAAATATGATTGATGTAGCTACACAAAGAGGTATTAAAATTAGACACGATGTATTAATGAGAAAGTTAAAGGTACCTATGTTTCCAATTGTGGCGAGAAAAGCGAAAGGTACAAACCTTTTACTTGGTGAATTAAAATTTTTAAAACCTCAAGAACGTCAATTATTCAAAATCAATTATGGCCTGAAAATTGAAGAAGCAATTAAACAAATGAGTACCATCATTGAGCAACATGAAAGTTTTCCTTCTGAAAGATTACGTTTTATAGCTATACAATATTTATTGGATAATGTTCAAATATATCAAGAGCTTAATACTATAACATTGGAGCAATTAGAACCTATTAAAAATGGATTAAACAATGGTTCAGACCAAACTATACGTCAGCAAATCGAAGCGATACGTAATGATTATATCGATCGTTTATTAGAGGGAGTCGTAGAATACCCCGAAGAGGACAAGCAATTTTTTACTTCGAAAGTGGACAGATTATTATTAAATAAATATTTAGGCATCCCAATTTTCTTAGGTATTATGTGGCTGATTTTTCAAACGACATTTACTTGGGTCGGAACGCCATTATCAGATCAATTAGACGCATTCTTTAGCGGACCATTATCTGATTGGGTAAAAACGGGGATGAATGCACTGCATGTTATGCTATTTCTTCAAGATTTAATTACTGATGGAATTATAGCAGGCGTAGGTTCAGTACTTGTTTTTGTACCACAGATTGTCGTACTATTTTTCTTTATTTCTTTACTAGAAGACTCAGGTTATATGGCTAGAATAGCTGTGCTGATGGATAAAACGATGGAGTCTATCGGTTTAAGTGGTAAGTCTTTTATACCTATGATAATAGGATTTGGATGTAATGTACCAAGTATTATGGCAGCGCGGAGTATTGAAAATGAAAAAGAACGGCTCATTACTATTTTGATTGCACCTTTTATGTCATGTTCAGCACGTTTACCTGTATATGCGCTTTTCGTAGGTGCATTTTTCTCAGCTTATCAATCTCTAGTTGTTCTTAGCTTATATGTTTTAGGTATTATTGTCGCACTATTAGTAAGTACAATATTAAATAAATTAATTTTGAAGGACGATCAATCAGTCTTTATTGTTGAGTTACCTACTTATCGAGTGCCTTCTTTTAAAACATTGTGGCGTAGTACTTGGGAAAAAGCGAAAGGATTTGTAAAAAAAGCAGGGACATTTATTTTTGGTGGATCAGTTGTGATTTGGACCCTTACTTATATTGGTCCTCATGGTGTCAATGTGAAGATTGATCAAAGTTTTATGCACATGATAGGGCAAGGATTTGCGCATCTTATTGCTCCATTAGGGTTTGGATCTTGGCAAGCAGGTGCTACGTTAATTCCTGGATTCTTAGCTAAAGAGGTTATCATTAGTTCAATGGCAATTTTGTATTCCTCTAGTGAGAATGGTTTAGCACACGTGATTCAACAACAATTTACACCATTATCAGCATATGCATTTATGATATTTATTTTACTTTATGTTCCATGTATTTCTACAGTGGCGACAATTCGTAAAGAAACAAGTTCATGGAAATGGACGTTAATTGCCGTTGTTTATCCTATCTTAACGGCGTATGTATTAACATTAGTATTTTATCAAGCAAGTCAATTATTTATATAAAGGATGAATAGATATGTTCATATTAGTGAATACAATATTATTTATGGCTATTTTTGGTTACACAGCTATGACATTAGTTAAGTTTTTCAAACGTTCAAAACAAGGTAAATGTGGGGGATGTAAAACAGGTTGTGATTGCAATACAATCCCAACTTCAAATAAGAATCAATTAAATATTCCACATATTAAATCATAGATATTAAGTAGTAACATTAAATCTCTTTATTTACGAAAGTATTTTGTGAGATAAAGAGGTTTATTTATTAAGGAGACATTGAGGTATTATTAATTTTTGAAAATAATGATTAAAAATTTTAAAAGGTGATATATTATATGTATTATGTCAAAGTATGATACAAAGATTATTTTAATGGAGGTTCGGACTTATGAAGGGAAGCAAAAAATTAGATAGCTTATTAGATGATAATAATAAAAAACTGAAAAAATTATTCAAATATGATAAAAAAGAAGCATTATCTTTTACTAAAGAAGACAGAGAAAAAGTCAAAGATAAATTTGGGGTTTATGTTATCTTTGATGGTAAAAAACCAGTATTCGTAGGTCAAACTGGCGGTTATTCTGCGACTTACAAACCAATTAAAAAGGATTTATTTACAAAATTAGGTCAATATAACGCACACTCAGATGCTGGTACAACAAAATTTAGAAAAGGTTATGCACAAAGTAAAGAATTAAATTTGGATAATTTAAAAAGATCACTGCGTTAGAACACGGTTTAACTTTCCAATATATTAAAGTAAAAGATGAGCCTGCATTTATCAATATTTTAGAAATTTTAGCTTTAGAATATGCTAAGGCTAAAGGATATGTACTTTATAATTTTGAATAATTAATCAAAATATAATAATGTTGTAATTCCTCTTATAGGACCCATTAATGTGTATTCATTATATAACGCATTAATTGGTTTTTTCTTGAGAAAGAGGTGGTTGAAGTTATAAGATGTTTCCAAGGAGATGAGATAAGCATGTATCAAACGATATATGAATCACCACTAGGTGCATTGCAATTAATAACCCAAGATGGCGTATCATTATCACATATTTTATATCCCAATCAACATATGGAGAATATAAGTTCTTATAATCAACTTGCTATTTTTAAAGATACCAGATACTGGTTAGATGAATATTTTAAAGGTCATCAACCATCTATTAACTTTGCTATATCACCAACAGGAAGTGAGTTTCAACGTACTGTATGGCGAGAGCTAGAACATATAGATTATGGGGAACTTAAAACATATGGGGATATTGCCAAACGTGTAGGTAACGTTCTAGGTAAACCTAAGATGTCAGCCCAAGCTGTTGGGGGCGCAGTTGGCAGTAACCCAATCTCTATTATTATCCCTTGCCATCGTGTTGTTGGTAAAGATGGAAGTTTAACTGGTTACGGCGGAACAGTTGATAATAAAATCAAATTGCTAGAACTTGAGAAAGTCGATATGACGCATTTGTATAGGCCTAAAAAGAGCACTAAGCCATAGATAAGTATGCTTTAACCATTTATCATGGTATCTTAATCAATCTGTAGTCAGAAATAGTAAGACTAAATTTATAAATTGTGTCATTTGAGTTGCGATGCTTATTGTGTTTAAATGATATCTCATTCATTTGTATTTAATAAAATTTATAAAATCAAATGTAATAATCAGTATTGAATATAAAATAAAACCTGAGACATCAAGCATTGTCTCAGGAATTTTTTACATATTGGCAGGCGAAGACTAAATTGAAAATTCGCTTATATCAAGCTTTTTCAACTGAGCCCAACAAAGAGAATTTCACACAGAAATTCAACACACAAGGCAAGTTGGGATTCGAGGCCGGGTTGGAACAACGAATTCAATATGAATGCTGTTTCACTACCACTATGTTAGGAATGAAATACAATTTAGTTTTATGATGATTATTTAGCAATATGATATTTACGAATGTTATCATTAATTTCTTTTAAATAGAAGATATCTTTATCCTCTGCAGATTGCTCAAGTTCATGATTGAATTCTAAGTTATCAAAACGTTCAAAGAAACTTTCATACTCATCTACTGAAACTTCTATACGATTGTTCAATAATGATTGATGACTTTCAATATCTAAATGATCTTTGAAACCGTCTACTAATGTGGCACTAAAGAATTCACCTACTGAACCTGAACCGTAACTAAAGAGACCAATAGTTTGACCTTCTTTAAGATCTCGAGTTTCAAGTAATGAGATAAGACTTAAGTATAGAGAACCTGTGTATATGTTGCCCACATAACGATTATAATAAACAGCATCTTGGTAGCTTGATTTAAGACGTTTTTGAGTTGTGTCATCGGCATAATCAATGATTGAGTCTAAAGCTTTTTGACCCATCTTTGTGAAAGGGACGTGGAAACATAATGATTCGAAGTCAGCAAGAGATTTATCTTGACGACGCGCATATTCATTCCAACTTTCTTGGAATGATTTAATATAAGCATCTTTAGACAGTGCACCAGCAACTAGAGGATATTTATGACCAGTTGGACGCCAGAAATCGTAAACATCTTCTGTACATGCCACAGCATCATCATTAAGTTTTAAAATACTAGGCTCATGTGAAATAATCATTGCTACAGCACCAGCACCTTGAGTAGGTTCACCACCTGAGTTGATGCCATAACGTGCAGTATCACTTGCAATCACAAGTACTTTTTCGTTAGGATGTTGTGCGAGGTAATCTTTAGCAAGTTGTATAGCAGGAGTTGCTGCATAACAAGCTTCTTTCATTTCGAAACATCTTGCAAATGGTTGAATGCCTAAAAGGTTGTGAATTTGCACTGCTGCTGCTTTTGCGTTATCAATTGCAGATTCAGTTGCTACAATTACCATACCAATATTCTTTTTATCTTCTTCTGTTATAATATCTTTAGCAGCATTTGCTCCCATAGATACAATATCCTGGTGGACTGGACTGACAGCCATTTCTGTCTGACCAATGCCAATTAAAAATTTATTTGGATCAACATGGCGCGCTTCAGCTAATTTGGCCATATCTACATAATATTTGGGCACATAAAAGTTGATTTTATCGATACCTATATTCATATGATGTTACATCCTTTCTATTTTAGAAGTAGCACTAGTATCATACCAGAGAAAAATCATTTTATACAATGAAATATAACAGAATCTTTAACTAAAGTATATAAGTTGTGTAAGCGATTCACGCAACATTTTGCAAAGTTAAGTTAATAATTTATGCAACATAAATTGAAATATAAATCTAAGGATGATTAGAGCAATTTAAAATAAATATAGTTACGTATAAAAGGAGTTTATCAATGAAAAGTTTAGATAAGGGTTTTAGACATTTAGCCCGAAAGGATAAGTTAAAGAAACTTGTTGATTACGGTTGGTTAAAAACAGATAACTATGATGTACTACTTAACCAACCACTTATCAATGAAGAAGTAGCAATTAGTCTAATTGAAAACGTAATTGGTCAAGGTTCATTACCGGTGGGATTATTACCTAGAATTATTGTAGATGATAAAGAGTATGTTGTACCAATGATGGTGGAAGAACCTTCAGTTGTTGCAGCAGCAAGTTATGGTGCTAAACTGGTAAATCAAAGTGGAGGGTTTAAGACAGTTTCGAGCGAGAGGCTTATGATAGGTCAGATTGTCTTTGACGAAGTGAATGATACGGAGCAATTGGCTTTAAATATTGAACAACTAGAGTCAAACATTCATAAAATCGCTGATGCTGCTTATCCATCTATAAAAGCACGAGGTGGTGGCTATCGTCGAATTGAAATTGATACTTTCCCTGAACAGCATTTATTATCTTTAAAAATTTATGTTGATACGAAAGATGCTATGGGTGCTAATATGTTAAACACTATTTTAGAAGTTATCACAGCACACCTAAAAATTGAGTTTCCACATTATAATGTCTTAATGAGTATTTTATCTAATCACGCGACAGCATCAGTTGTCAAAGTACAAGGTGAAATAGACGTTAAGGATTTAAATAGAGGAGAAAGGAGTGGCGAGGAAGTTGCATATCGCATGGAACGAGCTTCAGTGCTTGCACAAATAGATATTCATCGTGCAGCGACTCATAATAAAGGGGTAATGAATGGTATACATTCAGTAGTGCTCGCGACAGGTAATGATACTCGAGGTGCTGAGGCAAGTGCACACGCCTATGCGAGTCGAGATGGTCATTATAGAGGTATTGCAACTTGGAACTATGATAAAGCAAGAGGTAAATTAGTAGGGACGATTGAAGTGCCAATGACATTAGCTATCGTTGGAGGTGGTACAAATGTATTACCAATCGCAAAGGCGTCTCTTGATCTTTTAAATGTTGAGAGTGCTCAAGAACTTGGCCATGTAGTGGCAGCTGTAGGTCTAGCTCAAAACTTCTCCGCATGTCGTGCATTAGTATCTGAAGGTATCCAACAAGGTCATATGAGTTTACAATATAAATCATTGGCAATTGTTGTAGGTGCACAAGGCGAAGAAATTGAACAAGTAGCGGATGCAATTAAACATGAAACACAAGCTAACACAGCAAAAGCTAAAGAAATTTTAGAAAATATTCGCCATTCATAACTAAAAAACCATCAAACGGGTATATCCAGTTATACGAAACAAAATAGGATTAACCTGTTTGATGGTTTTTATTATTACATTAATAAATGTAGTTATAGTTGTGAGCAGATGATTTACTTAAGACACGAGTGCCATAACCTAATGGCACATTATAGTTATATTCAGAAACTTTAATGCTTCCACTTTTATATACTTTTTCGACGATGGCAACATGACCATAGTAACCTGAAGTAGATTGCATGATTGCATATTTTTTTGGTCTATGACCTGTTTTATAACCAGTGCGACGTGCTTTATAATACCAATTTTTGGCGTTGCCCCATTGATTAGATACAGGTTTTCCTAATTGAACACGACGTTTAAATGCCCACCAAGTACACTGTTTTTTATTATAGTAATTGTATGAAGCAGCATGTGATACGTGTGTTTGTTCTAAAGTTTGATATGTTAAAGTTCCAGTGAACATAATTACAGTAGCGATAATCATACGTGATAATAATTTTTTAAGTTCCATTTCTTTCTCCCAAAAAATTTATTTTTTAATAACCGTATTTATAATAATCTTTAAAAATACGTAATACAACATAAGAAATGGATTAAAAAACTAAATGTAACGTCACTGAAATATTTACATAGATTTTGTAATATAGTTAATATTGTATAAAACTTATAAATAAAAAATGACGCCCGAATGGACGCCGTACGAGATGATAAACTCCATGTATATAAGTATGCGTTAATGTTAAAATCATGTAATAACACTAATTTATACGTTGGTGAATTGGTTGAAAACGGATAGTGCGCGTTTAATACTCGCTACTTGTATGTTTTCAGGACATGGATGATTTCGAAAATATGTCAATATTTCATTTTGGCTCTTCACTTCTCTAGGAAAATTGATATCTTGATTAATCCAAGCAACCAATTCACCTAATGGTGTGTCATCACCAAGGAAATTTTGCATAAATTCGTAAAAGCTCACTCTCTCACCTCAAAATTTTTATGAGCTGAAAATTATTGTAACATATTTTCAATTTTTAAAATACTTGTAAATGCAGAAAAAATAAATTATATTCTAAAAATTTATTAATCGTAAAAAGGTCAATCTTATTGTATAATTAAATATACTTTAACGATAACTATGACACAAATTGGGAGGGATATGCATGGATATTAAACATATGAAATACTTTGTTGAGGTTGTAAAACAAGGTGGTATGACAAATGCTTCTAAGTCTTTGTATATAGCACAACCTACAATTAGTAAAGCAATTAAAGATATTGAAGCAGAAATGGCTGTCTCTTTATTCGATCGAAGTAAAAGAAATTTAGTTCTTACGGATGCTGGGAAAATCTTTTTTAATAAGTGTAAAGAAATTATTGCACTTTATGGTAATTTACCTACCGAAATCAATAGTCTTTACGGTTTAGAAACGGGTCATATTAACATTAGTATGTCAGCAGTGATGAGTATGAGTAAATTTATAGGAGTATTAGGTGATTTCCATAAACTTTATCCAAATATTACGTATAACCTTATTGAGAGTGGCGGTAAAACAACAGAAAACCTTATTTTAAATGATGAAGTTGATATAGGTGTGACTACATTGCCTGTCGACCATCAGCAATTTGAATGTATATCATTAAATAAAGAAGAACTTATTGTTGTTTTAAACCAGGAGCATCCACTTGCAAAAAAATCTTCTGTTAAAATGGAAGAATTGGCCGATGAAAACTTCATTTTATTCAATGAAGATTTTTATCTTAATGATAAAATTATTGAAAATGCCAAAAATGCTGGTTTCGTTCCCAATATGGTATCTCAAATTTCGCAATGGAACGTTATTGAGAACCTCATCAGTAATCAATTAGGTGTGTCTATATTGCCAACTACTATTGCACAATTATTAAATGAAGATGTGAAAATCGTGCGTTTAGAGAACACACACACAACGTGGGAGCTTGGAGTGGTTTGGAAAAAAGATAAACGTCTTAGTTATGCTACGAATAAATGGATAGAGTTTCTTAAAGAAAGATTATTTAAAGAACAATAAGATTTAAGAAACTGATTGATAAAGTTAACTGAAAAAACTCTTTTCGGGTTTATAACTTCCCATTTTTTAGCTTTCGGATAAAGCATCTTTAGATTGTGCTAAGTTTAAATAATTTTTCAAAAAGTTTAACATGTAGTTAAAATAGTTTGTGTAAACTGTTGATTGTCTGATGACGATTAACAGTTTTTTTAGTTTAAATTGTTAACGTTTACATAGATATAAGTAATAGAAAATATTCTGAATAAATATTTTTAATATATAATAGCGAAAATTATAATGGAAAGTATAACTGAAAAAATTAGTAACAATTTGGACACATTTTCTAGAAAGGGATGATGTTGATGGAGAAAGTTAAATTTATAATCAAACTCATACTTCAACTTGCACTTATTATGCTAATCACTTTTATAGGTACAGAAGTGCAGAAGATACTACACATCCCATTAGCGGGGAGCATTGTTGGTTTAATTCTATTCTTCCTACTTTTACAGTTTAAGATTATTCCAGAAAAATGGATTAATGTTGGTGCAGACTTCTTACTTAAAACAATGGTATTTTTCTTTATTCCATCTGTTGTAGGAATCATGGATGTCGTTTCTAATATCACTTTAAATTACATTCTATTTTTTATTGTCATTATTATAGGTACATGCTTAGTTGCACTATCATCTGGATTTATTGCTGAAAAAATGGTAGGAAAAAGTAATTCTAATAAAGGAACTGATCAATCATGAACGAATATTTACAAGCAGTTCTAATGATTTTATTAACAGTCGTACTATATTATGTTTCTAAGAAACTTCAAGATAAATATAACAATCCACTATTAAATCCAGCGCTTATTGCTTCGGTTGGAATTATTATCGTTTTATTGGTTTGCGGAGTCAGTTATAAGGGGTATATGAAAGGTGGCACTTGGATTAATCACGTATTAAACGCGACTGTCGTATGTCTTGCATATCCTTTATATGAGAATAAAAAGAAAATAAAGAAATATCTCTCTGTAATTTTTGCAAGCGTGTTGACTGGTGTAGTACTTAATTTTGTGTTAGTATTTACAACGTTGAAAATCTTTGGTTATTCTAAAGACACGATTGTTACCCTGTTACCAAGATCAATTACAGCAGCAGTAGGAATAGAAGTTTCTCAAAAATTGGGAGGAACAGACACAATTACTGTGCTCTTTATCATAACTACAGGATTGATCGGCAGTATTCTAGGTTCTATGCTTTTACGTATGGGAGGATTTAAATCTTCTATTGCGAGGGGACTAACTTATGGGAACGCGTCTCACGCTTTTGGTACTGCTAAAGCATTAGAACTAGATATAGAATCAGGAGCGTTTAGTTCAATTGGTATGATTTTAACAGCAGTGATTAGCTCTGTCCTTATACCAATACTGATTTTATTGTTTTACTAAAGGGAAAGATTTACTCATATTAATAGAAAGGGAGGCTATTTGTTAAAATGGCACAAATTAAAGCAAACGAAGCATTAGTTAAAGCACTACAAGCTTGGGATATCGATCATTTATATGGTATTCCTGGTGACTCAGTAGATGCTGTTGTTGATAGCTTACGTACTGTAAGAGATCAATTTAAGTTTTATCATGTACGTCACGAAGAAGTGGCAAGTTTAGCTGCTGCTAGTTATACTAAGATGACAGGTAAAATTGGGGTTGCATTAAGTATCGGAGGTCCTGGTATTGTACACTTATTAAATGGTATGTATGATGCTAAAATGGATAATGTTCCTCAACTTATCATTGCTGGTCAAACAAATAGTACTTTATTAGGCATTAAATTCTTCCAAGAAACGAATATATCTAAAATGGTTGATGATGTAGCTGTATATCGCCACCAAGTTCAAAAAGGTGATAATGTATTTGAAATTACTAATGAAGCTATTCGTACTGCATATGAGAAAAAAGGTGTCTCAGTAATCATTTGTCCAAATGATTTATTAACTCAAAAAATTAAAGACACTACAAAACGTGCAGTAGATACAACTAAACCAAAACCAGCTTCACCTAAGTTCAAAAGTATTAAAAAAGCAGCTAAATTAATCGATAAAGCTAAGAAGCCAGTAATGCTAATTGGTTTAGGTACACAAAATGCTAAAGATGAATTGCGTGAATTTATTGAAGCGGCTAAAATTCCAGTTATTCACACGTTACCAGCAAAAACAATCTTACCAGATGATCATCCTTATAATATTGGTAATCTAGGTAAAATTGGTACTAAGACATCTTACCAAACAATTCAAGATGCGGATCTGTTAATTATGGCAGGTACAAACTACCCTTATGTCAACTATTTACCTAAGAAGAATATTAAAGCTATCCAAATGGATACTAATGAAGAAAATATTGGTGCACGTTTTAAAATCAATGTTGGCATTTTGGGAGATAGTAAAGTTGCCTTCCATCAACTAACTGAAAATATTAAACATGTAGCGAAACGTCCATTCTTAGATAAAACGTTAGAACGTAAAGCTGTTTGGGATAAATGGATGACACAAGATTTAAATAATAATAAATCACCATTACGTCCAGAACGTTTGATGAAAGCAATCAATGATAACTTGAAAGATGACGCTATTATCTCTGCAGATGTAGGTACATCTACAGTTTGGTCTACACGCTATCTTAACCTTTCAGTTAATAATAAGTTTATTATTTCAAGCTGGTTAGGTACAATGGGCTGTGGTTTACCAGGTGCAATGGCAGCTAAAATTGCATATCCTAAACGTCAGGCTGTGGCAATCACAGGTGACGGTGCATTCCAAATGGTAATGCAAGATTTCGCAACAGCTGTACAATATGATTTACCAATGACCATCTTTGTGTTAAATAATAAACAGTTATCATTCATTAAATATGAACAACAAGCCGCTGGTGAATTAGAATACGCAATTGATTTCTCTGATATGGATCACGCTAAATTCGCTGAAGCTGTTGGTGGTAAAGGTTATGTTGTTAGAGACGCTAGTCGTCTAGATGACATTGTTGAAGAAGCTATGGCTCAAGATGTACCAACAATTGTAGATGTACATGTAGATCCAAACGCTGCACCATTACCAGGTAAAATCGTTAATGAAGAAGCATTTGGCTATAGTAAATGGGCTTATAGATCAATCACTGAAGATAAAAATTTAGACTTTGATCAGATCCCACCAATCTCTGTAGCTGCAAAACGCTTCTTATAATAGGTGCTTTCTTTAAGAATTCGATTAAAATGTCGAGTTCTTTTTTGAAATTGTTCTTGTAAACGCTTTATTAAACATGTATACTATATGTGAATCAAATAGATTGCGTGTTACTGATTATGCAGGCATGAGCAAATAAGAATTACCAATCTTTCTTGTAATGAAAGCAGTGGTCTTATTTGTTCATGTCTTTTTCTATAACAACATGCATGAATTTTAGTTAGAGAGGATTGAATTGATATGTTTAAGAAGCTATTTGGTCAATTGCAACGTATTGGTAAAGCATTGATGTTACCCGTTGCGATTTTACCAGCAGCTGGTTTACTTTTAGCAATTGGGACAGCTTTCCAAGGTGAATCGTTGCAGCATTATTTACCATTTATTAAAAATGATGTCGTTCAACAAGTCGCTAACATGATGACAGGTGCAGGTGGAATTATCTTTGATAACTTACCTATCATCTTTGCATTAGGTGTAGCAATAGGACTTGCTGGTGGGGATGGCGTTGCAGCAATTGCAGCTTTTGTCGGCTTTATTATTTTAAATAAAACGATGGGAGCATTTTTACACGTAACTCCTGGACAATTATCAGATCCATCTAAGGGATATGCTAAAGTTCTTGGTATATCGACACTACAAACTGGTGTCTTTGGCGGTATTATTATCGGGGCTCTCGCCGCCTGGTGTTATAACAAGTTTTACAACATTTCTCTACCATCATACTTAGGTTTTTTCGCAGGTAAACGATTTGTACCGATTATGATGGCGACAACTTCGTTCATTTTAGCTTTCCCGATGGCAATCATCTGGCCATTTATTCAAAATGGATTAAATGCATTTAGTGAAGGATTATTAGACTCTAATACAGGTTTAGCGGTATTTTCATTCGGCTTTATTAAACGTCTATTAATACCATTTGGCTTACATCATATTTTCCATGCACCATTCTGGTTTGAGTTTGGTTCTTGGAAAAGTGCAGCAGGAGAAATTATTCGTGGTGACCAACGTATCTTTATCGAACAAATACGTGAAGGTGCACATTTAACATCTGGTAAATTCATGCAAGGTGAGTTTCCTGTCATGATGTTCGGTTTACCTGCAGCAGCATTAGCAATTTATCATACTGCTAAACCTGAAAATAAAAAAGTAGTTGCGGGTTTAATGCTTTCTGCAGCATTAACATCATTTTTAACTGGTATTACTGAACCTTTAGAATTCTCATTTTTATTCGTAGCACCATTACTATTCTTTATCCACGCTATACTTGATGGTTTATCATTCTTAACATTGTATTTATTGCATGTACATCTAGGTTATACTTTCTCAGGTGGATTCATAGATTATGTCCTATTGGGTATTTTACCGAATAAGACATCATGGTGGCTGGTCATTCCAGTAGGTTTAGTTTACGCGGTAATCTATTACTTTGCTTTCAGATACCTTATTGTTAAATTTAACTTTAAGACTCCAGGACGTGAAGATAAGCAGGCGACAGTTACCAACACGTCTGCGAGTCAATTACCATTCGATGTGTTAAAAGCAATGGGCGGCAAAGAAAATATCAAACATTTAGATGCATGTATTACACGCTTAAGAGTGGAAGTGAATGAAAAATCTAAAGTAGATGTCGCAGGACTTAAAGCTTTAGGTGCTTCAGGAGTACTTGAAGTTGGAAATAATATGCAAGCCATCTTTGGACCTAAATCTGATCAAATTAAGCATGATATGGCTAAAATTATGAGTGGTGAAATAACTAAACCAAGCGAAACAACCGTTACTGAAGAAACTTCAGATGCGCCTGTACATGTTGAAGATATTATTGAAACTGAAATCTACGCACCAGGTACTGGAGAAATTATTCCACTATCAGATGTTCCAGATAAAGTATTTTCTGAAAAAATGATAGGTGATGGTGTAGGATTTATACCTGAAACTGGTGAAATCGTAGCACCATTTGATGGTACAGTTAAAACGATATTCCCAACTAAACATGCTATTGGTTTAGAATCAGATACGGGAGTCGAAGTTTTAATTCATATTGGTATTGATACAGTTAAACTAAATGGGGAAGGTTTCGAAAGTTTAGTTAATGCTGATGAACCTGTAACCCAAGGTCAACCATTAATGAAGGTTGATTTAGCTTACTTGAAAGAGAACGCTCCAAGTGTAATTACCCCAGTCATTATTACAAATCTAGGAGATAAAATTTTAACGATTGAAGATGTTAAACAAGTGGATCTTGAAAAATCTATTATGAAAATTAAATAACGATTTAAATCAAAGCATTTAAATTAATCTTGAATGGAGATGTTTATTAGTGATGGTAAATTATCTCCATTTTTATTATACATATGAGATTTTGTTGTGAAAGAAGATGACTGTTGAGTTGACAATAAAGTTAATTATCGGCAATGTTGATGTTAGAATAAATATCTTAGAGTAGGAGGGGCAATGAGGTAATATGGATAACTTGAAGCAAGATAAACGTTCTAGAAGAAGGGCTAAAGGTAACAAATTTTTAAATATATTGATGTTTATCGGTATGATTGTATTGATACAAATACCCCTTGCCATTTCACTTTTAGCATTGTCTTTTTCAACTCAATTAAGGAACTTAACAACCATTGCGGTAAGTATGTTGATATTAGGGATAGTATTATTAATTATTTGGCTCGTTAGAGGTTACTATTTAAATCATACATATGAAGATCCACATCAAAGAATAAGAGGTAAAGATATTTTAATTAATATAGGGTTTTTCTTATTAGCAACTGCTTTTAGTATTGGGGGTAGTATTTTAATGCTCACATTTACTGGAAGTGATAGTACTGCAAATGAGAAGAATATTGATGAAAGCTTAAGTGTATTCATGCAAAAAGATCATTTACCACATATCTCAATCGCTATCACAGTTGTTTTAATGATATGCGTTATTGGACCTTATCTTGAGGAGCTACTCTTCCGAGGTATATTTAAAGAAACCTTATTTATGAAATGCCGATTCTGGTTACCATTGATTCTTTCGTCTCTGGTTTTTAGTTCTCAACATTTATCAACAAATATTTTTTCATATGCATTATACTTTTTCATGGGATGTGCATTATATCTAGCTTATGATAGGAGACGGAATATTAAAGATAGTATGATGGTTCATATGCTCAACAACTCTGTTTCAACACTTCCGGTATTTATAGGATATTTGTGGTTATATTTTAGATAATATATTTAAATATTAAATATGAAGACCTGATTGGAAGACAATAGTCTTTTCAATCAGGTCATTTTTTATATTAAACTGTAATATCGTTTTCGATGATTAATTTGATGGCCTTGTGATCCGTAGCATTTCTAAATAAATCATAAGCATTTTCTATGTCGCTTAGTTTACTATAATGTGTAACGAGCTGTTCAGGTTGGATGATTTTACTTTTAAGTGCTTCAAGTAACTCTTCAGTTGTATTAGCAGACACTAAACCAGTAGTTACATTAATGTTTTTAATCCATAGTTTGTCGATATCAAATTGCACTGGTAATCCATGTACACCAACATTTGCAATGGTACCATCTACACCGATTAAGTTTTGACATAAATCAAATGTTTGCGGAATACCTACAGCTTCAATTGCAACATCGACACCGCGATGATTTAATTCTTTGACTTTTTGGATGGCTACTTCAGGATTTTTAGAATTAACAACATGTGTTGCTCCAAGTTCTTTGGCATTTTTTAGGCGATTATTATCTAAATCAATCATAATAATTTTTGAAGGTGAATAAAATTGAGCTGTTAATAACGCCGCTAAACCAACTGGACCAGCACCTACGATGGCAACAGTACATCCAGGTTTAACTTTACCTTTCAATACTCCAATTTCATAACCAGTTGGAAGTATATCTGACAGCATCACAAGGGCATCATCTTGTAAGCTAGATGGAGCGTGATATAAGGAATTATCGGCAAATGGTACTTTTACATACTCTGCTTGTGTTCCATTAATGAGGTGACCTAATATCCAACCGCCACCGTTTTCACAGTGTGCATAAATACCTTTTTTACAATAATAGCATTTGCCACATGATGAGATACAAGATACGATAACTTTGTCACCAACTTTAAAATTATTGACGTTATCACCAACTTCTTCTACAATACCGATACCCTCATGACCTAAAGTTGTGTGTTCTTTAACTTCTGGAGTGTCACCTTTAATAATGTGTAAATCTGTGCCACATATTGTTGTTTTAACCATTCGAATGACGACATCTGTACTATCAACAATTGTTGGTTTCTCTTTGTCCGTTAATTGAGCATAACCAGGCTTTAAATATTCATAAGCTTTCATATCAATACCTCCGTAACACATTGTGATTTATTTAGCAATAATTATATCACGTTTTCTTCCTGACAGATTAATTTTATTTATGACAGAAATTGAAACTTTTTAAGAAAATTTTACACGATAAGTAGAGTTATTATTTGACATTCAATATCATATAGAAAATGGTTAACTTTTATCAAACACTAGTTTTTCAAATATAAACAAAATAGGATATGATTAAAGTAATTAAACTCATATTTTATTGAATCATTGAATAGATAAAGAATGGTGGGTGATGGTAATGTATGAAAATATTCAAAGTATTGAACAATATCATGATTTTATTAACTCTAATCTATTAACAGTTATACATGTAATGAGGAATCATTGTAGTGTATGTCACGCGGTATTACCTCAAATACAAGATTTATTGGAGGAATACCCTAAAGTGAAATTTGGTGTGATTAATCAATCAGAATTAAAAGATATTGCTGGGGAACTTTGCATTTTTACTGTGCCGGTTGAATTAATATTTATGAATGGTAAAGAAATGCATCGACAAGGTCGATTTATTGATATGCAAACATTTGAACATCAACTTAATAAGATGTATGGTGTAGTTGAATAAATTAAAAATTTTTTATTCATTGGGCTGTTTGATTATTCATGTTATGATTAACGACGCACCATTATCTTAAATTGCATACGATATGCTTATAGATGAAGGAGGCTCAAATGAATAACAAACAAAGAAAAGAACATTTCATTAATATACTTTTATGTCTCGTTGGTACACTTATTATTGCTATAGGAGTGAATAGTTTCGTCATACCTGGTAACTTAGGCGAAGGTGGTTCTATCGGTCTTTCTTTAATCTTGAATTATACATTAGGTATTTCACCTATACTTAGTTCCTTCATCATTAATGCGATTTTGATTGCTGTAGGTTGGAAATTTTTAAGTCGAACAACAGCAATTTATACCACTATTATAATTATTGCAAATTCAATCTTTCTTGATTTAACAAAATCATTTGGATTAGGTATTCATGATAATTTTATTAGTTCAATATTTGCTGGGCTTATACTAGGAATTGGCTCTGGTTTAGTTCTTACCGCACAAAGTACAGTGGGGTGGGTGGTACATCAGTGATTGCTCGCATTATGGGTAAATATAATGAAATTAAGACATCTCAAGCGTTACTTATTTTAGATGCAGTGATTGTATTATCTTTCTTACTCGTTCTACCTATTACAAATGTACTTTACACAATCGTTATGCTTTTCATTATCGAAAAGGCAATGTCACTTGTAGTAGAAGGTTTTAATCCTAAAAAGGCAGTTACAGTTATTTCCAAACATAATAAGGAAATCAGTTCAGATATTTACGAGATGACAGGTAGAGGGGCTACGCTACTCAGTGGTAAAGGTGTATATCAAAAAAGTAATACTGAAATTCTTTATGCAGTTGTTTCTCAAAGTCAGATTAGAGCTGTAAAAAAATTGTAAATTCTCATGATGAACATGTCTTTCTTGTTATTCATGATGTCCGTGATGTTTTAGGTAAAGGCTTTATAAATATTAAGTAAATGAAAATATTTAAGCCGATGATTCTATGTTTAGTGCATGATGGGTTAAATTAGATACTAAACGAGGAGATTGGTAAAATCATGTTTAAAAAGTTAGCAGCAATTTTAGGCTCTACGATCTTTGGAACAGTTTTGTTTGCGAAAAGTAAAAGAGAAAAGAAGCTATAAAAGTTTTTTACAGGAAAAAATGATTAGAATGTCGAGTATGAAAAAGACATTTGAAAATGTTGAAGATGCCAAGGTAGCATTGGAGGAAACAAAATACCAAACGGCTGATAAATATAACGGCACGACTTATGAATTTAGTCATAAAGTTAAAATTAGAGATTATTATGGCTCACTTGTATATGTTGTTAATGATCAAGGCCTACCAGATCAATGCACAGTTCTCTATATCCATGGTGGTGCATGGTTCCAAGATCCTCTAAATTATCACTTTGAATATACCGATTTATTGGCTGATACGCTAAACGCTAAAGTTGTGATGCCGATTTATCCTAAAGTACCTCACAGAGATTATCGTACTACATTTGAGTTATTATCTAAAATTTATAATCGTTTACTAACTCAAGTGGACGATGCAAAGCAATTAGTTATTATGGGAGATTCAGCAGGTGGTCAAATTGCATTAGCATTTGCCCAAAAATTACAAAAAGAGCAGGTATCTCAACCAGGTCATATCGTTCTTATTTCACCTGTACTAGATGCAACTTTTGATAATTCTGAAGCAAGAAAATATGAAAAAGAAGATCCGATACTAGGAATAGAAGGAAGCAAATACTTTGTTAAACTTTGGGCTGGTGATTTACCATTAGATGATTATAAAATGTCGCCCATTAACGGTAATCTTGAAGGGTTAGGCCATATCACGATGACAATTGGAACAAAAGAAACATTATATCCAGATGTAGTTAAATTTTCACATATGCTTAATGAAAAGGGAATTAAGCATGAATTCATACTTGGTTATAGTCTGTTTCATATTTATCCTATATTCCCTATACCAGAGCGCAACGTTTCTTAGAGCAACTTAAACGAATTATTGAAGGGTAAAGTATCCATTTGAACATGAACCTTAAAATAAAGCATAGATGAATTTAATAACCATCACTATCATAAAAAAATGCGGATTCTTGTTATCAATACTCTTGATAACTCGAATTCGCATCTTTTATATAATCATCATTTTGATTTTTAGTTTTATTTAAATCTACGGCTTTATAGTTTGAATTTGCAAAAGAGTGGGAATGAGAAGAATTTGATTTTGCATCACTCGATGATGTTGTTACATCTTCATCACTGTTTCTTGAGGTGTTATTAATATAAGAATGATCGCTATCTAAAACTGAGTTACTCATATCTTTACCTTGTAAGCTACCTACAAGAATAAATGCTAAGTAACAACTACAAACAGCTAAAATAATTGCAAGATAGATGCCAACAGCGAGCTTAACTGATTTCTCCATCTATATCCTCCTAAGGTCGTAGTATCTTACATCTTTAATTTAACATCCCTTCTTTAATCTAATGTAAATTGAGGGTAAAATTCTTATTACTTTACAAAATGTATATAATTTCAGTTAAGACACCCACAATTTATTATTCAAATACAGATTTTAGGTAAATAAAAAGTGTTACATATAAGCAATTAATTTACATAAATTTACATTATTTTAATATCCAATTAAAATATTTAAAACTGAGTCAATACCAAAATGATAGTCTACTACTAGTTAGAGGAAGATAATTTTTGCAATAAATTTTGATAAATTGTATAGATATTATTGATTGTTGATTAAATTTTCATTTAGAATTTAGTTATATTCCAATGTTTTGATTTTTTATAAACGTTCATTCAATTAATTGGAAATGTTAATGATAGATTACTGACAATTTAATAATACATAAGAAAAGAGAGGTAAGACGGATTGATTCTCATTATGGTGTGTGTCGTGTTGATTCTCTGGCTAGGAATTAAAGAAAAAAATCGTCATGCGAATCGACTAAAGAAAATCCCTTTGCGAATTAACATTAATGGAATTCGAGGGAAATCGACAATTACTCGAATGGCTTTTAGTGTTCTTCGTGAAGATCATTATAAAGTAATTGGTAAAACGACAGGAACCGATGCAAGAATGATGTACTGGTTCACTGAAAAAGAATATCCGGTTATTAGAAAACCTCAAGGTGCTAATATCGGTGAACAGCGTGATATTATTCGAAAGGTTGTTAAGCAAAAGGCAAACGCACTTGTTAATGAGTGTATGGCCGTAAACCCTGACTACCAAATTACATTTCAAAAAGATTTAGTAAAAGCAAATATAGGCGTTATTGTTAATGTGATGGAAGATCATATGGATGTTTTAGGTCCAACACTTAAAGATGTAGCACAGGCTTTTACTGCGACGATTCCATACAATGGGAAACTCGTTGTCATGAAAGATGAATATACAAAATTCTTTGCAAAAGAAGCAAAAAAACGAAATTCGGAATTAATCGTTGTAGACAAAGATGAAATCCCCGAATCATACTTAAGAGAATTTGATTATTTGGTATTTCCAGATAATGTAGCTATTGTTTTAGGCATCGCGCAAGCTATAGGTGTAGATTATGAAACTGCTCTACAAGGTATGTTAAATGCGCCAGCCGATCCAGGTGCTGTGAGAATTAAGTATTTCCATGCAAATAACACAAAAAATGTATTTGTTAATGCATTCGCAGCTAATGAACCACAATCAACTAAAGCTATTTTAAATAAGGTTGAATCATACAATTATCCTTATCGTAAGAAAATAGTTATTCTAAATTGTCGTTCAGATAGGGTTGATCGAACACAATTATTTGTTGAAAACTTTTTAGAAGACGTCGATTACGATGTTTTAATTTGTACTGGTAAAAGTACGCAAATGGTTTCTAATTTGATGGAAACTATGTCAGAAAAGAAATATTTAAATTTTGAAGGACAAGACTTTTCAGAAATTGAAAAAGGAATTCTACATGAAGCAGACAATGCGCTTGTCTTTTGTGTAGGCAACATCCACGGCCCGGGTGGAAGAATAGCGGAATTCATAGAAGGGATAGAATAAAATGATAGGTTCAGAGTTATATTTCTCCTTATTCGTAGGTGTGGTTCTCAGTTTAATATTTGCTGAGAAGTTTGGTATTAACCCAGCAGGACTAGTTGTACCAGGTTATTTAGCTTTAATTTTTGATCAACCAGTGATGCTATTATCAGTATTGATTATTAGCTGTTTAACATTTTTTATTGTTAATAATGGTATTAGTAAATGGGTAATCTTATACGGAAGAAGAAAATTCGCAGCAATGATTTTAACAGGGATGGTACTAAAGTTTATCTTTGATCTCCTTTATCCGTTAACACCATTTGAAATGGTTGAAGTATCAGGTATAGGTGTTGTTATTCCAGGAATCATTGCCAATACGATTCAAAAACAGGGTGTAGTGATTACACTTTCAACTACAATGTTATTAACGTGTATTACTTATGTCATCTTGTTTTTATATAGTTTCATCA
The DNA here is from genome assembly GCF_900458815.1 of Staphylococcus saccharolyticus. Taxonomy (NCBI): domain Bacteria; kingdom Bacillati; phylum Bacillota; class Bacilli; order Caryophanales; family Staphylococcaceae; genus Staphylococcus; species Staphylococcus saccharolyticus. The sequence continues at coordinate 437,471 of NZ_UHDZ01000001.1, forward strand.
ACTAATCACGAACAAGGAGCGCGTAATAATGAAAAAGAATAAACGATTATCGCCCAGGGAGTGGTTACTTAAACAGTCGAAAAGGCATAAAAGAAGAAATACACTTTCTACGGCAATCGTGCTTTTAATAGCTTTAATTTTATTGATATTTGCAGTTAGGGCAATACATGTCGATCCTGTTAAAAGTGATGCCAAAAGTGGAAATAGTATTCGACTTACGTATTTAGGCGATATTACTTTAAACAAACATATTCGTCAAAATAACTTAAATGAAGTATTTAAAGGAGTTCGAGATGCTTTAGATCATAGTGATTTCTCTACTGGTTCACTTATAGTTAATGAATTTTCAAAGAATCAAAAGGAAGATATGAATAAGAATTTAGAAAATATTATGTTTTTACGCAAGCATAATATTAAAAGTGTAAACTTGATTAATGAATCAATTGATAACATTCAAGCTACAGCTTTAATGAGAAAGGTTGATTCTCAAGCAGGCTATAACTTTTTAACAGGTAACGGTTCAAACCCAATCAATAGTAAAACGGTTCAACAAAATGTTAAAGGAAAGAAAATAGCGAATGTCTCATTTACGGATATTGAGTCTAATTATACAAAATCTTTAAAGAATACGACTTCAATTAGCCTAGATCCAGATATTTTCTATCCTTTAATCAAAAAATTAAAGGAAAACAACAACTATGTCGTTGTAAATGTTGATTGGGGTATTCCTAACGAACGAAATGTGACGACAAGACAAAAAGAATATGCCCATGCATTAGCTGATGCAGGTGCAGATGTAATTATTGGTCATAATTCGGTTGTACAAAGAGTAGAAAAATACAAACACACACCCATCTTTTATAGTTTAGGTAATACGACATCAGATGATTTCTTATCTAAAAATCAAAAAGGAATGGTCGTGCAACAAGATTGGAACGGAGCGCATAACAAATTCCATATCACACCAATTCAATCAAAAGATGGAAAAATCTCTAAAGATGATATGAACAAGATGGATCACGTACGATTCAAGAATAATATCAAAGATAAATCTATTGACCTAAAATCTGATAATAGTGGAGGTTATACGTTTGAATATTAAAAAGCACTGGTTACCAATAGTTGTTGTTATTGTCGTAATTGTTATCTTTTTATTAGTAACTTTTGCAAGAGCAAATGAAGGCTTAGATACTTATGAACAACATGAATTGAAAACTGGAGAACAGCAATATCTTTCAAAAGGGGCAAGCTAAGTATGAATATATATAATAAAGTGACCTTAAGTGTCATTTTAGTTATAACCATTGTCATTTCGTTCCTTTTTTATTTCTTTACAACAGAAAAAAAAGTGGACAAAGACACACTATATGAAAATAAAATCATCAATCATAAACAATCAGGCAATCAGAAGAATTACGGTGTAGCCTCTAATAATAAAATCGCTATGAAAGTCGGTAACAAAATTATTGAAGATGGAGGTAATGCTGTCGATGCCGCTGAAGGTGTAGCATATGCTTTAGCTGTAACTGAACCACATTCATCTGGATTAGGCGGTGGTGGTGCTACACTAACGTATAATGGTAAAGATGGTGAAACACCTAAAGCTTACGAATATAAAACGATGTCTTCTTATAATTATAAGCAAGGCGATAAAATTGGTGTTCCAGGTCTTGTTAGAGGAATGCATGATATGCATGAAAAAGAAGGAAAAATGGATGAAAAGAAAATCTTTAACTATGTTATTCCTTTAGCTGAGGATGGTTTTGAAGTAGATTCAGAATTAGAAAGAAGTTTAAAATTATATGGAAGAAAAATAGATCATAATTCTCCATTCTACAAAGGATCTAAAAGTGTACGTGAAGGGGATATTGTTAAACAAGATCACCTTGCAGATACATTGAAAAAGATTCGTGATAAAGGACCTGATTACTTCTACAAAGATGTAGGCAAGAGTATATCGAAACAACTAGATAATAAATTAACGGAAAAAGACTTTACAACATTCAGAACAGAACAAAAAGAACCAGTCAGTGTTGACTATAAAAATAATAAAGTATACTCTGCACCTAATCCATTGAGTGGTACATTAATGCTTCAAGGTTTAAAAATAGATGAAAAAGAAAATCAAGATATCTCAGATCGAAATAACTTTATTACTGCAATGATTAAATCTCGTGATTTAATGTATCAAAATAGAGATATAGTTAGTGGTTCTGAACCAAGCAATGAACAATATCTTTCAGATGATTATTTACTAGGACAGTTAAATAAAGTTAATGTTGGCGGTAATACAGATAATGGCAGTGATTTTAATCAAATCAGAACAGATAATACTAGTACGACGCACTTTGTTGTGATTGATAAACAAGGTAAGCTTGTAAGTACAACTAATACACTATCAAGTTATTTTGGTTCAGGGGACTATGTTAAAGAAGGATTTTACATGAATAACTCACTAGGGGATTTTTCTAAGAATGCTGCAAGTCCTAACTATGGAGAGCCTCATAAAGCACCAAGATCATTTATTTCACCATCTATTATTGTTGGTCCCAATTTCTATATGGGTATAGGTACACCTGGTGGTAACAAAATCCCAACAATCTTGAATGAAGTGATTGTTGACTATGTGAATGGTAATGGCACACTTCAAGAGTCAATCAATAAACCTAGATTTTACAATGATGGTGGTACTATCTTTTATGAAAATGCGATGAATGATGAAGATATCAATATTTTTAAAGGTCTCGGTTATGGTGTTCAAGAAAAGCATAATGACCCTAACTTTGGTAGTGTCCAAGGCGCAGTCTATGATAAAAATAAGAAATCTGTTGACGTTGGTCATGATGTTGGTAACCGATAAAAATTCAATATCAAGATAGGACAAGCACATTAAGAGTTAAATGAAGATAACTTTTAATGTGCTTTTTAAAATGAAGTGGTTAAAATATCCAACTTTAAATTGGAAGTTACATATTTTCAATTTTTAGATGTTTTTTTAAATAAAAAATGAGCTATTTTAAGAAAATTATATGATATATGTTGTAAGCGTATACAGGTAAAAGGATTAGTAGTATGATGATTGAGTGAAAGTTTTAGATACATATTATAAAAATTTAGAGGTGGCATATGGACTTTATAGCAATTTTAATAGGATTAGGACCTCTTTTAGGTTGGGGACTTTTCCCTACAATCGCTTCAAAATTTGGGGGACGACCAGTCAATCAAATCTTTGGTGCAACGGTAGGTACGCTAATCTTTGCAATCATCTTAGCCTTGTTTAAAGGTATTGGGTTACCTGGAGGTATGGCTTTAGTATTCTCACTTATCTCAGGTGCTGGTTGGGCATTTGGTCAAATTATTACGTTTGAAGCATTTGAGTTGGTCGGCTCTTCAAGAGCAATGTCAATTACTACGGCATTTCAATTGCTAGGTGCTTCATTATGGGGCGTTTTCGCTTTAGGTAATTGGCCTGGTATAGCAAATAAAATTGTCGGTTTCTTAGCATTAGTTGTTATTTTAATTGGAGCACGTATGACTGTGTGGACTGAAACAAAAGAACAAGAATTTAGTAAAAATCTTAGAAGTGCGGTCATTTTATTATTAATAGGTGAAATTGGTTACTGGATTTATTCATCTGCTCCACAAGCAACGGATATTGGTGGATTTAAGGCGTTTTTACCTCAAGCAATTGGCATGGTCATTGTGGCAGTTATTTATGGCTTTGTGAATATGTCAAAAGGTAATGTATTTAAGGAAGTAGTAAGTTGGAAGCAAGTAATCTCAGGATTTTTCTTTGCATTTGCTGCTTTAACATATTTAATTTCAGCACAACCTAATATGAATGGTTTAGCAACAGGATTTGTATTATCGCAAACATCTGTGGTTCTTGCTACTTTAACTGGGATTTTCTTTTTAAATCAAAAGAAAACATCAAAAGAATTAATGATTACTATTGTGGGGTTAGTCTTAATATTAGTAGCAGCATCAATAACAGTATTTATAAAATAATAGAGTGAAAGGTTGAAATTTATGAAAAAGACAACAGTATTAAATAGCCATGTTTCACAAGCAATCTCAACATTAGGTCACTTTGATTTATTAACTATCAATGATGCGGGCATGCCCATTCCTAACGATAGTCATCGTATTGATTTAGCAGTGACGAAAGAACTACCACGCTTTATTGGTGTGCTAGAAAATGTGCTTACTGAAATGAAAATACAGAAAATGTACTTAGCTGAAGAAATTAAAACGCATAATGCGAGTCAGTTAAAAGCGATTAAGCAACTCATCTCTGAAAATGTTGAAATTGAATTTATTGCACATTCAGAGATGAAAGCCATGCTAAAGTCACCATTAAATAAAGGAAATATACGTACCGGAGAAATTACACTGTATTCAAATATTGTATTAGAATCGAACGTAACATTCTAATTAAAATGATTTTTTAAAGCCAAATTAAAGAAGGTGTTATGACAATGAACAAGAATAAAGTCATAGTCGTAGGTTCAACAAATGTAGATAAATTTCTTAATGTTAAACGTTTTCCAAAGCCTGGAGAAACGTTACATATTAATCAAGCTCAACGTGAATTTGGTGGAGGAAAAGGTGCCAATCAAGCGATTGCAGCTGGTCGATTAGCAGCGGATACTACGTTTATTAGTAAAGTTGGTACAGATGGCAATGCACAGTTTATCATTGAAGATTTTGCAAAGGCTCAAATCAATACAAATTATATATTAATCTCAGAAGATGAAGAGACTGGACAAGCATTTATTACTGTCAATGAGGAAGGACAAAATACGATACTTGTTTATGGTGGTGCGAATATGACTTTAAGTGCTACTGATGTTGATAAGAACAAGGAAGCGTTTAGTGATGCAGATTACGTGGTTGCCCAACTAGAAATACCAATTGAAGCCATTGAACAGGCTTTTAAAATTGCACGTGAGCATAAAGTGACTACCGTATTAAATCCAGCTCCAGCGGTTGAATTGCCTAAGTCTTTACTATCATTGACTGATATCATTATTCCTAATGAAACAGAAGCGGAATTGTTATCTGGTATCTCAATTCATAGTGAAAAAAATATGCATCAAACTGTAGCGTATTTTCTTAATTTAGGCATATCAACTGTCTTAATTACACTAGGTGAACAAGGAACGTACTATGCGACTAAAAATGAAGCTAAAATGATTCCTGCATGTAGCGTTAAAGCAGTGGATACTACAGCAGCAGGGGATACTTTTATTGGCGCACTTGTAAGTGAATTAAAACCGGATCTTAGCAACATTAAAGAAGCAATTATATTTGCTAATCAAGCATCATCACTCACAGTTCAAAGAAAAGGTGCTCAAGTTTCGATTCCAACACGGCTAGAAGTACAAGAAGCATATCATTAAATTGTTAACTATAAAGGTGGGGCATAATTACATGTCCTAGCTTTGTTACGTATTTCATTTCATAAATATTCATTGTTTAGTGGGAGTTATATTGTAAACGTACTATTATAAATGTTAGGCGTTTAAAGGTTGAATTAGCTGTTAAACCATATATGATATAGATATACATAGAGAATAAATTGTAGATCATTAAATAAAGGGGGAACAAAGGTGAAAGAAGTTGTTTTAGGAATTGACTTAGGGACGAGCACCATAAAAATAATTGCTGTCGATCAACAAGGGGAAGTGATAAGTTCGGTAAGTAAGCCTTTAGAATTATTCCAAGAGAGTCCAGGACATAGTGAACAAGATCCAAATGCTTGGTTCACGGCTACTAAAAATGGAATTAAAACATTAATTCAAGTAGATGAGATGTCAGATAAAATCATTAAAGGTCTGTCATCTTCAGGACAAATGCATGGCTTGGTTATTCTTGATAAGAATGGTATGCTATTAAGAAGAGCTATATTATGGAATGATACAAGGAATTCTGAGCAATTCAGTAGGATTAAAGGTGTATATGGTGAAAGGTTGAATTATAATCCAATTCTAGAAGGATTTACTTTACCAAAGATGCTATGGGTTCAGCAACATGAACCTGAGATATGGAAACGTGTCAGTGTGTTGATGTTACCTAAAGATTATTTGCGTTATTGTTTAACCCGAGACATTCATATGGAATATAGTGATGCATGTAGCACGTTACTTTTTAATCCGAAAACAAATGAGTGGACAAGAGAAGTCGGTGAGTCGTTTAACTTGGGAGATAATTTACCCACCCTTGGTGCAATCATATGATTATGTAGGAAAGGTAGAGCCATCCCTTGCTCAAGAGCTTGGATTTACAGATGAAGTTACAGTTTTTGCAGGTGGAGGTGACAATGCTTGTGGTGCAATTGGAGCAGGTGTTATACAAGATAAAAGTGCATTATGTAGTATTGGTACATCAGGTGTAGTGTTAAATGTAGAGTTTGATCATGTTACATCGTATGATAGCAATTTACATTTCTTTAATCACAGCATTCCTCATACATATTATGCGATGAGTGTAACTTTAGCAGCTGGCTACAGTCTCAATTGGTTGAAGAGAACATTCTTTGACGATGATTCCTTCGAAACCATTATGCGTCAAGCTGAAACATCTAAAATAGGATCGGACTATTATTTGCGCCTTATTTAGCAAGGGAGAGAGCACCTCATGGCGATGCTCAAATTCGTGGTAGTCGTGGTAGTTTTATAGGAATCAGCGGTCAGCATAATAAAGCTGATTTTGCTAGAGCGGTTATCGAAGGTATCGCATATTCCTTATATGATTCAATAAAAATAATGAGGTCAGCTGGACATGAAATGCTATCTATCACTTCGATTGGTGGTGGGGCTAAAAGTAAGTTTTGGTTGCAACTTCAAGCAGATGTATTTAATGTACAAATCAAGAAACTGAAACATGAAGAAGGGCCGAGTATGGGTGCAGCTATTTTGGCAGCTTATGGACTAGGTTGGTTTAAAACTATACAAGAATGTGTTGAATCATTCATCAAAGTTGATAAAGTTTTCGAACCTAATCAAGACAATCACGCTAAATATGAACAGTTTCACTCAATATATCAAGACATCTACAATCAAACGCAACAACTTTTGAAAGTTTCTAAATGATTTAAAAAGAGGTTGGGACATCAATCATTGTTCAGGTATTTTTCGCATATTGGCAGTCGATGACTGAGTTGAAAATGCGCTTATATCAAGCCTTTTTCAACACTAGTCTGGGGTCCTAGCAAAGTTAATTTCATCTAGAAATTCATCAGACAAAGCAAGTTGGGGGTCGTTGCTGGAGTGAGACAATGAATTCTGTCTCACTCTCTTTTTATTTTCTGTTTTTTATTTTAATAAAAATTGAAAAATTTAATTGATTATGACCCGGAGAAGTTAATTATTGAAAAAGTTGTAAGTAATAAATGAAAAAGTGTAAGAACTGAAAATATAAAAAATGTATAATACAGGAAATGAATATTGACATAGTTTAAAATAAAACGTTTAATAAATATAGAATTTTACATCTTTAAATACTCAATGATTAATACAACAACGAGAGGATGACACGATGTTAACATCAAAACAAGAATATATGAATCGTTACAGCGAATGACTCCTTAAAACCTTTGCCTATGTGAATGAAGTTGATTATCATGATTTACTTTTGTCACTAGAAGCACATCGTATTAAAATTCCACCTTCCAATCAACTCGGTAGATTGATTCAACAAGCCCCAATTCAATCTTTTAGTCAACGAGATAACCAATACTTCATACAATTTTATCCTAAGTTTCAAGCACTTCATATACTAGATGCTTATTCAAGAATAATGAACTTGAGGATTAAGCCTAGAATTACCCTCTTAAAGCTAACATTTCCACTGGATGAACAAACTTATCATCAATGACTTAAACTTACCTAAAACATCAAATCATAAAGATATATTGGCCTTTCTTTATATCCTTCAAAAGCTTCTACTCGAATTCAAAAAATGTGATCTAGCATTTTCTTTAAAAAATAATCAATTAAATATACGATGTCCTAATCATATCATCAAATTGAGTTTCCATTTTTCTCAAGATGAAGCCATTGTTTATCCATTACAACTTTTTATAAGTGCACATCATAGAGATATGAATTTTATCGAACAAACACAAACATTATCCATTTATTCTGCTAATGACTTTCTTTCAAAGATTGAAACATTGTTTTTACTTATCTTTCAATTACCTGTAATACTGACGCAAAAGGAATATTCACTTAGTCAACCTTATGATTAATCATGAGATGATTATATGATGATGTATCTTTTATACTACATTTTGGGAATTAGGGGACCGCCACATCTATTTTATTTCACAAAGTATAAGTAAACGATTACAATAAATGGTAAAATTCACTTGTTTAATAAATAAGTCATTAAAAAATAATTAATATAAACATTCATATTAACAGCCTCTTGCAAACTGCATTGTAAGAGGTTTGTTTTATTGTGAATAATTTTTACAAACTGAGATTTAGCGTTAGAATGTTTGAGTCATCTTACAGAAAATAGGTATTGATTCAATTGAGTTGCATAACATTAGAGAAAGAGTAAATAGTAACGAAAGTGTTGGTATTAATATTAATTGAATAGATTCTTAAACTTAAAAATATTTTCAAATTATTAAAAGTCAACCTGTTTAAATCTATTAAAAAGTGTATTAATATATAATTGTGAATCAATTCACAATATAGACTAAATTATTGTACATAAATTATTGAAATCGCTTTCTTAAGGGTGTACGATAACTATGGCCTAAAAATAAAGAAAGAAGGTTTTGGGGAAATGAATATTATATTAGGAGTAGGGACTTTAGTACTTGTACTTATCATTATGACGCTATTCTTAAATTTCGCGCCATATGGTAAACAAGGTTTGCAAGCTTTATCAGGGGCAGCTTGTGCTACATTTTTACCACAGGCATTTTTAAGTTATGCGATTGGTGGCGTATTCCATGTTAAGTTTTTCCAAGAAATTGGTGATTTAGTAGGGAGTTTAAGTGGTGTAGCAGTAGGGATATTGACTTGTTTAAAGTTAGATGTATCTCCTGTATTCGCAGTTATTGTGGGCTTAGTACTACATGATTCAAAATTATTACCAGCATTTATCGCGGCTTATCTCGTTGCATTTGGTATTAAATTTATTGAGAAAAAAGTTCCGGAAGGTCTAGATTTAATTGTTGTAATTTTATTGGCTCCAGCAGTTACATTTGGTCTTGCGAACTTAATTTCACCAGGGGTTATCGCAGTACTTAAACAAATTGGTAGTGCAGTAACTTCAGTAGGTGATAGCAATCCATATGCATTAGCAGTCATTCTTGGACTTGTTATTCCGGTAACAGGAATGACACCACTAAGTTCAATGGTATTAACAAGTTTACTTGGTTTAACAGGTATTCCAATGGCAATTGGTGCATTAACATGTACAGGTTCTTCATTTGTAAATGGCATTTTATTCAGCAGACTTAAAATCGGTAAAAAAGCTAACGCATTTGCTGTATTTGTAGAACCATTAACACAAATAGACTTAATTGCTAAATATCCATTGCAACTTTATGGAACGAACGCTCTTATCGGGGTAGTCAACGCTTGTATTGTGACATTTAGCGGATTAGTAATTAATATTAAAGGTATGGCAACACCAATTGCTGGTGCGATTGTACTATTTGGTTTCAATAACCCTGTCACATCTGCCATCACAATTGCGGCAGTAGCAATTGCAAGTGTGGTCTTAGCATTTATTACCAGTACTATTATTAAAAGATTTAACTTAATGGACGTTAGCTTCAAGTTACCACGAAGAAAAAGCCAAGTTGAGGAGAGTGTTTAATAATGGCTAAAAGCTATGATTATCAAAGTGCTTTCGATATTATTGGACCAGTGATGATGGGACCTTCTAGTTCTCATACTGCTGGTGCGGTAAAGATTGGTAATTCAGCAAGAGCTGTTTTAGGAGACGCGCCTAAGAGTTTAGAAATTCATTACTATGAATCTTTTGCTAAAACTCATCAAGGTCATGGTACAGACGTTGCTATTGTTGGTGGTGCTATGGGCTACAGCACTTTCGACAATCGAATTAAATCATCCTTAGACATTGCAAAACAAGAAAATATTAAAGTTGATATCTTTGAAGAAGATGGAGAAAGTATTGGTCAACATCCGAACTGTGCGTTTATTAAAGCAGATACAGAGGATGGACGCCATATAGAAGTCATTGGTATTTCTATTGGTGGAGGTACAATTAAACTTAAAGGTATCAATGTCAATGGTTTAGAAGTGGAACTTAATAATGGGCTCCCATTATTAGAAATAGATGGAGAAATAGACAAAGCGCAAATTAATCATTTAATTAATGATTTTTCAGATATGAACATTGATTTTGGTGATGAAATTGCCAAAATAAGTGATTATAATGGTTTAGTCGTATTTCCTTTAAATAAAGCAATCTCAGAGTCATCATTAAATAAAATAAATGATAAATACAGTGATTTAAACGTTTCCTATATCAAATAGAGGGGGATTAACATGTTTGATTCAATTAGAGAGACAATAGATTATTCAGTTGAAAATAACATAAGTTTCGCTGATATGATGATCAATGAAGAAATGGGAAGAGAAGGCAAGTCACGTGAAGAAGTGCGTGACCTAATGAAACAGAATTTAAACGTGATGCGTGACGCTGTTGAAAAGGGAACTACTGGAGATGGCGTAGAAAGTGTTACAGGTTATACTGGCCATGATGCAGCTAAACTTCGTGATTATAATGAGAATAATCATGCATTATCAGGACGCGAGATGGTAGAAGCTGTTACAGGTGCTGTTGCTACGAATGAAGTCAATGCAGCGATGGGAATTATTTGTGCTACTCCGACAGCTGGCTCCTCGGGAACGATTCCCGGTGTTATCTTTAAATTAGAAAAAACACATGACCTTACTGAAGATCAAATGATAGATTTCTTATTTACTTCAGCATTATTTGGTCGAGTTGTTGCAAACAATGCGAGTGTTGCAGGTGCTACCGGAGGTTGTCAAGCCGAAGTCGGTTCAGCATCAGCGATGGCTGCGGCGGCTGCAGTATCTATATTTAATGGAACACCAGAGCAATCTGGTCATGCAATGGCTTTAGCAATTAGTAACTTATTAGGTTTAGTGTGTGATCCAGTTGCAGGTTTAGTTGAGATTCCATGTGTAATGAGAAATGCTATAGGGTCTGGAAATGCATTGATTTCGGCAGACCTTGCATTAGCTGGTGTTGAAAGTCAAATTCCAGTTGATGAAGTTATTAGCGCAATGGATAGAGTTGGTCGTAATTTACCAGCCTCACTTAGAGAAACAGGATTAGGTGGTTTAGCAGGTACACCAACTGGCGAAGAAATCAAACGTAAAATTTTCGGTGAAGCCGATAATATGGTTAAAAATAATTAATTCAATATAATACGGAAGCACTTAAGTTTTGTTGGATACAAAGTTTAAGTGCTTTTTTTGTGATTGTAAGAGTATATAAAATAGCTCTAACTTTCAAAGCAAGTATTTAATTAGAGATTACAATGGATTGCTGTCCAATGTATTAAGTATGCCATAAAATTATAAATTTGCGAATAAAGGATTACAAAAGTCAATTGTGTCTTGCATAAGTAGTACTAGCTTTCAAAGAAAGCAGTGCTACTTTATATATTGCAAATTTTCTGACATCAATCTAAAATAGCTTAAAAGAGGTTGATGTAATGCTTAGATTATTTCTTATCTTTCTGGCATTCATCATTAACACAACTATAACTTATTTATGGACGGCTGAGGGGACATGGCCAAATTTGTTGTTTAATTTATTATCATTGAGCATGATTTTAGTATTTATGTTCTATTATATTCGTTTTGTTATTGAGAATAAAAAATAAGACTGTTGAGAAATCTTCACTTTATTCATTGAATCATTCGTGTAAGATGATGATATTGTAATCATACCTATGAAATGTAAATAGATTTCACTCAGTCCTTTTATAATTTCTGATATAAATCTAATTGATAAAACGAAAGGTCTAACCACCTTTCAAATTTATACCTCACTTTCTTAACTGTACCTGCATATGTGAAGTTGAATTTTTCATGTAACTTAATACTTTCTTTATTAGTTGCATCAATCCCTGCCACGATTGTTCGATAGCCTTCATTTTTAGCGTAGTAGATAAGAATATTAAGTAGTTGGGAAGCAATACCTTGACCTCTATAGTTTATATCTACATAAATAAAATGCTCAATTGTATAGAGATAAGCTGGCCAGTCTCTAAAAGAGACAAATGTCGCATATCCTACTACTCGATTATTTATTTCATAAACCCATATTGGTTCATTTGAATTAAATTTAGAGTTAAACCATTGTTCTCGTTCTTCTAAAGTTTTAGCTTCATAAGTATAAACTGCAGTTGTATTTAAAATAGCATCATTATATATTTTTAGTATATCTAGTAAGTCTTCTTTTTTTTTGTAAATCTTATCATAAACATCCCTCATTTTTATTTTATTTATAAACCTAATTGTTCTTGCTAGCAACTTTTTGTAAAGTTATTTAACATTTTTAACCAGTGCTCATTCTACGACAGTGCCTAGTGTTGTATCTTTCATTTAATGCTATACTAAAAATAAAATTATACATACTGTGAATACATACTTAAAGGAGTTACTGACATGAGAAAATGGACAAGTAAACTAATGACTCTAGTTGGAGTATTGTTAATCATTTTAGCGATTTATTTTTTTGCGAAGCCCTATATAGATAATTATCTTCATGAAAAGGATAATGATAATAAAATTGAGAATTATAATAAAGCTGAGAAAAAACAGTCAACCTCACCTAAAGAAAGCCCTCAAATACCTAAAGATAAAGCTAAAATGGCAGGATATATTGAAATTCCTGATGCACAAATTAAAGAGCCTGTTTATCCAGGTCCTGCTACACCACAACAATTGAACCGTGGTGTTAGCTTTGCAGAGGGTGATGAGTCACTTAATCAACAAAATATTTCTATAGCAGGGCATACATTTACTGATCGTCCGCATTACCAATTTACAAATTTAAAAGCTGCAAAAAAGGGAAGTAAAGTTTACTTCAAGGTGGGGAATCAAACAAGAAAGTATAAGATAACTAAAATTCATGATGTTAAACCGACTGAGGTAAAGGTTCTAGATGAACATCCTAGTAAAAAAAATCAACTTACATTAATTACATGCGATGATTATAATGAACAAACTGGCGTATGGGAGACACGTAAAATTTTCGTTGCGACACAAATGAATTAATTGACTGAGAGTCTGGTGCATATAATATGTTTAGGTTCTTAAACGTTTTCGCAGTGGCTGACTTAATTGAAACGCGCTTATATCAAGTTCTTTTCAAGACTAGTCCCGGGCCCCAACAAAGAGAATTTCATATAGAAATTCGACAGACAAAGCAAGTTGGGGTTAGGGGTGGGACTACGAATTTATTATAAATTCTGTCCCATCCTTTTTTATATTTTGAAATAACTTTCAAATAGTGAATATAGTTTCAGTATCAAAGATTTATCTTCATTCATCTCATATGTATCTCTATAATTAAAGTAAAGTAACGTAAACAAAAGGGGTTAAATATAAAATGATTAAAGCAATTGCGGTAGATATGGATGGTACATTTCTTGATACGAATAAACAATTTGATCAATCACGTTTTGAAGAGATTTTTAAGAAATTGAAAGACAAGGGGATTGTATTTATAGCTGTAAGTGGTAATCAATATGCTAAATTGAAGTCTATTTTTGGTGTTAGAGATATGTTTTTTATTTCAGAAAATGGAGCAGTTATCTATAAAGGTAATGAAATGTATAGTTATCGTAGTTTTAATCGATATATTTTCCAAAGTGTAGTGGATGATTTAAATATCAACAATAAAATAGATCAATTAATTATTTGTGATGTGAAAAGTGCCTATATTTTAAAGAATACAAGTGAGAATTTTAAAGAAGACGCGCGTCTTTATTATCATCAACTTGAAGAGATTGATTCATTACAAGCTTTACCTGATAATGACTATGTGAAAATTGCATTTAATATTAATCGTGAAACACATCCTAGATTATACAAGGAGTTAGGTGAAATTTTCAAAGATTCAATAAAATTAGTGTCTAGTGGGCGTGACAGTATTGATATCATTATGCCTAATATGCCTAGGGACAAGCATTGACTAGACTTTTAAATGAGTGGAATATGTCGCCAGATGATTTAATGGCTTTTGGTGATGCTAATAATGATAAAGATATGTTAGAACTTGCTAAACACAGTTATGTAATGACAAATAGTGAAGATGCATCACTATTTGATATTGCGAGTGGTGTTGTACCTTCAAATGATGAACAAGGGGTTCTTACGACGATTGAAAAGGTAGTTCTTGGATATTCATAGTAATTAGAAAAAGGGAGTGACACTAGTCACTCCCTCAATCTTTGAATTAAAAAATAACTTTTTCAATAAGCTAAAAGAGTGATGAATGACACTCCCAAAAATTTATTAATTTAAGCGTGTTTCACATGTACCAGTGTTAATGACTGACAATGCAGCATTTAAGTCAACTAAGTTTTGTACTGCTTCATCGGAGAAGAAAGCGATATGAGGTGTAACTAAAATATTCTCATGTCTAATTAGTTCTAATAATGTTGGATCGTCAATTGTTTGATTACTCCAATCGAATGTGAAATAATCTGCTTCGTTTTCGTAAGTATCAATCGCTGCTCCAGATAATGTGCCATCATTGACAACGTCAATTAAATCAATTGTATTAACGACAGCGCCACGTGTGGCATTTACTAATACAGCACCTTTTTTAACTTTTGCAAACATATTTTTATTAAATAAATGGTAGCTATCTTTATTGGTTGGGACATGTAATGAAATGATATCTGCATCTTGAATTGCTGTTTCCACAGAATCTTTATATTCTAAGAAATCTAATGAAGCATTTGGATAAGCATCATAACCTACAACTTTAGCACAGAAACCGTCATAGATTTTACCTGAAGCTTCACCGATGCGACCTGTTCCAATAATTGCTACGGTCATATTTTTTACAGGTCGAGACATAATGGGTGCTGCTCACGTAAAGTTATGTGCTTGAACTCGTGTTTCTATAGCTGGAAACTTACGTACTAATTGTAATGCAATCGAAACAGAATATTCAGCAATTGTCTCAGGAGAGTAACTCGGAATGTTTGAAATAACAATCCCATGTTTTTTAGCTAGTTCTAAATCATACATATCAAATCCAGCTGTACGTTGAGCAATTTGTTTAATACCATATGCTTCTAAATTTAGGATAAACTTCATCTTCTAATTTTCCAAATTGCATAGTAGTTACGCCATCGTAATCTTTTAATTGATCTACTGTGTCTTTAGATAAAAGTTCTGTAGACGTCGTCACTTCTATATTATTTTACTCTCCCCATCGAAGTGCCATGTCTTTCTCATATGCTCTAGTACCGAAAAACATAATTTTTGTCATTAAAATTACCCCATTTCTAGAATCTAGTAATAACAAGTTATAAAAAAGTTAATAAGTAGGTAAGCGTAACTTGCGGATATATATTATATTTTGTAACAATTCACAAAACAAGTTATAATATTGGTCTTTTGAATTTCTAAATAATGCAATGAAAATAAATATGTGACTTTGCCTGAATTCAATTACTTTTGTCATACTCCAAAATCCTTTATACTTTGTATGACAATAAGATTATCCTGGAAAGGAGAAATATTAGAATGAGTAATATGAATCAAACAATTATTGAAGCATTTGATTTTAGACACGCCACAAAAAAATTTAATTCAAATAAAAAGATTAGTGAAGAAGATTTTGATACTATTTTAGAATCTGGTAGATTATCCCCGAGTTCTCTAGGCTTAGAACCATGGCGATTCGTTGTGATACAAAATAAAAAGTTAAGAGATAAATTAAAACCTTATAGCTGGGGTGCTCAAAAACAATTAGATACGGCTAGTCATTTCGTATTAATTTTTGCGCGTAAAAATGTTACAGCGCATTCAAACTATGTTCAACATTTAATTCGCGGTATCAAAGAATACGAAGATAGTACCATTCCGGCAGTAGAAGAGAAATTTGATAATTTCCAAGCAAGTTTCCATATTGCTGATAATGATCGCACATTGTATGACTGGGCAAGTAAACAAACGTATATTGCTCTAGGGAATATGATGACAAGTGCAGCGTTATTAGGAATAGATTCATGTCCAATGGAAGGTTTTGATTTGGATAAAGTGACTGAAATTTTATCTGAAGAAGGTATATTAGATACAGAACACTTTGGAATTTCTGTGATGGTGGCCTTTGGATACAGAGCACAAGAACCAGCTCATGGTAAGATTCGCCAAAGTAAAGAAGATGTCATTAGTTGGATTGAATAATCACTATGAGTACATTAATTAGAGTCTGAAACATCAATCATTGTTCTGGTATTTTTCTCATTTTGACAGTCGATGATTGAATTGAAAATGTGCTTATATCAAGCTTTTTTCAACTATAGTCTGTGGACCTAACAAAGAGAATTTCATCCAGAAATTCAACAGACAAAGCAAGCTGGGGTTCGTTGCCGGGGTGAGACCACGAATTCAATATGAATTCTGTCCCACTCCCTTTCTTACGTTTAGCCAAGTAATAATTAAAAAATTAACGCATATTTAAATATACCGTTCAATTTTTTTGTTTATTTCAAATAGAAACTTTATACGTTGAATAACATCTTTTTAAGCGGGTATTTAACACTTGTGACTTCTTTTTGAAAAAATTGTAAACAGATAGTTTTGCTAAATCTGTAAAAGAGGTTACAATAAGTGTTACGAAAGTAAACGCTTACATTAAAAGAATTAAGTTAAGCATAATGCTTTTAAATATCACTAAAAAGGATGGGTTACAATGGCAAATATTAACGTAAGAGATTTTATAGATGAAAGTTATGGCTTGTTTATTAATAACGAATTCCAAGCAAGTGATAGTGGAGACACTTTAACAGTTTCTAATCCTGCGAATGGAGAAACGTTAACTCAAGTTGCTCGCGCAGGTCAAAAAGATGTTGATAAAGCAGTAAAAGCTGCACAAGATGCATTTGATGGTTGGAGCAAGATTTCTAAAGCTGAGCGTATTGACTATTTATTAGAAATTAGCCGTCGTATTAACGAAAAAGTTGAACATTTAGCTACTATTGAGTCACTACAAAATGGTAAACCTTATCGTGAGACATCTATCATTGATGTACCTCAAGCAGCAAACCAATTTAAATATTTCGCTAGTGTATTAACTACTGATGAAGGAGCAGTTAATGAAATTGACGAAAATACAATGAGTTTAGTAGTTAATGAACCGGTTGGTGTTGTTGGAGCAGTTGTAGCTTGGAATTTCCCAATTTTACTTGCTTCATGGAAATTAGGTCCAGCATTAGCAGCGGGTAACACAGTGGTTATTCAACCATCATCTTCTACGCCGTTAACATTAATTGAACTTGCGAAAATTTTCCAAGAAGTTTTACCTAAAGGTGTTGTGAATGTTTTAACAGGTAAAGGTTCTGAATCAGGCGATGCTATTTTCCATCACAAAGGTGTGGATAAACTATCATTTACAGGTTCTACTGATGTAGGTTATGGTGTAGCACAAGCAGGTGCTGAACGTATTGTACCTACAACATTAGAATTAGGTGGTAAAAGTGCCAATATTATCTTCGATGATGCAAACTTAGAACAAGTTGTTGAAGGTGTTCAATTAGGTATTTTATTCAATCAAGGTGAGGTTTGTAGTGCAGGTTCAAGATTACTCGTACAATCATCAATTTATGATGAATTATTACCAAAATTAAAAGAAGCCTTTGAAAATATTAAAGTTGGTGATCCATTTGACGAAGATGTCAAAATGAGTGCCCAAACAGGTCCAGAACAATTAGACAAAATTGAAAGCTACATTAAAATTGCGCAAGAAGATGACAAAGCTAATATTTTAACTGGTGGTCATTGTATTACAGATAATGACTTAGATAAAGGTTATTTCTTTAAACCAACAATTATTGAAATTAGTGATAATCAACATCAACTCGCACAAGAAGAAATTTTCGGTCCAGTAGTAGTAGTTGAAAAATTCGACGATGAACAACAAGCGATTGATATTGCTAATGACTCTGAATATGGTTTAGCAGGCGGTATCTTTACTACAAATATTAACCGTGCACTAAATGTAGCTAAAGCGATGAGAACAGGCCGTATCTGGGTTAACACATATAACCAAATCCCTGCAGGTACGCCATTTGGTGGTTACAAAAAATCAGGGATCGGACGAGAAGTATACAAAGATGCGATTAAAAACTATCAACAAGTCAAAAATATCTTTATCGATACAAGTAACCAAACTAAAGGTATATATTAATTGATATTATCAAAATAAATATGCAAATTTAATTTTTATAATACGAGAGTCTGGGACATAAATCCTAAATAAATAGCCAGTAAATGAGTTATTATAAATTCATTTACTGACTTCTTTGAACTTTATGTCCCAGACTCTTTGCTTTTTATACAATAAATTTTAAAAACATAGTCTTAAGGTTGATTTCATAATAATTTATCCTAAATAAACATCTTGTGCGTGGTCATCTTTTTCTAAAACATTTTTAGCAAAAGGGCATGATGCGATGATTTTTAAGTTATTATCGCGTGCATGTTCAATCACACTATTTACTAATTTTTTACCTAATCCTTGTCCACCGAGTTCATCTGAAACACCAGTATAATCAATATTAATCTCATTATTATCCACTTTTTTAAATGTGATGACTGCTTGTGGATTATTTTCATCTTCTCCCACATAAAATTTATGATCGCCTTGTTTAATTTCTTCAGCCATATATGCTCACTCCTTTAAAATGTATATAGTTATATTTATCACTTTTTGACAAATTAAAACATCATAAAGGTTATATCACTTACTTGCTTAAAGTTATTGCTTTTTAACACTGTAACCGCTATAGTGATAAACGACATTACTGCACAGAATAGGGAGGCTTATTTTGAAAAAACAGATATATTTAATGATAGCTTTATCAATAACTTTAATTTTAAGTGGATGTAATCAAGTTACAAGTAATAAGAAACAAGATCATGTGACCAGTCAACAAAAAATAAAAATATATACGACAGTTTTTGCATTCCAAAGTTTTACTCAACAAATTGGTGGCAAATATGTGGACGTAAAAACAATATATCCTCCAGGTGCTGATTTACATTCTTATAAGCCTACTCAAAAAGACATGATTAATATTGCCAAAAGTGATTTATTTATCTATTTAAGTGATCGTTTAGACCCAGTTTCCTCAAAAATTACGCAATCCATGGAGAACAATAATATGAAACTCCCATTAGCGGATGGATTGAGTCAAAATGATTTTATCAAATCTGATAATCACGATGAAGAACATGAACATCATAGCCATCATGAATCATCTAATCAAGACCCACATGTCTGGCTAGATCCTGTACTTGATAAAAACTTGCGATAAAAATTAAAAATAAATTAATTGAAAAAGACCCTAAACATCAAGGTTATTATATGAAAAATTATAAAAAATTAGATAAGGATATTGCAGATATTAATCAGCAAATGAAAGAAATTACAAAAGATACTAAAAGAGATAAAATCATAATTTCACATGACTCTTTAGGATATCTGGCACATCGTTATGGATTTAAGCAAGAAGGAATTAACGGTATGAATGATGAAGAACCAAATCAGAAAAAGCTATTAAGTATTGTAAGAAACATTAAAGATACGCATTCACCATATATTTTATATGAACAGAATATCTCTTCTAAGATCACTGATGTTATTAAAAAAGAAACGCATGCTAAGCCTTTGAGTTTTCATAATTTAGCAGTTTTAACTAAAAAAGAAGAACATGATGAGAATACGACATATCAATCATTAATGAAAAAGAATATTGGGGCTTTAAATCAAGCGCTTAATTAGTAAAAATGCAATTGGGATAATTTTATATCCAAATTGCATTTTTTTACTCTCTACACTGACTTTAATATCTAATATAACTTACAGTAGTATTGTAGTATTCTTCAAAGCCATGAATTCCATCAGCACCACCTGAACCTGATTCGCGCCAGCCTGCATGATAACCATTAACAACTTCTTCAGCTTCGCAATTGGCGTAAACTTCACCAAATTTAAGACGTTCGTTTGCAGTCATTACTTCTTGTAAATTTTCAGAGAAGATATATGAAGAAAGGCCTGCATTTGTATCATTAGCATCTTTAATAACTTGGTAAAAATCACAATAAGTGGTAATTGCAAGGACTGGACCGAAAATTTCTTCTTTAAAGACACGATCATCTTTTTTTACATGGTCTAAAATTGTTGGTTCATAGAAGTATCCTTCACGATCTAACTTATTCCCACCAATCACTAGCGTAGCACCATTATTCACAGCTACTTTAACTTTATCATGGATACTATCTAGTTGCTTCTGATTGATGATAGTACCATAATCTGTGTCATCATTAAATGGGTCGCCCACAGACAAGTTTGTCATTTTATGAGTCACTTTTTCTAAAAATGCATCATGTACATTTTCATGAACAAAGATACGTTCAGGACATGTGCAAACTTGACCAGCGTTGTTGATACGAGCTTCTACAATGTAATTGACAGCTTTATCTAAATCGGCATACGGAGTAATAAGAACAGGAGCATTGCCTCCAAGTTCTAAATTAACTTTCTTAACTGTTTGAGCAGCGTGTTCGTATACAGATTTACCTGCACGCATGCTACCAGTTAATGAGATAAGTTGAATATCTTTGTGAGTTGCTAATTGAGTACCAACAGTTTCTCCCGTGCCAGGAACAATTTGAATTAAGCCTGCTGGAATCGTTGAGGCACGGAATAGTTCAGCTAAACGTAATGTTAGTAAAGTTGTTTCTTCACTTGGCTTAATAACAATAGAGCAACCTGTAACTATGGCAGGAATGACTTTACGCATTAATACTAAAATAGGAGCATTCCATGGTACAATTCCGGCTGTAACACCAATAGGTTTTTTCGTAATTTGAATAGTTTCATTTTTTACACTATTCTGTAAGACGCTACCTTTATCGCTCATACTTAAACTTGTCATATAATCAATAAAGGTAATAGATTTATCAATTTCTCCATAAGCTTGAGCTAACGTTTTACCTTGTTCTTTCACATATAGTTGGGCAATATCTTCACGATTTTTTTCAAGTAAAGGTATCAATAATTTAACATGCTCAGCACGCGTTGGTTGCGGAACGCGTTCCCACTCAAGTTGCGCGTGTTTAGACTTTTCAATCGCTTCATTTACTTCATTTACTTCTTCTTTAGTAGCAAATGTAATGGTATCAAATGCTTTACCTGTAGCTGGATTGATAATATCCATCGTTTCTGTAGATTTACTTTCTATAAATTCATTGTTAATAAATAATTGATTTGTCATGTTAACACACCTCCACATGTTGTATTCCCCAAATTTATTTTCCTAATTTTAAAAATAATACCCAACTGTTTTAAAGATATTTTGAACAATAGTATCAAAAAAAGTCAGGCATAGTATTTGAACTTGCCTGACTAAAATATTATTTACGTGTCAATCCTTTATAAAATACAGGGATAAGTAGAATAAATCCAAATAAGCCCATTATTGGAAAGACTTTTCTGATGAGTGAAATAAATCCTATAAATGTACAAATAAAGGTAATGATGGTCATTAGAATAATCAATGTGTAATAGTGTTGAGTAAATGGTTGACTAAAACGAGAGGCGAGGGCATACATCAAACCTACCACCGTATTATAGATAACTAAAACCATAATGACAGACATAATCATACCAATAGATGGTGATATTTGTTTAGCTAAAAGTAACGAAGGTAGAGCTACATGTTTAATTTGATTAAATTCAGTAATCAATCCAAGATTAATCATTAATAATAAGAAAGTAATAATAAGTCCGCCTATCAGACCGCTATAAACGGTTGCTTTCTGATATTTTAATTTACCGCCCATTACAGTTAAAAAACTAAATGCAGCAGCTATCTGTAAACTCGCATAATTGATTGCATCAAACCACCAACCTGGAGAGATGGATTTATTATGATTTGAATAGTCATTTGCGGTACTAAAATTAACATCACCTGTTATAAAGTAGTATATTGCAATCATTACAACAACAGATACTAAGAAGGGGGTAACACCACCCAAAACTGCAATCAGTCGATCGAATTTTAAAAATAAAGTTAATAAAATAAGAATTACTAAAATCAGTGAGCTCAACCAGAATGGCAATCCAAAGCTCTCATTTATTGTAGATGCACCGCCAGCAGTCATTATAATAGCTAGCGAGAATAGAAATATCGTTAGTATAATATCAAATAATTTGGCTATCATTGGATGCAAATAGTAATGTATGGATTCGGAGTGATTTTGAGATTTAAGACGGTAGCCAGTATTCAAAACAAAAATTCCGCCTAATGTAATGATGAGCCCAGTAACGAGAATGCCACCAATACTATAGATACCATTACTTGTGAAAAATTGGAAAATTTCCTGACCTGTCGCAAATCCTGCTCCTACTACAACGCCAACAAAGGCGAAGGCAACAATGATGGATTCTTTAACAGTGTTCATTTAACATACAAATCCCTTCAAAAGCTATCAAATTTTATATATTTGACTTTCAAAAAGTTCAAAAATTACATTAA
Source organism: Staphylococcus saccharolyticus (assembly GCF_900458815.1). Classification (NCBI taxonomy): domain Bacteria; kingdom Bacillati; phylum Bacillota; class Bacilli; order Caryophanales; family Staphylococcaceae; genus Staphylococcus; species Staphylococcus saccharolyticus. The sequence goes on from NZ_UHDZ01000001.1 coordinate 460,284, forward strand.
TCTATTGTAGATGATATGAGAGAAAAAATAAATAGCAAAGTTCATTACAAGTGTACTATTGTATAAATAGGATGTACTCGAATTAGCATGAAGTTGATTGAATGACTGTAGTATCTGTAAAAGATATGATAAGGTTAACTATAATTTGAAACATTGTATGTCGTTAGAAAATTTACAAAACTTTTAAGCAAATCATAATGTATTGGTACATCATTTTTGATAGTATAGGTCAATATTCAATATAAAATGGAAGTAAAAATTATAAGAAGGTGTTCGTATGTCATTGGACTTACCAGTGATGCTAACGATTGTTTTATTTTTAGCATTAGGAATCTTTAGTCAATGGTTAGCGGCTAGAATTAAATGGCCATCCATTGTTGTCATGGCAATAGTAGGTTTACTTGTGGGTCCTATTTTGGGAATCGCAAACCCTAAGGAGGCTCTGGGTTCAGATGTCTTTAGCCCAATTGTTTCATTAGCAGTTGCGATTATATTATTTGAAGGTAGCAGTAACTTAGACTTTAGAGAGCTTAAAGGTATCTCTAAAGCGGTGGTTAGAATTATCACAGTTGGTGCAGGTATTGCATGGATATTAGGCACAATTGCACTACATACGATATTAGATTTTCCACTATCCGTATCATTTGTTATGGGTGGATTGTTCTTAATTACAGGTCCAACAGTCATTCAACCATTGTTAAAACAAGCGAAAGTGAAGCGTAATGTTGACTCTGTATTAAGATGGGAAAGTATCATTTTAGATCCAATTGGACCTATGTTAGCTTTAACTGCATTTTACATTTTCCAAATCCTTGAACAAGGGATTAGCTTTATAGTCATTGTTCTCTTTATTCTAAAAATGATTGCAGTGGTACTTATTGGCTTTGGAGCATCATATTTATTTAATTGGTTGATACGTAGAGATAAGATACCACAAAGTTTGATGCCTCCCATTCAATTCGTATTTATATTATTAACATTTAGTACTTGTGACGAAATATTATCAGAATCCGGATTATTAGCAGTAACAATTTTTGGATTAATGATGGTACGTCAAAAACGTCATGATTTAATCTTTAAAGAATCTGATCATTTTATTGATAATGCTTCTTCTATACTTGTAAGTACAGTGTTTATTTTAATTACATCCTCTTTAACAAAAGATGTATTATTAAATGTCCTTTCATGGCAGTTAATTATCTTTAGTATAGTCATGATTGTACTCGTTAGACCTATTTCAGTATTTGTTTCTACGTTTGGTACTGAAATTACTAAAAAGGAACGTGCAATTGTTGCTATGATGGCACCAAGAGGGATTGTTGTATTAACTGTAGCGCAATTCTTCTCAAGTTTATTTATGGATGATCATATTGTGATGGCTAAATATATTACACCAGTTACATTTGGTTTAGTATTCATTACGGTAGTTATCTATGGCTTTAGTTTTACACCTCTAAGTAAATTATTAAGCGTCGCAAGCAACGAGCCACCGGGTGTTATCATTGTAGGGGAAAGTGAGTTCTCATTCCACCTTGGTGTGAATTTGAGAGACCATGGCATACCAGTCATGATGTTTAATCTATTTGAAAATACTTCTGAAAAGGCACATGAAGCAGGATTTGAAGTATTCAACGGTAATTTATTATCTAGCAGTGACAGAATTTATTCAGACTTATTGCGTTATAATAAATGTATTTTGATGACGCAATCCTTTATTTTTAATAGTTTAGCATTTAATGAGCTCGTGCCAGAATTTGGCTTGAATAATGTGGACATGATGCCGGTATCATTTAATGATGAACAGGCACGAAATAATTTAAATGGGCCTATCAGAAACCATATATTATTTGATGAGAATCATACACCACGCTGGTTTAATAGCTATATTACACAACACAATATTGTTGAAGTGCCAGCAGAAGAGTACCACGAGCTTACCGATAAAGATATGCTGATTTATTATATTAGTGAAGATAAAGAGGTAACATTCAAACGTAGTAATAGAGAAATGCCTGGACATGAATCAGGTGTTTATGGTATCTTAAGAAATGCTTATGATGCATAAAAAAGAGGCTGGGATTTCATGTTCCTGCCTCTTTTTGTATTAGATAAAGACTATTTAAATCATTAGTATTATTTTAAGTATCTATCATGCATAAGTATTTTTAGAATATCAATTTGATCTTGCAATTGTTTACCGACATTTGTATCTCTTATTTTTTTGCGTTGCAATTCTTCATCTACAACACGTTTGACTGATAATTCATCGGCACCTACAGCTAATACTTTTTCCTTAGTATTAAATTCTTGATGAGCTACGAGTTGCATACCAAATGAATTATAGAGTAGGGTATATCCGGCGATACCTGTAGTTGATTGATAAGCTTTAGAGAAACCACCATCAATGACTAACATTTTACCATCTGCTTTTATTGGGTCTTCGCCATCAATCTCTTTGACTGGTGTATGTCCATTAATGATACGTCCTTCATCAGGATTCAAACCAAAGTCTTTGAGCATCTTACGAATCATATCTACATCTTCACGAAGGTGATAGTAAGGATTTTTAATCTCTTTATGAGATGCTTTATCTTCAATAAAGTAACGTTCAAATGTTGTCATTGCACGTTTACCGAATAAAGATGAATATTTGCCTGTCCATAGGTACCACACTAAGTCCGTTGAAATATCATCCGTAGACTCTTTATGGTCAAAGGCTTCTCTGACATGATGTTCAAAGACATCTAAAAGTTCACGCCCACTTAATCGTTCGCCTTCTATCTCAAATGCTTCCATTTCCCCATTCTCATCAACTGGAATACATCCGTGAATAAGAAGGTTACCATTATAAGGTAGGTAAAGCTTTCCTTCACGCATTAAGAATGACATATGACGTCGTAATTTCTCAGATTGTTGGAATGAGAGTAATAATTTATCTACGACTTCTTGCTCTTCAGGCAATAGTTTTGCAGGATCTTTAGGGTCGACAGTTTGGAAACATGTATCTTTAAGTGGATATGTTTTACCATAAACTGTAATTTCATTTTTATCATAATCAATTTTTTCTAAGACTAAACGTTCTTCCATTTCAAAAGAAGGTCGACGTTTAATAATAGTCATTTCTAGTTTAAATTGAATCATCGCAATAGCTTGATGTATTTTTGTTATTTGGCTTTCTTCGCGTTTAGTTAAGCTCACTTCTTTATCTGGTCGTTTCTTAGGTTTGAAGGCAGGATTGTTTGTGTCATAATATTTTTCAGCAAGGGTGAGTAAAGGACGTAAATTGATTCCATATGCATCCTCGATAATATCTAAATTATCATAGCGCGCACAAATACGTAGAAGGTTAGCTAGACACACTTTTGAACCTGCGAAAGCCCCAATCCATAGTACATCATGGTTACCCCATTGAATATCTACTGAGTGGTAGTTAATCAATGTATCCATAATCTTATCTGGCTTTGGTCCACGATCATAAATATCACCTACCACGTGTAAATGGTCTACGACTAAACGTTGTACAGTATACGACAAACCGATGATTAAGTCGTCAGATTGTTCTAATTCTATAATTTGATTGACCAGTGTTTCATAATAAGGTTTCTTGTTATGAAACTCATTACTTTTATAAAGGAGTTCTTCGATGATATAGACAAATTGTTCAGGTAAAGCTTTGCGTAGTTTTGAACGTGTATATTTTGATGAGCAGTATGTAATTAAATCAATTAAACGTTCGATGGTAGTGATGTACCATTCATTTAATTTGCCAATGGAATCAAAGTTATTTTTGACTAATTTTAATTTTTCTTCTGGATAGTAAACTAAAGCTGCTAAGTCATTAATTTCTTGTTGAGAAAGTTTGTCTTTAAATATGTCATTAATTTTAGCGCGGACGTTACCTGAACCATTTCTTAACACATGTTGGAATGATTCATATTCGCCGTGAAGATCACTGACAAAATGTTCGGTTCCTTTTGGTAATTCTAAGATAGACTCTAAGTTGATAATTTCAGTAGCTAGTTTTTCTGCACTATCAAACTTTTGTGAGAGTAAATCTAAATATTTTCGTTTCATTTCACTTTCTGTAATATGGGTCATGCTTAGTCACCTCTGATTATTATTTCCGACCGTATGTACATATACATTATGAATAATGCGCTTACATAAATTATCTTGAAAAAGTACTTATTTTTCAATGATTGCGTACTAAAAATTTAAATTTATTAAAAAAAGCTAAGTAAACCATTCAATTGATGGATAACTTAGCTTAAGATTTATTTTACTCTTTTGCGACGTTTCATGAAGTAGCGGATAATGAAGTAGATAATTGCAACAATAATGAGTACATACATAATTCGTGAATATGTATGTATACCATTCATTAAAGCGCCAAAGCTATCGCTTAATAATCTACCAAGTAATATTAAAGCAAAATTCCAAATCGTTGTACCAATTAACGATAACACAGTAAATTGAACGACATTCATACGATTGACACCTGCAGGGATAGTGATTAACACACGAAGTACTGGCACAAATCTACATAATAAAACTGCCCAAGCACCGTATTTTTTAAACCAATCGTTCGCTCGCTTTAAATCTTTACTCTTTAGCTTCATCCATTTACCATGACGATCTACAAAGCGATATAATCTTTCCTCTGAAATTAATCTACAGATGTAGTATAAGATTAGTAAACCGATGAATGAAGCGATGGTCGTAATAATTAATAATGTCCAAATAGATAAGTGTGACTTTACAGAAAGTAGTCCGGCAAACGTTAAAATAATCTCAGAGGGAACGACAGGTAAGACGTTCTCAAGTAAGATTAGTATGAAGATTGCTGTGTAATCCCACTTACTTATAAAATCAGTAATGATTTGTTCCATATAAACTTTGTTTCTCCTTTTATATTTAACATTATGCCGTTTTGATTATGCTCATTATAAATATATTAACAAGAAACGTTTTAAAAAGGCAACAAAAATACTCGGATTAACGTAAAGACTTTAATAAAGTGTGATACAAACCATGTGCTTCTTCTTCACTATGAATTCCATAGGCATTCATTCGTCCATCTTTAAAGAGTGTAAACTCATATGAAGCATAATGAATTAATTTAGCAAATGAAGTTGATTTAACAATATTTCCAGGAAAATATTCCGCATGCTCAAACGCTTGTTGAGGAAATCTAAAAAGACATGCATTACCACACATAGACTCAATATTGCTTTCTTGTTTAGTCTCAAGCAATTTATAATGTTCTTTTTCACACACCGGGCAGTCTTTATTTTTAAGAATATCGATGTTTAGCGCTTTATATTTGAAATTAAATGCATCTATATAGTGATTAACTGTTTAGAAAATCCTTTTCCAGAAAGATAACGGACGGCTTCTGCTACTTCATAACTCACAACTATTGAAATAATAGGGGGGCAAGACACCATTGATAGCGCAACTTCCCCCAGTATTTGGAATACTTTGCATTAAACATTTTAAACAATGTCCTTGATGATCAATGCCATAAACTGAACCTTTACTTCTAACAGCGGCACCGTATATCCAAGGAATTTGATATTTATGACTGACTTCATTGATTAAAAAGCGAACTTTAAAATTATCCATACCATCAATGATGATATCTGGTTGTGTATCTTCGATGAGTGTTTCAATATTAGAAGAAGTGACTTCCTTATCAAAGGTGGTAATATCAATCTCAGAGTTAATTTGATGAACTTTTTTCTTAATGGCTTCAACCTTTGAAGTAAGTGTATAAGCATCTGATTCATCAAATAATGTTTGACGATGTAAATTTGATATTTCTACGATATCCATATCAACTACTGCAAAATGGTGAGCACCCATACGTGCTAATTGGTCAATGATATGGCTACCTAAAGCACCGGCACCGAAGACGAGTATGCGAGAAGAAGACAGGCATCTTTGCCCATCCGTTCCAAGTGATTTAAACCTTATTTGTCTTTCATAACGTGACATATTATAAAAATCCTAAACCTTCAGATGGACTAGATGCTTGAGCAGTATATTTCACAGGTATACGTCCAGCTTCATAAGAAAGTCTACCGGCATGGATTCCAAGTTTCATTGCTTCTACCATTTTCACTGGGTCTTTGGCAGCAGAAATGGCTGTGTTTAGCAAGCACCTAATTCCATAGTATGACAAGCATCTTTAGGTGATCCGATGCCAGCATCTACAATGACTGGTACATTGGCATTTTCAATAATATAACTTAAATTTAACGGATTATTAATGCCTCTTCCAGTACCAATCGGTGAAGCGAGTGGCATGACAGCATGAATGCCTAATTCTTCTAGACGTTTTGCTAAAACGAGGTCATTTGAAATATATGTGCAGACTATATAACCTTTTTCTAATAAGACTTTACAAGCTTCATAAGTTTCAAAAGGATCTGGTAATAAAGTTACATCATCACCGATGACTTCGACTTTAATCATGTCACATACACCTGCATGATTAGCAATTTCTGCAATACGAATTGCTTCTTGAGCCGTTTTAGAACCAGCAGTATTTGGGAATGTAATAAAATCTTTTAGATTTACATTCGCAAATGGGTTAGGTAAGGTGCGATCGTATAAGTTCATACGGCGCACCGCAAAAGTAAGCACATTTGTTTCTGATGCTTCAATCGCTTTTGATTGAATATCTTCATTGTCAAATTTATCTGTACCTAAAAGTAATCGAGATTGTAATTCTAAATTTCCTATTTTAAACATCTTATCCACCTCCAACAATTTCTAATAATTCTAAACGGTCATCTTCTCTAACCGTATGTTCTGTGTAATTATCTTGCTTAATGAGTTCTTTATTCATTTCAACAATGACGCGTTTTGGGTCTAAGTCGAGTGACAGTAAGACATCTTGTATCGACTGTTCTCGTTCAAAAGTAAATGAATCGCCATTAATGATACACTTCATGATTATTCCTCCTTGACACACTAAAGCTTGAATAACGTGGTGGGTATAATACCAGAGAGTAACCAATTCGCGATATCCCGACCAATGATAGGTGACAGAGGGATACCATTACGATAGTGCCCACTTATTATATATAAACCATCGTCGATTTGATCCATGATTGGAATTTCTTTCTTGGTATAAGGTCTGACACCAGACCATTTTTTTAGGATTCGGCTGTTTTCTAGTTCGGGGACACGTGCACATGCGTGATTTAAGAGCCAGTTCGAACCTAGTTCAGTCGTACCTACAGAGTAATTATTAAAATCACTTGTTGCACCAATTAAAAATCGATTTGGTTGCTTTGGTACGATGTAACAACCGTTTGTCGTAAACAGCGTCTCAGAAAGTTGCAGTTTACCACTTTCTAATAAAATGACTTCACCTTTAACGCCAATTACTTGCCTTTGAAGTTGATAATCATGACCATGCGCCACCAGCTACAATCACTTTATGAGCTTCTATTGGAGATGATTCACTTGTTAAAATCGTATAATAGCCGTTATTTCTTTTAATTGAATAAACCTCAGTAGAATAATAACGCGTACTATGTCTTTACTTAATTGATTCTAACAAGGCATTAGTATAATTATGGGCATTAATTTGACCATCGTGAGGAATATGAATTGCTGCATATGATGGTTCTACTGCACCTTGAGTTAAGTGAATTAACGCTTCATTATTAAGTTGTTTAACACTAGAATCTTTGCCAGTTAAAAAGTGATATTGATGTTCAAGGGACGCCACATCACTTTCTTGATTCGCTATTTTAATCAATCCGGAATTATGAAATTGTATATCTATACTTGTTTCATTTAGTAATGATTCGCTAAGTTGTGGAAACATTGACCGAGATTCAATGGCTAATTGAAATAAGTCACTATCATGTGTGAATTCATTTTGAGCACCAAGCATACCGCCTACTTTATATGAAGCATGTTTGCCTGGAACATCTCTATCTATTAACACAACACAACATCTAATTGTGTTTCGCTAAGTTGTCTAGCAATCGACATGCCTATGACACCAGAACCAATGATTAATACATCATGCATGTTGAGACCACTCCTTTCTTAAGTGTTGAATCTCTTCTAACGTTGCAGTTATAAAATATGAGATTGCACATATTCCTGAAAAGTCTTTTGGAATTTGTTTGATTGTATTGTTATTTATACCGCCAATGGCATAAGTAGTGATAGGAATATGTAAGACATCTTGAATCTCTTTGGTCGTCCGTGGTGGCGTATCTGGATGTGACATAGTAGGGAAAAGATGACCGAAAAAGACATAGTCTAGCCTTTTTTTCTACATAAGTTAACCGTTGCGACATCGTGCGTCGACATGCTAACAATGATATTTGGATGTGATGCTTTATAAGAAAATGTCGTTGTATCGTTATTTTTAAAATGGATACGAGAAAGATTTAGTTCTTCTAAAAGTGTAATATCACTGTGAATAATGATTTTATCTTTCTCAAAACCGTGTTGAGTCAACTGAATGATTTTGTCTTTTAATTCGTCATAATTCATTGACATACGAAATAAAAGACCGTCAATCTTTTTTCAATGGTCATAAAATGCTGTAAATCTTCGTCAGTAATTTGTTTATCGTAAGTGATTGCGATAAATATATGTATCACCCCAAATTTAAAAATAAAAACGCTATCTCCCTGAAGAAGGGAAATAGCGTGTCGTTTATGTTAGACTTCATGAATTTAACGGTGCCACTTCCCTACGCCAGTATGAACTGGATCAGGTTATAGGAATTATAAAGTCATTTCTTTATTCTCAGCCTTAAACAAAGGCACTTCCAGTGGTTTAATATGAAATTATTAATCAAAATGTGAAAACGTTTTATTTAACATCATTTTACTATCTTTAATCATATACATCAAATTTCCTTTAACAATAAGTTCAACAAGAGATGACAAAATATTATTATCTTTTTTGTATAAATGTGCATTTATAACTCCTATAATGTATATTTAACTATTATAAATATATTTTAACACGCTCATTTTTATTCGAGAAAAAGTTGCGCGAGACTTATATTTAAGGCTATATTGAAATTGATAGAAAAGTGTAATTTGACCACAAAAATATACGTAAATTATACATTTTTAAAAATTTTACAAAAACTATTGTAACCGTTTTCACTACGTGCTATATTAATAAAAAATTGTAGCGCTACAACTTAATACAGTTGTTTTAAAAAGTGAAGGTTGAACAGTCATCAAAGGGGATTTCTGAAACATAACGACATCATAATTAGAAACAACACAATTCAAATGGAAGTAGGAAACAATATGAAAGAAAAACGCAGTAATGTACGTTGGTATTTTGCAATAGGATTTTTCCTCATTGGTGTTATCGCATATATGGATAGATCAAATATTTCATATATCGCAGTACCGATGATGAAAGATTTGGGATTAACAAAGACACAATTTGGTTTATTAGCTTTATTCTTCTCACTGGGTTATGCATTGATGCAAGTACCATCTGGAATGTTAGCAGAGAAATTTGGACCTCGTAAGATGATTACTATCGCCTTAGTTTGATGGAGTACATTTACAATTTTAACTGGAATGATTAAACATCATGGTTTACTTTACTTCATTAGATTCTTATTTGGTGTTGGGGAAGCTCCGATGTATCCATCTAATGCCGTATTTAACTCATTATGGTTTGCTAAAAATGAAAAAGGTAAAGCATCTAGTGCTCTTTTAGCGGGTTCTTATTTTGATCCTGTACTTGCACCAATTATTACTATTGCAATCGTTAACGCCTTTAACTGGCAAGCCGTATTTTATATTTTTGGTGCTGTAGGTATTTTAATGGCGGTATTATGGGCAATTATCGCTAAAGATTTACCTGAGCATCACAAAATGGTCAATTATGCAGAGAAAAAATTTATTACTGAAAATCGTGATATTGTTGCGACAGAAAAATCTTTACCACCTTGGAAACGATTCTTAAGTCACTTTAGCTTTTACGCAATCGCACTTCAGTATTTCGTAGTTCAATTTGTGATTGCAGTATTCTTAATTTGGTTACCTACATATTTAACAGAACAATATCATGTGGATTTTAAACATATGCCTATTAGTGCGTTACCATGGTTATTCATGTTCTTCTTAATTTTATTTGCAGGAGCTATTTCAGATAAAATTTTAAACACTGGACAAACACGGTTCGTTGCTCGTGGTGTCATTGCGATTGCAGGGTTTATCGTATTTTCAGTATCTATTTTCTTAGCAGTACATACTGATAATTTATACATGACAATTATTTGGTTATCACTTTGTCTAGGTGGCGTTGGTATCTCAATGGGTATGAGTTGGGCGGCCGCTACTGATTTAGGTCGTAACTTCTCAGGAACAGTTTCAGGGTGGATGAATTTATGGGGAAACATTGGTGCATTAGCCCTCTACTCGCGGGTATTGTTGTTGATCAATTAGGCTGGTCGATGACATTACAATTATTAATCGTTCCAGCTGTGATTGCAGCAATATTATGGTTCTTCGTTAAACCAGATAAACCATTAGTTGTTAATGAAGCGCCTAAAAATAAATAATAATTTAAACACATTAGATGATTAATAAGTCATTCTAGTGTGTTTATTTTTTATTCATTATGGTAATAAATGGTATCTTTTTCTCTTTACTTAAAAATGTGAATTCTTATGATTGTTAAACGCTTAATAAACTCGCTATACTAAGAGGTGAAATATCCTAAGGAGTTGACGGTAATTATTATTATTAATGCAAAATTAAAAATTGATGTGAACAAACGTGAAGGTTACTTAAAGATGATGGATGAACTCGTTAAAAGTTCTAGAAAAGAAGAAGGAAATTTATTCTATCATCACTACGAAGATGTGACTGAAAAAAACGTATTTGTAGTTGTAGAAAATTATAAAGATGACAAAGCTGTTCAAGCGCACAATAACTCTGAACATTTTAAGGTTTTTAGCCAACATATTGGTGACTTTGTTATTGAAGAACCAGAAATCGATGTAAGTCAACCCATTGAAAAATGACTTTGATACTTCCAACCATGAGCGTATCAGTGTTATAATAAAATAATTAAATATTACATGTAATCTTCAATAAGATTAACGACGAGTGGGACAATTAAAATATCATTTCAGTTGTTCCGCTCTTTTTATTTAAGTCTTGGGATGTTATAGAAAGGAAGATAAACATGCAACAAATATTTGCTTCTTTGATTCATTTTGATCAATCAAAGATTAATATTGTGAAAGGAATGCGACAAGGATTATTAATGATTATACCTGTTCTTATAGGTTACCTTTGTGGCTTTCCTAGTTTTGGGCTTTTAATATCTACTGGTACACTCGCACATGTTTATGTATTCAAAGGTTCTCCTCAGTCTATGCTTAGGACGGTTATCATATGTTCTTTATCGTTTACAATTTGTATGATATTAGGGACTTTAACAGTGTCACAGCCAATACTGTTTGGACTATTATTATTAATTGTAGTTACAGTACCGTATTATACATTTAATGCGCTTAAACTCGCAGGCCCATCATCTACTTTCTTTTTAGTAACATTTTGTTTATCAATTAACTTACCAACAGCTCCTGATCAAGCATTGATTCGTGGTTTTGCTATCTTTATTGGTGGTGTTCTCGCTACTATCACTGTCTTATTAACGATTATTTTCACGAAAGAAAAAGTAGAAGACCGAGTGATTAAAGCCGATTTTAAGACGTTGCATAATTTATTACATCATTTTAATGATGCTGACGACTTTAAAGCCTATGCCAGAAATGCAGTGACTGAATTTCGAAATTCAGAAAAGCTATTGATTACATCAACTTCAGGTGGTAATGAACAATTAAGTAAAAGATTCCAAAAGTTAATTTTATTACATACATCAGCACAAGGTATTTATGCTGAATTATTAGAGCTCAATGAAAATAATATTCGTCCATTACCTAAAGATTTAGTTGAGATGATGGATCATATTATTAACAGCGTGGCAACCTCAACAATTCCGGCCATGGACAAAAGTTGTCGATGTGGCACCAGAATTTAAAAATTTAATGGACCATATTTTAAAAATTGACGAAATGATTCACGCTAATGATAATCAGATTGAATATGAGGCAGATATTCGAAAGCCGCTGTATAGTAAACGCATTTATCAAAACTTAACATTTGATTCAATTGTGTTTAGAAATACTTTACAGTATTCGGTAATTATGGCAGTTGCTATTTTTATAGCACTTGCATTTAATATTCAAAGAGCATATTGGGTACCTTTATCGGCACATACAATTATATTGGGGAATGTAACAACGATACGTACATTAGACCGTTCGCTAGCAAGAGGATTAGGAACTATAGTAGGTACAATTGTATTGTCAGGTATATTGGCATTTCATATTAATCCAATCATTGCCATATTTATCATGGGCTTTTCAGCAATGATGATAGAAGCATTTGTTGCTTCTAATTACGCATTCGCGGTCATTTTTATCACAACACAAGTCATTATGTTAAATGGTTTGGCATCACAAAATTTAAATATTGAGAATGCATATACGCGAATTATTGATGTACTCACAGGTATGGTATTGCCATTGCAGTGATTGGCATCTTTATTCTTGCACGAAAAACGGCGTCATCGATGTTGTCTGATGCGATTGCTGAACTTGTACGTAAAGAAAGTGTGTTATTTCATTATTTATTTTCAAAAAATAAACAAGAAACTGATGAGCGTGATAGAGTAGAAAGTCTTAATTTGTCAGTTAAAATTAGTAATGTGACTCAAATCTATAATTCAGCAAATGGTGAGTTATTTAATAATAAAGAAGCCATAAGATATTATTATCCAAGTATCTTCGCGCTAGAAGAGATTAGTTTTATGTTAGAACGTGCAATGAATAATAAACATCGTCAAACTATTACCGATGATCAAATGGGAGAATATTTAGTTGTGTTTGAAAATATTGCTAAGCATTTTCAATTTCAATCAGATTTAAACGTTAGAAATATGAGTCATTTACCACAATATAATTATATGCGCGCGTCATTAATGAATATTCAACGTAACTGTGCCGAACAACGTAAAGATATTAATTATACTGGCAAGAATACATTTTAAATTGAAGACTTCAATCGTTTCAAATGATAGATTTGGTGGTAATGTTTATTAAATGATTGAGGAGGTTAGACTATGCCTTGGACAATGAAAGATTATCCTCAAAGTTGGAAGAACTTTGCAGAACTTGAACGTAAGAAAGCGATTGATATTGGTAATGCGATGTTAAAAGATGGTTATAAAGAATCTGATGTTATTCCAATTGCTACACAACAGGCAGAAAAATGGTATCAAGATGCATCTAAGGACGACTTAGAAGAATTGAAAAATAAACATATTACTCAACATCAGAAAGACCCATCAGCTAATCCTAAATTAAATGATGAAAACGTGCATGTGTACTTTGAAGATGAAGAATGGAAAGTGAAGACAACAGATGCTAAGCAAGCTTCAGATACGTTTGGTACCAAAGCTGAAGCTATCAAACGAGCAAAAGAAATTGCTGATAATAAAGGTACAAAAGTTGTTGAACATAACAAAAATGAATAGATGATTAGTAACCGTGTAAGCTTTGTGCTTATGCGGTTTTCTTATCGTAAAAAAGCCTTAAGACGAATGTAATATGAGCTAACATTTAATTATCAAATTAAATTTCGATATAATGGTGATGAATAGAAAACGGAGGTTGAGAAATATGTACGTAGAAAGAAAGCCTTCACTTTATATCGAAGAACTAAAAAATGAGTTTAAAAATAGTTTAAGTAACTTTAAAAATAATGATGAAGCGTTTGATACTTTAGTGGGCTTTGTTGAATTAGATCATATTTATTCTTCAGCACTTAAAGAAATAAGTACGAAATTAAGTATATTAGATGATAACTTCAACCATCGATTTAAGCATAATCCTATTCATCATATGGAACGACGTGTAAAAGAAATGCATAGTTTAGTTAAAAAGCTAAATCGTAAAGGTCTTGAAGTAAGTGCACAGAGCGCTAAAGAAAATATTACGGATATTGCTGGAATTCGAGTGGTATGTAATTACCTTGATGATATATATGTGATTGAGAGAATGTTATTAAGACAAGAAGATGTAAAGTTATTGAAGCGGAAGGATTATATTGAACATCCTAAAGAAAATGGCTATCGCAGTTTGCATATCGTTGTTTCAATTCCTGTATTTTTAGCAGATTCTGTAGAAGTAACACCTGTAGAAATTCAAATACGCACTATTGGAATGGACATGTGGGCAAGTCTAGAACATAAAATTCGTTATAAAAATGACGCTGACACTGAGAAATACAAAGGTCTATTAGAACAATGTGCGTCTGATATTACAAATGTTGAAAGTAAAATGCAGCGCATTCATTCAGAAATCTCAGAAAGTGAAAGCTAAGCTACTATGTTAAAGTTTAGATGTATATAAATTGGTAAAATTGAATAACAAATATTGAAAAGGAACCGTAGATGTACTAAAATCTACGGTTCCTTTGACTTCAGTTTAGCTAGTTTCTTATTGATTGTGATTCATCAGCGAATCTATATTGGCAGTGACTTTATTAATCATGAAATCTGCGAAAATCATAAGTAAGAACATGATGAATAAACTCATTGTTACATCACTAGTGAAATGTGCACCTATACGAATTCGGCTTATTGCCATTAAAATGCCATATGTCATACCAATTCCAAACATTACTTTTTGTGATGATAATTTTCTAAAGTAAAACGCTAAGAACATTAAGAATGCACCATTTCCGGTATGTCCAGATGGGAAAGAACTATGTCCTGTATTACCATTAATTGTGAGCCAATTTGTAAACTGACCACCTTTTAAACCTATTTCATAGGGTCTAACACGGCCCCATAGTTCCTTCATACTATCCACTAATTCTAAACCAATGAATAGGACGATAAAGCTAATGAGTGATACTTTGAATAAGCGACATAATTCAAAGTTATCCACTTTTTTTAACCAAAATTGATAACATATAAAAGTAATAACAACAAGAATAATCAGTGAGATAAAAAAACTTACACCTAGTGATAGAGCATGGCCTGCGTTACCTTCATTGTTAGCCATACCCATAGGTTTATGTTTTTTAATATTGTCTGATGTAGACATAATATATTGTGCAGTCTCTGAAACAAGTACATTTGTTTTAATCAGCGTAAACACAAAAGAAATAAGAATAATTATCGTTTTGGAAAATTTATTTTCTAAAGTAGAAAAGATATAAAAATTAAAAGTAATCATCGAGATGATAAGTACGAGCGTTGGTGGAAATAGACCGTAATTTTGGAATATCGTACCAAATAAAGAATCTTGATTCATCAAATGATTTGATATTGTTTGATCCATCATCAATGAAATCATAAGTATTAGTGCAAGAATACCTAAAGTAATAAATGTTAATTTTTTTGAAATAATCATAAAGAGCCTCCTAGGTGATATGATGTGTAAACCAAGTATCAATTAAACATTAATTTAAAGTAAAACTTTGCTCCTTAGTTAAAGAGTAGTAGTCATTTTTTAATTAAATGTTATGTTAGTGTTAATTTTATATTAATTATTGGAAGGGTTTGTACTCAATGTCTTTTCAATTTTAAATGATTTTAGTCATGTAGTTGTAAAAACTATATGAAAATCAATCATATGATAATATTATAATAATCAATATATTAGAAATATGAGTATGTATATGATTAAGCGAAATTTTACAACAAAAGTTTATTCACTTAAAAAATTTAAAGATGAATATAGTGAAGTTGCCTTTGCAGGAGACTGTCATTCTAATGATGTTATTGTGTTTATTCACGGTGCATTGTTAACTTATAAAATTATGACTATGTTTGAACCTTACTTTAGAGAATTCAAATTGATATTTGTTAATTGTCCTAGTAGAGGCAAAAGTTCAGAATTAGACCGTAATACGTATACGTTAGATGATTATGCTGAGCGTATTTATAATGTGTTAACACAAATTGTTGAAGAACAACATATTAAAGAACTTAGTATCGTAGGGTATTCAATGGGAGGAATGATTGCTACTAGATTACTTAAATACAATACATTACCAGTATCACACTTAATTTATTTACATAGTGCTGCTAAAATTACGCCAGATGCTAGTATGCTAGCACGTTTATTTACTAGTGAGAATAAGAGGGGTATATTAAAAGATGAAATGAAAGCAGTAAAAAACTTACCTCAATATATACTAGATAAAACCATTTACGCGAAAAAAGAAAATGCACTAGATTTAATTCAGTTTGTCGCACCAATTAAAACAATTATCACGGATATGCTTTATACCATTAACACAGATTATCTACCAGATATTGAAAAAATAAATCAATTTCCGAAATACTCTTTATGTTAGGTAAAGAAGATCAAATTATTCCCTATACCGATTCAAAAGCAACTTTAGAACGCTTTAAAGAACTAGGTGGTGAAACGAAAGAAATTGTTTATCCTGGTATCGGTTACATTGATTTTCCTAGTATATTAGAAACACAGTCAGATGACCAAATTGGTGTTGTTGACCATATTAAAGATAGGATTTCTAAATAATTAAGACGGTAGGGAGTCTTAATTATTAAAAAAAGGGTTGCTCGTGACGTAACGTCATTGGTTAAGGTGTAGATAGGAGGTGAACATCTATGTCCATATATTCTACTGGAGATATAGCAAAAGCTTGTAATGCATCAGTACGTACAGTGCAATATTATGATAATCAAGGAATTCTAAGTCCGCATCAAGTATCTGATTCAAACAGGTGTCTTTACACAGATGAAGAAGTTGAAAAGCTTGAACTTATTATTGTTCTTAAAGAATTGGGATGTTCAATTAAAGAAGTTAAAACACTATTAAAGAATGAGGAAACATTAAAAACACTTAATGCAATACTTGAAATCAAAGAAGAAGAATTACGTAAATCGATTCGTACAAAAGAAAGTATGATTAATAAAATTACAAGTATTCGCAATTATATTAATACAACGTCATTATCTCCTATTCATCATTTGCGTGACATAGATTATATTATGAAAGAATCACACAATCTTAAAAACTTTAGAAAAACGTTAGGATAAGCACTGGAATCATTGGTTCAATTCAATATGCTAGATTAATTGCGACAATGGTCACTAAAAGTAAGACACCTGTAGTATCAACTATCTCCATCTCAATCTTCTATGCCATTGGACTCACACATTACTATAAAAGTAAGGTTTCATATTTATGTCTCAATTGTCAAAATGTATTTAATCTTACAACATTTGAATTTATTAAGGCACAGCATACTCCTAAAACTCGAAAGTTTATATGTCCTAAATGTCACGAAACACACTTTTGTGTGGAGATAGCTAAACATTAAGTTTCACTCGTGTCTATCATCCCTAGTTATATCAATGACTGGGGTTTTTTAAGTCTCAAAAGAAAGCGTTTGTGAAATATTTTATGTATATTACTATACTTGTATACAAGATAAAACGTTAAACAATGGGGGTGGAAAAGTGACTTATGGATATCCTACAAAATGGTTAGAGAGCCTAACAAGAGGAGAAGTGATTGCTGCTGAACTACGTTTAGGTATTGTAAGTGGTGATATTGAAGCCGAAACATTACTCTCTGAGAATCAAGTGGCGCAACAGTTTAATGTGAGTCGCTCGCCAGTACGTGATGCATTTAAATTACTTCAAACTGATCAGCTTATTCAACTTGAACGAATGGGTGCTCGTGTTCTTTCTTTTGGTGAAAATGAGAAGAAAGAAATGTATGATTTACGCTTGATGCTTGAATCATTCGCATTTTCAAGATTAAAAGGTGAGGATACGTATAATATTGTTAAAGAAATGAAGAAACAATTAGAAATGATGAAAGTTGCAGTTCAATTTGGAGATGCTGAATCATTTACACAACACGATCTCGAATTCCATGAAGTTATGATATCTGCTGCAAATCATCAATATCTCAAAATATTTTGGAGCCATTTAAAACCAGTGATGGAGTTACTTATATTATTATCTATGAGACATCGTATGAATACTCACCCACATGATTTCGACAGAATACATCGAAACCATCAAGTATTTATTGATGCAATTGAATATTATGATGTAGATAAATTAAAAGAAGCGTTTCATTTAAACTTCGATGATGTAGGTAAAGATATCTAAGGATTTTGGTTACGTTAATTTGAAAGAAAAGAGGAATCAATAATGAAATATATGATTGATGTAGACATTGGTACAACGAGCACTAAATCAGTACTTTATAATGAACATGGTCAGTTTGTAATGAAACATAATATAGGTTACGACTTACATACACCAAACGTAGATGTATCTGAAGAGAATCCAGATGAAATATTTGATGCAGTATTAATGACAGTCAAATATATTGTTAGAGAATCAGGCGTTGCTAAGGAAGATATCAAATTGATTTCATTCAGCGCTCAAATGCATAGTTTAGTTGCGATGGACGCACAGTATCAACGTTTAACTGAGAATATCACATGGGCAGATAATCGTGCGAATCGTTTTGCTAATTTAATTGAGAACGAACACAATGGTTTTGAATTGTATCAACGAACAGGCACACCGATTCATCCCATGTCACCATTGTCAAAAGTTTTTTGGATGAAGCATGAAGAACCTGAAATATTTAAACAAACATCTATGTTCGCTGATATTAAAACATATATCTTTTATCAATTGTATGAGCAATTTGTTATTGATTATTCAATGGCTTCAGCGACAGGCATGTTTAACTTAGAACAATTAACCTGGGATGATGAGGCGCTCAAATTATTAGGTATCAATAATTCACAATTACCAAATCCTGTTCCAACAACACACATTTTAAAAGGTATGAAAAAACGTTATGCAACGCTAATGGGTATTGATGAAAACACACCAGTTGTAGTTGGAGCCAGTGATGATGTGTTATCAAATTTGGGTGTGAATAGTTATCATCTAGGCGAAGTTGCAGTGACTATAGGAACATCAGGTGCGATACGTACAGTTATCGATAAGCCGAGAACTGATGACAAAGGGCGAATCTTTTGTTACGTCCTTGATGAAGAACATTATGTAATCGGAGGTCCAGTTAATAACGGTGGTGTAATCTTAAGATGGCTTAGAGATGAAATTTTAGCGAGTGAAGTTGAAACAGCCAAACGTTTAGGTGTTGATCCATATGATGTATTAACGCAAATTGCTAGCAGAGTGAAACCAGGTGCAGAGGGTCTTATTTTTCATCCTTATCTAGCTGGCGAACGTGCACCATTATGGAATGCTGATGCTAGAGGATCATTCTTCGGTTTAACTTTATCTCATAAAAAGGAACACATGATTCGAGCAGCGTTGGAAGGCGTACTATACAATTTATATACTGTTTACCTCGCGTTCATTGAAGTCATGAATGAAACGCCCAATACGATTAAAGCAACTGGTGGTTTTGCAAAAAGTGAAATATGGAGACAAATGATGGCAGATATCTTTGATACAGATTTAATTGTACCTGAAAGTTATGAAAGCTCATGTATAGGTGCATGTGTGCTTGGACTTAAAGCATTAGGAGAAATTGAAGATGTTTCAATAATTAAAGATATGGTTGGTACAACACATGTTCATCAACCTAATAAAGATATGGTAGCCATTTATCAAAAATTAGTCAAAATCTTTATTAATATTAGTCGCTCTATGACTGACAATTATAATGATATTGCTCAGTTTCAACGTCAACATATAAGTGATTAACTATGAATTTAACCTAATTACTTTACAACTAGATACTTAAAAGAGAAAGAAGGGGAATGTTATGTTTGGAGAAATTTGGCCACTCATAAGCGTTGTATTAGGCATTGTTATTTTACTTACTTTAATTATTTTCATAAAGATTAATACGTTTATTTCATTAATTATTACTTCCATTATCACAGCTTTGCTCCTAGGTATGCCATTAAATAAAATTATGGAAACCGTAGAAAAAGGTATGGGAAGTACGCTAGGTCATATTGCGCTAATCTTTGGACTGGGTGCGATTTTAGGAAAGCTATTAGCTGACGGTGGAGGTGCCACTCGAATTGCTGATACCCTCATAGCTAAATTTGGAAAAAAACATGTGCAGTGGGCGATGCTTGTCGCTGCATTTATTGTTGGCATCGCGCTATTCTTTGAAGTAGGGTTAGTATTATTAATACCACTTGTCTTTACAGTAGCAAAACGTGCAAATGTTTCAATCTTAAAATTAGGGCTCCCCATGGTTACAGCACTATCAGTGACGCATGGCTTGTTACCACCACATCCAGGACCGGTAGTGATAGCCAAAGAATTAAAGGCCAATATTGGTGAAGTATTATTGTACGGAATGATTATCACTATACCAGTTACATTAATTGCTGGACCATTCTTTAATAAGTTTGCACAAAAGATTGCACCTTCTGCTTATACAAGAGAAGGAGATATTTCATCACTAGGTACACAAAAGGAATTTAAAGAAGAAGACATGCCAAGTTTCGGTTTAAGCTTATTAACGGCTATTTTACCAGTTATCTTGATGTTAATTTCTACATTGGTTCAACTTATTACTGGACATGAAAAAGCTAAAAGTTGGTTTGAACAAATCATTTACTTGATTGGTCCAGCTGGTACTGCAATGCTTATAGCAGTTGTCTTCGCGATTTTTTCTATGGGTGTAATGAGACGACGCAAAATGGAATATATTATGGAGTCTGTTACCAATGCAATTTATCCCATTGGTATGATGCTACTCATCATCGGTGGTGGTGGTACGTTTAAACAAGTACTCATTGATGGAGGTGTAGGTGATACAATTGCTAAAATGTTTGAAGGTTCAAACATGTCACCGATTTTACTTGCTTGGATTGTTGCTGCGGTGTTACGCATCGCACTAGGTTCAGCTACTGTTGCAGCAGTTTCCACAACGGGTATTCTTTTACCATTATTGCAACATTCTGATGCCAATGTTGCATTAGTAGTACTTGCTATTGGTGCAGGTAGTATCATTCTATCTCATGTGAATAATGCTGGTTTCTGGATGTTCAGAGAGTACTTCGGATTGACAGTTAAAGAAACCTTCCTAACATGGTCATTACTTGAAACTATTATTTCAGTTTCAGGGATTATATTCATCTTATTTATCAGTTTATTTGTTTAAAGATTGTGAAAAAATATATCAATGCGTCAACACCTGGGACATCATTCATTGTCTCAGGTGTTTTTATGTATTGGTAGTCAGATGATTGAATTGAAAATATTCTTAAAGCAAGCGTTTTCAATATAGTCCGGAGCCACAACAAAGATAACGTTATTCAGATATTCAAAGACAAAACAAATTTAGATTTGGGGTGGGACAATAAATTCTGTCCTACTCCAAATATTTTAATAATACTTTATTGAATATTATATGATTGAATTGAGAAAAAATCTTGAAATTCACTAATTATACACTGTTACAATTACTATGAAAGCATTTTAAATAATGATACACTTTAAGTTGAATTGATAAACAACGTAGGTAAAGGGGCATACATATTGAAACAAATAAAGAAAGCAATTATACCAGCTGCTGGATTAGGTACAAGATTCTTGCCGGCAACTAAAGCGATGCCGAAAGAAATGTTACCAATATTAGATAAACCAACAATTCAATATATTGTAGAAGAAGCTTCAAGAGCAGGTATAGAAGATATTATTATTGTTACAGGTAAACATAAACGTGCCATTGAAGATCATTTTGACAACCAAAAAGAATTAGAAATGGTACTTGAGGATAAAGGTAAGACAGAATTATTAGAAAAGGTTCAATATTCAACTGAACTGGCAAACATCTTTTATGTTAGACAGAAAGAACAAAAAGGTCTTGGACATGCGATTTATTCGGCAAGACAATTTATTGGCAATGAGCCTTTTGCGGTGCTATTAGGTGATGACATCGTAGAATCAGACATACCAGCAATTAAACAATTGATGGATGTATATGAAGAAACTGGTAATTCTGTCATTGGTGTACAAGAAGTACCAGAAACAGATACACACCGCTATGGTATTATTGATCCTCTTTCAAAAGAAGAGCGTCGCTATGAGGTTCAAAAGTTTGTTGAGAAACCTAAACAAGGTACAGCACCATCGAATTTGGCAATTATGGGACGCTATGTACTAACACCAGAAATTTTTGATTACATAAAGACTCAAAAAAAAGGTGCCGGCAATGAAATCCAGCTGACTGATGCTATAGAACGAATGAACAATGATTATCAAGTCTTTGCATATGACTTTATTGGTAATCGTTACGATGTTGGTGAAAAATTAGGATTTGTTAAAACAACTATTGAATATGCATTGAAAGATGACAGTATGAAAGATGAGCTCAAACGCTTTATTAAAGAACTAAATATTGATTAAAAGTAAACAGAGGCACGCAGATGATATATAGTTTCTGCATGCCTTCTATGATATCAGTGTAAAACCTTCACGAATTGTTTATTAGCAGTGACAAAGTATCCATCAACTGTTTTGAGACGAGGTGTTTGATTTCTAGTATAACTAATATCCATGATATTAAGTTCGTCATTAGGTTTTAAAGTTTGAATAGGGTCATTTTTAAATGACACATCACTATATAATTTACATTTCTTTATAATTTTAATTCTTTTTGGAACTTTAGAAATATAACCATCTTTTTTCTCTAACTTCATAGGCATTACAAAGTCTTTATTTGCGGTAATGTAATGTTGATCTTGTGTAATTAATCTTGGTGTGCCTTTAGATGAATATCCCATGTCCGAAATAGTAACAAGACTTCCTGCTTGAATAGATCCATGTTCAATTTTAAAGTTGGCATCAGTATATGTTTTGATTGTTTTCGTTGTTACCACATGCTTTGGCTTTTCAGTTAAATACTTAGTGTCAGCAGAAGTAATTTGTTTCTCAACTTTATGCTTGTCTTTATTTGGAGCTATAAATTCTAATTTAAAATTTTGACGTTTTAATTTGACGTTATCGTTATAGTTAGGGTAAGTTGCAAATACTAATTCTGCGTGATATTTATCGAATTATACTGCAATATTATAATCATTTTTCTCAAATTTTAAATCTTCAGTTTTAATATAAATAAAGTTATCTTTAGTTAGATAGTTAATATCTTTTAGCATAGAAGCATCATGAAGTTTAGCTAATTTAACAGCATTAATTTCAATATGAGGTTGTTTAAAGAGCTGAATCATTTCATATAAAGTACCATCTATCATTGTTGTGCCGTTATAAACCGGAATACATTTAGATTGAAGTGTAATAAGATAGTTAAATTTGTCTGGAAATTTAAAAGTAATAACATGCTCTTTAATAAATTTATGTTTATGTGAATCATATATTAAAAAGTGAATATACTTTCGCATCATTTCTTTATCAGAGTGGAACAGCTGATAGATATTTTTATATTTATCTGTGATAAGTAATGAAGATAAGTCATAGCCAACTTCATTTATCATACTTTCAACTTTGTTAAATTGATTATAGAAAAAGTCTTTATTTTCGGATTTTAAGAATGTCTTAGTTACTAAGAAACGAATATAATCCATTTCGATGATACGACTTAATAAGCGCATCATTGCAGAGGTTGGAATATCTAATTGAAGAATGAGTTGTAATACATTTAAATTGATTTTAGATTTCTCAATTACATCAGTCTATTTCACTAAAGATACATTATCTGAATAACGATTCACATGATAAGTAGCATAAGGAGACATGGATGTACGATGACTTTTACTTATCAGTTCTGCGAAAAAAAGTTTATCTTCGCCAAATTTCATTTGTTCAAATTGAATATTGTTGTCAATGACAGTCGAACGTTTAAATACTTTATCTGGCGGACCGACTGCTCGGAAAATTTTAGGATTTCATATGGTATTAAATTGTTAGCTTCTTCAAAAGAAGAAAAACGTGCAATTTTTTTAATATTATGATCAGTATGTTTATAACACTGACCGAAACCAATATCAGATTGATGTTCGATCATTTGATAGATGAGTTTAGGTACCCCTTGTGGATCTAACCAATCATCTGCATCGAGCAAAGTAATATATTCTCCTTGAGCCTTTGCAATACCTATATTTTTTGGTATAGCTGGATCACCGGTATTCTTATTAAGTGGAGTACATTTTATAAAGTTATACTCTTGAGCATAGTTTTGAATAATTGTATATGAATTATCAGTTGACACATCATCAATAAATATTGCCTCAAACTGTGAATAATCCATATCTAAATCTATGAGAGATTGCATACATCTCTCAATAAAAGATTCTTTGTTATACACAGGTATAACAACAGTAACTAATTTACTAATTTTAATCTCCCTCACAAAAACGACTTTTTAAAATAGTATTACAATATTATACTATAAATTATATATTTTTTAAAAGTAGAATATTTGAATATTTTTGTTAAAATCAAGATAAGATAAACTAAAAATAGAAGATGATTTGATTGAAAAAAGAGATTAATGTAGTAGGAGCTATAATTTTTTCAGATAATAAAATCTTATGTGCTCGAAGAAGTGAAAAAATGAGTTTACCGCTCAAGTGGGAATTCCCTGGTGGGAAGATTGAGAGAGGGGAAACGGAAAAAGAGGCGCTAATAAGAGAAATTAAAGAAGAAGTGAAATGTGATCTAATTGTTGGAGAAAAAGTAACAACCACTTCATATGAATATGACTTTGGTATAGTAAATTTAACTACATACAAATGTAAGTTAAATGAGATGCAACCTACATTAACAGAACATAAAGAGATTAAATGGTTAAAAGTAGAAGAATTGAAGAGTATAGAATGGGCGCCAGCAGATGTGCCAGCTGTTAATATAATTACAGGAGAGAATTAGATTGAATCAACTAATCAAAGATTTTAAACAATCATTGTACAAAGGATTTATAGACAAAAGCGTTCCCTATAGGGGAAATTTTACTCCTAAATTACTAGTCAATAACAAAGAAGAAAATATACTTTCAACTATTATAGATCAATTACATAAATGTGAGTCTTTTTGTATATCTGTAGCTTTTATTACAGAGAGTGGTTTAGCTAGTTTAAAGTCACATTTACTTGATCTGAATAAAAAGGAAGTTAAAGGCAAGATAATCACATCTAATCATTTAGGGTTTAATAGTCCTAAAATGTATGAAGAGCTATTAAAGTTAGAAAATGTTGAAGTTAAGTTAACTGATGTTGAAGGGTTTCATGCTAAAGGCTATATTTTTGAACATAAAGATTATATTTCTTTGATAATTGGAAGTTCCAATTTAACTTCTAATTCTTTAACAATAAATTACGAATATAATTTATTGTTGTCCACACATAAGAATGGAGATTTGGTGCATAATGTCAAAAATAACTTTGATCAATTATGGAAAACAGTTTCTCATTAATTAAAGAATGGATTAAAAATTATAAAGAATCATTTGTGTATTAATCATTAGAAAAACTTTTCAAAGAGCAAAAGATACAAAACTCTATAATTGAAAATTTTGATGGAAATAGAGACATTAAACCAAATTTGATGCAAGAACATGCATTAAAATCATTAGATTCATTAAGAAATAAAGATGAAAACAAAGGTTTAATTATATTCGCAACCGGTACTGGTAAAACTATTTTGTGCGCTTTAGATGTAAGGTCCTTTTCACCTAAACAGTTTTTATTTATCGTTCATAATGAAGAGATATTAAATAGAGCTAAAGAAGAATTCCAAAAAGTATTTCCTGATGAAGATAAAAGTAAATTTGGTTTATTTACAGGAAAGAATAAAGATATGGACGCCAAATATGTTTTTGCAACAATTCAAACTTTATCCAACAATGATAATTACAAAAGATTTAAAGAAAATCATTTTGATTACATAGTTTTTGATGAAACACATCGATCAGCTGCAAAAACATATCAAAAAGTATTTAATTATTTTGAACCTAAGTTTTTATTAGGTATGACTGCACCCCCTGAAAGAACAGATGAGTTAATATTTTTGAATTGTTTAATTTCAATATCGCATATGAGATAAGATTACGAGAAGCTTTAGATAATGAGATACTATGTCCGTTTCACTTTTTTGGAGTAACTGACTATATTCAAAACGGTATAATTGATGAGGATGCATTCAAATTAAAGTATTTAGCTTCGAATGAGCGATTGATAAAACTTATTACTATGGTTACTCAGGAGAGGAGTTAAAAGGTTTAATATTTGTTAGTAGGAGAGAAGAAGCTTAAAGTAAATCAAGTTGTGATGTTAAGGCCGACACAATCAAGTATTATATTTATTCAACAGCTGGGAAGAGAGTTAAGAAAAAGCGAAAATAAGGATTTTTTAACAGTTATAGATTTTATTGGCAACTATAAAACAAATTATATGATCCCTATAGCGCTTTCAGGTGATGCATCACAGAATAAAGATAAGTATAGGAAATTTTTAACTGATAATACAGTTTTAAATGGCGTTTCAACTATTAATTTTGAAGAGGTAGCAAAAAAGAAAATCTATGATTCTTTAGATGCAGTTAAGTTAAATCAACCTAAATTAATAAGAGAGGCATATAATCAATTACTTGAACGTTTGGTTAGAATTCCTTTGTTAATGGATTTCATAGAACAGAATTTGATCGATCCAAGTGTAATATTCTCTAAATATAAAAACTATTACGAATTTTTAGTGAAAAATAAATTTGTTAATAACGAATTGACTGTCAATGAATTTAAAAATTTAACTTTTTTATCTAGACAGATAACTCCTGGATTGAAAAAAGTAGATATCGATGTTTTAAAAGAAGTAATAAAACAAGATATATATTATGATAAATTAATTGAAAAGATGCTTTCTATTAATGAGGATATAACTGAAAAAGATGTTAAAACTTCATTAAAAATATTGGATTTCACCTTTTTTAAAAAACTATTGGTGATACATATGGTATGACTTTAATAAAAATTTAGTTTATTTAAATGAAGAATTTAAAAAATCCTTAAGTAAACCTCTATTTAAAAGTCTTTTTTACGATCTCGTAGAACTTTCACAATACAGTAATGATAAATATCAAGATAAAAAAATAGTTTAATTCTTTATAATAAGTATTCAAGAGAAGATTTTGTTAAATTATTAAATTGGGAAAAAGATGAATCTGGTACAATTGATATCGAATGAAACATCAAACTATTCCTTTGTTTATTACTTATGATAAGCATGAAGATGAATTTTTAAATCAAGATGAGTTAAAGTGGTATACACGTTCCAATCGAAAGTTAAGTTTCCCAGAAGTAAAAAAATATTTAAACATGAGAAAAATAATGTAGATATGTTTGTTTTCGTAAAAAAAGAGACGATGAAGGAAAATATTTTTATCATTTAGGTAAAGTTAAATTTATTGATGGTTCTGAGAAACAAGATTTTATGCCTAACGGTAGTAGTGTAGTTACCATGCGTTTATCCATGCAAACATCTGTACGTGATGATATCTACAGATATATTACATAAATATATAGTTGAAAACTTAAATTTATTATAAAATTAATATGTTTAATATTTTACTTTAAGAAGTAAAATTTTTAGAAATTAACCTAATAGGAAAAATAAGTGATATTTTTGTGAAAATTCTCACAAAATACTTTAAATTTACATGAAAAAGAGTAGTATGTGAAGTGTAAGGAATTGAGTAATAAATATTGGAGTGATGACTATGAGAAATGTGATTGAAGATTTAATCTTCTCTGATGCAAGTAGTTATGACATCTATGTAAACACTGGCGTTAATCAGGGGTTGGTAGGAGATATGAAAGACGGCTATTTAACTGTTGACTCTATTCCTTATATTGATGCAGAAAGATTGTATTATTACAGTCTAGAACGTAAATCCCTTGTTACTAGTTGACCAATGTTTTAACGAACTCCCAAAATGATGAACGAACTTGCTCTCAAAGAGAAATTGAGGGCAACAATGACACTCTATATACCCCTAAAATCTAGAATAATGTGTTAGAAGACCACATCTTACTTCCCCGGTAAGATGTGGTCTTCGTTATACAAGATTGGTGAGTTAGTATACAACTACAAATCAATTTGTGAAAGGTTTGCAATTGATGACTTTCCATTCTATCTATTTCTACCTCTAGAATTGCCTTTTTGTTCATTTTGCTTAAAGTTGGCTTTGATACCGTTATAAGTATACGTCACATTAAATAATTTGTTCTTTACGCGATTTAGACTTGCATATGGTATGCGTATATCATCCATTTTTTCAATGTCGTGTCTAAATGTCTTTTCTTGTTGTTGGCGTTCTTTAAGAGACATATTTAACCATTCTTCTTCTGAGAACAGGTCTTCAAAGCGAAATTCAAATGTTGGACGATGCTTATCCACTCTTAATTGTAGTACTCGATCATTATATGACATTCTCGTATCTCCCCTTTAACCGTCAATTTCATAAATAATTTTATACTTTAACTTTATATCATTCTTAAAGAAACACAAAATAATTGTTCTATTTATAACATTAATCTCAAGTACATACATGCTTCTATCAATACTAAGGTAGAAACACTTCAATTTCTTAATAGCTACAAAAACGTTAAGATTGAAATATTCTTATTAAAATCTATTTTAAAGGAAAAGGAGAAAAGAGATATGGCAGAGTTAAAGCGTAAAGTAGCAGTAATTACAGTATCTGGAAGTGAAATAGGTGAAGCAATAGCTAAAGCTTTAAGCGATTATAGGGTGAGTATTGCTTTAGTGGGTCGCAATGATAATAAATTAAATGTTGTAGCAAAGCAGTTGAACACAGAGACTAAAGTTATACCCACAGACGTCACTCAAAAAGATAGTGTCGATGAGATGTTACAAACTGTGAAAGAACACTTTGGTCATGTAGATATTGTAGTTAATAGTGCCGGCAAAAGTTTATCTTCTAAAATAACTGATTACGATGTCGACCAATGGCATTCTATTATTGATGTCAATATTAAAGGTACATTACATGTACTACAAGCAGCATTACCTTACTTATTAAACCAGTCTAGTGGTCATATTATTAATCTCGCATCAGTATCTGGATTCGAAGTCACTAAAACCAATGCTGTCTATGGGGCAACGAAGGTAGCCATTCATGCGATTACCCAAAGTCTTGAAAAGGAACTCGCATGTACTGGTGTCAAAGTGACAAGTATTTCTCCTGGTATGGTTGATACACCAATGACCGAGGATTTCGATTTTGGGGAACGTAAGAAATTAGATGCACAAAACATTGCTGATGCTGTCATCTATGCGTTGACACAACCTAGTCATGTCAATGAAGTTACCGTAAGACCTGTCTAAGTGAAACACAGTTCCAATATTAAAATATGATAGTAGGTTTCATGTTACACTTGAAATGTTAACCTTTTAAATCACATATTTTACAAAAGGATGAGATGAAAATTGGATCAACGACAATATGAATTATTAAATATGCTAGTGAGTTACAATACGGAAAGCCCGCCAGGTCGTAATACTGACCCGTTGCAAGATGAAATCGAGTCGTTATTAGAGCAATTAGGATTTTCAATTCAACGAGAACAACTATACGAGAATGATAGTGTCATTGTAGCGACATTAAAAGGAGAAGATTCACAAGCGCCTAAGTTAATACTTAATGGACATGTCGATGTGGCCTCTGTAGATGATGATCAATATTGGCAGTATCCTCCTTTTCAACTTACAGAAAAGGGGCACTGGCTCTACGGTAGAGGCGTTAGTGACATGAAAGGTGGCATGTCATCATTATTCTATGTTCTAGAGCAACTGAATCAAGATAGTCAACGTCCTAAGGGGGACATTATCGTGCAATCAGTAGTAGGAGAAGAAGTAGGTGAAGCTGGCACAAAACATGCTTGTGAAATTGGACCTAAAGGCGACTTAGCATTAGTCTTAGATACTAGTGAAAATCAAGCGTTAGGTCAAGGTGGTGTCATCACTGGATGGGTTACTGTCAAAAGTAAGAATACCATTCACGATGGCGCTCGTAGTCAGACAATCCATGCGGGTGGGAGACTGTTTGGCGCTAGCGCTATTGAAAAAATGACAAAAGTGATTCAATCACTCAATGAACTTGAACGTCATTGGGCTGTTATGAAAAAGAGTCCTGGTATGCCACCGGGTGCCAATACCATTAATCCTGCAGTCATTGAAGGCGGTCGTCATCCAGCATTTATTGCAGATGAATGTCGTCTATGGATTACCGTTCATTATTTACCTAATGAAAGTTATGAAGGAGTGATTGCTGAAATTGAGGACTACTTAAATAAAGTTGCAGAAGCAGATATTTGGTTGAGAGATAATCCACTCGCTTTTGAATGGGGTGGTAAATCTATGATTGAAGATAAAGGAGAAATTTTCCCGAGTTTTACTGTACCTACCGAGCATCCAGGATTTAAACAATTGGAGCACGCACATGAGCAAATTCGTGGTAAGAAACTGCTACATGGTATGAGTACGACTGTGACGGATGGTGGTTGGATAGCACATTTTGGTATTCCTACAATATTGTACGGACCAGGAAGTTTAGAAGAAGCACATAGCGTAGATGAAAAGATTGAAACGAGAGAGTTAGCTCGATATAGTGACGTTTTATATGCTTTTTTAAAAGAATGGTATAATCATCCACAACGTTAGAAAAGATATACAAATAAGAGGTACAGAAAACAATGTTAATTTTTAATAAATAAGTGTTAACTTGTTATTCTGTAACTCTTTATATTAAATGATTGTTTAAAATAACTTTATATATTTTGATAAAAATATGTTATGTGATAGTTACATACAAAACGTTCAAATACTTTGTTAATTTATCGTTTGAAGGTCTTTCTTAATTTACTCATCCAACTTTCACCACGTTTTGAGCGAACGGGTTGACCTGCAGGTTGGACTGTTCGACTTCTAAGTTCTTGTCCATATTTTATCGCTTCTTGCATTAAATAAGCTTGTGAGTTTAAAGGTGAAAGATTATTTCTTACATAGTGATATACACCATGATCGTCTTGGTATCTACCTTTTTCATTATCAGAAAGTTGTAAATTCATATAGTTAACTAAACGTTTACCAATATCTTTGTATTCAACAGGGAAGAGAATTTCCACACGTTTAATCATATTACGTGTCATCACATCTGCTGAAGATAAGTAGATACGTTCGTCTCCATTATTATGGAAATAGTAAATACGAGAATGTTCAAGTAAGCGTCCAACAATGCTGACAACTTCTATGTTTTCACTAATACCAGGGATGCCTGGTTTGAGACAACAAATCCCTCGAATGATAAGTTGGATCTTTACACCAGCCTGAGAAGCTTCAAAGAGCTTTTCAATAATAGCTTTATCAGTAAGTGAATTCATCTTCATCATAATTTTACCATTACCATATTGTAAGTGATTGTTGATTTCTTTATCAATACGGTCGATAAATACGTCACGAATATCATACGGTGCAACAATCAACTTATTGTATTCTGGTTTAGTTGAGTAGCCACTAAGATAATTAAAGAAGTTAATGGCATCTTCAGCTATTTCTTTATTCGTAGTGATGACACCCATATCAGTATATAGTTTAGCCGTTTTATCATTATAGTTGCCTGTTCCTAAATGAACGAAAGATGTTAATTCGTTACCGACACGTTTAACGACTAAAGCAATTTTACTGTGTGTTTTTAGATGGGTCATACCATATATAACGTGGCATCCTGCATCTTCCAACATACGAGCCCAGTGAACGTTGTTTTCTTCATCGAAACGTGCTTTTAATTCGACAAGCACTGTGACTTGCTTGCCATTTTCAGCTGCTTCTTTCAGGCTATTAATAATTGGAGAATCTTTACTTACACGGTATAATGTT
Source organism: Staphylococcus saccharolyticus (assembly GCF_900458815.1). Classification (NCBI taxonomy): domain Bacteria; kingdom Bacillati; phylum Bacillota; class Bacilli; order Caryophanales; family Staphylococcaceae; genus Staphylococcus; species Staphylococcus saccharolyticus. Next base: position 492,287 of record NZ_UHDZ01000001.1, read on the forward strand.
TGTTTAATCGCGATTGTATTTGGATCATCTGCAGCTTCACGTATAAAGTCTACAATAGGTTCAAATGACTCGTAGGGATGATGGAAAAAGATATCTCTCTCAAGAGCTAATTTATATATATTATTATTACCCAGTGATCTTGGGATTTGTGGCGTATATTTCTCATAAGTAAGATACTTTAACTTATGAGATAAATGATCAACAAGTCCAAATAAGAAAGTTAAATCAAGCGGACCGTTTAAAAAGTAAATATCATTTTCTTCGATTTCTAATTGGTCAATCAGCCACTCTATATTTTCGTTTTCAGCTGTGCGACCATCAACTTCTAAACGAACGGCTGAACCACTTTTTCTCTCTTTTAAGAAGCGTTCTATCTCTATGAGTAAATCTTCAGCACCATCTTCATGTATAGATAAATCTGCATTTCGAGTAATTCGGAACGTAAATGTATTTAAAACTTCATATCCTGTGAATAGGTAATTGATAAAGTAAGTAATGACATCTTCAACCATTACTACATATTGTTTGGACTCTTCATTTAACGTTAAAAAGCGAGGAATTAACGATGGAATTTGTACAATCGCAGAATTAATTGCATCTTCAGTGTCTATATCGACAAAAATATTTAAGCTTTTATTATTTAATTTAGGAAATGGATGGTAGGCGTCTATACCTAACGGCGTGAGCGTAGGTAAGATGCTCAACTTGAACTCTTTTTCTAATTTTTCAATGAGTGACTCTGACAATGCCTCAGGCTTGACCATATCAATATCGTAATTTTTTAGTTCGTGAATGAGCTCATTATAACGTTCATATTGTGTCTGGACATAGTCAGTATTCTTAATTTTTATCGCATCAAGTTGCTCTTTAGGTGTCATTTGAGCCTTATTTTCAGGCTTATCATATCCCATTTTGACTTGATCCTTTAGTCCGGCTACTCGAACCATAAAGAATTCATCTAAATTCGAACTGAAAATTGAGATAAAATTTAATTTCTCAAGTAGTGGATTACTTTTATCATATGCTTCTTGCAATACTCTGTAATTAAAATCTAACCAACTTAGCTCCCGATTATTATAATACTGTGGCAAATTAATATCCTTTTCTCCCAATTGAGTTTGCATACTCTACATACACCTCGTTAATTAGTCTTTATTCATGTGCTTGTTTAAAATATCATACGAATTTTAAGATTTTGTAAAGATAATAGAGACCTTGCCTTTTAAAATCTTTTCAATGTGCTTTTTCTGTCTATTCGCTTGGTATTCTTCAGCAATGGGTTCCCCTTTGTAGTAAACATAAAGTTCGTATTTGTCATCTTTTTTTTCTTTAAGTTTAACTTCTTCAACAAAACTAGTATATGAGATATTTAACGCATTCACAAATTTAATAATACCTCCTAAAGCTTGAAGCGTATCTACTTCTTTACTTGTAAACCATTCAGTTTCTTTACAATAAAATTTGAGTAAAGATTTATTTTTAAAACTTGCTAAAAGCGCTAATTTCACACGATCTTTATGAGAGAATCCATTAATCATGGAATTTGCAATAAGATAATACGTATGTGGTGAACTTGAATCTGAATCAATAAAGCTTCCTAAATAATAGATATAGGCACCCTCTGAAAATAAGTTCTTTTCATTATCTGTGATTTTCAAATCACTTTCTTTAAGTAATTGGTTTAATAAAGATTGCGCCAATTTTAAACGACGGTTCGCACTATCTTCTTCGATGTGGTATTCCTTAGCTAAGTGTCTAAGTGCGTCTTGGCGAACATTCTCTTTTTTAAATTCATCCGGATGGCGTTGACGTATGAGATTCATTACGTAGCCTTCGCGTATGCCTTTTCTAGAAAACGTAAACTGTGTGGCATCTATTTTTTTGAAAAGTGTCTTAAAAACAGATACTGCTGGAAGAATAATGTCTATGCGGTCACGACTTAAACCATCAAGGTTCGTTAAATCATCTCGTGAACTTTTACGAATCGTATTGTAAACTTCATCGATGTCTTTAAGTGACATAGTATAATTATGAACGCCACCAATAGGGTAGGAATGACTAGATTGATGTATTCGAGCCACGTTACGTGCTGAACCTCCAACCCCAACCAGTGCAATCTCTTGATCATTTAACCAATCTAATTGACTAAATTGTTCTGATAAAAACTTTTCCATACTTTTAATGGATGATTTATCGTTATGATCTTTTTCTCCAAAAAATTGGCGTTTTAACGTAACTACTCCAAAAGGGAAACTATGTGCTTTTTTAAGCTTTTTATCTTTAAATAATGTAACTTCAGTAGAGCCACCACCGATATCAACTGATATACCATCTTCAATATCTGTTGTATGAGAAATAGCGTAGTATCCGTAGAAAGCTTCATCTTCTTCTGGGACGACTTGAATTTCAATATTGATATCTTTTTTTAGTTGTTTTATGAGGTCATCGCGGTTTTCAGATTGACGTATCGCAGCCGTTGCGATAGGATGTAACTCTTTGACTTTAAATTTTGTTGCCACTTTTTTGAAACTGCTTAATGTTTCTTTTAACACATGTATACCTTCATCATTCATTTTATTCTCACTCATTAAATATTGACTTAGACGAGCAGGGGTCTTGATATTAAGAATTTCATTCAGACCTGTATCTTTATTAAAGCTAAATATTACCAGTCGTATTGTATTGGAACCAATATCTATTAAACCAATTCTTTCTTCCATCTTTGCCTCCTGTGATTCATACGGTAAGTTCAGAAATATTAACCTTATTTAATTTTATTTTACATGATATAAATGAATTGAGAAGATTTTTCGGACACTTTTTCTTAAAGATTTCTAGTAATTTGAAAATAATTTTATATTTTAAGCAATTCGAATATATTTAAAAGAGAGAAAGTTAAATACATGAATGATTGTAATAAATAGGGTGGGACAACGAAATCTGTTTTACTCCCACCATCATAATAAAATGGAAGTTTAATAAAAATTAATATGTGGAATGACAACTAATAAATAGAGATAAGTTTACATGTTTGAATGATACATTTTAGGAGAGTGACTAAACATGAAACGTTTAGAAAATAAAATTGCAGTTGTTACTGGAGCAAGTACGGGTATCGGTCAAGGATCTGCAAAAGTGTTAGCCAAGGAAGGTGCACATGTTTTGGCTTTAGATATTTCTGATGAATTAGAGAAAACAGTGCAATCAATTATTGATGGTGGTGGCAAAGCAGCGACTGCATATAAAGTAGATATTTCTGATGATCAACAAGTGCAAGATTTTGTTGAAGAAGTAAAGAAAACATATGGACGTGTTGACGTTATTTTTAACAATGCAGGGGTAGATAATGCTGCGGGTAGAATACATGAATATCCTGTAGAAGTCTTCGATAAAATTATGGCAGTTGATATGAGAGGAACATTCCTCGTAACTAAATTCTTATTACCGTTAATGATGGATAATGGTGGCTCAATTATCAATACTGCATCATTCTCAGGGCAAGCTGCAGATTTATATCGTTCTGGATATAATGCGGCGAAAGGTGGCGTAATTAACTTTACAAAATCTATAGCTATTGAGTATGGACGTGAAAATATTCGCGCCAATGCCATTGCACCAGGAACAATTGAAACACCTCTTGTTGATAATTTAGCTGGGACATCAGAAGATGAAGCGGGTAAAACATTCCGCGGTAATCAAAAATGGGTTACTCCATTAGGTCGTTTAGGCACACCAGATGAAGTAGGAAAGCTGGTTTCATTCCTTGCTTCTGATGATAGTTCATTTATAACAGGAGAATCAATTCGCATTGATGGTGGTGTCATGGCTTATACATGGCCAGGTGAAATGCTAGGTGATGATAGATGGAAACATTCAACTAAATAAAATAGTCTTAATAAGACACAACAACACTCTAAAGTGATTAAAGACAATCATTTTTAGAGCGTTGCTACGTTATACTTATTGTTTGGAACATGCTTCACAATATTTAAATTAGGAAGCTGTCCAACTTGATAATAATGTATAGCCTGTTAAATCTTTGGTATTTATTTTAATTGTAATGTTTTCATCCTTATTAAGTTCTTTACCACATTTGGCGCATGTCATGGTACCAAAAAGACTTTTCTTTGAACTATTATTGTTAGAAAACAATGTTCTCCTCCTTTATCTACCACATTAATGATTGATAACTGTCGTCATTCAATGATCGAACAATTTCAGTAATTAAACGCACTGAGTTTTCATAATCAACTTTGTGTATTACAGATACATTTGAATGCATATATCTCAATGCTACGCCAATTGTAGTGGTTGGAATACCTTTATTTGCTACGTGAATACTGCCTGCATCCGTACCACCACCAGGAGTAGTAGCCCATTGTACAGGAATATCATATTGTTCAGCGACTGATTTAATATGTTTACGAAAGCCATTGTGCGCAATATTAGTTGCATCCATCATGATAGCTAACGGACCATCGCCAAGTTTACCTTCATTCTTTTCATTCATCATCCCTGGGACATCATAAGCCACTCCAACGTTTACCGCGATTGCTAAATCAGGTTGAATTAATTGAGCAGCCACTTTGGCACCGCGTAAACCAACTTCTTCTTGTACTGTGGCTCCTGCATAGAGATTAATGCCAATTTCCTCGTCTTTTAATTGTTGTAAAATATCCACAGCGAGTGTGCAACCATAGCGGTTGTCAAAGGCTTTAGTAGTAAAATATTTATCATTGGCTAGCGTTTCGAACTCACTATATGGTGTAATCATGTTGCCTAATTCAATGCCATCTTGTTCGGCATCTTCTTTACTACTTACACCATTATCAATATACATATTTTTAATTTCAACTGGTTTCTTACGTTCTTCTGGTGAAAGGGAGTAAGGAGGTTTTGAACCAATAATCCCTCTGATTTCACAACCATCGTCAGTTGTAATGGTAACTTTCTGAGATAACATCACTTGATTCCACCAACCACCGATATGAGTGAAATAAATATATCCATAATCATCAATATGGTAACTATGAACCCAATTTCGTCTAAATGACCAGAAATCATTATAGATTTAGAACCATGTGTTGCATTCGCCGAAAATGCCACCCAGATTATCTTCAATGATGTCATCACTCACAGGTATAAGATAATTTTTCATCAATGTTTTTACTTTCATTTCATGTCCAGCAATACCATTAACATTAGTTAATGACTTGAGTAATTCTTTAGAGTCTGGCATCGTATTTTCCTCCAATAATAAGTATTTAAATGTAGTATAACATTAGATGTTGCTTTCGTTTGACTTGGTTTTGATTTTTTGAATTTTCTAAATAAAAAAGCAAGTAAGGTATAATTTAAGTAACAAAATCGAATTAAAGGTGGTATAATTTATATAAAAAATCGACGAGAGAAGGCGACTTAAATGAAAAAAGTGATTTTGCTTTTAGTAGTATTAGTCTTAAGTACTGTCGCGCTTACGGCATGTAGCAAGGAACGTACCAAGACGTATGAAGGTGATGTGAATGGTAAAGAAGTCATTACGTCATTAACTTATAAAGATGATGAAGTGCTTCAACAATCTACGCTTGCGACAATTAAGTATGATGATTTAGGAATTGATCAGTCTCAAGCTAAAGAAATGTTTAAAAATGATGAAAATGCATTTAAAGGAATTAAAGGCGTGACTTATAAAGTGGATTACAAAGACCAGAAAGCTGTAGAGCATATTGATATTGACTATAAAGATGCAGATATTGATAAGCTAAAGAAAAACTTAGGGTTTATTTCATCTGATACTAAAAAGGGTGAACATGTAAGTATGGACAGAGTAGTTAAACAATTCAAACGTAACGGTTTAAAAGAAAAAAGTAAAATGAATGATGATAATTAAAAATAAAGTCCTGAACAGCTGATGAGTTCGGGACTTTATGTATAAATGATAGTTTTTGTCTTTCTATGAAATTAATTTAAGTTTATAGTCTTTGATTTTCTTTGTAGATCCGTCCAGTTCTCTATAGATAATATGGTCTGAAGTGATCTCTGTAGGACTATTTACACCCACCGCTGCTGCAATGTTAAATAAACCTTCGTGTATGCTTGTGACATAATTCGTAACACGATATTGCTTTTCATCAACAATTAATCCTTTTTCTTTCTTGGGATCAGTTGTTGCAACACCAACTGGACATGTATTTAAGTGACATTGTTGGCTCATAATACACCCAACACTAATCATCATACCTCTTGCAATATTCACTAAGTCTGCACCCAGTCCAAGGGCAATTGCTATTTTATCAGGAGTTATTAGCTTACCTGAAGCGAAAATTTTAACTTTATCTCTAACACCATATTTTTCTAACATACTTGATACGATAGGTAGTGCCGTGAATAATGGTAATCCAACGCCATCCTCAAGCTCTTGGAACGTAGTCCCTGTGCCACCTTCACCGCCATCAACTGTAACAAAGCTTTTGGATAAGTATCCATATCTATCATCGTTTTAACAAGCGCCTCAATGTCCTCATTTTTGCTGACTACAATTTTAAAGCCTACAGGTTTTTGACCTAATGTCTGTATTTTATTAACGAATGTTAGTAAATCTTTAGGATTTTTTATAAAATCAAATCGGTTAGGTGAATTAATGGTTTCATGTGGTTTAACATTTCTAATTTTGGCAATTTCCTCTGTCACTTTATTACCTTCCATATGACCGCCACGTGTTTTTGCGCCTTGAGCCAATTTTAATTCAAAGGCACGAATATTTGAACGTTCTGCAAGCTCAATAAACATCTCATTATTGAAATTGCCTTCTTTATCTCGTACGCCAAATAATCCTGGTCCAATTTGGAAAATGATATCGCCGTCACCTTTAAGATGGTATTCGGAAAGACCACCTTCACCTGTATTCATCCAAGTTCCCGCTTTAGCTAAACCTTTAGAAAGAGAAGTAATAGCATTTTTACCTAAGGCTCTATAACTCATTCCTGATTGACCAACAAGACGTTTGACTTTGTATGGATATTTTAAATCAGAACCTAAAACAACAGCATGTTCATCTGCTAAAAAGAAAGGATTAACTTCAGTACTTTTTCTATGTTCTTCACGACTAAATAAACGTTCATTTTTTATTTTATATATAAATGTTGAAATGAGCCCTGAATTATCTACGTGTAATTCAGTCGCTTGCAAAGGAAACATTGTGTTTTGAATGTAAAAACCTTCTTTATATTCAGTTTCAGTTCCAAAACTTGTCATCCTAGAGTTATATTTACCTGCTAAGACGATATTTTTATAGTCACTTCTTGAAAATGGCTTTCCTTCATTATCATTTGCAAAGAAATATTGTCTTAATTCTGGACCAATTTTTTCAGAAATATAACGTATACGTCCCAAAACTGGAAAGTTTCTTAAGACGCTATGTTGATTTTGACCCTTGTCTTTAAATAACCATATGAGCCCTAAAATCATAATGGTTAATAATACAATCATGATGATAATATTGACTATGAATTGCATAATAGTCAAAACTGACATAAAAATTACCCCCTAAAATATTTCTCACACTCAATAATACAACAATGTATGCGTTTTACAATGAAAGTGTAGAAAAAATGAATTAAACTAATTGTACTACTATATTAAAAAGAGGTAGTGATTTTGATTGAGAAGAGGTGGCTTATGAATAATGATGATGCAATAAGACAAACACATTGTTAAAAGAGACTTTATTCTTATACCTTTATACATACTTTTTCAGAGCATTCTACCTATTATCATTGTATTTGACACTTTGGGTATCACTGCTATAATAACTCAGCAATCACCATCTGATTGGCTATATCACTTTTCTTTAAGTCTCAGTTTTGTTTTGGCACAAGGTTCCGTACTATTCATATTCTATTTAATGCATAAAGGAACACTCACGAACGTAGTTCAACGACAATTTAATCAAAGTACAGAATACATCTGGCGACTATTTAAAATAGTTATTGTTGTTAGTCTATTGCTGATAGTAGTCCAATGGCTAATTCATAGCACATCAATCAAATTATATGGAGCTCATACACAATATGAGCAACGTGTATTAGGATTATTTAAATTGCCTATTTCATTGCTATTTACATTTATTTCTATGGTTATTTTACGCCCTATGATTGAACAATTGCTTTATCGACATCTCATTATTCATGAATTAGGTAAGGTATGGAATAAAACAGTAGTGGTTCTTTTGTCGATAGCTATTGAAACAATAGTACATGTATACGATATGTTTTCAATTTTTGAAATGGTACCGTATTTAATTATTGCGTGTGGTACAACATACCTTTATATCAAAACACATCATAATATAGTTATCGCTTACCTATTTCAAGTCAGTATACAATTCATTTTCTTCATAGAGACTTTATGTAAAATTTATGTATTTTAAATTTATTTTATTAAAACCTATGAAATAGGGAATGTAACTTCTAAAAGGTTATATAGAAGGAGGCGTCCGTCTTGCTAATCAAAGTTGAACATCTTACTTATCGCGCGGATCAACGTACAATACTTGATGACATCAACCTTAATATTGAAGCAGGGGATACTATCGCCGTAATAGGACCATCTGGAAGCGGTAAAAGTACATTGCTTAAACAACTTAATCATTTAATTAGTCCTACAAATGGAACGATATATTTACATAATCAGCCATATGAGGATTACAAACCAGAAGAGTTGAGATCACGAGTGAGTTATTTAATGCAACAAAGTGAATTAATTGGAACGACAATAGAGCAAAATATGAAATTTCCATCGGTGGCACGAAGAGAGGATTTTAATCGAGAAAAAGCAAAGCATCTTCTAGAAGAAGTAGGTCTAGGTGATTATGATTTAGATGCAGAAATTAAAAATATGTCTGGAGGAGAACGTCAGCGTATTACTATAGCACGTCAGTTGATGTATCAACCAGAGGTGTTACTTCTTGATGAATCTACAAGTGCGTTAGATACGCGTAATAAAAAGAATATCGAAAATATTATTTTTAAACTTGCTGATGAGGGAGTTGCGATTCTGTGGGTGACACATAGTGATGATCAGAGTAAGAGTCATTTTAAACGTAGAGTCACTATAACAAATGGTCAAATTTCAAATGATGAGGAGTTGAATAACGATGAGTAATACTGCGTTATGTCTTACAGCTCTCCTATTGTTAATCCCTATTTTTATTTCATATAAAGAAGGATTACATATTATTAAAGACTTGATGATTGCTACAGTTAGAGCATCTGTACAATTAATCATCTTAGGTTTCTTACTGCACTATATTTTTAAAATTAACGACAAATGGTTACTTATGATTTGTGTGCTTGTGATTATTATTAATGCATCATGGAATACGATTAGTCGTGCTTCACCAGTGATGCATCATGTCTTTTGGATTTCATTTGTATCGATATTTATTGGTACTGCATTACCATTAGCAGGCACAATTGCAACAGGAGCGATTCATTTTACAGCTAATGAGGTCATACCTATCGGTGGGATGTTAGCAAATAATGGTTTGATTGCGATTAATCTAGCTTATCAAAATTTAGATCGTGCATTTGTCCAAGACATTTCGGATATTGAATCTAAACTCACATTGGCTGCTACACCAAAGTTAGCATCAAAATCTTCTATTAGAGAAAGTATATGTTTAGCCATCGTCCCAACCATAGATTCTGTTAAAACATATGGATTAGTCTCTATACCTGGTATGATGACTGGATTAATTATTGGCGGGGTTGAGCCATTGCAAGCAATTAAATTTCAATTGCTGGTTGTATTTATACATACAACAGCAACGATTATGTCGGCTTTAATTGCTACTTATATGAGTTATGGACAATTCTTTAATACGCGTCATCAATTGATAGCTCGCGCTAATGATGTCAAACAAAGTGAATAGATATTGGTTTTATTCTACACAATTCCTAATTTAATATTATATAATGAAACAGTTATGAACGTATCAAAGGTTTGTAGCTGTTTTCTTTTTGGGGCTAAATCTTTTGAATAATAATTTTTTAAGAAAGGAGTCACAATATGACGGTTATTCGTACAGCTACGCTTATTTTAAGTGTCTTTATCGTGGGAATGGTTGAGATGATGGTAGCTGGTATCATGAATTTGATGAGTCAAGATCTTCATGTATTTGAAGCGATGATAGGTCAATTGGTGACGATGTATGCACTGACATTTGCGATATGTGGTCATATATTAGTGAAATTAGCAAACCGCTTTGCAACACGCTCAGTTTTAATATGGACATTAGTCGTTTTTATTATTGGTAATGGCATGATTGCGATAGCCCCTTATTTTACGATACTAGTTATTGGTCGTATTCTATCTTCAAGAAGCGGAACTTTTGCATGGTAGTGAAGCGAACCGTTCCCAAGACATGCGTACTCAAGTTCAATCGCTTATCTTAAGGCCTAAAGAAATCATCAAATATTTGATTATCACGTTTTTAATACTTGTCGCTAATTCTGCTACATTTATATTTATTAATCCATTAATTTTATCAAGTGGTCATGAATTGTCTTTTGTCTCAATAGCATTATTAATTAATGGCGTTGCAGGTGTTATAGGTACATCACTAGGTGGTATCTTCGCTGATAAGTTAACAAGTAAACGTTGGTTAATCATTGCAATTTCAGTGTTTATTATGATGATGGTCATATTAAATTTTGTATTGAGTGGGACGGTCGTTTTACTTATAGGACTATTTGTTTGAAATTTGGTACAATGGAGTACCAATCCAGCTATACAAAGTGGCATCATTGAACATGTTGAGGGTGATACAAGCCAAGTAATGAGCTGGAATATGTCGAGTCTTAATGCAGGTATAGGTTTTGGCGGTATTGTAGGCGGACTTGTGATGTCTCACTTATCTGTCAATATGTGACGTACACGAGTGCAATCATTGGTTTATTAAGTTTGATTGTTGTTTTAACTTTGAAAAATATTCATTATGCTAAAAATTAAGACCTGAAAAAGGTTGAAAGTAAAAGTATTTAAGATAAAAATCTAATCTCGCATTGATGACAATGTGTTACGGAGGTGATACAAGGGTGAATATTAATGTCGAGTTTAGTCCTATACTATAAATGCATTATAACTTTACCTTTTTCGGGTTTTATTTATATATATGTTTGTATGGGTGATGAAGCCTATATTGTTTCCAAGGCATCCGACCATAAGTAGCAAAATACGCTAAATCATTAATCATTTGTCGACTCAAGTTGGTTTCATGTTGTGTAATAGGAAAATCATTTTCAGATAAAATAGCTAAATTTCCAAACCAAAATGCAACATCTAAAATGTGATAAGCACTTTTAAAATGAAGACTATCAGATTGACACCAATCAAAACGTGCAAGCCATTTATGATGAGCATTGAGTTGATTTAACGTGTTGATAGCAGGAAGTTTAAAATAATATTGCGTGATAGTTTGTCGTTGTTGATGTGCGGTCTTCACATCATTTTTTGTAATATTTACTTTATTTGTGTGCATGATTTCGACAAAGCGAGCTGGTGGAAGTTTACGAGAATCCTCTTTTATATAAATATCTCCTTCATCATGTGTATAACTGATGAATACAGGCATCGGGAAATCAGAAATTGCTCGCATCATATGAGAATCCTCAATAGGCTGATAAATAAGGTCAAGTCCACGTGATTTACCTCGGTCTAATTTCTGTGTGTCCATTAAATGTTAAGAGGTCATGGGAAGTGAGTTCGGCGACTGATTGTTGAGAATAGTGGGTGTTTACTAATTCCGAGAAATGTTGGGCTTTAAGACGTGCAATCTCTTGAGTGTGCCGCTTAATAACATGACTTTATGATAATATGTATCGAGTTCAGGCATCTGTATTAATGCCATAATACTCATGCTCCCTGCAGATTGGCCCATTAATGTGATGTTTTCAGGGTCTCCACCAAAGCTTTCGATATTAAGATGCACCCATTTCAATACATTAATTTGATCAGATAAACCATTGTTATAATCAAAGTTTTCATTAAAATATGACCAATCTAAAAATCCTAAAGTACCTAAGCGATAGTTGAAAGTGACGACAATGATATCTTCCTGTTTCACTACTAATTGTGGATAACTGTGCGGTTCCATGTCCTTGAGTAAATCCACCTCCATAAAAGTAAATAATAACCGGTTTTTTATGATGGTGGTTTGCTTGTCTCCAAATATTTAAATATAAACAATTGTCAAGTTGTTTAAAGTCGTTGAAGTGATGATGTTGAAATGAAAAGAAGTTTTCTAATGCATTATAAGGTTGCGGTGGAATAGGTTGTGTGCATGTAGCATCAATATCTGAGTGGGCAGTATGAAACAATTGAGAATGTTGAAAACGTGAGATTTTGTTTAAGGGTTGTGCATATGGAATGACAAGAAATGTATCAATACCAATCTGACGGATTCCTTTAACAACTTGTTGTCCATGTACTTCTACCTTGACCATTGAAGACATCTCCCTTTTCAATATTGTTCTTACTATAACATGAATTTTAAGTTTTTAATGAATGTTGACACTTTGATGTATAAAAAACTACCAACAAAGATAAAATATCTTCATTGGTAGTTAAAACATGTATTTAGTTTTCTTAATCTTGATGGTCACGTTCTTTCCAATCTTTATGTCTTGCTTTTTTACGTGTTTTTCTTAGTTTATCTCCCATTTTTTTATTTAATTTGTTAGCACGTTTAAAGTAAATACTTTCAAAATAACTTGTCGTACCTAATTGATAGAAGATTAAAGCGACAATTGCGATGACTAAGAAATCCCATGGGTAGTGGATCCAGTTTAAGCCTTTAAATTCTTTACTTCCTATAAATGATAAGAAAGCGAGAATAATAAGGTAAATAATAATCCATAAACTACCGCCTATTTGTTTTCTAGTATTTTTCCAATTCATTTTATATTCATAGAAGAAATAAATTGGTAAACCTAAAATAATAATTAAAATAACTTCAGCAGTAGTAGGCCACATTGCCCAATAAATTGCTAAAGATGCAAGTACAAACGATAACGGTGCCATAAATTTTAAAATATTAGCTTTAAATGGACGCGTCATTTTGGGTGCCATTTTACGTAATGAGATAACTGTTGTAGGACCTGTTAAGTAAGCAACTAAAGTTGCTGTAGAAATAACGGCTGCAAGTGTACCCCAATTACGGAATAGCGTTACCATAATCATACTTATAACTGCGTTAAAACCAATCGCTACACGTGGTATGTTATATTTTTCGTTCATTTTACCTAAGAATTTAGGAATATGACCATTTTTTTCCATTGCATGAAGTACACGACCAGTGACGGCCACGAAGGATACGCCTGTACCAAATGGCGAAACTACAGCTTCAACATAAAGTAAAATCGCTAACCAGTTAATGCCTAATAAAATAGCCATATCAGCAAATGGAGAGTTAAAATTAATACCACTCCAGCCATGACTATGAATCATAGAACTTGGCATTGATGTAATAAACGTACTTTGTAATACGATGTAAAGCACAGCACTTAATGTAAGTGAAATGGCAATACCACGTGCAATATTTTTCTCAGGATTTTTGATTTCTGATCCCATGTTAATGATGGTTTGGAAAGCATTAAATGAGAAGATAATCCCTGATGTTGTTGTTGCAGCAAAGATGGGCGCACTTCCATACGGCATAAACGTGCTAGCGGAATGACCGTAATTACCTGTATCAAACCCTGAAATCATTAACATGATGATTGTTAATAAAGGAACGCCTAATTTAAATACTGAAATTAAGCTTGTGAAAGATGTTAATAATTTAACTGACCAGTAGTTAAATAAAGAAAAGATTGTGATAATAATATACACGGCAAACAATCCATATGTACTGATTGAACCATCTTTCATTAAAGCGCCCATTGGTTTAGCCCAATCCCAAGGCCATGAGCTCATATATTGTACAGCGGAAACGGCTTCAATTGGTATGATTGTCACAAGTGACACCCAGTTTGCCCACGCTGCTATGAATCCAAGTAGTGAGCCGTGAGTATACTGTGCATAGTTACTCATGCCGCCTGATTGCGGGAACATTGTCCCAATTTCGACGTAATTATAGGCTATAGTTCCGATTACTATGAAACCTATAATCCAGGAAATAATAGCGGCTGGACCGGCAATAGAAGATGCCTCCCATGCTCCAAATAGCCAGCCTGATCCAATTAATGATCCTAGACCAAGTAAGACGAGTTGTGAGAGGTTAATCTTACTACTTTTTGATTTATTTTTATTTTCCATAAATACTCCTTTATGTATGTTGACATATTCAACAAAAATTATACGCTAGTTCTAATAATAGTCAAATTATGTTTTTGTAAAATTCCAATTAATATTGTTTGATTAGATTTCTATAAAAAATAATAATATAATTTAGAGAAATATCGCAAGTTTGATAAAAGGTGTGAGAGTCAGTGGATAAACAAAAAAATGAGCAAGTGGAACAATTTTTAGCTAAAGAAAGTCAATGTCAAGATTGTTATCAATTTTTAAGACATTTAATTTTTAATGAAACTGAACTTGAAGAGAATTATAAATGGGTGCATCCATGTTATACCATCAATAATAAGAATGTTGTGCTGATACACGGATTTAAAGATTATGTAGCTTTACTTTTTCAAAAAGGTGCAATACTGGAAGATAAATACGAAACATTGATACAACAAACTAAAAGAGTACAAGCAGCGCGACAATTGCGTTTTAATTGTTTAGACGAGATAAAAAAGCGACAAGATGAAATAAAATATTATTTAATTGAGGCGATTAAAGCTGAAAAAGCTGGTAAAAAAGTAGTCATGAAAAAGAATGATGATGAAGTACCTGAAGAGCTACAACGAAAATTTGAAAAATTTCCACATTTAAAAGATGCGTTTTACCAATTAACGCCAGGACGTCAACATCAATACTTGTATTATTTTTCACAGGCTAAACGTAGTCAAATAGGTCACAATCGCATTGAAAAATATATTGATTCTATTTTAAATGGTAAGGGTATGAATGATAAATAGATAAAGTAAAAAAGGTTGGAGATGAGCCCAACCTCTTTTTATTTCACTCTATATTTTGTAAAGAATTATTTTTGATTGCCATTCAAACGCACTAAAATTTTAGCTTGAGATTTATCATTTACAAGTTGATTGAAGCCACTTTCAACAATATTGTCCAATTCGATTTCATCAGTTACAACATCTTTGACATTTAAACTACCGTTAGCGATTAAGTCGATAGTTTGTTGGAATGTAGTACCAACGCCTGCAACTTCAAATGATACGTCTATACCATTTTCTGTGTTATCATATACTGCTTGTACAGGATCAACTTTATCTGAGTTAAAAGTATGTGTTGCACCTACGCTTTTAGCTTTCTCTAAGCGTTCTTCAGATAAGTCGAAGACAAAGATTTTACTTGCGCCCGCTGTTTTCGCTGCAATTACAGTAAGTAGGCCAATTGGATCAGCACCAAAAACTGCTACAGTATCTCCAAATAATAATTCGCCTTCTTTTACTGCTTGAACTGCAACGGCCCGTTGGTTCAACAAGTGCACCTTCACGTGCTGAAACGTTGTCAGGTAAATGATAGACGTTTGTTTCAGGTGCATTTGTAAATTCTGCAAATCCTCCATCAGAACCTAAACCAATGAAAGAGTATCCATCATATAAGTCGATATTTTCTTCTTTCTCTCTTTTAGATACAGTTGGGTTAACAGCAACGCGATCGCCTTTTTTAAAGCGTGTGACATCTTTACCTACGTTTTCAACAATACCAGAGAATTCGTGACCTATTGTCACTAGTGCTTTTTGACCTAATAGCGGGTCTGGTTTATCTGTCGAAATGAAGATTGGACCTTCTAAGTATTCATGCAAATCTGTACCACAAATGCCTGTCCATGATACTTTTACTTGAACTTCATTATCTTTTAATTCTTTTGGCTCACGATCCTCTACACGTACATCTTTTTTCCCGTACCATACTGCAGCTTTCATATTTAAAAACCCCGTAATAGTAAATTTTGACCTCTAATCTACATCTTCAGTCGATGATTTGGTGTAATAATTCTTATTACACTTTGAGAATAATACTAATGTGATAGGTTTTCAATAGATATTTTGAATTTTATGTGAAATAATTCACATTTTGTAATTATTGACTTGCTTTTTAAAGAAAAATAACCTTGAAAGTACTATAATTACTTATATTAATGCATTTTATAATTATTTTAACTTAGAAAAAATGCAGAAAAATACTTTTATTAAGGTTTACAGAATAAATAATAGGTATATAATACTAACTGTCTAAAATTCCATGTCGCTGTTTATAAAATTTTTAACATAGCAAGTTTCTAAATAGACGACTTAAATTTTTACAATTTTAAAAGCAAAGGCCTCTGTACTTTTGTTTAACTTATGCACCTATTTGTTTAACAATCGCGCTAGAGGTCTTTTTTTATAACAATGGAGTTTGACACTTTAATTTCAGGAAGGGGAAAGTAACTATGTTAAGTATCAAAAACTTAACCAAAATTTATTCAGGGAATAAAAAAGCGGTAGATAATATTTCTTTGGATATTGAATCTGGGGAATTTATCGCTTTTATTGGGACAAGTGGTAGTGGTAAAACAACTGCATTACGTATGATTAATCGTATGATTGAGGCAACTGAAGGTCAAATCACTATGAATGGGAAAGATGTCCGTAATATGAACCCTGTTGAATTACGTAGAAGTATTGGGTATGTCATTCAACAAATTGGTTTAATGCCTCATATGAATATTCGAGAAAATATTGTTTTAGTACCTAAACTTTTAAAGTGGTCTAAAGAAAATAAAGATGCGAAGGCTAAGGAACTTATTAAACTGGTAGATTTACCGGAGGAATATCTTGATCGTTATCCAGCTGAATTATCAGGTGGTCAGCAACAACGTATTGGAGTTGTTCGTGCTTTAGCAGCAGAACAAGATATTATTTTAATGGATGAACCGTTTGGGGCATTGGATCCGATTACACGTGATACATTACAAGATTTAGTTAAAGAATTACAACAAAAATTAGGTAAAACTTTCATATTTGTTACACATGATATGGATGAAGCAATCAAATTAGCAGATAAAATTTGTATTATATCAAAAGGGCAAGTTGTACAATTTGACACACCCGATAATATTTTACGTCATCCTGCAAATGATTTTGTTATTGATTTTATTGGTCAGAACCGTCTTATCCAAGATCGTCCGAATATGAAAACTGTAGAAGGTGCAATGATTAAACCTGTAACTGTTAAAGCAGATGATTCACTCAATGACACAGTCAATATTATGAGACAAAAACGTGTAGATACAATATTTGTGGTTAATAATCATAATAAATTACTAGGATTCTTAGATATTGAAGATATTAACCAAGGATTAAGAGCTGGTAAAGAGTTAATCGATACAATGCAACGTGATATTTATAAAGTTCATATTGATACAAAGTTACAAGATTCAGTACGTACAATTTTAAAACGTAATGTAAGAAATGTACCGGTTGTCGATGATTCAGATAGACTCATTGGCTTAATTACACGCGCCAATTTAGTTGATATTGTTTACGATTCTATATGGGGTGAAGAAGAAAACAATAATAATGAACATGATCAAAGTGATGAACCTAACCGTGTTCAAGAAGAACAAGCGAAAAACATAAAACAACAAGTGCAAAAGGAAGTGAATGAGGCTGAGGGTTTTCAACAAAGGGGAGTTGAACATTAATGAAAGCATTTCTTCAAGAATACGGAGGTCAACTTGTTTCGAAAACAATAGAACATTTTTATATTTCGATGATTGCTTTATTGATTGCTATTGTAGTTGCAGTACCTCTAGGTATTCTATTATCGAAAATGAAACGTACAGCTAATGTGGTATTAACGATTGCTGGTGTATTACAAACAATACCAACCTTAGCAGCGTTAGCAATTATGATTCCAATATTTGGAGTAGGAAAGACACCAGCGATTGTCGCCTTATTTATATATGTATTATTGCCAATTTTAAATAATACAGTATTAGGCGTACAGAATATTGATCGAAACGTTATACAAGCTGGTCAAAGTATGGGAATGACAAAGATGCAATTAATGAAAGATGTGGAATTACCTTTGGCCTTGCCACTTATAATTAGTGGTATTCGCTTATCAAGTGTTTATGTTATTAGTTGGACTACACTTGCAAGTTATGTCGGTGCAGGAGGATTAGGAGATCTTGTATTCAATGGTCTGAATCTCTATCAACCACCGATGATTATTAGCGCTGCAATTTTAGTTACTCTTTTAGCCTTGGTGATTGATTTTATTCTTTCTTTAGTTGAAAAGTGGGTTGTCCCCAAAGGCCTAAAAGTATCTAGATAAAAGAAAAGGTAGGAATAGTCATTGAAGAAACATTTCAAATATACAGTCATTCTCATTGTATTGTCCCTCGTCGTATTATCTGGATGTAGTCTACCCGGCTTAGGCGATGGCAACGCAAAAGATGATGTCAAAATTACTACAACCGAAACAAGTGAAACAAAGATTATCGGCAATATGGAAAAATTAATGATTGAACATGAAACAAACGGTAAGATTAAACCAACCTTAATTGGAAATTTAGGATCTAGCATTATTCAACATAATGCCTTACAACGTGGTGATGTCAATATGTCAGCAGTACGTTATACTGGAACTGAATTAACGAGTGTTCTTGCAGCTAAACCTACTAAAGATCCTAAAAAAGCAATGTCAGAAACGCAACGACTGTTTAAAAAGAAATATAATCAAAAATATTATAATTCGTTAGGATTTGCGAATACTTATGCATTTATGGTGACGAAAGAAACTGCTGTAAAATATCATTTAAAGAAAGTTTCAGATTTAGAGAAATATAAAGATAAGCTTCGTTTAGGCATGGATACTCAATGGATGAATCGTGCTGGTGATGGTTATCCTGCATTCGTCAAAGATTATGGCTTTAAGTTTGCCAGTGCACGCCCAATGCAAATTGGCCTTGTTTATGATGCTTTAAAAAATAAAAAATTAGATGTTGCTGTTGGGTACTCTACTGATGGACGTATCGCAGCATATGATTTAAAAATATTAAAAGACGATTGCAAGTTTTTCCCACCATATGATGGTAGCCCATTAGCGACTGAAAAATTAATTAAAGATAATCCTAAAATAGATAAGGCATTGAAGAAATTAGAAGGGAAGATTTCTACCAAAGAAATGCAAAAGTTAAATTATGAAGCAGATGGTAAAGGCAAGGAACCAGCAGTAATTGCAGAAGAATATTTAAAAGAACATCACTATTTCGATAATGAGAAAGGTGGTCAAGAATAATGAAGGACAATTTATTGCATTCAATCATCGAGTATTACTCACTCAACTGGGCCTTTCTTTTAGAATTATTTTTTAAACACTTATTAATGTCAATATATGGCGTGCTATTCGCATGTATCATTGGTATTCCAATTGGAATTTTGATAGCAAAGTATAAGCGTTTATCATGGCCAGTAATTACAGTTGCTAATATTATTCAAACTGTTCCAGCGATTGCGATGCTAGCTATTCTAATGTTAGCGATGGGGCTGGGACCTACAACTGTCGTAGTCACCGTGTTTCTTTATTCTTTATTACCAATTATCAAGAATACATATACAGGTATTGTTGAAGTAGATGATAATATCAAAGATGCCGGTAAAGGTATGGGTATGACAAGAAACCAAGTGTTACGTATGATAGAGTTACCATTGTCATTGTCAGTTATAATTGGCGGTATAAGAATCGCGCTTGTAGTAGCAATAGGTATTGTTGCGATTGGCTCATTTATAGGAGCTCCAACACTAGGAGACATTATTATTAGAGGTACTAATTCTACAGATGGTACAGCGTTTATACTTGCAGGCGCAATTCCAATTGCGTTAATCGCTATCATCATTGATATAGGTTTACGTTTCTTAGAAAAACGTTTAGATCCTACACGTAAAAATAAGAAAGATCAATCACAGGAACATCAAATTCAAAAATTAAGTTAAAATCAACCATTGATGTATGACGTTTAAGTGCAAAACAAAACATAGGCGTAAAATGACAGGGGTAATGAAGTCATTTTACGCCTATGTGTTTTGTTTAATTACAGAAATGATTTTACATTTTATAACAATATGGGTGCTAGAATAAGAACAACAGCTACGACGATAACTCCTACAATAACAACAGCGATACTTCCCATTGACTCTTCTGTTTCTCCTAGTTCTTTAGCAGCAGCTACACCAAGTGTATGTCCACTTGTACCTAGTGCTAAACCTCTTGCTATGGGATTAGAAATTTTAAAGAGCTTAACAATTTTTGTACCTAATGCTGATACGACAACTGCATTAAGAATAACAGCTAATGATGTTAATTCTTTAACACCACCGATACCTTGAGAGACAAGTAATGCAATAGCTGTAGTGGCTGCTTGAGGTAACATTGATGCAGTAATTTGATTACCAAATTGGAATGTTTTAGCAACTAAATAAGTTAAAATTAACGCAACAATTGTACCAATTGCGATGCCACCAATAATTTGGAGCCAGTACTTTTTTAATACTTCTCGTTTTCTATACAAAGGAATCGCGAAACTAATTGTGGTTGGCTCTAAAAAGAAATTAATGATGTCGCCACCAATTTTATAGTTTTGATAACTAATTCCTGTTAATTTTAAAAATGCAATTCCCACTACCATGCTGACAAATAACGGTGCTAACAAGAAAAAGCCATTTGTCTTTTTATAAAAGTATGTCGCAATGACGAAAGGAATTAAAGATACTAAAATCCCGAAATATGGTGTGTTTATTCCTAAGTGTTCAATCATTGATTACCCTCCTATATGACTTGTTTCTTCATTTTTTCTTTAGAAGGGAAAAGTGATTTCGTCACCAATAATTGTGAAGCAAAGTCTGTGCATACTAATAATAAAATTGTAGAAGTAATAATAAGTAAGATGATTAAAATAGGGCTTTGACTTAATATAGGTAAGGAGTTAATGACAGATATACCTGCTGGAACGAATAAGAATCCAATGTTATTTGTTAATGCTGTTCCTACCGTTTCAACTTGTCCCAATTTCACTACTATACCAGTACATAATGCTATGAAAAGTAAGACTAAACCGATAACTATTGGTATAGGTATAAATGATTCTATAATTTTAGAAATAAGTAAAATAATTGCTAAAGTTAACGCTTGTTGAAATACATTGTATTTCTTTGACTTCTTGTTGTCAGCCGTTTGCTTTGTGACTGTATGTGATTGTACCAAAGTTACCATTCCCCTCTGTAATAAGCTTGTTTGCATTATATTATGAAGGCGGTTACTTTTGGTGTTTTGTAATCTCACTTACAAATATTTATAGTTGAAATGCACCAATTGGGCGGTGAGAATCAGAGACACTTTTAAGATTTCAATTATTGAATTCCCAATTGTTGTTTAAATGCTTTCATGTAAGATTGACTGATTTGATATTTTAAATCCTGAGTTAGAGTTAATTGAAAAGTGTAGTTAAACCAATGTTCGATAGTTTGGATATGTTGTTTATTAACAATTGTTGAGCGATGAATCTTTATAAAAACATTTGAGGGTAGTTTCTTTTCATAGGTAATTGAGCGTTTCGGTTGTTTCGAATTGCTGTTTGACAGTATTAATTGTTGTAATGCCATTATTAACTGACAGAGCGATAATATTAGCAAAGTTTAATATATATACGTTCATCAACGTTTATCGGTAGTACTTATGTTTGATGAAGGTCGTCGGTTTTTGTACTGTCTAACTGTTGATTGATTGGTTGAGTGGGTTCATCATTTTGCAGTTTATTAGCAGAATAAACTTTATTGACAGCTTGATTGATTCGTTCTTTGTCAAAAGGCTTTAGAATATAATCAAGTGGCGTTTAATTCAAATGCTCTTACCGCAAAATTTTCATGAGCTATAGCAAAAATAATGTGTGGGGCATGCTTCAATTTATTAACTTTTTAGGCAAGGTCTATTCCACTTTCATCCATTAAGTTTATATCTAAAAATATTAAATCAAATGTCTCATACATAGTTTTTCTAAAGTTTCTTCTATATTTTCAGCTTCTTCAATTAAATGAATCACTTCATTTAAGTCTAAAAGATAATGCAGTTCATTTCTTGCTAAAGGTTCGTCATCAACGATGAGCGTTTTCATTTATGTCTGCCTCCTCTAAATATTTATATGGAATAACACAACTTACAATCGTACCATCATTTGATGACCGAATATCAAGGCTTGATTTTGCACCAAATGAACCTATGAGTCTTTTGTTGAGATTGACTAAGGCGTTTCCAGTTCCAGTCTTAGATGACACAGCACTATAACCTAATGGGTTTAATTTCTCATGAGGTATGCCACGTCCATTATCATTTACCGAAATTCTTAAATAATCTTCATTTAAACTCACGATAACATCAATGTGGTTATTGAATTTACGATTTTTAAATGCATGTTTGATTGAATTTTCTACTAAAATTTGAATGATAAAAGGTGGAATAAGTGCATTTGTGCAATTGTCATCAATATCTTAATGAATATTAAACCTGTTTGGATAACGTGCTTACTCTAATGAAAAGTAAGCTTCGACTTGTTGTAATTCTTTTTTAAGTGTAATGTTATTATTACGAGCATCATTAAGGTTTGAACGGAAAAATTGACTCAGCTGTATAAGTAGTCGACGTGCTTTTTCACTATCTATCCTAACTAGAGCTGAAATTGTGTTGACAGCATTAAAGAAAAAATGTGGATTAACTTGGGCTTGTAATGATTTAATTTCAGCTTCTCCTAGTTCAAGTTGACTTGAAAAGATTTTTGTCAGACCTTGAGCCAGTTGTTGATCAAAAGTGGAAATATGATTTTGTTCTGTTTTGTTCTGTAAAATAAAATTTAAGTGTACCTGCTACTTCATTATGAGTATATAGAAGTACAACGATGGCAGACTCAAGGGGACAATTTGGATGATGGCATCATATTTCCTCTCTTGAGTGCGCAACTTTAAGATGACCAGATTGAATCACTTCTTTAGATAAATCAGTGATGATTTCTTTACTTGTTACATAATGATCGCTTCCTGCACCAATATGCGTTAAAATATCTTTTTTTTTAGTGATGGCTACAGCTAAAACTTGCATTAATCTTAAAATAATTTCAGCAGTTTGTTTCGCGGATTTCTCGTTGAGCCCAGAGCGAAAGTAGGGGAGCGTTTCATTAGCAAGTTGTAATACATCGTGAGTTTGTACTGCGCGCATTTGTTCTTCTTGTTTAATTGTAGATAGGATAATCGTTAAGAAGATAGCTGTCTCCAAACTATTAATGATTATCATCGGAAGAGCGATAAAACTTACTAGAATAACAGCATGATGAATATCATTAGATAATAATAAGATACAACCCATTTGAATGATTTCGGTAATAGCACCTATCATTGCTCTTTTGGTAATAGAAGGATACGTATTTTGTTTGATGGCTTGGTGTCCGAAGTAACCAGAAATAATAGCAATGACTTAGAGGAAATTAAATAAGTATAAGCGTCAGCACCACCAATGAACAAACGACATAAACCAGAAATGATACCTATTATGATAGCTACCCAAGGTCCTCCTATAAGTCCAGATACTCCAATAGTTAAGACACGTGTATTAGCCATTGAGTCATCCGAATTTAAATGATAATAAATATTGCCAGACACGATGTGAACTTGTTCTATTTCAACTCCTGTGAAATTTGATATCATGGCGAATATTCCAAATATAATGATAAGTTGACACTTAGAACGCCATTGGTCTCTTTGACTCATCATTGTCTTAAAATGATTAATATTCATTAAAATATAGGCAAGTAAAATAATTAATCCAACTCGTTCTAGTAATAAAATAAATAAGTTAAACATAACGTCAATCCCCATTAAATTTCTTTCGACGAACTACAAAAAAATTTATTTTTACATTTAAATAAAGCACTTACATTAGCATCATCTATACATTTTTTGTTTGAGTCATATATTGATAATATCAATTATAGTATGGAAAATTAAAAGTAGATAGTGTAGAATATGTTTCTATATTTACAAATTTTCTAAAAATTACAAAAAATTGATTGTAAAATCAAGATAACACTTATAATAATCTTATATTTGAACATTCATTACGTTATGTTTATATCATTTAAAAAGTTATTACAAGTGTGATAAAGTTTCTTAATGTAAAACTTTAAAAGGTAGAGAACAACTTAGAGATTTGTGAGGTCAGATGTATCGTTTTATTTAAGGTTTCTAATTTAAGTAGAAGGAGTAAGTGATTGATGGATACTTCAAAAAATTTTAGGGGAGATAATCGTCTATTATTGGGGATTATTTTAGGGGTTATTACATTTTGGTTATTCGCACAGTCACTTGTTAATTTGGTTGTTCCTTTACAATCATCATATAACAGTGATATAGGTACCATAAATATTGCCGTCAGTCTGTCAGCGTTATTTTCAGGGTTATTTATAGTAGGCGCAGGGGATATTGCAGATAAATTCGGACGAGTAAAACTTACATATGTTGGCTTGATTCTCAATATTATTGGTTCAGTTTTAATCATTATCACACCTTTACCAAGTTTGTTGATTATTGGTCGTGCTGTTCAAGGTCTATCTGCAGCATGCATTATGCCAGCTACGTTGGCAATCATCAATAAATATTATATTGGGACTGCAAGACAACGAGCGTTAAGTTATTGGTCAATAGGTTCATGGGGGGGGAGTGGTGTTTGTACACTGTTTGGAGGATTAATGGCAACAAATTTAGGTTGGCGTTCAATCTTCATAGTATCAATTATATTGACGATTCTATCAATGTTTTTAATCAAACATACGCCAGAAACAAAAGCTGAACCTATAGGAGATAAACCGTTAGAAACGAAGAAGTTTGATGTGATTAGCTTAATTATTTTAGTCGTTTGCATGTTAAGTATTAATGTTATCATTACACAAGCGTCTAACTTAGGTTTGTTTTCTCCAATCATTTTAGGACTTATCGTGTTATTTGTTGTTTCTTTGATTGGCTTTGTTATCTATGAAAATAAAATCAAGCATCCTCTTGTTGATTTTGATATTTTTAAAAACAAAGGATATACAGGAGCAACAGTTTCTAATTTCATGCTTAATGGTGTTGCAGGGGGGACATTAATCGTTGTAAATACATACTATCAACAGCAATTAGATTTTAACTCTCAACAAACAGGATATATTTCACTTACGTACTTAGTTGCAGTATTAATAATGATACGTGTGGGTGAAATGATTCTGCAAGCACTAGGACCTAAACGTCCATTATTACTGGGAAGTGGATTAACACTATTAGGCTTAATCTTACTGTCTTTAACGTTCTTACCTAATACATGGTATATTGTTGCTAGTGTTGTAGGATATTTGTTATTTGGTGCAGGATTAGGTATTTATGCAACGCCATCCACAGATACTGCAGTTGCACAAGCACCAGATGATAAGGTTGGTGTTGCTTCAGGTGTGTACAAAATGGCCTCATCCTTAGGGAATGCCTTTGGTGTTGCCATTTCAAGTACAGTATATAGTGTGTTAGCGTCTCAACTTAATTTAACGCTAGGTGGGTTCACGGGTGTGATATTTAATGCACTTGTTGCATTTTTAGCGTTAGTTTCAATATTATTCTTAGTTCCGAAAAAGCAATCGAATGTTTAAATATAATCATTTAGAGGCATCACGGCACATGTCGTGTGCCCTAATTTTTAAATGACAATTAACAGAAAATTGAAATATTATCATAGTGTGTTATTGACTAGTCATTACTGAAGTAGTATTTTTAAAACAATATTATTAACTAAGGGGATGACATAAATGAAAATTGCAATTGCAGGTTCAGGAGCGTTAGGTTCTGGTTTCGGTGCAAAGCTATTTCAACATGGTTATGACGTCACGCTTATCGATGGATAGGACCCACAAATTACAAAGATACAACAAGAAGGTTTGCACATTGACATTAATGGTGAGTCACATCACTTTAATATACCTATGCATCGTCTAACAGAAATTCCCTCAGATGCATTATATGATGTCGTATTTTTATTTCCAAAATCAATGCAACTCGAAGAAATTCTCAAATATATTCATCCTCATCTTCATGAAACAATGATTGTTGTATGTACCATGAATGGCTTGAAACATGAATGTATCATCCAAAAATATGTTTCAGTAGACAGAATAGTGTGCGGTGTAACAACCTGGACTGCTGGAATTGAGCAACCAGGACATACTCATCTAATGGGCCAGGTCCAGTAGAAATTGGTCATCTTAAACCAGAAGGCAAGAAGAATGTCAATGTCATTGTTGATATATTACAAAAATCTGAATTAAATAATGTAATCTAGCGATGTTAAATGATAGCACTTATGCTCAGAATTTAATATACAAGATAACTCAAGAAATTGTTCACGTTGCCACTTCAGATTATGTCTATCTTAATGTTGACGAAGTATTTGACTATTTAATTGATTTAAACGAAAAAGTAGGGCCACACTATCAGTCAATGTATCAAGATTTAATTAATGATAATCGTAAAACTGAAATCGATTATATTAATGGTGCAGTTTCACAATTAGGAAAGGAAAATAAAATCCCTACACCAGTAAATGAATTTGTCACTAATCTTATTCATTCAAAAGAAAGCCAGCGTCAAGCACAATAAATAATATAAGTAGTCCATTATCTTTATCATTTAAAAAGATGTGTACTACTTTTTTTGTGGAATGTTAGATATGCTTGAGTCATTTGTTGAACGGGTAAAACGAACAATGCAAATAAAAAGGAGTTGTTATCATGTCTAACACATGTAGGAGAATCATGTTGACAGGTATTGCAGGAGGATTTATTGGTGGTGCAGTTAAAATGGGGATGGGAAGCACTTGTTCCGCCAAGAACACCTGAACGTGACGAAGAACCTCCACCAATGACATTACTTCATAAACTTAACTTATCAGAAAATGTGAAAAACGCTAAATATACCTATAATCAAAATGACATTCCAATTACAGTGATGGGTGTACATTATGGGTTCTCAATAGCAAATGCTTTTGTGTATGCGCTGCTTACAGAAAAATGTCCGAAATTCTCAACGTTTAGAGGAGGGGCATTTGGTATTATGATTCATATTCTTTTCCCTGAATACTTACTTCCTAGACTTGGTATAACACCAGAGGTTGAAGATTTACCAAAAGAAGGACGACTTTCTGAGCTATTCGCACATATGATTTAGATGAATTCGATTGAATTTGTAACATTAGCTATCAAATAATATGAGGGTGGTACAGAAATCGTATTAAATTCGTTGACCCACCGAGGTCCCCCGTACCCCAACTTGCAATGTCTGTAGAATTTCTGAGAGAAATTATGGAGATCCAGGCTTGTAAAAGATAAAATGTCTTCAATAAATTGAAATAAAGCACGATTTACAGCGAGTTTAAGTAGAGATATAGTCTCTAAACGTGTGCTGTATATCGTGCTTTTTTTAGTAGTTCATCAGTGGTTTCTAATGTCTTCGGCTTCTTTACTTGTTAAATTTTGTTGTAATTGAAGCGCTTCATGTCGAGCAAGCTTTTGGTAATATGAATGTGCAAAATGCATTTGCACGATTAAGAAAGCAGCACTTATACTCCAGTATAAGCCTATAGCTGCCGCTGAATGTAGGGAGGCGTAAGTGATAAATAGTGGTGAAAACACCATCATAAAATAATATGTCTTGCGCTGTTCTTTAGGGTAATGTATTGAGTTGACAAGTGGTTGTATAAAATACATCATTGCCGCAATAAAAGTCATAATAATATCTGGCTTAGTTAAGTCAAACCATAAAAAATGATGATACTTAGTGATTCCATCACTTGTAGGATATTTCAAGCTCATATATAAGCCCATCAAAATAGGCATTTGAATAATGACGGGCAGACATCCAATCATGTTTTTTAGTGGATTGATGTCATATGATTTATATTTTTTCATTAAAAGCTGATTAGCTGCATTTCGTTCTTCTTGTGAATCAGCGTGTTTAATTTTTTCTCGTACAGCATCTAGTTCTGGTTGTACAATTTTCGTTTTTTCTCGCATCATATGCATGTTTTTAACTTGAATTAACATTAAAGGAAGTAAGATAAAACGTACGATAAGCACGATGGCTATAATCGCAAATCCGTAATTATCATGAAAAAGTCTTCCTAAAAAGTGAAGAAACCCATCCATAGGTTTAACGAAAAAGCTATAAAAAATACCAGTTTGATTTTCCTTTTTAGAATAGTCGCATCCTGCCAATAATACAATTAAGCTCATTATTATAAAAATCAATCGTTTACGCATAGCTATACTTCCTTTTTCTATCTGTTCCTAGTATATATATAATTATTCTAATATTCGCCTTTAACAATTACGCACAAAGTAATTAAATTTAAATTTGATTGTACGCTCTTAAAGTAACAAAATTTATGCCTATGCGTCACTACTGATTACTAAATGTTCATATTATTTTCTTAAATGTTTTGTTTGATAACTAATGACTTTGATTGTTTAGTCAGAATGATTAGCGATAACCAAACTGTTACCATTAAAACAAAGAAATAGATACTTGCAATTAACCATTTTGGGTATGAAGGTAACCAAGATAAGATAAATGACCAACTTGCTCCACTGAAAATAAATATTGGAAGTAAATAAGCCACTATATTAAATAGTGTGAATAAAGTAATGATGATGATAAAAGTGATGAAAGATTGCTTTTTATCGTTATAAATTAAAAGTTTACGTCGTAAATCTCATTAGCGTTAACATTGTAAATAATAACGTACCAAGTATAGCAATGATTGTGGTTGTAAGTTATTCACTTTTTGATTGATTTATCTTGTCTTCAAGTGTTGTATAATGATCATTATTTAAAATTTGTGAGTTTATATTGTTCGCCAATTCAAATACTTGTTTAGATTTCATATTTGCTAAAACAACGATTCCGTAAGATTTTTTAGGATTTAACAAGATTTCAGATGAAAAATTGTCTAGTATTCCTGTATGAAAAATAATATTATCATCCGTATTGACGAACCAACCTGCACCATAACCGTCTGCATCATCTTTACCGATAGATGTAGCAAAAGCTTTGTGAGATGTCTCGATAAGAGGTTGACTAGTCACTGGTGGCTTTAATTGAAATTTAACCCAGTTTCTTAAATCTTTAGTACTAGACATCATAAAGGCGGCGGGTGTGTCTCCAATATTAAATTCAGGTTTAGATTTTTCTACATTTCCATTGAATAATTCATAGCCCGTCGCATCATCTTTACCTTTGACATTCGTAGTTTTGAATGTCGTATGCACCATATTTAGAGGGTTTAAAATGTGATGTTGAATATAAGAAATATAAGATTTGTGTGATACATTTTGAATGACTAGTCCTAGAATATCGTAATTCATATTGGAGTATTCAAATGTTTCACCTGGACTATGATTTAGCGACTTACCTTTTGCATACTTAACAATATGGTCTATCGTATTGTAATCTTTAAAATAATGATTTTCTTCAGTGATATCAAAAGGTATTCCACTAGTTTGACCGAGCAATTGTTTGATGGTTATATCTTGTTTTTCATCGTCATATTTCATATAAAAATCAGGTATGTATTTAGATACCTTATCGTTTAGATTGACCTTTCCTTCACGAACCAGTTGCAAGATAGCATATCCTGTGAAAGCTTTAGTATTAGAGGCGATTTCAAATTTTGTTTTCGGGGATACCTTTTTCTTTTGTGCTACGTTGGCATACCCATATCCTTTATCCATAAAGACTTTGTTATCTTTAATAATTAACACAGAGACACCGGGGATATCTCCTTTTTCCATTGTTGAAAGAACCATTCTATCAATTTGTGTTTGAGAATGATCTGTAAGCATTGTTATATTTTTACTATGAGCAGTGTAGTGCTTAGTTACTATGGCTACAAATAATAAAATAATTAGTGTGACGACAGTGATTTTAAACTTTTTTCTTTTCATTGAACATCCTCTACCTAATTCCTTTCAGTTTATTGTTCACAATTTAGATGTAATAAGTGAGTTTATTATAACAGTTTTTTTGAAAAATTATTCAAATGAAGTCACATTACATCGTTTACAACTAGTTTTTTTAGTTAAAAGTTGCAAATTTTCAACTAAAAATAAGTGTACAATAACACTATTGGAGTAAATGAGGTGTTAAAAAATATGTGAAAAACCTATACATTTTAAATTTATGGGAGTATAGTGTACCCATCGATATAAGAGTTAAAGAGGTAGGAGTCATGTTCAATCAATTTAAAAGACTTTTAATCGGTAGACCTAAGAAAAATAGAGATTTGAAGGATGAAAAAATTACAAAATTCAAAGGTCTAGCAATCTTGTCTTCCGATGCTTTATCATCTGTTGCATATGGGCCAGAGCAGATTTTGATTACTTTATCGGTAATTGGAGCAGTCGCTTCTTGGTATACTTTACCTATTGCCGGTGCTGTTTTAATATTACTTACAGCTTTAATTATGTCGTATCGTCAAATTATATATGCTTATCCTAAGGGCGGGGGCGCATATATGGTGTCTAAGACGAATCTCGGTGAAAAATGGGGATTGCTTGCAGGCGGTTCTCTATTAGTAGACTATATATTGACAGTTGCTGTGAGTATTTCATCAGGAGCAGATGCTTTTGTAGCTGCCTTTCCTAATTTGTATCACTTTAAAGTATTAATTGCTTGTTTATTAGTATTGTTTATTTTGATTATGAACTTACGAGGGTTGACTGAATCAGCAACTGTATTATCTTATCCAGTCTACTTATTTATCGTAGGATTAATTATTCTAATAATTGTAGGAACATATCGTGTCGCTATTGGGGATGTACATCCACACATGCAGTCAACTGTTGGAACTGCAGTACCAGGCGTTACGTTATTTTTACTTTTAAAAGCATTTTCTTCTGGTGCATCATCCTTAACAGGGGTCGAAGCGATTTCTAATGCTGTCACTAACTTTAAAGATCCAGCACCGAAAAATGCTGTTAAAACTTTAGTGATGATGGGTACAATATTAGCCGTTCTATTAGTGGGTATTGTCTCATTATCATATGTATATGGCATTATGCCACAAACCGAAACGACAGTGCTTTCACAGCTCGCTTCAAAAATATTTGGTGAAAATGTCGCATTTTACTTTGTACAAGCAACGACTGTAATGATTTTAGTTTTAGCTGCGAATACAGGATTTACAGCATTTCCAATGTTAGCAGCATCAATGTCTAAAGATAAATATATGCCACGTATGTTTATCGTGCGTGGTGATCGATTAGGCTATTCTAACTCAATCATTACATTAGGTGTGTTAGCCATTATCTTAATTATTGTGTTTAATGGTATGACTGAAAACCTAATACCTTTATATGCGGTAGGTGTGTTTATTCCATTTACACTAGCTCAATTTGGTATGGTTTTAAAATGGACTAGAGAACGACCTAAAGGTTGGAGTATCAAACTGTCATTTAACTTAGTTGGTGGAACGATTACTTTTATTGTTTTTATGATTTTATTAGTCACTAAATTCAATCAAGTATGGCCAATTCTTTTATTCTTACCATTTGTCGTACTCGTATTTATAAGAATTAATGTACATTATAAAAATATTGCAGATGAATTACGATCTGATATTGATGTCCATGATATACCAGTTGTTGATCGTAGTTTGGCGATTGTTCCTATTCAAAGCATTACAACAGCAGTAGATAAATCTATTTACTATGCTCAAATGCTGGCAAATAATGATGTTATCGCAGTGCATGTCACATTTGGTGATGAGGATGAAAAGGCCTTTTTGGCTAAGTGGAAACGTCATTTCCCTGAAGTAAGGCTTGTTATTTTGCATTCTGAGTATAGAAGTATCATTCGTCCTATATCGCGTTTTATTGATAAGATTCGCAAAAAAGCGAATGATCAAAACTATTTAATCACTGTAGTTGTACCAGAATTTATTCCCAAAAAACCTTGGCACAATTTATTACACAATCAAACAAGTGTAAGATTAAAAATGCATTTGATTTATCAAAAAAATGTTATATTATGTACTATTCCATTTAAACTTATGAAATAAAAAAAGAGGGTCAGAACGTACATTCTAGGATGGGTTTTTGATCCTTTTTTAGATTTAAATATTTCTACTAATTCTTTGATCTGAAGTGCTTTGTCTACGTGCAAGCGCCTCAGCATTCTTTTTATATTTCTTATAATAGAAGAACAAGAAAATAAACTACAGTGGTGAAATAAAAATAGCAGCTCGGGTATTGTTGCTAAAGAATAATAAAATAAATACGAAGAAGAAGAAAGCAAGTACAATGTATCCCATCATTCGACCACCTCTTAATTTAAATTTATTTTCTTTATGTTCTTGTGGATTATAGACAATGTAAGACATAATAATCATTGCCCAAACAACTAAGAAGAGAACAGTTGATAGCGTTGTGATATAGATAAATAATCGTATTGCATTTGGAAAAATAAAGTTAAGCAGTGCTGCAATTAATAAGGCGAATGATGATACGAACATTGATAAGTATGGTATCCCATTAGCATTGGTTTTTGTAAGTTTTTTAGGCCCTAATCCCTGTTTAGCTAATCCAAATAAGATTCTACTGTTAGAGTATATTCCACTATTTGTTGCAGAAGCAGCTGCAGTTAATAATACCAGCAGCTAATGGCACGCCAATCAAAGTAAACAATTTAACGAATGGACTGCTGTCTGGGTCAATATTATACCATGGGATGACTGACATAATGACGAGTAGTCCTCCAATGTAGAAAAGTAGTATTCTAATAGGAACGTTATTAATTGCTTTAGGTATTGTCTTTTCAGGCTCCTTTGTTTCTCCAGCAGTGACATCAATCAGTTCAATACCAATAAATGAATAAACTGCAATTTGGAAAGACATTAAGAAACCGAATATTCCGTGAGGGAACATTCCATGATGATGAACTAAATTTCCAAATGAAGCATGACCATATTCTGTTTTAAATGATAGAAAAATAAGTACGAGACCGACGATAACCATTGCAATAATTATTACGACTTTAATAATTGAAAACCAAAACTCTAGTTCCCCAAATAATCGAGCACCGAGTAAATTAAACGAGATTAAAATCAATACAATGAATAGTACAGTTAGCCAATGGGGGACTTGTGGATACCAAAAAGCAAAATATTGTCCCGTAGCTGTAAGATCAGACATACTTGAAACAATCCAACAAATCCAATATGTTCAACCAATAACAAAGCCACCAAAAGATCCTAGATATTCATCGGCGATATCATCAAACGAATTAAATTTAGAATTGCTTAGCAGTAATTCTCCTAATCCACGCATAAATGCGAATAATATCATACCAATAATCATATAAGTGAATAACAGTGGTGGTCCAGTTAATGCAATTGTTTGCCCTGAACCTAAAAATAACCCAGACCTATTGCACCGCCAATAGCTATCAATTGGATGTGACTGTTACTCAATTCTCTATGCAACTGCCTAGCCATAAACTTCCCCCTAAAAGTTCTTTTATGAAAGCGTTTACTTAAACATAATGTTATAGAAAGCATAATTATAAAGCAAGAATTTTCAGAAATATAAGTAAATACATATATTTGTATGACTATGATAACTATTACTTATAATTATTTTAATTTCAATATGTTGGAATATTTATAATGAAAATTATGATTAATTATAGTCTTTATTTTTGAAATAGCAAGTATTTGTATCATGCTCAATGATTAACAATCAGTATGGACTATGTAATAATGATGTTTATTGTATTAAAAGTGAAAGAGTGGGTAGTGAAGATGAAAATAGGTGTAATTTCAGATTTACATATAGATCGACATTCACATTTAATGCTAAAAGCATATATAACAACACTATGTGATGTTGTTAAACAAAGAGACATAGAAATGCTTATCATTGCGGGAGATATTTCCAATCATTATCAACGTAGCTATCAATTTATTAAACAGTTAAAAGCTAATAGTGAGATATCTGTTGTCTTTATTCCGGGTAATCATGACTTTTGGATAGATGAAACTGATCAATCTTCAGCGGAAATACTAGAATTTTATCAGTCAAAAGCAGAGTGTTTAATTGGAAATCCTCATATCATTAACGATTCTTGGGCGATAGTAGGGCATACAGGTTGCTATGATTATAGTTACACAGATAGCCGTTTTTCTCAGTATAAAATAGAAAGGGGACAACATTATGGGGGAACTTGGTAAGATAAAGTTCGTATAGACTGGTCTATTTCTGATCAGCAACTATCTATAAGTGCTGCAAAAAGGGTAGAATCGGATATCAAGAAAGTAGGAAACAGGCAAATCATTCTAGTGACGCATGTCGTCACGCATCCTCAATTTGTAGTACCTACACCTCATCGTATTTTCGATTTTTTTAATGCATTTATAGGTACACATGATTTCGATCAGATTTATGAAAATTATCCTATTCGTTATAGTATTATAGGGCATGTTCATTTTAGAAAAAAACTTTATGAACATGGTATTCATTATATTTGCCCTTGTTTAGGTTATCAAAGACAATGGAGAACTCAAGATATAGTTAAAGAAATGAATGATGCATTAGTAGAATTTCATATATAAGTGTAGGAATATAGCAAACCACAAAGAAATAACTTTATTTCCTTGTGGTTTATTTTATTATGATTATTAATGAGGTTGAATATAAATACATTTTTGACCTGGTGCGTTATAACTTTGTTCTAACTTTTCTTTTTTAATCTTAATAATTTGTTTATTGTTAGGAATGATAGATGGGAATATAATATATTTTGATAAACGACTCCATAGCGGATCAATGTAATAATGGTAATGTTCATCATATCCAATTAATAACGTAATATGAATATTTGAAACTAGCTTGGTCGGTTTGTTATCTAAATGAAATACGCGTCGAAGTGCCTTTGCACCTAAACTTGTATGATAAATCATCACGGGTTGACCTTGATTGATGACGTGTTCAAGTTGTTTCAAACTTGTACCTGTACCATTAATAAAATGTGAATCATATTGTGTAAGATAAGGAACAAACGCATCAGGAAAAATGGTTTGATGATGACCCAATTTAACCAATAGTGGATGACCCACGTATCCTTTATAAGGATTATTAGGATGTTTCGGCCACTTACTCATAATTTCAGTAGCTTTTACAGAATAATGATTAAATTGTAGTAACATCGCAGCTGAAACACCTTCACATCCCATGACTATAGGTATTGGGAATAATTGGCTTATAGGTTTAACTGGTAAAATTTTCTTCATAATATTTTCCTCGACGAAATATAATATATACAACAAACAATATTATATAACGTACCATTCATTTAGTATATAAAAATGATTTAGCACATTGATAGTGGTAATCGTTTCTGAAAAGGGTTATAAAAATTAAAATAAACATGAGATAGGGGTAACTAAAATGGACTTTAAAAAACAATCAATAGGAGATATAAAGGTTATTGGTGTATACAGACATTTTAAAAGCAGGGGGCATGCACAAAGTAATATTCCAGACTTTTGGGAAGATGTTCACAATATGAAGCTAGATCAACGTTTATTAGAAAAGAGCAATCATATATTCCATGGATTACTAGGTATATGTATACCTCAAGAAGATTCAACTATGAATTATGCAATTGCTGTGACCAGTGATGACAAACCTCATGATGGATTGGAAACATTCAACATAGATGCTGGCAACTATATGGTGGTTGAAGCACTTGGACCTGTTCCACAAAGTGTGCAACAAACAATGAAACAAGTTCATAGTAAATTAATGAACAATAGTGAGATTCATTTTAAAAATGGCCCTTTTTTTGAAGTGTACAGTGAAGGAAATATGCAAAGTAAAGACTACGTAACTGAAATTTGGTTACCTGTAGACTAGAAAAAAAGGCAATTTCTGATTCTACCATGCAAAAATTGCCTTTTAATTATGATTTTGATTGACTAGAAATCATTTTAAAGTAGATTAATTGAAGAACAATAAGTAAAATAGCTGTCATACTTATAATAAGTAAATAAGGCGTCATATCTTGTTGACCATTTAAACCTACTAGTGGTGAAATCATACCACCTAAAATAAATTGAAATAAGCCAAGCAAACTTGATGCGTTGCCACTTCCACCGGAACGTTCAGCCATTGCCATTGAAAAACTTAATGGTGCAATTGAAGTGACGGGACAAATATTGATAAAAAAGCCAATCAGTAGTACATATAAAGGAAGGTGCAACGTTAGAGCTAATATGAGAATGATGACACCAATGATTTGACATATTGTTAAATAAATCAACATAGTATGTCGGTTTGTTTTTTCTACTAAGATAGCAGTAATTTGGCTTAAAAGAATTAATCCAATACCGTTCATTGCAAACATAAAGCTATATTGTAGTGCACTCATGTGATACATTTTTTGAGTTATAAAAGGAGAAGCGGCAGAATAACTAAATAGCATGACATAAGTTAAACCTTGCAATAACATTGGTATGACAAATGCAGGTCTTTTTAGTAGTTGACCAAAGTCTTTAAATATTGTTTTGAAATTAAGTTGTACATGTGACGTTTGGATATGAGAAGGCATTTTAAGAAGAATACCTATCGATACAATTAAAGTAATCATTGTAAGGAAGACAAATATCATTCTCCAACTTGCAATAGATAATGACAAACCTCCCAAAAGTGGAGCAATAATTGTAATGATTCCATTAACAACCATCAATGAAGTTAAAAATTTCGCCAATTCATCCCCATCATATTTATGTCCTATAGAAGCTTTAGCAATGACAATTGCGCCACCTCCAGTTAGTCCTTGAATCAACCTGATAGCTAAGAATAGTGTTAAATGAATTGAAAATATTGATATTAAAGTCGCTATAAGATAGACAGCTAATAAAATAAGTGCAACCATTTTGCGACCATAAACATCTGATAAAGGGCCAAAGAGAAATTGACCAATAGCTAAACCTATCATCGCAAAGGATAATGTGAGTTGAATTTCTGAAGTTGTAGAATCAAACGCTTGTTGAACTCTAGGTAAAGAGGGTCCATACATGTCGATTGTTAATGGACCAAATGCTGTCATAACGCCTAGTATAATGATTAATATCTTTGGAAAGTGTTGAGCACTTGAAGTCGTCATCATCAAGCTCCTTTTAAAAAAGTTACAGCATTAATTATATACGTTTTACATGAATTTGTAATTACATAACGTTAATATTGATATTTGAATATATAAAATCCTAAGAAGATATATTGCTATAAATCTTCCTAGGATTGTTTACTGATTAGAGAATCGTTAATTATTTTAATTTCCTGAATTGGAACCATTTAAAATGCTTTCTAACTTTGATTTGATGCTATCAAATTTTGTATTAATATCTTCTAGCATACTATTGATTTTGCTTTGATTTTCGTTATTTTGTTGAGCGTTATTGGCACTTTTAAGTTTATCAATCTGTTTTTGATAAAACTGAGTGAACTTGGAGTCGGCATTGTTTTGTTCTTGTTGTTTTAATCGATCAATTTGATTTTGTAATTTTTCAATTTGAGATTCACTATTTTTTTTGTTTTTAATGTCACTCTTAGCTGAGTCTACCTGCTGATTGATATCGTCATTTTGACTTTCAACTTGTTTTTCATAATTTTGAGATACATTTGGATCATTGCTTGCTTTATCATCGTTATGATTCATGATTGCACGCGTGATAAAGATTGCTACGATAATTAATAAAATAATAATGATAGCGATGAGCCACTTTTTCGTTTTACTTGATTTTTCATTTTCCTCTTCTAACTGTTGTTCTCTACGATAGTCACGACCATTATAGTAACGCTCTGGTTGGTCTTCGTAGTCTCGAGGATTTTTTTGTTGGTCAGGTCGATGATTCATTCTATTTTGAGACTGTTGTGTGTGACTATACTCATCTTCTTCTGAATGTCTTCGATGGTTCTGGTATTGATTGTCATACTTGTAAGAATTTCTATACTTATCTGTTCTTTTCATTCTGCCACCTCATTAAAAAATTTCTTTATCAATTGTTGTTCCTTTTATCTTGAGTTATATTAACCTAGCGATATTGGTTGCGGTGTGATTCAAATAACGTGTGCCGTTTTGGAGAGCATCATTTAAATCGCCGGGATGCTCAATAATACTAAACACACTATCTATTCCGTGAATGTATATCTCCTGATAGTCTTTACCTAAGCTACCACAAATGGCAATAACAGGGATATGAAAAGCTTTAGAATCTTTGGCAACACCTATAGGGGTTTTCCCATAAATGGTTTGTTTATCTATTTAACCTTCTCCTGTTATGACTAGATTGGCATCTTTTACTCGATTTGTAAAATGTGTTTCTTCAAGAACAACTTCAATTCCTAGTTGTAATTGTGCATCTAAAAATGCCAATAATGCAGCACCTGTTCCTCCAACGGCGCCTGCTCCAGGAATATGTTTAATCGTTTTGTTTAATTCTAATTCAATTTTATCATGATAGTGATTAAGTGCGTAATCCAACTTTGGTATCATCTTTTGTGTTGCACCTTTTTGAGGACCATAAACAGCCGTGGCCCCATTTTGATCTAAAAAGGGATTTGTTACATCACACGCCACCTTAATTTCAATATCTTGTAACTTAGGATTGATATGAGAGACATCAATCCTTTCGATATTTGCTAAATTAATACCGCCTGGTTGAATCTCATGTTGATACTGATCTTTAAATGAAATACCTAAAGGTTGTAACATGCCAACGCCACCGTCATTCGTAGCGTTTCCCCCAATACCTAAAATAATCTTTTTAACCTTATGATTAAGCGCATCATTAATCAGTTGCCCAGTACCATAAGTAGTTGTATAAAGTGGGTTGCGTTCATTGTCGTCTAGTAATGCTAAACCTGAGGCAGCCGCCAATTCAATAATTGCGGTTTGATGCTTATCACTTCTTGCATAATTAGCTTCAATATCTCTAATCATGGATCTTTGATTTTAACCGTATAATTAGTAGCATCGAGTGCTTCTCGTAATGTTTCAGTCGTTCCTTCACCACCATCAGCCATAGGGATAATTTCGTAAATCACATTTTCGTCAAATATGTTTTGAAATCCTTCTTGAATAGTTTGAGCAACTTCCTTTGCTGTCATGCTTTCTTTAAATGAATCTGGTGCAATGACTACTTTGTAATGAGACACTCGCATCACTTCCTCAATAGATATCTTACTTTCATTCTATATAAAAATTAAGTTTAACTAAAGTAATCTTATTATTTAAGATGGAAATAGATAGTGAATTGTATAATAATATGATTATAATGAAATAAATAAAGAATTTGATACTTTAAACTAGAGTAATAGCTATCATCAAATTTACTGTCATACTTAGCTCATTTCTTATAATTGGTGATAAAAATATCACAACTAAAAAAGCGCAGAGAGGGAACACCATGAAGCAACTAAGACACAACGAATACCTTTTGTGGTATATAGGAATTTTTGTATATTATAGTATTATGTCAGTGATTACACCATTGTCGTATGTAGATTGGCACGTTCATTTAAGTCAACTCATGCATCATATTTCACAAGAAAATGGACGTTACTTAGGAAATCTCTTTGAATGGCTTGCCATGAATAGTAGCATTTTAAAAATATTGATATATGCTACACTTTCATGTGGAATCATTTATCTATGTACACTCGTTGCTCAAGTACATAAAAATGTATTCTATGTGATTATCAGCTTTATAGCACTCTTGTGTATGCCTAGTTCAATTTATGGGGAAACATACGGATGATTTGCTGGTTTTTATAATTATATTCCTTCAACAATCATTGCGCTTTATATATTTTATATAGTTGTTCGTATTGTTGATGATAACAAAATACTTTCTGATATATATTTATGGTTATTTCTATTAGCAAGTTTATGTGGACAATTTTTTCTTGAAAATATTTCAATAACAAATAATTTAGTGATATTAATAGGTAGTATCTTATACTTCTATTTTAAAAGAAAGTTGAGCTATTACTTAATTATGAGATTAATGCTTAGCTTGATTGGTGCTATTATCATGTTTTAAAATCCAATTTACTTTAAAATTAAAGATGGACAAAGTGTATATTACTCATTTTCAGATAGTAAAAGGCTTATACATAAAATGGGTGTTACAGTATTAGAGCAATTACCTAAATACATCTTAATCAATATCTGATTTTAACAATTATTTCATTAATTATTGCGGGATTATTATATCGAAATGAAAGATTTCGAAGTCAAAAGATAGTGATAAGAGTAGCACTCATAATGAGTTTGTTTACGGTTTCATTTTATAAAGTGATGGTCTATGATCAATTTAATTTTGAGTCTTATCAAAAGGTATTGTTCATAGATATACTTAATGTGCTCGTATGTTTTATCTATTTTGTTAGTCTCATTTATTTTTTGATAGTGATTGTAAATGAGCGTTATACCTGTATGATTGCACTTGGATGTCTTCTTTCGATTGCATTATCAGTGATACCGCTATTATTCGTATCACCGATAGGCAATAGAAATTTTTACTATATATATGTTTTATGGCTTATAATTTTACTTTGTATTATTAAACAATATAAGGTTACAACTTCCTATGTACAGTTCATTTTACGAATATTGGCATGTACAGTAGGTACTATCACGATTTTATGATTTAGTTTGATATACTTTAATAGTGTACAAAGAATTGTAGAAATTGAACAACAACTCGCTCATGGGAAGCGTCACAATAATATAGTCTTAGAAAAGTTGTCATTCGAAAACTATACACCCTTTTCAACACCAATGACAAGTCAACATTTCAACGACTTTAAGAACTATTATCACTTACCTAAAGATTTAAAAATTAAAATCATGCCGTATGGTTCAAATGAATAAGTATTAAAGGAGAAACATATGAGATTAAACCAAACACATTATGAAATCATTAAATTTGTAATAGTGGGTGTAATTAATACTTTAAATTACTATATTGTATATCTTTTCCTTCTTAAGTTATTAAATGTTAATTACTTAGTCAGTCATATTGCAGGATTTATTGTAAGTTTCATCATTTCATATTACCTAAATTGTTATTTTGTTTATAAAGTTAAACCAACTTTGAAGAAATTTCTTAGTTTTCCTTTAACTCAAGTGATTAATATGGGAATACAAACGGTACTTTTATATGTATTTGTAAAATGGTTTCATGTGTCATCGGAAATTGCACCTTTTGCTGGATTAGTTATCACTATTCCTATTACATTTATTCTTTCAAAGTGGTTATTAAAGGATTAATTTATCGTACCATGCTAAGTCAATATATTTAGGTGGTACTTTTAATTATCAAACGTGATTAAAAAAAGAGAAGTTATTTTTCTAGAAACGTTGAATTAGGTTTATCTAAAAAAATCATTTGATTATAAATATAAAAAATATGAAAATAAAAAAACGTTGTAATGACCAAATGAATGATTCATACTATGATTACTAGAGGATTTTAAGGTGGTAAGTAAGGATGTCTCAAAGCGAAAATTTGAAGATTGCTCAACGTGGAGCTTTCCTTAGTTTAGTGGTATATATCGTTCTTTCAATCGCTAAATACATTACTGGGTATGTATATGATTCAGCAGCCGTTCGTGCAGATGCTTTGAACAATATGACCGATATTATTGTGTCAGTTGCTGTGATTGTAGGACTCAAAATTTCTATTAAACCTGCAGATAAAAATCATCCGTATGGACATATGAAATCTGAGAATATCTCAACGTTATTAGTTTCATTCATTATCATGTTTGTAGGTATACAAGTCGTTATTGAGAATGCGCCAAGATTATTTACTCAAGACACACATGTACCCAATTTCGTGACGATAATCGTCAGTGTACTCAGTGGTATCATTATGCTAGGAGTATATTTTGTTAACTCTTTACTTGCTAAAAAAACAAATAGTAGTTCATTAAGTTCGGCATCAAAAGATAATCTATCTGATAGCTTAGTGAGTATAGGTACAGCTATTGGTCTGATTTTCACCCAAATTGGGTTTCCTATCGTCGACATTATTTTAGCGAATATTTTAGGTTTATTGATTATTTATACAGGCTTTGGGATATTTAAGGAATCTATTTTTGCTTTGAGTGATGGTTTTAATGAGCAAGATTTAGAAGAATATCGCAAAGATATTTTAGAAGTAGACGATGTGATTGCTGTCAACAATGTTAAGGGAAGATATCACGGTAGCAGTATCTTTTTAGATGCTACGATTGTCGTAAACCCTAATTTATCTTTATATGAGGCACATCAAATATGTGATAGGGTAGAAATTCATTTGCATAATAAAGGGATTTCATCCGTTTATGTGCATCCTGAACCAAGTAAAGCAAAGTTTAGACAATAACTTTATTCCAATCTTATGTATACAATTGAGTGGCAACCAGTATAAAAAAGTATGTACGTGTTTTTTAGGCTGCCGACAAACATTTCAAATTTTGTTGGCAGTTTTTTATGTATTTATTTCTGAGATGACTTTAGCTGTCAGATGTTGACTAGCATTTATTTTTTGTATCAGCGAATCTAGTTA
The DNA here is from genome assembly GCF_900458815.1 of Staphylococcus saccharolyticus. NCBI lineage: Bacteria > Bacillati > Bacillota > Bacilli > Caryophanales > Staphylococcaceae > Staphylococcus > Staphylococcus saccharolyticus. The sequence goes on from NZ_UHDZ01000001.1 coordinate 535,139, forward strand.
AATTTTTATTTTTAAGCTTTAAGTTAACAAGATATTACGAAAATAGTCATATAATCGTTTTGGAAAATAAGTTTAAGAGTTTTATAATGGGAGTAGAGAAAGATAAAAGTGAAATCAATGATTCATGTAATCGTAAGAACATGTTAATAATCTAATTGTTATGTAACAAATTCATCACTGAGATTGTTAATACGTTGATTACATAATTACAAATGAGAAAGGTGTTTGAACTTATGCCAAATTTAATATTATGTCGTCACGGACAAAGTGAATGGAATGCAAAAAATTTATTTACAGGTTGGGTGGATGTAAAATTATCTGAACAAGGTATTGAAGAAGCACAAACTGCAGGTAAAAAAATTTATGAAAATAAAATTGAAATAGATGTTGCTTACACATCATTACTTACAAGAGCTTTAGAAACTACTCAATATATTTTAGCTAGTTCTGAACAACAATGGATTCCAGTTAATAAAAGTTGGCGCTTGAATGAACGTCATTATGGAGGTTTACAAGGCTTAAATAAAGATGCTGCCAGAGAAAAATGGGGGGAAGAACAAGTTCACCAATGGAGACGTTCTTATGACGTTCAACCTCCAAAAGAAAGTGAAGAACAAAGAGAAGAATATTTAAACAATCGTAGATATCAACATCTAGATAAAAGAATGATGCCATATTCTGAAAGTTTAAAAGATACTTTAGCACGTGTAGTTCCTATTTGGGCTGATCGTATCTCTCAACATTTATTAGATGGTGAAACTGTGTTAGTATCTGCACATGGTAATTCAATTCGTGCACTTATTAAATATCTTGAGAACCTTTCAGAAGAAGAGATTGTAGGTTATGAAATTAAAACAGGAGCACCACTCGTTTATGAACTTACAGACGATTTAGAAGTTAAAGATAAATACTATTTACAATAGAAGCAATCATTTTTAAATATCATTAAAAATGTTAGTTAGAAAGAAGCCATTAAATGAAACGTCATACTTTCATTTAATGGCTTTTCAATTGTGTAGTTATATTGTTAGTATTTGAGAATTTGAAGAAGTAAATATACGTTTGAAAAGATTTAAATCAATGGTTTAACCATTGAAGAGAACAGTTAAATAAAGTAAGAAGTATTATTATTTATCTTGATTTTGGTGTTGTTTAATTATTTTTAAGGCACGTTTGCGCGTTTTAATATTAGGACTATTAAGATTACGACGTGCAGTTTGTAAATCTTGTTTCATCATATCTTCCTCCTTATGTAGATACATTACATTATGAAAGAAAATCATCACTTTGTAAACAGTAATTATTGTGATTTGTAAAGTTTTTATTAGTCAAATCTTTGATGAGCCGACTTAATGAACATTAAGATATAAATATGTATGTATAATTAGCTGATGTCTTATTTGATTGTATATGGAGGGGCAATAGGGTGAGCTTAACATTTAAGTTAATCATGATTATAATGATGTTGCTCGGAGGGTTTTTTGGTTTATTAAATGAAACGTTATTAACAACAGCATTACCAAGTATTATGAAAGATTTCAATATTGAATATTCCCAAGTTCAATGGTTAACAACTGCATTTTTACTAACTAACGCTGTAGTCATACCATTATCAACACTTGTTATTCAACGATTTACGACACTACAAGTATTTTTAACAGGTATATTTATCTTTTTCATTGGAACAATTGTAGGTGGTTTTAGTCCTAATTTTTCAATGTTGCTTATTGCGAGAATTATTCAAGTGCTCGGTTCAGGTATTATGATGCCATTAATGATGACAACTATTTTAGATATATTTGGGCCTAATGAACGCGGTAAATACATGGGGATATTTGGTCTAGTTATTGGATTAGCTCCTGCTATCGGTCCAACATTGTCAGGATATTTAGTAGAGTATTTCAATTGAAGATCTTTATTCCACGTTGTTGCACCAATTGCAGCAGTCACTTTTATCATGGCACTATTCACAATTAAAAATGTAGGAACTATTATGAAGGTACCCATTGGCATTCTTTCTATTTTACTCTCTATTTTAGGTTTTGGGGGATTACTCTATGGAACAAGTTCAATTTCACATGATGGTTGGAATAATCCATTAATATTAATAACAATCATTGGAGGTATGATACTTGTTGCTTTGTTTATTTAGAGACAATCACGTTTAAAAATACCTTTACTTAATTTTAGTGTATTTAAAAATAGATAATTTACTATAGGCATATTAATTATGGCCGTCACTATGGTTTCATTGATTGATTCAGAGACAGTATTACCTATGTTCGTTAAAAATTTACTGCATCACTCTGCCCTTGATTCAGGACTTATTCTGTTACCTGGAGCTATAGTTATGGCAATCATGTCCATGACTTCTGGTGTCATGTATGAAAAGTTCGGAGCTAAGCCCTTAGCCATTATTGGTATGCTAATTGTTATCATAACAACTGCTTACTTCGTAGTGATGGATGAACATACATCAACTATAATGCTAACGACTGTATATGCAACTCGTATGATAGGAATCGCAATAGGGTTAATGCCTGTGATGACATATACTATGAATCAGCTCTCTCCAGAAATGAATGCACACGGTTCATCTATGACTAACACAGCACAACAAATTGCTGGATCAATAGGTATAGCTGGTTTAATAACTATTTTGAGTCAAGCAAGTCAACATTACTCACCTAAAATGGGTAATTATCAAGGAATGAATAAGCAAGAAATGATTGAACAAATTAAAATAGACATAATGCTACACGGTTATCATGCAAGCTTTTTATTCGCAGTTTTAATTACAGTGATTAGTTTTTTATTTACGTTTATGTTGCAGAAAAAGTCTAAACAGTCGCAAACGACAAAGATTCAAAACTAAACTGCTAACCTGGTTTAAGATTCAATTTATAGATTTGATGTAAAGAACTTCTTGTTGACTATTATAATTGAAAGGGATAAAATGTTTTTATTCAGATTAGAATAATAAGAATAAGGAGTTTTGATTAATGAAGAGACTTTTACTTTGTGTCGTATCACTTGTTTTTATATTAGCAGCATGTGGTAATAACAATTCATCTAGTGATAAAGAGAGTAAATCAGATAATAAAGATGGAAATACAATACGAGTAGGTACTGAAGGTACATATGCACCTTTTACTTTTCATAATAAGAAAGATCAACTTACTGGCTACGATATTGATGTAATTAAAGCAGTAGCTAAAGAAGAAAATCTTAAATTAAAATTTAATGAAACATCATGGGATTCAATGTTTGCTGGTTTAGATACAGGACGTTTTGATGTCATTGCCAACCAAGTTGGAATTAATAAAGATAGACAGAAAAAATATAAATTTTCAGATCCATATACATATTCAAGTGCGGTGCTTGTAGTTCGTGAAAATGAAAAGAATATTAAATCATTTAATGATGTAAAAGATAAAAAGTTAGCACAAACATTTACTTCTAATTACGGTCAATTAGCGAAGGATAAAGGTGCTAGTATTGCTAAAGTAGATGGATTTAATCAATCTATGGATTTATTACTTTCAAAGCGCGTGGATGGAACTTTTAATGATAGTTTATCTTATTTAGATTATAAAAAACAAAAGCCTAATGTTAAGATTAAAGTAATTAAAGGTCATGCTGAACAAAGTAAATCAGCTTTTGCATTTTCTAAGAAGGTTGACGATAAAACAGTTGAAAAATTTAATAAAGGTCTCAAAAAGATTAAAGACAATGGTGAATTAGCTAAAATAGGTAAGAAATGGTTTGGTCAAGATGTTTCTAAGTCTGAATGATGAACAGCAACACGCTTTAGATGCTGCTAAACAGGCTTTTGGCCCTATGTTAGAGGGATTGGTGAAATACTCAATCCCTATTACTTTAGTTACATTTATTTTGGGATTAATTATAGCGTTGTTTACTGCTCTAATGCGTATATCAACTAGTAAAAATTTAAAAGGCATTGCGCGCATTTATGTTTCAATTATTCGTGGAACTCCGATGATTGTTCAACTATTTATTATATTTTATGGTATTCCAGAACTTGGTAGATTAATAATAAATGATGCAGATAATCAATGGACATTAGCTCCAGTTGTTGCAGCGATTATTGGATTGTCCTTGAATGTAGGGGCATATGCTTCAGAAATTATTCGTGGTGGAATTCTTTCCATTCCTAAAGGTCAAACTGAAGCGGCATATTCGATTGGTATGAATTATCGACAAACAGTTCAACGCATTATTTTACCACAGGCAATTAGAGTATCTATCCCAGCGTTAGGTAATACATTTTTAGGGCTGATTAAAGATACGTCATTAGTAGGATTTATCCTTGTAGCTGAAATGTTTAGAAAGGCTCAAGAAGTTGCCTCAACAACATATGAGTACTTAACAATATATCTTTTAGTCGCATCAATGTACTGGGTAGTATGTTTTATTATTTCAGTGATTCAAGGATGGTATGAATCACGCATTGAAAGAGGGTATCGCTCATGATTGAATTATCAAATATCCATAAATCTTTTAATGGTACTGAAGTAATTAAAGGTATTGATTTAAAAGTTAACAAAGGTGAAGTTGTCACTTTGATTGGTCGTTCAGGTTCAGGCAAAACTACATTACTAAGAATGATTAATGCACTGGAAATACCTACTGAAGGAACAGTTTATGTTAATCGACAAACATATACCGAGAAGGATAAAAAGTCACAAATTACAGTACGTCAACAATCAGGTATGGTCTTTCAAAGTTACAACTTGTTTCCACATAAATCTGCAATAGAGAATGTGATGGAAGGTCTTATCGCTGTAAAGAAAATGAATAAACAAGAAGCAACACAACAAGCGATGGAGTTACTAGAAAAAGTTGGACTCACTCATGTAAAGAATCAATGGCCCCACGCGTTATCTGGCGGACAACAACAACGTGTAGGGATAGCTCGTGCTTTAGCGATGAACCCTAAAGTCATGTTATTTGATGAACCTACATCAGCACTTGATCCAGAATTAGTTAATGATGTACTTAAAGTGGTTAAAGAGTTAGCAGATGAAGGTATGACAATGGTAATAGTTACACATGAAATGCGTTTTGCAAAAGAGGTTTCCAATCAGATTGCATTTATTCATGAAGGTGTTATTGTTGAGCAAGGTTTACCTAATGAACTATTTACACATCCAAAAACAGAAGAATTAAAACGATTTCTTAACGTAATAAATGACGATTAGATGATGAGAGTGGTACAGCATTCGTATTGAATTCATTGTCCCATTCTGGGTTCCGAGACACAATTAGTATTGTTGTAAAATTTCTGAATGAAATTCCTAATGTTGGGCTCGGACTAATTTTGAAAAAAGCTTGATATAAGTAAATTTTCAATTCAGTCATCGACTACCAACACGTAAAAGATGCCTAAGATATTGATTGATGTCTTAGGCTTTTATTGTGTTAAAGTAAGTGTGATTGAATTCATAATCATTACTTAGAGGTGGGAAATTTGGAACACTCGATGAAATTATTATATGGACCATTTGAAGCTGCCCGTTCGGGTAATAAAAAAATTGAAATTCGTTTAAATGATGTGAAAAGACAGTCGGTTCAAATTGATGATGTGATTATATTTTCTAAAGTAGAAGAACCAGAAGTTAAATTAAAAGTTAAAGTTATTGAGAAAGATACCTATGATACATTTCAACAATTATTAAGTCATTACGATAATGTTGAATTAGGTTTTGATAATCAAGAGACTTTGGCTCAAAAAGTTTCTAGACTATATTCAATTTATGACCAACAAGATGAGTTGAACTATGGTGTAGTCGCATTGAAAATCGAATTAATTTAAATAAGAAAACGTACCGTATGATTTAATCTAGTGTATCATGCGGTACGTTTTTCATTATTTACGGTTTTCAAGTGTTCGCTTTACTTTATAGAATAGTGGTTTGATAGGTTTAATAAAGTCTCCAATATATTCATAGACTTGCGCATTGAAACCTTCTTTGAACTTTTGAACACCTGTGTCTTCTGCAAGTTCACTGAAGTCTCCAGTGATACCATAGAAGTTGTAACGATCAATATTGTGTTTTTTCGCAAATTTAATCATATCCCATTGTAAGCGATACGCTCCCATATAAGCATTATATTTAGGGTTTGAACCACTAGATAAGTAATAGACTTCATGCTCATTATAAATATACAATGCTGCAGCCAGGTTAATTACTTGTCCTTCTTCTGCTATTTTTTCTTTAGTTTGGTTTATTTTACGTTCATTACTATCATATTGCTGTTTGACTTGAGTATGCTTTGTTTTATTCTTTTTAGAATTAGGATTTTCTTCTAATGTTTTTTCCACTTCTTTAAGCTGTTTCTCAAGGTCATCATGTTTATGATGTAATGTGTTCAAATAGTCTTGTAAGTCGATATAAGCAAGTTTTAGCATTGCATGATCTTCATAAGTTTTTTGCATTTCTACAAAATATGGTTTTTCACGGAATTTAAAGCCGTGTTTTTCTTCTGCCATTTGGAATAATTCAAAAAATGTATCTGTCTCTTCAATAGGTAACGTTTTTACTTGAACGCCCATCTCATAAGTTTTTTTAATATTTCGACGTGTTTGATAATCCATTTCTTTCATTAGTTGATCTTCAGATTTATTTTTAAGATTTAAAACTGATAGCCAACGAATTTGACTCATTGTATCATAACCAACTGTATATCCTTGATGCTTATAGCCTAAATCTTCCATCGTTTTAATGAATGGTCTATTATCATGTGATTCTACAATTTCTCCATCAGCATTACGTATATTTTCTAACAGATAAGGATCTACAAGTACGTATAAACAATTACGTTTTTTTAAATATTCAGTGAGGGATTTAAAGAAGAAACGAACTAACACTAAATTACCATAGTCCATGACTGGACCTCTATGTGTATAAAAATATTTGAAGAACTTAAGAGAACGTGCTTCTGTTAACAAACATGCAGCAATGACGTTACCATCATCATCTTTAACTCCCACAAGATGAACGTCACCTTTCGTTTTATTACGATTATCATAATGTATACTCGATTGAGTATAATGAGAAAAATTTTCTGAAGTAAACTGATTAAATTCTTCAGAAGTTAAGTTAACAAAATTCATTATATATCTTCCCCTCTAATATCTATTTCCTAGTCAAAATTTCCACGAGTAATATATTACCAAACTCTAAACATCATTACACATAATAACATATAAAATTGTATCATACTCTTGTCTTAGATAATTTTACTCTAGATAGAATATGTATAAAGGTTAAAGAGTTATCAAAAATAAAATCAAATCGCATCTTAACTATTTAGATGATATGATAAAATTTAGAAAGAAAAGGTAAAATATTTTTGTTAATTAATTATCAAAAAAGTAGTAATTTATAGAGAAAGAAGACTTCTAAGGGAACTTGTAACTATGATAAAATCGGTGAAGCCGATAATAGATTAAGTTTATTAAAATAGATAATGATGGTAGGAGTGAGTAATTTGAAAAAGTTAGCAGTTATCTTGGCTGTATTGGTAATACTACTTGTTGGATGTAGTAGTGGTAAGTATACAGATAAAATAGATAAGGCTGTGAAGATACAAGAAAAAAAACAACAAAAAATTGCTAAAAATGATTCAGGTGATGAAGTAAAGCATTTTGATAAAAAAGATGCTAATATTTATGTTTTTAACAAAGGTAAATATGTAATTTTGGAATACAAACCTCTAAGTGATGATGCTGAAGTCTGTTACTATACATATGAATTTGAGAATAGTAAAGCGCATTACAAAAAGGATTTTAATTCCAAAAGGTATTATCAAGCCCATGAACCGGATTATAAAGAAGAAAATATGAATTAATCATTTTAGTGTGAAGGAGCACCAATGAAAAAAGTAATTGGATTTGTATGTATTATATGTATGATAGCATTGTATAGTTGTTCAAATCAATCAAGTTCTTTAAAAGAGTCGGAAAAAGGTAAACCTGTTGTAATGATATTTGGTGACTTTAAATGTTCGTACTGTAAAAAAGTAGAAGAAAACGTCATGTCACAATTAAAAAAGAAATATATTGATACGAATAATGTTAAATTTCAATACGTGAATTTAGCTTTCTTAGGAAAAGATTCCATTATAGGTTCAAGAGCACAACATGCAGTCAATCACTATGCCCCTAAGTATTCACTCCAATTCCAAAAATCAATGTTTAAACAACAACAAGATGAAGATAAACAGTGGATTACTGAGAAATTAGTTGATCGACAAATCGATAAATTAAATATCAGCAAAGAAGATAAAAAAGCTATTAAAAAAGATTATAAAACAAATGGCTCGACATCATGGAAAGAAGCTAAAAAGGATCAACAAATAGCTAAAGATAATCATATAAAACAGGTACCAACAGCGTTTGTTAAAGGTAAGAAAGTTGAAGATCCATATCATTTTAGTAATTACGTTGAGTTATTGGAAAATGAATAAATGTTAATTAAATGAGAGGAACTATATCAATATTTTTAATAAAATAATATTTTAGTTCCTCTCATATTGCTAGATTTGAGAGTTTTACTAAAAATGAATTTATGAGGTTCGACGATGTCAGTTAAAAAAGATAAAAATAGAATTATTTTTTCAAGAACATTCGATGCATCTATTGATAGCGTGTTTGATGCATACACACATAAATCGCTTTTTGAAAAATGGTTTCATCCACAAGGTACTACAACGAAGGTTTATGAATTTAATGCTGTAGAAGGTGGTAGAGCATTTTTCGCAATTAAAACATCTAATATGACAAGTTATACAGTTTCTGAATATCAAAATGTAAAGCGTCCGCATCATATTGAGTACTTAGATTATTTCGCTACACCACAGGGAGAAAAAGATATGAGTATGTCTAAGATGCGAATCTTTTTAGACTTTAAAGAAAAGCAGGGTCGAACAACTGTAACTTCCACATCAGTATTTTCTACTCAAGATGCTGCACAACAAGCATTAGATATGGGAGTAGAACAAGGTATGAATTCAACACTTGATCAATTAGAATTGTTGCTAAAAAGATAAATTGGAATTCTTTATAAGTGAGATGTGTAGTTGAAAATAGCTTATTAATAATTAATTCTCACAAAATTTTTAAAATACCGAGTCTGGGACATCAATCATTGTCTCAGGCATTTTTTGTATTGATAATCGACTAAACTGAAAATACACTTCAAGTATCAAGCTTTTTTCAACCATAGTGAGGCCCCAACATAGAGAATTTCAAATAACAGACAAAGAAAGTTGGGGTTCGGGGGTGCGTTGGAACAACAAATCCAATACCAATTCTATCCCACTCAGTTTTATTCTTAATTGAGCTAGCATAATGTAATTTTTATTTTAGTAATTAAATTTTCATATAAATAAAATTTAATATACACATATTATATTCTAACCAATATAATAAATGAGAGTACATTTTAAATTGAGATAGGATGAGTTGACATATTGAAGAACAGTAAAAGTATTGAAGATACATATGCTAAAAAGTCCATTATTCATAAAATAGTTGGACAAGTTCAAATAAAAGAATTTATGGCGGATCAAACACCAATGCGTTATACACTTAAAGCTATAATGGCAGGCTTTTTATTGTCTATCGTTACAGTTTTCATGTTAGCAATCAAAACACAGTTTGCTATCACGCATAATGATGGTTTGATTAATTTGATGGGAGTAATTGCATTTAGTTTAGGTCTTGTGCTCGTCGTTTTAACTAATAGCGAATTACTGACAAGTAATTTTATGTATTTCTCTGTAGGTTGGTACTATAAAGCGATAAGTTTAAAGAAAATGACGTGGATATTAATTTTTTGTTTCATTAGGTAATATCATTGGTGGTTTTATTTTATTCTTTTTAATGAAGTATGCTCATGTGATGACACTGGAAATGACAGGTAGTTTAAAAGCACTGGTACATAAAAAACAATTGAATCTACATGGCTAAATATTTTAATTAAAGGGATTTTTTGTAACTTCTTTATCAATATCGGTATTTTTATATCTATGCAATTTAAAGAAGGTCTATCAAAGGCGTTCTATATCGCTTGTGGTGTAGTCGTTTTTGTATTTATGGGATACGAACACGTTGTTTTTAATGCTGGACTATATGCAGGTATGATTTTCTTTAATGATGATGCTTTATCAAGGTTAGGTGTATTAAAAAATGTAATATTTGCTTTTTTCAGTAACTTTATCGGTGGAGGAATTTTTATTGGACTTGTTTATGCATATTTAAATGGTAAACGTAATAGCATTCAGTTTTAAGAGGTTTTAAAGTTATCAAGTATAATGATTAAAATATTGACTAACTTCCTTTAAAAAATTACGCTATTATTCAGGTATATAGATAAATTAAGGGGAGTAAGAGAATGTCAGAGATACAAATAAGAATTGCAAATGAACAAGATACAAAAGAGATACATCAATTAATGTATGATGCATTTACACCACTAAGAAATTTAGGCATTAATTGGCCATCTGTTAACGCGACTTTAGATGTAGTGAGAGACAATTTAAAGCATAATACGACTTTTGTATTGGAAAATGAGAAAGAGATTATTTCGACCATTACAGTGAGATATCCTTGGGAGATCACTAAACAAATCTCTGGTTATCTATTTGTATGGTGGTTTGCAAACCCACCCTTCATATGACGGTAGAGGTTATGGGAGTCAATTATTGAAGTATGTTGAAGAAACTTTTTTAAGAGACACCTTAAAAGCCGCTGCTGTTACTTTAGGTACATCAGCACGTATACATCCGTGGTTCTAAGATTTATGAAAGAAGGGGATATGAAAGTTATGCTGAACATGAGAATGATGATGGTGATTTAGGTGTATTCATGCGTAAAGTTTTAATACCGGAAAAATTTAGTGAAGAAATATTAGGTCACCCATCTTTTTAAAATATTGAATTTGAAAAACCACCTCTAAAAGATGTTTGATACATAACATAGAGGTGGCTTTGTTATCTATTGATACTTTATTCACTTTTACTAAGTTTATAATCAATTAAATATATAGATTCAGGCGTCACTTTAAAATGTTTAACTTTATTGCTCACACCGTCAATCTGATGATTATAAGTAATATAACTGTTTGGAATATCTTGTTTTGATTGATCTAAAATTTCATTAGTTACAGTAGCTCGTTGTTTATCACCAAAAGTAGTGTTTAGCTTTTTAATCAATTGAGTAACGTCTTTATTATTATAATGACCTTTATTTAAAGCACCATCAGATAAATATGCTGTGTTAAAGAAATAACCAGTGTCACCACGAGGGATACTTAAGTAACTATACATTGAGATGTCCCAAGCTTTTGTATCTTTTAAGTAACCATCAATATCATCAACGTTATGTAACTGGATATCTATATTGGCTTTTTTAGCTTCAGATTGAATTACCTGTCCAATTTTAGGCAATTCAGGTCGACCATTGTATGTTGACATTTTCAGTTTTAAAGGATTGGATTGAGTATAGCACTCTTTAGCTAGAAGCTTTTTAGCTTTGTCAATATTTTGAGGTTGAACCTGTTCTTTTTCTAATGATTTTAATCTGTGATTAAAAGGTCCTGCCGCAGGTTTTGCGTAATTTTTAGAAACATTTTGAGCTATTTCTTTACGATTAATAATCATATCTAAAGCTTCTCTGACATTTTTATTCATTTTATTACTTTCGTGATTATATAACAGTAAATGTGTTCTGAAACCAGATGTGCTTTGGATGTCAGCTTTTTTAGATTGTTTAACATCATTAATTCGATCAATAGGGACGTCAGTTGTTAAATCAGATTTACTTGATAAAAGATTATCTACACGCGTGTTTCCGTCTTCATGGTAAGTGACATTAATCTTATTTAATTGAGGGGTTCCTTGCCAATAATCTTTAAATTTAGATAACTCAATTTTTTGAGAGCGTTGATATTTATCAATTTGATAAGGGCCTGTTCCCACTGGTTTATCAGTGACTTTACTATTCGCTTTGATATCATAAATCGCCGCAAATGGATTAGCAAGCTCTGATTTTAATTCTGGATAAGGTTCATTTGTAGTAATTGTTACTTTTTGATTGTTTGCAGATATTGATTTTATAGGTAAAGATCCTTTTAATAAATCACTTTTTTTCATGGCTTCTTCTAGACTTTTTTTAACTGCTTCACCTGTTAATTGATGTCCATTTTGGAATTTTACATTATCTTTTAAAGTGAGTTCTAGAGTATCATCTGATTTTTGATGATAACTTTTTACTAAAAGTGGTTTAACTTTTCCATCTTTTGACATTTTAAATAATGATTCCAATGCGCCAACTCTTACAGGAATATCTGTTTCATATGGTGCGATTGATTTTGTTTTCAAAGGGATTTCTACATTCAAAGTATTTTTATCATTGTTTGAATTACCTCCACAGCTTGCTAAAATAAAAGATATCATTACAATAAGAGTTATAAATTTTTTCATGAAATAAGTCCTTTCTAAAAAATGAATGACATGAAAAGGTATAGGAGTTTAAAATGTCTATGATTAAAACCAATATTATTAACTACTGGAATGCACGCGCAGCTTCCTTTGCTCAGAATAAAAAAGAAGAACTTGAAAGCTAACAAACTCAGTTATGGTTGTCAGAAATCGAACGTCACATCAAACTTAATGATAATGTGAAAGTTCTAGACATCGGCACAGGAGCCGGATTTTTAGCAATGACGTGTGCACAAGAAGGTTGTATTGTTACAGGTATTGATATTTCAAGTGAAATGATTAACTGTACACATACTTTAGCGCAAGATATAAAAATACCCGCAACTTTTAAGGTTATGGATGCAGCACATTTGCACTTTGATGATGCAACTTTTGATTTGGTTATCGCTAGAAATGTGACATGGTTAATGCTTACCCCTCTAAGAGCATATAAAGAATGGTTGAGAGTCCTTAAGCCAAAAGGACACCTCATTAACTTTGATGCTGATTATGGTAAAGATGATTTTATAAATAGTGCTTTGTTATCTCAACAGCATATTCATCGAAACATTGATAAGTCGATGCTCGAGAAATATGAGTAACTTAAAAGGAAAATTTTGATTAATCATCGCGAAAGACCTTTATATGACCAATAATTACTAGACGAAATTGGTGCATCTAAGGTCGAAATCGATTTTACAACGCATCAAAGAGTTAGTCCGTTTAATAGCGCATTTTATAATCCAGTTCCTGTGTTTAGCATACACGTTATTAAGTAATTTGCATTAGTTATAAATAATATTGTTTTTGATTTTAGACATAATTGTAAACTGCCAACGTATTTATTATATAACTTATAATTAAAAATTTAAAATTTTTGTCAGAAATAATGACATCACGTGCTTTATTTTTTAATATTTTACAACTATTAATAATCAATTTTACAAAGGATGGGATGATAATGATAGGAAATATTTTAGTTGCACATGGAATGAGGAAAGGAGATCAAAATAAAGCATTAGAAGAGTTTATAACTACGCTTTTAAAAGATGAACAATATCATTATGAGTTGGCATTTCTTGAAAGTGATACACAAAATCTTGAAATAACAATGGAAAGCATGATTCAGCAAGGCGTAACTAGATTTAGAATTGTTCCTTTACTCATTTTTAGTACGATGCATTATATCAGTGATATTCCCCAAACTTTAAAAGAGATGAATGGTAAATATCCTCATATTGTTAGTGAAATGAGTGAACCACTTGGAACACATCCTTATATGGCAGAGTTAGTTGAGAAAAGAATTGCGGATGTTCAGTTAAAAGAAGGTTCAAAAGTAGCAACAGTTGTTATCGCACATGGTAATGGGAGTGGAAGATTTACAAAAGCACATGATGAACTTAAAGCTTTTGTAAAAAGTATTCATACTGATCATCTTATACACGCAAGAGCGCTATATGGTGTATTGTCATTTAGAAACGATTTAGATGAGATTTCAAACAACTATGATGAGCTTATTATTGTTCCATTATTTTTATTTGATGGACGTTTAGTCAATAAGGTTAAAACATTTATTGATCAAATGACGCTTTTTAGTGACATACATATTACGCCATCAATAAACTTTGACCATATTCTGAAACTTATTATCAGAGAAAAACTAGAAGAACTTTGTGTTTAGAAAAGGAGCAGACATAAGTCAATGTTAATGATATTTATTCAAAAAGTGATTGCCTTGGAAGGATAATATACATATCTTTCTAAGGTTTTTTAATATTTTTGACGGTTAATAGATAGATGTAAATAGGCTTAAAACCTTCTTTTTAAACAGCTACAATATCGGGATTTTATACATTTTACGAATATTAGGGAATTCCCCGATTTTACCTGAAAATGTGAATATAATCACAAAAATATTGATTTTTGGTATAAGATAAAAGTGAAGTAAGAAACACAAAAATCAAACATCTAACCTTTTTATAATTTTGCATTTAGGTTCTTAATTAAAATTTAAAGTGATAGAAGGGGCATATAAGTATGATGAAACAAAAATTAGTAATGATTGGTAATGGAATGGCGGGTTTGAGAACGATAGAGGAAATCCTAGAGCGTTTGGATTCGCAATTTGATATTACAATAATCGGAAAAGAACCCTATCCGAACTATAACAGAATTATGTTATCAAATATTTTACAAAAAAAGATGACTCTTGAAGATATAATCATGAATTCATATAAATGGTATGAAGAACATGATATTATGCTTATTACTGATGATCCTGTTCAAAAAGTAGATAGAGACAATAAAGTTTTAACTACTTCAAAAGGTGTCACTGTTGATTATGACATTTGTATATTTGCTACGGGTTCTAAAGCTTTTGTATTACCTATCAAAGGTTTCGATTTTCCAAGTGTGATTGGTTGGAGAACAATTGATGATACCAATAAAATGATTGAAATTGCGAAAACAAAAAAACATGCAGTCGTTATTGGTGGGGGTCTATTAGGATTAGAATGTGCACGTGGCTTATTAGATCAAGGAATGGAAGTGACTGTACTGCATCTAGCTGATTGGTTAATGGAAATGCAACTTGACCATAAAGCTGGAGAGATGCTTAAAGCAGATTTAGAAAAACAAGGAATGAAAATTGAACTTCAAGCAAACTCTAAAGAAATTATAGGCGATGAAGATGTTGAAGCTATTAAATTGTCGGATGGTCGTGTCATAGAGACTGATTTAGTTGTCATGGCTGTAGGCATAAGACCATATACTGAAGTTGCTAAAGACAGTGGACTTGAAGTTAATAGAGGAATTGTAGTAAATGACTATATGCAAACGTCAGATCCTAACATATATGCTGTAGGAGAGTGTGCTGAGCATAATGGAAAAGTTTATGGTTTAGTAGCACCTCTATATGAACAAGGTAAAGTACTTGCAGATTATTTAACAGGTAAAGAATCAGATGGCTATAAAGGTTCTACAACATTTACATCTTTAAAAGTTTCAGGTTGTGATTTATATAGCGCTGGACAAATTGTTGAAAATGATGAGGTACATGGTGTAGAAATCTTCAACAGTGTCGATAATATTTATAAAAAGGTTTATTTAAGTGGAGGACAAGTTGTTGGAGCTGTACTCTATGGCGATACAGATGATGGTTCAAGATTTTATAACATGATGAAAAAACACGAAACACTTGAAGATTATACACTCGTATCTTTACTTCATAAAGGCAATGAGGATGCAACTACGTCAATTGCGGATATGGATGATGACGAAATAATTTGTGGATGTAACGGCGTTGATAAAGGAACAATTGTAAATGCCATTACGACAAAAGGTTTAACATCAGTTGATGAAGTAACTAAAGCTACTAAAGCTGGTAATTCATGTGGTAAATGTAAAGGACAGATTGGCGAATTGTTACAGTATACACTCGGTGATGATTTTGTAGCGGCTAAACCTTCAGGTATTTGCCCTTGTACAGATTTAACAAGAGATCAAATTGTTACTCAAATTAGAGCTAAAGGATTCAAAACATCTAAAGAAGTCCGCCATGTTTTAGATTTCAAAGATAAAAATGGATGTCCTAAATGTCGACCTGCTATTAACTATTATTTAAATATGGTTTATCCATTCGAGCATCATGATGAAAAAGATTCACGTTTTGCTAACGAAAGATATCTTGCAAATATTCAAAATGATGGAACTTTCTCAGTCATCCCTCAAATGCGTGGTGGAGTTACTGACGCCGATCAATTGATTAGATTAGGCGAAGTAGCTAAAAAATATAATGTGCCACTTGTTAAAGTTACAGGTTCACAACGCGTTGGTCTATATGGATTGAAAAAAGAAGAGCTACCGAAAGTATGGGAAGATTTAGGTATGCGTTCTGCGTCAGCTTATGGTAAAAAGACACGTTCAGTCAAAAGTTGTGTAGGTAAAGAATTTTGTCGTTTTGGAACACAATATACGATTCGACTAGGTATTAGACTTGAAAAGACATTTGAATATATAGATACACCTCACAAATTTAAAATGGGTGTTTCAGGATGTCCAAGAAGCTGTGTTGAATCTGGTGTTAAAGACTTTGGTGTTATTTCAGTTGAAAATGGCTATCAAATTTATATCGGTGGAAACGGCGGCACTGATGTAACAGTTGGTAAGTTATTAACTACTGTGGAAACTGAAGATGAAGTGATTCAGCTATGTGGAGCAATTATGCAATATTATAGGGAAACAGGTATTTATGCTGAAAGAACAGCACCATGGTTAGAGCGTATGGGATTCGATAATGTTAAAGATATCGTATTAAATAAAGATAAACAAAAAGCGTTATATTTAAGAATCATGGAAGCGAAAAAAGCAGTTGAAAAAGAACCATGGGAAGCAATTGTTGAAGATAAAAACGAACAAAAAATCTTTGAAGTTGAGAAGGTGAAATAATGAGAGCCATTGAGAAAATTAAAGTAACTCGTGTTGAAGCGTTGGCACCACAAATTGGTAAAAAAGTCGTTGTAGATGGGAAAGAAATAGGTATATTTTTAACTGAAAATGGAGATATTTACGCGATAGGAAATATGTGTCCACATAAACAAGGACCATTAACTGAGGGAACTGTAAGCGGCGATTTCGTGTATTGTCCTTTGCATGATCAAAAAATTGCATTGAAATCAGGTGAAGTGCAAGAGCCAGATACGGGCTGTGTAGAAACATACGAAGTAGAAGTGATTGACGGGGACGTTTATTTATGTCTGTAGAATTACCTGGCACAGTTTACCTTATAGGTGCAGGACCAGGAAACCCAAACTTATTAACTAAAAAAGCGGAACGGTTAATTAAAAAGGCAGATGTTATTTTATATGATCGTTTAGTTAATCCATTAATTTTGCAATATGCATCTCCTGAAACAAAAGTTATTAATGTAGGTAAAAAGCCATACTTTAAACATATTCAACAAGAAGAAATTAATTTGAAAATAGTTGAAGCTGCAAAACATTATCAATATGTAGTGCGATTAAAAGGTGGCGATCCTGCTATTTTTGGTAGAATTACTGAAGAAGTTCATACACTAGCAAAGCATCAAATTAACTATGAAATTGTTCCAGGAATAACGTCAGCTAGTGCAGCTGTAGCTTCGATGAATATGGGACTAACAATGCGCTCTGTTGCACCAAGTGTGACATTTTCAACTGGTCATTTTAAAGATTCTATTGATCATGATACAGATATACGAAATCTTATTAATGGTGGAACTTTAGCAATTTATATGGGGATTAAACGATTAGGCCATATTCTCAAACAAATAGAAACATATACAGATGAAGACTATCCAATTGCTATTGTCTTTAATGCTTCGTGTTTTAACCAACAAATTATTACCGGAACACTTAGTACGATTGAGCATGAATTAACATTACATCACCTAGATGGTCGACCGGGAATATGTATTTTAGGACATTTAATATCATACTTTGATAATACTTCAATATGTAAACATGAAATATTGTCGCACAAGTACTATGTTATCAAAGGAGATAAACCTCTAGCACTCGCTAAAGCTGAAGAACTATATGAAGATGGCTACCAATGTCTGATAGATTTTGATCACCATTATCATGTTTCACAACAACATTTATACAATGAGCTATTGCAATACAAAGAAATTGAATATGTATATGTTTAAAAAGAGGCACATTGGGTGCCTCTTTTTCTAGGGATTCCCCGTAATCAAATAGGTAAATCCCTAATATAAAAATATTGTGAAAAAATGTACAATTAAATTACATGATACATGTATGAGTGAGGATTAAACCTTTTATGGTGGGAGGATTAATATAAATGAGAAAATTTGGATTAAATTTCTTTAAACCAACAGAAAAGTTTAATGGAAATTGGTCAGTTTTGGAACATAAAAGTCGAGAATGGGAAAAAATGTATAGAGAAAGATGGAGCCATGATAAAGTTGTGCGAACAACGCATGGTGTTAACTGTACCGGTTCATGTTCTTGGAAAGTATTTGTTAAAAATGGTGTTATCACTTGGGAAAACCAACAAATAGACTATCCAAGTTGTGGTCCAGATATGCCTGAATTTGAACCTAGAGGGTGTCCTAGAGGTGCTTCATTTTCATGGTACGAGTATAGTCCTCTAAGAATTAAATATCCCTACATCAGAGGTAAGTTATTAGATTTGTGGACTCAAGCGCTTGATGAAAATAATGGTCATCGTATTGCGGCGTGGGCATCAATAGTCGAAGATGAGGATAAAGCAAAGCAATACAAAGAAGCAAGAGGTAAAGGTGGACATGTAAGAGCTAATTGGAAAGATGTCACAGATATCATTGCTGCGCAAATTTTATACACAATTAAAAAGGATGGCCCAGATCGAATTGCTGGTTTTACCCCAATTCCAGCAATGTCAATGATTAGTTATGCTTCTGGTGCTCGATTTATTAATTTACTCGGTGGGGAAATGTTGAGCTTTTATGACTGGTATGCCGATTTACCGCCAGCATCCCCTCAAATTTGGGGTGAACAAACTGACGTACCTGAATCTAGTGATTGGTACAATGCATCATATATTATTATGTGGGGGTCCAACGTTCCATTGACTCGTACACCCGATGCACATTTTATGACTGAAGTGAGATATAAAGGTGCAAAAGTTGTTTCAGTGGCACCAGATTATGCGGAGAATGTAAAATTTGCTGATAATTGGTTAGCACCAAACCCAGGTACTGATGCTGCAGTTGCACAAGCAATGACACATGTGATTCTACAGGAATTTTATGAAAATAATCCAAATGACAAGTTCATTAATTATGCTAAACAGTATTCTGATATGCCATTTGTCATTATGTTAGATGAAGATGACAATGGTTATAAAGCAGGGCGTTTTTTACGTGCAAGTGATTTAGGAATGTCTAGTGAGAATAGTGCATGGAAACCAGTTATTCAAGACAATATTAGCCAACAATTGCTTGTTCCAAATGGGACAATGGGGCAACGATGGGAAGAAGGAAAAGAGTGGAATTTAAAACTTGAAACAGATGATGGTACTCCAATTGAACCAGCTCTTTCTATGACTGAGAACGATTACGATATTACGACAATTCAATTTCCTTATTTCGATAGTAATGGAGCTGGTATTTTTAAAAGACCTATTGCTACAAGAACAATTCAATTAGCTAATGGTAAAAAGGTGCGTATTGCAACTGTTTATGATTTAATGACGAGTCAATATGGTATTAAACGCTTTGGTCACCAATTAGAAGCAAAATCTTATAATGATGAGGAGTCAAAATACACTCCAGCTTGGCAAGAAAAAATAACAGGAATTAAAAAAGATCTAGTGACGCAAGTTGCTAGAGAATTTGCTCAAAATGCGATTGATACTGGTGGACGTTCAATGATTATTATGGGAGCTGGTATTAACCACTGGTTCAACTCCGATACAATTTATCGTTCTGTACTTAACTTAGTATTGTTATGTGGTTGTCAAGGTGTCAATGGCGGAGGTTGGGCGCACTACGTTGGACAAGAAAAATGTCGTCCTATTGAAGGGTGGAACACGATTGCATTTGCTAAAGATTGGCAAGGACCACCACGTTTGCAAAATGGTACAAGTTGGTTCTATTTTGCAACGGATCAATGGAAATACGAAGAATCAAATGTGGACAAATTAAAATCTCCTTTAGCTGAAAATATAAAACATCAACATCCTGCTGATTACAATGTGACAGCAGCTCGTATGGGTTGGTTGCCATCATATCCGCAGTTTAATAAGAATAGCTTATTATTTGGTGAAGAAGCTAAAGATGAAGGTAATAATTCAAACGAAGCAATATTACAAAAAGCAATACAATCAGTGAAAAATAAAGAAACACAATTTGCAATAGAAGATCCAGACCTTAGAAAGAATCACCCAAAAACGTTGTTTGTGTGGAGATCAAACTTGATTTCAAGTTCAGCTAAAGGTCAAGAATATTTTATGAAGCATTTACTAGGTACGCGTTCAGGATTAATGGCTGAGCCTAATGAAGAAGATAAGCCAGTAGAAATTAAATGGCGCGAAGACACAGTAGGTAAATTAGACTTACTCGTATCACTTGATTTTAGAATGACAGCTACACCTTTATATTCTGATATCGTGCTTCCAGCAGCAACTTGGTATGAAAAATACGATATATCATCAACAGATATGCATCCGTTTATACATCCATTTAACCCTGCTATAGATCCATTATGGGAATCACGCTCAGATTGGGATATATATAAGAAACTAAGTAAAGCCGTTTCAGAAATGGCAAAAGATTATTTGCCAGGTAAATTTAAAGACGTTGTTACAACACCATTAGGTCATGATTCTAAACAAGAAATTTCAGCAGAGTACGGCATAGTTAAAGATTGGTCTAAAGGAGAAATTGAGGGGATTCCTGGTAAGACAATGCCTAACTTCTCAATTGTTGAACGTGATTATACTCAAACCTATGACAAATTCGTGACTGTTGGTCCAATGCTTGAAAAAGCTAAAGTAGGTGCACATGGTGTGAGCTTTAGTGTTAAAGAAGAGTATGAAGAATTAAAAAGTATGATAGGTACGTGGAATGATGTTAATGCATCTTCTATTAAAAATGATAGACCACGTATTGATACAGCTAGAAAAGTTGCCGATGTGATTTTAAATATATCTTCAGCAACGAATGGTAAATTATCACAAAAATCTTATGAAGATTTAGAAAAACAAACTGGAATGCAATTAAAAGATATATCTATAGAGCGTGCATCTGAAAAAATTTCATTCTTAAATATTACATCACAACCTAGAGAAGTCATACCGACAGCAGTCTTCCCTGGTTCAAATAAAAATGGTCGCAGATATTCACCATTTACAACTAACATTGAACGATTAGTTCCTTTTAGAACTTTAACTGGCAGACAAAGTTATTATATTGATCATGAAGTGTTCCAACAATTTGGAGAAAGTTTACCTGTATATAAGCCAACATTACCGCCTATGGTATTTGGTGCACGTGATAAAAAAGTTAAAGGTGGACAAGATGCATTAGTACTACGTTATTTAACACCACATGGAAAATGGGATATTCATTCAACTTACCAAGATAACGAACGCATGCTTACGTTATTTAGAGGAGGTCCAGTAGTGTGGATGTCCAATGAAGACGCAAAAGAACATGACATTAATGATAATGATTGGTTGGAAGTATATAACCGTAACGGTGTAGTCACAGCAAGAGCTGTAACTTCACATCGTATGCCAAAAGGAACAATGTTTATGTATCATGCTCAAGATAAACATATCGAAACTCCGGGTTCAGAAATAACTGATACACGTGGTGGTTCACATAATGCACCAACTAGAATTCACTTGAAACCAACTCAACTTATAGGGGGATATGCGCAAATAAGCTACCACTTTAACTATTATGGGCCAATCGGAAATCAAAGAGATGAATATGTAGCTGTTAGAAAAATGAAGGAGGTCAATTGGCTTGAAGATTAAAGCGCAAATTGGAATGGTGTTGAATCTAGACAAATGTATTGGTTGCCATACTTGTAGTGTGACTTGTAAAAATACTTGGACAAACAGACCTGGTGCAGAATATATGTGGTTTAACAACGTAGAGACCAAGCCAGGTGTTGGATATCCACAAAGATGGGAAGATCAAAGTCATTATAAAGGCGGATGGGTGCTTAATAAAAAAGGAAAATTAGAATTAAAATCAGGGAATAGATGGTCAAAAGTGGCATTAGGTAAAATTTTCTATAATCCAGATATGCCACTAATCAAAGATTATTATGAACCGTGGACGTACAATTATGAACATCTTACTACTGCCAAAGCAGGTAAGCACTCTCCTGTAGCAACAGCACATTCTTTAATTTCAGGGGATAAGCATAATCTTGAGTGGGGACCCAACTGGGAAGATGATCTTGCAGGAGGTCATATTACAGGACCGAAAGATCCTAATATTCAACAAATTGAAGAAGATATTAAGTTTCAATTTGACGAAACATTTATGATGTATTTACCACGTCTTTGTGAGCACTGTTTAAATCCAAGTTGCGTAGCATCTTGTCCTTCTGGTGCAATGTACAAACGTGATGAGGATGGTATAGTGCTTGTAGATCAGGAAGCATGTCGTGGTTGGAGATATTGTATGACGGGCTGTCCGTATAAAAAAGTCTACTTCAACTGGAAAACGAATAAAGCTGAAAAATGTACATTCTGTTTCCCTAGAATTGAAGCGGGAATGCCAACAGTTTGTTCAGAAACTTGTACAGGAAGAATGAGATATTTAGGCGTATTATTATATGATGCGGATCGTGTCCAAGAAGCAGTATCCTCGACAGATGAAAAAGATTTATACGAAAAACAATTAGATTTATTTTTAGATCCTTTTGATGAAGATGTCATTGCACAAGCAGAAAAAGATGGCATCAACCATGAGTGGATTACAGCAGCTCAAAACTCACCAGTATACAAACTAACAATTGAATATAAAATGGCATTTCCGCTACATCCTGAATTTAGAACAATGCCAATGGTTTGGTATTGCCCTCCATTAAGCCCAATTATGAGTTACTTTGAAGGTGAAAATGCTGGACAAAATCCAGATATGATTTTCCCAGCAATTGAAGAAATGCGTTTACCAATTCAATATTTGGCTCATTTATTAACTGCTGGCGACGTGCAACCCGTCAAAAAAGGCTTACAAAAAATGGCTATGATGAGAAGTTATATGCGTTCTCAAATTACTGGACAACCTTTTGACACAACAAAATTAGAACGACTAGGGTTAACTGAAAGACAAATGACAGAGATGTATCGCTTACTTGGAATAGCTAAATATGAGGATCGCTTTGTAGTTCCTTCTACTCATAAAGAAACCTATTTAGATACTTATAG
The DNA here is from genome assembly GCF_900458815.1 of Staphylococcus saccharolyticus. Lineage (NCBI taxonomy): Bacteria > Bacillati > Bacillota > Bacilli > Caryophanales > Staphylococcaceae > Staphylococcus > Staphylococcus saccharolyticus. The sequence goes on from NZ_UHDZ01000001.1 coordinate 558,578, forward strand.
AGCTCAAGGCAGTCAGGGTTATGGTGGCGAGTATTTTGGTGCAAACTGTGAAGGTTGTGGTGTTACAGTTACCTCAAATAAAACTGGTCAAGAAATGTATAACGAAAATTTCTATGGAGGGATTTTCCGTGATTAACCTTGAAAAATTAAGTCAGTACCAAGAAAGCTTAGGTTACCTTGGTCAGCAAATGAATTTTCCTGAAAAGATGACATTTCATCCTAAATTATTTGAAGATACAATCACAACTGCACATCCAGGTTACGAAGACCTTGTTGTGTATAGAGAAATAATGATGAACTATACTTTATCTGAAATAAAAGCTATTTATACAGATACATTTGATTTTAGTAAAAAGAATCCGCTCTATATGACATTTAATAAATTTGATACTCAAAAAGAACGAGGACAAATGTTAGCTAAACTGAAAGTTTTATATGAAATGTTCGGTTTGAAAATGGTTGATAATGAATTGTCTGATTATCTTCCGTTAATGTTACAGTTTCTACAGGTTGCAGATTTCAGTAATGACGACAGAGCGCGAGAAAATCTTCAATTAGTCATTATGATTATTGAAGATGGAACATATGAAATGGCTAATGCGATTGCTAAGAACAATAATCCTTATGCTTTTGTAGTAAGCGCATTAAGAAAAACTTTAAAAGCTTGTATCATGTCATCGAAAGAGGTGGGAAATCATGCTTAATCAATTCATATGGATTATCTATCCGTATTTATGTTTAGCGATTTTTGTCATAGGACATATTGCTCGTTACAAATATGACCAATTTTCTTGGACAGCCAAATCTAGCGAAATGATTGAAAAAAGACGACTTAAATGGGGAAGTTTGTTATTTCACTTAGGTGTGATACCTGTATTTTTCGGACATGTCGTTGGCTTATTAATACCTGCAAACTGGTTAGAGGCAGTGGGTGTGGATAATCATATCTATCATATTGGAGCAGTTTATATAGGTAGCATTTTTGGTATAATAACTTTAATAGGTATGCTTTTATTGACGTTGAGAAGACTTACAATTAAAAACGTGAGACGTCTAAGTTCATTCTCAGATATTTTTGTAAACATCGTTTTACTTATTATTTTGCTTATGGGTTGCTATTCAACGCTTGTCACAAATGCGGTTCAACCGGACTTTGATTATCGTCAAACGATTGCGATTTGGTTTAGACATTTATTTATGTTTTCACTTAACTCCAATTTAATGGTGAATGTACCATGGTCGTTTAAACTTCATATATTATTAGGTTTTACAGTATTTGCATGCTGGCCATTTACCAGATTAGTACATGTGTGGAGCGTACCATTGTCATATATGAATAGAAGATATATTGTATATCGAAAAAATAAAATATGATAAATTAGAGGGTGAAAGTGTGGAATCAGAATCATTAAAACGTAATCATGATTTGCAAATCAATTTAGATAAATTAAGAATAAAAGAAGGATATGACTTCGGCGGTATAGCATTACATGATCACCATCACACATCATCACCAATTAAATGGCAGTATGTTTCAGGTAATACAAATGATAGATATAAACTTATCATTTTAAGAAAAGGAAGAGGATTTGCTGGTATGGTGATGAAGACAGGTAAACGTATGGTTATAGCCGATGTAGAGACTGCATTATCACCAGCACAAAAGGTGAAATTCCCGATTATTTTAAGTGAATCTCTCACTGCTGTAGTTGCAGTACCTCTATGGTTAAATCAATCAATGTACGGTGTGTTATTACTAGGACAAAGAAATCACAAATCTTTGCCTCAGTCATTAGATCAACTGGACATTGAAGAACAATTAGGTATTTTTACTGAATTAAATTAGGTGATAAATATGTTGAAGCAAACTGATGTTAATTTAGAGCAACTACTTAAAGATTATTATGAAAGTACGAATGAAAAGATAGTATTTGTTAATCAACATGGCAAGATTATTGCAATGAATGACGCTGCGAAAGAAATACTTTCTGAAGAAGATAATTACAATGTAATGACAAATGCAATTTGCAACCGGTGTGAAGGTTATTCTAACGAGTATGATGTGCAATCATGTAAAGATTGCTTTTTAGACACTTATCAAATTCAGAAATCTAACTTTCAAGTATTTATGAAAACTAAAGAAAATGAAGTGAAACCTTTTACAGCTACTTATCAAATTATTGATAACGAAAAGGGTATTAGTGCGTTTACGTTACAAAATGTCGCTCCCCAAATTGAAAGACAAGAGAAGATGTATCAACAAAAAATGTTGCATCGTTCAATTCAAGCTCAAGAAAATGAACGTAAAAGAATATCTAGAGAATTGCATGATAGTGTCATTCAAGAGATGTTAAATATTGATGTAGAGTTAAGATTATTAAAGTATAAGTTTAAAGATAGTGATGTGGCTGAAAGTTCACAACATATTGAAGGATTATTATCTCAACTTATTGACGATATTAGAAATATGTCAGTAGAATTACGTCCGTCATCACTTGATGATTTAGGCATTGAGGCAGCTTTTAAATCGTACTTTAAACAATTTGAAGAAAATTATGGCATGCATATTAAATATCATTCAAATATCAAAGGTCAACGTTTCGATAGTGAAATTGAAACTGTAGTTTATCGAGTTGTTCAAGAGGCGTTATTTAATACTTTAAAATACGCAAATGTCAATGAGATTGAAGTGAGTACACATAGTGATCAGCATCAATTAGTTGCAGAGGTAGTTGATCGTGGAAATGGCTTTAATATGAATAGCCATCCTAGAGGTTCTGGATTAGGTCTTTACGGCATGAGAGAACGTGCAGAATTAGTAAACGGAAATATTAATATAGAGACACAAATCGATCGTGGTACTATAATTACGTTGGACATACCAATTTAAATTGATTATGTACGCTGGGGGAATTTAAGTGAAGATAGTCATAGCTGACGACCATGCTGTTGTAAGAACAGGCTTCTCAATGATACTTAATTATCAAGAAGATATGGATGTTGTTGCTACAGCTGCTGATGGTGTTGAAGCTTATCAGAAGGTATTAGAATATAAGCCAGATGTTTTAATCTTAGATTTAAGCATGCCACCAGGTGAATCGGGTTTAATTGCAACAAGTAAAATTTCTGAAAGTTTTCCAGAAACTAAAATTTTAATACTAACAATGTATGATGATGAGGAATATTTATTCCATGTACTTAAAAGCGGAGCAAAGGGATATATCTTAAAAAATTCACCAGATGAACAATTAATACTTGCTGTACGTACTGTCTATAAAGATGAAACATATGTTGATATGAAACTAACCACATCTTTAGTGAATGAATTTGTAAACCAATCTAGTTCTGATAAATTATCTCAATCATCAGATCCTTTTAAAGTATTATCAAAAAGAGAGTTAGAAATCTTACCTTTAATTGCTAAGGGTTATGGTAACAAAGAAATTGCTGAGAAGTTATTTGTTTCTGTTAAAACAGTAGAAGCACATAAAACACATATTATGAATAAATTAAATTTAAAAAGCAAGCCAGAATTGGTTGAATATGCTTTAAAGAAAAAACTATTAGATTTTTAATAGAGATAGTGTACAATCGTCTTTCAAACTGTCTATGAAGTTAATCACTTTGTGGACAGTTTTTTTATTAATCAATCATTATCTAGGGAAAAATACTAAACTAATAAGGGTAAGTCCTTATGTTCAAAAATTCACAAACAGATTAAAATTAACTTGTAAATTGGTACTTTGCTGGAATTTTATCTATAGTTATAAGCTTTTGACCTCTTATTAAACCCTACAAAGTACCAATGTTCCTTATAATTAATTTAAATGAAGGTGAATTTGAATGAACATGAAAAAGGGAATTTCTCAACTCACTTTGCAAACTTTGAGTTTAGTTGCAGGATTTATGGCTTGGAGCATCATCTCTCCTTTAATGCCGTTTATAACACAAGATGTAAAAATCTCTGCAGGACAAATTTCAGTAATATTGGCAATACCAGTTATTTTAGGTTCTGTTCTACGTGTACCATTTGGTTATTTAACTAATATTGTTGGTGCCAAATGGGTATTTTTCTGGAGTTTTATTGTTTTATTATTTCCTATTTTCCTTTTATGGCAAGCACAAACTCCTGGAATGTTAATGTTATCAGGTTTCTTTTTAGGAGTTGGTGGAGCAATATTTTCTGTTGGTGTTACTTCAGTACCTAAATATTTTTCAAAAGATAAAGTAGGTTTAGCTAATGGTATTTATGGTGTAGGAAATATTGGAACAGCGATTTCATCATTTTGTGCCCCAGTTTTAGCAGGTGCTATTGGTTGGCAAAATACAGTTCGTAGTTATTTAATTATTTTGAGCGTTTTTGCTATTTTAATGTTCTTTTTAGGGGATAAAAATGAGCCGAAAGTTAAAATACCTTTAATGGATCAGGTTAAGGATTTATCTAAAAACTATAAATTATACTATTTAAGCTTATGGTATTTTATTACATTTGGAGCATTTGTTGCTTTTGGAATCTTCCTACCTAATTTCTTAGTTGATCATTTTGGTATTAATAAGGTTGATGCAGGTATTCGTTCAGGCGTCTTTATTGCATTGGCAACATTCTTGAGACCTTTAGGTGGAGTGATTGGTGATAAATTTTATGCAGTTCATGCACTTATTATTGACTTTGCAGTGATGATTGTTGGTGCACTTATCTTAAGTATGTCTAGTCAAATTGTACTATTCACTGTGGGATGTTTAGCTATTAGTGTATGTGCAGGTATTGGTAATGGCTTAATATTTAAATTGGTACCTTCTTACTTCGCTAAAGAAGCAGGCTCTGCAAACGGTATTGTTTCCATGATGGGGGGTGTAGGAGGCTTCTTTCCACCGTTAGTGATTACTTTTGTCACAGGGCTTACTGGCTCAAGTCACTTAGCTTTTCTATTACTTGCAATCTTCGGAATTATTGCACTTATGACAATGCTACATTTAAATAAAAAAGAAAAAGCTATAGATATTGAATCTAACTAAATTAAGTTTATCAAGAAAAGCTGGAACGACGCCACGTTCCAGCTTTAAATTTGTACAACAACTCATTTATGATGAATATTTCACATAATTATATCATGTTAAAAGTGGTCAAAGATGAATGTCTGTAATAACTTAAAATACTGATTACAATTAATGTATTGAAATTGTTGTTGTATCGTCACCTTCATAAACTTTTTTAGGAAGTGTGACACTTAAAACTCCATCTTCATAACTTGCTTCAATTGCGTCTTTATTAATATCTTCAAATTCAAAACGACGCAATAACTCTCCATTTGTACGTTCATCTAATTGCAAATTTTTATTGTCAACATTAATATTTTTGTATGCTTTAATCGTTAAAGTACTGTGTTCGAATTTCAATGAAATGTCTGCTTTTTTAATACCTGGTAATTCAGCGTCTAATATATAAGCATTTGATTGTTCATAAATATTTGTAGAAATGTTCTTGATGAAAATTGGTTATAAACTTGTTTACCTAAGTCTTTAAACACTTCGCTTGGATCGTTTTTAAAAAATGGACTATTAAAGAAATCATTGTTCATTATCTTCACTCCTTAAAGTGTCTTACAGTTCTTCATTAAGATAATTACTATTTTTAAGTCCATTATATTAATAGTATAATTATAGGCAAAGCAAAAATACTCAAAAATAATAAGTATTTATATAAGTTTAGTAGGAATTACGCGCAAAAAAATAGGTTTATTGTACGAGAGAATAAGACAAAAGCTTACTTTACACATACTGCTTATTATTAAATTGTGTCGCTTATGCCGAAGTTGAAATTGTCAAAGATTTCTAAAAGTCTACTTTTGTCTTTTTCTCTATAAGTATCACTTTTCTGTTATTTTATCAAAATTGCAAGAAACGAAATTTTGTAAGTTTTCAATTAATTCTTTAATTTCTTCTTGATTAATATTAAACTCACTATAGACTTTCGTGGAAATGTCAGCTAATATTTTTTTAATATCTTGCCCATGTTCAGTTAATGAAATTTGAAGGTTTCGTTCATCTTTTTCTTCACGACTTCGAACAACATAATTTTTCTTTTCTAATTTTTTCAGTAACGGTGTGAGGGTTCCCGAATCTAAAAAGACACGTTCACCAAGTTTTTTAATATTAAGTTTCTCATCATCTTCGATCGCCATTAGTACAATATAACCCGTGTATGTAAGTCCATACTCTTTCAGATGATTTGTGTACTTCTTGATGATTTCTTTCGATGAAACATAAAATAAAAAACATAATTGATTACTTAAATAACTATTCTCTACATACATTAAATCACTCCTTGTTAAAGTAACAATATTATGAAGTGTATCACTTGTCAAGTACTGATTTCATCACTATAATCGAATTGTTTTAAATTAAATTTAGACAAAATTTCAATGGATTTGATTTGATAAAAAACGAAAATAATTTTTGAAAAATAAAGGAGAAAAAATAGATGATTCAATTTAATGACTTTAACGAAATATTAAACGGTAGAAAGTCAGTAAAGGTTTTCGATAGTAAATATAAAATTCCTCATAAGGAAATGGATGAAATGATAACCAAAGCTACAAAAGCCCCTTCATCGGTAAATATGCAACCTTGGAGAATAGCTGTTATAGAGAGTGATGAGGCTAAAGAAAAAACTAAAGAAGCTTTTGGCTTTAATGTAAAACAACTCACTACATCTTCAGCAATGATGATTATATTTGGAGATTTGCGTAATTATGAAAAAGCTGAACAAATTTATAATGATGCTGTAGAACAAAATCATATGACTGAAGATATTAAGACACAATTATTAGACTGGATTCTCCCATATTACAAGGGTCTTTCTAAAGAGGGAATGAAAGATATAGTAAATATCGATAGTAGTTTAATGGCAATGCAATTCATGCTTATTGCTAAAGCTTATGGATATGATACAAATCCAATTGGTGGTTTCGATAAAGAAAATATTGCTGAAATAATTGGCTATGATTCTGAAAGATATATACCTGTTTTGGCTATAGCCATTGGAAAAAAAGCTCAAGAAGCACATGATTCAGTTCGATTACCAGTACATGAAATCAGAGAATATCTATAAACGTCGCTAATTGTTCACATTAATATAAGAACATTTTATTACAATTTAGATGCATCTCTTTTTCATCGATATTATATGGTTCATACTTAATTAGATAAGACAAAAGGAGTTTCTATCATGAGTAGAAAACAGATAATTTTTAGAGTTATAATTATACTAATCATATCTCTTACACTAGCAATTGTATTTTTCTTTGGTCTCAAAACTTATCAAGGACACAAAAATGTTGAACTTATAGACAGTTATATTAATGAACATCATCTTAAAGATAAAATAAAAAAAGAAGAGACACTATATAGTTCAAAAAAAGGCCTTTATTACAAAGAAATAGTTTATAAAGATGAACCGAACATCACTTATGTAGTTCAACCTATAAGTACTACTAAAGGTATCTTCTCAGAAGGATTTGACAGTGAAACTAAGAAAAGTATAAAAAAAGCTAAACATAGTGATTTTGATAAAAATTATAAACCTTCAAAATAATTAATGAGTGCGCGCAGTTTCAATGTTTTTATTTGGAGCTGTGTGCTTTTTCTTAAGTGCTAAATTTCAAAAAATTTGTAACAAAGATTCGTTAAATTTTTAAATTTAAAATTTATATAGCTATTTTGATGTTATCTGATATAATTAAGTGATGTCAGATGAAGGGGAGTTTGCTTTATGGCTCTGTTTAAGAGAAAAATAAATTTGCCAACGCAAGTTATTATTGCTTTGGTACTGGGCGTCATCGTCGGACTATTACTATATGGTCAGAATAATGTTGCAAATTACATTAAGCCATTTGGTGATATTTTCTTAAATTTAATTAAAATGATTATTATACCGATTGTGTTCTGTGCACTTGCCTTATCTATTTCGAATTTAGGGGATTCGAAAAAAGTAGGAAGTTATGGGTGGAAGGCAATCCTTTATTTTGAAATTATAACGACCATCGCTATTGGTTTAGGACTCATTATTGGTAATCTATTTAAACCTGGTTCTGGATTAGATCCTCACAAGTTACCTAAGGGTGATATATCTAAATATCAATCATCAGCAAATTCAGTAGATCATGCTTCTACATATGGTAACCACTTGATAGATACGATAGTCAATATCGTGCCAACCAATTTATTCGAATCCTTGGCTAAAGGTGAATTATTACCAATTATCTTTTTTGCCGTGTTTTTTGGTTTGGGTTTAGCTGCTATAGGAGAGAAAGCTGAGCCAGTAAAGGGATTCTTAAATGGTACTTTAGAAGCAGTTTTTTGGATGATTAATAAAATTTTAAAATTAGCTCCAATTGGAGTTTTCGCATTTATATGTACAACTGTTATGACATTTGGTGCGTCAGCATTAATTCCATTATTAAAGTTGTTACTTGTCGTTGTTTTTGCAATGATTTTCTTTGTAATTGTTGTTTTAGGAATTGTTGCAAAAATGGTAGGTATAAGTATCTTTTCAATAATAAAGATTCTTAAAAGTGAATTACTTCTTGCTTTTTCAACATCAAGTTCAGAAGCAGTATTACCAGTTATTATGAAAAAAATGGAACATTTTGGTTCACCAAAAGACGTCACGTCATTTGTGATACCAATCGGTTATTCATTTAACTTAGACGGCTCTGCGCTATACCAATCTATCGCAGCTTTGTTCGTTGCTCAAATGTATAACATTCATTTATCATTAACTGAACAAATTGTTTTAATGGCTACTTTAATGATAGCTTCTAAAGGAATGGCTGGGGTCCCTGGTGTTTCAATTGTTGTTTTACTTACAACTTTAAGTTCGATGCATCTGCCAGCACAAGGTTTAGCTTTAATTATCGGCATTGACCGTTTATTAGATATGGTTCGTACATGCGTAAACGTTATAGGTAACGCATTATCTACTGTTGTTATTGCGAAATGGGAAAATGTTTACGATAGAGAAAAAGGACAAGAATACTTAAATTCAATATAAAAAATTTATATCTGACATTTTAGAGCCACTTACAATCTATGATTGTTAGTGGCTCTTATGCATTTATAAAGAAAAAGTGGCTAAAATCCCAATAGATGTATAGCCACTTCATATATTTATCCAATTACATACTGTGTTTCATGTTACCTACATCATGGATTTTTGACATTAAACCATGAGGTACGTCATCGTGATCAACTTTTTTAACTTTAGTGATTTCACCTGATTTTTCATCTTTAAAAATCATTATGAAATCTTCACTTTTAACTGATACATTTGCATCTGAAGGTAATTTAACATTTTTTTCGATCTTTTCATCTTTAGCATTAATCATTTTATCTATAGTTGTACTATCTTTTATAATACCATAATAAGTATCCTTCTTACCTCCAACCATCATCATAATAACTAGGATGACGCATACAATTAGCATTATCGCGATAAGACCAAAACCTAAAGCTTTTTTATTTTTCATTGCTGTAAAACTCCTTTATTTATGTTAATTCATTTATACATAGTTTTAGGACGATTTGTAATTGTATGTGGCAGGATATAGACACTAAAATAAAAAATTCATTAAATGGTAACATTCAAGAAAAATCATTGATAATTATAAAAAAAGATCGTCCATGAATGATTCAAAATCATAGGACGACCAATTTGATGAACTAAAATTCAATTGTTGCTGGAATATCTAATTCATCATTGTTCATTAATTTAATAGATTTAGGAACAACTTTTAAAACACAAAGTTCTGGATCATTCTTAGAATCAAAGAATGTTTTATCTTGAGTTCCCCATAACCAATCAATTACTTTTTGATCTTTGACAACATCAATTGTAGCATCAATTTCTACAAAACTATTATTCGTAGTTTCATTATAACCAAGTAAGATATATGCACTATGGTTGTTTTCAATTTCATCAACTTTTACTGAATTAATATTAGTTTTAGTATATAAATTTAAATCATTATGATAGAAAACCATATATCTACTATTTGGCTTGTTATTATGAACTGTTGATAAAACACCAACTTTTGAAGTATTTAATACTTTTTCTATAGCTTGAGTCACTTGTTGTTTATCCACTATCATCATCTCCTTACTCATCTATATATCCGAATGAAGATAAATTAAACTATACAATATGTTTACAATCTAAAAAGATTTAAAGCAGATATATTTCACTTCATCGTGTTTTAGAGTAAGTTGAATGTCTTTATTGCTCTCTTCTTGTACAGCCAATTCTGTCTTAGGATGATTACACTTGTCTAATTCTTTTAAAATATTACGTTCAAAGTATAGTAATTCTTTACTTTATGGCAGTAAATTTTGAATAGAAACATGTTCATTGTTGAGAGTATTAATAATTATGAGTGAATTCTCTGGCAAGTTATTTTGAAATACATATTGTTGTTTACTATCAGAGAGATATCTGTCGTTAATCTTATTAAATAATAGAAAATGAGAATTGCCGTCCTTACGACTCATCAAATAGTTGTTTCCAATTTCTAAAGGTTCATTCACAAATGCTACAACCATTTTATAAATGTGCATCAAAGGTAGAGGACTTCCATAGCTATTAAATAAAGCAATATATTGAGTGTCATTTTGAATAAGCTGATAGCTAATACCTCAACTATACCTCATTAAAGCAATTAAATGACATACTAAATCAGATAAATGGAGAGGATGTGTGCTATTATTCATATATTTAAAACATTTTAAAGATAAATGATTATAAAAAAATTTTGTGGTTGAAATGCCTGAATCCAACATAAATTTTTTATAGTTTTCGAAATGAGCAGAAGAATGATGATACGTTTTTCGTCTAGTTAATAATAAGTTTTTTGTTTCTAGATTCTCTATATCAATAAAATAATAATCAAAGTTCAAACATTTCATGATATCATATGCACGATCAATTGATGGAGTATCTTTGATTAGCCACGATGTCATTGATATGTTGGATGAAAATAACCGGTTGTGGTAAATATGAAAAGTCTATATCATAATACTCATTAAAAACAAATTGAAAGAGTTCATTAAAGTTCTGAAAGCGTATAAAAGCTTTTGAATTTTTAGTGCGATCTTTGGGGTTAAATTGATTGATATCTTTCACGGTTGTTTCTGTAGCAAGTTGGTCATTAAACTTAAATTGTTTTATTAAATCCTTGAATTGTAAATAATCTGCATCACTGAATTGAATAGTTGGATTTAATTCTATTTTAGAAATATAAGTTCGGAATTGCTTAGGACTATAGCCTAAGTAATTTTTGAATTGAGTGGTAAAATTCGTATGACTGCTAAATCCAGCTAGTTCAGAAATAGCATTAATGGATTCCTCAGTGGATAATAATAATTTTATAGAGTAATTAACTTTTAGACTCGTAAAGTAGTCTTTGAAATTCATGTTTAGATAACGAACAAAAAGGTTTGAGCAATAAGATTCAGAAATATTACAATGATGAGCTACTTCACGGAGTGATAATGACTCTGAAACTTTTGAATGTATATAAGTTAAGCCTTTTATAAAAATTGGATGATTAATTGCAACTTTAGGAATATACTTCTTTTTATAGCGAATTACAGATTCTTTAAATAGTGTTTGTATAATCTTAGAAATTGCATGAGAATCTTGCTTTTCATTTTTAATAAAGTGATTAATAGCTTGTAGAATAATCGTTTTTACGAAACCACTTGATTGCAGTAAATGTCTGTCAAAGTAACATTTAAAAAATTGTTCATCTTCATTATAAAAATAAAAAACTGGAATTGAGAGTGTTACTAGATTTGTAGCATGATTAACATAATAAATATCTGATTGATGATTGCAATGTGATTACCTAGGTCTTTAGTTACTCCATTAATTGTTAATTCCAGTTTATTTGTTAAAGAAAACATAAGAATGATTCGATTGATATTACGTGTTGGGGGAGAATGATATTGTTTATATATATTTAAATGACACGTCATTGAATGTGAACTCTCGCCTTTAAAAGAATTGTTGAACAACTAAGTCATGACATACAAAAAGAAATCGAAATTTTGTATTAACTTAGCGTTCTTTTTGAATATTAAATGTTATTATAAGCGATAGATGAAAAAATAGTAATATCAAAAATTAAATTTTTTTGTTGGAATAACCTGAAATTTGTCGGTAATTATAAATTTTATGCAATATAAATTGAAAATTAGGAATATAGGGTTCTTATTTTGGAAATTTTAGATAGAGTGCAAGAGGATTTTTTGTTACATAATAAATATAGATTCCGATTCATTAGAAATTCAAAAAAAGTAAATATTACTTATTGGAGGAATTTGCAAAAATTCTTCGTTGAATTAATTTGAAGCGAAATCATTGCAATTAAATGTACGTTGTTCTTTACCACCATCAAGAATCGACACCAAAAAAGAGATAACAAAGAACAACACACAGGTTTAAATAAATTGTCTAACTATTCCTATAGAATATACAACATGCAAAATCAGCTATACTTAATAATTTTCTCGAAACTTTTCCATCTACATCTTAGATTAAGTCAACTAGAAAGAATGACACCATGAATAAAGGTGACCTATCATCTTAGAACAGCAACACGACCAATGGTTATCTTAATAGACAACTAGAATCAACAACAATTGTTTAGTAGCAACAATTAGAATTTTGAATTAAAATTACTCTCCCCCGATGTACTATTAATTATAAACAGTTTAACTATTTCATGGAGTGTCATGGTAAGAGTTTTATATTTTATTAATTATCAGCTTAATTTTTAATTCATTAAATGATAATAGTAATAAGACGAGATGATCATCATACTTTCTAACTGCAAAGTTTTAGACTATTAATGTGTGAAATATCTCAAGTCATTACCTCTTTTAGTAAGAAATAAAACTACACATACATTTTTGCAGCGTCTAGGACATAAAGCTCAGAAATATAGCCCAAAATGAATTTTAGAAAATTTCATTTTGGGCTTTTCTAATATCTATGTTTCGTAATGTTACTGTGTATACATAGGGAAAGGTTTTCATCTTCGATTTTCGACTCGTACGGTTTCTTCAGGAGTCTCTAAGTCTCTCTATATATTACTACGTATATGCATGAACAATAACTTTAAATAAATATATACTACAAAAAGGTGTATTATATATTAAGAATTGTACTTTATTGAAGATAGATTACTTCATATTTGACAGATAAATGTTTTAGAAACTTTAATAATGTCTCTAAACTTAATTCATTGTTTAAAAACATTTCTTTCATACACCGTGCTTTTAATTTTTCTTCTTTGGATGCTTGGTTCTTGAAATAACCCCACATATGTTCATACGCATTAATAATGGAACCTTTAAGTAGGTGGAACTGTTATCGCTTTGTCTATTTTAGATTGAATAGCTAACAGAGAAGTATTCTCTTTTAAAGTTTGTCTAATATCTTTATAAGCGTTTTGATCATGCAATAATACGCGATATTTTTCTTTACGCCATAATTTTTCTATTTTTCCTCTTTTTTTCATTATCGTCACACCTCTAAAAGCTATATAAATTTTTACCAATTAATCATAATTTTAAAATATATTATCACTATTTATGATAAAATAAAAAATCGGTTGTGCAATTGTATGGAACCGGTTACAATATGAGTGATAAAATGGAACCAGTTCTAAAACAGGGAGGCTTTAAAAAATGAGCTACAAAAAATCTGCTGAGGAGATATTGGACGCAATTGGCGGAGAAGACAATTTAGATGTGATGGCACATTGTGCGACTAGATTAAGACTTGTACTAAATGACGAAAGTAAAGTGGATGAAGATGCATTATCTAAAATGGATGGTTGTTAAAGGAACTTTTTCAACAAGGGGCCAATTTCAAATAATTATTGGTTCAGGAACTGTTAATAAAGTATTTCATGAGATGGAGAAGATAACTGGTAAAGAAGCATCAACTACATCTGACTATCGTAGCTGGTGGTTTATTAATGGGATTAAACAATATTCTGACAGCAAAAGATTTATTTTATAGCAGTGAATCTATTATTGATATGCATAGTCAATTTGCTGGTTTAGCAGATATGATAAATATCTTTGCTAATGCACCATTTACGTTATTACCAATTCTTATTGGTTTCAGTGCTGCTAAATCCATTTTTAGGTGCCGCATTAGGTATGATTTTGGTACATCCAAACTTGATGAGTGCTTATGATTTTCCTAAAGCGATAGAAGTAGGTAAAGCAAATACCACATTGGGATGTGTTTGGGTTACATATTAATCAATTAGGTTATCCAGGACAAGTGTTGCCAATGTTAGTTGCTGCGTATATTTTAGCAGCTATTGAAAAGTCGTTGTGTAAAGTTATTCCTACTGTTTTAGATAACTTATTAACACCTTTATTATCCATTTTTATCACTGCATTTATTACGTTCCTTTTTGTAGGGGCCTATTACACGACAACTAGGATATTGGTTATCTGATGGATTAACTTGGTTGTATGAATTTGGTGAAGCAATAGGTGGACTGATTTTTGGGGTATTATACGCGCCAATCGTTATTACAGGTATGCATCACAGTTTTATAGCAGTTGAAACAACATTGATTGTGGATTCTGCAAAAACGGGAGGGTCTTTCATCTTTCCGATAACTACAATGTCAAATGTGGCTCAAGGTGGTGCAGAGCTTGCAGCACTTATCATTATTAGACAAAATAAAAAATTAAAAGGTGTAGCTTCAGCTGCTGGTATTTCTGCATTGTTAGGTATAACAGAACCAGCGTTATTTGGTGTGAATCTTAAATTAAGATATCCATTCATTGGTGCGATTATCGGTTCTGGAATAGGAGCTGCATATATATCATTTTTTAAAGTTAAAGCTATTGCACTTGGTACAGCAGGTTTACCAGGATTTATCTCAATTAATCCCACACATAGTGGATGGTTACATTATCTTGTAGGAATAGCCATTGCTTTTGTTGTTTCAGTGATAGTAACTATTGTTTTATCTAGAAGAAAAGCTTATCGAACTAGTGCAGAATAGCAACTAATATCAAAGCCTTAGTAAATGATAATGAACTTCTAAATTTAGTTTTAGAGTGTCCAAAAAATTTTACTAAGGCTTTTTCTAATTATTTATATGTGAAATTGCTAATTTTAATCACTTATTTTTATAGCTTTTGCTTACGCCATAAGAAAATGCTGACAATAGCTACAAGAATTAACGAAATGCCTACTACAATAATCCATGAGATATAACTATGGGCATCAATAGGCAGTGATACGTTCATGCCGAAGAAACTAAAGACTAGCGTTGGAAGAGTTAAAAGAACTGTAAATAACGTTAGTGTTTTCATTATATTGTTCATATCGTTAGATAATAATGACGCATAAGAAGTTGTAATACTCTCAAGAATACGTTGATGTAATTCAGTTGTTTCAATGGCTTGATTATTTTCGATCACTAAGTCTTCTAACAATTCTTCATCCTCTTCAAAGCGTTTAACAGCGGGTAAGCGGAATAACTTTTTGATAATAGTATCATTGCCTTTTAATGCTGCTAAAAAGTAAACTAAACTCTTTTCTACTTCCATTAGTTTAAACAAATGCTTATTAGTGATATTATTTTTTAATTCTCGTTCAATTCTGATTCTAGATTTATTTAATAGTCTTAAATTTCGATTATAGTGATTTGCGATAGTTAATAAAATCTCTAACGCAAAGCGACTGTGGAATTTTAAATTAATATTATCTAGTCTTGCGAAATTCTCTAAAAATTCGTTTTCAGCATCGCAAACTGTCATGATCATTCCATTGCCAATAATAATCCCCAATGGAATCGTTACAAATGATAAAACGCGACGATTCGTTGAGTTAACTATTGGTAAATCAATAATAATAAGTGAATATCCAGTATCTTCATCGTATTCGATACGTGCACTTTCTTCGGAATCAAGAGGATCTCGAATGAAATCTTCAGGAATGTTATAGTAGCCCATCAAGTTTTCAATTTCCTCTCTGTCAGGTTCAACAACATTAATCCAAGAAGCACTATGATCCACGTTAGTTTCAATGATTTCTAGAGAATCATTGCTAGCATGTTTGTAAGCAGTAATCATAACTCATAATTCCTTTCAAAGTCTTTTATATTCTGGAAAATGGTTAAATAGTAACGATTAAGTCCTATGATATTTATATCTATGTTCCGCCATAATTCGAAGTGGCCCTTTATAGAAAATTTTGTAAATATGTTGAGTTAAATCTTCTACAGAAATTCGTTGCGTATCTAATACCCAATATTTGATGATAGACATAGTAGCGCCTGAAACATAACTATGAAAATACATTTTTGGGATACCATCAATTTCTGATTCAATGTTCATATATTTCTGCATGTTTTCTTTAATTAACTCACTTAATTTGTCTTCTAGCCTGCTTTTGCGTTCTAATTGCAAAATCGTGTGATAAAATTCCAAGTTATCATAAATATGTTGAAGTATCTTAGATAAAACATTTTCAATAAACAAACGAGAGATATCTTCAACATCTTTACCTCTAACTTCATTAAACTTCGCGATGTTAGACAGTTCTGAAATACACTCATCTTCCATATCATTTAAAAGAATGTATTTATCTTCATAATGCAGATAAAAAGTTCCTCGATTGACATCAGCTTGAGTTGTAATATCTCTAATGGTTATCTTATCAAGCTTTTTTTCTTTTAATAATTGTGTAAATGCCTTTTTTATGGAAGATTTTGTTTTTCTAATTCGCCTATCTTCTTTCAATTAAATAAGACCTCCCCATCAATTAATAGACAGTTTACAACTATATGTTCAATATTAGACAGAACACTAAAAATTGAGCATTGTTAAATTGCACTTTCCTATTATAATAGACAACGTGCAAAATATTCAACACATTGTTCAATAAAAAGGAGGTATCTTGATGAATATATTTAAAAGCAAATTACTTTGGTTTACACCATTAGCTATATTAGCGTTACTCATTGTCTTTGCTCTAGCATTTTATCCAACATTTAATCCTAAACCCAAAGATTTACCGATAGCAGTTGTTAATAATGATAAAGGTACGACAATTCAAAGTAATAAAGTAAATATAGGTAAAAAAATTGAAGATAAATTGTTAGATAGCAATTCTAATAAAATTAAATGGGTTAAAGTTGACAAAGAAGCTGATTTAAAAAAGGATTCGACAATGAAAAATATAATGGGGCAGTCGTATTTGATAAAGACTTTTCTAAAAATGCTATGAGTAAAACTCAAAAAATTGTTATGGATAGTAAAAAGTCAGAAATGAAACAAAAAGTTGAATCTGGCAAAATTCCAGCTCAACAAGCTCAAAAAATGAAAGAAAAATGGACAACCAAAATATTGATGTTAAGCAAGCTAAACTCAAAGCTATTGTGAGCCAAGGTTCAAATACACAAGCATCAAATATTGTTACAAATGTTTTATCTGGAATCCGACAAAATTTGAACACTCAAATTACTAAACAAAGTTTATCTACACTTCAAAAGCAAAACGTAGATGTAAGTCCTAAAGATATTCAAGGCTTAACAAATCCAGTCAAAGTTGATAATCATAAAATCAATAAAGTTAAAGATCATCAAGATGGAGGTAATACACCATTCTTAATGTTTATGCCTGTATGGATGGGTTCTATAATTACATCTGTGATGTTATTCTTTGCTTTTAGAACGAGTAATAATATTAAGCTTTACTATCGTATTATTGCTTCAATAGGTCAAATGATAGCAGCAGTTGTAAGTGCTTTTTTAGGTGCATTTGGATTCGTATATTTTATGGGATTATTAGGTTTTGATTTTAATCATTCTGGACGAGTGACTTTATTTGTAGCAATTGCAATATTAGGATTTGTAGGTTTGATTTTAGGTGTCATGGTTTGGCTTGGTATGAAAGCATTACCTATTTTAATCCTTCTCATGTTCTTCAGTATGCAAATGATCACTCTACCGAAAGAAATGTTACCGAAAGGATATCAAACATGGTTATACGAAATAGATCTATTAATACACTATACGACTAACTTGAGACAAATTATTTACTTAGGTCAGGATATACAGTTAAATTATACAATGTTCATGTTCTTTGTGTTTATCATTTTTGGAGCAGTATCAAGTTTACTTTCTGCTCTAATAAGAAAACATAGTACAAAACGTACTGAAGTACCTTCATAAATCTTCATTAAGAATGAATTAGATTGTAGAATTTATATACCACCTAAATTCTTTGTGAGTTCATCACATAGAGTTTAGGTATTTTTATGTCTAAATAGTGAATAATTATTGTTAAGTGATTTTGTAATCTTTATGATTAAAATCAGAGTGAATTTTAACGACATATAAGAGGAGGTTTCAATGTTACTGTTTAAACATTCTTCAAAATATATAATGGCTTTAGCTATTGCTTTTTTGATAACATTGATTCCAGCTTTTCAACATCAAGCTTCTGCCCATGCAACTTTAGAAAAAAACACTCCTCAAGAAAAAGGGATTGTGAAAGATAAGCCAGAAGAGATAAAGTTGGAATTTAATCAACCAGTGAATACAAAGTATTCAAAGATTACTTTATATAATGATCAAGGCAAAAAGATTAGTGACGTTAAGCCTTCTACAACAGGATGGTCACAGACTGTCATCTTTCCTGGTGATCAAATTACGAAAGGAACCAATACTGTTGAATGGCATGCGATTTCTGCAGATGGACACATGAAGTAGGTAATAAGTTTGAATTCTCATTAGGTAAGGTTACAGCTGAGGATGTAAATACTGCCAATCTATTTTATGAACAACCTAGCTTTTGGTTTGGCGTGTTTAGATATCTGACAGAAGGATTAGCAATTATACTCATAGGTTTAATTCTGGGTTAATGGGATTGCAAAAAAACGTGGATTACGACAGTTTAATGTTCTACCAAAGCAATCTGGAATTGCATGGATAATGGCGATGTCAATCCTAATGTCTGTAGTAGTGTACATGATGACACTTACTTCAGATGTCTTAAATGATGTACTGTCCTTTAAGGCCGATGTTATCATACAATTTCCATACATTTTAAGTTCTATAACTCTAATCGTATTGTTTATCTTATGCGTATTGAAAGACATGGAGAAGATTTGGTACTGGCTGATTTCTTTAATGATTATTATTACAATGAGCATTCATGACATACTTGGTCTCAACATGTGCCTATTTGGTCTATTATTATTAGAACCTTACATCTCTCAGGAATGGTATTGTGGCTTGGGACTTCAATATATCTTGTGTGTTATGCATCTATGGTCGATCGAAGTCATACTTCAAAATCGTAAAAGTTCTAGGTACAGTTATGGTGATGGCGTTAGGATTTTATCAGACAGTACGTACTTTAGGACATAACTGTCGAGTTAACAGATTCGCATTAATGATTGAACTTGTGATGGGAATTATATTAATTTTTGCTGATGTTATGATGAGTCAAATCAATATACCTAACTAAGGAGGACAAAGATGTTACGTAAATTATTATCTTTGACCATTATTTTATTTTTTACATTAGGATGCTATAAACATGCTGATGCACACGTCACATTGAATCCTAATGAAAGTGAACCCGAATCGTATGATAAATATGATGTGAGAGTACCTGTAGAACAAGATAATAATACTGTCAAAGTTGAATTAGAGATACCAAAGGGTTTAAATGTATCAAATGTTCAACCTGTTGAGGGTTTCAAGCATCATTTTACTAAAGATAACAAAGGAAATATTATGAAAATAACTTGGACTGCTACTGGTAAAGGTTTAGGCCCAAATGAATTTATTGAGTTTCCAATTGTAGTAGCGAATCCTAAGAGTGAAGGAACATTTAAATGGAAAGCTTATCAAACTTATGATAATGGTGATGTAGTTAAGTGGACTGATAAGGAAAATAGTGAACATCCTGCACCAACTACCACTGTTAAAAAAGGAGCTAATTCCAATGGTAGTAAAGATGATTCACAATCAACAAATAGTGGTGGTTCAATTGCATTATGGATTGTTTCTATAATGGCAATCATTATTTCACTCGTTGCTTTGTTTAAGCATGCGCGTCATAAAAATTAAAATATATAATGAGGGGCTTTCCAAAGGATGTTAAAACTTTTGGAAAGTTTATACATATTGACGTCTAGATATTGTCACTTTAATAATTATTATTATGTTCTATAATATAATTGTGAGGGAGGATTCATCATGAGAAGATTACTGTATTCATTTCTTTTTTATATGATTATTGGTTTGCTTAGTGGCTTTTATTATAGAGAACTCACAAAAGCGCATCATTTTACCGGTGATACACAATTAGCATTGGTACATACGCATACACTTATTTTAGGAATGTTTATGTTTCTATTGTTATTACCCCTAGAAAAAGTTTTTAAATTAAGTAGTTATTATTTATTTAATTGGTTTTTCTGTGTATATCATGTAGGTGTACTTATTACTATTGGTATGATGACGGTAAAAGGCACTTTCCAAGTGATTGGTGCTAAATTTTCCCCTGAAATGTTTGCTGGGTTCGCTGGAATAGGACATACTGGTATGCTAGCTGGATTATTGTTGTTGTTCCTTTTATTGAGACAAGCAACCGTTACTGAACCTAGAGACTAAAGATAGGGTTTTGAGGCTGGGACAAGTTACTAAGTGTCTCAGCTAAAACTTTTTACAAAACGATTTGAAAGGTAGATTTAATATGGTAATTATTAAATTTGAAGCACCACAAGTTGAAGAGTATTGTGATTTAAGAGTGAGTGCAGGTATGAGCCCAAAATCAATTGAAGCGGCTAGGAAAGGACTTCCACACGCATGTTTTAATATCACAATATACGACAACGAATCTTTAATTGCTATGGGTCGTGTCATTGGAGATGGCGGTACAGTGTTTCAAATTGTTGATATTGCTGTAGATAAAGGGTACCAAGGTCGTGGTTATGGACGTATAATCATGGAAGAGATTATGACATATATAGAAAATGTGGCTGAAAAAGGAACTTACGTCAGTTTAATGGCTGATTATCCAGCAGACAAATTATATGAAAAGTTCGGATTTATTAGCACTGAGCCTTATTCTAAAGGAATGTATAAACAATATTAAAAATAAACTAAAAAAGTCATTGGGTACATGTTTCACAGCATTCAATGACTTTTTTAGTTTTATTAACAATATTTATATATTAAGTATTAAAGTCTATTACAATACGTCCAGTGTTTTGATGATTGATCACTTCTTCAATGGCTTGAGGAATATTATCAAATGAAATGATATGTTTAATATCATGCAATTGATCAGGTTTTAAATCTTTAGCTAATCTTCGCCACACGCGTTTTCTTAGGTTAATAGGTGTGAATACGGAGTCTATACCAATAATACTAACGCCACGTAAGATGAACGGGAATACCGAAGTTTCAAAGTTGTAACCACCAGTCATACCGATAAGCGCGACACTACCATTATTGTCTAAACGTTTAACTATATATGGAAGGTTTTCTCCACCAACAGGGTCGATAGCAGCTTGCCATGTTCTTTTTTCTAAAGGTTTACTATCATTTTCAGGTAAACGCTCAATCACTTCTGAAGCACCTAACTTTTTAAGTTTATCAGCAACATTTTGTCGCCCGGTACTTGCTATGACGCTATAGCCTAAACTTTTTAACATAAGAAGTGAAATGGTACCAACACCTCCTGTTGCACCTCGTACAAGTACATCGTTACCTTCTATAGACATCCCTGATTTTTCTAATTTTTCAATAGCTAAACCTGCACTATAGCCTGCAGTACCATAAATCATCGCTTCTTCTAAAGTTAAGTCCTCAGGTAGTTCAATTACCCATTCGGATTTAACTCGTGCATATTCACTGAAACCACCGTAATGACTTACACCTAGATCATAACTCGTCACAATCACTTTATCTCCAACTTCAAATCCAGTAGCATTCGTTTCCTCAATCGTACCTGCTAAATCAATACCTGGGACCATTGGATATTCTTGAACGATTTTATTATTATCTTGAGTAGCTAGTGCATCTTTATAGTTGATTCCTGAATAATGAACTTTGATTAAAACATCGCCTTTTGGCAAATCATCTTTTGACAGCTGTTGATATTTGTGTGTAACATTACCATTCTTATCTTGATTAACTACGAAAGCTTTAAACGTTTCTACCATATTTTATTCACTCCTTGAATTACCATCAATTCATTTTTCTTAGTGTAATATTTGCGAAATAAATTGTTATATTCTTTACCCTGATTATTTAATTTTAAAAATAACTACTCACTCTACTCTACAATTTTTTGATTTAAATTGCATCAATTTTTAGAAATATAAATTTATTTACAGTTGACTTAAATGTTATTTCTTAGGAAATGCGTTAAAGTATTATTAACGAGATAAGGGGGCTTATGACAGAAATCATACGTCAAGTTAAAAAAGAAGAGGTAGAACAATTACATGCCATCGCTAAGCGTACATTTTATGAAACTTTTAAAGAATCGTATAGTGATAAAGATTTTGAAGCATTTTTTGCATCAGCATATAATATTGAACAATTAGAAAAAGAAGTAGCACAGATTTATTCATTTCATTATTTTTATGAGGTTAATAGTAAAATAGTTGGATATTTAAAATTAGACATTAATGACGCTCAAACTGAAGATAAAGGTGACGATTATTTGGAAATACAGCGTATTTATTTTGGTAAAGCATATCAAGGAGGGGGTAGAGGTAAACAATTCATTGAGTTAGCAATTCAAAAAGCGATAAAATATCATAAGTCTAAGGTTTGGTTAGGTGTTTGGAAACATAATCTTCAAGCTATGGACTTTTATGACAAAATGGACTTTCATGTAACGGTGACACATGAGTTTTATACTGGTGATGTGATAGATAAGGATCTTATCATGGAAAAAGTTTTATAATTTTAACATTGATAGTCCTAATGTATATACAACAAAATATTTAACTCATTATTATTAGCATTTGAGAGAGAGATTAGATATAATTGCAATGTTAAATTTTTGTAAATCCTTAGTAAATGAGTAAACGATAAATATCGAGGATTTGTCGGTAAGTCAAATTTAAATTTGTGTCATTCTTATATTAGACAGAAAGGACGTATAGCATGAATACACTGACAATTATTGTCACATACTATAATTCGGAGGAGTATATTCAAAGTTGTTTAGAAAGTATTAAGCAACAGCGAACTCAAGATTTTGAACTTATTATTGTAAACGATGGTTCTACAGATCAAAGTGAACAGTTAATGCATGAAACTTTAAAAGATTATGATAAAAAAGTTAATTTCATTAATTTGAAAAATAATCAAGGTCACGCACACGCACGTAACGTTGCATTAGGTGAAGTAGAGACACCGTATTTCATGTTTTTAGATGCTGATGATGAGTTGGCCTCTTATGCAATAACATTTTATTTAGAGAAATTTAACTATACAGATGGTTTAATTGCTCCGATACATTCATTCACTACTAAACGTCCTCAAATTGTTGATTTAGATCGTGTGACAGTAGAATTTCGTAACGCTAATACTAATGTTAATGAATTTTTAAGAAAGCAATCTGTATGTAATATTATTTTTAGAACAGCAATAGTTAAAGCCCATCATATTCGTTTCAATGAAGATTTAAATATCTATACTGACTGGTCATTTGTGCTTGAGTACATGAAATATGTAAATAAATTTGTACGTATATTAAACTTTCCATTTTATTTCCGTGGGGAAGTTTTCGATCCATTTGAAACATTGACACTTAGTGAACAAAGTTTTGATGTTCTTTTTGAGGACTATGTGAAAAGTTTCTATGATGCTTTAGAGAGAACAACAAATAAAGATACTCGAGAGTTTATTGTTGATAAAATGGTAAGAAAAATTGCTAATGAGTTTGATCCAATGCGTCATGATATTAAAGAACGTTATTACAAGCATAAAGCTACTCTTGTAGAATTATCAAAATTTTTAAATGTTCATTTAGCCAAACATCAAAGACTTATCAATAAAATTGAAACAGTTTTATTGATGTACAATGTTACTGATAAAGCATTTAAAGTGAACCAATTTAGAAAGACACTTAGACATGTTAAGAATGTTGTCTTAAGAAGAAAAAATAAAGAACGTTCAGTTTATGAACTTACAGATAAAGAAGAAAATGTTAAATTTGAAACAATCGTCTTTGAATCATTTGGTGGTAAAAACTATAGTGATAGTCCTAAATACATTTATGAATATATGCAAAAATATTATCCGAATTACCGATATGTGTGGTCTCTTAAAAATCCAGATAAAAGTGTTGTGCCGGGCAATGCCATTAAGGTAAAACGTGGTTCAACTGAATACTACCAAGCCTACTCAGAGGCAAGTTACTGGGTTTCAAATGCTCGTACACCTCTATATTTAAATAAAAAAGATAATCAAACATATATTCAAACTTGGCATGGAACCCCCCTTAAACGCTTGGCGAATGACATGAAAGTAGTTCGTATGCCAGGTACTACGACTGCAAGATATAAAAGAAATTTCAATCTTGAGACGACACGTTGGGATTATTTAATTTCACCTAATAGGTATTCTTCAGAAATATTTAGAAGTGCTTTTTGGATGGATGAGCATAGAATTTTGGAAATTGGTTATCCTAGAAATGATGTTTTAGTTAACAGAGCGAGTGATAAAAATTATATTAATGAAATTAAAAAGAATTTAAATTTATCAAGCGATAAAAAGGTCATCACGTATGCACCAACTTGGAGAGATGACGAATTTGTCAGTAAGGGTAAATATTTATTTGAGCTTAAAATTGATCTAGATAATCTCTATAAAGAACTTGGTGATAAATATGTTATTTTACTGCGCATGCATTATCTTATTTCTAATGTGCTAGATCTCTCAGGTTACGAAAACTTTGCTATAGATGTCTCTAATTATAATGATGTATCAGAGTTATTCTTGATTAGTGATTGTCTAATTACTGATTATTCATCAGTTATGTTCGACTACGGCATTTTAAAACGTCCTCAATTCTTCTTCGCTTATGATATTGATAAATATGATAAAGGGTTAAGAGGTTTTTATATGGACTATATGAAAGACTTGCCAGGTCCTATATATACTGAGCCATATGGTTTAGCTAAAGCATTAAAAGATTTAGGAAAAGTTCAAAACGAGTACCAAGATAAAATTGACGCATTTTATGATAGATTCTGTTCTGTAGATGACGGCAAGGCCTCCCAATATATCGGTGATTTGATTCATAAAGATATAAAAAATAACAGATAAACTTCATACTTAATTAATAAGTTTAGGGTATAATATTAGTAAGAAACTAATATTATACCCTTTTTATGTTTTAAGGAGGGATAGAAATTAAATTTCGATTAGTGGTGAAATCAAGTAAGAGGCGATTTACATGAAAAAGTTATTTGCAAGTGTTACTATTTTATCTCTTTTATTGGCAGGTTGTGCCCATGGTGGAAAAGACAATAATGAGAAAAAAATAATAGTTCGAAAACAGAACAAAAAGATAAACAAACGAACCATGATTCTAAGAATAAGTCAAACAAACAGGATAATCCTAAAGATAAAAATAGTAATCGGCAACAAACGTCTTCAAATTCAACATTTAACCAAGAGAATCAATCATCTAATCAAACCCAAGCTACACAAAATAATAAGGATTACGTGGCTCCATACCATAGCCGAAATGCAACAAAAGTAGCTAGAAACCTTTCTCCATTTGAAGGTAATCAAGCTCAAGCTTTACAACAATTACCTAATTTCAAAACGTCACTAAATATCGCTAAAAATGAGGCGAATATGTTTGGTAATTCTAATAAAACATATAATGATTATTCTATCGAATCAACAGATGATGGTTATAGATATGTCTTTAGTTTTAAAGCCCCTTCTAAAAAAGGCATTTATTCTATTGTAACAGTCAATCGTCAAGGACAACCTACAGTGGTTGATCCGAATTATCAACAATAATTTAAATAAAACAAGCCCGAGATAGAAAGCTCCCTTCAAAGTAGACATTAACAAATGAAAACTTTGAAGAGAGTTTTTTACGTATCGGCCGGCAGTTGATGATTGAAATGAAAATGTGCTTATATCAAGTTTTTCATTTCTAGTCCTCGTTGTCGGGGTGAGACCACGAATTTAATACGAATTCTCTCCCACTCTCGTTTTAGCTTATATAGACTGAATTTAATAATTGAGTAATCAGACGGCTAATATCTTCTAATGAATTATTCTGAGTGTTGATATAGTTATTTTCTATACGTGTAATATTATTAGTAATTAAATCATTAGTTAATAAATCAGAGTCAGTATACCATACTGGTTTTAAACTATTTATTATTTCATCATACACGCCACGCTCTTTTATATAATTTGAATGCTGAGGTGTATATAGACATACTTGTTTATTAACAGTTAAAGCATCAAAAATAATTGATGAATAATCGGTTAAGACAATATCTGAGATAATAAGTAAATCTTGTGTTTCAACACTTTTAGGCGGAATAATGACATTTTCAGGTAGAACATGATGACTATCTTCGTCATAATTGCTTTCAATATGACCTTTAAAAATAACGTTATATTTACTTAACAATTGTTCTTTAACTGGTAGTAAATCTTCATTAGATGTTTCAGTTTTCCAAGTAGGCAAATAAAGCAATACTGGTTTAGACGGGTCAATGTTTAATCCTTTTATCAGTCGCTTAATTAATGAAATATCATTCTCTCTATTCGTTAAGTAATTTACTCTTGGGTAACCAACAGGTAATACTTCTAATTTTTGAGATGGAAAAGCTGATTCAAAGTTATTTACAGCAGCTTTTGAGTCCACAATTAGGTAATCTTGGTGTAACCATTTATTATATTTACGGGCACGGTAGTTATAAATATTTAAGTTTTGATGAGGTTCTTTGCTATCTAAAAATAATCGTTTGATTGGTGTACCATGCCATAGTTGAATGACTTTACCATTTGGAAAAATATTATCAGGTAGATAGCTTTCGATAATAACCACACGTGCACTTTCAATTAATGTTTTTGCTTGTTCATCTTCTGGTGAAATAAAATGTGGTCCCGTTCTATCATTTGTTATAAAATAAGATTCAACGGTAGCATTACGTTTAACGAAATAATTAAATAAATATTTTGAATTACCTCGATAACCATAGTCAAATCCCAAAAAGACGACATGATTCTCAGTTTTTGATTCATTCTTTTCATAAATGTAACTAATTTCTTTATGTTTACGCAATGAATAATTCTTAACAGGATTGGATAACCAGCGAGGTGCTTTAAATTTAGTGCTCAGTAGAACCGAATCATAATATCTAATGCTATCATGGTCATTAAATGGCACCCGTGTAAACGGGATTCTTTGTTTATGTTCATAAGCAATCTTATTTAAGAAAAATTGATCTCTATAGGTTACCTCATTACGATCAAATGAACGCCAAAATACCTTACTTGTTTTAAGTGGAGTTTTAAAATCCAATGCCACATGACCATCTACGGCAACATGGCCTTTGAGAAGTGTTAGTAACGCTAAGTCAAAAATATTTTCAACCTCAAACTTATTCATGAGTTTTAATGCAGCATTGATTTCGTATATTACATTTGGATATAGATTAATATTCTTGACCCAATCTTCAAAGTTGACGTAATCCTTACCAAAATATTTACAATCATTTAAATATTGGTGATGTAACGTATAATCTACTACAAACGAAGTAGTAGGTAGTTCTATAGATTTAAGCATTGACTGATGTATTTGGATTTCATTAGAATAAGGAACAACATGCGTATATCCTTCATTTAATGCTCTTTCAAGTTGTTCGGTAAATTTTGTCATATTTGAAATATTGATTTGTTTTATCATAAAACTTCCTTCTATCTCTTAACGGTTATTTTGTATTCTTATTTTATCACGCTCCATTACATAATTCATGTAAACTTGTTATGAAAGAATATATATGCTTTATAACTATTAAAATAATATGTTATAAAAAAGATTTATTAAAAATTGATTTCTCATATCATACTGTTATAAAATAAGTCAATAACATTGAACTTTTTACTGAAAAATGTTATATTTTTCTTGTAAAAATGGTTACGATATGCTTGTGGGAGTCGTACTGATTTAATACAATTTTTAACATATTATTATATTATTAAGGGGGACAGTATGGGTCTACCTCGTTTACATGACTGAAAGATTTAATTAGGAGAGTTCAAAATGTTAGTAGAATCATTTAACCCATTTGGTAATTTATTATTATCAAGTTTAGTTGCAGCAATACCTATTATTTTATTCTTACTGTGTCTTACAGTGTTTAAAATGAAAGGAATTTATGCTGCTATCACAACCTTAGTGGTTACTTTATTAATTGCAATTCCATTTTTCAAATTGCCAGTGGGAATTGCATCTGGTGCAGTTGTAGAAGGTTTCTTCCAAGGTGTCTTCCCAATCGGTTATATCGTTGTTATGGCGGTGTTACTTTATAAGATTACTTTGAAATCTGGTCAATTTTCTACAATTCAAGATAGTATTACAAGTATTTCTCAAGACCAACGTATTCAGTTACTTTTAATTGGTTTTTCATTTAATGCATTTTTAGAAGGTGTAGCAGGATTTGGTGTTCCAATTGCTATTTGTGCATTGTTATTAGCTCAACTTGGGTTTAGACCATTACAAGGTGCGATGTTATGTCTAGTAGCTAATGCAGCTTCTGGTGCATTTGGGGCAATTGGTATTCCAGTAGGTGTAGTTGACACGTTAAACTTACCTGGTCATGTAGCTGCTATGGGTGTTTCTCAAGCATCTACATTAACTTTAGCAGTGATTAACTTCTTTATTCCATTCTTATTAATCTTCATTATTGATGGTTTCAAAGGAATTAAAGAAACATTACCTTCAATCTTAGTTGTATCAGTGACTTACACTGTTTTACAAGCTTTAATTACGGTATTTAATGGACCAGAATTAGCTGATATTATTCCATCATTAGCATCTATGCTTGCATTAGCTTTATTCTCTAAAAAGTTCCAACCTAAAAATATTTATAGAGTTCAAAAAGATGTTAAACCAGAACCAGCTAAGAAACTTAAAGGTAAATATGTTTTATTCGCATGGAGTCCATTCGTGATTTTAACAGTTATTGTTATGATTTGGAGTGCACCTTCATTTAAAGCATTATTTGCACCTAAAGGTAAATTATCAGCGTTAGTAGCTAACTTTGATTTACCAGGTACATTTAGTAACATTTCTCATAAACCTATTACATTATCTTTAAATCTTATTGGACAAACAGGTACTGCGATTTTAATTACAATTATTATTACTGTATTAATGTCTAAGAAAGTAAACTTTGGGGATGCAGGTCGTTTATTCATTGAAGCATTTAAAGAATTATGGTTACCAATCTTAACAATTTGTTTTATCTTAGCAATTTCTAAGATTACAACTTATGGTGGCTTAAGTAATGCTATGGGGCAAGGTATTTCTAAAGAAGGAAATGTATTCCCAATTTTATCACCAATTCTTGGTTGGATTGGCGTGTTTATGACGGGTTCAGTTGTTAATAACAACTCACTATTTGCGCCAATTCAAGCATCTGTAGCACAACAAATAGGTACAAGCGGTTCACTACTTGTAGCTTCTAATACTGCTGGTGGGGTAGCAGCTAAATTGATTTCTCCACAATCTATCGCCATTGCGACAGCAGCTGTCAAAGAAGTTGGTAAAGAATCAGAATTACTTAAAATGACATTACGTTATAGTATAGGTTTACTAGTATTTATCTGTCTGTGGACATTCATTTTGTCATTCATTCTATAAATAGTTTAAACCTCCGATCCAAATTGAGGATCGGAGGTTTTTATTTTAATTAAATATGGAAATAAAATCTTGATAGATTGCATCAGGACTGAAATTTTTAAGTGTTGCTTTACTATTGGTAACAATGTGTTCTAATTCATTATAATGTTGTGTGGTAAGATCTATTCTTTTAGCAAGTTCAGAAACATTGCCGTGTGACACAAGATAACCATTTTTCCCGTTCTCTACAATAGAATCTGGTCCCACATTACCTTCAAAGCTAATCACGATATTTTCTTGTGACATTGCTTCTAAGATGATCATACCAAATCCTTCATTTCTTGAGGGGACAACCACTATTTTACTTTGAGCTAGTTTACTACTTAATTCTTGAGTGGATTCGTAAATTTTGATGATATCAGCTAATTGATATTGATTGATAAAATGAATAAGTGCTTCTTTTTCTTCACCGTTTCCATATATATGAATTTCATAATGTAGGCGTCTTAAGTCATCTTGAATAAGACGTACACTTTCTAATAACAAGTCATATCCTTTTTCATATTCTAACCTACCTGCACTTATGATAAGGTTCTTTTTAGGTGCGGCAATTTTTTTCTCGGTAAGCATATTTGGAACGACATAAACTGGAGTTTTAAGTAAAGATTGGTATTTTTTTTGATCTGCTGTCGTTAAAGTTGTTATTTTATTAAGATTGCGATATGAAGCTATCATTTCTTGTTGATACTTAGTAGAATGTGCATCATAATTCATATGTTCCATTCCAACTGTTGTTATTTCTTTTTTGGCATATTTTGAGATAAGGATATTAAAGCTCGCTCTAGTTCCTATTAATACATCGCTTTTTACATGTTTCATAGCTTTAATTATTTTCTTTTCTACATAACTTGAAAATTGACTGAGACCTGGTTCATGTTGAGAGATTGTCTTAGGTTTCAAAAGAGGAGTATAGGCTCTAACGCGATTTGCTAGAATAGCTGTTAAATTTTGGGGCTTAAAACGATAATCAATAAGAATTTTTACATTAATATCTCGATGTAGTTTGAAATAGGGCGAGTCTGCACCTCTAAAGACAGAAATGATAGTCACCGGATGTCCTTTTTGAGCTAAAGTATTTGCGAGCTGAGAGACAGACTTTACCGTTCCACCCATAGCATAAATATTATGCATGAAAAACGTGAACGATTTCATTGAAATTAACACCTCATTGTTTCTATTTTATTATCAATTATTATAACATTAGAAAGATGAGTTAAGGTAATATGTGAATACCTATACATGTTTAGCTATCAATTTTAATTTTTATTTATAACTGACTTTTATCCTTTTGTGAAATGCAATTTATGTATATAATTGAAGTAGTCTAATCAATGGTTATGATTGGGAAGAAATTGGCGCTTCCTTTAATAACTCTTGGGATATATTATTTATAGATTGAGAAAGCGCTTCAATAAGAAAATCTATATTAAAACAAATCCAATAGAGTCATCGTTCCATTTATTTAAAGAAAAGGGGGACTGTGTTTGTTATGAGCACACAACATAGCAAAACAGATGTCATCTTAATAGGTGGCGGTATTATGAGCGCAACATTAGGAACACTACTAAAAGAATTATCACCTGAGAAAGACATTATATTATTTGAAAGATTGAACCAACCTGGTGAAGAAAGTTCAAATGTTTGGAATAATGCGGGGACGGGTCATTCAGCTTTGTGTGAGTTGAACTATACAAAAGAAGGTAAAAACGGTTCAGTAGATATTACTAAAGCAATTCATATTAATGAACAATTTCAGTTATCTAAACAATTTTGGGCATATTTAGTGCGCACTGGTCAGTTGAAAAGTCCGGGGAACTTTATTCAATCTGTACCACACATGAGCTTTGTTAAAGGTGAAGAAAATGTACGCTTTTTAAAAAGTCGTGTAGCTAGCTTACAAAAAAATGTGTTATTTGAAAAAATGAAGATTTCGCAGGATACAGAGCAGATTAAAGAATGGGTGCCATTAATGATGGAGGGGCGCCAATCTGACGAACCTATAGCTATTACTTATGATGAAACTGGAACAGATGTTAACTTTGGTGCGTTAACTAAAAAATTAATTAATAATTTACAAGAAAATAATATGGAAATTAAATACAAACATGAAGTTCAAGACATTAAAAAGTTAAATAATGATAATTGGAATGTCATTATCAAAGATTTAACTACTGGTCAAGAAGTAACTTATGAGACTAAATTTGTCTTTATTGGTGCTGGGTGGTGCTAGTTTACCATTATTACAAAAAACTGGCATTAAAGAATCAAAACACATAGGTGGTTTCCCTGTGAGTGGCTTATTCTTAAGATGTACTAATCCAGAGGTCATTAAACGGCACCATGCAAAAGTTTACGGTAAAGCAGAAGTAGGTGCACCGCCGATGTCTGTACCGCATTTAGATTCTAGGTTTGTAAACGGCGAGAAGTCATTATTATTTGGACCATTTGCAAGTTTCTTACCTAAGTTCTTAAAAACGGGGTCATATTTAGATTTAATTAAATCTGTAAAACCCAATAATATTGTAACGATGTTAAGTGCTGGGGTAAAAGAATTTAATTTAACAAAGTATTTAATATCTCAATTAATGCTTTCTAATGAAGAACGTATAGATGATTTACGTGTGTTCTTCCCAGAGGCGAAAGATGAAGATTGGGAGGTCATTATTGCTGGACAACGTGTTCAAGTAATTAAAGACACTGAACAATCTAAAGGTAATTTACAATTTGGTACTGAGGTGATTACATCTGAAGATGGTACACTCGCTGCATTATTGGGGGTATCACCAGGAGCTTCAACAGCTGTAGATATTATGTTTGATGTTTTACAAAGATGTTATCAATCAGAATTTAATAGTTGGGAAGTCAAAATAAAAGAGATCGTACCTTCATTCGGGTTAAAATTATCAGAACATGAAGATGTTTATCATACAGTACATCAAGAAATAACAAAATATTTAAATGTAAAATAATCCAAGAAAATGTAAAATACTATAGTTTTTAAAAGACCTTTAAGTGTTTCTTTTGAAGAAATCATTTAAAGGTCTTTTCAATTGAGTGAAGTACATCGGTATTTACTTGTTAGACACATAAATTACCTAATGAAATAACTTCACAGTAAAACATGTCGTTTTATTTGACTTGACTGTGATTTCTCCGTGGTGTAAATGAATGATTGATTGAGTAATCGCAAGTCCCAAGCCATTACTATTAGGTTCATCACCTAATTTATAAAATCTATCAAAAATGTGATGAGCATCTTGCTCTGAGATAGTTCCTTCATTTTCAACAACAAATATAATTGTATCTTTAAGCTGTTGTAAACGGATGTCAATCATATTATGTTGCGGTGAATATTTAATTGCATTAATAATTAAATTACTAAAGGCCTGATGTAACAAACGTTCGTTTCCTAGGAAATGGATATTATCTAAGTCAGTGAAAATTACTAAATCTTTGTCATCTGTCCGATATTGCTCATGTCTTACGATATTTATAATTAGTTCTTTTAATTGGATCTTGTCTTTAAATGTTAAATGTGAAGCATTATCTAATTCAGATAACAATAATAACTCTTTTGTTAATTCACTGACTTGTGTTGTAATGCTAAATATTTCGTTGATGTACATTTGTTTTTCTTCATTACTTTTTGTTATTTGAAGCTGTGTAAGTATGCGTTGTAAATGTGTGAGAGGTGTTTTAATTTCGTGAGATACATTTTGAACAAAATGTTTTCTCATTTGGTCGACTTGTCCTAAGTTTTGTCGCATTGTATCAAAATGAGATTGCAATGTTCCAATTTCATCTTGTCTTGTTTGTCGAATAGGAGTATTAAAATCACCATACATAAGTCTTGAAGCGGCTTTTTTTAAAGCTGTGACCGGTTTAATAATTGAATACGTAGAAGCGATAACTAACGAAATAGAAATTATTAGTAAAAGTGTTAATAAAACAGCTAAAAATATTCTAAATTCACCAAATGTTTCACCAATGTCTGGGCGCATAAAGACTGCCAACGAACCACTTGTTGTGTTAAATTTTATTCCAACAGTATTATCCGTTTCATTATCAAAAAATCCAGTGACAAAGAGTTCAAAGGGCTTGTTTTTAATGCCATGATAATCATGACCTTTTAATACGTTATGTATTGCTCGTTGAGATAATGTATCTTTACGAAAAGATGCTCCATAAAAATGCTTATTACCTTGTTGATCAACAGTGAGCACCTGATAATTCATATCGCCTAAATGATTAAAATAATTACGTAGATGATTAGAATCTTGTGATGATTCATAACGACGTGCATCTTTAAGTGTCTTCATGATTTTTGCATCGTTAGGACCCTTTAAATTGTAGTGGTAATAGACATTTGTAAGAAGAAAGCTAACACATGCACTAAATAAAATAACCGTAATAGTATAGATGGCAATTCTTGTATAAAGTGTTTTAAACATAATTATTCACCCTATAACCTTGACCTCGTACTGTTTGAATGGAAATGGTTGCACCTAATTTACTTAAGCGTTGACGTAAACGTTTAATATGAACATCAACTGTACGATCATCGCCTTCGTAGTCAAATCCCCAAATCTTCTCAATCATGTCATTACGCGTAAAAATGTGTTTAGGATTCGATGTTAATAAGAAAATTACTTGAAATTCTTTATTAGGAAGTGTCATCGTTTTTGAATTAACGGAGAGTTCCATGTAAGACTGGTTTAATGTCAGATTGCCTAATTTCACCTCATCACTTGCATTAATTTGATAGCGTCTTAAAACGGCTCGGATTCTAAATAACAACTCTTTAACTTCAAAAGGTTTTGTAACATAATCATCAGTTCCACTTAAAAAAGCGCGTTCCTTATCACTTAAAGCATCTCTTGCAGTAAGCATAATAACTGGTATATCATAGTCTTCTTTGAGAACTTTACAAAGTTCAAAACCGTTCATGCCTTTCATCATAATATCGACAATCGCGATATCTACAGGTTTATCTTCAAGATAATCGAGTGCTTCTTCACCACTAAAAAAAGAATGCGTGCAAAAATTTTCTTGACTTAAATGATTAGCAACGTATTTTACTAGTTTTTCATCATCATCAACAATTAAGCAATGTATCATACTTTATACGCTCCTGATTTTTTAATTATTATACTATTTTAAAGCATATTCTAACAAATTTACATGTGTTCATATTGAGTTCATATTGGTTTCTTAAAATGAGTATAGAAAAATTTGGGAGAGGATATTAATGAACTTAGCTTGGAAAGAAATTGCATTTTATAAATTTAGATTTATACTAATTACATTTATTATTTTCTTAATGGCAGTTATGGTTCTTTTTATAAGTGGGTTAGCCCAAGGGTTAGCTCGAGAAAATGTTTCAATATTTGAGCAAATTAAGAGCAACCAATTTATTATTCAAAAAATGAAAGATCCTCAATTAGAGAAATCAGTCATTTCAAAAAGTAAACAAGATGAAATTTCTAACACAATCAATGAGAAGCCTTTGAAAATGGCAGGAAAAACATTCAAAATTAATGATAATGAAGAAAATGTGATGGCCATCAATCACGTTAAACTTCACCAACCTAGTTTGAAATCTGGAACGTATCCTAAAGGTTCAAATGAAATAGCCATCAACGAAAAACTAACCGCTGAAGGACTTCATCAAGGAGATAAATTTAAAATAAAGGATGATGATATGACATATAAAGTAGTTGGTATTTTAAATAATACAATGTATGCGCATAGTAATGTAGTCATGATGGATCAATCAAAAATTAATCAAGAACATAATGTAGCAACGTTTTATGCTGTCAATCAACAGTCTAAAACAGAGAAAGCGCAACTAGGGAAGATTGATGGTATTCAAACTACAAGTACAAAAATGTTAACCGATAATATAGCAAGTTATCATGCTGAACAAAGCCCATTAAATATGATGATAATTAGCTTGTACGTTATTACTGCGATTGTATTAAGTGCGTTTTTCTATGTTATGACGATTCAGAAAACATCTGAAATTGGAATATTAAAAGCAATCGGGATAACAACAAAACATTTATTAATCTCACTGATTATTCAAATATCTATCATTTCATTTGTTGGAGTAGCTTTAGCAGAAGGAATGATTATGTTAATGGGCCAACTCTTACCAGTATCGATGCCATTTCACATTAGTCCACACAATTTAGTCATTGTTCTTATTGTATTTATGATAGTAGGACTTATTGGTACATCATTATCATTTGTAAAATTAATAAAAATTGATCCTATCGAAGCTATAGGAGGTGCTCAATAATGAGTCTAGTAGTAAAAGAAATTAGTAAAACGTTTGGAGAAAAAAATTCAAAAACAGAAGTGCTAAGAGATATTAATTTTGAAGTAGAAGATGGAGAATTCGTTATATTAAATGGTGCTTCTGGATCAGGTAAGACAACACTGTTAACTATTTTAGGTGGTCTCTTATCACAAACTTCCGGTAGTATCCTATATCAAGGGCAATCCTTATTTAATAAGCAGACAAGCAATACTGAACTTAGACTTAAGGATATAGGATTTATCTTTCAATCATCACATTTAGTTCCTTATCTAAGCGTATTAGATCAACTAATTTTAGTAGGAAAAGAAACAGGGATATCCAGTAAAGAAGCTAAAGATAGAGCAATAAGCTTATTAAAAAGTATAGGTTTAAAAGAACGTCTTAAAAGTTATCCGCATATGTTATCGGGTGGAGAAAAGCAACGCGTTGCCATCATGAGAGCTTTAATGAACCATCCTAAAATAATTTTAGCAGATGAACCGACAGCAAGTTTAGATGCCCAACGAGCTCAAGATGTTGTTCATATGATTAAACAACAAATCAAAGAACATCAAATGATAGGAATTATGATTACGCATGACGAAAGTTTATTTAAATATGCTGATCGTATCATCGAATTATATGATGGGAAAATAGTGAAAGAGTAAATAAAGCAAGAATTAGAAATAAGAGTGTTATTGTAATTGACTATGTGAGAGAAGCATATGTTTTACAATACGTTAGAAATTCTTATTTCTTTTCTTGCTTTTTTATAGTATTAATAACTTTATTATAGCTGCCCAGAATAAAACAGCGAAGTAAATTGTAAGTAATATTTTGTATTGATGCATGAGGCCTAAAAAGTCTTTAAGTAGTGAGCGACACAAAAAATGATATGGTGTATAATTACCAAGTCCATCAAACTTTAATCCAATTTTTTTAGCAAGACGTAAAGCTCTTAAAATGTGAAATTGACTTGTCACGCACAGAAAGTGTGACTGTCGGGGAAAGTGATTTTGAATAATAGGTTTTGAATATAAGAAATTCGTTTTAGTATTTATCGATTGCGCTTCAGTCAAAATCATTTCTTCAGGTATACCATTTGCCATCAAGTACCGTTTCATGGCAAGTGCTTCAGTTATGGGCTCATCGTGTCCTTGACCACCACTAACTAAGATGAGTGTTTGACTTTGTTGTGTGAGATATACTTCAATTGTACGATCTAAACGTGCAGCAAGTAAGGGGGTGACTTGTTCAGTAAAAATACCAGCACCAAGAACCATGATTAAATCAATAGTTTTAGAAAAATGATGACTACCATAAGCAGATGACTACGATACGTAATTAACGAAAGCAAATATGGTACTTAATGCAACGCTACTTAACCATATCGCAATGCCATTTAAAATTGGAGTAGGTATTGTGCTGATATATAAACAAGCTACAAAGAATAATAAAACTTGATAAATAACCTTCAAAATTTGACTAAGAGATCGTCGGCTTTTGGTGATGGTTAGTAAATGACGATGTTTGATTAGCAATAATAATGAAGCGATAAAAATATTCAAGAACTTATCATAAGGTAATGTATATGTAACGATGTGATAAATACAAATTGCAAAGCTAATAATGATTGAAATAATGAAGTTTAATAAATTGAGTGTCAAATTGTGTTTAAAATATAAAGATGTAATTAAAATCAACTCTATAATTGAAAAAAATATGGCGAACATAATTGCTACACCTCGTTATTTAATTTACTTATAAATTTAGACTAAGAAGCTAGAATAAGCAATATTAAAGAATGTCACAGCTTGACGACAATGTGATGTTTATTTGAAGATTGTTACAGAGTTTTTTCAAGAGATAAGGTTTAAATTTCAGCATATTCTTGCTATTATTTAAAAGTATTAAAAATAATTTTTTTATAGAAATAGGTTACTTAACTTAGGAGATTAATTATGGTAAGAAGAATAGAAGATCATATCTCGTTTTTAGAAAAGTTTATTAATGATGTCAATACATTGACTGCAAAATTGCTTAAGGATTTACAAAATGATTATGGTATATCTGCAGAACAATCAAGTGTGCTTAATATGCTCAATAATGAGTCTCTTACAGTTAGTCAGATTACTGAAAAACAAGGTGTGAATAAGGCAGCTGTAAGTAGAAGAGTTAAAAAGTTATTAGATGCAGATTTAGTAAAATTAGAAAGGCCTCATTCTAAAATTGATCAGCGGTTAAAAATTGTTATGTTATCCGATAAAGGAAAAAAGTATATTACTGAAAGAAAGGCGATTATAAGTAATATAGCCAATGATATGACGAGTGATTTTGCAACGAATGAGATTGAAAAAGTGAGACAAGTACTTGAAGTTATCGATTATCGTATTCAATCGTACAATTCTAAATTATAAGTCATATCAAGAAACGTACTATACATATAGGAAT
Source organism: Staphylococcus saccharolyticus (assembly GCF_900458815.1). Classification (NCBI taxonomy): domain Bacteria; kingdom Bacillati; phylum Bacillota; class Bacilli; order Caryophanales; family Staphylococcaceae; genus Staphylococcus; species Staphylococcus saccharolyticus. Next base: position 597,348 of record NZ_UHDZ01000001.1, read on the forward strand.
ATAATGATGTATATGGATAAATATTGGAAAATAAGACTAAATTAGTATTTAATTAATTACTTATTATTTATATAATTCAGGTTAGTCTGTAACTTGGTTTTAATTAAATTACAATGAAAACTACATATTTTAGGAATTGTTTTTTGATGAGTATGTCTGTAAAATAAATCAGGTAGATAAAATAATTATAATATAAAAGTGAACGGAATGTAGTGAGATAAATAGAGGTGATAAAATGAGTCAATGCCCAAATTGTGATCATACAATCAATGACGATGCAACTCAATGTCCTAATTGTGGGCAATCATTAACAAGTAATAAAAAAAGAAAAAATAAGTCTAAATCCTCATCTCAATCATCGAATGATAATGCTACTAATCTTAAATTACGCAGAGTTGTTCCAATAGGAATTATTTATTTTATTGTCATACTTTTTATAGTTTTATTTTTCCTGCTGAAAAATTTTAATTCACCAGATGCACAAGCTAAAATTTTAATTAATGCTGTAGATAATAATGACACACAAAAGGTAGCTACCTTATTAAGTACGAAAGAGAATAAAGTCGACGCTGATGAAGCACAAGAATATATTAATTATGTAAAAAAAGAAGTAGGTATTAAAAGTTTTATCAACGATATTAGACAAACAGTTAAAAAGCTTAATGATAGTAATTCTAGCGTAGCTTCATATATTCAAACAAGAAGTGGTCAAGATGTATTAAGGATAAGTAAAAACGGTACAAGATATTTATTTTTTGATAATATGAGTTTTACTGCTCCAACAAAACAGCCTATTGCTAAACCTAAAGAAAAGACAAAATATGAGTTGAAAACTGGTGGCAAGAGAAAAACTGTCATTGCTGAAGCTGATAAAAATACACCACTAGGAAACTTTATTTCAGGTACTTATCATTTACCTGCTAAAAAAACTACAAAAAATGGAACTTTCAATGGGTATTTAAATTTTGATTTTAAAGAAAGTAATTCAGAAACCGTTGATGTGTCAGAAGATTTTGACCAATCTTATCTCAATATTAAGTTTAAGGGCGCTAATAAATTAAACAGTAATTCTGAAAAAGTGAAGATTAATGATCGCACAATGTACTATTCACATTCAAAAGAATATGGGCCGTATCCTAAAACGAAAGATATTACTATTTCAGCTACTGGAAAAGCAAAAGGTAAAACATTTAGTTCAGAGACTAAAACAATCAGTGCGGATGACTTAAAAGACAATACAAAAGTAACATTAGAATTTGATAGTGATAAAATTAATAGCTATGTTGAAAAAAAAGAAAAAGAAGAAAATAGTCTTAAAAATAAATTAACCGAATTTTTTAGTGGCTATTCTTTAGCAGTGAATTCTGCTTTTAATATGAATAATTTTGATTTTATTTCTAGTTATTTTAAGAAAAATTCTTCTATTTATAAAGAAATGAAAAATAGTTTTACTACACATTCAACAGTTGATATTAATTCTCCACTAGTATTAAGTGCGAGTCGCAGTGGAGATAAGATTAAAACAACAATTCAACAGATTGATTCCTATGGTCATTATATAAATAAAGATTATGAATTAGAAATTGATTCAGATAATAGTAATATGCAATTAACGAAAGAGGATTAGGGGGTATATTTGAATTTTATACAAGTTGTTAATTGATAGATAGGGAGGATTTATAATGAGAAAGTCTGTGAATAAATCTATTTTATTCATAGTGATATTGGGGGTTTTGACTGCGTTTGGGCCATTATCAATAGATATGTTTTTACCTGGATTACCTGATATTAAAGCTGATTTTGGCACGTCCGACTCTACTGCTTAAATAACTATTTCCTTATTTATGGTGGGCTTAGCATTTGGTAATCTTTTTGCCGGCCCTATTTCTGATACTCTAGGGCGAAGAAAATCACTCATTGTTGCAATGATTATTTTTACACTTGCAAGTATAGGAATTGTCTTTGTTACAAATATTTGGATAATGATTACACTTCGATTAGTTCAAGGACTAATTGGTGGTGCAGGGGAGATTATTTCTAGGGCCATTGCAAGCGATATGTATTCTGGTAATGAATTGACTAAATTCTTATCTCTCCTAAATGTTAGTCAACGGTATTGCACCTGTAATAGCTCCTGCGCTTGGTGGCTTAATTTTGAGTTTTGCCACATGGCGAATGGTGTTTATTGTGTTTTAACCATTTTTGGTTTAATGATGCTATTTGGGATTCTATTTAAGGTTACAGAGTCATTGAGTAATGATCGTCGAGTCGATAGCCATTTAAGTACACTATTTCAAAGCTTTAAGTTTCTGTTTATGACACCGCGCTTTGTATTACCAATGCTTATTCAAGGGTTTTCATTTATCTTATTATTCACTTATATTTCTGCATCACCATTTATTGTCCAAAAAATTTATGGGTTTTCACCTTTACAATTTAGTATCATGTTTGCATCTATTGGTATTACGTTGACTATTTCTAGTCAGTTAACAGGAAAGCTCGTTGATTATGTTGAAAGACACTTACTTTTAAGAATGATGACAATGATACAAATTTTAGGAGTCGTTATTGTTACAGTGACTTTAATCAATCACTTTAACACTTTAATTTTTGGATTCTTGCCATTGGCTTTGTTATTCTTCTTGCTCCAGTAACAGGTGTAGCAACACTTGGTTTTTCAATTGCCATGGATGAGAGTAAAAGTGGAAAAGGAAGTTCATCTAGTCTTCTGGGATTGTTTCAAACCTTACTTGGAGGTTTGATGTCTCCATTGGTTGGTATAAAAGGTGAGACAAATTCGATGCCTTATATTATAATCATTACTTTTACAGCTATGATACTTGTTATATTACAAATCATTAATAAGAAAGTATTTAAAAAAAGCTAAACCTCATTCATGAAACCAATTTCTTAATAGGTTTTGAGATTTAAACTTACGTGAAAGTGATTGTCTTCATTGTCAGGCTTAGCTTTTTAACGTTGTAATTTTACAGTATTTGCTAATAGAACTTCAGCAACTTCTTTAGGAGATTCTTCGCAACCATTACGTAACCAATCAATAAATATACCAGCTTGGCCTCCTACTGAATAAATAATAAACATACGTTTATTGGTAATAGAAGTTTCATATCTGTCCATCACTTTTTCGTAGTAACATTTGGTTACATTAATATAATCTAAAGCGATATCTTTATTTGGATGCGTTACTAAAGTTGCTTTAAAATATGCTTCTTTACGTTTAATGTATTTAGCAATAAGTAAGAAAAATTTATATAATTTCTTTTGATCAGTTTTAATATTATGAAAATCATGATAGAAAGAATTAAGTAACGTCATATACTTATTTAGGTGATAATTTTGAATTTTTTCTAATAATTGATATTTATCTTGAAAATGATCGTAAAAAGTAGAACGATTTACGCCACTATATGCACAAACCATTTTAGTTGTGATTTCCTCAAATGGATAATCTTCTAATAGTTCAACAAGACTCTTTATAATTCTATATTTTGCACGTTGTTTCATTATTTCACCTTGAGAATTAGAGAGTTAAATTATAAAAAATGTAAGCCAACACAATTATAAAAAGTGTTGGTGTATTTTTTAGTTACTTAACTCTATAATAGATAAAGTGAATTTTAAAAGCAAATAGGAGGGTATATTCATGAAGAAAATGATATTAATCAATGTGATTACTATCATTGTCCTAGTTGTCATTGGTGTACTAGGTTTCTGGTTCTGGAATAATGCGACAAGTTATGTGACAACAGACAATGCTAAAGTAGACGGAGATCAAATCAAAATCTCAAGTCCTGCATCAGGGCAAATTAAAGCTCTTGATGTGAAACAAGGAGATAAACTTAAAAAAGGTGACAAAGTTGCGGAAGTTTCAGCACAAGGTCAAGATGGTCAATCTAAAGATATGAGCATCAAAATGCCTCAAAACGGAACTATCGTTAAAACTGATGGCATGGAAGGTTCTATGTCACAAGCAGGTAATCCAATCGCTTACGCATATAATTTAGATGATTTATATATTACTGCAAACGTTGATGAAAAAGATATTTCTGATGTAGAAAAAGGAAACGATGTAGATGTTGATATCGACGGTCAAAAAGCTCCAATTAAAGGTAAAGTTAAAGAAGTGGGTCAAGCAACAGCAGCAAGTTTCTCATTAATGCCTTCATCTAACAGTGACGGTAACTATACTAAAGTATCTCAAGTCGTACCAGTAAAAATTTCTCTAGATTCTGAACCATCTAAAAATGTTGTTCCAGGTATGAACGCTGAAGTTAAAATCCATAAAAATTAAGGGGGTCATCGTATGACAGCGACCTTCATTATTATTTATATAGTAATAGCGCTCATACTTATTGGTCTTATTAATATCTTTTTCTTAAAATCTAAGAAAAAGTCAAAAGACAAACAAGTGGAACAACGTTCGACTAAAGATTCTAAGAGACAATGCTATCAATCTAAATTTAAAGCAAGTGATCTAGAAAATATTGAAGATGACAAAAGAAAACATAAATTTGATTCAACACAACATGAAACACCAATTTCTTCTAAAACTATGGATTCAGATAGTAAGTATGAAAATCAACATAATTATTTAATACGTTCAAAACAAGATGACGATAAAGAAGATAAACAGGGGCATCATCAAGAGGGACACTATAACACAGAGATAAATGATGTTTTAAACCCTATCGACCCGAACTCTACTGAAGGAAAAGTCAACAAAAAAATTAAAAATCAAGAATCTAATTTTATCTTTGGTAAAGGTATAACAAGAGGTAAAATTTTAGCAGCAATGTTATTCGGTATGTTCATTGCAATACTTAATCAAACATTATTAAACGTTGCATTGCCTAAAATTAATACTGAATTTAATATCACTGCATCGACTGGTCAATGGTTGATGACAGGATTTATGTTAGTCAATGGAATTTTAATCCCAATTAGTGCCTTCCTATTTAATAAATATTCTTATAGAAAGTTATTTATTGTAGGACTGGTACTCTTTACAATGGGTTCTTTAGTCTGTGCCATTTCAATTAATTTTCCAGTGATGATGAGCGGTCGTGTATTACAGGCAATTGGTGCAGGTATTCTAATGCCGTTAGGTTCTAACGTTATTGTTACCATCTTCCCACCTGAGAAACGTGGTGTAGCAATGGGAACAATGGGTATCGCTATGATTTTAGCTCCAGCTATCGGACCTACCCTTTCTGGTTATATCGTTCAAAACTATCATTGGAATGTAATGTTTTACGGTATGTTCTTTATCGGCTTAGTAGCGATAGTAATTGGTTTATTCTGGTTCAAACTCTATCAAAGTACAACTAATCCAAAAGCTGATATACCAGGAATTATATTTAGTACGATTGGATTTGGCGCTTTATTATACGGTTTCTCTGAAGCTGGTAATAAAGGATGGGGTTCAACTGAAATTGTAAGTATGTTTGTTATTGGTACTATTTTTATCATCTTGTTTGTAATTAGAGAATTAAGAATGAAAGCACCAATGTTAAGTTTAGAAGTATTAAAATATCCAACATATACGCTCACTACAGTGATTAATATGATTGTGATGATGAGTTTATATGGTGGTATGATTTTACTTCCATTATACTTACAAAATTTAAGGGGATTCTCATCGCTTGATTCTGGTTTATTACTCTTACCAGGAGCCTTAGTTATGGGTGCACTAGGTCCAGTAGCTGGTAAGTTATTAGATACTATCGGTATTAAACCACTAGCTATTTTTGGTATTGGAATAATGACTTATGCGACATGGGAGTTAAGTAAGTTAAATCTTGAGACGCCTTACCTTCATATTATGGGGATTTACGTATTACGTTCGTTTGGTATGGCATTTATTATGATGCCAATAATGACAGCAGGTATGAATGCTTTACCTAGTCGATTAATTTCTCATGGTAATGCTTTTGTAAATACGATGAGACAATTAGCTGGTTCAATTGGTACAGCTATATTAGTTACAGTGATGACAACACAACAAACAAATCATGTTGCAGCCTTTGGCGATGAGTTGGACAAAACTAATCCAATGATTCAAGATCATATGCATGAATTAGCACAACAGTATGGTGGAGAATCAGGTGCGTTAAAAGTACTATTAGAATATGTTAATAAACTTGCCTCTGTTGAAGGTGTGAATGATGCATTTATTGTTGCAACTATCATTAGTGCGATTGCTTTAGTTTTAAGTTTCTTCTTACAAAGTAAGAAAAAAGCAGAATTATCAGCACAAAAAGCGAATGCTAAAGATAAAGCAACGCATCAAGAGTAAAAATATTTAAGAGATGTAAATAAGCCACTTACGTTTTTATGGGAAGCGTAAGTGGCTTTTTTAAAATAAAATGATATGCTAGTTTAAATTTTTATCTAATTCGTGCTAAACGATTGCGGAAGAATAAGCTGATAATAATTAGTGCAATACTGCATGCGAGTAATATTAATGCATTATGAATAGCATCAGCTTCTGTAATAACCTGGTTTGGCGAAACAGTTAGGTAATACTGCTTAAGTGATTCAGAAATTTTTTGAGCAATGGTATGAATGATATAACTAAAATACAATGTAATAAACAACATACTAGCTAAAATTAAAATGTTAAGCACTTTAAGTACAGTACGATTGAGAATCACTGTAATGACAGTAACAAACATACTAACCAAACAAAGTACAAACAATACATTAAAAATAACGATTAAATGATCAACAGAATGTTGTAAATCATCTATATTACCTAAATTAAGATTTAAGTCTCCAATTTTAGTTACCGTATCCTGAAAATTGCGCAATTGATGAAAATTTATAGGGTCATCGGCAAAAGAAATATTAAAAATCGGTTGTTTTAACATACTATATCCTGTTATAGCAGTTAAAATAAATACGATAGCTTGAATGATAGTACTCACCCATGAGCGTTTTTTCTTACCATATCTTTTACCGCGATGCATTTCTTGGTGATAAAATTGTGAGTCAAAATCATTTAAATTTTGCTTAGTTTCAGACATGATGATGCCTCCTCTATAGTCAACTTTTTTTCTTTATCATTTTCATATTTTGTCTGTTATAATTGGCTTTATTCAAGTATCTTAACAAATCAACATTGATTTGCCTCAAACTTTATTGACATATTCAACATTATATCTTTCTTATACATAGGTATATAGGTATTTAAACAAATTGTTTTCTAAATTTAAAATTGAAAAAGGTAGGTTCAGATAATAATGAGAAGTAAAATGATGAACAGAGTTGTTAATAAGTATATTCTTCATAACAGATCCATTTTCTTTAAAAATAATGCTGAAGTAGAACATTTTCTTGAAAAAAGAAAAGATGAAAATAGTAAAAAGCACAAACAACCTGCGACATTAAATGTGAAATCTAACCTTGATCAATTAACTTTAGATGGGATGCAAGTGTTTAGATTTAATTTTAGACATGAAACGCGTAAAAAAATTCTATACCTACATGGAGGATATAATGTTTTACAACCTTCTCCTTTTCATTGGAGATTACTAGATAAATTAACTTTAAATACACTACACGAAGTGATTTTGCCTATCTATCCTAAAGCACCAGAATATCACATCGACGACACATATCAAGCAATTAGAAAAGTTTATAATCAATTAGTTGATAAAGTGGGAGCTAAGCATATCGTTGTTATGGGTGATGGGTCTGGTGGTGGTCTAGCTTTACGTTTAGTGCAAACATTGATAGAAGAACAACAACCTACACCAAAACAACTCTTTCTTATTTCGCCATTGTTAGATGCCACTTTATCTAATCCGAATATTACTCAAGATTTAGTGGAAAAGGATATTTTAGTTAGTAAATATGGTGTCAATGAATTGATGAAGACATGGGCTAATGACTTACCATTATTTGATAAGCGTGTTTCACCAATATATGGAGAGATAAAAGGATTACCGCCTGTATATATTTTCGGTGGTGGAAGAGAAATTAATAATCCAGATATGAATTTATTTGCATACTTATTAGAGGAACAAGGTCAATTTGTTGACTTCAAGGAGTATTCTAAAATGGTTCACGATTTTCCAATTTATCCTATAAGACAATCACATAAAGTTCTAAAACAAATTACTAAAGCAATTCAGGAATAAGTTTTCAAAGAGGTGAGAATATCACTAGAATTCAAAAGTGCAACACGTTATTCATCTCAACCTCTATGAACTATTTATACAATGAGTGAATTGATATAGTTTACAATATAATGTTGTCCTTTAGTGGAATAAAAAGTATCTAAAAACTTATTAAATCGATGGGGAATGTCTGTATAATTGCTGAATTCATACTGTAATTCTATACTTTTATTACAAACGTTGATAATTTTTTAAAAAGTCGTCGTCATTAATGTTATCTTCAAATAACATTGAAATCTCATCAATAGCGCGCTTTTGTCCTTGCAAATAACTCATATGAATTGCGCGTTTCATTAATTGCACAGATGGACCATTGATAACCAATTTTTTGAGTTCATTCATTTCGCTTAATTCAAATTTGACATTATCACGTAAATCCATTATTTCATTTGTAATTTTTGCCGAATAGACATGTTTATTCTCCTTTTCTTGGTAATGGATGTGATGGCCTATCTGTGACGGCCATTCTATTTGTTCCTGTTCCATAGCATATGTTTCTATCGATGTTTGATATTGCTTTGGAAATGGGCTGAACGGTGATTCACCTTGTTAATTCCCATCATCACTTCATTAGTTGCTACAACAACACCATCTGAACGATTCATCCTTAGAAAGAAATAGGTACGTTTTTCATCATAATCATATAGAAATAATTCTATTGTATAATGTTGTCCTAATGACATTTCTGCTAAAAATGTCGTGTGTGTTTCGAGCGTAAAAACTGTACGTTGATATAAATCACGCTCTTTTAAAGACAAGCCATGGCTATAATTAAATTCGTTGATGACTTTACTAAATATGACATTATAGTATGCATCATGTATATGGTTATTATAATCAATTAAGTCTTTTGTCACTGTTTTTGTAACCTTGAAAGTTTTTGACATCTTAGAAATCACCCTTTATTTTACTCATTAAAAATAACACATACATGTGAATCATTTCATGATAAAATGTAACTGTGATAGTTAGAGGGGGAAGTAAGATGATGATGACCATAAGATTCCAATCTTTAACGCAACCTCTTACGGAAATTTCAAACATTCAAGAGATTCCTAAAGATGCTACGATTATATGGTACGATTTTGAAGATGCTTCAGATAAGGAAAATGAATTTTTAAGAAATAATTTTAATTTTAACTATTTAGAAATAGACGACGCGATTAATGGTGTTCCGAGGGTAAAATATAAAGAATATAAGGAATATCAGTATATGATTTTCCATAGCATTATCGATGATGATTACTCACCAATTTCACTAAGCGTATTCTTACAGAATAAAATTTTAGTTACATATCATCATAAACCGTTTCAATCTCTAAAAAAAGTTGCAAAATATAATGCTGACAGTCATGATAATGAATTAGATTGTGCGGATATAGTGATTCATATTTTAGACAGCATGGTTGATAAATATTTCAATTTTGTATACGGTATCGAAGATAAAGTTTATACCTTTGAAGCTAGACATGTTGATGATCGCTACAGTAAGAGTGTTATGGAAAATGTCTTTCAGTTACGCTCTGATTTGATTAAAATTAAACGTGTCCTTTTTCCTATGCAAGAAGTTGTAGACACAATTAAAAGCGAGGGTAATATCATTAAAGATGCTAAACATCGAATGTATATTCAGCATATTGATGACCATTTGATTAAACAAAGAAGTGTGATACGAACATCGCAAGAAATGACGAATGAAATCCGTGAAAATTACGAGTTATTTACATCGTTTAGAATGAATAGTATTATGCAGATTCTAACGTTAGTTTCAGTTATTTTTTCACCATTAACATTTATTGCAGGAGTTTATGGTATGAACTTTGACTACATTCCTGAATTGAAATGGCATTATGCTTATTTTATTTGTTTAGGAGTAATGCTCGTTATAACAATTATTTTGGTTATCTTCTTTAAAAGAAAAAATGGTTTTAAACCTAAAATTAAAGTTTAACTTATTTATACAAAGGTAGGTATTTCAATGAGTCACTCACTGAGAGAACAAAGAAAAAATGAACATGTGGAAATCGCAATGTCACAAAGTGATGCGATTCAGTCAGATTTTGATAAGGTAAGATTTGTTCATCATTCAATTCCAAGTATTAACGTAAATCAGGTTGATTTGACGAGTTATACAACACATTTTGACATGACATTACCTGTTTATATTAATGCGATGACAGGGGGCAGTGAATGGACTAAGCAAATTAACGAAAAGTTAGCTATAGTCGCACGTGAAACTGGTTTAGCTATGGCAGTAGGGTCAACTCATGCTGCATTACGTAATCCTAAAATGGCCGAATCATTTAATATAGTACGTAAAACGAATCCTGAAGGTGCTATTTTCAGTAATGTCGGTGCTGATGTACCTGTAGACAAAGCGTTACAAGCTGTTGAGCTTCTTGATGCTCAGGCGCTACAAATTCATGTGAATTCTCCTCAAGAATTAGTGATGCCAGAGGGTAACCGAGAATTTGCAACTTGGATGGGTAACATTGCAACGATTATTAATCGCATCAACGTCCCAGTTATCGTTAAAGAGGTTGGTTTTGGAATGAGTAAAGAAACATTTAAAGCATTATCTGAAATTGGCGTATCTTATGTAGATGTGAGCGGTCGAGGGGGGACTAATTTTGTAGAAATTGAAAATGAAAGACGATCCAATAAAGACATGAACTACTTATCTCAGTGGGGGCAATCAACAGTTGAATCTTTGCTTGAAAGTACAGATTATCAAGATCGAATAAATATTTTTGCTAGTGGTGGTTTACGCACACCTTTAGACGCAGTGAAATGTTTAGCGTTAGGCGCAAAAGCTGTTGGAATGTCACGTCCATTTTTAAATCAAGTTGAACAAACAGGTATCACAAATACGGTTGACTATGTTGAGTCATTTTTAAATCATATGAAAGAGATTATGACCATGTTGGATGCTCAAAATATTGAAGCCTTGCGACATAAAGACATTGTACTGAGTCCGGAATTGATGTCTTGGATAGAACAACGTGGTTTAGATTTTCACAGAAGGTAAATTATGACAAATAAACACCTCAAAAAGATATATATATATCTTTTTGAGGTGTTTAAGTTTATGAATACATTGCTTTTTAAAGTTGTTATTCGAGTGTATTAACCATTACATTAACTGAAAAATTGGATGAGGCCCATTACAATAATGACGTCTATTAAATCAATTAAAAATGCACCTACAATAGGGGACTACTAAATATGCTTTAGGTGAGTTGCCATATTTCTTAGTAATCACATCTAAATTAGCCGTTGCATTAGGCGTCGCGCCTAGCCCATGACCGATAAATCCACCGACCATTACTGCAGCATCATAATCTTTGCCAAGTCCTTTAAACAATATAAATATTGAAAATAGTATCATAAATATAACTTGTACAAGAACAATGATAATTAACGGGATTGCAAGTGAATAAATTTGAGTAAGTTGAATACTCATTAAAGCTAATGATAAAAAGATTCCTAATGAGATGTCACCGATTTGATCAGTAATTTTTAAATCAATAATGTTCCAACCAACTAACTCTGGTACATTATGTATAATAACAGCAATGAACATTAACCTACGTACATAGCAATATTTACACCTGTAAAGCCAGTAAATGTATGACCAATATAAGTACCTACTGCCATACAAAATACGAGTATAGAAAATTGTATAAAGAAAACTTGAATAGGTTTATATTTTGTATGTAAAGATTTATTATATTCCACTTCGCCATAGTTTTTAAATGAATCATCGCGATGTTCAGGCTTAAGATTGTAGCGTTTAATTAAAAATTTAACGATTGGTCCACCAATAAGACCACCGAATACGAGTCCAAGTGTTGCAGCTGCTAAAGCAGGAGTCACAGCTGAGTCAACTCCCATATCTTGTATTGTTTTACCATAAGCAGCCGCGTTTCCATGACCACCTTCCATCGACATTGAACCTGCTGTTAAGCCTAGTAATGGCTGTATATTTAAAACTTTAGCTAATGAAACACCGATAATATTTTGACTAATTGACATGATACCACAAAAAGTGAAGTATAAAAGCATGACTTTGCCACCAATTTTGAATAATTTCAATGATGCTCCGAGTCCAATTGTTGTGAAGAATGCGAGCATAAAGAAATTTTGAATAAATGCTGAATCAAGCTTGATTTTGATAATGTTAAAAGAATCAAGAACAGCCACTAGAATTGCGAAGATTAAGCCGCCTATTACAGGTGCTGGTATACAGATTCTCCTTAAGATTGAAACATGGTTAATAATCGTTTGACCGATTAAATATAAAACACATGCCAAACATAACGTTGTAATAGAATCTAGTTCTATCATTTTAAAACCCCCTTTGAATTCATCCCCTCAATGATGTTTATGTTACTCAGTTTAAAGCAATGTAAGCTTACAAAATCCCATATTAACTATTATACATTTGGAAATTAAATAAATCCAGTTTCCCAATTAATGATATATAACTTTATCATTTTAATATTTTTCTAATTTAAGGGTACAAATGTTATTAGCTGATCAAACATTTATAAATAAGTTTCACCTATTATCTTGCAATAAACAGTAGTGAGTGCTATATTACTGTTAACAACTACTGTGCATTGTTTAGTACCGAATAATACTTAAAGGAGGTAGATATATGAATGCGCAATTTAAGAAGGGGGCTTTAGAATTAATTGTCTTATTGATTATTAGAAAAGATGATCAGTATGGTTATTCACTTGTTCAGGACATTTCAAGATATATGACAATTGCCGAGGGTACTGTTTACCCATTGCTCAGACGTTTGGTAAAAAGTGGAGAACTTAGCACGTATTATCAACCTTCAACAGAAGGACCATCGAGAAAATATTATCAGTTGACTGAACAGGGATATGAAAGATTAGAGCAACTTAAAGAAGATTGGGTAGTGTTTTCACAAGCAGTTAATCAATTTATAAAGGAAAGTGATTCCAGTGAATAAAAATGAGTACTTAAAAGAACTCAAAAAACATTTAAAGCATATTAATAAAGAAGAACGAGAGGATATTTTAAATGAGTATGAAACGCATTTTTATAGTGGGCAACAAGAGGGCAAATCAGAAGCACAAATATCTAATGAATTAGGTTACCCTAAAGCAATTGGTAAGGAATTAAATGCATCAGTTGCGATTGAAAAAGCGCATCAAAGCAATTCAATTTTAAATATTTTTTCTGCAATTGTTGCAGTTATGGGTGTAAGTCTACTTAATTTTTTTGTCATACTAGTTCCTGCATTATTACTATTAATGGTAGTACTTACGCTGGTGATTTTTACATTAATATCTCTCGTTACACCAATCATATTATTAGTAAAAGTATTCCTAGATGGTTTTCATTCAATTATTCTCTATGATGTATACATGACTGGATTAATGTTTGGTCTAGGGCTGATGCTTATCGTTGTCACATTTTATATTATCAAATGGTTATATATCTTAATAGTGAAATATTTGAGATGGAATGTAACCATTATTAAGTCATGAAAAAGTTCTTAATTGTCTTATTCTCAATAGGTTTAGTACTAACAGTTATTTGCAGTATTGGTGTTTATGTACAAGGAAAAAAACTGGATAAAGATGATAGATATAATGAGAAAGCAACAACAAATTTGTCGGAAACCTATCATACTTCTCTTAACAATATAGATATTGATGCAGAAGTAAGTGATGTTACTGTTAAAAAAGGTAATGAATTTGCAATCCTATCTAAAGGTGATGACAAAAAAATTAAGGTAAATAGTAAAGTGAATCACCATCAATGGAAAATTTCAGAGTATCAAACGAGTACAAATATCAATTTTAGAATGCAAGGAAATGTTTATAATCACATCATTATAATAGTACCCCAAAATATAAACAATATTAACATACCGGTTCGGGTAGTTTAAAAGTTCTAGGGATAACTTCAAAAAATGCTCATTTCAAGACAGAAGATAGAGATCTTTCAATTAAAAATGGTCAGTACGACTCAATAAGAATAAATAGTGAAGTTGGTAATATACAAACTCAAAATGTTAAATTTAAACATGCAAAAGTAGATAATGAAAATGGGAATATTTTAATGAAAAATCTTCAATCTGGCATTTCCCTTGATGCAAAAATGAGGATGGAGATATTGAATTGTATTATAAAGAAGATCCGCATAATACTCTATTATAAACTAAAAATGAAGATGGAGAAACAATTATTACTAATCGTGCTTTGAAACATATAAAGGCTGGTAAGGGTCAACATTTAGTTAAGCTTTCAAATGATAGTGGAGATATTAAAGTTAAATAAAACTTAGTCAGCGAGGGACATTCATAAAATTGTTCCTCGCTTTAACTTTACTTCCATGTATCATCTGGATGTTGAAATTCTGATTTACGCATTCTAGACACGTATGGATTGCCTTTAACAGTATAGCGTAATGGTTTATGAGTCCATTCTCCTTTATTAGGAATGCCAATTCTACCACTTTCAATGATGTCTTTAGGATATTTACGATGTTTAATATCGATAGAAAGGCGACAATCGTTAAGCATTGAGCCATCAATTGCTCGAGGAATATTGAAAGCTTTCGTCCATTTTCCTGGTCCGTTAGTTAATTCAAATCCGGATTTGCCACGATTCTGTTTCATAGCTTCAATACCATCTTCAGGTTCAATAGCACGTATAAGTACACCTTCAGGCACCCCTTTTGGTCGAGTGACGAAATTAATTAACAAATGGGTATGCATCACATGGGCATAAATCGTACCACCATTTTTATATAATGAAGTAACCTTGGGTGTTTGTTTACCTTTATAACCATGTGCTGCCTTATCTTTTAATCCTAAATAAGCTTCAGTTTCCACGATGTAACCTGAATAAGTTTTAAGTTCATCTTGAAATATAATTTTTACGCCTAATAAATTCTGAGCAGTTTGAGTTGTCAATTGATTGATAAAATCCAAAAATATCATCTCACTTTAAAATATATTTCTTTTTCTTTATAAAAAATAGTGAATCGGAATAATAAATTTAAAATTAGTATTTTTAATAAAATAATTGTTTGATATACTGAAATTAATTATTTCAATAAAAATTAACTCTTATTAATGTACCAAAAAAGTAAGTTGATTTAAAACTTTTGAAATTAAGATACAGAGAAAAGGAGCATATTAAATGCAAAATGAAGTCAGTTTTGGGAGAGCTTTAAAATTATTTTGGAGTAATTATGTTAACTTTAAAGGGCGCTCAAGACGTTGTGAATATTGGTTCGCAATATTATGGAACCTTATATTTTTGAGCTCTGCTATCATAGGAGTATTTATAGGATTTTCTATCATGGAAGTAGGTAGTGCTTATAATGATGAGGCAATTTTAGGTCTTGACGGTTTAATTTTTTATCTTAGCAGGAATTTATATATGTACTTGCGACATTCATTCCTAATCTAGCTTTGACTACAAGACGATTACATGATAGAAGAAATATGTCCATGACTATTGCTATCATTTCAATTGTAATGGGCTTTTTGTTAGGACTGTTATCAACGATATTTAATTTGAATGAACCAATCATTGCCGTTTTGTACTTTATTGTATATTTCATAAGTCTAGTATTATCTATTATTATGTTCGTAATAAGTTGTTTAGATAGTAAAAGAGAAACTAATAAATATGGACCGAGTCCAAAGTACTATAAACATGATATTAATTTCCAAGGAGAGAATCATAATACTGTGAGTAAACTTAAAAAAGATAATTAAAATGATAATGCGACTTCATTGTGAAGTCGCATTTATACTTATAACGTATAATATGTATGTGAAGTAGCGTGTTTAATATAATTGCTATAAGTATGTTAAATTTATTCAAAATGAAGGGCAACTAATATTTGATTTGTGGAGGTCAGTGTATGATTAGTACGTTATTTAACATAGATAATGAATTTCAGTTCCAATATATTAATCATTTTTTAGTTAAACTACAAGCTATTACATTGATTTTCATGGCAGTAATAGTTTATTTTGAAATGATGCTTGATATTGAAAGGTCATATTTGTCACCTTTTTAATAGGAATTATCATGATTGGCATGATATTAATTTGTTTAATGACGATGAAAAGTTACATGGAAAAACCTAGGCCAATTTTTGTAAATATACGACAAGAAATAAAGCGACTGAAACGTAAGAGTAAAATAAGAAGAATCTTTTTTATAGCTTGTGTTTTTATTTACATTGGTGTCATAACATATGTCATCGTGCATTACATCACACATTCATCTATGAAACCAAATTTGTCGAGTATCTCATTTTCTTAATACCTCTGTTGTTACTCTATTGATGATAAAAGAATTCAACCGTCTACTCAATTTAAATCATCTGAAAAGAATAGAAAGAATAAGGTAAGCCCAATCTTAAAATTGATACCACAATATATATTTAGTGATAATTTTCAAAGAACGATGATTGAAATTGAATACGCCAAAAATTTTGTTTGGGTTGCACCAACATTGATAAGCTTGAACTTTTTTAGGTTCCGGTTCTTTAATATATGCGATTGGCTGTTTCATATGATTTGCCGCTTCTTGTAGTGTTTCGTATGCATTGCCTACATTAGCACCTAACATTGCAGCACCTAAAGCAGTAGCGTTGGATGATTCTAGAACGACTACTTTTTTATTTAAAATATTGGCATAAATTTCAACTAATAATTTACTTTTTTGCGGAATGCCTCCTGAAGCATAAACAGTATGTACCGGAATCTGATTATCTTCAAATTGTTTCATAATCATTTTAGTACCAAATGCGGTAGCCTCAATATAAGCACGATGAATCATTTCATAAGGTGTGTGAAGTGTGAGACCAAAAATACTTCCAGATAAATGACTATCACTTAAAATACTATGGTTACCATTAAACCAATCTAAAATAACACCATGTTGATCTTCGACTGCTATATTGCTTGCTAGGCATTCTAAGTATTCAAGAATAGGGATGTCTTTTTCTTGAGCTTTATCAATAATAGTTTTAGGAGCATGAAGTTTTGAATAGTTAAATAAATCACCCACAGCGGGTTGACCAGCTTCATAGGCATATAAGCCGGGAATAATAGCATCTTTAACAGAACCTGTAATGGCAGGGATAGGCAATTGTTTAGAATCTAACATTAAATGACATGTGCTTGTTCCAATAACAACAGTAAATTCACCCTCTTCAATGGCACCAACCCCTAGAACATCTGCATGTGCATCAATCATATAAGGCGAAATGTTTACTTTATGACTGAGCCCCCATAATTGTTGATAATGATTAGCTAAACAACCAGCACTCTCACCTATATTGATTACAGGTGCTTCACATTTTTCTTTTATAATTTGAGGAAGGTCAGCATCGACACGTTTGAAGAAGTTGTAATTAAAACCTGTTTCTTCATTCCAAAATCCTTTAAATCCAATTCCACAATTTGAGTGAATATTACGATCTGTCAGTAAACAGGTGATATAGTCACCTGCTTCCATAATATATGAAGCTTTTTTTAGAATCTCCGGTGCTTGATGTTTGACTTCTAAAATTTTAGGCACCATCCATTCACTATTTACACTTGAGCCATAATAGTCTAACCACGTTTTATTTACTTGTCTATTTGTTTGTATCATCTGTGTAGCTTCATCCTGTACACCATGATGTTTCCACAATTTAACATAGGCATGAGGATTTGCTTTTAGTTCTTCTGACGATGTAATGGTTGGAAATATTCATCTAAAAATACAATTGTACAACTCGTAAAATCGACACCAATACCTACAACATCTTGTTTATTCACTGGACTATTCTCTAAAACATGGTGAACACCATGTTCTAGAATATGAAGATAATCATCTGCATTTTGTAAAAAATAATGATGAGGTAACGGTTTTCCATATAAAGATTCGGAATATGTGCCATATGCATAATGTTCTTCATAACTTGATATTATACGACCATTTGAAGTATCCACTAAGATAACTCTCCCAGAAGCGATACCAAAATCAATACCTATACTGTAGCTCATGTAATCATTCTCCTTTATTTTGATAAACGTACAAACGCATGATAGTTACTGTCTTATTGTATTTTTTATAATAATTAAATTTTACAATAATGAAAGTGTTTACAAAAATATTTTGATGGCTTGTCTTTGACTGAATACATAAATAATCATCATTTATTTTTAAAATCTATGGAATAATAAGTGAAAAAGTGTAACAATATGTAAGTGAAACATTGTCGATATAGTGATTATACCTCATTGTAATAGATTATTTTAAACGGTCTAGGGGTTTCCTTATAACATGTGTGTAAAGTCATATCTTTTTATATGAATAGATGAGTATGACTTAAAATAAATGTCATTTAATATGATTGTGATTAAGGGAAGGGCAATGATATTGGTGAAAATTGAATGATAGTGATGACGATATATTGATAATATGAGGTCTTGCATTCAATTTAAATCGAAAGTATAAAAAGTAAATGTAAACATAAAATATTGACGATATGCCCCCTAAAAATGGGGATATTTGTAGTTCAAGAATGTTTAATACGAGTATCCACAATTCCTAATTGTTTATGTAATTGATACTTTAAAACATATCGATATGTAGGAGTTAATTTAACGAGGTTGAAAGGGAGATTATGTAATGATATTTGAAGTTGAGCATCAAAGACATGATGTTGATTTAATTAAAATTGATAATGATGAAACTAAAATTGTATTTACGAATTATGGTGCTAGAATTGTTTCTTGGAAGTATCATGATAATAATATAGTCTTGGGTAATGTGGTGGAAGCGGATGAATTCTATTTTGCTGATCCATTTAATTTTGGTGCTACTATAGGACGCTATGCAGGTAGAATTGCAAGTGCCTCTTTTGAGTTAGATGGTCGAACATATCAATTAGAAACGAATGATGGTGCTAATCATTTACACGGCGGAGAGAATGGATTGAATCGGCGTATCTTTGATTATGAAGTGATTGATGAGATTGGACAAATCAAAATTATTTTTACAACAACGATTAAAGAAGAGGAAGACCATTACCCAGGTGATATGACCATCAAGGTCACGCATACTTATGATGCTGATCATAAGTGGACAGTCCAATATGAAGCGGAATCAACTAAAAAAACATTATTTAATCCATCCAATCATGTATATTTCAATTTGAATCGGGACAATAATGCAGTAGATAATCATAGTATGAGGAGTTCTTCTTTAAAAATGTATGTATTAGATGATCAACATATTATCAAAGGTGATCAACCACTTGATTTACATCAAATAATTGATGAGGAAAAGATATTATTCAAAGATATATTTGAAAGTAATCATAAAGTGCTAAAACAACAAATGCTACATTACAAGGGGTTAGACCATCCTTTTGAATTTGGAGATTATGAGCTTTTAATCGATAATTCAGAATTTGAGCTTAAAATTAATACAGATATGCCTAACTTTGTAATGTTTACATTTAATGATCCTCAAAGTTGGGAAAGTGAATTTAATATTTATAAATCACATTCTGGATTTTCAGTAGAAACTCAATACTTACCTAACGATATTAATATGTTTGGGGGTGATGCACAATCTATATTAGAGTCGCATACACCATTTATATCGAAAACAAGTTTTCAAATTAATGAAAAATCATCTTTAAAATAGTTGAATATTAGATTATGAATAAAATTGAACGGTGTATTTAAATAAACGTTATTTTTTTAATTATTACTTGACTAAACGTAGGAAGGGGAGTGGGATAGAAGTCGTATTGAATTTGTTGTCCCACCCCGGCAACGAACCCCAACATAAAGAACTTCACTCAGAAATTCTTTATGTTGGGACTCCAGGACTAGAATTGAAAAAAGCTTGATGTAAGCGCATTTTCAATTCGGTTATCGACTGTCAATAGTTAAAACTACCTGAGACATTGATAGATGTTCCAGGGTCTTTTTATATTAATATGATTGAGCTTCAAATTAGAAATTTATTCTGTTTCAACACGAGCTTTCATTTTATGAAGTTGTTCTAATCTAGAAGGTGATAGGTAAGGATTTTGAAGTGCATAATTGATTTGTTTTAAATTTTTACGATCATTGTAATAGAGTTCATTTAAATCTTGTACACTTAAAAGTGTAGTATTATCAGCTTTTTTGATAAGTTCCAGATTGTCGTTGTCGTTGACATAACCTTCTTTAATTACTCTAAAGTAGAAACCTGTTTTTCCTGATTGAGACATGCGCTTAATTAAATTCGGAATATCGTATTTAGCTTGAATTTTCCAACAAGGTTCTCTTATTTCTGAAACTTCAATTATTGCTTCTCCAAGTTGATATTGATTGCCAAAATAAACGTTGCTTTCATCTAGATGCTCAACCGTTAAATTTTCACCAAACATGGCATAGTCTGGTAATTCAGAAAGCTCATCTTTGTACATTGTATAATTTGATTTGCTGAAACAACAAACAGCCTTATGTGGGCCACCATGCCCTTCATAAGCTTGCTCATCCTCTATAAATCCTAATTTAGATAACCACATTTGACCTTTAAAAGGAGATTTATCTAATGCAGAACGCATTGTTTTTTTCTTACTATAAGGCAATTTTTTAATTTTCCCCGTCGAAATAGCATACACTTTAATCAATATTTGTCACTTCTTTCATTTATATTAATGAGTATATTGTACAGTATATTTGTTGAAAGAGGGTATGAAAGGTGTAGTGATGAAAATAATAAATTTATTTTCAAGAGATGAATGGGTATTTAAAAAAATGAAACTCATGTAAAATAAAAAATAAGTATATAAAAGAGAAGGGACTAACAGCGCATGAAAGATGTTAAAGAACTTAAACTTATGACTCTAGATGATGTACTTAGCCAAATTAAAGATGGTATGACACTTGGTATTGGTACTGGTAGCACAATTGAGTTATTAGTACCTAAAATCGCAGAATTAATTCAACAACATCGTTATGATATTACTGGAGTCTGCACATCAAATAAAACAGCATTTCTAGCAAAAGAATTAAATATAAAAATTATTGAAGTTAATGATGTAAAACATGTAGATTTAGCTATTGATGGTGCTGATGAAGTTGATAATAACTTGAATCTTATTAAAGGTGGCGGTGGAGCACTATTTAGGGAAAAAGTAATTGATGAGATGGCAGAAAGATTTGTTGTAGTGGTTGATGAAAATAAACTTGTTGATTACTTAGGTGAAACTTTTGTTTTACCAGTTGAAGTCGATAAATTTAACTGGTATCAAATTGCCAAAACAATCGAAAGCACTAAAAGTATTAATGTAAATAGACGTGTGAGTCAAGATGTTCCTTTTACCACTGATAATGGTAATTACATATTAGATTGTCAACTTAAAAAGGGTATCGACCCTTATGAGATGCATGAATTTCTTATTCATTTAACAGGAGTGTTGGAAACTGGATATTTTCTAGATGTTGCTGATCAGGTAATCGTTGGTACTCAAGATGGTGTGAAGATTTTAAATAAGAATGATAGATAAATAAAAACGGTAAGTTCCTTTGATTAAATATGGAAATTACCGTTTTTACTTTTACTATAAATACTTATGGCTAGTCAGTTGGTATTTAAAATATAATATTATTTAGTTTTATCTGATTCAGAAGATTGTTCTTCCACTTTATTGATTTCATCTTTGACATCATTGACTACAGATGAGTGACGATCTTCTATATAAGAAGTAGGATCCTCTAATTTAGATTCTTTAGGAGTATCTTGGTTATCACTATCTGCTTCAGATTTCATATCTTCTTTCGTTTCACTGTTTTGATCTGTTGATTCGGATGTTTCGCTTAGATTAGCATTGTTATCTTCACTATTTGTAGCAGTTTCGTCTTGATAGGTGTCATCATCTTCAGTATGAGACAAGTAGCTGTTAGGCTCAATCTCATCAAGATTTTGTTTTGTTGTTTGATAAACGATAGCTCGAATGATTAAGCTAGCAATAATAAAAACAGCACCTACAAGCGTTGTAGAAAGTGCGATAACTTTCATAGAGAAAATATCACCTGTCTCTTCACTAAATAAGAACACAAGTGCAAATGTCATTGCTGCATGGAAGACAGTTGCAATATAAATGGTACAGCCTTGAGTAGCTCTAATTAGTTCACCGATAATCATTGAAAAAGCAAATGTATATAGGAAATGATATCCAGCGTATTCCATGCCATATGTAGTATTAGCAGTAAAGATTGAATACAGTAGACCAACAACGATACTAGCAAAGAATGTATTCATTTTCGTTTCAAGAATGTTCTGTAAGTATGAACGAAAACCAAATTCAACGACAAATGCCATTAATATATGTCCTATTAAAATAGTTATTAATGATACTGATAAATCACTCGTTTGTAATAAGATAAAACTATCAGCATACGTATTAAAACTAAACATTCCAATCATTAAAATGACTAGAGGTAAAATTAGCGCTAAAAGGATGCGTTCGATGACTTTTAAACTAATTGAGAACTTTAATCCTGCTAATTGTTCTTTTCTATACTTAAAAATTAATATACAAACAATTGCTGCAATAATAGGAGCTAAATTTTTAATATCAAAAACAAATCGTTTAACTCCAATGGACGTTTGAAAATCTCTAAGTATAATGGAAAGGACCATTGTAATGACAAAAAATACAAAAACCATCATTGCCCATTGGAACCCAGAAATTCGAGTGTTTTTCATTATATGTAACCTCCATTAGGTAACAAGCTAAAATTCTTTTATTTACAATTATACATCTTACAAGCATATGTTTAAATTGTCTATTTTATTTATCATCAAAATGTAATAGTACTGAATCATTTTACGGTTATCATAGATATAGCAAGCGTTGAATTAAAATTTTTCAATCGTTATACTTTAAGTAACTTATATGATAATGAATCAAGGGGGAAATATCATGTATAAACTTGCAGAACCAAATTTATGGACGGGACGCCTGGATAGTGGAACAGACAAACGTCAATTTAGGCATTTTCAAACAGTGAAATTTGAAGATTTGAATAACTTAGTACTTTCTAAGGAAAGAAAAGGTGTAGGATTATTAGGTTACGCAGTGGATAAAGGCGTCGAATTAAATAAGGGGCGTATAGGAGCAAAAGAGGGACCGAACGCAATAAAAAAAGCATTTGCTGGTTTGCCTGATTTGAATCAATGTGAGGAAATAGTGGATTACGGTAATGTAGAACATAGTCATGAACATCTAATTGAAACACAAGAAGAATACGCTATCTTAGCTGCAAAATCAATAAAAAATCATAGTCAAACATTTTTACTTGGTGGCGGACATGACATTGCATACGCACAGTACTTAGCGACGCGTAAAGTTTTTCCTAACCAGTCCATTGGTGTTATTAATATTGATGCACATTTTGACACACGTGACGAAGACGAATCTACCTCAGGTACTAGCTTTAGACAAATATTAGAACAAGATGAACAAGCAGACTATTTAGTATTGGGTATTTCACAAGGTGGAAATACCCAAGGATTGTTTGATTATGCGAAACAAAAAGAAATTCAATATGTATTTGCTGATGAATTGTTACATCAAGTTTCTCCCCCAATTAAAGATATGATTGAACATTTTATTCATGACCATGAAACAATTATGTTTACTATTTGTATGGATGTTGTTGATAGTGCTTTTGCGCCAGACGTAAGTGCACCTGCTGTTCTTGGTATTTATCCACATACAGTGTTTGAGTTAGCAAAGCGCATCATACCAGGTCATAAAGTAAACTCCATTAGTATTGCAGAGATGAATCCACAATATGATTTAGATCAACGTACAGCCAAATTAGTTGCCAATTTAGTGCATCATTTTTTAATATAATTCTGCTTAATCAACGATATAAAGACATAAAAATAACTCTCTTCAAAGCCTTCAATTAAGATATTTGCTTTGGAGGGAGTCGGTCATATACTTCATTACAATGATTATTTAATTTTGATATTCCAGTAATCTTAGCATTGACTGATAAGTGCTAAAATTACTTCTGAATGCTTACGTTTCTTTAAATAATTAATGTAAATCGTGCGCCCTATATTAGGGCGTATTTTTATACTATCCAAATCGTTAGCAAAATGAGACTGTTAATAAAATCGTGGAATGATAGCATAACCCAAGCCCAAACGCACAAAATTTGTTGCTGCTTCAAATCGATCGGCTTCTATCACAGTATTAGGATATTCATTCTATTAAAGAAGTCATCTAAATGCTTTTGCATTTGAGAATTCTTAATTGGCATGATTAAAGGTAAGTTTTCTATTTTTATTGCTTTATGATTAGGAAATTCATTTTTGGGTGTTAATAAAACATATGGTTCTTCATATAAAGGAATAGAAATAATATCTTCATGATTAATTTTCTCGTTTGTTAAGGTAAAATGGATATCAAAATTTAATAATTGATCAATCGATGCACTGCGATCATGAATTTCATATATTCGATATTTTTGGTTCGTATACATTTTATGATGTAATTGAATTACATTTGCTACCCATTGATGGGTTGATTCTAAAATTCCTATTTTTATTTTGGGCTCTGATGTTATGTTTAAGTCATACATTTTTTCGACAGTGGAATGATATTCTTGTACGAGTTGTGTCGCATACTTGTAAAATTGAATGCCTTTCTCAGTAATTTTAATATCTTTAGTTGTTCTCATAAATAAATCGTATCCTAAGTCGGCTTCCATTTTCTTTATTGTTGCAGTAAGAGAAGGTTGACTGATATGAAGAAAGTTTGCTGCTTTAGCTATTGTATTTAACAATAGCTAAAGCTAAAAAATATTCTAGTTGAATAACTTTCATGACTAGCTCCCCCGCATTTATAGTTTTAACTTATAAATAATTAGTTTATTTATATTTGTTACCTATACCATTGACTATTATACTCTAGTTGTAAGAGTTTTTCATTTTTAAAATTATGAATTAATTGAATTATTTAAATATTTTAGTTTTTTACTTAATCCATTTTATACTTTTAAAAAGATAGAGGATAATAATTATATAATGATTGTCTTTAATAATCAATAAAATATATACTATAAACTTTTTTATATTTAACAATTACGTTTAAATAACATACGTTTTAGCATAAAAAGTTTAAAAGCATTTATAGTATAATTCTTTCCTCTAGAGATGGAGAGATTTAAATGAGAGAAATTCATGCGAAAAAAGGGTTGGATATTGAGTGTAAAGGTTGGGAACAAGAAGCGGTATTAAGGATGTTATATAATAACTTAGATCCAGAAGTTGCTGAACATCCTGAAGGATTAGTTGTTTATGGAGGAATAGGAAAAGCTGTTCGTAATTGGAAAGCGTTTGAAGCTATTGAGAATACTTTAAGAGATTTAGAAGCTAATGAAACGATGTTAGTTCAATCCGGTAAATCTGTTGCGGTTTTTAAAACACATGAAGAAGCACCGCGTGTGTTAATTTCAAATTCAGTATTAGTACCAGAATGGGCAAATTGGGATCATTTTAATGAATTGGATAAAAAAGGGCCATTATGTATGGTCAGATGACAGCGGGAAGTTGGATTTATATTGGTTCTCAAGGTATTGTAGAAGGCACTTATGAAACTTTTGCAGAACTTGCGAATCAAGAATACGACAGCGATTTAACTGGCACGATCACGTTAACAGCAGGACTTGACGGTATGGGTGGTGCACAACCTCTTGCAATTACCATGAATAATGGAGTTGCTATTTGTGTAGATGTAGATGAAAGTAGAGTAGACAAGCGTGTGGAAACTAATTATTGTGATGTGAAATCTACAGTTTTAGATGAAACATTAAAGAAGGCACAAGAGGTGAAAGATAAAGGGAAATCATTATCTATTGGCTTAGTTGGTAATGCTGTTGATATACATCAAGCCATTTTAAATAAAGGATTTAAAATCGATATTATTACTGACCAGACAAGCGCACATGATCCATTGAACGGTTATGTTCCACAAGGATATACCGTCGAAGAAGCAAGAGAATTACGTAAAGATAATCCTAAAAAATATGTAGAGCAAGCTGAGGCTTCTATGGCTAAGCACGTTGAGTTAATGTTAAAATTCCAAAAAAATGGTGCCGTTGCTTTTGACTATGGTAATAATATACGTCAAGTTGTTTATAATAATGGTATTAAAAATGCATTTGATTTTCCTGGATTTGTTCCAGCATACATTTGACCGTTGTTCTGTGAAGGAAAAGGGCCATTCCGTTTTGCTGCATTAAGTGGTGATCCAAAAGATATTGAACGTGCCGATGAAGAAATGAAAAAGTTGTTCCCATATAATGAAAAATTATTAAGATGGCTAGATTTGGCTGAAGAAAAAATCTCTTATCAAGGCTTGCCATCAAGAATTGCTTGGTTAGGCTATGGTGAGCGAGTGAAAATGGGGTTAGCGTTAAACAAACTTGTACATGATGGTGAATATCAGCTCCTATAGTCATTGGACGAGATCATTTAGACTCTGGTTCAGTAGCTAGTCCAAATCGAGAAACTGAGGGAATGAAAGATGGAAGTGATGCTGTTGGTGATTGGGAAGTACTTAATGTATTAATTAATACAGCAGCTGGCGGATCATGGATTTCTTTCCATCATGGTGGTGGTGTAGGTATGGGATATTCACTACATGCCGGTATGGTTATCGTGGCAGATGGCTCAGAACGTGCAGAAAGAAGATTGGAAAGTGTATTAACTACTGATCCGGGTATGGGAGTAGTAAGACATGTTGATGCAGGGTATGATAAGGCTATTGAAACTGCTAAAGAGAAAGGCATAAAAATTCCAATGATTAATGAAGCGGGGGATCAATAATGAATGATTTAATTATCCAAAATATTCAAGAATTAATTTTACCTCAACCAATAGATAAACCACTTAAAGGTCATGAGCTAGACAAGCTTAAGGTTATCGAAAATGGAACTGTTGTAATCAAAGATGGTAAAATTTTTTATTCTGGACCTCATTCGGATGATTATGAAGCAAAAGAAATGATTGATGCTACAGGCAAAGTTGTTTCCCCAGCACTTATTGATGCACATACACATCTCATATTTGGAGGTTCTCGCGAGCATGAAATGTCATTAAAAAGGCAAGGTAAGTCTTATCTTGAGATTCTTGAAGCTGGAGGCGGTATTCTCTCAACAGTTAAAGCAACACGTGAAATAAGTGAAGACGAGTTATTTAAAAAAGCTGAACATGATTTGCTAACGATGGTTCAACATGGTGTTCTTACAATTGAAAGTAAAAGTGGCTACGGTTTAGATAAAGACAATGAACTTAAACAATTACGTGTATCTCATCGTCTAGCGGATAAGTGTGATTTGGATATGAAACATCCGTTTTTAGTATTTCATACAGTTCCAAAAGAAGCAAAATCAAATGAAGCATTTTCAGAAGATATGATTAATCTGCTTCCAGAGGTTAAGAAGTATGCAGATTTTGCAGATATATTCAGTGAAACAGACGTCTTTTCAATTGAAGAATCCAAACGGTATATGGAAAAAGCCAAAGAAGCAGGATTTAAAGTAAAAATACATGCCGATGAAATCGATCCTTTAGGTGGATTAGAGTTAGCCATAGATGAAAATGCAATCTCAGCTAATCACCTTGTAGCTTCTAGTGAAGAGGGTAAAGCAAGATTGAAAAACAGTGATACTGTGGCTGTTTTACTTCCTGCAACAACATTTTATTTAGATAAAAATGATTATGCTGATGCACGAGTAATGTTAAATAATGGCGGAGCAATTGCGATTGCAACCGACTATAATCCGGGAAGTAGTGTAATAAATAATCTACAATTAGCTATGGCAATTGCTGCATTAAAACTAAAACTGTCTCCAAATGAAGTTTGGAATGCTGTAACGGTTAATGCGGCTAAAGCTATTGATTCAGATGCTGGTACAATTAATGAGGGTGATAAAGCTAATCTTGTGATATGGGATTTACTAAATCATGAGTATATCCTATACCATTTTGGTATTAATCATGCTCAAAAAGTAATTAAAGAGGGTAAAGTTATTGTAGATAATGAATTTAATATAGATTAAGATAAATTATTTCGCCTATTATTACTAATTAATCTTACTCATGTATATAAATGTACTAGTTACTATGACAATCTTTGATAGTAGGTTACTAATGAAGGAGAGGGACATCGTACGTGATGACTTGCTCTTTTCTGTTTCGAAAATAAATGTATAAATCTTAGAACGCATTAAAAATTCAGAATTTTTTTGATATTAATGTTAAAATTGACTTATTAGAGATAATGATATGTTTCATTAAACAATAATGAAGCAATGCGTTTATAGTTTAGAATATTTTAGTAGGAAGGGGTTGAGTCAGCGATGACTAACTATTCAACATATATCAATTGGCGACGTCAATTTCATCGATTCCCTGAACTTTCAGATCAAGAATATAAAGCCACTAAGACTTTAAAACAAATTTTAAAAAGTTATCTAGATTTGCCTTTAAATACTGGTTTAGTTGCTGAAATTGGGGATGGAGAAGATATGGTAGCTGTAAGAACAGATATCGATGCTTTACCTAATAGAAGAACAAGTACATCATGAATTTACTTCAACAAATCAAGGTGTCATGCATGTGGCCATGATATTCATATAGCAAGTATATTAGCTGTTGTTACTAAATTAAAAGAAATAGAGAGTCAGTTAACTGGACGTGTACGTTTAATATTTCAAGCTGCTGAAGAATTGGGACACGGAGCGTTTAAAATTACTGATGCAGGTGTGCTTAAAGGTGCTAAAGCAGTGCTTGGCTTTCATAATTATCCCACTTTAAATGTTGGAGAATTTGCTATTAAATCAGGTGTGACCACTTCTTCAGTCGGTCGTTTTCAATTTCAAATTCGAGGGAAGGGTGCACATGCTGCTAAACCTGAGCAATGGAACGATCCGGTAGTCGTAGTTGGTCAACTTATTAATAGTTTACAAACAATTATAAGCTGAAATTTATCAGCATTTGATAATGTAGTCGTAACAATTAGTGAGATTTCTTGTGGCAATACTTGGAATGTTATAGCTGACAAAGCTTACATTCAAGGTACTGTTCGGTCGTATAGTGAAAAAATATTGATGATGGATTAAGTCAAGCGTTTAATGTTGATATTTATTTCTCATATTCTAGGCTTCCTGGAGCTGTAGTAAATGATAAATATTTTACTAAACTAGCAATAGAGGTCGCTAAAGAGGTGGAATATCATGTATCAATACTTGATGAACCACTTACTATTGGAGAAGATTTTTCAGGTTATACACGAGAATATCCTGGAGTATTCGCTTTCATAGGTTCCAATAGTAAATATGATTTACATCATCCTAAATATCATCCAGATGTGCGTATTTTGGAAAAAGCCCCCCAATATTTCGTACAACTCGTTCAACGTTTATTGACTTGAATTTTTAAGTTGGAGTGATTTCATATTTCTTATAATTTCCTATGATTAAATGTGCATGATAACTGGGTATATAATAAGCATTAAATTAATTAGGAGATGATTTGAAATGTCAGCTCAAGATCCTCGCAATAAATTTAAAACAGATAATTATGAAAAACAAGAACAAGAAGTTCCAGGTATACAAGCTAAGATGTCACCACAACCCGATTGTGGTGAAGACTCTTATCATGGTCACCATCGATTAGATGGCTTTAAAATACTAGTTACTGGTGGCGATTCAGCGATTGGTCGTGCAGCAGCGATTGCCTATGCTAAAGAAGGTGCAGATGTAGCGATTAATTATTTACCAAGTGAACAACAAGATGCAGATGATGTAAAACAAGTCATTGAAAGTGTTGGACAAAAAGCTATATTAATTCCTGGTGATATTAGAGATGAACAATTTAACTATGACATGGTTCAAGAGGCTTATCAGCAATTAGGTGGTTTAGACAATATAACGTTGGTTGCGGGTCATCAACTTTATCAAAATGAATTATCAGAGTTCAAAACCCAAGATTTTACTGAAACTTTCGAAACAAATGTTTATCCAGTGTTTTGGACAGTTCAAAAAGCACTAGAGTATTTACAACCAGGAGGTTCTATTACGACTACATCTTCTGTTCAAGGCTATAATCCTAATCCAATTCTTCATGATTATGCTGCAACAAAAGCTGCAATTATATCACTAACGAAAAGTTTTTCAGCAGAATTTGGTCCTAAAGGTATTCGTGTTAATTGTATTGCACCAGGTCCGTTTTGGTCTCCATTACAAATCGTTGGTGGGCAACCACAAAGTGCTATACCTACTTTTGGGCAAAACACACCATTAGGACGTGCAGGTCAACCTGTTGAATGTGCAGGAACTTATGTACTTTTAGCTTCTGATGATGCAAGTTATATTACTGGTCAAGTATATGGTGTGACTGGTGGAACTCAAATAGATTAACTTAACTATAGTTGTATGATTAGTATCAACTTTTCGGTGTGAAAGTACACGGAACGTGATAAACATTTTACAAACGTATACAGTTTAATATGAGATTTGTTTGTATAGTAAGGGCCTGGGACATAAACCAATGTCCTAGGCTTTCTTAACGTATAGGCAGTCGATGACAGAATTGAAAATGCGATTGTCCTTAGTTTTTTAATATTAGTTTCCTCTTACAAGAGACAATAATGGTTACAATGTGGATGTTTTATTTTTAATAATAATTGATTGTAGTGATGGATAATGAAAAAGATTAAAGCTGAAACACTCTCAGACATGCAAAATTATAAATTACTTAGTTATTTTTGGAGTTGCATTAGCGATATTTATCATTGCATCTATAAGTGTAGCTATTTTTGAAAATTATTTTACTACTTTAGAAAACATGTAAACTATTATTAAAATATTAAGTGTTGACGTTATTACAAATATCTTGTAACGTTAAACATAATTCAATAACTTATCAAGAGAAGTGGAGGGACTGGCCCAAAGAAGCTTCGGCAACATTGTATCATGTGCCAATTCCAGTAACCGTGAAGGTTAGAAGATAAGGTTAAACACGATGTTAACTGAGGCTGGGGCATGAATAGGTGTCTCAGCATTTGTTAATTAAACACTGTGGTTATTTTAAGTGTCTCAATCACTTTTATTTTGGAAAGTAGGTTAAATAATGGAGAAAATAAAGAAAGGCAATGCATGGGCATTACTACCATTACTTTTATTTGTAATACTATTTCTTGGTGTAGGCATCGTTACTGGAGATTTTACTAATATGCCTTTAAATGTTGCTATTACAATAACTGTTATAGTTGCCTTATTGATGAATAGAAAAGAATCATTCGCTAAAAAGGTTGAAGTTTTTACTAAAGGTGCCGGACATTCAAATATAATACTAATGATGCTCATTTTTATCTTAGCAGGTGCTTTTTCTACTACTGTAGAAAAAATGGGTGGTGTGTCTTCAACTGTTAATCTAGGACTATCCCTTATTCCACAAAACTTAATCATTGTTGGTTTATTTGTGACATGTATGTTTGTTTCGATATCAATGGGGACATCGGTAGGTACTGTAGCGGCCATCGCGCCAGTTGGATTTGGTTTTGCACAAGCAACAGACGTTCCTACAGCATTAGCGATGGCAACAGTTGTTGGGGGAGCAATGTTTGGTGATAATTTATCTATGATTTCTGATACAACTATTGCAGCTGTGAGAACGCAAAAAACTAAAATGGGTGATAAGTTTAGAGTCAACTTTAAAATTGTCTTCCCAGGAGCGATTTTAACCATTTTAATATTATTCTTCTTAACGAATGGGATTTCAATCGACCGTTCTAAACATTATGACTTTAATCTAATTAAAGTGATTCCTTATTTGTTAGTACTTATTCTTGCACTCATAGGCATTAATGTCATTATTGTGCTCATTGGTGGTACAGCACTAGCGGGTATCATTGGTTTAATTGATGGTTCATTTGATTGGAAAGGATTATTAAGCGCCATTTCGAAAGGAATTATAGGAATGGAAGATATTGCTATGATTGCTTTACTTATCGGTGGTTTAGTTGGAATTATCCAACATAATGGTGGTATAGACTGGTTATTGCAATTTGTTCGTTCTAAAGTAAAGTCTAAGCGTGGTGCTGAACTAGGTATTGCTAGTTTAGTGAGCGCTGCAGATATATCGACGGCTAATAATACGATATCAATCATTATGGCGGGTCCTTTAGCTAAAAATATAGCTGATGAATATGATGTTGATCCTAGAAAGTCTGCAAGTATTCTTGATATTTTTGGTGGATGTTTTCAAGGGTTACTACCTTATAGTCCACAAGTAATATCGGCAGCAGGTGTAGCAGGGATTTCTCCATTTTTAATGCTTCCATATAGTATTTATCCAATTTTACTTGGGGTGTGCGGTTTAGTGGCGATTATTTTCAGAGTGCCACGTTTAAAAAATAGCTGACAAACTATATAGGATGAGATGTTTTTTGAATGTATCTTAACTTGAAGAGTCTGGACATCCATCAATGTCTCAGTTATTTTGATATATTGACAATCGCTAACTGAATTGAACTTATGATGATAGCAGGATTTTTAACTATGGTTCAGAGGCAAAGCAACGAGAATTTTATATAGAAATTCAACATACAGTGCACGTTGGGGTACGGAGATGGGACAACGAATTCAATAGTAATTCTATCCCACTCTTATTATTTGAAATATAATATTTAAATTAATTTTAAAGTGCACAAAGTTTGTGACATAGCATAAATACGTTAAAATAATATTAAGAGTGAAAGTAGGTGAAAAATAGTGGCAAAATATAATGTAGAAATCGATATCGAGCGACTGCTTAAATTTACGCCAGAAGTCGTCTATGAAGCATGGACAAAGAAAGACATTCTAAAAGAATGGTTTATGACTACTTTACGCACAAATAAATCATTTGAAGCAGATATTCAAGAAGGCGGGACTTATCGCATTGTTGATAGTAGAAATGGTAAACAAAATGTCATTGAAGGTACATATGAGGAATTAGTCATGGATGAATATATTAAAATGACGATTGGAATGCTAGGATTGAGTGAAGAAGAAGATGTTATAGAAGTTGAATTCTTCGAGCGAGATAATGGTGGAACTCAAATGTTCTTTTACTATCGTTCTTTTGTAGAAAAAGAAAGAAGTTTAACGGCATTAGAGTATAAACAAAAGAAAAAAGAATATCACGATTCGACAGTTCATGGATTTGAATTAATGATTGATCAGATGCAACATGTTCTTGAAGAGCAACGACATAACTAAGTGAAAAGCCAGCTTGTCAAAAATATAAATATATTAATAAGACTGTTAGAAAACTTTTTATTGAGAAGTCATACTTCATTGAATACCTGAACTATATCTTTGGATAAGTTTCACTATCTTTAAAGGGAGCAGTGTAGCTATAGATTTTACTATTAGTAAACGAACTAGATATATGTATAGGTGTGTCGAATACATCATATGACTTTTATGGATAAGATGTACTAATGACCTAAGTAACAGTAAATCTTTAGAGGGTTTATCCACGGTTTATAGCAGCTTTGTGGTAAGAAAGATTTTTCTTACACAAGCTGCTTTTTTAAATTAATTCATTATTTTCTTTACGTTTGTTATATTTTCTTAGGAGTGTTTCA
This sequence comes from Staphylococcus saccharolyticus, assembly GCF_900458815.1. Classification (NCBI taxonomy): domain Bacteria; kingdom Bacillati; phylum Bacillota; class Bacilli; order Caryophanales; family Staphylococcaceae; genus Staphylococcus; species Staphylococcus saccharolyticus. Next base: position 631,268 of record NZ_UHDZ01000001.1, read on the forward strand.
AAAAAGATGTGATAACTGATAAAACTAGAGTAATCTGTTCCATCATTTAAATAAAAGGTATTACTTGAAACATAAATATTGTAGTTAGCTTGTTGTGCGAGAGAATTATCTTTCATAGTAGTGATGGAAATAAAGAATTTTTGTCTTAATTGCAGAAGTTGTGTCACTTCGGTGAGTTGATAGGTCTCACCGGATAATGAAATAATAAAAAATAAATCTTTGGGAACTGTTTTATTTAAGACCATTTTCAATTCATAGACGTCGTGTAATATTATGATATTTTTATGCATAGTTAATAAAATACGTTGCGCTTCCTTTGCTACATTCATTTGAGCTCGACAAGTGCCATATAAATAAATAGTCGTGGCTTCATGCATTTTGTTCGTCAACAGATGATAATCAATACGTTCTAAGTAACTGAAAGTATTTTCAATTTCTTGTTTGAATTGTTCCATTGAGTCAGAGGGGAGTTGCTGTTTTTTATGATTTTCAAATTTTAAAAAGGATTTAAAATCGCTATAACCGTCGAATCCTAGTTTACGAGTGAAACGGTGTATCATCGCGTTTGACGCATGCGTGTGGTGAGCTAATTCTTGAATTTTTATTGTTTGGCATTTTTCAATATGCGTATTAACATAATGTACAATTTGAATGTCATTATCATTTAATTGATTGAAATTAGAATTAACACGCTCATCTAAAATAATTTTTAACACCTTAATACTGTTCCTTGAAAATATTTTCTTTAAATGAAAATATAATCTGATCATACGAAATAGTTTCAAATTACGGCAACGTTATTGTTTATATATAAGCGTTTACTATGTATTGAAATTAAGTTATTAATTATGAGGTTTCTACATTGATATTGTAAATATTGTTCATCAATGAGGCTCGTATATATGGGATGTGGAGGTATAGAAAATGAATGCAATTAAACGTTTCGGTAGCGCAATGATTGTTCCAGTCTTGATGTTTGCCTTCTTTGGTATTGTACTTGGGTTCGCTACACTTTTTAAAAATTTAACAATCATGGGGGAAATAGCTAATCAACATACGTTTTGGTTTAAATTATGGTCAGTCATCAAGTCAGGTGGATGGGTCATCTTTACCCATATGGAAATCGTCTTTATCGTCGGTTTACCACTATCATTAGCAAAAAAAGCACCTGGTCATGCAACACTTGCGGCTCTTATGGGCTATTTAATGTTTAACACTTTTATTAATGCCATTTTAACTCAATGGCCACACACGTTTGGGGCAAGTCTAAAAAAGGTGTAGAAAATGCAACAGGATTAAAAGCAATTGCTGGGATTGAAACGCTAGATACTAATATTTTAGGTGCCATCATTATTTCGAGAATTATTACATGGATACATAATAGATACTATAGTAAACGACTACCTGAGATGTTAGGTGTGTTTCAAGGTTTAACTTTTGTAGTAACAATTTCATTCTTTGTTATGTTACCTATTGCAGCTATCACTTGTGTAGTTTGGCTAACGCTCCAACATGGTATTGCGTCTATACAATATTTTATTGTTGCTTCAGGACATGTAGGTGTATGGTTATATCACTTCCTTGAACGTGTCCTTGTTCCAACAGGATTACATCATTTTATTTACGCGCCTATAGAAGTAGGTCCTGTTGCCGTTAATCATGGTTTAAAAGCTGAGTGGTTACAGCACTTAAATCAATTTGCTGAAAGTAATAAGCCACTGAAAGAACAATTTCCTTATGGTTTCATGTTACAAGGGAATGGCAAGGTTTTCGGATGTCTTGGCATTGCGCTTGCAATGTATGCAACAACGCCTAAAGATAATCGAAAAAAGGTGGCAGCTTTACTTATACCTACCACGCTTACTGCGATTGTTGCAGGTATTACAGAACCTCTGGAATTTACGTTCTTATTCATTGCACCATATTTATTTGTACTACATGCGATTTTAGCTGCAACAATGGATACTTTAAGTATGGCTTTGGTGTTGTTGGGAATATGGGTGGTGGTGTGCTAGATTTTATTGCAACGAACTGGATACCTTTAGGAAAAGAACATTGGTTGACATATGTAGCACAAATGATTATTGGCCTTATCTTTGTCGTCATCTGTTATTTCTTGTTCAGATTTTTAATTTTAAAATTCGATATTCCATTACCAAGACGTAAAAATGATGAAGAAGTAAAATTATTTTCTAAACAAGATTATAATGGTAGAAAAGAAGATAAAACTACACCTTTATTCTTTAAATCTAGTAGAAGTGAATACGAAGATAAAGCAGCATATTACTTAGAAGGTCTTGGTGGTAAAGAAAATATTAAAGACGTAACAAATTGTACAACGCGATTACGCTTAACTGTAAAAGACGAGAGTAAGGTCCAAGAAAATAGCTATTTTACTCGTAATCAAATGGCTCATGGTTTAATAAAAAGTGGTGAGAGTATTCAAGTTGTAGTAGGAATGACTGTTCCACAAGTAAGAGAAGCATTTGAACATTTAGTACATGATGAAAAATAAAAGAATATCAAAAAGGCTCAAGCGGTGAGGAATAGGTCACTACTTGAGCTTTTTAACTTATGATATACGTGCTTTATGTAACATTTTTGCGTGATAACTTGCAGATAAAATGTCAATATTACGTGTAGCTATTGTATGAAGTAATTGAGTGAATACTTCTTGAGGGCATGTTACACTCGCATAATTATTATTAAGTGTGTAATTGACTTCATGATGATTGGCGTACATATTCATGATATCAATGACTTTATCTTTAATAAAAGCATCTTGTAAGCCATCAATGGCTAAGTCAAAACGTTTAGCTGATTGATAAAGTTGCTCTGAATCAAGGAGCTCATCTACACGTTTAGGCGTTAAAATTTGGTAAATGGAATAATTATGAAAACTTAAGAAGCTAATAAGATAAGGTAATTGTTGCTTTGGTAAACTAACCTCTAAGGCAAACACGTTATTTTGTTTGAAAATAGAATATTGAAAGGATTCACAAAAAGTAATGTTTTTACATAAATGAGTGAGTTTTTTTCGCGTTGGGCGAGATTTCAAACCTGCAATATTGATAATGTAGGATTCAAATTTATCAATCAACATGTTATGACCTCCAATCGTTAACATTGTAGTATGTTTCAATATTTTCATATGTACATGATTCGTTACTCGTTTAAATAAATTGTACCACTCTTTTTTTATAGATTCACTAAGACTTTTGAATGAAGTTTAAATTTATTCAATTGTAATACTTTTTTAGCATATGACATAAAATCAGACATTCTAATCAAGATTAAACTGTTCACAGCTTTTTAAAGAAGTAAACAAAACAAGTGATTTCCAATAAAAATATTTACTCTATTAAGTGTTACATGTCAAAATACACCAAATAGTTATATAGTAATATACTCTGTTAGTTTATCATTAATCGTTGTGATTAAATGAATTGTCAATGGAATAATAGTGTTAATTTTACAATCAAAAAATGGTAGATGAATTTTATGTTAATATGAAAAAGAATAGATATAAAAAGGGGATAGTATCATGTACAGAGCAGTAATATTTGATTTTGATGGAACAATCATTGATACAGAAGAACATTTGTTTAATTTAACAAATAAACATTTATATAATCATGGTAAGGAACCAATTTCACTAGAATTTTATAGAGCATCAATAGGTGGAACTGCTTCTTATTTACATCAATATTTGGAAAAGTGGATTGGAGAAAAACATAAGGACGCCATTTATCAAGAACATTACCAAACTAGCGGGAATTTACCAATCATTGATACAATAAAAAATTGATGAAACATCTTAAAAAGTGTCATATTCCTATGGCTATCGTGACAAGTAGCTATAGAAAGAATATTCTTCCAACATTCAGACAATTAGGTTTAGATAACTATATTGATGTTATAGTTGGTAGGGAAGACGTTGAAAATGTTAAACCTGATCCGGATCTTTATTTAACTGCTGTACAAAACCTTAATTATAATCCAACAAATTGCATGGCTATAGAAGATTCAGTTAATGGAGCTACTGCTGCGATTTTAGCTGGCTTAGATGTTATTGTAAATACAAATATCATGACAAAGGAACAAGATTTTTCGTCTATTTAATTAACTGATAAAAATATGTCATTTGAAGATATTAAGTTAAAATTGTTGGAACATTAAAAAGGATATATTGTAATGGGTTATACCATACTGTTTTTTTTTAAGCAGGTCCCATCATTATAAGAATAGGAAATCTTGTATTGGGACCAATATTTAATAAACGAACACCATTTCATGTTCAGGTCCGTTCATTTATTATTGGATCTATGATATATCTTATCTTAGCATTTATAGGTTATTTTTTACTTTTACAAGGTCGTATATAAAAGATTTCAAAGATCGAGTTTTAGAAGCTATATGTGGAAAATGAGATAATAAAACGACGTATTGATATAAGAAGAATGCCCTCAATGAATTTCAATACAAATTCATTGAGGGCTATTTATGTACTATTAATGATTTATATTTCAGAATTCACTCATTAATACACTATGAGGTTAACTTTAGGACTAATGTAACCGCAATTAGTACGATTAAAATTAAATCAATTCCAACCATGATTGTGAAGCGTGTAGATTTTTGTCCTTCGTGTTTGGCCAATACCATAGCTTTGTAGTTTGGGATTAAACTTATGATTAATAATATTATTATGATAATGCCAATAATTAATGTCATGACGTTTTACCTCCATTATTTCTATAAATCAGCTCCCAAACAATACCAACAATGATGCCTAAAATAAATCCACAAATGATACCGATTTGAGTTGTAAAGAAAATAGCACCTAATACTAAACAGACAACAAGTGCAATAGGAATTGTTGTTCCGTAGATTATTTTGCGTTTAGGAGAACTTAATATAGTAAATACGATGATATAAATAATAAAGAATACGACTGTAGCTAGTAGAGTGCGTCCGATTGCAGACATCACTGACGCATGTTTCATTGTTAGATAGTTAAGTATAAAAAATGCAATCATAAAGATTATTGTTATCTTAAATGCACGTTGTATAAGTGTTTTCTTCATCATAGGTCTCCTTTAACTATTTAAAAAAAGTATACCACACTTATTCGACCTTTAAGCAATAAATGAAGGTAATAGGATTATTGGTAAAAACAAGTTTTTGAACTAGGTTAATATACAATCATTAAAGACTTAAGACATCAACAAGTACTTCTACATACCTTTTTATTTAGTAAATTTAACGCAAGATAAATTAAAAAGTTCTATAAATAATTGAATCTTTAGAAAAAATACATTGTAATTATTACTAAAAATCAAAAGGATTGAGACTATATTTTTATAAACGTTTTCACTAAATTTACAAAATTTTGTCAATTTGTAGTATTATTATGGAAATAAGATTATCAAAATTTATATTTTAGGTTTAGAAATGGGGTAATGTTATGCAAAATAATGAGTTACATAGGAGACTAAGTGCTCGTCAAATACAAATGATAGCACTTGGAGGAACAATTGGCGTAGGACTTTTTATGGGAGCGACAAGCACAATTAAGTGTACTGGTCCAACGGTGATATTAGCTTATTTAATTGCAGGACTTTTCTTATTTCTAATTATGAGAGCAAAGCAATGGGGGAAATAATTTATTTAAATCCAACAACTGGATCGTTTGCAACATTTGCTAGTGATTACATACACCCTGCAGCTGGTTATATGACTGCATGGAGTAATATATTTCAATGGGTAGTAGTTGGAATGAGTGAGGTAATAGAAGTAGGTGAATATATGAATTATTGGTACCCTCACTTACCTAACTGGATACCAGGAATTGTAGCTGTCGCGTTGCTAATGGTAGCGAACTTGGCTTCTGTTAAAGCATTTGGGGAATTTGAATTTTGGTATGCGCTTATTAAAGTTGTGACAATTATTTTAATGATCATTGCTGGTTTTGGTTTGATTATATTTGGTATCGACAATGGAGGTCATGCTATTGGGATTTCTAATTTATGGTCTCACGGTGGTTTTATGCCTAATGGTATAGTTGGTTTTTTCTTTTCACTTTCGATTGTTATAGGTTCATACCAAGGAGTTGAACTTATTGGTATTTCAGCTGGAGAAACTAAAAATCCACAAAAAAATATTGTTAAAGCAGTTAATAGTGTTATTTGGAGAATTTTAATTTTCTATATTGGTGCAATTTTTGTTATCGTATCATTTTATCCATGGGATAAGCTAGGAGTTATTGGTAGTCCATTTGTAGCAACTTTTGCTAAAATTGGTATTACATTTGCAGCAGGATTAACTAATTTTGTAGTATTGACAGCAGCGATGTCTGGGTGTAATTCAGGTATATTTAGTTCAAGTCGTATGATTTATATTAGCTAAGCAGGGACAAATGCCTAAAATCTTTGCTAAAGTCATGAGAAATGGCGTCCCATTTTACACTGTATTAGTAGTGTCGGTAGGTATCCTAATTGGAGCATTGTTAAACGTTATTATACCGCTATTCATCAAAGGTTCTGATAGCATGTTTACGTATACAGTGCATCGATTTTACCCGGTATGATTCCTTGGTTTACGATTTTATTTAGACATTTGCGCTTTAGAAAGCTACAACCTGAAGAAGTTAAAAATCATCCATTTAAAATGCCTGTAGGCGCGTTTGCTAATTACTTAACAATCGCTTTCTTGATTTTAGTATTAGTGGGAATGTTAATTAATAAGGAAACTGTAGTCTCTGTGGTTATTGGTATTGTATTGTTAAGTGCAGTGACATTTTATTATTTAATTAGCTATAACAAAAAGGATCATCAAGAAAAAGTACAGAAATGATTTAAAGAAATAATAAATATTTAGCAACATTGATAAAAAAAGCGATTCGTTCATACATTCTTTAAGAAGTGTAAGTATGGCGAATCGCTTTTTCTATTTAAATTAGTGCTTAAACTCTATATTTGATAAATGTTTTCTATAATTATCGAGAGCCATTTTAGATTGTGTAATAAAGTCTAATGAGGGCTGATAGTTGAGTGCAATATAACGATAGTAAAGTATATCTACCGTAAACATTTGTGCAAATAATGAAGTAGTAGCCCCCATACGCATTTCATTTTCATCAGTTTGACCATAAGACAGGATGATATCTGATTTTTTGGCAACGGGATTATCTGAAGTACTTGAGATAGTAACTACAGGAATATGATAATCGGATACAACTTTAGCAATAGAGCGCATTTCACTTTGCATACCATTATTTGTGATGAATACCACGCAATCTTTAGAATTATGTGTTGCAAGCATAGTAGTGAAAATGTGAGTTTCTTGAACCAATTGAATATCCATGCCAATTCGAGATAGCTTTTGATATAAATCAGTTGCTACGACAAATGATGCACCATAGCCATAGATGAATATCGTTTCAGAGCGTTTAAATAAATCGCAAATTTGATCTATGATAGTGTTATCAATCACTTCATTTGCATTATTAAGAACCGCTTTTGAGCGAGAATGTAATTTGTTTTTTAGAGACTCTGTACTTTCATTATCTACAAGTTCGACATTATAGGATGTAGCTTCTTTAGGTAAAAATTTAGATAGCCTTATTTTAAGTTCATGAAAGCCACCTTTAGTCATTTTTTTACTAAAACGAATCACTGATGAAGGGCTCGTTTCTAAGAGTTCAGCAATATCATGAGAATTCATATCGACTACCTTATGAGGTGAGTTGAGAATGTATTGAGCTATCTTTTTTTCGTTTCTAGTTAAATAGGGATATTGGTTGTCAATTTCATTTAATATATTTGGCAATTTAATCACCCATTTGATTAGGATTTCTCATTTCTTTAGTCGTGCCGAAGAAATAAGTGAAAATAAAGCCGCCAGCATATGCTGAAAGCAAGCTTACAATATAACCGAGATACATATTATTTGCAATTAATGGTAGTAATGAGATACCACTTGGTCCTACTGCTGTTGCACCAATGTGACCAATGCCACCTATTACTGCACCACCAATACCGCCACCAATACATGCAGTGAAGAATGGTCGGCCTAAAGGTAGAGTCACGCCGTAAATTAAAGGTTCTCCAATGCCTAAGAATCCAACTGGGAGTGCACCTTTTAATGTGTTACGTAATTTGTTATTTTTACCACATCTGACCCATAATGCGAGAGCTGCACCAACTTGGCCAGCACCTGACATTGCAGCAATAGGTAATAAGTAAGTAGAGCCGGTTTTATTAATTAACTCGATATGAATTGGTGTAAAAATATGGTGAAGACCTAACATGACGAGGGGTAAGAAAAAGGCACCGATAATAAAACCACTAAAAATTCCACCTACACCAATAATCCAGTTAATCACATAAACGAGTCCGTCAGAAACGAAACCAGCAAGTGGCATGATTATAAATATTGTTAGTAATCCAATGAGTAGTAGTGTGATTGTTGGAGTAATAATAATATCCACAGAGTTTGGTATAACTTTATGTAATCTTTTCTCAATTAAACTCATTAACCAAACAGCAAAGATTACTCCGATAATTCCACCTTGACCAGCAGTTAAGTGTTCACCAGTGAAAACATTCATAATTGGATTTTTGTCGGTAATGCCAGTCAATAGTGTTGTACCACCAATAATACCACCTAAACCTGGTGTAGCGCCAAACACTTTAGCAGCATTAATACCTGTAAATATTGCTAAATAGAACAACATACCATCTTTAATAACACCTAATACTGTGACGATTTGTTTAATCCACTCTCCAGAAATCATACCCGCGGTAAGTAAATTATTTAATACTGCAGCAATACCACCAATAAGTCCAGCACCAATAAAAGCAGGAATTAAAGGTATAAAAATATTAGCAATGGATTTTAAAATTCTATTCCACTTACTTTGTTTGCGTTGGCTTTGAAATTGCTGTTTATTTTCACGTGCATGTTCTTCGGCTTGTGCTTTGTAGCTTTTATTTTCAGAGTCTTCTTCTCCTAATGGTGCACCAGATTGTTTAGCCATGTGTTGTGTGACTTTATTAACAATTCCTGGTCCAACTACAACTTGAATACGTTCATCATCGACAACACCTAGCACACCATCGATAGCTTTCAATTCTTCATACTTAACTTTTGAATCGTCATGTACTTTGATACGTACACGAGTCATGCAATGAATAATATTGTCAATATTATTGATACCACCAACTGCGTTAGTAATATCTTTAGCAAGACGTTCTTCTTTACTCATGGAAATTCCTCCCTTAAGAGTTGATGGCTTGCTTAATCACTCCATTATTTTCTTTTAAACGTCGTTTGGCTTCTTCTTTACCTATTGAGCATAAATGCATGACAACAGCTGTTTTAATGTGGTGATCAGCTGTTTCATATAGTTTTAAAGCGTCTTGTTCATCTAAATCACAGATATCTTGGATAATTCGTATAGAACGACTAATCAATTTCTGATTAGTAGGACGTAAATCAACCATTAAGTTGTCATAAACTTTTCCCACACCAATCATTGTCATAGTTGAAATCATATTAAGAATGAGTTTCTGAGCTGTTCCTGATTTTAATCGTGTTGAACCTGTAAGAACTTCTGGTCCAACGTTAATTTCTAAAATATGATTTGCATACTTACTGATTTCACTTTGTGTATTACAAGATAGTGCAACAGTATCTGCGTCAACTTGATTTGCGTAGTGCAATGCTCCTTTAACATATGGCGTACATCCACTTGCAGAAATACCTATTACAATATCTTTGTGGTTGAGGTGAATTTCTTTTAAGTCTTTGGCACCTTGTTTTGAATCATCTTCTGCACCTTCAATTGCTGTAGTCATTGCTTGTTGACCACCTGCGATAATACCGATGACTTCATCTGGAGAAGTATTAAACGTCGGCACACATTCAGCTGCGTCTAAGACACCAAGTCGTCCACTAGTCCCGGCGCCGATGTATATAATGCGACCATTATGATTAAAACGTTTGATAGCATTTTTAATGACTTGTGTTAACTCAGGAATAACATGTTCGATTGCTTTAGGCACAACTTGATCTTCAGCATTCATTGTTTTTAAAGCTTCGTGTATATCAATTTCGTCTAAATGCATGGTTTGAGCGTTACGTGTTTCAGTGGTTAAGTGATTCATTGTCATTCTCCTTCGTATAAGTAAGTTTAAAAGTGTCCCCGGGTTGAATCAGTGCAAGTAGTGGAATATCCTCGCTGTTGATATGAGCAATATAATTAATATGTGGATGACCAGGTAAATCTACTTTAAGCACTTGAATTTCACCTTCATAACGTCCATTCAGTTGATTATCAACAGTGACATCTCCAACGTGTCTATGAGTGGTACCTATAGCACTAATAGTCGTGTCGTTGTATGCTCTAGAAAATTGAGATCTAATTACATTTTCGGGTGAATCAATTCTTGAAGTATGTACCTTTAAGATATTAGAGGAATATGAATCTTCAAGGTAATCCAAGCGTAAAGTGAAATGTCTAGATTTCAACATGTCAGATAATTGAAGAGCAAGATGTTGTGATAAAGCTAAATCACTAATAAGAATGTTAGATACTCCTATTGAATGAAGTTCATGAGCAGCAACTAACGGATGCTTTTTTCGGTGACTTTCAATAGTGGGTAAACCTTTAAATAAAGGACCTCTCAGTTTACTTCCTGGTATAAAAGCACATATTTTTGCATGTTTATCGTATTTTTGAATCAAATCATTTCTATTTTTAATAAATGAAAATGATAATCCTGTATCCGGTCTAGGATAATAATTGTGACAATACAGAAGTTGAGCCTTGAAATCATGTTGATAAATGAGCGCCAACATATCTTCAGTCATTGTACTTGCATTTAAGCAACATTTTAATCCATGGCTTTGGACTTCTTGTATCAAATCAACATTCAATTGGTCATCTATACGTATATAAAATGCCCCATGAGGCAATTGATTTAAATAACTATAAAGTGATTGATTAAGTAGGGAAGGGTTTACATCAATAATGTAGGTTATTTTGTAAGATGATAAAAGTTGACATAATTCTCCCAAATATGCCAGTTGATTATGCTTACTTTCTTCAGGAATTTGTAAGGATGTAAAGACAACATCATACCCCATTGATGCCATTTTTAAGATATAGTCTTTATCCAATTGCTGTCCTAAATATACTGAAAAGCCTAGCATATCAAACGCTCCTTTAACCACTTAATCATATCCGATTATAACGCTATTAGGGAAGGTTTACAATTTGATGTATAGATAAAATATAATAATATTCAAATTAAAAGTAATTAATGGTAAGAATGAAGCACAATTCAAAAATATACAATTTTAATGAGGAATAAGATGTTTATTTTCTTAGAAGTGTGAATGTTTTTTTATTCTAAGTAGTTGCTTGTGCAAAAGGAGTTGAAGTGAATTGATATAGTAAAGGATGTCACCATATTTAATGACTACAAGAGGATTGTTTTTAAGTTGTTCTATAAATAGTACGAAGATAATGCTTCTGAAGTCGTTAAGAAGGGATGATGGGCGTCTATCCATAAACTTTCCTCATTAATAATACGATTAAATGTGTTCAAACTTTCTTCGAATTTGGTATGATGGATTAACGCATAGTATTTTGTGGTTTCACTAATTGAAATGAGACGAACAATTTGTTGTTCAATGTGTAGAGATAATTCTAAATAATTCATAAGACCTCCGGTAATAATTACTAGATAAATAGAATTTGTGAGTAGAAAGGAATCATTACTTTTTACATATTAATACATTTGTTAACAGAGTTAAAAATGGCTGGTTATACGTAAAAAATCACTAGTTATTTTTAATTATAGTTTTTTTAGTTACCATAATATTATCTAATGTATATGACCAGTTAATGCAGTTTTTACCAAAGCATCTACAATATTCAGACACCCAAAATGAAATGGAATTAGATAAATTATTTGAAAACCATGCGTTTATACCATTTGCGTTTTTACTCATAGTCATTGTAGGACCAATTGTTGAAGAGTTAGTGTTTAGACACATTATTATAGGTGAATTTAGGAAAGAAGTTTAACTTTGTATTGATGGGAATTGTTTCAGCAGTTTTATTTACTTTAATCCATGTAACTGATGTAAAGTCACCTTTTGAATTTGGCGCGTATCTCATATTAGCTATTTCTTTAGTATATGTTTACTTAAAATCTGATAGAAAATTAGCTGCTTCGTTGAGTTTACATATGTTAAATAACTTAATTTCCTTCATTTGGACAATTATAGTTATATTTTAGAGGTTATTTATAGAGGCTGAAATATAATTAATATTATGTAGGCATGTTAACTTTTTTGTAGTAGCTAACTGATTTGAAATGTGTTTAAATCAACCTTCTTTCAAGTCTAGTCCAGAGCCCCAACACGGAGAATTCCATATAGAAATTCTACAGGCAGAGCAAGTTGGGGTTCGGGGGTGCGAGGCACTGAATTCAGAATGAATGTTGTCTCACCCTATTTTTATATTTTTGTAGCTTTTAAAAACTGTTGATAATTTTCTATTGATATATCTTGAGTTTTTATTGTCTTCTCAAAAGAATAAGAGATATCGTGAATATCTAATATTGATAATTCGCGCGTATGACCGCAACCAATTTCAAATACCACTGCGTACCATTGACCATCTTTATATAATAAACCAATAAAAATAACATTTTCTGCCTGTGTTTGGCCATTTTCAATGTAATCAACGAGCATAACATTTCGCTCAGTGCAGTAAATAAGGATGTCAGAAAATAATTGAGGTAAAGTCGTATTCTTACTATCTTCAAATTTAATATAAAAATCCATTTTTTTTAATAATTTGCGTAATCGAGTTTGTGGCAAACTTAAACATTGTTTAATAATTGCTTGAATCTCAGCATGATAAGGCAAAGTCGAATAGGACTGACTTTCATTGAGTGTTAAGAATAATGCCGACAGTTGACGCTCTGTTAAAGATAACGAGATTTTTGAATGTGCTTCTTTAATTTGATAGCCACCCAATTTACCATGGTGTGCATAAACTTTTACACCTTGTTCCTCTAAATCATCAATATCTCTTAAAATTGTACGTTTTGATACATTAAATTGACTAGCAAGTTGTGAAGCGGTTATTTTATCAGAATTTTGTATAGCCTGGATGATACGATTTTGTCGTTCTAATTTATTCAATAAAAGTCACCTCCATAAACATTACATATTACATTTATTATAACATATAAGCGACAATGATGACATTTTCTAAATGTACCAAACCTAAAAGTGTAAAATTGCTATAAAAAATTTAGAAAACGCTTACAATTTTTGGATCATTATGCTAGTATAATATTTGTAACAGGGGGAGCGATTAGACAAAGGGGTAGAGCTATATAACAGATAGCTGTATAATCGTTCAAGTTACATCAAAACATCTTCAATATTTATTACTTACTTTCCTTTCTATTTGTCGGCTAGTTAATGACTAGCCGATTTTTTATTTTTAAAAATAAAAATTTAAAATCATTACCAATTTAAGAGTCATTCATTTAAAATAATTTTAATAGTTATATATACAATACTTAAAAATGGAAGCTATTTTCAATTAATTAATTTTAAAATTTAAATATCTTTTAAATACTTAACTTTTTATAGGCAAAGTAATACAATTTAAGTAATTCTATTGTGGAATGTATGTGGGGTATTTTTCACTTAGATGGGTAACATAGAAAATTATAGTATACATTTAAACATAAAAGGGGGAGAGAATATGCAAGAACATTTAATTGTGACTTTGGATGGTACAGATTATCTCGTTGAACCAGGTACAAATCTTCTAGAGTTTATCCGTTCTCGTGATACGTTTGTTCCAGCAATTTGTTATAACGAGTCAATGGGACCTATTCAAACTTGTGATACATGTATGGTTGAAATTGATGGTGAAATTACGCGTGCTTGTAGCACAACCATAAATCCCGCTCGATGTGCGTTAAGACTAAGAATGAAGCAGTTGAAATAAGTCAAAAAGAAGTATTAGATCGTTTTTTAGAAAAGCATATGTTGTATTGTACAGTATGTGATTATAATAACGGCGATTGTGAAATTCATAATACGATAGATGAATGGGGTGTACAACATCAAACATATGAATATAAGAAGAAACCTTATGACAAGGATTATGGTCCATTTTATCGGTATGATCCAAATCAATGTATTTTATGTGGTCGCTGTGTAGAAGCGTGTCAAGATGTTGAAGTCAACGAAACAATTCGAATAGATTGGGAGAGTGAACATCCAAGAGTGATATGTGATAATGACGTACCAATTAATGAATCCTCTTATGTATCGTGTGGACAATGTGCAACAGTTTGTCCCTGTAACGCGATGATGGAAGTCAACATGGAAGGAAATTTGGGATATCTGACTGATACAGAACCAGGCTCTCTTACGGCTATGATTGATATCATTAAAAAATCAGAACCCGGTTATGGGACGTTACTCGCAGCATCAGACTCTGAAGCTGAAATACGTAAAGAAATAATTAATAAAACAAAATCTGTGTGTACTTATTGTGGAGTCAGCTGTTCATTTGAAGTGTGGACTAAAGATAGAGAAATATTAAAGGTCCAACCTTCTCATGATTCACCAGCTAACAAGATAGCATCGTGCGTGAAAGGTAAATTTTCTTGGGGCCATATCAACTCTGATCAACGTTTAACAAAACCATTGGTTCGTAAAGAGGGTGCATTTCATGAGGTGGAATGGGAAGAAGTCTTACAAGTTATTGCTAATCACTTTACAAAAATTAAAGCGCAATACGGTCCAGATAGCTTATCATTTATTTCTTCATCTAAAGCTACAAATGAAGAGTCTTACCTAATGCAGAAACTATCAAGACAAGTGATTGGTACAAATAATGTAGATAATTGCTCTCGTTACTGCCAAGCACCTGCGACTATAGGACTGATTCGTACAGTTGGTATAGGAGGAGACGCAGGAGGTATTATTGATTTAGAAAAAGCAGCAATGACTGTTCTAATTGGAACAAATACTGCTGAAGCGCATCCTGTTATAGCGTCTAGAATGAAACGTGCTCAAAAATTATATGGTCAAAAATCGCATGTGTTTGATATTAGAAAACATGAAATGGCTGAACGTGCTGATGAATTTTATCAACCTAAGCCAGGTACTGATTTGGCATGGTTAAGTGTGGTAACAAAATATATTATCGATAATGACTTATACGATAAAGCGTTTATAGACGAGTGGGTTGATGACTATTATAAATCTCTAAAGCCTTTCACTATGACTTTTGCTGAAGAAACGACAGGTATTCCAAAAGAACGTTTAATCCGTTTTGCGTATGAAGTTGCCAAAGCAGAATCAGTTGCTATATGTTGGGCGATGGGTATTACTCAACAAGATATTGGAAGCGACTCAAGTACAGCGATTTCAAACTTATTATAAGTAACAGGAAATTATAGAAAACCTGGCGCAGGTGCTTATCCATTACGTGGACATAATAATGTTCAAGGTTGCAGTGATATAGGCAGTATGCCAGATCAATTTTCGTGCTACTAACCTGTTACGGATAATAAAGTTTGTGCTAAGTTTGAAAGAGAATATGGCGTAGAATTAAGTGCAACGCCAGGTAGAGACAATCATCAAATGATTGAAGATATTCATAATGGAGATGTACATTCATTATATTTATATGGAGAAGATACAGGTATTGCTGGCTCAAATATTAATTTTGTTCTGGCAGCATTTGAAAAATTAGACTTCATGGTAGTACAAGATGAATTCTTGACGTATACAGCTACTTTCGCCGATGTCGTATTGCCTGCAAGCCCTTCTTTAGAGAAAGACGGTACATTCACTAACACCGAACGTCGTATTCAATGTTTATATAAAGCATTAGACTCTCTAGGTGATTCATAGCCTGATTGGGAAATCTTTCAACTTATAGCTAATCGATTAGGAGCACAATGGAATTACAAACATCTTAGCGATATTATGGATGAAATTGCTCATCTTACACCATACTATTCCGGTGTCAACTACGAGAGTTTGGAAGGCTTTAATAGCTTGCAATGGCCGGTTGATGAAAATGGAAGTGATTCTCCAATCTTATACTTAGATGGTTTTAATTTTGAAAATAAAAAGCAAAACTCTACCTTTTAACTTTTGATAACTTCTTTAAGGAAGACAAAGTGTATGATATTCATGTAAATAATGGTCGTTTATTAGAACATTTTCATGAAGGGAATATGATTTATCAAACGCCAATGATAAAGTACCACATGTTTTTGTAGAAATTTCCCCAGAACTTGCTCAAGAATGCGATATTCATGAAGGTGCAGAAATCAGGTTAATATCTGAAAAAGGAGAGGCAACATTACTTGCACATATTACTGATAGAGTAAAAGGTAAGGAAATTTATATACCATTAAATAATGATCCTTTGAACAATGGGGATAAGGGGGCAATTAATTTACTTACAAATAGTGATGTTGATAAGTATACAGATACACCCTCTTATAAACATACAGGTGCACGAATGGAAAAAGGGAAATCACCTTTGAATCCTACGAATTTCCGTGTAAATAAACAATGTCATCCACAATACAGTGTTCAAGTACAAAAAATGGTCGCGTTCTGATTACGTGTTTCCAGGAAAGCAGAGTGATTAATAATGGTTGAAAGAATTACTGAAATTAAACGTCTAAAAAAATCACCGGAGCAAATTAAAAGTGAAAATTTGAATGAAGTTATAGATGCTATTACTAAAAATAAAGATAGTATTCTAAAGGCAATTCGTTTAATAGACACATTAGATGAGGCAAAAATTTTAGATGCGTTAAATGGTGGTTTAAAAGCTAGACAAGTAATTATTAATAAATTCGCAGTTGAATTAAATAAAGATATTTATAATGGACTCTTATCGAATATGGCTCACATGATATTATTGTTAGGCGAATTAAATGTTGAGGATTTAAGTGAAATGCTACAATGTTTAAATAAAGGGTTGCATGTTGCTAATCAAACGAGTCCTAATGCTAGAACATCTATTAAAAATTTAATGGGAATATTAAAAGACGATAATATGAATCATAGCATCACATATATGTTAAATATACTAAAAGGCATGTCTCAATCGTAATTCATTAACGTTTAATATAAATGATGTTAAGAGGGTATGGTATGAGAAACTGTGTTTAAGTAAATCTAGTCAGCTAAAAAGGTAAATTATACTTTAATCGTTCACGATATAGTTCGTGTTATTTATTTTGATAAAAAGATGAGAGAAAAAATGCCTACTACCAAGCTGCTTCTCTTTTCACCTTTTATTTATATTTAAGTCGACATCATTTCTATTTATCATGTATCATTAATAATGATTGTGAAAATTAGATTAGGGAGTGAGTACATATTAATCAGAAAGTATTAAAAGCCATGGCGATTACGTCTAACGTGTTGCTAGTCATTGGTATTATATTTTTTGTGATGATGAAACTTATGTTAGCGATTGCTTTCTTTGTGGTATCATTAGCAATTAGTTTAGTGATATTTAACGTCATGTTTAGACATCGTACAGGTATGAAAATTGCAATTAATATTTCATTTTTTATTGTTATGGTTGCAATAGTTATAACCTATTTCGTTTTATAATAATTATAGTCTAGGGGTTTAAATGAATGTTTAAAAATACTCGACTTCGCACAACGACAATGCTCATCATTGTGATATTGTTGATATTTAGCATCCTTTTTATCATATTTGATACTAATATTTTAAAAAATGATGTGAATTTTTCATTTTCAGAAGCAGTTGAACGACAAAAGGGTGAAGGGGTCATTAATACTAAAGAACATAATGGCAAATTCATTCATGCAGAAGATAATGAGATAGAGAAAGCTATGTCCATTAAACATGGAGATAATTCGTTAAAGTATATGGATATTTCTGAGAAAGTTCCTATGTCTAAAAAAGAAGTGAATACTATTTTAAAAGATAAAGGTATTTTAGAGCCTCAAGGTCACACGTTTATTAAAGCTCAAGACAAATACGAAGTGAATATTATTTACTTGATTAGCCATGCTTTAGTTGAAACAGGTAATGGAACGTCTGAACTTGCTAAAGGTATCAAAGAGGGTCAGCAACATTATTATAACATCTTTGGAATAGGGGCGTTTGATGAAAATGCAGTACATACTGGTAAAAGTTATGCTAAACAAGAAAAATGGACATCTCCAGAAAAAGCCATCATTGGTGGCGCATCGTTTGTGAGATATCATTATTTCAAAAATAATCAACTGACGTTATATCAAATGCGTTGGAATCCTCAAAATCCAGGGCAACATCAATATGCTAGTGATATTAATTGGGTGGACAATATTGCAGACATTATGAAGAAATACTATGAGGGATATGGCATAAAAAAAGAGAAGATACGAAAAAAATATTATAAATAAAAGTAAGGTTAGCGTACACATAATACTAATTGTGGTGCTAACCTTATTTTGCTAAAAGGTCAATCAGTCCAACGAGAGACTATTTTTTTACAGACTTTTTGACATCATTACATATGATAAAATAAATAGGAATGAAAATTTGAGGTGTTATTAAAATGAAAATAGCAATTGTTGGTGCAGGTATTAGTGGATTGACCGCTGCTGCATTACTAGAAGAACAAGGACATAAAATAAAAGTTTTTGAGAAAAATACAACTGTTAGTGAATTAAGTGCTGGTATAGGTATTGGAGATAATGTCTCAAAAAACTAGGTAATCATGATCTTGCTAAAGGTATCAAAAATACAGTACAGAATATTACTGCTATGAATGTTTACGATGAACGAGGTAAAGCGTTGATTTCAGCTAAAATGAAAGTGAAGTCACTAAATGTAACGCTACCAAGACGAACGTTGTTGGATATTATTAAGTCTTATGTAAAACCTTCCTCTATTTTTACAGGATATGATGTGACGAAAGTTGAACAGACAAATTCTAAAGTGACCCT
Organism: Staphylococcus saccharolyticus; assembly: GCF_900458815.1. NCBI lineage: Bacteria > Bacillati > Bacillota > Bacilli > Caryophanales > Staphylococcaceae > Staphylococcus > Staphylococcus saccharolyticus. The sequence continues at coordinate 650,317 of NZ_UHDZ01000001.1, forward strand.
TCATTTTGCTGAACAAGAAAGTGAAGCATTTGATTTATGCCTTGGTGCAGATGGGCTATATTCTACAGTGAGAGATGCAGTAGGAGCAACATCTAAGATTAATTATAATGGATATACCTGTTTTAGAGGTATGGTGGAGGATGTTCAGCTTAAGGATGAACAAGTTGCTAACGAGTATTGGGGTGCAAAAGGTAAAGTGGGCATAGTACCATTAATTAACAACCGTGCATACTGGTTTATCACGATTCATGCTAAAGAGAAGGAGCCCAAATATCAAACATTTGGAAAACCGCATTTACAAGCGTATTTCAATCACTTTCCAGATGAAGTCCGAGAAGTTCTTGATAAACAAAGTGAAACAGGGATATTATTACATGATATTTATGACTTGAAACCTTTAAGGACATTTGTTTATGGACGAACTATCTTATTAGTAGATGCAGCCCATGTGACAACTCCTGATATGGGACAAGGGGCTAGTCAAGCAATGGAAGATGCGCTTGTATTAGTAAATTGTATCAAGAATTATGATTTCAATAAGGCTATTGAAAGATATGATAAATTGAGAGTAAAGCATACGGCAAAAGTCATTAAACGCTCAAGAAAAATTGGCAAATTAGCTCAAAAACATAATAAATTAATTGTAAAACTGCGTAACATGGTTATGAAATTAATACCTAATGCTTATGCATCTTCGCAAACAAAATTTTTATATAAATCTAAAGAAAAATAAAAAACAGGTGGCAGTGGAATTACGTTAGTGTAAATCCTACTGTCACCTGTTTAATTCTTTGATTACCATTTTGAATTAACTACAAATTGTGGTTCTTTGCCAGTTAACTTTTTAATAGTATCATTAGCAACAATTTTAGCCATCATGTCTCTAGCTTCAAAAGTGGCATTCCCAACGTGAGGAGTGAGCACGATATTTTTAAATGATTTTAATGCATCAGTGATGTCGGGTTCAAATTCATAAACGTCTAAAGCTGCACCTTCAATTTCTTTATTCTCTATCGCTTGAACTAGTGCTTGCTCATTAACGATTGGACCTCTTCCAGCATTTATAAGATAAGCGGTGGATTTCATTTGTTTGAATTGTTCAGTATCAATCATATGATGTAAATCTGGATTATATGCTGCATTTATAGTGATAAAATCAGCATTTTCAAGTAGGGTATCTAAGTCTACATATTTAGCTCCAATTTCACGTTCTTTTTCTTCTTTACGATGTGGACCAGTATATAATACATCCATATCAAATGCACGAGCTCGTTTTGCCACTGCACCGCCTATTTCTCCTAATCCAATAATGCCAATGGTCTTACCAGATACTTCTCTACCACGGAAGAATAGGGGAGCCCAACCATCAAACCCTTTTGTTCTAGATAACTTGTCACCTTCAACAATCCTACGCGCAACTGATAATACTAACCCCATTGTTAAATCAGCTGTTGCGTTCGTTGAGGCTTTAGGGGTATTGGTCACATCTATACCTTTTTTTCTGGCATAATCAATATCTACATTATTAAATCCTGCCCCATAATTGGTAATAATTTTTAGATTTCTACCACTATCGATTACTTCTTGATTAACGTTAGTAGATAGCAAGCTTACTAATGCTACTGCATCCTTAACTCCCTCTTTTAATGTTTTTTTATCAATAATACCTTCTCCATCATACATATCTACTTCAAAATGGTCTTTCAGTAAATTTAACCCTACTTCAGGAATTGGGCCTGCAATAAATACTTTTTCCATCATCATCACTCCTTCTTTTATTATCAGTATAGTAAAAGAAGAAAGCGTAAACAATTATTAGGTTTTGAAATAGTGAATTAATAACTAATCAATCGTAAACCAACGACTGCTACAATTATCAACAAAATACATAAAATCCTTCCTAAACGCTTTGATTCTTTATAGAAAATCATACCTATGATTGTGACACCAGCTGTACCTATACCTGTCCATATGGCATAAGCAGTGCCCATTGGAATATCAGACATGGCGAATTTTAATGTGCTAAAACTTAGGATAAAAGCAAGACCTAATAGAATGACATATATTTTATTTTTGGTTCGAGATAATTCATTTAGTAATACGACGCCCAACACCTCAAAACCACCTGCTATAAGTAAAAATAGTCATGACATACTTAGTGACCTCCTTCTTCACTTTCATCAGTAGTAAGTTTTAGTCCAATAATTTCTAAGATAAGAATAATTATCAAAATAATTTTTGACAACGCAAAAGGTTGATTAAAGAGAATCATGTCGATTATTACGGTACCTACAGCACCTATCCCAACAAAGAAAGCGTAAACGGTACCTACAGGTAAATGCTTTGATGCATCTATGACCAAGAAAAAACTTAAAGCAATAAAAAAGAGGGTAAACACCCAACTTAGAAATGAATGTGCTTGATCAAGACCTGTGACCCAAATGATTTCTACTAAACCTGCTAAGATGACTTTAAGCCATTGCATCAAGTTAGCCTCCTATTTAATTGATAAAACTATTCTCTCAAATTGAAGTGTGGGTAGCAATGATTGAAGATTATAGAAAGAGGAATGTAAAATTGGTAATATCTAAATTTAAACAACTCTTTACAAAACTACACTCGCGATAAAAAAGTAGGTTTGTAAAGAGCTTAGTGTATATATGAAACATGTATATGAGTTTAATCCATATGGATGTAATTGTATGAACTTGCTTCATTAGATGGAATTGTGCGTGTATCAACAACATAGGGACCACCATTATAATTCATTTCTGAAGACCCATTGCTGTCGAAACGTTCAACATATGCAAAGTGACCATATGCACCTATTGAAGATTGTAAGATAGCACCTTGAACTGATGTATGATTAACAGTATACCCTGCTTCTTGAGTTGCAGAAGCCCAATTGTTTACATTGCCCCAAGTTGAACCTATTTTACCATTTACTTTGTCAAAAACATACCAAGTACGTTGACCTGCTGTATAAAGATTTTCTGTTGAATATGAGGTGTTAGCCATTTGTGTTGTCATGTTGTAAGAAGAATGTTGTAGGTTCATAGAATTATATTCTGAAGCATATGCATTGGAAGTAATTCTAATTATTGACGCAACTATTCCAGCAGATAATGTCGTAATAGTGATAAATTTTTTCATAATTAAAAGTCCTCCCAAACTTTAAAAGAATCTTTGCATGCATTTATGAGTGTAGCGAACTCTATGCCGATGTCAATGCATCATTTTTTGATATTGTGTCATCTTTAACGACACCGTTACTATATCAGATAAAAAGAAATTGATGTTTGATGTTATCTATTCGTAAACCAATTAAAAAGACCTTGACTATCTATGTAATAAAAGACGCTCAAGGTTACAACATATTACAGGTATTTAATTCAGCTAAGTTCAAAGTTGGCTGGTATTTGAACCATTCTACTTACAAATATTTGTGACATCGTGTTGTAATATAAGATTATTTAAAAAATGGTATTGTTAATGGAATAGAGTAGGCCTTTCCAGACATGTATTTGACGCATGCAATAATTGTGCATACAAACGACATGATTGCTAAAACAAATAATGCTATAAAGATAAGCACAGTAAATATAACTAAAATTGCAGTCAAGTTTTCATTATAATCAACTAAGAATAATGGAATGAGAGCAAAGATAGTTCCAACAAAAGTATAAATAGAATATGAAATAAAATAGTTTAAATAGGTTTTACCGGCAATATCTACTAATTTTGATTCTTTACGTTTGATTAGCCAGATGATTAATGGACCAATGATACCTGCAAATAAGCTTAATAAGTAAATCAACATCGCCATTAAACGATTGTCTTGTTCTTCGTCTTGTTTCATTTGTGACTCATATTGATGATTTGAATTAAACTGATAATCCCCATATAACTGTTCTGAATGCTTTTGATCTTGATAAACATCAATGGTTTCAGAAGTATGCATTTCATCGTTTGTGGAATCAGAATAATTATGATGATTGTTTTCCATAAAAATCCCCTTGTGTCAATTATAAATAAACTTATTACACTTGTAACTATATCAAACAAAAATAAATTATTAAATAATTATATAAATTGACGAGGTAGTTTATAATATGGATAATCTGGTTATAGAGTACTGATAAGATAAAGTAAGAGTAGATTCAACATTCGTTAAATTAAGTATATCAAAGTATAATCATGTGTATACTTTGATATAATTCTCAATGTCATCGCGGGCCGGGCCGCAGAATTTAATTAAATTGATTAGATTCAGACCCACTCCTTTTTTATGGAAAAATTTATGTTTAATTATCCAATATTTTTAGTTTTAAGTATTACATTTTTATAGAAAGAAGGATTGTAGATAATGAAAATAGCTATTATAGGTTCAGGTAATGGAGCAGTGACTGCTGCAGTAGATATGGTTGATAAAGGTCATGGTGTTAGATTGTATTGTCGTAATGAATCGATTAGCAAATTTGATGTTGCCTTAGAAAAGGGTGGATTTGACTTTAATAACGAGGGTGAGGAAAAATTTATTGAGTTCACTGACATCAGTGATGATATCGAGTATGTTTTAGAAGATGCTGATATTGTTCAAGTCATCATTCCTGCATCATTTATTGAATACTATGCAAAAGTGATGTCTCAATATGTGACAAATCATCATCTTATTTTCTTTAATATTGCAGCATCTATGGGCTCAATACGTTTTATGAATGTATTAGAAGACCGACATATTGATGTTCATCCTTATTTTGCAGAATCTAATACACTCACTTATGGAACGCGCGTTGATTTTGAAAATGCACGAGTAGATTTGTCACTAAATGTAAGACGTGTATTCTTTTCAACGTTCAATCGTAGCGAATTAAATGAAAGTTATGAAAAAGTGTCTCAAATATACGATCATTTAGTCAAGGAAGAAAGTTTATTAAAAACAAATCTTGAAAATGGTAATCCAGAAGTACATCCAGGACCTACATTATTAAATGTGGGACGCATTGACTTTGCTGAAAATTTTTCTCTTTATAGCGAGGGGATTACAAATCATACTGTTCGATTATTACATGCAATAGAATTAGAACGTTTAAATTTAGGACGTAAATTGGGGTTTGAGTTATCTACTGCTAAAGAGTCGCGTATTCAAAGAGGTTATTTAGAACGAAAGGATGAAGATGAACCTTTAAATCGCCTATTTAATACAAGTCCTGTATTTTCAAAAATATCGGGTCCCAATCATGTTGAAAATCGTTATTTAACAGAAGATATTGCATATGGATTAGTTTTATGGTCAAGTCTAGGACGTGTTATTGATGTGCCAACACCTAATATAGATGCTGTTATTGTTATCGCATCAACAATTTTAGAGCGTGACTTTTTTGAAGAGGGATTAACAATTGAAGAACTAGGGCTAGAAAAGTTAGGCCTAGAATAATTAAGTATATTTAATTTTTAAGAAAAGAGGTTTTGTATTAAAAACTACTGAAGGGAGCCATTCTATGACACAAATGTTTAGATATCCTACATTTTTAGAATCTATTTCTACTATTATGGTTATGGTGATTGTCGTTGTCATTGGTTTTATATTTTTTAATATACCTATCCAAATTTTATTGCTTATCTCCTCAGCTTATGCAGCGTTTATCGCTTATAGAGTAGGATTAAGATGGAAAGATTTGGAGGAAGGTATCACTAAAAGACTGAGTACTGCTATGCCCGCAATTTTTATAATTTTAGCAGTAGGAATTATAGTAGGGAGTTGGATGTTTTCTGGTACAGTACCAGCTTTGATCTATTATGGTCTTAAATTTTTAAATCCAAGTCTTTTATTAGTCTCAGCTTTTATTATTAGTACAATTACTTCTGTGGCTACTGGAACAGCTTGGGGTTCAGCTTCAACAGCTGGTATTGCATTGATTTCGATTGCGAGTCAACTAGGTGTACCATCGGGTATGGCTGCTGGTGCAATCATTGCAGGAGCTGTTTTTGGAGATAAAATGTCACCATTATCAGATACTACAAATTTGGCCGCATTGGTGACTAAAGTGAACATTTTTGCACACATCAAATCGATGATGTGGACGACTATTCCTGCATCTATGATAGGTTTAATCGTATGGTTTTTCGCTGGTTTACATTTTAAAGGTCAGGCGAATTCTAAACAAATTCAGAAGTTATTAAAAGAATTGATGACTATTTATAATATTAATTTTGTTGTATGGCTTCCACTCATTGTCATCATTATTTGTTTAATATTTAGGATTTCTACTGTGCCATCAATGCTTATTTCAAGTTTAAGTGCTATTATTATCGGTACATTTAACAATCATTTTAATATTGTCGATGGATTTAAAGCGACATTCGACGGCTTTAACCATACGATGGTACATCAACCTCATTTATCAAAAAATGTCACGACATTAATTGAACAGGGTGGCATGATGAGTATGACTCAAATTATAGCAACTATATTTTGCGGGTATGCTTTTGCTGGTATTGTAGAAAAAGCAGGTTGTTTAGATGTCATATTAGAGACAGTATCTAAGGGAGTTAAATCAGTAGGAACATTAATCTTAATAACAGTAGTTTGTTGTTTAATGCTTGTTTTTGCGGCGGGTGTAGCATCAATTGTGATAATTATGGTTGGTGTTTTAATGAAGGAAATGTTTGAAAAAATGAATATTTCTAAATCTGTATTATCACGTACACTCGAAGATTCAAGTACGATGGTATTGCCATTAATACCATGGGGCACTTCTGGTATATACTATTCCCAACAACTTAATGTTTTTGTCAATCAGTACTTGATTTGGACAATCCCTTGTTATTTATGTGCACTTATTACAATAGTGTATGGATTTACAGGTATAGGAATAAAGAAACTAAGTAAAGACTAAGTTTAATTCTCTGTATACGTGGAATACACTAAATGTGTTGGAATAATGATATAGATTTTTTGTAGCGATGAGATTTATGTCAGTTTCAAACATATTAAGATCTTTCTGTACATATAGTGTGTAAGTTTTGTAGCGAGACTTATACATGAAAGTACGTGACGAATTCTTTTACAACCTCATTTTAACAGTGACATAATGACTTAGAACTATGAAATAAGAACATTTGAATTTGTTTGAAATTAATTATGTGGGTTAAAAGGGAAGATATTTACCTTAACCTCTTTTTTATTTATGATAAAAAATAGACTAAAAAACATTCATTCTTCTTAAGCAAGAATGAATGCTTTTATTGTGTTCATCATTAAGTATACTGATTAATGAATATAGTTGTATGAAGCGGCTTGGCTTGCTGAAATCGTACGTGTAGTAACAACACCAGCACCATGACCGTAATTCATTTCTGAAACAGTGATAGAACCACTACTGCTAACACTTTCAACATAAGCAACGTGACCGTACGTACCTTGAGAAGTTTGTAAAATAGCTCCTTTAGTTGGATGGTTATTTACAGTGTAACCTGCAGCTGCTGCAGCGTTTGCCCAGTTATTTGCATTACCCCAAGTTGAGCCAATTTTCCCGCCAACTCTGTCAAATACATAGTATGTACATTGACCTGAAGTATATAAGTTACCACCTGCTGAAGAAGCATTTGATAAAGACACACCATATGATGATAGTGCAGATGTAGTTGTAACGTGCACATTACGGCTTGTAGTAGTGTAGCTTGCTCCTAAACCACCTGTTTGATTAGAGTTTGAATATGATTGACTATAACCACCATTGTTGTAGTTATAATTTGAGTAATTATTGTAGTTGTAATTATTATAATTGCTGTAATTATAGTTTAAACGATCTGGACTCCAGTTACCTTGCCAAGTGTAGTGATAGTTACCTTGTTGATCGATTGTGTAAGAATAACTATATGATGTTGGATCATTTGGATTGTATCCACTATTATTTTGGTCTGCTGCGTGTGCGTCGTGATTTGCAAATGTGAAAGTAGCGATTGTAGCAGTAGCGATTTTTTTCATTGATAAATATCCTCCCGAGAATTAAAATAATTTTATTTAATAGTCATGTGACCAATGAGTTACGTTGTTTATTTTCGTTTTCTTTTAACGATAAGCAATACTTTACCCAAAAAAAGATGGCTTGTGGGGCTTGTTATCGATTTATAATTATTTGCTAATATTGTTACACGATTTCACTTAATACAATTATTTAATGTAATATGAATAGAAACGATGGTTACAGTGTTTAGTAACTATTTAAATAAAATAGAATTTTTTTGTTACAACACTGTAAAATAACAGAAAATTTGATATGATAATATTTTTCTAGTTTAATTTTAGAACTCAATAGCTCAATGAAACTGAAAGGGTGGGTACAAAAAGATTAATTAAGGATAGTTATTGTAATTAATTGATAGAACCTATTTAAATAAAAATGAAAATTGATATAATATTATTCTAATTTTTTACTACTAAAATTTTGAGGATTGTATAATAGGTAATGAAAAATAGATGTTGTCTAGTTAAATTTAGTTTAGTAATCGGGGAGATATTTTATTACGAAAACACACTAGTACATCGCGAGGAAGACACATGATAGATAATTATACGATACGTGTTTTTAACCATTTAGCTATTGAAACTACTACAGCTCTTAATGTTAGAGTATTTTATTGTTTGAAAGGCAAGTGTAATATCACAATTAACATTCAGGAGTTTGAATTACGAAAAGATGAAATAGCTTTTGTAATAGTCAATGATACCTATTCATTGGTAAGTACAAAAAATTCAACTTGTTGTGTCATTGATATACCTATACATTATTATTTTAGATATAATCAACAACATTTGTTGTCTAATGGAATGAAAGTTGATAAAGGTCGAATCAAATATTGGATATTTCAATTATTAAAGCTACATTGTTTGTCAAAAGTTGATAAATTAGAAACAAATAAACTCATCCAATATCTATTAATTGAATTAGGTAACTTAAAACTGCAGCCAGTTAAGTTTAATAGACATATGTATTTTTCTGAAGAAGTACATCAGTATTTAGTAGATCATCATGAAAGTAAAATTAATAAACAAGATTTAGCTAATGCAGTGAATATGTCCAATCAATCATTGACGCAGATGTTTAAGCAAACACCATTTCAAACATTTAACCAGTATTTGAATCAAATTAGATTGAAATTTTGTTTAACCGATATTCTTACTACTCATCGGCCTATTGAAGATATAGCAATTGACCATGGTTTTCATCACTATTATCGATTTATACAATTATTTAAAGATACATATGGTCGAACACCTAAATTGATTAGAAAAGATTGTATAACGACGTCTATGTTCAAAAAAAGTTCTGAAGAAATTAATTTGGATCGACACATTCTTAAATTCATAAATGATTTACAAGATACTGCTTCTGGTGTTATAGATGTAAAACAACTTGCGATATCTGAGGAGGAATTAAAATATTAATAATTTTCATTTTGACCAAGGTGATTATATTAATATGAAGCGTCAAATGAATATAAGTAAAAATTCTGTACGTTATATAGAAGAGTTAAATTATATAGATATTTTAAATGATAAAGAAAGTCTATATAATAAGATTTCACGAGTTTTACATTTCAGTTCTGATTTAAATATGATCCCAATATTTAAAATTAAAACACAAAGATATGATATATTCACATCGACTGAGAAAATGGCTTTAAATATGACTCTTGAGATGTTATTTATTATGTTAAGATAATTTAACCAACTCAATATTGGTTTTATAGTTGACAGCTTAACAATTGGCTTAATTGATAAATTGAAGAAATGTATTAACCAATATTTTGATGAACTAATATATCGAATTAAAAAAGGGAATTATGAAGAAAAGTATATTTCACTAATAGCAGATAAAACAGATTATATTATGCTACCTATTACAATGTTGAAAGTGCAACGCGTTGATTTACATTTAAACAAACATATAATCGATCTTGAAAGATTAATACAATATAGAGAAACAATTATAGATAATAGATTGCTTGATAATTTTAAATTTATAATAGGTAATTATAATCAGTTAAATGGGATAGTATTGCCAGCAATGAATCGTGTTAAATCCGTAGCAACGTATACGCCAAATCTAGCAGTATATCAATTGTTGACATATGTACTCAATATGTTAAATCAGTTAAGAGGAAATATCGTCTTTAGAGATGATAATCTTATAATGACGCGACTTAAACACGAGTATCAAGTTATTGCTTTCTTTTTAGATGACATGTTTCAACAGAATTTAAAACTACATCGATTAATTTTTCAGATATAACTCAGCTAAGCCATGCAGACTTAGAGTACATAGATATAAATCATTATGCAGTGAATGAGAATAATCATTTGGACAGTCTTATGATTAATCAAAATCAACATTGGATAGCAAAGTTAAATAGTAAAGAAATAGTGAAATCTTCAATAGACCTTCCCAAAGTTAGTATTGCTCATATCAAATTTCTTAGTTCATTGTAAAGCGTGGTTGATTGCTTAGAAAGGACTGTCATCATATGCATCAACTAAAAATCAAAAGATTTCTGGCGCACTTTGTTTTAGATCATATCTTTATAGAATATTTAAAATACTCTCATCACTTAACGATAGAACAAGTAAAGTTATTAGAATTTATTTTACAGTTTACTGAAGAATATTATAAGGAAAATTTAAGTTTAAATATCATTATTTTTTACAAAGACTATCAAAAGAATGAATTGCTAAAGTTAATCACACATTTGTATGATTATAACTGGATATCGAAAAAACGCGATCCTCATGATCAACGTAGGTTGATAATCACCTTAACTCAAGCCCAAAGAAAAAAGATTAATCAATTGTTTGAAGACTTTAATGTATTTTTAGAAGTGAAATCTAAATCGATTACTAATCATACTCATTTGACTTTATTGTCTTATTATTTTAAATGTCATGCACAATTTAAAGTTATTGAGCAATCGCATATTTATAGTCGTTTATCATTAGAAGAATTATATATTCTTGGATTACTTTTAATTAATAATAATGAAACATCGTTTAAGAGTATAAAGTTACATTCATTAAGAGGCCTTGTAACTTTGAGACCAATTATTAAAAAATTACAGACTAAAGGTTAAGTTAATAAAAGCAGAAGTAAAGAAGATGAACGGAAACATCGTACTGAGTATTAAAGAAGATAAATTGGAATATATACAGTCAACTGTTGAAGAATGTTACAATAGTTTAGAAAAGGGAATACATCATTTATAAAATATTATGAATGTAAAATATAAGGAGAGTTAATGATGATTTTAGATAATGTGAATCCTGACGACTTATTTCCAACAGAAACAAAAGGGCCTTCTGTGTTAGGTGTGATTGAGTATAGTGTCCAAGGTCAAGAAGAGTTTGAAGGTGCCTTCATAGCTACTAACGAACGATTAATTATGAATGTGGATATGAATGGACAATTTTATTATAGAAATATCCGTTATGATGAAATGAGCAATATCGATTATAACGGTAAAGATATTATATTTGAGTTTAATATTGGAACAATTCCAATGCATCAAATTAAGACTGAGGATGTACAAGCATTTGTTGACTATGTTAAACAACAAATACAATGACTAAGGTTAATGTAGAATTGAATAAATGACTTTATTAAAATGAACATAAAAATGAATCACTAAATGAAGGTAGTTTTAATAAAATTTAATCTGTAAATCACTCTTATAAAGGTACACAAAAATCAATTCCAATTAAACTGATAGGTAATATAAAAAGTTTAAAAAATACGATAGTTTAATTAGTGTTATATAAATTGGATTATTATTTTTAATTACATCAAAATCACTATTATAAATGTTTTGGTTAAGAAATAAATGTATAAATGCATTTTGTAGTAATAAAAATATTGAATTCTTATACCTATTTGTATAAAATGTATTTTGTAACATGGGCGGAGAAATTTTCGGTTAGATAAAATACATGTGAACCTTGCTACAACAAGATGTGCATCAGAGGAGTGGTTTTAATATGGGAAAAATTAAAGACATCAATGATTTGGTCAATGCTACATTTCAAGTGAAAAAATTTTTTAGAGATACAAAAAAACAATATAACTTAAATTACGAAGAAATTTATATTCTTAATCACATTTTAAAAAGTGAATCTAACGAAATATCTTCTAAGGAAATTGCTACATGTTCAGAGTTTAAACCCTATTACTTAACAAAAGCATTACAAAAATTAAAAGATTTAAATTTACTATCAAAAAAACGAAGCGTGCATGATGAGAGAACAGTTATTGTATTTGTGACAACAGAGCAGCGAGATAAAATTCAAAAGTTAATTGTAGAATTAGAGAATTATATAAAGTAATACTAGAAAACTGAAGTTTCATGTGTGTTTTAAGATGAAGATTTCTATTAAAAAGACTAGGAATACTCTCTTCAAGAGTAGACCTAGTCTTTTTAATTGCAAATTTAATATTTTCTTAAAAAATCGAGATGACGTTGATAAAGTTTTTGGGCAATGTAGGATTGAACATGAGTTAAAATCTTTTCAATAATTTGTGTTCGATGAGCTAATATACGAATGGCAAAGCCGTGTGTAGGTAAATAAGATATTCCTAATCTACAATTGTAATGATTTTCGAAGTTAGCAATGCATTCATATACTTCATCAATAAAGTTTTGATTAACTTCAGGGTGAATGAAATATGCTGATCCTAAATGAGTAAAATCTTCCATATAACCAATAGAGTTAATTTGATTTTTTTTAGGATCTAATAACATATTGTCATACGTTACTAATTCATTATCAACATAAATTTCATTAACTAAATGCATATAATTATATGTGAAATCTTGATCATCAGACGAATAACCTGGAGTTAAAATATCTGTGTAAAACATGGAACTATCTTTTTCAAGATTAAAAGTGTTATGTTGATAAAATTTAGCATCTTCGTAAGCAATAATTGGATCAGCGACAAATTCCATATAAGAATGATTTCCTAGATTAAACTTTTGATATTGTTCAACATGATCATTCGGTGTTTTATATATTTTTGTTGCACCCTGAGAGGTAAGCGTAACTTGAGCATCATCTTCAAGATTAATATTTAAACGGTATCTATCACCATCTAAATATCCACCACCTACATTAACAATATAAAATGTTGGAATCGGTGATTGATTGAGATATATAGGTCGAATGACTTTGAGTGCCTTTTCAAAGAATATATCTCTGGCAACTGAGCGATGCCCATTATTAAATACAGTTAAATCTAACTGACCTGTCCAATTGATTTCCGACATTATGCTAATCCTTTAAGCAAGGTGTCTCTTTCAATCCATTCTATGACTTCATCAAGACCTTCATCTGTTTTTAAATTAGTAAATGCAAAGGGGCGATTGCCACGAAAAACTTGCGTATCTTTAGCCATTTGGTCAAGAGAAGCACCAACATATGGTGCTAAATCTGTTTTATTAATAATGAAGAAATCAGACTTAATCATACCTTGACCACCTTTACGTGGAATTTTTTCCCCTTGTGCAACGTCAATGATATAGATAGAGAAATCTACGAGTTCAGGACTAAAGGTAGCTGCTAAATTATCGCCACCAGATTCAATAAAGATAAGTTCAATATCATCATTGCGTTCTAATAATTCATCAATAGCAGCAAAGTTCATTGATGCGTCTTCACGAATAGCAGTGTGAGGGCAACCGCCTGTTTCTACACCTATAATTCTATCTGCTGGTAGTACGCCAGTATTGACTAATATTTTTTCGTCCTCTTTAGTATAAATATCGTTAGTGATTACACCAATACTCATATCTTTTGCGAGACGTTTTACAACTTTCTCGATAAGTTGTGTTTTACCTGCGCCAACAGGACCACCAATACCAATTTTAATTGGATTTGACATAAGTTTGGCCTCCTATGAAATAAAGATTCTTACGTGTACATTTTCATGCTCCATTTGATTAAGTTCTAAACCTGGAGTGGTCATACCGAAGTTTGATTCGTTTAATGTTAAAATGTTATCTCTTGTTTGTTCTATATATGGTATCATCTCTGTAACAACACGTTGACCAGATGTTTGTCCAAGAGGTATAGCTCTAACAGCATTTTGGGTTAAACTTGAAACATTTTGATATAAATAATAATCAATAATAGTGCTAATATCAATGCCTAAATGGTACCCCAACATAGTAAAGCAAATAGCAGGATGAAGCTTGGCTTTTTTATGTTTCATTTGCTCATAATACCACTTTATCCATTCACTATCGTATAGTTCCAAAGCTAATTTAACCATACGTGTTCCCATTTGTTTAGCACCTACACGTGTTTCTTTCGGTATGCTCTGAACAAAGATTTTTTGATCGATGTCTAAAATTTTATCTTTGTTATACTCTTCTAATGCTTGATATACAATTTTCATAGCCAAACCACCTGAATAGGTTAGCTGTTCGTTTAAAAATAATTGTAACCATTCAGTAAATGATTCAGCATTATTGACAGTTTCACGCTGAATATAGGTTTCAAGTCCAAAAGAGTGACTAAATGCACCTGTTGGAAACTGTGAATCACAGAACTGAAATAGTCTTAAATATCGATGATCAATCATGTGAATGTCCTATATGACGGAATGCTTGATTTACTTTTCTATCTTCATGGCTGTAGGGAATATCCAGTTCTTTTAATAAATCTTCAACGAGATAATCGTATTGTACTAACATTTCAGTTTCTGTGAATTGAGCTGGTAAGTGACGGTTGCCTAATTGATGAGCAATGTCACCCATTTCTTTAAGTGTTCTAGGTTTAATAACTAATAAGTCCTCTGAATTAACGTCAACAATTATCATATTTGAGTTATCTTGATATAAGATGTCACCGTATTGTAGATCAATAGGTTGCTTTAAACGAATACCAATTTCGTTGCCATGATCTGTAGTGACGCGTTGAATACGTTTTACCAAATCTGAGTTTTCCAAATAAACCTTTTCAATGTGCTTTTGTTTATCTTCAGGAGATAAGTTTGCAATGTTGCCTTGAATTTCTTCTATAATCATGTTTTTCTACCTCCTAGAATAAGAAGTATTTTTGAGATAATGGTAATTCAGTAGCGGCTTCACTTGTGATTTTTTCACCGTCAACGAATACTTCATAAGTTTGTGGGTCTACATCTAATTGAGGTGTAGCATTGTTATTTTTCATATCTGCTTTAGATAAGTTGCGAATATTTTTAACAGGGCGCACCATACGTTTTAAATTTAATTGGCGATATATACCATTTTCATACGCAGTATTTGAGACGAATGTCATTGCAGTATGAGTCATGTTTCCACCATATTGACCGTACATTTTACGGTATTTTTGAGGTTCAGAAGTTGGGATTGAACCGTTTGCGTCACCGTTAACAGCAGAATTAATAATACCGCCTTTAACTACAAGATCAGTCTTTACACCAAAGAATGCGGGTTCCCACATTACTAAATCTGCCAGTTTACCTGCTTCTATTGAGCCTACATAATCGGAAATGCCATGTGTAATTGCTGGATTAATAGTATATTTAGCAATATAACGTTTTATACGATTATTGTCATTATATTCTGAGTCTCCACCAAGTAAGCCACGTTGTTCTTTCATACGATGTGCAACTTGCCAAATACGTAGAATAACTTCACCCACACGTCCCATTGCTTGAGAGTCAGAACTAACCATACTAAATACACCCATATCTTGAAGTACATCCTCTGCTGCGATTGTTTCTTTACGAATACGTGAATCTGCAAAGGCAATATCTTCAGGAATTGATGCATTTAAATGGTGAGTAATCATAACCATATCTAAATGTTCATCAACGGTATTGTGTGTATATGGAAGTGTAGGGTTAGTTGAAGAAGGCAGGATATTTGGATAAGATGCTGACTTAATTAAGTCAGGAGCATGTCCGCCTCCAGCACCTTCTGTATGATACATGTGTAAAACACGATTTTTAACGGCTGCCATTGTATCTTCCATAAATCCAGCTTCATTTAAAGTATCAGCGTGTAATGCAATTTGAACATCAAATTCATCAGCAACGTCTAAAGCATGACTTAATGCTGATGGAGTAGCACCCCAATCTTCGTGAACTTTGAGACCAATAGCGCCAGCATGAATCTGCTCAATAAGTGCGGTATGGTTTACAGCTTGGCCTTTACCAGTGAATCCGACATTAATAGGGAATTCTTCTGCTGCTTCTAACATACGATGGATATGCCAAGGACCAGGTGTTACTGTTGTTGCTTTAGCACCCTCAGATGCACCAGTACCGCCACCGATGTGTGTGGTAATGCCACTTTCAAGAGCAACTTCAGCTTGTTCAGGATTTATAAAATGAACGTGTGTGTCAATCCCTCCTGCAGTCACAATTTTACCTTCGGCTGCAATGATATCTGTTGTTGATCCAATAATAATATCCACGTTATCAATAATATCAGGATTTCCTGCTTTACCGATTTTAAAGATATAACCATTTTTAATACCAATATCAGCTTTGACAATTTTGTCATAATCTATAATCAGTGCATTAGTTAACACTAAATCAGCAACATTTTTATCATCTCTTGTTACGTTAGGGTTTTGAGCCATACCATCACGAATAGATTTACCGCCACCGAACGTAGCCTCGTCTCCGTAGTTTGCATAATCTTTTTCAACTTGTGCAAAAAGGTTTGTATCACCTAATCTTACTGAGTCTCCAACGGTAGGGCCGTATAAACTCGTGTATTGAGATTGTGTCATTTTGAAACTCATGCTTGATTACCACCTTTTTTATTTGCGTTTTCTTCGCCTTCATCATTAAGAACGGCAGCACTATCGTCAGAACGACTTGGTCGGAATACGAGTTCTTCGTCTATTTCTCCATTGACTAAGCCACGAAAACCATATACTCTACGACGACCTGCGTACTCTACAAGTTGTATTTCTTTTTCATCACCAGGTTCAAATCGTACTGCAGCTCCTGCTGGAATATCTAAATGCTTACCATATGCTTTTTCTCTATCAAATTCTAATGCTTTATTAGCTTCAAAAAAGTGAAAATGAGAACCAACTTGAATTGGTCGATCTCCAGTATTTTTTACTTCAATAACTGTTTCAGGATGATGTTTATTTATCTCTATTTCAGTATTTTTTACTTTGATTTCACCAGGAATCATTAAATTGTCCTCCTTAAACTATAGGATGATGAACTGTAATTAATTTAGTACCATCTGGGAATGTTGCTTCAATTTCAAGTTCAGTTATCATACTAGCTACACCATCCATGACATCTTCTTCATTTAAAATTGTTTTCCCGTAACTCATAAGTTCAGCAACAGTTTTACCATCTCGAGCTCCTTCAAGTAATTCATCACTAATTAAAGCGAGTGCTTCTGGATGATTAAGTTTAAGGCCTCGAGCTTTTCTACGACGAGCGACTTCTGCAGCCACAACTATCATAAGCTTGTCTTGTTCACGTTGTGTAAAGTGCAAAATTATCCCTTCTTTCAAATTAATTTGCCTTGCAAAAATAATATTAAAACGATTTAATGAGATTAACAAGTATAATGGTTTAATAGTTTTTCCGTTTTAATAAATATGATTTAAACTTAGTGTATATTCGTCATTAAATATTAAAACTATCTAATATAAAAAAATTTGTATTAATTTAAAAACAATTGATTCAAATGTTATTTAATGAGGTATTAGGAAATTAACTTAAACTTAAGATTTAAAGTGAAATAATTGGAGGCTAAAGAATTGAAAGTAATTGATATTATTCTGAAAAATATTTCTCAAGTACTATTAATAAATAATAAATGGACTGGGTTATTTGTCTTAATAGGTTTATTTATAGCAAATTGGAAAATTGGTTTAAGTGCGCTCATAGCTAGTTTGGTTTCTTACGTCTTAGCGTCATACATGAATTATTCAATAGAAGAAATAAATAATGGTTTAGCTGGGTTTAATCCTGTTTTAACTGCTATAGCACTTATTTTATTTTTAGACAATAATTGGAGTGGCATAATCGTCACAATTATAGCTACGGTTTTGACGTTGCCAGTTGGTGCTGCAATACGAGAATTGTTAAAGCCTTATGGAATAGCCATGCTAACTTCTCCTTTTGTTATTGTCACTTGGATAGCCATACTTATTCCTGGTCAAGTTAAATCATTAAACACGCAACTTGATATCATTCCAAGTCAAGTTAACAAGACTTCATTTTCACATAATTACGAACATATTCAAATTCTTCAATCTATACTTGAAGGATTTAGCCAGGTATTTTTAGTACCTAGTTTGCTCGGTGGATTACTTATTATTATTGGCATTTTCATTGGATCTAAAAAAGCGGTGATGTTAGCATTATTAGCTAATGTGGTTGGTTTTATTGCCATAGCTGTATTAGGTGGTAATACTAACGAAATCAATGAGGGATTGTTTGGTTATAATTTAGTACTAACCGTTATAGCTTTAGGTGTTACATTTAAGACATCAATGAATGCATATATTACTACAATATTAGGTGTCATATTAACGGTATTTATTCAACTAGGGCTTAATACACTATTGATGCCTTTTTGTTTACCAGCTTTAACCGTTCCATTTATATTGGCTGCTTGGTTGATGCTTTTTGCCGGAATTAACCACACTTCTAAAGATTAGTGATCATTAAAAAAATCTAAAACTCAATTATCAGTATCATTTCAATCCTAAATGAAAACATTTTTATTTTTAATATAGCCTATATGTAGTTTTTCTAAGTAAGACTAAAACGTGATGCTTTTCTATATTAAAGTCGAGTATTAAACTAGGAATAATTATATGTTAGAAATTACGTTCTTGGGGCGAGAAAGTTGGTACAGTCTTTTCTAGTACACACAGATATTCAAAAAAGATGGATTGAAAAATTCAAACAAGTAGAGGCTCAATTTAAAGCTCGGGCTGCTGAGCATGATCTTAAAGCGCAATTTCCATTTGAAAATGTTCAATGGTTAATTAACGAAGGATATACTAAATTGACATTGCCGGAAGCGTATGGTGGAGAAGGTGTAACGATTGAAGATATGGTCATCTTACAAAGCTATCTAAGGGCCATAGACGGTGCAACTGCTTTATCAATTGGATGGCATTTAAGTGTTATTGGTCAAATTTTTCAACAACAGATGTGGGATCCTTCAATGCTACAAGTATTTGCTCGAGAGGGCCCTTGTAAATAGAGCTGTGAGTGAAGCTGAAACAGGCAGTCCTACTAGAGGTGGTCGACCTTCCACGTATGTTGTTAAGGTTGACGGAGGATATAAACTCAATGGTGTTAAAACATTCACATCAATGAGTAAAGCTTTAACACATTTTATAGTTGGAGCTTATGTTGAAGAAACAGAATCAGTAGTCTTCTTTCTAGTACCTCGTTCTTATAAAGGAGTTGAAGTTTCTGAAAATTGGAATATGGTTGGTATGCGTGCAACTGAGAGCCATGATCTCGTGCTTAATGATGTGGTTATTCCAAACGACAATTATGTAGAATCTCATCGTCAATCACAACCAAATTGATGTCTTCTTCATATTCCAAGTTGTTATTTAGGCATAGCTCAAGCAGCGCATGATTATGCTGTGAACTTTGCTCGAAATTACAGTCCTAATAGTATTACAGGTACAATTGCAGAGATACCTACAGTTCAACAGAATCTTGGAAAAATGGAAAGTCTTTTATTATCAGCAAGGCATTTTCTTTGGAGTACAGCTCAGGGATATCAATTATATAAAAATGAATCACAAATTTGGAATGTCACTGCTGCCAGCAAAGTAATGGTGATGAACCAAGGATTAGAAATTATAGACTTAGCTATGAGAATCGTTGGTGCTAAATGTCTTGAAATGGAAAGACCTCTTCAACGATTCTATAGAGATATGCGTGCAGGATTACACAATCCGCCAATGGAAGACATGGCATATACAGATATTGCTAAAAGTATTACGGACAACTTGTGATAATAGCATAATAATAAAATTAAGGAAACGGACAATCTATTTTAATAGAGAGTCTGTTTTTTTATTTAAAAAAAGATGAGTATTTTAATGTGTTTAAGTTTTTTTATAAAGGAAGTTATAAATATATTGAGACAAGTTTTTGAAATTTTCCTTTTTTAAAAAATATCATAATTAATTTGTTAAAATAATTAAAAAGAATGATAGGAGAATTTAACATGACAAAAGTATACTTTAACCATGATGGTGGTGTAGATGATTTAGTCTCGTTATTTTTATTACTACAAATGGATAATTTAGAGTTAATTGGAGTCAGTACAATCGGTGCAGACTGTTACCTTGAACCTTCAGTTAGCGCTTCTATAAAAATTATTAATCGATTTTCTAAGCAATGTTTACAAGTTGCACCGTCATATGAAAGAGGGAAAAATCCATTTCCAAAGGAATGGAGAATGCATGCCTTCTTTATGGATGCATTACCAATGTTGAATGAATCTCATATACACAAACGTAGTAAAATGAGTGACTATGAAGTATATGAAGATCTTATTCAGAAAGTAAAAGCTAGTAATGAAAAGGTCACTTTATTATTTACAGGGCCATTAACTGATTTAGCAAAAGCTATTAGTTGTGATAAATCATTTCTAAAAAATGTCAATAAATTAGTGTGGATGGGGGGAACCTTCTTAGAAAAAGGCAATGTTGAAGAACCTGAACACGATGGTACTGCTGAGTGGAATGCCTTTTGGGATCCAAAAGCAGTTAAAACGGTGTTTGATAGTGATATCAAAATTGACATGGTGGCTTTAGAAAGCACGAATCAAGTTCCATTGACGGACGACGTTCGTAAACATTGGGCTGATAAAAGAAGTTATGTTGGTGTTGATTTTCTTGGAGTGAGCTATGCAGCAGTACCTCCACTGACACATTTTGTTACTAATTCAACGTATTTCTTATGGGATGTTCTTACCACGGCTTATGTTGGTAAACCAAAACTTGTTAAATCGGTGAAAATGAACGTCGATGTTGTAAGTCATGGACCTAGTCAAGGAAAAACATTTAGAGATGATAATGGTCGTAAAGTGAATGTGATTAATTATGTTGAAAGAAATGTGTTTTTTGACTATATTATGCGACTTGCTCAAAACGTAAAAGTATAAAATGATATTCATCTAATAAGCTGAGAAATATCTTAAATACATTGTAAACATTTTATTTAATAAAGTTTACAATAATGATATAATCACTCTCATGTAAGGAGGATGAAATGATGACAACAAAATATTTAGTTTATACAGCATTAATGACAGCAATTATTTGTATTTTGGGCTTGCTACCTGGTATTCCACTTCCTTTTATGCCAGTACCAATTGTTTTGCAAAATATTGGAATATTTTTAGCGGGAATTATTTTAGGACGTAAATTAGGAGCATCGAGTGTGATTGTATTCCTGTTGTTAGTTGTAGCTGGTTTGCCAGTGCTTTCAGGAGGACGTGGAGGAATAGGTGTTTTTGCTGGGCCTTCATCAGGTTTTTTATTCTTATATCCGTTCATCGCGTATTTTATTGGATTAGTAAGAGATTGTTATTTTGGAAAAATAAACGTTTTAGTTTTATTTATGGCAACTTTCATTATTGGAGTTTTAGGATTAGATATTGTCGGTACTATAATAATGGGATTCATTATACATATTCCAATGTCTAAAGCATACTTACTATCTTTTACATTTATGCCATGTGATATCATCAAAGCAATTATTGCGAGTTTGATAGGGGCAACTATACTAAACCATACTCGTTTTAAAAGTTTGATACAATAAATAGTATAATTATAAAAAATTGAGGAGATATCTATGTCTGGAGTAACGTTTAAAGATATTTATATCGATGGACAACAATGGAGTAAGGATAGTCGTAAGATTATTTACTTAACTCCGCATCAACCACTACAGTATGCAAGCAACACATGGATATATCAATTGATGCCTACAATGACCCAATGGCTAAAAGATATTCAATTCCAACAACGTTTACATTTAAATCAATCGTCAAACCACCTATCTTTTTACTTTCCAGAAAATGAATCGCTCAATCAACAATGGTTAGATATAATTGATAGACATGAATTTGAACTTGGTTTAATGGAATTGTATGTCATAGAAGGCCAAACACTTATGCAACTCTCAATTAATGAGGATGTATATATCGAACGAGTGACAACTCACAATATTGAGGATTACTTGTATGTGTATGATTATTTTGCGCGACCATATGGTGAAGAATATACGTATGAAAGTCGACGATGCGTCCTTAAACATTTTTTAGTAGATAAAGTAGAGCGTTTGATAGCATATATTAAACAACATCCCGTTGGAATTGTTAACTTAATCATCACTGACAGAACTGTAGAAATTGATGGATTTGGTGTTTTAGAAGCCTTTCGACATCAAGGAGTGGGTTCAACCCTTCAATCATTTATAGGTCATTTAGCTGATCAGCGTCCTGTGATACTTGTGGCTGATGGTGAGGATACAGCTAAACATATGTATGTCAAACAAGGCTATATATTTCAAGGTTATAGATATCAAGTTTTAAAAGAAAATATAATATAAAAAGGATGGATCTCATTGTTACGATCCATCCTATTTTTAAAATACTATAAATTTTTAATACGTTCAGGATGACTATAAATATTGAATTTTCTGTTACGTATGAAACCTATAGCAGTGATATTTAAGTCTTGTGCGAGTTTGACAGCAAGTGATGTGGGGGCAGATTTAGATAATATAACTCCTACACCGATTTTGGCGGCTTTAATCAAAATTTCTGATGAAATGCGTCCGCTAAATATAAGAGCTTTATCTCTCACGGGAATGTGTCTTTGTATACAATAACCATACAATTTGTCTAATGCATTATGACGACCAATATCCTGACGATGCTCAAAGAAATCATTGCAATCACTAATAGCTGCATTATGTAAGCCTCCAGTTTGTTTGAAAATATTACTTGCACCTTGGAGTTGAGTCATCATGTTTAGTACCTGGTTTGGTAGAAGTTCGATATGAGTCATAGATGTTTTGGCGATGACTGCATCGTTTTGAAAGTAAAATTCTCGATTTTTTCCACAACAAGATGCAATCATACGTTTGGTCGAGTAGTCAAAGAAATTTCCCAATTGATGTGTGAGTTCTACGTGAGCACCCCCTTTACTGTCATCAATTTGAATTGATTCTAATTCATCTATTTTTGATATGACACCCTCTGATGCTAAAAAGCCCAATACAAGTTCCTCTAGATGATTAGGGCTGCAAATAATAGTTGCAAATTCATTGCCATTCACCCTAATTGTTAAGGGAAATTCGGTTGCATACTGATCTGTAGTTTGGCTTAATTTTCCATTTTCATATTTAACTATTATTTGCTCTTTAGACACATCTTTTCCCATATTTTAACTCCTTTTTAAATGTTTTACTTTCTACCATAAATCGAAATATATCCTTTTGCATATTTTTCCGCAGTAAAAACGTAAGGTCCTCAAATATAAAGTGTTTGGTATCAAAAAAATTGATAGCAGTGATTACTTTTTTGTACTTTTCAAATTGTAACTGAAGCGTATAATGAAAATTAATTGGAGGTAGACAATTATGAAACTTAAACACATTTTAGTTATAATCTTAACATTATGTCTGGTACTGGCGGGGTGTTCTAATACTAATAATTCAAGTCAAAAAAAGGAACCCACCAATTCAAGTAGTGAGAAAAAACAAGAGTTACAAATCTCAGCAGCAGCAAGTTTAACTGAAGTAAGTCAAGCGCTTGGGGATGAATTTAAAAAAGAACACAAAAATGTAGATATTAAATTTAATTATGGCGGGTCAGGTGCTTTGAGACAACAAATTGAAACAGGTGCACCTACAGATGTATTTATGTCAGCAAATACAAAAGATGTTGATATTTTAAAAGACAAAAATAAAGCGCAGGATACTTATAATTATGCTAAAAATACACTTGTATTAATTGGAGATAAAGATAAAAACTATAAATCTTTAAAAGATTTAAAAAGTAGTGATAAACTTGCGTTGGGTCAAATCAAAACAGTGCCAGCAGGAAAAAATGCTAAACAATACTTAGATGACAACAACTTATATGATTCAGTTAAAAACAATGTTGTCTATGCTAAAGATGTTAAACAAGTACTCAATTATGTTGAAACAGGGAATGCGCAAGAAGGTTTTGTCTATAAGACTGATTTATATAATCCGAAGAAAAAGACTGATAAAGTAAAAGAAATTGAAGAAATTAAACTTAGTAAATCTATTACTTATAAAGCTGGAGTAACTTCTGACAAAAAATTAGCCAGAGATTGGCTTAAATTTTTAAAATCACCTAAAGCAAAGAAAATTCTTGAAGAATATCATTTCGCTATGTAAGGAGCTATCAACCATGCTAGATTTAACGTCATTTTGGATTTCTCTACAAGTAGCCATAACAAGTACAATCATTGTTGCCATAGTCGGTGTGTTGATATCCAAATGGTTATATAATAAAAAAGGGAATTGGGTTAAAATTTTAGAAAGTTTTATTATATTACCTATCGTACTACCGCCTACAGTACTTGGTTTTATATTATTAATTGTCTTTTCCACGAAAAGCCCAGTAGGACAGTTTTTTATTAATATTTTACACTTACCAATTGTATTTACTTTGACAGGTGCAATTCTTGCATCTGTCATTGTTAGTTGTCCACTTATGTATCAGCATACCATCAATGGTTTTAGAAGTATAAATCAAAAGATGATAAACACCGCTAAGACGATGGGAGCAAGTGAAACTAAAATCTTTTTTAAACTCATTTTACCTTTATCAAAGCGATCCATTTTAGCTGGAATAATGATGAGCTTTGCACGTGCAATCGGAGAATTTGGTGCTACACTCATGGTTGCAGGATACATTCCTAATAAGACGAACACACTACCTCTTGAAATTTATTTTTTAGTCGAACAAGGCAAAGAAAATGAAGCTTGGTTATGGGTCCTTGTATTAGTTGCGTTCGCTGTGACAGTCATTGGTACTATCAATCTTATGAATAAAGATAAGTATAGGGAGGTTGATTAGTTGTTAGAGATAAAGTTAAATGATGTACTAAAACATACAACAATTAACATTGAACTTAATGACGGTGCTCCTAAAATATATGCTATTCAAGGGTTCTCGGGAATTGGAAAGACGACAATATTAAACATTATTGCGGGATTAAAAAAAGCTAAAAAGGCTTATATCAAGGTAAATGATTGCGTTTTAACAGATACAAGAAATAAAATTAATATCAACATTCAACAACGTCACATCGGGTATTTATTTCAAGATTATCAACTTTTTCCTCATATGAGTGTTTATCAAAATATAACTTTTATGGCTCGTCCTTCTGAACATATTAATCATTTGATTCAAACCTTAAAAATTGACCATTTATTGACGAGATATCCGGCAAATTTATCAGGAGGAGAGGCACAACGAGTAGCTTTAGCAAGATCTTTAAGTATGAAACCAAATTTAATTTTGCTTGATGAGCCTTTTGCGAGCTTAGATGATGAAACGAAAGAAGAGAGCATTGCACTTGTGAAAGAGGTTTTTGCTGAATGGCACATTCCCATTATTTTTGTGACACATTCAAATTATGAAGCTCAACAACTCGCACATGAAACCATTATATTGAATAATAATGAAAAATATAATAGCCGCAAAAAGGAGTGATTAAACACAGAATTATGAAAATTAATAGATTTATAAGGATAAAGAGAGGTTAGTGGATTTGAATCAGAAACGCTATTCAAGACAAATATTGTTCAAACATATTGGTGTTGAAGGCCAAGAGCAAATTGGAAAATGTCATGTGCTTATTATTGGTATGGGAGCTTTAGGAACACATTTAGCTGAAGGTTTAGTCAGAGCAGGGGTCGGCCAATTAACTATTGTTGATAGAGACTACATTGAATTTAGTAATTTACAAAGACAAACGTTATTTACTGAAAGTGATGCTTGTGAAGCTTTACCAAAAGTAATTGCAGCACAAAATGCTCTCCAACGTATCAGAAGCGATATTAATCTTCATGCATTTATTGAGCATGTCAATTACCATTTTTTAGAAAATCATGCTAAAGAAGTGGACTTAATCATAGACGCGACTGATAACTTTGATACAAGGCAATTGATTAATGATTTTTCATATAAATATCAAATTCCTTGGATATATGGAGGAGTGGTCCAGAGTACTTATGTTCAAGCGTCATTTATTCCTGGACAAACGCCATGTTTCAATTGTTTAATGCCTCAGTTACCATCAATTAATCTCACTTGTGATACAGTTGGGGTCATTCAACCAGCTGTAACAATGGCAACAAGTTTACAGTTAAGAGATGCCTTGAAGTTTTTGAGTGGTAATAAGATTAAAGCTCAATTAACTTATGGTAATGTTTGGGAAGGGGCGCATTATACATTTGGCTTTAGTCGATTGCATAATTTAGAATGTCCAACTTGTGGTAATCATCCGCATTATCCACATCTCATTCAGGAACACCAAAGTTATGTGATGCTATGTGGACGAGATACCGTTCAATATGAAAATAAAAAGATTTCTCAGGAAATATTGGTTTCTTTCCTTTCACAACACGCCATTCATTTTCATACTAATAAGTATATGACCACATTTGAATTTAAAGGACACCGTATAGTTTCATTTAATGGCGGACGACTTTTAATACATGGTACTAAAAAACCACAAGAAGCAATTCAATTAATTAATCAACTATTTGGTTAAACTATGGAGGAAAAAAGATGCATAAACATCAACATGAAGGTGTACATTTAAATAGGAATATCAATGTGGCAATATTAACCGTATCTGATACAAGAAATGATCACACAGATAAAGGTGGTCAACTTATACGTGAATTACTTGGTGATATTAATGTCAATGTTGATGAAAATAACTACAAAATCGTTAAAGATAATAGGGAGACAATTACTAAGCAATTGACATACTGGCTTGAGGATACCCAAGCATTAGATGTCATTATTACCACCGGTGGAACAGGTATTGCGCAACGCGATGTAACAATTGAAGCGATTCGCCCATTATTATCTAAAGAGTTAGAAGGCTTTGGTGAACTGTTTCGATATCTAAGTTATGCAGAAGATGTGGGCACACGTGCATTATTATCTAGAGCATTAGGTGGAGCATGTGGACATAAACTAATTTTTGCATTACCTGGGTCTACTGGAGCAATTAAACTCGCCATAGAAAAGTTAATTAAACCTGAACTCAATCATTTAATTCATGAACTGAATAAATAAAAAGTTTGAGTAATTGTGAGTGGAAGGATTTAATATATTCATAGATAGATTGTTAAGTGGACACTAAGACATCATTAATGCTTACTAGTGATTAACTATATTAGTAATAGCTGACGGACTAAACAATGTGCTTATGTCAATCTTTTAAAAATACTAATTCAACTCCTAGCACCGAGAATTCCATCCAGAAATATTCCAAGAAATGCAATCTGGGAGTTCGGGACCCAACAATAAAAATCTCAAAAGAAATTCACAGACAATGTAAATTAGAAAAGATGGGACACTGAATTCAGATTGAATTTTGTCCCACTTTCTTAATTGATTAACTTTAAATTGTTAATGTTTTAACAAGTACTTATGACTTATGTGATCTTTGATAATCGCCAGATTTACCACCAGATTTTGACTCTAAATATGTTTTACCAATAATCATGCCTTTATCTACAGCCTTTGTCATGTCATAAATTGTTAATGCGGTCACTGAGGCAGCAGTTAAAGCTTCCATTTCTACACCGGTTTTACCAGTCGTTGAGACGCTTGCACTGATATTTAATTGATATGAAGGAGCATGGGATGTGTCCCATTCAAACGACACATCAATACCTGTAAGCGACAAAGGATGACACATAGGAATAATCATAGATGTATTTTTGGCTGCCATTATACCTGCGATTTGAGCGGTATTAAGTACATTGCCTTTTTTATTGGTATTTTTTACAATTTGATTATAAATTATTCCGTTTACAGTAATACTTGAATGTGCACGAGCTAGTCTTTTTGATGTTTCCTTATCAGAAACATCAATCATTTTAGCGTTACCTTGTTTATTAATATGTGTAAAATCAGTCATTTTAATCCTCCTAGTAGGGTTTAGTATATCATGAGAATAATTATTTTTTGGAGATGAGTTATATGTCTGTTGAAAAAAGAAATCCCATATCAGTAAAAGAAGCTATCTCAAGAATTATGAAACAAAATGTTGAAGTACAAGATACGAAAGTAAGTTTGGAAGATAGCTTAGGACATGTATTAGCTGAGGACATTGTTGCAACATACGATATTCCTAGATTTAATAAATCACCATACGATGGTTTTGCAATTAGAAGTGAAGATTCTAAGGGAGCAAGTGGATATCATCGCGTGCATTTTGAAGTTATTGATCATATCGGTGCTGGCTCTGTTTCTAAAAAGACGATTGCAAAAAATCAAGCTGTCCGCATTATGACAGGAGCAGAGATACCCAAAGGTGCAGATGCAGTCGTAATGTTTGAACAAACAGTAGAGTCTGAAACAACCTTTAGTATAAGAAAGCCATTTAAACACTTAGAAAATGTATCATTAAAGGGCGAAGAAACTCGTACAGGTGATATTGTATTGAGTAAAGGGATGCATATTACTCCTGGAGTTATTGCTGTATTAGCGACATATGGTTATACCGAAGTACGGGTTACTAAAAAACCGAGTGTAGCTGTTATAGCCACTGGTAGTGAATTACTTGATGTAAGTGATGAGCTTCAACCTGGAAAAATAAGAAATTCCAATGGTCCTATGATTAAAGCATTAGCAGAAAAGTTTGGTTTACAAGTAGGTACATATAAAATTCAGCAAGACAATCTTGAAAGTAGCGTTGGAGTTATAAAAGAAGCTTTAGAGAGTCATGATATCGTTATTACTTCTGGTGGTGTGTCAGTAGGAGATTTTGATTATCTACCTAAAATTTATGAAGCTGTTGAAGCAGATGTGTTGTTTAATAAAGTTGCACAACGACCAGGAAGTGTTACAACTGTTGCATTTGTTCATAGTCAATTTCTATTCGGTTTGTCTGGGAATCCAAGTGCTTGTTTTACAGGTTTTGAACTATATGTCAAACCAGCTGTAAATATGATGATGGGTGCACGTTCGTGCTATCCTCAAATTATCAAAGCTACATTGATGGAAGATTTTGAGAAAGCCAATCCTTTTACACGCTTTATTCGTGCTAAAGTAACACTAACACCAGCTGGTACTACAGTTACTCCATCAGGATTCAATAAATCTGGAGCTGTTGTTGCGATTGCACATGCGAACTCAATGATTATGTTACCAGGAGGTACAAGAGGTTTTAAAGCTGGTCATACAGTTGACGTTATTTTAACTGAATCAAATGCTTTTGAAGAGGATTTAATACTATGATTTTGCAGATTGTTGGATTTAAAAATTCTGGTAAAACAACTTTAATGATGCATGCTATTTCATTTTTAAAGGATAAGGGGTATACAGTAGCGACAATTAAACATCATGGGCATGAAGGTGAAGATATTGTATTACAAAATGACAAAGTCGACCATATGAAGCATTTTAATGCTGGGGCTGATTTGAGTATTGTTCAAGGACATCATTATCAACAAACAGTGACTCGCCAAAGCAAACAGAAACTTGCTGACATTATAAAAGAATCTGTTACAATGAAGTGTGATATTATCTTGGTTGAAGGCTTTAAACATGAAAATTACTATAAAATTATTGTATATCATGAAGAAAATGAATTAGTTCAATTATCAAAATTGACTCAAATAAAAGGACTAATTAACTCTAATGATTTCAGAGCCTTTAAGAAATTAGAAAAGTTATTGTTAGAATTAATTAAGATTGAGGGAATGAAGTAGATGAAACTATTTGAAATTGTGACTGAAGCGATTCAGACAGAGCAATATAGAGATTATACAGTTAATGAACATCAAGGAGCTATAGTAGTCTTTACAGGTCACGTAAGAGAATGGACAAAAGGTATACGTACACAATATCTTGAATATGAAGCGTATATACCTATGGCGGAGAAAAAATTAGCACAAATTGGTCAAGAAATAGAAGAACAATGGCCTGGTACGATTACTACTATTGTTCATAGAATTGGTCCTTTACAAATATCAGATATTGCAGTTTTAATTGCAGTGTCTTCCCCTCATAGAAAAGACGCTTATCAAGCAAATGAATATGCCATTGAGAGAATTAAAGAAATTGTCCCTATATGGAAAAAAGAAATTTGGGAAGATGGTTCAAAATGGCAAGGTCATCAAAAAGCTAGTTATGATGAGGCAAAAAAAGGGGTGATAAGATGAAAGTGCTTTACTTTGCAGAATTAAAAGAGATATTAAATCAATCAGCTGAAGAATTTAATATTTGTAAAGATATTACAGTGGAAGATTTTGAAGTATTTCTTTTTCAACAACATCCAGAACTTAGTTCCAAGACATTTCAAATCGCATTAAATGAAGAATTTGCTAAAAAAGATGATATCGTTCAACCTCAAGATACGATTGCACTTATTCCACCAGTGAGTGGAGGGTAATTTTGAATGAAAGCAATAATACTAGCAGGTGGTCACTCGGAACGTTTTGGTAAATCTAAAGCATTTGCTGAAATTGAAGGGCAACCGTTTTATAGAAAAATTATAAATACACTGATATCCACAAATATGTTTAATAGTGTGATTATTAGTACAAATGCACAATTAGCTTCTCAATTCAATTATGAATATGTTGTAATTGATGATAGTATTCATAAAAATAAAGGACCTTTATCAGGTATATATTCGGTCATGAAATTGTACAGTGACGAAGAATTATTTTTTGTAGTTTCTGTGGATACACCAATGATTACTAGTAAAGCCGTGAGTGGACTTTATCAATTTATGGTTTCACATTTGATTGAATCTCACTTAGATATTGTCGCTTTTAAAGAAGGGAACAAATTCATCCCATCTATTGGTTTTTATTCACCACAAACTTTTAAAGTTATTGAGAACGCACTCAATTCTACTGACTATAGTTTAAAAGGTGTATATAAGCAATTATCAACAGATTGGTTAGATGTTTCAGAAATTAACTCACCTAAGTATTGGCATAGCAACATTAATTATCAACAAGATTTGGACTCTTTAATAAAGCAAATTGAAGAATAAGGAGGACCAAAGATGGTAGAACGAATTACAGATAAACTAGGACGACCAATACGTGATTTAAGGTTATCTGTTACAGATAGATGTAATTTTAGATGTGATTATTGTATGCCTAAAGAAATTTTTGGTGACGATTTTGTTTTTTTGCCAAAGGAAGCGTTGCTTACATTCGAAGAGTTAGCTCGAGTTTCTCGTATTTACGCTGATTTAGGTGTGAAGAAAATAAGGATTACAGGTGGGGAACCATTATTACGTCGCAATCTTTACCAACTTATTAAGCAACTTAATCGGATTGAAGGTATTGAAGATATTGGCTTAACTACCAATGGCTTATTATTAAAAAAACATGGTCAAGATTTATATGATGCCGGTCTTCGACGCATTAACATCAGCTTAGATGCGATAGAAGATGAAGTATTTCAATTTATTAATAATAAAAATATAAAAGCTTCCACAATTTTAGAACAAATTGAATACGCCATTTCAATTGGTTTTCATGTCAAAGTGAATGTAGTCATTCAAAAGGGTGTTAATGATCATCAAATTATACCAATGATTAAGTATTTTAAAGGTAAAGCAATTGAAATACGGTTTATTGAATTTATGGATGTTGGGAATGATAATGATTGGGATTTAAGTAAGGTCGTTACTAAGGACGAAATGCTTGATATGATTGAACAGCATTTTGACATAGAACCATTAGAGCCTAAGTACTTTGGTGAAGTTGCTAAGTATTATTGCCATAAAGATAAAGGAGCAAAATTTGGTCTTATTACAAGCGTCTCTCAATCCTTTTGCTCAACATGTACTCGAGCAAGACTATCTTCAGATGGTAAGTTTTATGGTTGCCTATTTGCCTCAGATGAAGGTTACGACATCAAAGCACTCTTACGTTCGGGTGCAGATGATGACGAAATAAAACAACAATTAACAACATTATGGACTATCAGAGACAACCGCTATTCAGATGAACGAGCAACACAAACCTCCCATCACAATAAAATCAACATGAACTACATTGGGGGATAGGGTTTTCGTCTCAAACGTTTTCTAAAAAGAAAATCTACTAGCAATGGGAGTCAGGACTAGGAAAACCAACAGAGAGAATGTTGTCAAGAAATCAAAAAGCAATGCAAGTTGGGGTAAGACTCTATACAAAGTTTCACAGTTCTAGCGATATTTTTAATTTTTAAATGTATAAACTTAATAAAACAGTTTAAATGGATGACAAAGCTATGGCAAAATCTATTTAGATATTTTATATGCCTTTCAATATATAAATGTTTGTTTAAAATGATTAACTTCTTAACAATATTTAGACGCTATTTTAATATTTGTGATAGATTAAATGCAAACCTTGTTATATAATAATATTAAGCAATTGAATTTATTATGCAAACATAACATCTAAGAATCAACATAGGAGGCATTTTATTATGAGTAACAAAGTACAACGTTTTATCGCATCAGAAAGAGAGTTAAGCCAACTAAAGCATTGGTTAAAGACAACTTATCGTATTTCTATTGAGGAGTTTGTTATACTGTATAAAGTTTATGCAGACACTAAAATAAGTGGTAAAGAATTACGTGATACTTTACACTTTGAAATGTTATGGGATACGAGCAAAATTGATGTAATTATCCGAAAAATTTATAAAAGAGAACTGATTTCTAAATTGCGTTCTGAAACTGATGAAAGACAAGTGTTTTATTTCTTTGATGCTAAGCAAAAGAAATTATTAGATAAAATGACTAGTGAAATTGAAACAATTAGTATTGCCAACTAATTAAAGACGTCTATCCTTTAAATATTGTAGGATAGACGTCTTTTTTATTTTAATGAGCTAAATTAGAAAGTTTGATGTTTAACTTTACGACCGTGTATAAAAAGGTAAATAACTAAAGTAATGAGTCCTAGTATAGCCATTATTCCATACAGTTGACTATAGGTAATCATATGAGTGAATAGACCTAAAATTGATGGATCAAATCCAATACCTATATCTAAGCCTATAAAGTAAGTTGAAGTAGCTAAACCGTATTTGGTTGATGGAGATACTTTTATAGCGATTGCTTGCATAGAAGATGAAAGATTCCCATAACCAATACCTAATGCAATAAGTAGTATCCATCCATTGAAACTAAACATAAGTAGGGCGAAACTTATAATTAAAAATACAAACGCAGGGTACATGATAACATTTTCATTTTTGTCATCTATTAAGCGACCTGCAATTGGGCGAGTTACTAATGAAGCAATGGTATAGAATATGAAGAAATAACTTGCTGCAGTAACTAAATATCTTTCGATTGCAAAAGCTTGTAAGTAAGTTAAAATAGCTGCATAAGTTACACCGATCAACAACATGACAATAGCTACTGGAACTGCTTCTTTGGCGATAAAATGATTAAAGCTAAATCCTTTTTTAGATGTCGAATGAAGTTCGTTTTCAGTTGTTTTAAAATCAATTTTAATAAATAAGCCTAATAATCCACTTAAAACTCCTAAAATCACACAGATGATAAATAAAACATTAATTGAAAATGAAGTCATTAATAACATTCCAAAGAATAGACCAATTGCAGTACCTAAAACTAAACTTAATGAAAATAAACTGATACCTTCACTTTTTCTTGTTGGAGGTGTCACGTAGGCTGCTATCGTACCAGTTGCTGTAGTCGCAATCGCTGTAACAAGACCATTAAGTAATCGAACTATCATTAAGAACCATACTGATCCTAGGATAAAGTAGAGAAGTTGGGTAACAATTAAACAAATTAAACCGAAGATTAAAATTTTCTTAGGACCAAATTGATTGACGTATTTACCCGTAATAAAACGTCCAATTAAAGAACCAATTATGAATAATCCAACTACAAGACCGGCAAGTGAGTCTGATGTGTGAAATTCAGTTTTACTGTAACTTGCAATGACGACAATAAGTAAATACATACAAAGATAAACGAAAAAGTTAATTGCGAAGTTAAGATTAAAACTTTTGGTAAAAATAGGTTCCTTAGTATGTGTGCTTGTGTTCATTCTGATTCCTCCCTAGTTAAAGTCTCATGAATTTGAGACATAATATCTATAGTTTCTGAGAGCTGTATATCAGTTAAACCTGCTTTTTGAATAATTTCTTGATTAATGATTTCAAATAATGTTCTCCCTGAATGAGTTAAACTTAATAATTTTTCTCTTTTATCTGCACCTGGTTCGGCTATAATCCATTTATTGTCTAATAAAACTTTAATAATCTTCCGTGCTGTTGGTTTTTCAATAGAATGACGATGTGAAATCTTAACAAGTGTTGTAGGTTGAAAGTTGGCAATATCTCTTAAAATAAGCCACTGTTCTGTGTGGATATAGTGTTTGTCAAGAATTGGTTGGGTCAATTTAATATAAGGTCTATAAACACCTATAAAACTATTAAAAAAATCGTTATTTAAAATGTACAGCACCTCACTCATTTAATTAGTTAGCCTGGCTAACTTTTTGCAGACGTAAAAAATAGTTATATGACTAAATTGTGAATTTTGCAATGCTTTTTTATTCTTTTTTATATTTAAAGTAAAATCAACTACTTTTTGTTAAAATGAGCATTAACAAGATGTGAAGGGAGCAGGTAAGTTGAACTTAAAATTTAATCACATCATTCATTATGTTAATCAACTTAAATCGTTTCAATTTCCTGGAAGAGTGTTGACTATACAACCAGGAGGTAAGCACCCTAGATTAGGGACGTACAATAAATTATCATATATCAATGAAAACTATATAGAGTTATTAGATGTTGAAGATAAACTCATGAAAATTGCTAAAACTGAAGAAGAGCGTGTTTCTTTTGCAACTAAAATAGCTCAAGATAATTTCGCTCAAGGTTTCAAAACGATGTGTCTGAGGACAGATGATATTGAAAAAGTAATAAAGAAGATTAAATGATAAAGGGATTGATGTAATTGGGCCAATTAAAATGGATAGAGAGAATAAAAGAGGGGATAAATTAAGTTGGCAATTATTGTATATTGCTGATCCAGATTACATGGTTAAGCCACCATTTTTTATTCAATGGAATGACAGTGATGAGTACAGAGAGGAACAGTTTAAAAAATTTTATCAGCTTACATTTACCATTGAAACTGTAATAATTAGTAGTGAAAAACGTCGTGACACTGTAGAAAATTGGAAAAAGTGGTATGACATGAAAGAAATCAGTCAAACAGATGGTTATACAGATCTTACCCTAGCAAATGATGATACCTGTTTTAGAATAGAAGATGGGAAGGAATCAGACTATCAATCAATAATTTTAAAGGATTCACAAACGACAGCACCATATTCAGTTTATATTAGAGGTGCAAAGTATCGTTTTGAACCTAATTATTCGTAGTCATTAATATAGATATTGATAAGTACTATGAGCAATCATGATGATGTGAATGATTGCTAATCCAACTGAAATGCTACTTAAAATGGTATCGAAACGGGTAGATCTAATTAATAAAAAGATAAGTGATAGCACAAATGTTAAGGCTACAAACATTACTCTAAGACTAAAATAAGAGACAGTTAATGATTGACTTATCGTTATGATAATTGCAATCATATTTAAAATGATAAATGTAAATAAGATGACTTAAAACCTCTTTACCTTGAATTAGTTCTTATTATATCAAGACGAAGATTATATAAGAACTAAAACGAATTAAGAGTTACTTCATCGACATCAATATTGTTAAGATGTATAATTAAAATTACTGTAAAATAAAGGAGATATTATAAACCATGGAAAAGATGAACATCACTAATCAAGAACATGACGCATTTGTAAAATCTCACCCCAATGGCGATTTACTGCAACTATCAAAATGGGCAGATACTAAAAAATTGACAGGATGGTATTCAAGGAGAATTGCGGTTGGTGAAAAGGGAGAAATTAAAGGTGTAGGACAATTATTATTTAAAAAGGTACTAAAACTATCATTCACATTATGCTATGTGTCTAGAGGTTTTGTTACTGATTATAGTGATAAAGAAGCGTTAAAAACCTTAGTTGAAAGTACAATAGAAGTAGCTAAAACAGAAAAAGCATACGCTATAAAAATTGATCCGGATGTTGAGGTTGATAAAGGGGCTGAAGCATTAAAAAATCTTCGCGATTTAGGATTTAAACATAAAGGTTTCAAAGAGGGACTGTCTAAAGATTATATCCAACCAAGAATGACTATGATTACACCAATAGATAAAACTGATGATGAGTTGATTCAAAGTTTTGAGCGTCGAAATCGTTCTAAAGTAAGACTTGCTCTTAAACGTGGTACAAAGGTTGAACATGCCAATCGCGATGGCCTCACAACTTTTGCAAAGTTAATGAAAATTACTGGTGAACGTGATGGTTTCTTAACAAGAGATATCAGTTACTTCGAAAATATATATGATGCGCTTCATTCAGATGGTGATGCCGAACTTTTCTTAGTGAAATTAGAACCTAAACCTGTCTTAGATAAGGTTAACCAAGATCTTGATGACCAATTAAAAGAAAAAGAAAAATTGCAATCTAAAAAGCAAGATAAAAAGACGCTTAATAAATTAAATGACATTGAAAATAAAATCAATAAGTCGAATGAATTAAGAGATAACATGATTAAGCTTGAAAAAGAACATCCTGAAGGCATTTACTTATCGGGGGCATTACTTATGTTTGCCGGTCAGAAATCATATTATCTATATGGTGCATCATCGAATGATTATCGCGATTTCTTACCCAATCATCACATGCAGTTTGAAATGATGAGATATGCGCGAGAACATGGTGCTACAACTTATGACTTTGGTGGTACTGATAATAATCCAGATAAAGATTCAGAACACTATGGTTTATGGGCATTTAAGCGTGTTTGGGGAACATATTTAAGTGAAAAAATTGGTGAGTTTGATTATGTGCTTAACTCCCCTTTATATAAGCTGATAGAACAAGTTAAACCACGATTAACAAAGACAAAAATTAAACTATCACGTAAATTAAAAGGTAAATAATCAGCAAACTATAAATCTGAACGCTTCTGTGAATATATTGAGAACGTTCAGATTTTTTACTATATAATTAATCAGTGAAAGGGATAAAACAGAATGATAAAAAAGTTATTACAATTCTCACTAGGTAACAAATTTGCTATTTTTCTAATGGTAGTATTAGTGATTTTTGGTGGATTTTATTCTAGCGCTAAACTCAAACTTGAATTACTATCAGATGTAGAAAATCCAGTTATTTCTGTTCAAACGACTATGCCTAGCGCTACACCTCAATCCACTCAAGACGAAATAAGTAGTAAGATTGACAAACAAGTCCATTCTCTAGCTTATGTAAAAAGTGTAAAAACTGAATCTATCCAAAATGCTTCTATTGTTAATGTAGAATATAATAATGGAACAGATATGGATAAAGCAGAAGAACAACTAAAAAAAGAAATCGATAAAATTAAATTTAAAGATGGTATAGATGATCCAGAATTAACACGTAACTCAATGGATGCCTTTCCTATAGTAGCTTATTCATTTACGAGTGACCAACAAGATTTGAAAGATGTTACTAAAGATTTAAACCAACAGCTTATCCCTAGATTACAAACGATTGATGGTATGCAAAATGCTCAATTAAATGGTCAAACGAATCGTGAAGTGACACTTAAATTTAATCAAAATGCTTTAGATAACAAAGGATTAACAGCTGATGATGTAGAGAATTATATAAAAACGGCTACACGTGAAACGCCCCTTGGATTATTTCAATTTAATAAAACTGATAAATCTATCGTAGTAGATGGAGAATTTAATTCTGTAAAGGCGCTTAAAAAGCTTAAGATACCATTGTCTATTGTTGGTCAAGGTAATCAAAGTGATGATTCAGAAAGTGATGGTTTAATGCCGAGTGATAATTCGGACTCTTCTCGTCCATCCGATGCTAAATCAAAGTTATCCTCAAAAAATGGTCAAATGCCATCAGTAAGATTAAGAGATCTTGCAAAAATTACAATAGGAAATGAACGTAGCTCAATTTCCAAAACAAATGGTAAAGATGCAGTTAACTTACAGATTGTAAAATCTCAAGATGCCAATACTGTTCAAGTAACGAAAGAAGTTCAGAACAAAGTAGATGAATTCGTTAAGAATGAAAAAGGTATGAAAGCTACTAAGACGATGGATACAGCTAAACCGATTGAAGATTCTTTGTATACTATGATTGAAAAAGCAGCGCTCGGTACAATCGTAGCCATCATAATAATACTCTTATTCTTAAGAAATATTAGAACGACAGCAATTTCAGTTATATCTATTCCATTATCGATTTTAATAGCTTTAGTAGCTTTAAAGTTAAGTAACGTATCATTAAATATTCTAACGTTAGGTGCTTTAACTGTTGCAATCGGACGTGTGATTGATGATTCAATTGTTGTAGTAGAAAATATTTATAGATGCTTGTCAGATCCACATGAAGAACTTAAAGATGAAAATTTAATTATCAGTGCTACAAAAGAAGTATTTAAGCCTATTATGTCTTCGACCTTAGTGACAATTGTCGTATTTTTACCGCTCATTTTTGTCTCTGGTTCAGTGGGCGAGATGTTTAGACCTTTTGCTTTAGCCATAGCATTTAGTCTGTTAGCTTCATTGTTAGTGTCAATCACACTCGTGCCAGCTCTAGGTGCAACACTTTTCAAAAAAGGTATTAAAGCCAAACGACAAAAAGAAGGTATAGGCGTGGTAAGTGATGGATATCGTCGTATACTTCAATGGTCACTGAGACACAAATGGATTGTTATTGTTATAAGTGTTGTTGTTCTATTAGGAAGTACTGGTTTAGGTTCAGTAACATTGGGCACAAGTTATATTTCTTCAGGAGAAAATAAATTTTTAGCCTTAACTTATACACCTAAGCCTGGGGAGACTCAGAAATCTATTATCAAACATGCTGAAGAGGTACAAAAATATTTAGATAATAAAAGTAAAGTTGAAACGGTTCAATATTCTATCGGTGGTCCTACGCCACAGGATCCAACAGGTAGTACTAATAGTATGGCTATTATGGTTAAATATAAATCTGATACACCAAATTTTGATGAAGAACCGGATAAAGTTTTGAAACATATTGAAACATTTAAACAACCAGGAAATTGGAAAAATCAAGATTTAGGCATAGGCGCAGGTAATAATTCAGTTGAAGTTACAGTTAAAGGTCCATCTATGGATGCAATTAAAGGCACAGTTAAACGCATCGAAAAAGAAATGAATGGAATTGATGGCATCGCCAATGTTAAATCTGACTTATCACAAACATATGATCAATATGAAATTAAAGTAGACCAAAATAAAGCAGCTGATAATGGGATTTCAGCAGGTCAATTAGCTATGAATCTTAACGAAAACTTGCCTGAAAAAACGATTACTTCTGTGAATGAAAAAGGTAAGAAAATTGATGTGAAAGTTAAGCAAAATAAACAAATTGATTGGTCGTCTAATAAGCTTAATCGTATTGAATTAAAGAAACCAACAGGAGGTATAATTAAACTAAGTGAAATAGCATCACTTCATCAAACTTCTACACCAAGTCAATTGACACAAGAGGATGGGGATTACGCTACGACTATATCCGGAAAAGTAACTGATAAAGATGTGGGTGGAAAATCTCAACAAGTAATGTCTAAAGTGAATCAAATTGATAAGCCAAATAATATTAAAGTTAATGTTGGTGGTGCAACAGACGATATTAAAAAAGCTATTACACAACTTGCTTTAGCAATGGTGGCAGCCATTATCATTGTCTACTTAATTTTAGTAATTACTTTTAAAGGAGGTTTAGCACCATTTACAATACTATTTTCTCTACCTTTTACAATAATTGGTGTAGTGTTATCCCTAGTGATTACAGGAGAAACGATTTCAGTACCAAGTTTAATTGGAATGTTGATGTTGATAGGTATAGTAGTGACAAATACAATTGTGTTAATTGATCGTGTAATTAATAATGAACAGCAAGGTATGTCTACGAAAGCAGCATTAATTGAAGCAGGTGGTACTAGAATTAGACCGATTTTAATGACAGCTATAGCAACTATCGGTGCATTAGTACCGTTACTATTTGGACAAGACAGTTCTATACTTATTTCGAAAGGTATGGCTGCTACAGTCATTGGGGGGCTTATTTCTTCTACAATTCTTACATTGATTGTGGTACCTGTTATTTACGAAATTTTATTTACACTTAAAACCAAATTAACTCAAAAATTTAATCGCTAATAGAAAAAATCGACTTAGGCACTAACACACAAGTATAGCCTAAGTCGATTTTTAAAATTTTAATATAACACTAGCGTTAATATAACATATATAACGAACAAAATAATTGATAAAATATTCAAGATATTAACACCTTTTTTATCGTCTTTCAGTTCTTTAAAACCAGTCACTTCTACGTTACCCACTAAAAGTAATAAAACGATAAATACCCACCAATTTTCTTTAGGGAATTGTAATGTAGTAATGGCTACTACAAATAATAATAAAATGCCCATAATGATACTTAATATTCTAGTAAATATAGAATGCATTTTAAAAATACTGATATAAGAAACAATCAAGTATAGAATAGGCAACAAAATAAGATATAGTTGCATCATGTGACATCCTTTCTTTTACGAATTATATATTAGCATGATAATAATGAAATGACTAGAAAGTAGGGTCTGTCGACTCAATTAAAACATACTAATCGTTTTGTCACGTTATAATGAAAGTATTTTAATCATAATTAAAGTTATTGTTGGTTCATTTGCGCACGCACGTGAGCAATCTCATGTTCAATTGCTTCAAGTTGTCTTAGTAGTGGATCAATATCTTGATTGAGAGATTCTCGTTTGTCTAAATCATTTTGTAAACGGGTATAATCATATTTGAGTTCTGTTAGTTTTGAATTTAACTTCAAAGTTAACGCTCCTTTAATTGAAATTCATTAATAACAATATTTATCTGAAATTATATCACGAAACAAGACACTTCTAAAATTTAGCAATATTGTGTTAAAGTAATCAATTATAAAAAGACTGATGTGAAAGAAGGAATAAATGTGACTGAGCAATTTATTATGATTATATTACTCATTGAACTTGGTTATTTTCTAAAGCGCATCAATTATCTTAAAGCAACGGATAGCCAAGTTCTTTCTACTCTTGTTCTAAATGTCACATTGCCTTCTCTAGTTATTGTTAATTTAAATAATGCTGAGCTTGATATGTCTTTTTCAATCTTGCCAATTATGATGATTGCTTATGGTATTATTGCAAAAATAATAGTGATATGGTTCTTCAGGAAATATAATAATCAAATGCGTGGACCAGCAGGAATGATGACTGGTTCGATGAATATAGGATTATTTTCCTATCCTCTTGTTGATGCAATATGGCCTACTAAAGGTATGATTTATTTTGGAATGGTCGATATTGGTGGAGCAATCATAATGTTTGGAGTAACTTACTTTGTAGGAAGTTACTTTAGTGAAGGTAGTGATCAGTTTAACTTTAAATTTTTAGGTAAAAAATCGATTCAATCTGTACCTTTTCACATATATTGTTATGTTCATCCTTAATATGTCAGATATTCATATTTGGAACCCAGCAATCGACTTTTTTGGAATTTTATCAAAAGCTAATATGCCACTTTCTATGATTTTGTTAGGAGTTATGTTAAGTTTCAGTATTGATAAGGAATACTTA
Source organism: Staphylococcus saccharolyticus (assembly GCF_900458815.1). NCBI lineage: Bacteria > Bacillati > Bacillota > Bacilli > Caryophanales > Staphylococcaceae > Staphylococcus > Staphylococcus saccharolyticus. The sequence continues at coordinate 692,396 of NZ_UHDZ01000001.1, forward strand.
CCTGTAACAATTAAATATTTATGTCTACACTATGGTTTAGGTATGATAGCAGGAACACTTGTCCATTTGTTCTTACCTGTATCAGAAAACGTAATTAAAACAACTTTACTAATAACTTGGTTGTTACCAATAGGGTTAGCAAATATCCCATATTCAATCCAATTTAAATATAAAATGCTTCCCTTTGTTGGAATGATGACAAATTTAACAATAGTTATAAGTATTGTCATATTGTATATCTATCAAGCTATTTTTGTTTAAAAAAGAAAACACCATGAAAAGTGAATTTGAATAAATTATATATGAAAAAAGCATGTAAGTGACTTTCATCAGCCACTCACATGCTTTCACTTATATGGGAGATTAAGGTTAACCTTTACCTCCCATAAATGCAGGATAGTTCATCATACCACCATCTACATAAAGAGTCGTACCATGAATATAACTAGCTAAATCTGAAGATAAGAATAAAGCGGCATTAGCAATAACTTGTGCATTTCCAATCTCACGTGCGGGTATCATTTTAATTGTTTCTTCACATGTTTTAAGATCAGAAAATTTTTCTTTGGTGTGTTCGGTTACAACTGCACCAGGTGAGATATTGTTAATACGAATATCATATTGTGCGTATTCCATTGACATTGTTTCCATCATTAATTTTAAACCGCCTATAATGCACATAGTTAGGACAAGGAATGGTGTCATGAACACTTGAGGTATTAATTATAATGCCTTTTTTATCTTCTTTAAGAAATTGATTAATAGCTTCTCTTGAACCTATAAACGCACCAGTTAAATTGATATCAATCACTTTTTGCCATTCGTCAAGTGTCTATGAGTCGGGATTGGGCTTTCAAAGCCAGCGTTATTAATCATTATATCAAGCGTACCAAAGTGTTTCACTGTAGTTTGTACTAAACGTTTAACATCGTTTTCTAAAAATATGTCATCTTGAACAGCTATTGATTCACTGCCAGCTTGAGCAATCGTTTTTTTATTTCTTCAATTTCATCATGGTGTCGTTCAGAACGATAGTTAATAACCACTTTGGCTTTTACTTTACCAAAATTTTCAGGAAAGGATTTACCGATACCAGAAGCAGCACCAGTAATGATAACTACTTTATTTTCTAAATCTTGAAACATTTGAACTCCCCCTAAAATATTATTGACTCTATTTTAAATTTCCTAGAAGAATAGAAGCGATAACAATCACGATAATTCCAGACCATATTCCTATCATTTGGCGACGATCTTTTTTCTCGCCTAAAATGAAAATACCACCTAAAGTAGAAAAGATAACAAGTAATTGTGATAAAGAAAAGCTTGTAGCCACGCCAACTTTAGGTTGAGAATAGAACATGAATAAGTTACCTATGTCTCAAATAACACCAGGTATAAGATTTAACGTTGTTGATTTAATGGAAGTTTTATGATTCATAGATAAGATGAATCTGCCGATAGCCATACCAATTGATTGAAAGAATAGGGCGTCTCTACCACTGACACCAAAGATATCTCCAAGTACGAGATAACCTACATATCCAACTGTAGATATTATTAAAATACCCATTGCTTTTTTAAACTCAGGATTGTCGGATGTACTTTCATTTTTTGCTTTCAGAGATGTTAAACCAATATCAACTACAAGTAGAATCATTGCGATTAACCCCATTATTACTTGAGTTAAAGTACTCCACTCACCTAAGAAAATGTTACTAAATAAAGTAGTACCTACGAGTTGCATACCTGTTGAAATAGGCATTGTTTTAGAAACACCTATTAAATTGACAGATTTTAATTGGTTACCTTGACCGAATGCCCATAAGGCACTAGAAATTAAACCAACAATGATAACAGTTAAATTGTCAAAAGCTGTATTACCTGTAACAAGTAAACAAAATCCAACTATTAATGTCCCTAAGGTTGTGCCACGAATTTGATTATAAGGTCCTCCACCTACAAAGACATTGATGATGACTACACTACCCTAAAAAAGGGCTGGTAAAAGTGCGATTAAAAAGTCTAAAACTTGCACTTATTACTCACTCTCCTAAAAATGATTAAGTGCCCATAAACACTTGGAAATCATTCTAAAGCAAATAAATATAGAAGTAAAAACAAAAACTTGAGAAAAATGATATTTTTTATAATTAATAAATATTTAGTGAGTATATTGTATTTTGCAAAGTAGTTATTAACTTTATGAATTTTGATTAAAGAACATTATTGTTTTTTATTGGACATATTTAGTAGTAGTTAGAAATCCTCATGAAGATGTCTTGATTCGTATTTATATTTCTTATATTCACTGTTGATTTGAAATCCCAATTCGTTAAAACGTTCAACACGCTTATTATTTTTACTACGAATTTTAAAATATACTTTGTGGAGAGGATAAAATTTGAAAGCAACATGTAACGCGTATTCTAATAAGTCAAAAGCAATCCCTTTTAGACGATAATTTGAGTGAGAACTAAAATACTTAATTTCTGCACTGTTACGTTTTTCATCAATAACTAAGTGTAAATAACCTTTAAGCAAACCTTCACTGACAAATAAAAATAGACGATGATGTTCGTTGAGAGAAGTTATAATATCTTGAGGTTTCATTGCATCATGTTTAAAGGTCATGTTATGCAATTTGCTAAATGCCCGATAAAAACCCTGTTGATATTCAATAATGGTTTGATTATTCAAAGATGAACCTAAGTCTTCGTGCGCCTCTAAATAATAATCTGTGAAGTTATAACTTGCATGTATAACTTTTATCAATGATTTATAATTTTGAGTTTCTTCCTCAAAGGAGAAGTTAAACACAGCGTCTTCAGGTTGATTTTTAATGAGGGTATCAAAGAGTGATTTAAATAGTTCTTGTGTTAATTCAAAATCTTCAGTTATAAATGGTCCAACAATTTTAAAACGATTGTAATCATAAGAAAACGCAAATAATAAACATTTGATTTCATTACCTGTTTGAAGCGCAACAATCCCTGGATTAATGATTGATTGTTTAAGTAGTGTATCTACATTTTCGTGATGTTGAGGAAGTTTATATAAGTAGGATGTTGAGAAGTAACTAGATGTTTCTATAAATGCTTTGACTTGTATTATATCTTTCAAATGCACAATGTTCATCAATATACCTCCGTCACTTATTGTATTAATTTAATTATATTATATTTCAAAAGAATTGAAAGTTTATCGATAACTTCACATGTTACAATGTGAATATTAATAACAATTAATGATACTTTGTTATGCAATTATAGACTAGAAAGGGAAATTTTATGAAATCTTTAATCTTAGCTGAAAAGCCTTCAGTGGCCAGAGATATCGCCAACGCTCTAAATTTAAATAACAAGAAGAATGGATATATTGAAGGTAGTCAATATATCGTAACATGGGCATTAGGTCATCTTGTTACTAATGCAACCCCTGAACAATATGATTCTTCTTATAAAGAATGGAATTTAAATGATTTGCCGATTATTTCTAAAAAGATGAAAACAGTTGTCATCGGTAAGACAAGTAAACAGTTTAAAGTTGTTAAATCATTAATATTAGATAAGAAAATAAAAAATATTATTATAGCAACTGATGCAGGTCGAGAAGGGGAATTAGTTGCACGATTAATTCTAGATAAAGTGGGCAATCAAAAACCTATTAAACGGTTATGGATTAGTTCTGTAACAAAAAAAGCAATACAAGACGGTTTCAAACATTTGAAGGATGGTCGAGCTTATAGCCATTTATATGAAGCAGCACTTGTTCGAAGTGAAGCGGATTGGATTGTAGGTATTAATGCGACGCGAGCACTTACAACCAAATATGATGCACAGTTATCGCTAGGACGTGTTCAAACTCCAACAATTCAGTTAGTACAGTCTAGACAAGAGGATATCAATCATTTTAAACCTGAAAAGTATTATATTTTATCAATTAATATAGAGGGCTATGAATTTCAATATGATACTCATCAGTGTTTAAGTAATAAACAAGAGCTGGAAACAGTAACAAATGAATTGAAAAACAAAGAGGGACGTGTTTTAGAAGTTAACTCTAAAAATAAAAAAACGTATCCTCAGCCACTTTATAATCTAACTGATTTACAACAAGATGCATATCGTCGTTTCAAAATGGGACCTAAGGAAACATTAAATATCCTACAAAATTTATACGAAAGACATAAAATTGTAACTTATCCCCGTACGGATTCTAATTACTTAACCAATGATATGGTAGAGACTATTAAAGAACGCTTGCAGGCGGTATTAGCAACAGAATTTAAATCACAAGCACAAGAATTAATGGGAACTGAATTTTCCAGTAAGATGCACATTTTCAATAACCAAAGGGTATCCGACCACCATGCGATCATACCTACAGAAGTAAGATCGACAATTGATTATTTAAGTAACAGGGAGTATAAGGTTTACATGCTTATTGTTGAAAGATTTTTAGAGGTATTAATGAAACCTTATAAATATGAGGCTATTACAGTTCATTTTAAAGTAGGACAATATCAATTTATTTTAAAAGAAAATATCCCAACACAATTAGGATTTAAAGTACTTAAACCTGATCAATTGACTAAAGAACAACGTCATCAATTTAAAGAGGGACAAACATTTAAAGTTCAAAGCTTAGAGATACATGAACATGAAACGAAACCACCAGAATATTTTAATGAAGGATCTTTATTAAAGGCTATGGAAAATCCGCAAAACTTTATTGAACTCAATGATAAAAAACATGCTCAAACACTTAAACAGACAGGCGGAATAGGAACAGTTGCGACACGTGCCGATATTATAGATAAGTTGTTTAATATGAATGCTATAGAATCTCGTGATGGTAAAATCAAAGTCACTTCAAAAGGAAAACAAATATTAGAGTTATCGCCGATTGAATTAACTTCGCCATTATTAACTGCACAATGGGAAGAAAAGTTAACTCAAATTGAGAAAGGAAAATACAATTCTCAAATATTCATGCAAGAAATGAAAGACTTTAGCTATGCAGTTGTTAATAAAATAAAGAATAGTGATCAAAAATATAAGCATGACAATTTAACCACTACGGAATGTCCTACGTGCGGTAAATTTATGATTAAAGTAAAAACAAAAAGTGGGCAAATGTTAGTTTGTCAGGACCCATCATGTAAAACTAAGAAAAATATTCAACGAAAAACAAACGCTAGATGCCCAAATTGTAAGAAAAAAATGACACTATTTGGTAAAGGTAAGGAAGCATTCTATAGATGTGTATGTGGTCATACTGAAACTCAAGCCCATATGGATAAGCGCATGAAAGACAAAACAAAAGGAAAGATTTCTCGTAGAGATATGAAAAAGTATATGAATAATAATGAGAAAGTTGATAATAATCCATTTAAAGATGCTCTAAAGAATTTGAAATTATAATTAAATATCGAACATAAAATTCACTGTTAATCAAAAAGTTCGCATTTAGTGTTGTTTTTTGGGAAATTAGGTATTAAACTATTAAAGTATTTCAAATAAAGGAGCATTTATTGTGAAAAAGTACTTCCAGTTCGATAAATATGGAACAAGTTATAAGAAAGAAGTTTTAGGCGGAATTACTACGTTTCTATCAATGGCTTATATTTTAGCTGTGAATCCACAAGTTTTAAGCTTAGCGGGTGTTAAAGGTGTTTCAAGCGATATGAAGATGGACCAAGGAGCCATATTTGTAGCAACTGCTTTAGCTGCATTCGTTGGTTCATTATTTATGGGGCTTATAGCTAAATATCCAATCGCATTAGCAACAGGTATGGGATTGAATGCATTTTTTGCGTTCACAGTTGTTTTAACTATGGGAATTCCATGGAAAGTTGGGTTAACTGGGGTATTATTCTCTGGAATATTCTTTGCAATTCTAACAGTTACAAGGTTGAGAGAAACTATTATTAATGCAATACCATATCAGATGAAGATGGCTGTTTCAGCAGGTATAGGCTTATTTATTACTTTTGTTGGTTTACAAAGTTCAGGGATTATTATTAAAAATGATTCAACATTAGTTACTTTGGGACATCTAACTCAAGCGCACGTTTTACTAGCAATATTTGGAATTATTATTACGGTCATCTTATATGCTAAAAAAGTTCCAGGATCAATTTTCATTGGTATGATTGTTACTGCTATTGTTGGTATGATTACTGGACAAATTCATCTGCCTTCAGAAATAGTAGGGAAAGTGCCAAGTATTAAACCAACTTTTGGAGCTGCTTTGGAGTCTTTTAAAGATCCAGGTCAATTATTTAATTTAAAGTTCTTAGTTGTTATTCTTACATTTTTATTTATCGATTTCTTTGATACAGCAGGAACACTTGTCGCAGTTGCCACTCAAGCTGGTTTAATGAAAGACAATAAATTACCAAGAGCTGGAAGAGCCTTGTTCTCAGATTCATTAGCTACCATTGTTGGTTCAATTTTTGGTACAACAACAACTACATCTTATATTGAGTCCACTTCAGGAGTTGCTGTAGGCGCTAGAACTGGGTTCGCAAGTATTATTACAGGAATTTGTTTCCTACTTGCTTTATTCTTTAGCCCGTTAATTGAAGTTGTGACAAGTGCAGTAACGACTCCAGCATTAGTTGTAGTTGGGGTATTAATGGCTGCGAACTTTGCTGAAATTAATTGGAAACGTTTTGAAGTTGCAGTGCCTGCGTTTATTACAATTATTATGATGCCGTTATCTTATTCTATTGCGACTGGTATTGCATGTGGCTTTATCTTTTATCCAATCACAATGTTAATTACTAAAAAGCATAAAGAAGTACATCCAATTATGTATGTTTTAATGTTTTTATTTATACTTTACTTTGTTTTTGTTCATAAGTAATACAAAAAGGTCGAAACCATAACAAGTTTCGACCTTTTTGTATAATACTATTTATTTTCATTATTGTCTCGTGTATCGTTCTTATATTGTGTATAGATAACTTTAGCATTTTTATTTGGCAAATAAGTAGGAGCAGACAATACAATAAATACAAAGAAAATCATTAGGAAAAATAAAATCCAGTGAATAATCATGCCTACTACAGGGATGACTGCTACAAAAGAGCCAATAATTCCAATGATGGGAATAATTACCATTGGCTTAATGGCATTTTGATTATCTACTAACAATATAATTGTAAGAACTAGATATAAGAAAGCATTAAATAGTAGTGGCTGCCAGCCAAAACTTAAAATAACACTTCCTCCTAGAAATGGAATACCGTAGAAAAACTCACATACAATTAAAAAGATACCGATGATTGCCAAAGTCATTTTAACTCTATTTTTCATTCTAATCACTCCCATTCTCTATCTATTATATATAAACATTTAGCACAAATATAATAATTCGTTCGAAAATAATAAAAGTTAATATAAAAAAGTAAAAAAGTTCCTTAAAAGGGTTGAACAACAATATTATTTCAAGTACAATAACCAAGTATGTGTTAGACAAAATATAGAACATTATTGAAAAACCTTGATTTATCAATGTTTTTCATGTATCATTTCTAATGTTGTACTTTAAGAAAGCGATGAAGCGAAAGGTTACTGACACACCCGGCCGCTTTGCCATGGCGTTGTGTGAGATAGTTTTCGTGGAGAAGTCTATCACTTAAATGTAGACGAATAAGGAGGGAAAATTATGGCAAAACAAAAAATCAGAATCAGATTAAAAGCTTATGATCATCGCGTGATTGATCAATCAGCAGAAAAAATTGTTGAAACTGCAAAACGTTCTGGTGCAGATGTTTCTGGACCAATTCCGTTACCAACTGAAAAATCAGTTTATACAATTATCCGTGCTGTGCATAAGTACAAAGATTCTCGTGAACAATTCGAGCAACGTACTCACAAACGTTTAATCGATATTGTTAACCCGACACCTAAAACAGTTGATGCTCTTATGGGCTTAAACTTACCATCAGGTGTAGACATCGAAATTAAATTATAATAGAAAATTTTAGGAGGTGGACTTTCTATGACCAAAGGAATCTTAGGAAGAAAAATTGGGATGACACAAGTTTTTGGTGAAAACGGTGAATTAATCCCTGTAACTGTAGTAGAATCAAGCCAAAATGTTGTATTACAAAAGAAAACTGAAGAAGTTGATGGATACAATGCAATTCAAGTAGGATTTGAAGATAAACAAGCATATAAAAAAGGTTCTAAATCTAATAAATATGCAAATAAACCAGCTGAAGGTCATGCTAAAAAAGCTGACACAGCACCTAAGCGCTTCATTCGTGAGTTCCGCAACGTAAATGTTGACGAATACGAAGTAGGTCAAGAAGTCTCAGTTGATACATTTGAAACTGGTGAGATCATTGATGTTACTGGAGTTTCTAAAGGTAAAGGTTTCCAAGGTGCTATCAAACGTCATGGACAAGCACGTGGACCAATGGCACACGGTTCTCATTTCCACAGAGCGCCAGGTTCTGTAGGGATGGCATCAGATGCTTCAAAAGTATTTAAAGGGCAAAAAATGCCAGGTCGCATGGGTGGAAACACTGTTACTGTTCAAAACTTAGAAGTCGTTCAAGTAGACACTGAAAATAGTGTGATTTTAGTTAAAGGTAACGTACCAGGACCTAAAAAAGGTTTAGTAGAAATCACAACTTCAATCAAAAAAGGTAATAAATAATTTAAAAAGCGAAAGGAGGAAATTGCATAATGGCTAATTATGATGTTTTAAAAGTAGATGGATCTAAATCCGGTTCTATTGAATTAAGTGATTCAGTATTCGCTATCGAACCTAATAATAGAGTTCTATTCGAAGCTATTAACTTACAACGTGCGTCATTACGCCATGGTACTCACGCTGTCAAAAATCGTTCAGCAGTACGTGGTGGTGGACGTAAACCATGGAGACAAAAAGGAACAGGGCGTGCACGTCAAGGTACAATCCGTGCACCACAATGGCGTGGTGGTGGTATCGTATTTGGACCAACACCAAGAAGCTATTCTTACAAAATGCCTAAGAAAATGCGTCGTTTAGCATTGCGTTCAGCATTATCTTTTAAAGTTCAAGAAAATGGATTTACAGTAGTAGATACTTTTGATTTTGATGCTCCAAAAACAAAAGAATTTAAAAATGTTTTATCAACTCTTGAACAACCAAAAAAAGTATTAGTTGTAACTGAAGACGAAGATGTAAACGTTGAATTAGCAGCTCGTAATATTCCTGGTGTGCGAGTTACAACTGCACTAGGTCTTAACGTTTTAGATATCACAAGTGCTGACAGTATTGTAATAACAGAAGCAGCTGCCAAAAAAGTTGAGGAGGTGCTCGCATAATGGAAGCAAGAGATGTTCTTAAGCGCCCCGTAATCACCGAAAAATCTTCTGAAGCAATGGCGGAAGATAAATACACTTTTGATGTAGATACCCGTGCAAATAAAACACAAGTTAAAATTGCTGTTGAAGAAATCTTCGATGTCAAAGTTGAAAATGTGAATATCATTAATTATAAACCTAAGAAAAAACGTATGGGCCGTTACCAAGGTTACACAAACAAAAGAAGAAAAGCGATTGTTAAATTAAAAGAAGGTTCAATCGACTTATTTAACTAAAAATAATTTACCAATAAGGAGGTAAGCGACAATGGCTCTTAAAAAATATAAGCCAATTACAAATGGTCGTCGTAATATGACTACTTTAGATTTCGCAGAAATCACTAAAACAACTCCTGAAAAGTCATTATTACAACCGCTACCGAAAAGAGCGGGACGTAACAACCAAGGTAAATTGACTGTTCGCCATCATGGTGGAGGACATAAACGTCAATACCGTGTTATCGATTTTAAACGAAACAAAGATGGAATCACTGCAAAAGTTGATTCAATTCAATACGATCCAAACCGTTCAGCAAATATTGCATTATTAGTTTACGCTGATGGTGAAAAACGCTATATTATTGCACCTAAAGGATTACAAGTAGGCCAAACAGTTGAAAGTGGTGCTGAAGCAGATATCAAAATTGGTAATGCTTTGCCATTACAAAACATTCCTGTAGGTACTGTAATTCATAATATCGAGTTAAAACCAGGAAAAGGTGGGCAACTTGCTCGTTCAGCTGGTGCTAGCTCACAAGTATTAGGTAAAGAAGGTAAATATGTATTAATCAGATTAAGATCTGGTGAGGTACGTATGATCTTATCTACATGCCGCGCTACAATAGGTCAAGTAGGTAACTTACAACATGAACTTGTTAATGTTGGTAAAGCAGGACGTTCTAGATGGAAAGGTGTCCGTCCTACTGTTCGTGGTTCTGTAATGAACCCTAACGACCACCCACATGGTGGTGGTGAAGGTCGTGCTCCAATCGGTAGACCATCTCCAATGTCACCATGGGGTAAACCTACTCTTGGTAAGAAAACTCGTCGTGGTAAAAAATCATCAGACAAACTTATCGTTCGTGGACGTAAGAAAAAATAATATAAAAAACTTATTTGGGTGTGCGGCTTAAAAGCTGCACGCACACAATAAGAAGGGAGGCGCCCAAATGGCTCGTAGTATAAAAAAAGGACCTTTCGTCGATGATCACTTAATGAAAAAACTAGAAGCTCAAGACGGAAGTGAAAAGAAACAAGTAATTAAGACATGGTCTCGTCGTTCTACAATTTTCCCAAATTTCATCGGTCATACTTTCGCAGTATACGATGGACGTAAACATGTACCTGTATATGTAACAGAAGATATGGTAGGTCACAAATTAGGTGAATTTGCTCCAACTCGTACATTCAAAGGACATGCTGCAGACGACAAAAAAACTAGAAGATAATTTTAATAAGTAGAGGAGGAAATCCTGATGGAAGCAAAAGCGGTTGCTAGAACAATAAGAATCGCACCTCGTAAAGTCAGACTGGTTCTTGACTTAATTAGAGGAAAAAATGCTGGAGAAGCTATTGCTATCTTAAAAGTAACAAATAAAGCTTCATCGCCAGTAATTGAAAAAGTATTAATGTCCGCCTTAGCAAATGCTGAGCACAACTATGATATGAATACAGATGAATTAGTTGTTAAAGAAGCATATGCAAATGAAGGACCAACTTTAAAACGTTTCCGCCCACGTGCACAAGGTCGTGCAAGTGCAATTAACAAACGTACAAGCCACATTACAATCGTCGTAAGTGACAGTAAAGAAGCTTAATAACTTTCTAAGGAGGGAATACTGTGGGTCAAAAAATTAATCCAATCGGACTTCGTGTTGGAGTTATCCGTGACTGGGAAGCAAAATGGTATGCTGAAAAAGATTTCGCTTCACTATTACACGAAGATTTAAAAATCCGTAAATTTATTGATAATGAATTAAAAGAAGCATCAGTTTCTCACGTTGATATCGAACGTGCTGCTAACCGTATCAACATTGCAATCCATACTGGTAAACCAGGTATGGTTATTGGTAAAGGCGGTTCGGAAATTGAAAAACTTCGCAACAAATTAAACACTTTAACAGATAAAAAGGTACACATTAACGTAATTGAAATTAAAAAAGTTGATATTGATGCACGATTGGTTGCAGAAAATATCGCACGTCAATTAGAAAATCGTGCTTCATTCCGTCGTGTACAAAAACAAGCTATCACAAGAGCTATGAAAAATGGTGCTAAAGGTATTAAAACTCAAGTATCAGGTCGTTTAGGAGGAGCTGACATTGCTCGTGCTGAACAATATTCAGAAGGAACTGTTCCACTTCATACATTACGTGCTGACATTGATTACGCACATGCTGAAGCCGATACTACTTATGGTAAATTAGGCGTTAAAGTATGGATTTATCGTGGAGAAGTTCTTCCTACTAAGAATGCTAGTGAAGGAGGAAAATAATAATGTTACTACCAAAACGTGTGAAATATCGTCGTCAACATCGTCCAAAAACAACTGGTCGTTCTAAAGGCGGTAATTACGTAACATTTGGTGAGTATGGTTTACAAGCTACTACAACGTCTTGGATTACATCTCGTCAAATCGAATCTGCTCGTATTGCTATGACACGTTACATGAAACGTGGTGGGAAAGTTTGGATTAAAATCTTCCCTCATACACCATATACTAAAAAACCTTTAGAAGTACGTATGGGTGCTGGTAAAGGTGCGGTTGAAGGCTGGATTGCAGTTGTTAAGCCTGGTAGAATCTTATTCGAAGTAGCTGGTGTACCTGAAGAAATTGCTCGTGAAGCATTACGTTTAGCAAGTCACAAACTTCCAGTAAAAACTAAGTTTGTAAAACGTGAAGAATTGGGTGGTGAAACAAATGAAAGCTAAGGAAATTAGAGACTTAACCACTTCAGAAATCGAAGAACAAATTAAATCTTCAAAAGAAGAACTTTTTAACCTACGCTTTCAGTTAGCTACAGGTCAATTAGAAGAAACTGCACGTATTCGCACAGTAAGAAAAACGATTGCACGTCTAAAAACTGTTGCTCGTGAAAGAGAAATTGAACAAAGTAAGGCTAATCAATAATAATTGAAAGAGGAGGTTACAAAAGTGAGTGAAAGAAACGATCGTAAAGTTTATGTAGGTAGAGTTGTTTCAGACAAAATGGATAAAACAATTACAGTTCTAGTAGAAACTTACAAAACTCACAAATTATACGGTAAGCGAGTAAAATACTCTAAAAAATATAAAACTCATGATGAAAACAATTCAGCTAAATTAGGAGACATTGTTAAAATTCAAGAAACTCGTCCTTTGTCAGCAACAAAACGTTTTCGTTTAGTTGAAATTGTTGAAGAGTCAGTAATTATATAATCAAGAATAGAGATAAGGGAGGTTTAACGAATGATCCAACAAGAAACACGTTTAAAAGTAGCAGATAACTCTGGTGCTCGTGAAGTTCTTACAATTAAAGTATTAGGTGGATCTGGTCGTAAAACAGCGAATATTGGCGATATAATCGTGTGTACTGTTAAAAATGCAACACCAGGTGGCGTTGTCAAAAAAGGCGACGTTGTCAAAGCTGTTGTAGTTCGTACTAAATCAGGTGTTCGCCGTAACGACGGTTCATATATTAAATTTGATGAAAATGCATGTGTTATCATCCGTGATGACAAAGGTCCACGTGGTACTCGTATCTTTGGTCCTGTTGCTCGTGAATTACGTGAAGGTAACTTCATGAAAATCGTATCATTAGCACCAGAAGTACTATAATTAAAAATCAACCAATCATACTATTTAAGGAGGTGCCCACATGCATATTAAAAAAGGTGACAACGTAAAAGTTATCGCAGGTAAAGACAAAGGTAAAGAAGGTAAAGTAGTTGCTACTGAACCTAAGAAAGACCGTGTCGTTGTGGAAGGTGTTAACGTTATTAAAAAGCACCAAAAACCAACTCAATTAAACCCTGAAGGTGGAATCTTAGAAACAGAAGCAGCAATCCATGTTTCTAATGTACAATTATTAGACCCTAAAACGAATGAACCTACTCGTGTTGGATATGAAACAGTTGATGGTAAAAAAGTTCGTGTTGCTAAAAAATCAGGCGAAGAAATTAAAACTAATAATTAATAACTAGGTGAAAGGAGGATCCACTTTGAACCGTTTAAAAGAAAAGTACAATTCTGAAGTTACAGAGAACTTAGTAAAGAAATTTAACTATAGTTCAGTAATGCAAGTACCTAAAATTGAAAAAATCGTAGTGAACATGGGTGTAGGTGACGCAGTTCAAAACTCTAAAGTATTAGATAATGCGGTAGAAGAGTTAGAACTTATCACTGGTCAAAAACCATTAGTAACTAAAGCTAAAAAATCTGTTGCAACATTTCGTTTACGTGAAGGTATGCCTATTGGTGCAAAAGTAACGCTTCGCGGAGAAAGAATGTATGAATTCTTAGATAAACTAATTGCAGTTTCATTGCCTCGTGTTCGTGACTTCCAAGGTGTTTCTAAAACAGCATTTGACGGTCGCGGTAACTATACATTAGGTATTAAAGAACAATTAATTTTCCCAGAAATTGACTATGACAAAGTAACTAAAGTTAGAGGAATGGATATTGTAATCGTAACAACTGCTAACACTGACGAGGAAGCTCGTGAATTGTTAACAAACTTCGGTATGCCATTTCGTAAATAATCTCTAAAAAGGAGGCTAATTAAGTGGCTAAAACTTCAATGGTTGCTAAGCAACAAAAAAAACAAAAATTCGCAGTTCGTGAATACACTCGTTGTGAACGCTGTGGTCGTCCACATTCTGTATATCGTAAATTTAAATTATGCCGTATTTGTTTTCGTGAATTAGCTTATAAAGGCCAAATTCCTGGCGTACGTAAAGCTAGCTGGTAATAATTAAGAGTCTGAAAGGAGGCAACAATCAATGACAATGACAGATCCAATCGCAGATATGCTAACTCGTGTGAGAAACGCAAACATGGTTCGTCACGAGAAGTTAGAATTACCTGCGTCTAATATCAAAAAAGAAATTGCTGAAATCTTAAAAAAAGAAGGTTTCATTAAAAATGTTGAATATGTTGAAGACGATAAGCAAGGTGTTATTCGTTTATTCTTAAAATATGGTCAAAATAATGAACGTGTTATTACAGGTTTAAAACGTATTTCTAAACCAGGTTTACGTGTTTATGCTAAAGCTAACGAAGTGCCTAAAGTATTAAATGGTTTAGGTATTGCACTTGTTTCAACTTCTCAAGGTGTTATCACAGATAAAGAAGCAAGAAAACGTAATGTTGGTGGAGAAATCATCGCATACGTTTGGTAATAATTAATAAGGAGGTGCCATAACATGAGTCGTGTTGGTAAGAAGATTATTAACATTCCTAGTGACGTAACAGTAACTTTTGATGTAAGTAATGTAACTGTTAAAGGTCCTAAAGGTGAATTAGAAAGAACTTTAAACGAAAGAATGACATTTAAACAAGATGAAAACACTATAGAAGTTGTAAGACCTTCTGATTCTAAAGAAGATAGAACAGATCATGGTACAACTCGTGCTTTATTAAATAATATGGTACAAGGTGTTTCACAAGGTTTCGAAAAAACACTTGAACTTGTTGGTGTAGGTTACCGTGCTCAAATGCAAGGTAAAGATTTAGTACTTAATGTTGGATACTCTCACCCAGTTGAAATTAAAGCTGAAAATGGCATTACTTTCGCTGTTGAGAAAAACACTACTGTTAAAGTATCTGGTGTTTCTAAAGAATTAGTTGGTGCTACAGCATCTAACATCCGTTCAGTTAGACCTCCAGAGCCTTATAAAGGTAAAGGTATCCGTTACCAAGGTGAATATGTTCGCCGCAAAGAAGGTAAAACAGGTAAATAATAGATAAATCTCTAAAGAAAGGAGTATTGAAATGATCAGTAAAATTGATAAAAACAAAGTACGTTTGAAAAGACATGCACGTGTTCGTACTAAATTATCAGGTACAGCTGAAAAACCACGTTTAAATGTGTATCGTTCAAACAAACACATCTATGCTCAAATTATTGATGACGTTAAAGGCGAAACTATAGTCCAAGCATCATCTCAAGATAAAGACATTGCAAGCGAATCTGCTTCAAAAGTAGACTTAGCTACTACAGTTGGTCAAGCAATTGCTAAGAAAGCAAACGACAAAGGTATTAAAGAAATCGTATTTGACCGTGGAGGCTATTTATACCATGGACGAGTTAAAGCATTAGCAGATGCTGCCAGAGAAAGCGGATTAGAATTTTAATTTAAAGGAGGGACACATTCATGGCTCGTAGAGAAGAAGAAACTAAAGAATTTGAAGAACGCGTTGTAACGATTAACCGTGTTGCTAAAGTAGTAAAAGGTGGTCGTCGTTTCCGTTTCACTGCATTAGTAGTTGTAGGTGATAAAAATGGTCGTGTAGGTTTCGGTACTGGTAAAGCACAAGAGGTACCTGAAGCTATCAAAAAAGCTGTAGAAGCTGCTAAAAAAGATTTAGTAGTTGTTCCACGTGTTGAAGGTACAACTCCACACACTATTACAGGTCGCTATGGTTCAGGTAGCGTATTTATGAAACCGGCTGCACCTGGTACTGGGGTTATTGCTGGTGGACCAGTTCGTGCCGTATTAGAATTAGCAGGTATTACTGATATCTTAAGCAAATCACTTGGTTCAAATACTCCAATTAATATGGTTCGTGCGACTATCAATGGTTTACAAAACTTAAAAAATGCAGAAGATGTTGCTAAATTACGTGGCAAATCTGTAGAAGAATTATACAATTAAGGAGGGAAAATAAGTTATGGCTAAATTACAAATTACCCTCACTCGTAGTGTTATTGGTCGTCCTGAAACACAACGTAAAACTGTTGAAGCATTAGGTCTCAAAAAAACTAATAGTTCAGTAGTTGTTGAAGATAACCCTGCAATCCGTGGGCAAATTAACAAAGTTAAGCATTTATTAACAATTGAAGAAAAATAATTAAGGAGGTGTCGAAATGAAATTACATGAGTTAAGAGCAGCTGAAGGATCACGTCGTGTACGTAATCGTGTAGGTCGTGGTGCTGCAACTGGTAACGGTAAAACAAGTGGTCGTGGGCAAAAAGGTCAAAAAGCACGTTCAGGTGGCAAAGTAAGACCAGGATTCGAAGGTGGACAATTACCTTTATTCCGTCGTCTGCCAAAACGTGGTTTCACTAACATTAACCGTAAAGAATATGCTATTGTTAACTTAGACCAACTTAATAAATTTGAAGATGGTACTGAAGTAACTCCAGCTTTATTAGTAGAATCTGGTGTTGTTAAGAATGAAAAGTCTGGTATTAAAGTACTAGGTAATGGTTCACTAGATAAAAAATTAACAGTGAAAGCTCATAAATTCTCAGCTTCAGCAGCAGAAGCTGTTGATTCAAAAGGTGGAGCACACGAGGTGATCTAATGTTTCAAACGCTTGTGCGTTTCTTTACAACAAGAGAAGTGCGTAACAAGATTTTCTTCACTCTAGCAATGTTAGTTATTTTTAAAGTAGGAACGTATATTCCAGCTCCAGGAGTTAATCCTGAAGCATTTAATCATCCACAGGGTTCTCAAGGTGCCACTGAGTTATTGAATACTTTTGGTGGCGGTGCCTTGAAACGTTTCTCTATATTTGCTATGGGAATTATGCCCTACATCACTGCATCCATTGTTATGCAGTTATTGCAAATGGATATTGTACCTAAGTTCACAGAGTGGGCTAAACAAGGTGAAATGGGTAGAAGAAAAATTAATAATGTAACACGTTATTTCGCTATTATTCTAGCTTTTATTCAATCAATAGGTATGGCATTCCAATTCAATAATTATCTCAAAGGGCAACTGATTATGGAAAAATCAGTTATGAGTTATTTATTGATTGCAGTTGTTTTAACAGCAGGAACAGCGTTCTTAATTTGGCTTGGTGACCAAATCACTCAGTTTGGTGTTGGTAATGGTATTTCTCTTATCATCTTTGCTGGTATTTTATCTACTTTGCCTTCAAGCATCGAGCAATTTGCACAATCAGTTTTTGTAGGCCAAGATGATAATTCATTGGCTTGGCTAAAAATTGTTGGATTAGTCGTTTCATTAATCTTACTAACTATTGGAGCAATTTTTGTACTTGAAGCCAAACGTAAAATTCCAATTCAATATGCAAAGAAACAATCTGCTCAACGATTAGGTTCACAAGCAACTTATCTACCTTTAAAAGTTAATTCGGCCGGTGTTATTCCAGTAATTTTTGCGATGGCGTTCTTCTTGTTACCAAGGACTTTAACTTTATTCTTCCCTAAAGCAGAATGGGCACAGAATATTGCTGATACTGCCAATCCTTCAAGTAATATTGGAATGATTGTTTATGTTGTATTAATTATTGCTTTTGCATATTTCTATGCATTTGTTCAAGTTAATCCTGAAAAAATGGCTGACAATCTAAAAAAACAAGGTAGTTATGTCCCAGGTATTAGACCTGGTGAACAAACCAAAAAATATATTACTAAAGTACTTTATCGTCTAACATTTGTAGGTTCTATTTTCTTAGCAGCAATAGCAATTTTACCGATTATTGCGACAAAATTTATGGGATTACCACAATCAATACAGATTGGTGGTACAAGTCTTTTAATCGTTATCGGTGTTGCAATAGAAACTATGAAAACTTTAGAAGCACAAGTGACTCAAAAAGAATATAAAGGCTTTGGTGGTAGATAATTTGTAGGAGGGCATTTATGAATATCATTTTAATGGGTTTACCTGGCGCAGGTAAAGGAACTCAAGCGAGTGAAATTGTTAAGAAATTCCCAATACCACATATTTCTACTGGCGACATGTTCAGAAAAGCGATTAAAGATGAGACAGATTTAGGTAAAGAAGCTAAATCATACATGGATCGTGGAGAATTAGTTCCTGATGAAGTTACTGTAGGTATCGTTAAAGAAAGAATTTCGGAAGACGATGCCAAAAAAGGATTCTTACTAGATGGCTTTCCAAGAACAATTGAACAAGCTGAGGCATTAAATCAAATCATGTCTGAGCTCGATAGAGACATTGATGTTGTCATCAATATTGAAGTTCCTGAGGAAGAATTAATGAATCGTCTTACAGGTCGTCGTATCTGTGAAAAATGTGGTACAACATATCATCTTGTATTTAATCCTCCAAAGGTTGATGGTATCTGTGATATCGATGGTGGAAAGTTATATCAACGTGAAGATGATAATCCAGAAACAGTATCAAATCGTTTGAGCGTTAATGTTAAACAATCAAAACCTATTTTAGAGTATTACAATGATAAAGGTGTTTTGAAAAACATTGATGGTTCAAAGGATATCGAAAAAGTAACTGATGATGTCATTGGTATCTTAAATCATTTGTAATAGATCAACGCTTTACGATCTATTTTTGTAGTGAATATTAGAGAAAATTGAATAGAATGAGTGACAAATAACGATAGTTAATTCCCGTATTTTTGTTAAACTTATATTATTTAATCACGAATAGATTCGTATCGTTAAGTTGTCTATTGACGATTACCTTACTATTGCAAGAAGGGGGAAGTTAATCAATGGCTAAACAAGATGTAATTGAATTAGAAGGTACAGTATTAGATACTTTACCAAATGCAATGTTTAAAGTAGAATTAGAAAATGGTCATGAGATTTTAGCACATGTAAGTGGTAAAATTAGAATGAATTACATTCGTATTCTACCTGGCGACAAAGTAACTGTTGAGATGTCTCCGTATGATTTATCGCGTGGTAGAATAACTTATCGTTATAAATAATCGTCACTCCATAATATAGGGAGGTATAAAAATGAAAGTAAGACCATCAGTAAAACCAATTTGCGAGAAATGCAAAGTCATTAAACGTAAAGGTAAAGTAATGGTAATTTGTGATAATCCTAAGCACAAGCAAAGACAAGGTTAATAAAAGAGAGGTGTAATTTAATATGGCACGTATTGCAGGAGTGGATATCCCACGTGAAAAACGCATTGTTATCTCATTAACATACGTATATGGTATTGGTACTTCAACTGCTAATAAAATCGTTGAAGAAGCAAACGTATCAGCAGATACACGCGTTAAAGATTTAACTGACGACGAATTAGGTCGTATCCGTGAAGTTGTAGATGGATACAAAGTAGAAGGTGACTTACGTCGTGAACAAAACTTAAACATTAAACGTTTAATGGAAATTTCATCTTATCGTGGAATTCGTCATCGTCGTGGCTTACCAGTTCGTGGACAAAAAACTAAAAACAATGCACGTACACGTAAAGGCCCAGTTAAGACAGTAGCTAACAAGAAAAAATAATAGGTAAAGGAGGCAAAATAATGGCACGTAAACAAGCATCTCGTAAACGTAGAGTGAAAAAGAATATTGAAAATGGAGTAGCACACATCCGTTCAACATTCAATAATACTATCGTAACTATCACTGATGAATTCGGTAATGCATTATCTTGGTCATCAGCTGGTGCATTAGGATTCAAAGGATCTAAAAAATCAACTCCATTTGCAGCTCAAATGGCTTCAGAAACAGCTTCAAAATCAGCTATGGAACATGGTTTGAAAACAGTAGAAGTAACAGTTAAAGGACCTGGTCCAGGCCGTGAATCAGCTATCCGTGCATTACAATCTGCAGGACTAGAAGTAACTGCAATTAGAGACGTTACTCCAGTACCACACAATGGTTGTCGTCCGCCAAAACGTCGTCGCGTCTAATTTATGATTGTATTGTTACAGGTCACTGAGCAAACAGTTTAAATCTAGTCGACGTATTTAAGGAGGATATTTGTAAATGATAGAAATTGAAAAACCTAGAATTGAGACAATTGAAGTTAGTGAAGATGCTAAATTCGGTAAATTCGTTGTTGAACCACTTGAACGTGGCTATGGTACTACACTAGGAAACTCCTTACGTCGTATCCTACTATCTTCATTACCAGGTGCAGCCGTTAAATACATTGAAATTGAAGGAGTTTTACACGAATTCTCAGCAGTAGATAATGTTGTTGAAGATGTTTCAACTATTATTATGAACATTAAGAAAATCGCATTAAAAATTTACTCTGAAGAAGATAAAACTCTAGAAATCGATGTTAAAGATGAAGGCGAAGTTACTGCAAGTGACATTACTCACGACAGTGATGTTGAGATTTTAAATCCAGAACTTAAAATCGCAACTGTGTCTAAAGGTGGACATCTTAAAGTGCGTCTTGTTGCTAATAAGGGTAGAGGTTACGCATTAGCTGAACAAAATAATACTAGTGATTTACCAATTGGTGTAATTCCTGTTGATTCACTATATTCACCTGTAGAACGTGTTAACTATACAGTTGAAAATACACGTGTAGGTCAAAGTAGTGATTTTGATAAATTAACTTTAGATGTTTGGACAAACGGTTCAATCACACCACAAGAGTCAGTCTCATTAGCAGCTAAAATAATGACTGAACACTTGAATATCTTTGTAGGTCTAACTGATGAAGCTCAAAATGCTGAAATCATGATTGAAAAAGAAGAAGATCAAAAAGAGAAAGTACTTGAAATGTCTATTGAAGAATTAGACTTATCTGTACGTTCTTATAACTGCTTAAAACGCGCAGGAATCAATTCTGTACAAGAGTTAGCTGATAAATCTGAAGCTGACATGATGAAAGTGCGTAATTTAGGTCGTAAATCTTTAGAAGAAGTAAAATATAAATTAGAAGATTTAGGATTAGGATTAAGAAAAGAAGATTGATAAAGGAGGTTAACTCATGGGTTATAGAAAATTAGGTCGTACTTCTGATCAACGTAAAGCAATGTTACGTGACTTAGCTACTTCACTTATTGTTAGTGAACGTATTGAAACTACAGAAGCTCGTGCTAAAGAAGTTCGCAGTATCGTAGAGAAGTTAATCACTCTAGGTAAAAAAGGGGACTTAGCTTCTCGCCGTAATGCAGCTAAAACTATACGTAACGTTGAAATCTTAAATGAAGATGACTCAACTCAAACAGCTCTTCAAAAATTATTTGGTGAAATCGCTGAACGTTACAATGAACGTCAAGGTGGTTACACTCGTATCCTTAAAGTAGGCCCACGTCGTGGTGACGGTGCTGAATCAGTATTTATTGAATTAGTTTAATATATAAGAGTAGGGCTTTAATCTAGTTTTTATGAACTAGATTGTTTATTCTAACTCTTCACCTTAATAAATACACTTACTACTTATATATAAAGCAAATGAGTGCAATGATAATGTTTGCCACATACAAATATTGTCTAGCTCAGAGTACCCCATCTAACTTAATATTTTTTAAAGCGTGAACTCAACATTTTGATGGGGTGCGCGCTTTTTTATTTAAGCTATAGTCAGTTATGCTATAGCTTTTTTTGATAACTTAATGTTAAAATGTATTATTCATACATATCCGATATACAGACAAATTGAATTATTGTAAAATATTAGAGTAATATAAAATATTAAAAATGAGGAGTGTTTAATGTGAAGGAGCTTAGCAACATAATAGAATTTCAAAATGTATCATTTCAATACCAAAGTGATGCTGCTTTCACATTAAATCAAGTTTCTTTTACAGTACCTTTAGGACAATGGACTTCAATTGTTGGTCATAATGGATCTGGTAAGTCTACTATTGCAAAGTTAATAGTAGGGGTAGAAGAAGCCAGTGAAGGAAAAATCCTCTTCAAAGGAAATACTGTAGATTCATCTAACCAGCACGAGGTTAGAAAACACATAGGCATCGTATTTCAAAATCCGGACAATCAATTTGTGGGCTCCATTGTGAAATTTGATGTTGCTTTTGGACTTGAAAATCATCAAGTTCTTCATGATGAAATGATTAACATAGTCGATACAGTTTTATATGAGGTTGATATGTTAGATAAAGCTGACTATGAACCTCAATCTCTTTCAGGAGGTCAGAAGCAACGTGTTGCAATAGCAGGAGTATTGGCACTTAATCCAGATATGATTATACTAGATGAAGCAACAACTATGCTTGATCCAAAGGGGAAAATCGCATTATTAAATCTTGTGAAAGAAGTAAAAGACAAAAATGATGTAACAATCGTTTCAATCACCCATGAGTTAGATGAAGTTATGGACGCTGATAACGTCATTGTTATGAATAAAGGATCAGTATTTAAACAAGGGAGACCGCAAGAAATATTTAAGTATGCTGATGAACTAACTGCTATTGGATTGAACTTACCTTTTCCATTAAAAATAAATCAACTTTTAGGGTTAGATTCATCTTTTGTATCTTATGAAGGACTATTAAAACTATTATGAGTATACGTTTAAACCATGTGAGTTATACCTATCAAAAGGGGACGCCATATGAATATAAAGCAATTGAAGACATTACCTTAAAGTTTGAGCAAGGAAAGTATTATGCAATTATTGGTCAAACAGGTAGTGGTAAGTCTACTTTAATTCAACATTTAAACGCTTTATTAAAACCTTCGGATGGATCAATCAATATTGATAGTGTAGAAATAACTAATAAAACAAAAGATAAATATTTAAAAAATATACGTCAATACGTTGGTATAGTCTTTCAATTTCCAGAATCGCAATTATTTGAAGATAGTGTAGAAAAAGAAATAGAATTTGGACCTAAAAATTTTAATATGGACTTAGAAAAAGTAAAAAATAAAGCTTTTCAATTATTCATTGATTTAGGATTCTCTAGAGAAGTCATGTCTCTTTCACCATTTCAAATGTCTGGCGGTCAAATGAGAAAAGTTGCGCTTGTATCAATATTAGCTATAGATCCTAAAATTATTATTTTAGATGAACCGACAGCTGGGTTAGATCCTAGAAGCAAAAATCAAATTATGTCTTTAATTAAACGTATTCAATTAGAGGAAAATAAAACAATTATTCTCGTATCACACGATATGGATGATGTAGCGCGATATGCTGATGAAATTATTGTCTTAAATAAAGGTAAAGTGGTTGAACAAGCAGAACCAAGATTTTTATTTAAACAAGTAGACAAGTTAATAAATTGGCACATTAATCTGCCTAAAACCATAAAGCTACAAAGAGATTTTGAGAATAAATACAACATATCCCTACCAAAATTAGCTTTGAATGAAGAAGAATTTGTGGAAATGTATAAGGAGTGGCGCAATGAAAAATAAATTGATCATTGGTCGTTATCTACCTACACAATCTGTTGTTCATCATCTTGATCCTAGAGCTAAGCTTATATTTGTTTTCTTTTTCATTATTCTAATATTCTTTTGTCATTCATTCGGAACGTATGCTTGGCTATTTGTATTAATTTTAATCTTTATGAAATTAGCGAAAATACCTTTTGGATTTTTAATGAAAGGATTAACGCCAATATTTTTCTTCTTAATATTTACATTTATAATGCATATTCTCTTTACTAGTGGTGGAGAGGTTCTTTTACACTTTGGATTTATAACAATTGAATCAAATGGAATCATCGAAGGTATATATATATCATTAAGACTGATTTTAATTGTTATGATTGCAACAATTATGACATTAACCACTAGTCCAATTGATTTAACAGATGCTTTTGAAAGGTTATTTGCGCCATTAAAAGTGGTAAAGGTACCTGTACACCAATTAAGTATGATGATGTCTATATCTTTAAGGTTTATACCAACATTGATGGATGAATTAGAAAAAATTATTTTAGCACAAAAATCTAGAGGTTCAGAAATAAGCTCTGGAAGTTTAATGACAAGAATCAAAGCCTTTATTCCTCTGATGATTCCGCTTTTTATTTCTGCATTTCAAAGAGCGGAAGAATTAGCAATTGCTATGGAGGTTAGAGGATATGATATGAATGTGAAACGGACAAGTTACAGATTGTTACAATGGAAATTAAAAGATACTATTACAATTACTTTGTTATTACCCATTGGAATACTTTTATTTATTATTAAATTCTCAGGAGTGTAACCATTGCGAATTTTAGTTGAAATTGCTTATCAAGGAAACCAATTTTTAGGATTCCAAATTCAACAACAAGGTCGTACCGTTCAACAACAATTTGAAAAGATACTTAAACGAATACATAAACATCATGTTAGAATCCATCCGTCAAGCAGAACAGACAGGGGAGTGCATGCATATCAGCAATATTTTCATTTTGATACTGAATTGCAAATAGACAATCAACGATGGAAATATGCGATGAATAGCGCTTTACCTAATGATATTTATGTTATAAGTGTGCAAACGGTAGATAAAAATTTCCATTGCCGATATGATTGTGTGGGAAAACGTTATCGTTACAAAGTTTATCAAGGTAAACATCGTAACCCCTTTAAAAGTGGTCTTGAAACATTTATAAAAGAAGATTTAGATTTTGAAAAAATGAATGAAGCAGCTCAACAATTTATAGGTTCTCATGATTTTACTGGTTTTTGTTCTCAGAAAACTGAAGTTGAAAGTAAGGTAAGGACTTTGTATCAAAGTGAAATAGTTCCTACCATTCAAGGATTTGATTATGTAGTTACAGGTTCAGGATTTCTCTATAATATGGTTCGTGTACTTGTAGCGTTTTTAATTGAGGTTGGAAAGGGAAAACGTCGACCTGATGAAGTGAAAAAACTTATAGGTGAGAAAAATCGAAATAATGTGCCATTTACGGCACCTGCGGAAGGCTTATATTTAGAGAAAATATATTTATTCCCAAAAGACTTACAAAAAGACTTTGGAAATCACATTAAGATACACTATAAAAAATCATTGTAAAATGATTAATTGTCATTGACAAAAACAGTATGAAATTATAAGATTATTAACGGTATTATTTTATATCACCCCGCGATAAGCCCCGGAAACTTATTGTGTTACAAAATATATAAGCAAAGTAGAACAACAGTTATTAAAATAAATGAAATCTTACGCTTTTAATCGTAACAATAATTAAGATTGGAAATGAGATAGTCATAGGTTCGAATGTGATTTATCATCACAACAATCATAAGCAAAGCATTTGTTTTTAGGAGGACAATTATTATGCGTCAAACATTTATGGCAAATGAATCAAACATTGAGCGCAAATGGTACGTTATTGATGCTGAAGGCCAAACATTAGGTCGTTTATCATCAGAAGTAGCTGCTATCTTACGCGGTAAAAATAAAGTAACTTATACACCACACGTTGATACTGGTGATTATGTAATCATTATTAATGCATCTAAAATCGAATTTACTGGTAATAAAGAACAAGATAAAATTTATTATCGTCACTCAAATCATCCAGGTGGCTTAAAAGCAATCACTGCTGGTGAATTAAGAAGAACAAATCCTGAACGTTTATTAGAAACTTCTATCAAAGGTATGTTACCAAGCACACGCTTAGGTGAAAAACAAGGTAAAAAATTATTTGTATATGGTGGCGCTGAACATCCACACGCTGCACAACAACCAGAAAACTACGAGTTACGTGGTTAATTAGAAGGAGGAAATTACATTGGCACAAGTTGAATATAAAGGCACAGGCCGTCGTAAAAACTCAGTAGCACGTGTACGTTTAGTACCAGGTGAAGGTAACATTACTGTTAACGAACGTGACGTACGTGACTACTTACCATTCGAATCATTAATCTTAGACTTAAATCAACCATTCGATGTTACTGAAACTAAAGGTAACTATGACGTTTTAGTAAACGTTCATGGTGGTGGATTCACTGGACAAGCTCAAGCTATCCGTCATGGTATTGCTCGTGCTTTATTAGAAGCAGATCCAGAATACAGAGGTTCTTTAAAACGCGCTGGATTACTTACTCGTGACCCACGCATGAAAGAACGTAAAAAACCAGGTCTTAAAAAAGCTCGTCGTTCTCCACAATTCTCAAAACGTTAATTTTGGCGAACTAACAAAAATAAGAAAGATAGTGCTTTTTCTTGCACTATCTTTCTTTATACTAATGTTTTATAATTTCTTTAATAATTTTTGTCATATCATCGTGTATAACTAATTTAGCAGCATAATCATATGGGGTTGGATCTCTATTGATAATAACTAAGTTGTCACCTTTGAATTCTGAAACAAAATCAGCAGCAGGTTGTACTATAAGTGATGAACCTAACACGATAAGTGTATCGGCTTTTTGAATTTTTTCTAATGCTTTGAATACAGTTTTTTGATTTAGCATTTCACCATAAAGAACAATATCTGGCCTAATTACACTACCACATTCTTCACAGTATTTAAGATGATGATTCATTACATACGATTTTGAATATTCACTATAACAGTTAATACAATAAAAGCGATTAAGAGTGCCATGTAATTCATCTATATAATGGCTACCTGCATCTTCGTGTAAGCCATCAATATTCTGTGTAATGACACCTAAAGATTTATGGTGTTGTTCCAACTGAGTTATCCATTGGTGTACTACATTTGGTTTTTTATCAGCTATTAAAAGTCTTTTATGATAAAAATCAATAAAGCTTTCTTTATCATCGTGTAAATGATCAATACTTAGTAAATATTCTGGAGACTGACCTTGTTTTGAAATTTCATCAAAAAGACCGCCCATTGAACGGAAGTCTGGAATACCACTTGCTACTGAAACACCTGCACCTGTAAAGAAGACTATTTTACTAGAATCGTCGATAATATGTTTCAATTGTTGAACTTCATTCCCCATTTTTTTCACCTCATTAGTATTTTCTTATTTGAACTAACTTGAAAATGATTTTTCACATGCTTATTATAATTTATTATTAAAGAATGCATGTTATGATTTAAAGTGAAGACGATAAACATTTTTAACTATTTATTGAAAATGTATTATTCTAAATAAAAATTCAAGCTATTTAAAGTATAATTTTAAATCATATAGTGTTATTGAAAGAAAGTAACTATCTCATTTTTAGAAAAATATTAGACACTAGTTATTTATATAAAATTAATAAAGAAACACATTTTTTATAATGAAATGTAGGAAGTGAAAAAGAAATGAATAAATATGATAGATTAGATTAAATTACTAAATTAGTAAACAAAAGAGGAACTGTAAGAACAAATGAAATTGTTGAAGATTTAAATGTATCTGATATGACTGTACGTCGTCGTTTAGCAGAACTAGAAGAGAAAGGTGTCCTTACGAAAATACATGGAGGTGCTAGAAGTAATTCAGCTTTTCAATACAAAGAGATGTCTCATCAGGAGAAACATACACATTATATGGAAGAAAAGAGATATATAGCAAAGAAAGCAGTCATCATACGCTTACAGTCATAACGAATTGTCTACTAGTGTTTAAAATATTAATGAAAAAACAATCATTACATTTTAGAGTTTACTTATTAGGAGGAGAAATGCGTGATTTAACTGAAGCATTGTTGGGGAAATGACAAACCAATTATTAGAACAATTAAGGTTTAGTAGTAATGGTGTTAAAGACGGTCTTGCAATGACTTCGTTAATTGATGAAGCTTATACACAACAAATAGCATTAAATCACTCACTTGAAAAATATTTACTTATTGATTCATCTAAAGTTGGTAAAGATGATTTTTCTTCATTTTGTGACCTTAAAGAATTGAATGCAGTCTTAATGGATAACAAAGATTTAGAGAAAAAAGAACGAATAGAATCGTATGTTGAAGTTATCAGTTAAAGTAAATTAATTCTATAAAGAGCCTGTGACATAAATAGTATGTTACAGGCTCTTTAAGGTTTTCACAGTAGTTAAAAGTCTTAAAAATACGCTTATATCAAGCTTTTTAAGTATAGTCTGGGGTTCTAACAAAGAGAATTTCATATAGAAATTCAACAAACAAAGCAAGTTGGGGTTACTTCACTAGGGTGAGACAACGAATTCAGAATGAATTCGATCTCACTTCTTTTTTGTTGGATTCAAAAGTTTAAATAAACATAAATTCATAAAATGTTTGAATTTAAACATAGTTAATTGAAAGCGCTTTTCTATTTTGAAACATATGTGCTTTCAAAATTAATTCACAAGGAGACTTATTATGACGATTATTATTGGATCAGATGTAGACGGCAAATGCTTAAAAGACTTAATTAAAGTTTACTTGGAAGAAAATGATAATGATATTTTAGATGTCACAGAGGGAAAAGATTTAGATTTTGTTGATTCAACAGTGTTAGTAGCTAAAGAAGTACAAAAATCTGATGAAAACTTAGGAATTGCTATAGATGCATATGTCGAAGGAAGTTTTATTGTTGCTACTAAAATTAAAGGCATGATTGCAGCGGAAGTTTCAGAAGAACGTTCGGCTTATATGACACGAAGTCATAATAATGCACGCATGATTACGATGGGATCTGAAATTGTAGGAGATACATTAGCTAAAAATGTAGCTAAAGAATTTGTGAATGGTCATTACGATGGTGGACGTCACCAAATCCGTGTATATATGTTAAATAAAATGTGTTAATTGGAGGAATGAAAATTGCTATAGGTTGCGATCATATTGTTACTGATACAAAGATGGAAGTTTCACAACATTTAAAAGCACAAGGTCATGAGGTCATTGATGTAGGTACTTACGATTTCACACGTACACACTATCCCATTTTTGGTAAAAAAGTAGATGAAAAAGTTGCGAGTGGCAAAGCAGATTTAGGAGTTTGTATCTGTGGTACTGGCGTAGGTATTAGTAATGCGGCAAATAAAGTGTCAGGAGTTAGAACTGCATTAGTACGTGATATGACATCAGCCCTTTATTCAAAAGAAGAATTAAATGCGAACGTTGTAAGTTTCGGCGGTAAAGTATCTGGAGAACTCTTTATCTTCGATATCGTTGATGCATTTATTAAAGCTGAATATAAATCTACTAAAAAAAATAAAAAGTTAATTGCCAAAATTGAACATCTTGAAAGTCATAACGCTAATCAAAATAATCCACATTTCTTTGATGAATTTTTAGAAAAGTGGGATAAAGGCGAGTACCACGATTGAGGAAGATAATCATGATATTAACTTTAACACTCAATCTGTCAGTAGATATTTCTTATCCACTAGAAGAATTACACATCAATACAATAAATAGAGTAAGTCAAGTAAGTAAAACAGCTGGAGGAAAGGGGCTTAACGTTACAAGAGTGTTGGATCAACTTAATGAGAATGTTTTAGCTACAGGATTTATTGGTGGTAAAATAGGAGAATTTATTGAAAGTAAACTCGATGAACATGAAGTTTCACACTCATTTTATCAAATTAAAGGTGAAACCCGTAATTGTATCGCTATATTACATAGCAGAAATCAAACAGAAATATTAGAAAAAGGTCCAACTGTTAGTAGAGAAGAGGCAAATGGATTTATAAACCATTTAAAACACTTAATTATTAAGGAAAAATGCGTTGTTATATCTGGAAGCCTTCCTGACGGTCTTGATACAAATTACTATTTAAAAATTATCGATATCTGTAGCACAAATAATAAACCGACAGTACTTGATTGCTCAGGTTTAGCGCTCAAAGCAGCACTTAAGAATAGTAATAAACCAACTGTTGTTAAACCTAACAATTATTAGCAATAACTATTCATGAATCAGTAGACGAACTAAAGCAAGCAACTACAAGTGAATTATTTAATGGAGTCGAATGGATTATCGTTTCGTTAGGCGCTAATGGTGCATTCGTTAGACATAACCAACGATTTTATAAAGTCAATATTCCTTCAATTGAAGTGATTAATCCCCGTTGGTTCTGGTGATTCTACGGTAGCTGGAATAGCTTCTGCAATCGTCAATCATGAAACAGATGAAGATTTGCTGAAAAAAGCTAACACATTAGGGATGTTAAACGCTCAAGAGGAACAAACTGGTTATGTGAATAAATCTAATTACGAGAAACTTTTTGATCAAATTGAAATCATAGAGGTGTAAAAAATGGTGAAAACAACTCAAAAAACGACATCAATAGAACAGCTTAGTAATAATAAAGGTATTATTTCTGCATTAGCATTTGACCAACGTGGGGCTTTAAAACGGATGATGGCTAAACACCAATCAGAAGATCCGACAGTAGAACAAATAGAACGCTTAAAAGTATTAGTTTCTGAGGAGTTAACGCAATATGCTTCATCAATTTTATTAGATCCAGAATATGGATTGCCAGCATCAGAAGCAAGTAATAACGATTGTGATTTATTACTTGTATATGAAAAAACAGGATATGACGTCAATGCGAAAGGACGATTACCAGACTGTTTAGTTGATTGGTCTGCAAAGCGTCTTAAAGAACAAGGTGCAAACGCAGTTAAATTTTTACTATATTACGATGTTGATGACGCTGAAGAGATTAACATTCAGAAGAAAGCATATATTGAACGTATTGGTTCAGAATGTGTCGCTGAAGACATACCATTCTTCTTAGAAGTCTTAACATATGATGATAATATTCCAGATAATAGTAGTGTTGAATTTGCCAAAGTTAAACCAAGAAAGGTTAATGAAGCTATGAAATTATTTTCTGAAGAACGCTTCAATGTTGATGTTTTAAAAGTAGAAGTTCCAGTTAACATGAAATATGTTGAAGGGTTTGCTAAGGGTAAAGTTGTTTATTCAAAAGAAGCAGCAGCACCATACTTTAAATATCAAGATGCTTCAACGCACTTATCATATATTTATCTTAGCGCTGGGGTTTCCGCAGAGTTGTTCTAAGAAACTTTAAAATTTGCACATGATGCTGGTGCTAAATTTAATGGTGTACTTTGTGGTAGAGTAACTTGGTCTAGTGCGGTTCAAGTTTATATCGAACAAGGTGAGGATACAGCTAGAGAATGGTTGCGTACCTACAGGATTTAAAAATATTGATGAATTAAACAATGTTCTTGAAGTAACTGCTACGTCAGGGGACGAACACATCATGAATAGAGAAGAAGTACATTGAAATAGTTGCCTACGCTTGAGACGCACGGTCTAAGTTTCTAGAAGCTTTAACAGCGGCACAAGAGGGAGATTTTGTCAAAGCTGATTCATTGATTGAGGAAGCAGAGCAATGTATTGCTGATGCGCATCGTGCACAAACGAGTTTACTTCAAAAAGAAGCACAAGGTGATGATATTGCTTATAGCGTGACAATGATGCATGGTCAAGATCACTTAATGACTACAATTTTACTCAAAGATTTAATGAAGCATTTAATACAACTATATAAAAGAGGGTGATGAGCTTGATGAAGAAATTAATAGCTCAGATAGAAAAGGGAAAACCATTTTTCGAAAAATTATCTAGAAGTATCTACCTAAGAGCAATTCGTGATGGCTTTATTTCAGCTATACCAGTCATCTTATTCTCTAGTTTGTTCTTATTAATTGCTTATGTACCAAATGTCTTTGGCTTTAAATGGAGTAAAGACATGGAAATGATTTTAATGAAAGCTTACAATTATACGATGGGTCTCGTTGCATTTCTTGTTGCAGGTACAACAGCCAAATCTTTAACAGATTCATACAATCGTAAATTAGAAAGTACGAATCAAATCAACTTTATCTCAACCATGCTTGTATCAATGTGTGGATTCTTATTCTTAGCTTCAGATCCAGCTAAAGATGGTGGCTTCTTGAGTGCATTTATGGGAACAAAAGGTTTATTAACAACCTTTTTAAGTGCATTTATCACAGTGATTATCTATTACTTCTGTGTTAAAAAGAATATCACTATCAAAATGCCTAAAGAAGTACCACCTAACATTTCTCAAGTATTCAAAGATATTATTCCATTTTCAATTGTTATATTAGTACTTTATGCGTTTGATTTAATCATTCACTCAACTGTTAAAACGAATGTTGCAGAAGAGGTACTGAAAGTCTTTGAACCACTATTTACTGCAGCAGATGGATGGATAGGTGTGACAATTATTTTTGGAGCGTTTGCTTTCTTCTGGTTTGTTGGTATACATGGACCTTCAATCATCGAACCTGCAATTGCAGATATTACTTATGCCAATGTTGAAACAAACTTAAAGTTATTACATACTGGGGAACACGCTGATAAAGTTATTACTTCTGGTACTCAAATGTTTATCGCAACAATGGGTGGTACCGGTGCCACTTTAGTTGTTCCATTTATGTTTATGTGGATGACGAAATCAAAACGTAACAAAGCAATTGGACGTGCATCGGTAGTACCAACGTTCTTTGGTGTTAACGAACCAATTTTGTTTGGTGCACCATTGGTACTCAATCCAGTGTTCTTTATTCCATTTGTTTTAACGCCAATCGTCAATGTGTGGATTTTCAAGTTCTTCGTTGATGCACTCGGAATGAATAGTTTTAGTATTAACTTACCTTGGACAACTCCCGGACCTTTAGGAATTATTATGGGTACACAATTTGTATTATTATCATTTGTATTAGCCATTGTCTTAATCATTGTGGATATTATTATCTATTATCCATTCTTAAAAGTATACGATAGCGAAATCTTAGATGAGGAAGAAGGGCGCGTAGAAGTTGATAATGATTTAAAAGATAAAGTAGCTGCCAATTTTGATACTAAAAAAGCAGATGCTATTATTACAAACGCTTCTGAATCAACTGCATCAGAAACTCATTCATCAACGGTCGAAACATCTACCAACACAGCTACAAATGATTTAATTACTGAGCAAATCAATGTACTTGTGTTGTGTGCCGGTGGTGGTACAAGTGGTTTATTAGCAAATGCTCTAAACAAAGTCGCAAAAGAGTATGATGTATCAGTAAAAGCAGCAGCTGGAGGGTATGGCTCGCATGTAGATATTATGAAAGAATATCAACTCATTATTTTAGCCCCACAAGTGGCATCAAATTATGAAGATATTAAACAAGACACTGATAAATTAGGTATTAAATTAGTTAAAACATAAGGTGCTGAATATATCAAATTAACTAGAGATGGCGAAGCAGCATTATACAACAACAATTTAAAAACTAGATAGGAGTTTTATACATGACTAAGAAATTACCTGAAGACTTTATTTTTGGTGGAGCAACAGCAGCTTATCAAGCAGAAGGTGCAACTCAAACTGATGGTAAAGGACGTGTCGCATGGGATACGTACTTAGAGAAAAATTATTGGTATACTGCAGAGCCTGCAAGTGACTTTTATAATAAATATCCCATTGACTTAAAATTAAGTGAGGAATTTGGGGTAAATGGCATTTGTATTTCAATTGCATGGTCTCGAATTTTCCCTAAAGGATATGGTGAAGTAAATACCAAGGGTGTTGAATATTACCATAAACTCTTTGAAGAATGTCACAAGCGTCATGTAGAACCATTTATAACACTTCATCATTTTGATACACCAGAAGTCATAAAGATGGAGATTTCTTAAATCGTAAAAAAATTGACTATTTTGTAGATTACGCAGAGTTTTGTTTTAAAGAATTTCCTGAAGTTAAATACTGTACAACATTTAATGAGATTGGACCTATTGGAGATGGCCAATATTTAGTTGGCAAATTCCCACCAGGTATTAAATATGATTTTGAAAAAGTATTTCAATCACATCATAACATGATGGTTGCACATGCACGAGCAGTGAAACTCTTTAAAGATTGTAATTATAATGGTGAAATCGGCGTGGTACATGCATTACCAACCAAATATCCATATGATTCTTCTAATCCTGAAGATGTTAAAGCGGCAGAACTTGAAGACATCATTCATAATAAATTTATCTTAAATGCTACGTATTTAGGGAAATACTCACGTGAAACAATGGCCGGTGTACAGCATATTTTATCGGTAAATGGTGGTCAACTTGAAATTTCTGATGAAGATTACAAAATTTTAGATGCAGCTAAAGATTTAAATGATTTTTTAGGTATCAACTATTATATGAGTGATTGGATGCGTGGATATGAAGGAGAATCAGAAATCACGCACAACGCTACCGGAGATAAAGGAGGCTCTAAATATCAACTTAAAGGCGTTGGGCAACGTGAATTTGATATTGATGTACCACGTACAGATTGGGATTGGATGATTTACCCGCAAGGTTTATACGATCAAATCATGAGAGTAGTTAAAGATTATCCTAGTTATCATAAAATATATGTAACTGAAAATGGATTAGGATATAAAGATGAATTTGATGAAAAAGAAAAGACTGTTCATGATGATGCATGTATAGATTATGTTAAAAAAATTTAAACGTCATTGCAGATGGGGCGAATGTTAAAGGATATTTCTTATGGTCTCTAATGGACGTATTCTTATGGTCAAATGGCTATGAGAAAAGATATGGTCTTTTCTATGTAGATTCTGATACTCAAGAAAGATATCCGAAGAAAAGTGCCTATTGATATAAAGAACTAGCAGAAAGTAAGGAAATTAAATAATAAATTTTATAATCAG
This sequence comes from Staphylococcus saccharolyticus, assembly GCF_900458815.1. Classification (NCBI taxonomy): domain Bacteria; kingdom Bacillati; phylum Bacillota; class Bacilli; order Caryophanales; family Staphylococcaceae; genus Staphylococcus; species Staphylococcus saccharolyticus. The sequence continues at coordinate 727,189 of NZ_UHDZ01000001.1, forward strand.
TAAAAAGTACACTTATTTTTCAGTGTATTATTATAAATGAGGATCAGACCGTCATCTGATCCTTTTTTTCAATCGGATAAATGCTCATCGAGAAGACGAATGGTATATAATAAATAAAAAAAGAGTGGTAATGATGAAATCAAAACTAGCAACAATAGTCTTTATTGTCATTGCAGCTGGAACATTAATTTTAATTATTATTTTTAATAATAGACAAACAGTGACATATACGTCATCTCCAACATCTTTTACTACAAATCAAATTGCAACAGTATTTGTCCTTGGTTATGGCGGAAGTGAGAACTCTGAGACGTTTATGGTTAATCAAGCAGTAAAAAAAGGTGTTACCAAAGATATAACTACAGCTAAAGTTACGCCTAATGGGAAAGTGACCTTTGATACAAAGTTGAGTCTTTACGCTAGAAACCCAATTATTAAAGTGGAGTTTACAGATAATCAAAACGGCGATTTTAATCTGAATGCACAATGGATTAAGATGAATTAACACAACTTAAAATGCGGTATGATATTCAACAATTCAACTTTGTTGGTCATTCAATGGGAAACATGTCATTTGCATTTTATATGAAAAACAATGGTATTGATAATGATTTACCTCAATTAAAAAAGAAGTTAATATTGCTGGTGTTTATAATGGCGTTTTAAATATTAATGACAAAGTGAATGAAATTAGCATAAATATAAATGGTAAACCTAGCAGAATGAATGACGGTTACAAATAACTTTTAATACTCAAGAACATCTACAAAGGAAAGTAAATTGAAGTGTTAAATATCTACGGTGATCTTCAAGATGGTTGTCATTCGGATGGACGTGTGTCAAATAGTTTATCACAATCTCTTAAGTATTTACTAGGTAATAGCCCTAAATTTTATAAAGAAATAAAATATACAGGTAAGACAGCTCAACATAGTCAATTACACGAAAATAAAGATGTTGCTAATAAAATTAATCAATTCTTGTGGAATAAATAACTACACAAGCCCACTACACGACTACTTCTTAGGGTAAACGGGTCATAATATAAAGTAGTTATATGTTGATTCATTCAAGACATTAGTATGTTAAATGACTTAATCATTTTAATTAAGCAACTACGTTATTCAAACATTTCGTCAAACACTTAACAAAGTGCAACATTTATTTTCCCCATAACCCATCTATCAATACAGCGACAAAATCTAGCACTTTTACAATTAATTAGCAAAGTCTAATATTCTATTAATCCTTCATGTCAAAAAATATTAACCTAATAATCCTCGGTAAATCTAGACCTACAGTAAACTCTTGTCACAACAGCCAGTTCTTCACCAACTATTGCAATATTCAATCAAAAGTTAACCTAATAATGATTGCGATAGTTCTTTAAGAGGTATAGTATAGCTATAAACTATTTAAAAAGGGTGAGATTATGAATAACAATCAACAAATTGTTTTTAATAAAGTACCTGAGGGTATGCCTCAAGATGATACTTTTAAATATGAGGATACTGAAGTTATAGAACCTTCAGGTCATGAAGTACAATTAAAGACATTATATATTTCAGTAGATCCGTATATGAGAGGACGTATGACAAATGTAGATTCATATGTGAATCCTTTTAAACAAGGAGAGCCATTCAACGGGCACATTGTAACTAAAGTATTAAAATCAAATGCCAATGAATTTCAAGAAGGAGATATCGTTGTAGGGATGCTCCCTTGGAAGAAAATTAATACAGTAAATAGTCAACAAGTGAATAAAGTACCTTCAACTGATGTTCCGCTTTATTTATATTTAAGTGTCTTAGGAATGCCTGGACAAACAGCTTATCATGGTTTGTTAAATATTGGAGAACCACAAGAAGGCGAGACAGTTGTAGTCTCTGCAGCATCAGGAGCAGTTGGTTCAGTAGTAGGTCAAATTGCTAAAATTAAAGGTTGCAAAGTCGTAGGTATTGCCGGTGGAGACAAAAAAGTGAGTTATCTCACTGAAGAATTAAACTTTGATGGTGGAATCGATTACAAAAAAGATAATTTTGCACAAGCGCTTAGAGAAGCTGTGCCGAATGGTATAGATGTTTACTATGAAAATGTAGGTGGTGAAATAGGAGACGAAGTCTTCAAACATCTTAATACTCATGCTAGAATACCAGTATGTGGGGCTATTTCTTCTTACAATCACCCAGAAAAAGACATAGGTACAAGAATTCAAGGAACACTTATTAAAAAACAAGCAATGATGAGAGGTTTCCTTGTAGCAGAATTTGCTGATGATTTTAAAAATGCTAGTGAACAACTTGCGAAATGGGTACAAGAAGGTAAAATCAAAACGGAAGTGTCAATTGAAGAAGGGTTTGATAGAGTACCCAAAGCTTTCAGAAACTTATTGACTGGAGATAATTTTGGTAAGCAAGTCATTAAAGTCGCTGATGATTAGAGGTTTAAACTATAAGTACTTTTAATCTAGAAAATTTATTGATAACGTTCCAGAAGTAAAGTTTTTATTAGAAGAGGGCTTCTTAGCCAAATGATGGTGAAACATAAATCGTAATTATAGATGATTAAACATATTCATAATTATTGACTGATAAATAATGAGATTAACTCGTGATTTTCATTTTTAAATTGGAAACCTCAACTCAAGATTATCCTTAAATCAATTTTTAAACTGAGTAATTTTGGGAACGAAACTACAACAAAAAGAATTTCATAACGAAATTTTACAGACAAAGCATGTTGGGTAAAAGTAGGTTTGTGAATTTAAAATGAATGCTGTCCAACTTTAAACAAGTATCGTAAACTAGGTTGGTATTAAGTTAATAACATTTCCGAAAAAACTTTGCTCATTGTTTGATTTTACATAAAACCTAAATGCAGTAGTCGAAATTATATTGTTAACTTAATGCTCAAATTCAACCGATGTGTTCGAACTTAATGCTATAATCAATATAAATAAGTTTTAAGAGGTGGCATAATGAAAGCAATAGGATATAATGCGCCATTTAAAATTAGAAGAGGGTAATCAATTTGAAGCATTTGATGTTGATATTCCGATGCCTTCTGGACATGAATTATTAGTTAAAATACAAAGTATAAGTGTGAATCCCGTAGATACAAAGCAACGACTAATGTCAGTAGACGAAGCACCACGTATACTTGGGTTTGATGCAGTTGGTATAGTTGAAAAAGCTGGTGACCAGGTATCCATGTTTGAAACCAGGAGATAGAGTCTTTTATTCGGGTTCTCCTAACCAAAATGGATCAAATGAAGAATATCAACTTATAGAAGAATATTTAGTTGCCCTTGCACCAAATCATTTGAGCGCAGAGCAAGCAGCGAGTTTGCCACTAACTGGTATAACAGCTTATGAAACTTTGTTTGACGTATTCGGTATTTCACAAGATTCTAGCGACAATAATGGCAAATCGCTTCTTATTATTAATGGTGCTGGTGGTGTAGGAAGTATTGCTACACAAATCGCTAATTATTATGATTTAAAAGTAATAACAACGGCTTCAAGAAAAGAAACAACACAATGGTCAAAAGACATAGGTGCAGATATTGTATTAAATCATAAGGAAAATTTACAACGGCAATTTAAAGCACATGGCATTGATGGCGTAGATTGCATTTTTTGTATGTTTAACTCAGATATGTATTATGAAACTATGATTGATTTAGTGAAACCTAGAGGTCACATTGCTACAATTGTTGCATTCAATGAGCATCAAGACCTAAATGCATTGAAATCAAAGAGTATTACTTTTACACATGAATTTATGTTTGCGCGTCCACTCTGTAATACTCAAGATATGATAAAACATCATAATTATTTAAAAGATATTGCAGAAAAGGTAGAGCAAGGACATTTTCGTCATACATCTACAAAAGTTATTGAAGGTTTAAATGCTGAAACGCTTTATCAAGCATATCAAATTTTAGAGTCAAATACTATGATTGGAAAACTAGTAATCAATATAGAAAATTAGTGGTTTAGGAAAAGATATTTATTGATTCATTGCTTCTATATGTTTTAAAATAATTATCACACCTACGACACGCTAACTATTCGTTATAAAAAGAGTATTATTATACAGTGTTTGAATAATTATCGAAATATTCAGTTAGAGTTAGTGACTCTTTACTAGTTAAAAATAAAGGTGACAATAGTCGGTATTATTACAAATCAATCAATAATAAACGATGATTTAATCAATGAGTGTTTTCAAACATAGGCAATAAGGAATAGATGACTATAAGTCGTACTTCTTTAAATATTTTTAAAATTAGATATAAATTTGTTTTTTTTAATGTTTTGAAAATTATTTATAGGGTACATATTTTATGTAAAAACTTAATTCATCATTGCCTAAGGAGGTGACATGCGAGGTGAAAAGACTTAAGAATTTTATTCTCGGCCTATTAATTGTTGCAATTGTTGGATTCTTATTGTTTATGTACATAAAAGATAGTCGCATCAAAAATTATCAAGACTACTTTTTACAAATCAACTGGTTCCAACCATTATTAATTGCACTTGCGGGACTACTGATATTAATAGGTATCATTTTAGTACTAAGTACATTCAAACCTACGCATCGCAAACCTGGACTTTATAAAGATTTTGACGACGGTCATATTTATGTTTCTCGAAAAGCAGTAGAAAAATCTGCTTATGATACTATCACAAAATATGATCAAGTAAGACAACCTAATGTTGTAAGTAAACTATACAACAAGAAAAACAAATCTTTTATTGACATCAAAGCTGACTTTTTTGTTCCAAATAATGTTCAAGTAAAAACTTTATCTGAAAGTATCCGTTCAGACATTAAACATAATGTTGAACATTTTACAGAAATACCAGTACGAAAATTAGAAGTAAATGTTCGTGACCAGAAAACATCTGGACCACGTGTGTTGTAAGGGAGGGATATCATGGCTGATAATAATAATCAAAACGGACAAGACTCTACACAACAATTAATAAATATTTTAAAATCTTTCAAATGGCGTATTATTGGATTTTTAGCATTTTTAATTATAGCTATATTATTCCTAACTCTTGGATTCTGGAAAACAATTTTAATCATTATCTTATGTTTAATAGGAATTGGTATTGGGTATATGAAAGACCGTACACAAGATTTCTTGAATTTCCTTAATAGATGGAGTTAGCTCTCAATATTAAAAATTTTCTAAAGAGCTTATTAAAATAAATAACGTTTATAAAATTTTAAAACAAAGGAGAATTTATTATGGCAGTAGATAACAATAAAGCTAAACAAGCATATGATAACCAAACTGGAGTTAACGAAAAAGAAAGAGAAGAAGAACAACAAGCTCAACAAAATCAACAACCTCAATTTGAAAACAAATTAACTTTTTCTGATGAAGTTGTTGAAAAAATTGCTGGTATTGCAGCTCGTGAAGTTAAAGGTATCTTAGACATGAAAGGCGGATTTGCGGATAGCTTCACTAATGCATTCTCTAGTGGCAACAATGTAACAACTGGAGTATCAGTTGAAGTAGGAGAAAAACAAGCAGCTGTAGACTTAAAAGTTATTTTAGAGTATGGCGAATCAGCTCCTAAAATCTTCCGTAAAGTAACCGACTTAGTTAAAGAACAAGTTAAATATATCACTGGTTTAGAAGTTGTTGAAGTTAACATGCAAGTTGACGATGTTATGACTAAAAAAGAATGGCAACAAAAAAATGAAAAAGATAACAAGGATAATAATAGTGAAAGAGAAGGTTTAAAGTAAAAAACCTATAACGCATACTAAAAAGCACTTGAGCGCAATGCTCAAGTGCTTTTGTGGTTTTATAAATCATTGTTTCTACAAAGAGGGTTGTTTACTTTAATATACGTATATTCATGAGATCGATCTTCCAATCGCATTGTTGTTACACATTTATAATCGATAATTGGAGCAAAGATAATCTTTTCAATTTCTTTACGTTTATCTGTTGATATATGAGTCATATTTGCAAAAATATCTTTTAAAACAATGGCTATGTGTTGCCAAATTTCATTTTCAAGCGTTTTTTGAGGTGACGCTTTAGCAATTGTGAGCACAAGTTCACCAAGATGATTTTGAATTGTTGAATAAAACATTTTATTGAAAACCGATGTGGATGAGTTTGTGAGGATTCTTGACTTTCCATGGAAATGATCAGTCGTAAATCCAGCTTGATTTAATCGATATTCATCAATACGAAGACCTTCAAAGTCTCTAATATAAATCGTATGTAGAGAGCCATCTTCTTTAAAAGTTACTACTGAATTCTGTAAGTGTGCTTCTAATGATATACCGTATTTTGAATATAATGGTATCACTAATCCTAAAATCGCTTTACTATAGTCTATCATCCAAGCTTTAGCAGCTTCTTCAAATAAATCGTATTTATGTGAAGTTTGGTATATTTTGATTAGCGAAACAATTGGTGTTTCTTTATTGAATGGATATGTTGCTACCAAACTTGATGGAATAACAGGTGTAACATTTTTAGGAATAAAACGGTATAAATTATTTCTAAATAAAGTACCTAACTGTTCGCTACGATGCGTCTGTATCTCTTCATTTTCATCATTGTCACTATAAAAATGTATTCCAGCGATTTCATCAATAACAGCAGAATAGTATTTTGAAAAATCTTTATCCTGTTTCATAATATCTCTTAAAATTCGAGTAACTAAAGGTCCGTTATGAGTGGTTTGTTCTGATAACGTACGAATTTCTCCAGTAATGTGAACATTAGTTGACAATTTAATATGTGGTGATTGATCAGGGGATTTTGGTACCAACGTTCTAAACGATAATCCTGCGTAATAAGGTATGGAATAATCGCTAATGAGTATTAATTGTTGTTCGATTTCATCCCTATAATCTTGGTATAACACGTGGTCGAATTGCCAAGGATGTATCACCATTATATGATAATCATTCAAATCAACTTTATTCGAAAGTTCCTGTTCTAAATTCTTAAACATGTCCGGGAACGTACGTCTAAGTGAATCATTGTAATTTGCATCTAAAGTTTGTATACAACTTAAACTATGATGCAGTAATACTACTTTAAGTTGAATAGGTTGTGCAAATTCAGAAGAATATTTAAAGTTTTCAAAGGCATCCATACCTTTTCTCAGCTTGGCTCCTGGATGAATAGGATGACCTTCAATGACAGCTTGTTCAGAACGTAAATAACTATCTTGGTTATCTTTAATGATTTTAAAAAGTGTATCTCTGTCATTTTGCATTGTGAAATATTGGAAGCTAAGAGCAAATGTCATATTGGCAGCGCTATTTACTAAGTCATCTCTAAACTGCATGCTTGCATGATTATCTAACTTTTCATCTTCTGTAAGTATCCAGTCTAATATTAAATTTGGATGTAATACTCGTTTAAATTCATCTTCATTATTTCCTCTTCGATAGTAGAATGGACCTTCCACATCTAGCCGGTCAAATGCATGTTGTCCTGTCACTGGTGCATATAAATATATATTAGATTTAGAGAAGTAAATTTCCAATATAGCAATAACATTAACATCATAACCTGCAAATTTACGTCGATTAAGTAACTGACTGTTATCACGGCCATGCACTAAATTTTCTCTATGAATTGAAGTGATGAGACGTTGAGTTACTTTATCTCGTCCAACTAATATTTTATCTTTATATATAGATGCCCAATGTTCATCATAATGTTGGAGAAACTGATAAACATTATGTTCGTCTGCGGTCATTTGGATATTTTTTTTGTTTATAAATTGATTGAAATTCATAATTCACCTCTAAAAATTATTTTACAAAAATAAATAAGATTTGTATAATCCATATTAATGATAATGATAATTATTATCAATTTAGAAGACAGGTGGAAATTAAATGGCAAAATATTTCTTCTCCAGTTCATTTCTTCTGTTCTTAGGTAACTGGATTGGACAAGTAGGGTTAAACTGGTTTGTTCTTACAACTTATCATAATGCAGTGTACTTAGGCTTAGTAAATTTTTGTCGGCTTGTGCCTATTTTACTACTAAGTGTTTGGGCAGGATCAATTGCAGATAAATATGATAAAGGATACTTGTTAAGAATAACCATATCATCATCATTTGTCGTAACTGCATTACTATGCGGACTCACATTTATTTTTGAGTCTATACCAATTGCGGTTATCTTAATATATGCATCATTAAGAGGTATTTTAAGTGCAGTAGAAACACCAGTGAGACAAGCAGTACTTCCCGACTTATCTGATAAAATTTCTACAACTCAAACGGTGTCATTTCATTCTTTCATCATCAATATATGTCGCTCTATAGGATCAGCTATTGCAGGTGTTATATTAGCAATTTATCACGCACCGACAACCTTTTTAGCACAAGCCATTTGCTATTTAATTGCAGTTATATTATGCATACCTATTTGTTTCGATGTCATTTCTCATCAAACGGAAGATAAAGAGTTTTCTTTAAAAGTAGTGATGCATTACTTCAAGAGAAATTTTGAAGGAAGTCAAATATTTATTACGTCATTACTCTTTATGGCAACAGGCTTTTCTTATACTACGTTGTTGCCAGTACTTACAAATCATATTTTTTCTGGTAAATCTCAAGTATTTGGGATAGCTATGACATTTTGTGCAATAGGTGGAATTATAGCAACTTTAATTTTACCAACTATATTAAATTACTTGAGTGCAGTTAAGATGTACTATTTAAGTTCGCTATTGTTTGGATTAGCTTTATTGGGTGTTGTAATACATAACTTGACTATCGTGTTTATGTGTATTACTTTGATTGGATTATTTAGCCAATGGGCAAGAACAACAAATAGAGTATATTTTCAACATAGTGTGAAAGATAATCAAAGAGGGAAAGTATTAAGTATTATTATGATGGATCGTGGAATGATACCCCTAGGTAGCTTGTTAATGAGTTTCTTTGCTGAACTATTCGGTATTTTAACTACCTTTATAATAATGGGTATAAGTACAATAAGTATCTCAGTCATTTTCTACTTAATATGGTGTATTTCAAAAGCGGAGGAAAGTAAAAATGAAACATAATGAATGGCTATTAGCAGATAAAAATATACAGTACCGAATCATTAACGCAATAATTAAAGAACATATTTTTCCTGAGGGTCTACAAATGATTGAAGAACCACAATTTATCAAACTTCAATATCATGACAATCAGCTCTTGATTCATATTAAACGTAAAAGTGCAATGAAAAGATATGAGTTTACAAAAGATATTATGTTTAATAGCGGTAAATCATCACATCTAATTGAAAGTTTAGAAGAGTTACTTAGATTCTTAACACAAGCTTTTGATATCAATATTTCAGAAAAACTTTTTAAAGAGTTAATCCATAGTAGAGATAGTATGGCTGAAACTTATAAACAATTTAATCATAGGCAATCACTTATTCATCAAAGTATGAAATTTACTCGTTTGCCTGAAGCACTAAACTTTATCACTTGGTTGCAGCATTTACAAGATAGTGGCATAACGGGTGCTTTGAGTTATTCTGAAAGTTTAGTCTTAGAAGGACATCCAACTCATCCGTTAACAAAGACCAAGTTACCTTTATCAATGACGGACCTAAAGGTTTATGCTCCTGAATTTGAAAAGGTCATTCCATTAAAGATAATGTTAATTGAAAAAAAACATATAGTGTCTACTTCAATGGAAAAGGATGATCAATTTATCTTGAATGAAGTAATTCCGGATCATTATCATCGCTTAAAAGGATTTTTAGAGCCTCTAAACTTAAATATCGCAGACTATCGTGTGATGTTCGTACATCCATGGCAGTATGATCATACAATTGGTGAGCAATTTAATGAATGGATTGCTAAAAAGGTGCTGATACCTACCCCTTTTACAGTATCATCAAAGGCAACTTTATCTTTTAGAACAATGGATTTGATTAATACTCCATATCATGTTAAGTTACCTGTAAATGTACAAGCAACAAGTGCTGTGAGAACTGTTTCAACGGTTACAACAATCGATGGTCCAAAATTGAGTTATGCATTACAAGGATTGCTTCAACAATATCCTAGTCTTCAAGTAGCGATGGAACCCTTTGGTGCCTATGCTGATGTTAAACCAGATATAGCTAGACAACTCGCTATGATTATTCGTCAGAAACCAGCTATATTTGATAATGGTTGTACAATCGTAACTGCTAGCCTAGTAAATCCTAATCCCATTGATAATAAAGCATTAGTAGATAGCTATTTAGATTGGTTAGAAAATAAAGTAACTATCGATCATATTAAACATTTTATAGCTACATACACACAAAACTTAGTTCAACCTTTAATAGCTTATATCCAAGATTATGGTATTGCACTTGAAGCACATATGCAGAATACAATCGTTAATCTTGGACCTAATTACAATATGAAATTTCTAGTAAGAGATTTAGGTGGCTCACGCATTGATATAAAGACGCTACAAAGACAAGTGCCACAAATTGAAATAACTAATAGCAGTCTCTTAGCTGACACAATTGAAGAAGTGATAGCTAAATTTCAACATGCTGTTGTGCAAAATCAATTAGCTGAACTTATTCATCATTTTAATCAATATAATGAGGTTATTGAGCAGGAACTTTTTGATATAGTGCGTGAAGAAATTGAATTGGCAATTGATGATACTAAAGCACATGCAGATACATTAAAAAAAGTATTGTTTGATTCTACCATAACAGTTAAAGCATTACTTAGTATGAGAATGGAAAACAAAGTTAAAAAGTATTTAAATATAGAATTAAATAATCCTATAAAAAAAGAGGTGTAGTACATGGCTAGAATAAATGTTAATTTATCTAAAATTAAATATAATGCCAAAGTACTTCAAACAGTATTGGAACGTAAAAACATTCATTTTACTCCTGTAGTGAAGTGTGTTGCTGGCGATAAACGCATTGTTTCAACAATAGAGTCATTAGGCATTACTCATTTTGCAGAGTCTCGTCTTGATAATATCGAAAGACTTAAAGATTTAAAGGTAACTTTTACATTGTTACGAGCACCTTCAGAGTCTGAATTTGACTCAATGATTTCAAATGTTGAAATAAGCATCCAAACAGAGCTAGGGACTATACGAAAGTTAAATACTATTGCTAAGAGATTAAGTATGACACATCAAATCATGCTCATGATTGATTGGAAAGATGGTCGAGAAGGTGTTTTAACGTACGATATGATCGATTACGTCAATGAAATACAGAAACTATCACATATAGAACTCGTAGGAATAGCCTTTAATTTTATGTGTTTTAAATCATTGGCTCCAGATGAAAATGATATATTTATGATGAATCAATTTGTTACTGCAATTGAACAAGAAATGGGTTATAAATTCAAAGTTGTTTCTGGTGGCAATTCAAGCATGTTACCTCAGACAATGTATAACAATCTTGGAGAAATCAATGATTTACGTATAGGGGAAGCACTTATCAGAGGTGTTGATACAACAACTTATAAACCAATTGCAAGTTTATACCAAGATGCGATTGTGTTAGAAGCGGAAATTATCGAAATCAAACCACGTTTAAATCAAGGAACGAATCAGTCTTATTTGCAAGCAATTGTTGATATTGGTTATTTAGACACTTTTACTGATGGTATTCAGCCAGTCGCAAATGAAATTAAAATTATTGGCGCATCAAGTGATCATTTAATGATTGATTTAAATAACCAAGATCATTATCAAGTGGGCGATAGAATACAGTTTAGTTTGAATTATGAAGCATTATCACAAAGCATGTATATGAAAAATTTAACTAAAACTTACATCTATGATTCAAAGATTCAAACGCTAATTGAAAATTTTAATACTCCTGAGTATTCACGTAATTAAAACAATTTTTAATTAATGATTGAGTTAGATAATTAACAAAATGAGTTGTAATATAGTACATCTAGTCATAAATATTACATGTAAAATTATATATCGTTTTGAGATGCTTTCGAGTTAATATGCAATATGATTAAATTCAAATAGAGTAAATTTAATTAATGAAATAATAAAATAAGTTATTGACATTGATAATCGTTATCAATAAACTATAAGTGTAAGCACATACATATTAAGGAGTGGAATCATGAGAGGTTATAAATTTTTTAGTGTAATTGGCTTAATGCTTGCATTAATCCTTGTAGCTGCATGTGGAATTAAAGGATCAAATGATTCAAATAATCAATCATCTAAAGATGGGATAGAAATAAAACATGAAGAGGGTACAACAAAAGTTCCTAAACACCCTAAACGTGTTGTTGTACTTGAATATTCATTTGTGGATGCATTAGCTGCCTTAGATGTTAAACCCGTTGGTGTGGCTGATGATAAGAAGAAAGATCGTATTATAAAGCCATTAAGAGATAAAATTGGAAAATATACGTCAGTAGGTACGCGTAAACAACCTAACTTAGAAGAAATTAGTAAACTTAAACCCGATTTAATTATTGCTGATAATAATAGACATAAAGGCATTTATAAAGATTTAAATAAAATTGCTCCGACAATTGAACTTAAAAGTTTCGACGGGGACTACAATGAAAATATTGATGCTTTCAAGACTATATCTAAAGCTTTAGGTAAAGAGGAAGAAGGTAAAAAACGTTTAGCTAAACATGATAAAATGATTGAAAAATATAAAAAAGAAATTACTATGAATAAAGACCAAAAAGTGTTACCAGCAGTAGCATCTAAATCTGGTTTACTTGCTCACCCAAGTAATTCATATGTTGGTCAATTCTTGAGTCAACTTGGTTTTAAAGAAGCATTAACTGATGACGTTACTAAAGGTTTAAGTAAGTATCTTAAAGGACCATACTTACAAATGAATACTGAAACATTATCTAAAGTAAACCCTGAGCGCATGTTCATTATGACAAACAAAGCAAGTTCAGATGAACCATCATTAAAAGATTTAGAAAAAGATCCAGTGTGGAAAAAATTAAATGCAGTTAAAAATAATCGCGTTGATATCGTAGACCGCGACTTATGGTCAAGATCACGTGGACTTATTTCTTCTGAAGAAATGGCCAAAGAACTTGTAGAATTATCTAAAAAAGATAGCAAAAAAGACAATAAGTAAGGTGGAAAACAATGGCTATGGGAATGTATGATAGTCAATCCGCTATTGAACAAAAAAAGAGAAAGCGCACTACACTCACTTTTATAGTGGGTGTGTGCCTTCTTTTTATTTCAATGTATTTGAATTTAGCGATTGGTTCTTCAAAAATACAATTTAATGATATTTTAAGTTATGCCACAGGACATATTGGTATAGAACAAACATTTTTAATACACAATGTACGTATGCCAAGGATGCTTGCTGGATTAGTGATAGGTGGAGCTTTAGCTATAGCCGGTCTTTTAATGCAATCAATTACTAAAAATCCTTTAGCATCACCACAAATTTTTGGGGTTAATGCAGGAGCGTCTTTTGTTATTGTACTTATCACAGTTTTAGTTCCATTTCTAGGATCGTACTCAACAATTTTAGCGATAATTGGCGCCTTTTTGGGTGGTTTAACGGTCTATACACTTTCAGGCTCTACAAAATCTGTGACACCCATTAAATTAGCTTTAGCAGGAATAGTAATACATTTATTCTTTAGTAGTATGACGCAAGGAATTATTATATTAAATGAAGATTCTAATGATACAGTTATGTTTTGGTTAATAGGCTCTCTAGCTAATATAAAGTGGCAACAGATTACAATTATTTTACCTTGTCTTCTAGTTGCAGTATTAGTAACAATTTTTATGGGACGTCAGCTTATGATTATGGAATTAGGTGATGACATAGCTAGAGGTTTAGGACAAAGAACTGAGATTGTGCGCATGATAGTAGGATTACTTGTTATTATTTTAGCTGGAGTATCTGTATCTATTGCTGGGCCTATAGGATTTGTAGGATTAATTGTGCCACACATTGTAAAAAGATATGTAAGTAAAAATTATTTAGTAATGATACCTCTAACATTTATATTTGGAGCTAATTTACTCCTTATTTCAGATGTTTTAAGTCGGTTAATAACTTATCCATTTGAATCACCAGTAGGTATTGTAACCTCATTTGTTGGTGCCTTTTACTTCTTATTTATTACAGTTAGAGGGGGGAATCGCATATGATTAAGCAAAAAAACAGTATGCGATATATCATCGTAGTCATGCTCTTAGTTATTAGTATTATATTCAGCTTATGTATTGGTTCAGTATTGATTAACCCAATTCATGCTGTTGTCGGTTTTTTTACTCACGATGATTTTATTTTAAACGAATATCGTATACCAAGAACTTTATTAGGTTTAGTCATTGGAAGTAGCCTAGCAATTTCTGGTGCTGTTATTCAAGGTGTGATAAGAAATCCGCTTGCTTCTCCTGATGTTATAGGGATAACAAAAGGTGCTAGCTTAGCAGCAGTTTTAATTTTAATGATTTTCCCATCAGCACCTTTATTTGTATTACCAGTGGGCTCATTCATAGGAGCATTAATCATCAGTTTAATTCTTTCAATACTTATATCTAAATTCGATATCAAAGGTTCTAAACTGGCGTTAATAGGTTTAGCTATAGGTGCAATTTGTATAGCTATTGTGCAGTTTTTACTTATACGTAATCCTTTAGATGCAAATAACGCTTTAATTTGGTTAACAGGTAGTTTGTATGGCCATAATATTTCAAATTTTTACAGTGTTTTACCATGGTTTATGATTACAGTTCCTCTAGTTTTACTCTTATGTTATCAACTCGATATTTTAAATTTAGGTGATCATGTTGCTATTGCACTTGGAGCGCGAGCAAAATTTTTAAAAATGATTCTTCTTGTTTTAGCTGTGATGCTGGCAGGTGCATCTATTGCTGTTGTCGGTGGAATTAGCTTCTTAGGATTGATAGCGCCTCACATTGCTAGACAACTTGTAGGACATAAGAATTTACATGTAATTGTTATGTCTGGCTTAATAGGAGCGATTTTATTAACATTCGGAGATGGATTAGCACGTGGAATACAACCACCACTTGATATACCAGTAGGTGTTGTTATTGCAATTATTGGGGCACCATATTTCTTATTCTTACTACGTAAAATGAAATAACACAATTATTATTTATAAAGTATTTCTGTATAAGCTCGTTACTGATTTTAATACCCCCTTTAAAGTAAACATTTAAAAATGAAAACTTTAAAGGGAGTTATTTTTAGTATAGGATTGCGCTCACTTAATAAATAGCGTATAGTGGTCTATACGTAATTATTCATAAAATTGCATATATATGAAAATGTTAAACTAGTTTTTGGAATTAATTTAAAACCTAAATAGATAGAAATGGATTGAATGATTATGAAAGGATATACGCAAAGAGACATCTTAAAGGGAAGAGTCAAATTTATTACGATGTCGATCTTAGGGATTATTTTATTTTTAATCCCTATACCAGTCGTTCAGGATGGTAAAAAGCAGACCACTTTGCCAGTAGCATTTTTAGCAAATTGTTTAAAAGATTGGTTAGGAGGAATCATGTCGCCATTGATTGTTTTGATTATCACAATTTCTGGAATTCTAACCATATTATGTTCCACAGTTTTTAAAAATCAATTGAACCCACAAGGATTAATGAACAGTGCGTTTAACGTAAAAATAGGGTGGTTAATACTTCGAATATTAGCCGTTGTATTTGTTTGGTTAACTTATTTAAAGATAGGTCCTGAGATGATTTACACAGAAGATACGGGGGGGGGATTGGTATTTTCAAGCTTATTACCAACGCTTGTAGCTGTTTTCTTGTTTGCTGCTTTATTCTTACCATTATTAATGGAATATGGATTGCTAGAATTATTAGGACCAATATTTAGACCGATTATGCGACCATTATTTACTTTACCAGGTCGATCAACTGTTGATAACTTAGCATCATTTATTGGTGATGGTACTGTGGGGGTTTTAATTACTAGTAGACAGTATGGAGAGGGTTATTATTCTAGAAGAGAAGCAACAGTGATTTCAACAACTTTTAGTGTTGTGTCAATTACATTCGCTATTGTCATTGCTGAAACGATTAAAATGCAAAATCAATTTTTTTACTTTTATATCACTGTAGTTATCTCTTGTTTAATCGCCGCAATGATTATGCCTAGAATATGGCCACTTAAGAATATACCTGATGAATATGCAAAAGATGTTTCTGATGAAGCAAGGACTGAACAATTACCAGAGGGTAAAACAGCTTTAAGACATGGTTTTGATATGGCAACTGACGTGGGAATCAAAGCACCTGGAATCAAGGATTTTTTCATTTCTGGATTGAAAACTGTTGTAGATATGTGGTTTGTTATTTTACCAGTTGTAATGAGTATAGGTACAATTGCTACTATTATTGCTAACTATACATCATTATTTGAAGTGATAGGTAAACCATTTGTACCATTATTAGAGTTATTACAAATACCAGAAGCAGCTCAAGCTTCTCAGACTATCCTTATTGGTTTTGCTGATATGTTTTTACCTTCTATTCTAATTGAAGGTGTTAAAAGCGATGTAACTCGTTTTGTTATAGGTGCATTGAGTATTTCTCAACTTATTTACTTATCTGAGGTGGGTGGCGTCATACTAGGCTCTAAAATACCTGTGAGTATAGGTAAGCTTTTTATGATTTTTTTAATTCGAACAATCATAACGCTTCCTATCATAGCGCTATTAGCTCACTTATTTTTTCATTAGAACAAATAAAAATAAATGGGAGGGGGACAGAATTCATATTGAATTCGTTGTCTCACCCCTGCAACGAGGACTAGAGTTGAAAAAAGCTTGATATAAGCGCATTTTCAATTCAGTCATCGACTGCCAATATGCTAAAAATACCTGATGATTGATGTCCCAAGCTCATTTCCCTGGATTTGCTTATAGTCTATCTAAAGGTGATAGTACTTTAGCCTTAACTATTTCACTATTAATGACGGGTGGATCTTTTGATTGCCCACTATTTTTATGGGCTTCTTTAAATACATCACTGTTAACCCAATTTTTAAAATCTTCCTCGGTTTCCCACCAAGAGTTAACATACAAGTCTTTACTATATACGTCTCTCTCAATTTGCCAAACTTCAATGCTATTAAAGTCTTTTAAAGATTGAAGTTGACCACCTTTTGTAAATCTGAGTGCCATTTTTTCTGCAAATCCTTTTTTTACTGTAATTCTATTAGTTACCACAAACATATATGTCATACCTCCAAATGTATTACCTTCAATATAATATGAAGAAGCTTTAATATCAATTTAATCATCTAATTATGAATATGAATGAAGTGAAATAGTTGTTAATAACGTATGATAAATAAAAATATATAAAATTGTCGACAAAGTTTAGAACTTTGTCGACAGTAAATTTATTTAAAAAGTATGTACTTATTATTTAGTTAATTCGTTATATACCTTTTGGTCATTTTGTGTGTAGATAATGCATAAATGATGATCAGTATCAATAAGAACACGATTAGTTTTTCCAAATGTAGAACCGATTCGAGAAATCTCCTTACCGTTTTCTTCTGGTACTGCATGAATATCTTGGTCTTGTGAAACATGTTTAATTTCATTAGTTGGAATTTTGATATCTGCAACTCGCCATTGAATTCGTACCTCATTATCATTTTTCTTTACTGTCATTGCCATTAAAAATACTTCCTTTAAATAGTTTGTACGTTTATCATAAATAATTTTGTAATCGCTTTCAAGTATTATGTGATGCTTTTTATATATTGTGCCATACTAATTGTTTTGTGTGAATAACACGAAAGTATGTTCGCTTTTTGGTTACATATGTGATAAGATACATACAAGAAGGAGAACGTTCAATGACAGGAAAAACACATGCATCATGCGGCTTTTTAGTTGGCGCACTTACTACTCAATATCTTCAAACAGATGTATTTACTTCAGTTACTATTATTATATTATCAGTAATTTCTAGTTTGCTCCCTGATATATGTCATACGCAAAGTAAATTTGGGAGACGATTTAAAATATTAAGTTTTATAACTAGATTATTATTTGGGCATAGGACTTTTACCCATTCATTATCCTTTATCGCTACTATTATTTTTTTACTGTACTTAATCCAAACTCCGGTGTATTATATGGTTGCAATTGTTATTGGTATGATTTCACATGTTATACTAGACATGTTAACCCCAAAAGGTGTTAAGTTATTTTACCCATTACGAATTAATGTAGTATCACCAATTCATTTTAAAACTGGGGGACTAGTGGATTTGTCTTTAGCTACTGCGTTAGGTGTTGGAGCCTTATATACACTATTTCAACCATATATCAATCACCTCACTCAACAGTGGTTATCACATTAAGTTTGTGTGAGTCAGGGAATAAACATTTAAAATCATTAATGCACAAGGAGAGTTATCATGTTAGACAAAAATCAATTGGAAAAATATAACCAAGAACATTTGTATGAATATGAGAAATTAATGAGTAATAATGAAAAATATGCTTTAGAAGATAAAGTAGAAGAACTCAATCTTGAAGACATACAAAAGTTATATCAACATTTGTACGTTAATAGACAATCTATTGATGATATATCTTCTGTCTCTGAAGTTGAGTATGAAGTAAAATCAAAATTCACTGAAAAAGAAAAATATACATATGAACAAAAAGGGTTTGAAGCGATTAGAAATGGTGAATTTGCAGTTTTACTAATGGCTGGCGGACAAGGTACACGTCTTGGCTATAAAGGACCTAAAGGTTCATTTGAAATAGAAGGAATAAGTTTGTTTGAACTTCAAGCCCGCCAATTGATTCATCTTAAGAAACAAACGGGGCATACTATCAACTGGTATATCATGACAAGCGATATTAATCATGAAGAAACATTAAACTATTTCAAACAGCATCATTATTTTGATTATGATTCTAATCACATGCACTTCTTCAAACAAGATAATATAGTAGCTTTAAGTGAAGAAGGAAAGCTTATTTTGAACAAAGATGGACATATTATGGAGACGCCAAATGGTAATGGTGGTGTATTTAAATCACTTAAGCAAGCTGGATACTTAGATAAAATGGAAAGAGATCATGTTAAATATATATTTTTAAATAATATTGATAATGTACTTGTTAAAGTTTTAGATCCACTATTTGCAGGTTACACAGTCGTACATAATAGAGATATTACTTCTAAATCAATTCAGCCAAAAAATGGGGAAAGTGTTGGACGTTTAGTGAATATTGATTGTAAAGATACAGTATTAGAGTATTCTGAACTAAATCCTGAAGTGGCTAATGATTTTTATAACGCCAATATAGGTATACATGCATTTAAGCTTGCGTTTATTAATAGTGCTGTAGATAGAGAGTTACCTTATCATTTGGCTATCAAGAAATTAAAACAGTTAGATGAAAATTTTGGAGTAGTTGAACTACCTACACTAAAATTTGAATTGTTTTATTTTGATATTTTTAAATATGGAACAAGTTTTATTACGTTACAAGTCCCAAGAGAAGAAGAATTTTCGCCTTTAAAAAATAAAGAAGGAAAAGATAGTGTAGAAACTGCTACAGAAGATTTGAAAAGAATGGGCTTGATTTAATTAAAGGCGGTGGCATAGATGCCTCAATCATCTAAGCATAAAAAAAACGAGTCTGTTGTAGAAACATTCAAGGATATCATTCCTTTATCATTCGGAGAAGAAATAGGTAATGCAGCGTCACATGGTGCAGCTGCATTACTAACGTTATTTATTTTACCTTATGCAGCAGTACATAGTTTTAATAAAGGCGGTACATTAGAATCAGTTAGTGTTTCAATTTATGTCATAAGTATTTTTATGATGTTAATCTCATCAACAATCTATCATTCAATGCAGAATGAAACAGCTCAGAAATATATTTTAAGAATTATAGATCACAGTATGATATACGTTGCAATATCAGGAACATATACACCTGTGCTGCTGACTGTTGTTGGAGGATGGCTAGGGTGGTTAGTTACTATCTTATTATGGGGAACTACTTTATGGGGTATCTTGTATAAATCTATTGCTACAACTGTAAATCATAAACTTAGCCTCATTGTTTATTTAATCATGGGATGGGTTGGAATTATATTTTTACCAATTATCATCATAAGAACTTCATGGTTGTTTATTTTATTTATTTTTCTCGGTGGCCTTTCATATACAATAGGCGCATGGTTTTATGCTCAAAAGAATAGACCATATTTCCATATGATTTGGCATATATTTATAGTTTTAGCTTCTTTCTTACATATGATAGGTATTCTTTATTTTATGTAGGTAAGAATAAGCGGTAGAGCACATTTGGCTCTGCCGTTTATTTTTTCATTTATTAAAATTTATCATAATGGATGACTGTATACAAATTTTGATAATCTTATGATTTTAAAGTTCAATTTAAGTTTAAAGGAGATTTTTACTATGAGGATAAAGTCAATAGTAACTGTTACAGCACTTATACTTATCATGTTTATGGCTGCTATAGAAACATCTATTATTTCTTTAGCTTTACCAACCATAAAGACCAATCTGCATGCTGGAAATTTTGTGTCGTTAGTTTTTACGGTGTACTTTATAGCTTTAGTAATTGCTAATCCGATTGTCGGAGAATTATTATCAAGATTTAAAATTCTTTACATAGCTGTTATAGGTGTCTCTCTTTTTGCCATCGGTAGTTTGATGTCAGGGTTGAGTGACACATTTACTTTTTTAATTATTTCTAGAGTTATACAGGGCTTTGGAGCAGGCGTTATGATGTCTCTATCACAAATTGTACCTAAGTTAGCATTTGAAATACCACTTAGATATAAAATAATGGGAATTGTGGGAAGTGTTTGGGGAATTTCAAGTATTATAGGGCCTTTATTAGGCGGAGCTATTTTGGAGTTTGCTACATGGCATTGGTTGTTCTTTATAAATTTACCGATAGCAATCATAGCTATTATATTAGTTTTTATTACTTTTCACTTTCCAAATGAAGAACATGCTAATCCAAGTCGCTTTGATGTAAAGGGCTTAACCATATTTTACATTTTTATAGCGTTGTTAATGTTTGGATTACTTAATCAACATCAAATCATTTTTAATATTGTTTCTATTATTTTAGCAGTTATTGTCCTTTGGCTGTTATTTAAAATAGAAACTAAAGTAGAACAGCCATTTTTACCAATTTCAGAATTTAATACTTCTATAGTTTTAGTATTTATAACTGATTTGTTTATAGCTATGTCGCTAATGGGCTATAATTTGTACATCCCAGTATACCTTCAAGAGAAATTAAGCTTATTCCCATTACAAAGTGGTTTAATTATTTTTCCATTATCAGTAGCTTGGATTACACTTAACTTTAATTTAGCTAAAATTGAGATGTACATGACTAGAAAAGCATTGTATATTTGTTCTTTTACGGTTCTTATACTATGCAGTATTATAATTATTTTTGGCTTAAAAGTCCCTTTACTTATCGCTTTTGCGGTAATTTTTGCAGGGCTTAGCTTTGGTTTTGTTTATACTAAGGATAGTGTTATAGTGCAAGAGGAAAGTACACCAAAAAATATGAAAAAAATGATGTCATTTTATGCATTGACTAAGAATCTAGGTTCTTCAATGGGCTCGACGATTATGGGATACATGTATGCTATAAACTTTGGATTATTAGGAGATAACTTACATAATGTATTAGGATTGATAATTATCATTTCATTATGTTTAACAATAATGTGGTTTTTTATTTATAAAGATGAAAATATCATAAGCCAAAAAAGTTAAATACTTCTCTTAAAAAGACCAATTGCATCAATGTATAATGATTAATTTTGAGTGAAGTGGGACAGAATTCGTATTGAATGCGTTGAACCAGCCCTGAACCCCAACTTACACTGTATGTAGAATTTTTGTAATGAAATTACTTTTGTTGGGGTCCCGAACTATAGTTGAGAAGAGCTTGATATAAGCGTATGTTCAATTCAGTCATCGACTGTCAATGCGTTAAAAACACCTAAGACATGAATTGATGTCCCAGGAACTTACTTTTTAAGTGATACTATATAATTTTTTAACTTAGACAAGATATTAAAATTGTACATGTAATAGTTAAATCATCACTAAAATTTTATATTTTATATGATAATGTATACGTGATAATATAAACATGTATTATAAAAAGTAAGGGGGGACAAGTGTGATGAAATTTTTTAAAAATAAATCTTATAATTTATTTGTAACACTTATTGTTCTCGCTATCTTTGTATTATCAGGTGCAATTTTTTTAACTTTCTTAGGATTTGGATTGTATGGTTTAAGTCGAATTCTTATTTTCTTTCATTTAGGTTATTTCGGATATAATAAAAATTTTTATGATAATTTATTTTATTATGGCAGCTATATCGTATTAGGCTATTTTACTTTATTTGCAGTTGAGCATTTAATGAATTATTTTAAGAAAAAGCTACCTAGTAATCCATATTTTCAAGGAATAACCTTTCATCTAATTTCTTATATTGTTACTACAATAATGTTCTATTTTATTGTTCATATACATTACGTTTACATCAATATTCAATTTTGGGTAATTATGATTATCATAGGCTTTTTATTTATATGCAAAGAAATTTTTTATCCGGAAAGTAAAAATTTAAATAATAAAAAATAACTCTATTAAGCAATTAGTTTGTATTGCTCTTTTAAATTTGGTTGAATAATTAACTGTTAAGAAAATAAAAAGGAGTAATTATTTATGGCCAGTAATCAGTTACCTAAAACAAAACGTAATTTAATAGTATCTGTAATGTTAATAAGTGCTTTTGTGGCCATTTTAAATCAAACTTTATTGAATACTGATTTGCCTCATATTATGCGTGAATTAAAAATTAATGAAAATACATCGCAGTGGCTGATAACTGGATTTATGCTTGTCAATGGGGTTATGATTCCACTTACTGCTTATCTTATGGATAAAGTTAAAACGAGACCTTTATATCTTGCAGCTATGGGAACATTTCTCTTAGGCTCTATTATAGCTGCGCTAGCTCCTAACTTTGGTGTATTGATGACCGCACGAGTTATCCAAGCCATGGGTGCTGGATTATTAATGCCACTTATGCAGTTTACGTTATTTACTTTATTCTCTAGAGAACATCGTGGCTTTGCAATGGGTCTTGCCGGATTAGTTATTCAATTTGCACCTGCAATAGGTCCTACATTTACAGGATTGATTATTGATAATGCCAGCTGGAGAGTACCGTTTATTGTCATTGTGGGTATAGCTTTGATTGCTTTTATATTTGGTTTTATCTCAATATCAAGTTATAACACTACAAAGGATACAAAATTAGATAAAAGATCTGTCGTTTATTCTACTGTTGGATTTGGCATCATGTTATATGCTTTTAGTAGTGCTGGGAATTTAGGATTTTTCAATTCAATAGTGATTGGTGCACTAATCATTAGTTTGTTTATTATTTCAATTTTTGTTCGAAGACAAATCACAATTTTAAATCCATTATTGAATTTAAAAGTATTTAATAATAAAATTTTTTGTTTTTGTACGATCACATCAATGATTATTATGTTATCTATGATAGGTCCAGCACTGCTTATCCCGCTTTATGTTCAAAATGCGTTAGGTTTATCTGCATTGTTATCTGGTTTAGTAATTATGCCAGGAGCAATTATTAACGGTATTATGTCAGTGTTTACTGGTAAATTCTATGATAAGTATGGTCCAAGACCTTTAATATTTACAGGTTTTACGCTCTTAATGATTTGCACATTATTACTTTGTTTCCTTAAAATAGATACGTCATATAGTTACTTAATTGTCATCTACGCTATTCGCATGTTCGCTGTGTCACTTCTTATGATGCCAATTAATACAACTGGTATTAATTCATTGAGTAATGATAATATCTCTCATGGTACGGCAATTATGAATTTTGGACGTGTGATGGCCGGTTCAATAGGTACAGCATTAATGGTTACCTTCATGAGTATAGGTGCAAAATGGATAAGTCCCGCATCTTCTACTCATACAAGTAAAGAAATATTACAACGTCAAAGTGTGGCTGCAGGAGTGGATGTCTCTTTTGCTATGGTTACTGTTTTTGTAATTATTGCATTTATTTTATCTTTATTTATTTAAGAGCCAAGTAAAAATTCTCATAATATTAGAAAAGTATAAAAAAACAATTATTCATGAAAGTTAGTCCTACATTGTGCGGGCTAACTTCTTTTTTTATATAATAAAAAGTTTTATACTCAAACAGTTGATTTATATCAACTAGCAATCTCAGTTGCTATGTAAATAAATTAATATTAATTAAGGGGGGATTTACTTTGTTAACGGTAAATCAAGTCAAAGAAATAATAGGTGCATTAAAAGATCCAATTATTAATGTACCTTTAAAAGAAACAGATGGAATTGTTAACGTGTCCATCAAAGAAAATATTGAACATCTAAGTCTAAAAGTTGCTATGGCTCAACTAGGTGGACAACCACAGCTAGATTTACAAATGTCTATTGTTAAAGCGTTGAAAGAAAATGGTGCAAATACTGTAGGTATACGTTTTGAAGAATTACCAGTAGAAATAGTGGAAAAGTATAGAGGTAAAGGTACTGAAAAACCTAAAACGATTGAAGGGCTACTATCTCAAAATAATCCTGTTGAGTTTATTTCTATTGCTTCTGGTAAAGGGGGAGTTGGTAAATCGACTGTGGCAGTTAATTTAGCAGTTGCTTTAGCTCGTGAAGGGAAAAAAGTTGGCTTAGTAGATGCTGATATTTATGGATTTAGTGTACCTGATATGATGGGAATTGAAGAAAGACCAGGGATAGACGGTAAAGAAATTATTCCTGTTGAGCGACATGGAGTAAAAGTGATTTCTATGGCGTTCTTTGTCGAAGAAAATGCCCCTGTTATATGGAGAGGGCCTATGTTAGGTAAAATGCTTATAAATTTCTTTACAGAAGTTCAATGGGGTAATTTAGATTATCTTTTGCTTGATTTACCACCAGGAACTGGTGATGTGGCACTAGACGTTCATTCAATGCTTCCTTCAAGCAAAGAAATTATTGTTACAACGCCTCATCCAACAGCAGCTTTTGTTGCAGCAAGAGCAGGTGTTATGGCTAAACATACGGAACATTCTATATTAGGTGTTATTGAAAATATGAGTTATTTTGAAAGTAAAGAAACGGGTAACAAAGAATATGTATTTGGTAAAGGTGGAGGAACTAAGCTTGCAAACGAACTTGATACGCAATTATTAGGTGAACTTCCTTTAGAACAACCTACTTGGATACCAAATGATTTTTCACCTTCTATTTACCAACTTGATGATAGATTAGGAAAAATTTATAAATCGATAGCAAGAAAAGTCATCGCTACTACCCAAAAGTAATCTTGTATTTAATATCAAACGTAGTTATAATCGTACGAATTTATTTTATTTTCGTACGATTTTTCTGTTGCAAAATTTTTGAATCATGCTAAAATGTCTTTTTGTGAGCTAATAAAAGAGAGCTCAAATAAATTTAAATTAATTTGATTTAATTGTTGACTTGAAAACATAAAATTGATATTATACAAAAGTCACTGAAAAGTGAATGTAAAATATATAATCACTTTGTTAAGAGAGTGTAAAACTCACCCTTGCAAAGATGGTTAAATCGAATTAAAATGAATGAAGTAATCTTAATTATTCGTTGACTTTTCTTTTTAAAAAAAGTATAATAAAAAAGATTGAATTTACAAAGATGAACATTGAAAACTGAATGACAATATGTCAACGTTAATTCCAATAAACAGTAACGAAACGTTACAAACTATTAGTATTTATGAGCTAATCAAACATCATAATTTTTTATGGAGAGTTTGATCCTGGCTCAGGATGAACGCTGGCGGCGTGCCTAATACATGCAAGTCGAGCGAACAGACGAGGAGCTTGCTCCTCTGACGTTAGCGGCGGACGGGTGAGTAACACGTGGATAACCTACCTATAAGACTGGGATAACTTCGGGAAACCGGAGCTAATACCAGATAACATGTTGAACCGCATGGTTCAACAGTGAAAGACGGTCTTGCTGTCACTTATAGATGGATCCGCGCCGCATTAGCTAGTTGGTAAGGTAACGGCTTACCAAGGCAACGATGCGTAGCCGACCTGAGAGGGTGATCGGCCACACTGGAACTGAGACACGGTCCAGACTCCTACGGGAGGCAGCAGTAGGGAATCTTCCGCAATGGGCGAAAGCCTGACGGAGCAACGCCGCGTGAGTGATGAAGGTCTTCGGATCGTAAAACTCTGTTATTAGGGAAGAACAAATGTGTAAGTAACTATGCACGTCTTGACGGTACCTAATCAGAAAGCCACGGCTAACTACGTGCCAGCAGCCGCGGTAATACGTAGGTGGCAAGCGTTATCCGGAATTATTGGGCGTAAAGCGCGCGTAGGCGGTTTTTTAAGTCTGATGTGAAAGCCCACGGCTCAACCGTGGAGGGTCATTGGAAACTGGAAAACTTGAGTGCAGAAGAGGAAAGTGGAATTCCATGTGTAGCGGTGAAATGCGCAGAGATATGGAGGAACACCAGTGGCGAAGGCGACTTTCTGGTCTGTAACTGACGCTGATGTGCGAAAGCGTGGGGATCAAACAGGATTAGATACCCTGGTAGTCCACGCCGTAAACGATGAGTGCTAAGTGTTAGGGGGTTTCCGCCCCTTAGTGCTGCAGCTAACGCATTAAGCACTCCGCCTGGGGAGTACGACCGCAAGGTTGAAACTCAAAGGAATTGACGGGGACCCGCACAAGCGGTGGAGCATGTGGTTTAATTCGAAGCAACGCGAAGAACCTTACCAAATCTTGACATCCTCTGACCCCTCTAGAGATAGAGTTTTCCCCTTCGGGGGACAGAGTGACAGGTGGTGCATGGTTGTCGTCAGCTCGTGTCGTGAGATGTTGGGTTAAGTCCCGCAACGAGCGCAACCCTTAAGCTTAGTTGCCATCATTAAGTTGGGCACTCTAAGTTGACTGCCGGTGACAAACCGGAGGAAGGTGGGGATGACGTCAAATCATCATGCCCCTTATGATTTGGGCTACACACGTGCTACAATGGACAATACAAAGGGCAGCGAAACCGCGAGGTCAAGCAAACCCCATAAAGTTGTTCTCAGTTCGGATTGTAGTCTGCAACTCGACTATATGAAGCTGGAATCGCTAGTAATCGTAGATCAGCATGCTACGGTGAATACGTTCCCGGGTCTTGTACACACCGCCCGTCACACCACGAGAGTTTGTAACACCCGAAGCCGGTGGAGTAACCTTTTGGAGCTAGCCGTCGAAGGTGGGACAAATGATTGGGGTGAAGTCGTAACAAGGTAGCCGTATCGGAAGGTGCGGCTGGATCACCTCCTTTCTAAGGATATATTCGGAATATCTTCGTAGAAGATGAGGAATAACGTGACATATTGTATTCAGTTTTGAATGTTTATTATCATTCAAGTGAAAATAATTTCAAAATTAGGCTAATGAAAACGACAACGTTACAAATGCTTGACTTGAAATTAGACATTGTACATTGAAAACTAGATAAGTAAGTAAAGATTTTACCAAGCAAAACCGAGTGAATAGAGTTTTAAATAAGCTTGAATTCATAAATAATCGCTAGTGTTCGAAAGAACACTCACAAGATTAATAACGTGTTTTTGTTTTAAACTTTAAAAGAAATCGTTTTTCAGGTAACGAATGGAAACGAAGCCATATGAAAGCGATTGACTTAAAGTTGAGCGAAAACAGAGATTAAGTTATTAAGGGCGCACGGTGGATGCCTTGGCACTAGAAGCCGATGAAGGACGTTACTAACGACGATATGCTTTGGGTAGCTGTAAGTAAGCGTTGATCCAGAGATTTCCGAATGGGGGAACCCAACATGAGTGATGTCATGTTATTGACATGTGAATTCATAGCATGTCAGAAGGCAGACCCGGAGAACTGAAACATCTTAGTACCCGGAGGAAAAGAAAGAAAAATCGATTCCCTGAGTAGCGGCGAGCGAAACGGGAAGAGCCCAAACCAACAAGCTTGCTTGTTGGGGTTGTAGGACACTCTATACGGAGTTACAAAAGAACATGTTAGACGAATCATCTGGAAAGATGAATCAAAGAAGGTAATAATCCTGTAGTCGAAAACGTATTCTCTCTTGAGTGGATCCTGAGTACGACGGAGCACGTGAAATTCCGTCGGAATCTGGGAGGACCATCTCCTAAGGCTAAATACTCTCTAGTGACCGATAGTGAACCAGTACCGTGAGGGAAAGGTGAAAAGTACCCCGAAAGGGGAGTGAAAGAGAACTTGAAACCGTGTGCTTACAAGTAGTCAGAGCCCGTTAATGGGTGATGGCGTGCCTTTTGTAGAATGAACCGGCGAGTTACGATCTGATGCAAGGTTAAGCAGCGAATGTGGAGCCGTAGCGAAAGCGAGTCTGAATAGAGCGTTGAGTATTTGGTCGTAGACCCGAAACCAGGTGATCTACCCTTGGTCAGGTTGAAGTTCAGGTAACACTGAATGGAGGACCGAACCGACTTACGTTGAAAAGTGAGCGGATGAACTGAGGGTAGCGGAGAAATTCCAATCGAACTTGGAGATAGCTGGTTCTCTCCGAAATAGCTTTAGGGCTAGCCTCAAGTGATGATTATTGGAGGTAGAGCACTGTTTGGACGAGGGGCCTCTCTCGGGTTACCGAATTCAGACAAACTCCGAATGCCAATTAATTTAACTTGGGAGTCAGAACATGGGTGATAAGGTCCGTGTTCGAAAGGGAAACAGCCCAGACCACCAGCTAAGGTCCCCAAATATATGTTAAGTGGAAAAGGATGTGGCGTTGCCCAGACAACTAGGATGTTGGCTTAGAAGCAGCCATCATTTAAAGAGTGCGTAATAGCTCACTAGTCGAGTGACACTGCGCCGAAAATGTACCGGGGCTAAACATATTACCGAAGCTGTGGATTGTCCTTCGGACAATGGTAGGAGAGCGTTCTAAGGGCGTTGAAGCATGATCGCAAGGACATGTGGAGCGTTTAGAAGTGAGAATGCCGGTGTGAGTAGCGAAAGACGGGTGAGAATCCCGTCCACCGATTGACTAAGGTTTCCAGAGGAAGGCTCGTCCGCTCTGGGTTAGTCGGGTCCTAAGCTGAGGCCGACAGGCGTAGGCGATGGATAACAGGTTGATATTCCTGTACCACTTAGTATCGTTTTAATCGATGGGGGGACGCAGTAGGATAGGCGAAGCGTGCTGTTGGAGTGCACGTCTAAGCAGTAAGGCTGAGTGTTAGGCAAATCCGGCACTCATCAGGCTAAGCTGTGATGGGGAGAGGAAATTGTTTCCTCGAGTCGTTGATTTCACACTGCCGAGAAAAGCCTCTAGATAGATAACAGGTGCCCGTACCGCAAACCGACACAGGTAGTCAAGATGAGAATTCTAAGGTGAGCGAGCGAACTCTCGTTAAGGAACTCGGCAAAATGACCCCGTAACTTCGGGAGAAGGGGTGCTCTTTAGGGTTTACGCCCAGAAGAGCCGCAGTGAATAGGCCCAAGCGACTGTTTATCAAAAACACAGGTCTCTGCTAAACCGTAAGGTGATGTATAGGGGCTGACGCCTGCCCGGTGCTGGAAGGTTAAGAGGAGTGGTTAGCTTCTGCGAAGCCACGAATCGAAGCCCCAGTAAACGGCGGCCGTAACTATAACGGTCCTAAGGTAGCGAAATTCCTTGTCGGGTAAGTTCCGACCCGCACGAAAGGCGTAACGATTTGGGCACTGTCTCAACGAGAGACTCGGTGAAATCATAGTACCTGTGAAGATGCAGGTTACCCGCGACAGGACGGAAAGACCCCGTGGAGCTTTACTGTAGCCTGATATTGAAATTCGGCACAGCTTGTACAGGATAGGTAGGAGCCATTGAAACGTGAGCGCTAGCTTATGTGGAGGCGTTGGTGGGATACTACCCTAGCTGTGTTGGCTTTCTAACCCGCACCACTTATCGTGGTGGGAGACAGTGTCAGGTGGGCAGTTTGACTGGGGCGGTCGCCTCCTAAAAGGTAACGGAGGCGCTCAAAGGTTCCCTCAGAATGGTTGGAAATCATTCACAGAGTGTAAAGGCATAAGGGAGCTTGACTGCGAGACTTACAAGTCGAGCAGGGTCGAAAGACGGACTTAGTGATCCGGTGGTTCCATATGGAAGGGCCATCGCTCAACGGATAAAAGCTACCCCGGGGATAACAGGCTTATCTCCCCCAAGAGTTCACATCGACGGGGAGGTTTGGCACCTCGATGTCGGCTCATCGCATCCTGGGGCTGTAGTCGGTCCCAAGGGTTGGGCTGTTCGCCCATTAAAGCGGTACGCGAGCTGGGTTCAGAACGTCGTGAGACAGTTCGGTCCCTATCCGTCGTGGGCGTAGGAAATTTGAGAGGAGCTGTCCTTAGTACGAGAGGACCGGGATGGACATACCTCTGGTGTACCAGTTGTCGTGCCAACGGCATAGCTGGGTAGCTATGTATGGACGGGATAAGTGCTGAAAGCATCTAAGCATGAAGCCCTCCTCAAGATGAGATTTCCCAACTTCGGTTATAAGATCCCTCGAAGATGACGAGGTTAATAGGTTCGAGGTGGAAGCGTGGTGACACGTGGAGCTGACGAATACTAATCGATCGAAGACTTAATCAAATAAAAATGTTTTGCGACACAAAACCTTACTTACTATCTAGTTTTGAATGTATAAACATTCACTTGTCTGGTGACAATGGCAAGGAGGTCACACCTGTTCCCATGCCGAACACAGAAGTTAAGCTCCTTAGCGCCGATGGTAGTCGGACTGACGTTCCGCTAGAGTAGGACGTTGCCAGGCAATTCTATTCATCCGCAGTAGCTCAGTGGTAGAGCTATCGGCTGTTAACCGATCGGTCGTAGGTTCGAATCCTACCTGCGGAGCCATGGCTCCTTGGTCAAGCGGTTAAGACACCGCCCTTTCACGGCGGTAACACGGGTTCGAGTCCCGTAGGAGTCACCATTTTGGAGAATTAGCTCAGCTGGGAGAGCATCTGCCTTACAAGCAGAGGGTCGGCGGTTCGAACCCGTCATTCTCCACCATTTAAATGAATATTGCGGAGGGGTAGCGAAGTGGCTAAACGCGGCGGACTGTAAATCCGCTCCTTCGGGTTCGGCAGTTCGAATCTGCCCCCCTCCACCATGTTATTGGGCTATAGCCAAGCGGTAAGGCAACGGACTTTGACTCCGTCACGCGCTGGTTCGAATCCAGCTAGCCCAGCCATTAGAGCCATTAGCTCAGTTGGTAGAGCATCTGACTTTTAATCAGAGGGTCAGAGGTTCGAATCCTCTATGGCTCACTTTTTAAAACACCTTCAATAGAGGGTGTTTTTTATTTGTAAATTCATATTTTTTCTTAGTGTTTGGTAATAACAGGTAAACGTACTAAACAATCTTATTTTGATGAATAAAATCTTTAGATTCTATCTTTTAAAATACTCATATTCATATGATATCCTTCTTATAAACTAAGTTTTCTTACATTTTACTAATTGTTGTATGACACTATAAATAATGATTGGTATAATAAACAATATGGAAAAATATTACCCGGAGGAGATGTTATGGATTTTTCCAACTTTTTTCAAAATCTGAGTACTTTAAAGATTATTACTAGCGTACTCGATCTACTGATTGTTTGGTATGTACTTTATCTTCTCATCACAGTATTTAAAGGAACTAAAGCAATACAATTATTAAAAGGAATTGTAGTAATTGTAATTGGCCAGCAAGTCAGTAAAATTCTTAATTTGACAGCGACCTCCAAATTGTTTGATATCGTCATTCAATGGGGAGTTTTAGCACTTATTGTTATTTTTCAACCAGAAATTCGGCGAGCATTAGAACAATTAGGTAGAGGTAGCTTTTTAAAACGTTATACTAACACTTATAGTCGTGATGAAGAAAAATTGATTCAATCAGTCTCTAAGGCTGTTCAATATATGGCTAAAAGACGTATTGGTGCATTAATTGTTTTTGAAAAAGAAACAGGACTTCAAGATTACATAGAAACTGGCATACCTATGAATTCAGATATATCTCAAGAACTATTGACTAACGTTTTTATTCCTAATACTCCTTTACATGATGGTGCTATGATTATTCAAGGAATTAAAATAGCTGTTGCTGCCAGTTATTTACCACTATCTGATAGTGTAAAGATTTCTAAAAGTTTAGGAACAAGACATCGAGCAGCAGTAGGTATTTCTGAAGTCTCAGATGCTTTTACAGTCGTGGTTTCAGAAGAAACTGGAGATATCTCGGTTACATTTGATGGCAAATTACGTAGAGATATTTCTAATGATGTTTTTGAAGAACTTTTAGCTGAACATTGGTTTGGTGCACACTTTCAAAAGAAAGGTGTGAAATAAAAAATGTTAGAAAGTAAATGGGGATTAAGATTTGTAGCCTTAATCTTAGCAGTATTTTTCTTTTTATCAGTAAATAATGTATTTGGAAATATCTTTAATTCAGATGATATATCTCAAAAGTCATCAAAAACTATTCAAGATGTGCCTGTAGAGGTTATTTGTAATCATAAAGATTTTCATGTCACAAAAGTCCCTGAAAATGTAGATGTTAATTTATCGGGTCCTCAATCAAAATTAATTAAAATTGAAAATACTAAGGATTTAAAAGTGACAGTTGATTTATCTGGTAAAAAAGCTGGGGAATATCACAAAAAATTTCAAGTAAAAGGTATCGATAGAGATATTAGTTATAATATTAAACCAAAAAGAGCAGATATTAATTTAGAAAAAAAGATAACTAAAAAGATGCATGTACAACCAGATGTTAGTCAAAGCAATATTGATCCAAAATACAAAGTGAGTAAACAAAGTATTTCACCTGAAACAGTTAAAGTAACTGGAGGAGAACAGCAACTAAAAAAAATTGCTTACTTAAAAGCAAACTTTAAAAATTCAACTAAAATTACCAAAGATACGAATGATGTAGCCGAGGTTAATGCTTTTGATAAAGAGCTTAATAAATTGAATGTTTCAATTAAGCCTAATGAAGTTAATCTTAAAGTTGCAGTAGAATCTTTTAGCAAAAAAGTAAAAGTACATATAAAAACAATTGGTAAGTTAGCTGATGATAAAGAATTGGATAATATTAAATTAAATGATAAAGAAGTAGAAATTTATGGTAGCAGAGATGATTTACAAAATATAAATGAAGTTATAGCAGAGGTAGATTTAGACAAAATTTCTGAATCAACACAGAAAACTGTTTCTTTTGATTTACCAAAGAATGTAACGAAAATTGATCCTAAGAAAACTAAAGCTTATATAAATGTTAAATAATTAAAAGATATAAAAAAAAGGAGAGTTTAGGAAATGGGAAAATATTTTGGTACTGATGGCGTTCGTGGCGTAGCCAATCAAGAACTGACACCTGAATTAGCTTTTAAGTTAGGTAGATACGGAGGCTATGTTTTAGCACATAATAAAGGGGAGAATCATCCGAGAGTGTTAGTAGGTAGAGATACTAGAGTTTCTGGTGAAATGTTGGAATCGGCATTAATCGGTGGTTTGATTTCAATTGGAGCTGAAGTTATGCGTTTAGGTGTTATTTCAACTCCAGGTGTAGCTTATTTAGCTAAAGAAATGGAAGCTGCTTTAGGTGTTATGATTTCAGCATCACACAATCCAGTAGCTGATAATGGTATTAAATTCTTTGGTTCTGATGGTTTTAAATTATCTGATAATCAAGAAAATGAAATTGAAGAATTATTGGTCCAAGAAAATCCTGATTTACCACGTCCAGTTGGCGAAGATATCGTACATTACTCGGACTATTTTGAAGGTGCTCAAAAATATTTAAGTTACTTAAAATCTACTGTAGATGTTAATTTAGAGGGGCTAAAAATTGTTTTAGATGGTGCAAATGGTTCAACATCTTCACTCGCACCATTTTTATTCGGTGATTTAGAGGCAGATACTGAAACGATAGGGTGTAGTCCAGATGGTTATAATATTAATGAACAATGTGGTTCTACGCATCCTGAGAAATTAGCTGAAACAGTATTAGAAACTGAAAGTGATTTTGGTCTAGCTTTTGATGGTGATGGAGATAGAATTATTGCTGTTGATGAAAAGGGCCAAATTGTTGATGGCGATCAAATTATGTTTATCATTGGACAAGAAATGCATAAAAATCATGAATTAAACGATAACATGATTGTTTCTACTGTGATGAGTAACCTTGGGTTTTATAAAGCATTAGAAAATGAAGGTATTCAATCAAATAAAACAAAAGTTGGAGACCGCTATGTTGTAGAGGAAATGAGAAGAGGTAACTACAATCTTGGTGGTGAACAATCAGGACATATTGTTTTAATGGATTATAATACTACTGGGGATGGACTTTTAACAGGAGTTCAACTTGCTTCTGTCATTAAAATGAGTGGTAAGCCGTTAAGTGAACTGGCATCTCAAATGAAAAAATATCCTCAAGCACTTATAAATGTAAGAGTAACTGATAAATATCGTGTTGAAGAAAACATCGACGTACAAGAAGTAATGACAAAAGTCGAAACTAAAATGAATGGTGAAGGTAGAATACTTGTACGTCCTTCAGGTACTGAACCATTAGTTCGAGTAATGGTTGAAGCATCTACCGATGAAGATGCTAAACAATTTGCTCAAGATATTGCAGATGTTGTTGAAGAAAAAATGGGATTAGATTAATAAGATTTAAGTAGCTATTTCAAAAATACCAAACCTAGTGAGATAACTCATTAGGTTGGTTTTTTGTGCGAGATATTGAATTAGATATCATTTTAAAATGTACGTAAATATCAAAAAAATAACTTTTTTAAATTATTTTATAAAGCACTGTTAAATCATTTGCAAATTAAAACAATGTCAGTGTACAATGATTATTAATGGAAAGGAGGAAAGTAAAGTTAATTAATAATTATAGCGCCTGTGCAAAGTGTTTAAGTTATTGTTGACAATTAAGAGTTAAAATAGGAGAACTTTTATAGAGAATGACTTAGCTTTTGTAGACGAGGAGGATAGTGATCGAATAGATCGGCGGATGCTATCCCGGATGTGGCTCATTCGTTAGCTTATTAAGTAAATCATTAAGGTGACTTAGTGGACAAAGTTAATAAGATCGCTAAATTTAATTATCAATCTGGGAGACGACAGACAGCGTGTGTAAAATTTTGGTGAATTTGCGCGCTTATTTCTTGATGTATTAAATACGTTATATTTATGATAGAAGATTATCAATCTAAATTAAGGTAATAAATCATACTGTCTTCGTTATCTCGCATTTTTGGAGGAAATATAATATGTGTGGAATTGTTGGATACATTGGCTACGATAACGCCAAAGAATTATTATTAAAAGGTTTAGAGAAACTAGAGTATCGTGGCTATGACTCTGCAGGTATTGCAGTTGTTAATGAAGATGGAACGAAAGTTTTTAAAGAAAAAGGTAGAATTTCAAAACTACGTAAAGTAGCTGATAATAGTGATGAAGATGGGACAGTAGGAATTGGACATACACGTTGGGCTACGCATGGTATACCTAATTACGAAAATTCACATCCTCATCAATCAACATCTGGACGTTTTACATTAGTGCATAACGGTGTAATTGAGAATTATGAAGAGTTAAAAGAAGAATATTTAACAAATGTGTCATTTGTGTCTGATACTGATACTGAAGTCATTGTGCAATTAGTTGAATACTTCTCCAAGCAAGGATTATCTACTGAAGACGCATTTACTAAAGTATTGACACTGTTACATGGTTCATATGCGTTAGGTTTATTGGATGAACAAGATAAAGATACGATTTATGTTGCAAAAAATAAATCACCGCTACTTGTTGGTGTGGGTGAAGGATTTAATGTCATTGCATCTGACGCTTTAGCGATGTTACAAGCTACAAATCAATATAAGGAAATCCATGACCATGAAATCGTCATTGTTAAACGTGATTATGTTGAGATTAAAGATACTGATGGAAATGTACAACAACGTGTCACCTATACTGCTGAAATAGATGCATCAGATGTAGAAAAAGGTGTATACGATCATTACATGTTAAAAGAGATTCATGAACAGCCTGCAGTAATGCGTCGTATCATTCAAGAATACCAAGATGAAAAAGGCAATTTAAAAATTGATCAAGATATTATAAATGATGTTACAGAAGCAGATCGTATCTATATTATTGCAGCAGGTACAAGTTATCATGCAGGTTTAGTGGGTAAAGGGTTTATTGAAAAATGGGCTGGAGTTCCAACTGAAGTCCATGTATCTTCAGAATTCGTTTATAATATCCCATTACTATCTGAAAAGCCACTATTTATTTATATTTCACAATCTGGTGAGACAGCTGATAGCCGTGCAGTATTAGTTGAAACAAATAAATTAGGCCATAAGTCATTAACAATTACTAACGTAGCTGGATCGACTTTATCACGTGAAGCGGATCATACATTATTGTTGCATGCGGGTCCTGAGATAGCAGTGGCATCTACAAAGGCTTATACGGCTCAAATTGCAGTATTGGCAATCTTATTCCAAATAGTTGCTAAAAATCATGGTCGTGAAGCTGATATCGACTTATTAAGAGAGCTAGCAAAAGTAACAACTGCAATTGAAACAATTGTTGATGATGCTCCTGTAATGGAACAAATAGCTGATGATTTCTTAGCAACTACACGCAATGCGTTCTTTATTGGTAGAACAATAGATTATAATGTAAGTTTAGAAGGAGCTTTAAAACTTAAAGAAATTTCATACATTCAAGCAGAAGGTTTTGCTGGTGGTGAATTGAAACATGGTACAATTGCACTAATTGAAGAGGGGACGCCTGTGATTGGCTTAGCTACTCAAGAAAATGTTAATCTTTCTATTCGTGGTAATATGAAAGAAGTTGTTGCACGTGGCGCTTATCCTTGTATGATTTCAATGGAAGGGTTAAATAAAGAAGGAGACACTTACGTGATTCCGCAAGTGCATGAATTGTTAACTCCATTAGTTTCTGTAGTAACAATGCAATTAATTTCATATTATGCAGCACTACACAGAGATTTAGATGTAGACAAACCACGTAATTTAGCTAAATCAGTAACAGTAGAATAATTTGAGTAACCACATAAATACTTAATGACTGTCTACAAAGTTTTAAACTTTGTGGGCAGTTTTTTGTACATATTTTTTAAAAAATATAATCTCGCTTTATAGTTTTAGATTGATATTATTTTGGTAATAGGTAAAAGTTATACTTCACCATAGGTTTAATATTATATTATCAGCGTTATTTTTAATAATGTTTTTAATCAATAAATAAAAGCAAAGAAGGTATTTATGTAATAAAAAGAAGTCAGTGCAATGATTAAAGTCATTGCACTTTAGCTTAATCAATGACACAATTTATTTATATCGTTTTTAATTTTTGAACGGAGGATAATATGAATAATATTAAAGCAATATTTTTAGATATGGATGGAACAATCTTACATGAGAATAATAAGGCCTCAGAATTTACTAAGGAAACTATTGATCAATTAAGAGATAAGGGTTACAAAGTTTTTTTAGCTACTGGTCGTTCTTATGCTGAAATATATCAACTTGTTCCACAAGGTTTTAAAGTTGATGGGATAGTAAGTTCAAATGGAACTACAGGGGAAATTGATGAGGATAACTTATTTAAACATAGTCTATCCTTAAAGCAAGTTAAAAATATTGTCGATTTAGCACAACAACAACACATTTATTATGAAGTATTTCCGTTTGGTAGTGGTCGCATTGTTTTAAAAGAAGATGAAGCTTGGATGCGTGAAATGATTTCTACAAAAACACCACCTTATACTGTTAGTCATAGTGAGTGGTCATCAAGAAGAGATGCTATGAAAGGTAAAATAAATTGGCTAGACACCTTACCTGATGTAGATTTTTCTAAAATTTATTTGTTTAACCCTAATTTAGAAAAAATCACTAACTTTAGAGATAATTTAATGCAAAATAAACTACAATTAAGCATCAGTGTTTCTAATTCTTCTCGTTATAACGCTGAAACAATGGCTTATCAAACTGATAAGGGTACAGGAATTAAAAAAATGATTGAGCACTTTGGTATTAAACAAGAAGAAACATTAGTTATTGGAGATAGCGATAATGATAGAGCAATGTTTGAATTTGGTCACCATACAGTTGCAATGAAAAATGCTAGACAAGAAATTAAAGATATGACAAATGATGTTACAGAATTTACAAACGAAGAAGATGGGGCAGCTAAATATTTGAAAAAGAATTTTTTTAATTAAACTCATAACAAAACAAACTCCCAAATGCTTTTATAATGGCTTGGGAGTTTGTTAAGTCTACATTATTTTTTATCAAAATGATCTTTAGCCTGATCTGAGATATTATCTTTGTTGTCATTTAATTTGTCTTGTACATTTTCTTTCACGTCTTCTTTTTGAGTAGAATGATTCTCGTGTTGATGATCTAATTTTGATTCTGCTTTATCTTTAAGACGATGTTCTTTTTCTTCGTGATGGTTAGCTTTATCTTGAGTCGTGTCTTTAACCTCATCTTTAGTGTTAGCTAAAGTAACTTCATCTTGATTCTTATTATCTTTACGAGTTTGTTTAGTCGATTTATTAAGACGTTTACCACGTTTAATAAAGTAGTTAATAATTCCCATAATTAAAACATAGTAAATAAATAATTTTAGGATGATTATAATAACAAAAGTTGTAATTACAATGATGTTAGCAGCATTTTGAGAAATACTACTTGTAAGTAGTCTGACTAAAGTTAATAAAGGTTGGCTAAAAATGATGGCAATAAGGTTTATAAGTAATACACCAATATAGAATTTAAACCATGTTTTATTACCATTTTTAATACCTTTAAATCTTTCTATAAAATTCTTAAAAGGTTTGTGAGTAGGATTTTCATTATAGGCTACTGTATAGTTAATCATAAAGATGAAGAATAACCAATATACAAATGATAGTATAAATGATGTTATGATGTATAAAATAATTTGGACCGTTAATAAAATTCCCATTGCATTACTACCGTTACTTGCTACGTGTTGTAGCGAACTAAATAATGATGTTATTGCTAAATTAAATAAATAGTTTAAAAGCGCAATAATAACATACATGATGATTAATAGTGCAATAGAAATTAAAGCAAGTAACAATGATTTGGCATAGTTACCTTTTTTAAAAGCCACAAATAAATCGCTAAAGTTAACTTTCTCTTTTTTAATAGCCTTTTGAATTACATTTGTAGCTCCAGCGATTAATTGATAACCTGCAAAGATAAATAGTAATGCTAAAATAACAATAATACCAATAATAGGAATTAATAATCTTTGAACAGGTTGACCAAATTGCGCTAACATTTGCATTTGCATGTATTGGCGTATTATTAATGCCGTTGCAAATCTAGTTACAACAAAACATATTACAAAACTAATTAATGTATATAATATGATTTTAAGATTTTGCGGTTTAGCATTTTGAAATCCAGATTTATAATATCTAAACAAAATTTAAGCACTCCTTTACCGTAATATAAATACAATATCAGAAATCTAATTGTTTTTAAATTAATATCTAACATAAAAGGGTATAGAATGTTAAAATGTGCTAATAAACTTACTTTGAAAGGAGATATCATAATGAAATTTGCAGTTATTACAGATATCCATGGAAATTATGGTGCTTTACAAAAGGTGTTGGATGATATTGATAGTAGAGAAGATATCGATAAAATTTATAATCTTGGTGACAATATAGGAATTGGACATGAGACCAATAAGGTTTTAGATACTGTTTTTGACCGTGATGATATGGAAATGATTGCAGGTAATCATGATGAAGCAGTCATGTCGCTTATTAATGGGACACCCTATCCTAAAGATTTAAAAGGAAAATTCTATGAACATCATCAGTGGGTTGAGAGTCATTTAGATGAATCATACTATGATGAACTTAATCAACTTCCACGGTATATTGAGACAAATATAAAAGGTAAAAACGTATTATTTATCCATTATGAAATTGCCAATAATCAATTGGAAGATCGAATTGATTATCAACCTTTTGCTGATATTGTAAATGATGATGAATACGAAATATCTCAATTGTTTAGTGATAAAGATGCAGATTTAATTTTATTTGGTCATAATCATAGATTGCACATGTTTGATGATAAGTCTACAATTTATTTTAATCCTGGTGCTGTTGGTTTGAATAATGGTTCAAATACTGTATATGGTATCGTTACTATTAATGAAAAGGGAATTTCAGTAGAACGTGTTAAATTAGCTTATGATGACGAAGAGTTCTTAGCTGGGTTTAAGGAAAAACAAGTTCCAGCAAGAGAGTTTATATTTAAAAACTTCATGTAAAAAGACGAAAAGCCTCTCTTTTATTATGATGTGTTTCTTAAAGGTTAGATTACCCATCTAACTTCAACAGATTGCATCTAAATAAGTGAGAGGTTTCTTAATTAAGATAAATTATATTAATGATGATGTTTATGTAGACCCGTACATAATGTTGATTCGTCATGCTTATGCTTAGGTGTTTCGAGTTGGATAGTCATATGTTGAATATTTAAGTGTAATAATTGATGCTCTATCGATTCTAATAAGGATTCACACTCATCAATAGTTAGTTTTTCTGGAACAACTGCATGACAACTTAATGCATTCATATTATTAGAGATTGTCCAAACATGATAGTCATGTACATTTTGTATATGTTCATCTTGAGTAATAGTCTTAATGATAGCTTCTAAATTAACATCATTTGGAGTCCCTTCCATTAAGATATTAAGTGAAGATTTAGCAATTGCATAAGCACTTTTAAAAATAATAAGCGAAACTAAAATACTAGCGATAGAATCTGCAATAGTTAAATTAAATCCCCAAATGAGTAAAGCTGCTATAATAGCTCCTATGGAACCGAGTAAATCGCCTAGTACATGTAAGAACGCACCACGCATGTTAAGATTGTGTGATGTATCTCCTTTTTTAAACATCAGTATTGCTACAATAATGTTGATAATGAGTCCAATGACACTAATAATAAACATTTCCTGTGATTGAACTTCAGGAGGAGCTAAAAATCTATGAATTGCTTCAATAATTATAATAATACTGATTATAAAGAGTATTACACTGTTGAATAACGCAGCTAATACTTCATAGCGTTTGTACCCATATGTTTTAGACTGTGTGGCATGTTTTTCTGCATAGATAAATGCCACTAATGCTACTCCTAAAGAAACAGTATCACTTAGCATGTGAAATCCATCAGATAAGAGTGCTAGACTATTTGCAATGAAGCCTCCAATGACTTCAATAATCATGAATGTTCCAATGATAATAAATGAAATTAGGAGAACTTTCTTATTATTGGTGTGAATATGGTTGTGACTATGATGTTGATGATTAGTCATATGAATTCCCGCTTTCGGTAGGGTGACTTGCATGATGAACTGCTTGTTTTAATAAAGTAGAAACGTGTTGATCATCTAATGAATAAATCATTGATTGACCTTGTCTTTTAGATTTAACAAGATGAATACTTTTCAATAATTTAAGTTGATGTGATACGTTTGATTGTGACATGTTGAGTGCATGTGAAATATGGCCAACACTAGCTTCGCCATTTTCAAGTAACTTCATAATTCTTAAACGATTTAAATCACTTAATGCTTTAAATATGTCAGTAACTTTTTCTAATGTTTTAGTGTCACTACATACTTGGGGCTCAAGTTCATCCATTTTTAGTACACCTCAATATATGAATATTTGTTCATATATTAATGTAATTGATATGTTTTCATTTGTCAATGTAGTTATGTTGCGTTTATCTTTTATAAAAAGTGGTAAACATCTTATACGAATTTAATAAGGAGGGCGTTGTTAATGAGCATTTTAGTTATTGGTGCTAATGGTGGTGTAGGTTCAAAATTAGTACAACAATTAAAAGAAGATTATGTTGATTTTACTGCTGGCGTACGCAAGAATGAGCAAGTGAAAGAATTAGAAAATCAAGGTATCAAATCAACATTAATTGATGTAGAAAAAAATGATATCAATGATTTAAAAAGTATCTTTAAAGACTATGATAAAGTTATTTTCTCTGTCGGTTCTGGTGGCAATACAGGTGCTGACAAAACAATTATTGTTGATTTGGATGGTGCTGTTAAAACAATCAAAGCTAGTGTAGAAGCAGGGATTAAACATTATGTTATGGTTTCAACTTATGATTCTAGACGTGAGGCTTTCGATCTAAGTGGTGATTTAAAACCTTATACAATAGCTAAACATTATTCTGATGATTACTTAAGAAATTCTGGCTTAAATTATACAATTGTGCATCTAGGATCTTTAACAGATGATGAAGGTACTGGACAAATCGAAGCAGATTTATATTTTGATAAGCCAGGTTCAATACCACGTGAAGACGTAGCATCGGTTTTAAAAGAGGTGGTTACGTCAAATCATTTTATTCAACAAGAGTTCCAAATTTTAAGTGGACAAAAAGACATTAAAGATGCATTAAAAAAATATGAATAATCAATTTATTATCTACATGAGTGAACATAATGGCTGGGAACTGGTTATGATTCCCGGTCATTTTTTATTTACTTATAATACGAAGATATCATATTTAAATATATTATAAAGTGAAGTAAAAGCAAAGAGTTATCTATGAATTCTCAATCAACCAATAATTGATAACTGAAGATGTAAAACTTTATCAGTTACTTGCACTGAACGATTAGTGACTGCTTATTGTTGAGTAAAAGAGATGCTATTCAATT
Source organism: Staphylococcus saccharolyticus (assembly GCF_900458815.1). NCBI lineage: Bacteria > Bacillati > Bacillota > Bacilli > Caryophanales > Staphylococcaceae > Staphylococcus > Staphylococcus saccharolyticus. The sequence continues at coordinate 770,181 of NZ_UHDZ01000001.1, forward strand.
CGTCATCCAGTTGATATAATATTGAATATCGTTCTTTCAAAGTTATTTTTCAAGTGACTAAATTTTTATTAACGTTTAAAACATGGCACATTATTTTAAAATCAAATATGGTACAATCGTTTATAGTGAATAAGAGAATTTATTATATATACATAGACTAAAAGACATACCTATTTATTGTTTGAGTTTAGACATACCTGTAGTTGTGAGATATAAATGATTAAACTAAATCTAAATATGGGGATGAAACGCTAACAAAGTTAGCTTCAAGAGATAAATCAAGTTAACAATTAAGATAATGGAGGTGTAGTCATGCCGCTATTTTTAAAGCCTATTTTTCATGAGAAGGTTTGGGGAGGTAGTAAACTAAAAACGTTTGGTTACAATATTCCTAATGAACGTATAGGTGAGTGTTGGGGGATTTCTGCTCATCCTAATGGCAAAAGTGAGATTGAAAATGGACATTATGCAGGACAAACGTTAGATCAAGTTTGGCGTGAGCACAGAGAATTATTTGGAGAATTTCCAAGTAAGGATTTTCCGTTAATGGCAAAGATTGTAGATGCCAATGCTCCTCTGTCAATTCATGTTCATCCAGATGACTCATATGCTTATGAGAATGAAAATGGGCAATATGGTAAGTCTGAATGTTGGTATATTATTGAAGCAGATGATAATGCTGAAATTACTATAGGTACACATGCTCAATCTCGTGAGGAATTTGAAAATCAATTAAAAGATGGCTCATTTGAAAAGTATTTAAGAACTGTTAAAGTACAACCAGGTGACTTTTATTTCGTTCCTGCTGGTACTGTTCATTCCATTGGAGCAGGAATAATGGCATACGAAGTCATGCAGTCATCGGATATTTCTTATAGAATTTATGATTATCAACGCAAATTGCATAATAAAAAGCGTGAATTAAGTGTATCAAAAGCGCTAGATGTAATGGATTATTCTAATGAGTTGCCTAATATTGCACCACAAAATGAAGTTATAGAAAATCATAATTGTACTCATATAGTATCTAGTGATTTCTTTACGATGGTTAAATGGGAAATTACAGGAACGTTAAATTATATGAAACCTAGAGAGTTTTGTCTTATTTCAGTATTAGAAGGTAAAGGTAAGATAATTGTTGATGGTGACATTTTTGAATTAGAGAAAGGAACGAACTTTGTTTTAACTTCTGAAGATTTGGATAGTGTATTTGAAGGTGATTTCACACTCATTATTAGTTATATATAACGTTTCAAATTATGATAATAGGCGCATTACTTATTTAAAGAGTGTTAGACGTTGAAACAATTTATATATTTCTCTTATATGTGGCATTATATCCGGCGCAGGAATATTTTTACATATGCCGCATTGGCCATCACTCATGATTCCTAGATTAGTTGCCATTTTAGGAATAATTAGTGTTTTGATAACTATTAAAGATAAAAAAATCAATAGCATGCTTAAACTAGGGGGGATGATGATAAATATATTACCTTTATTAGGCAGTTTTATTACGAAATATTAAATAATTAGAATTTAGTGCAAGTGTCAGGTCAGGGAACTTGCACTTTTTAAAAAATGAAATAAAAAAATTTGAATTATTAGTGATAATAAAAATGAATGATAAAATGAACTTAATTTTAAATTACCAATCGATATTTGCGTTAAGAAGAATAATAGAAGATGATGATATCTAAATTTAAATATTTATGATAGATTAATATAGTTATGAAATATAAAATATAATATAATGGTTAGATAAGGAGTATCATAATGACTGAGGAAACCAATTATTTTTGGCTGAACTGTGGTTATAATAGATGGAATCATAATGAACCTCTAGTTGGTCAAACAACTTTATTTGAATCAGGCGCACATTTTAATCCTTCACAAGGTTATCGTGCTTTTAAGAAAGCTAAAGCTGGTGATCAAGTTATTTTCTATCAAGTCCAAACAGATACTGGATTGTTAGGAATAGGTGAAATTATCAGTGTTCAATCAGGCGTACAAAATAAAATTAGAGTGCACTTCAAATTTAATGAAGAATTGAAACCTTTAACAACTGATTATTTAAAAAGAAGTGAAGCGCTAGATTTTCGTATAAATAATATAAAAGAAATGCTGTTTAATCAAATTAAACCATCTGAGTTTAATTTAATTGTTAATTTAGGTAAAGGAGAGACAAAAATACCAAGATACTTTTTGCTATCAGAAACAGAAGAATTTGAACCAGGAAAGAATTATACAATTTTTACACATACGTACAATGGTATCAAAAGAAATGGCTATCACATTTACACGCAATTAGAGGTGGGTGATAATGTAATTATTTACAATAAGAATAAGGACCAATCAGTTGTTGGTGTAGGTGAAGTATCACGACATATACATGAAAAACCTCCAATTTTTGGTAGAACAAATAGTACAGCAATTGAAATTCTTTATGGCAAAAATATTACCCCTATCTCTTTAGGTCATTTAAATACGCATCCTAAATTAAAAAATCTTTACTTTTTACAGGAGAATGCTAAGCAAGCTATCGCAAGTATGTCACAAGCACAATATGATGCAATTATTGACATGAGCGATAATAAGGGTGTTAAAAGTCCATTTGAGACAATCCAAAGAGTAGAAGTAGACCATCAATCGACTGATGACACATTAAAACCTTTTGTTTTATTAGTTGTAGATCAAAAAGAGGAAGGATTAAATGCAGCTAATGAATTACTACAAAAGACAAACGCTAATCTTGTAATTACTAGTGGACATCCTGATTTTACTGAAGATATGTTGTATGGTAGGTATCTTCCAAATGAAACAGGGGCGCTCTATTATAGAGAAGGATTTATTACACATTTGATGCCTAAGAAAGATAAAAGCTATTTAGTCATTGATAATTTTAATCGCATTGATCCAGATATTTTTCAAACTTTCATTAATGTCCTTGAAGGCTATGAAGTGACTTTACCAAGATATAATAAAGAAGGTCATATGATTAAGTGGTCTAAAAATAAAGATTCTTTTTATCATTTTAATCCCAATTGGCATATTTTAGGTGTGACCTATGATTCAATAGATGAAATTAAACAAAAGTATTCCTCTCAATTTTTAAAATATACACGAATTGTTCTTGTGAATCATGAGTAATAATATAGTAACTAACTATCCATATAAGGTTATTTAATAGATAATTAATGAAATCTAACACAGTTTTTAAACCTTGCTGTGTTATCTTTTTAGATGAACACAGTAAGGTTTATTTACTAGCATTAGTAGGGAATATACATAAATAAAGCTGATAAGGAGAGTGTGTACAGATGCCTATTATTTACTATGACGGTAATTGTATTTATTGTTACAACTATGCTATTTGGTTGATTCAAAATGGTCTTTCTCATAAATATGAATTTGCAACTATTAAAGGTAACATTGGTCAACAGTTTTTCGAACAATACCCTGAGGCTAAAAATAAAAATAGCGTCATTTTACAAAAAGGGAACCACTTAGAATATCAATCTAGAGCTATTGCAACACTTATTTCTTCATTGCCAAATAATAAAAAATGGATAGGTATAGGTTTATGGTTAGTTCCTAAACCTCTGCGAGATTTAGGATATAATCTTTTTGCAAATAATAGAGATAAAATGTGGAAAACACATTGGCACAAACCCACTGAATATGAGAAATCTTTCTTTTTAGATGATAATGCTAAAATCAAGTTAACCTAATTGATAAAATAATACTTCTAATTGATAAAAAATATTATGAGAATAGTTATTTTTTATTTTGGGTAATAGATGATATATGTTTGTTTAAAATTTTACAGCATTATAAAGGATACACTCACATGGTTGTATTTAACATACTCTTTAAAATGATTATAAAATAAAGTGTAATTTCGCTTTACATATTATAATTAAAAGAAAATTTTAAGGAGTGTATTTAAGTGAGTAATCAACAAGATGTAGTAAAACAATTGAATCAACAAGTAGCAAACTGGACAGTAGCATATACAAAATTACACAATTTTCATTGGGTATGTTAAAGGACCTAATTTCTTCTCATTACACACTAAATTTGAGGAATTATATAACGAAGCTAGTCAATATGTTGATGATTTAGCTGAGAGAATTTTAGCAATTGGCGGAAATCCAATTGGTACATTAACTGAAAGTTTAAACCAATCTATCGTTAAAGAAGCTTAGAAAAATTATACAGCTGAAGAAATGGTTGAAGAACTTTCTAAAGATTTCACTAATATCTCTAAACAACTAGAAGATGGAATTAGAGTAGCAGGTGACGCTGGAGATGACGTTTCAGAATATATGTTTATAAGTATGCAAACATCAGTGGATAAACATAACTGGATGTTGCTATCTTATTTAGGTAAATAAGATTCATAAAATTTTTAAGAATTGTTTCTTATAAATTAAGAGCTTGAGACATCAATCATTGTTCAGGTATTTTTCGTATATTGACAGTCGATGACTGAATTGAAAATGGGCTTATATCAAGCTTTTTTAAATTCTAGTCCTCGTTGCCGGGGTGAGACAACGAATTCAATACGAATTCTGTCCCACTCCCTTTTTTATTATTCAGCAATTTCTAAAGCTATTTCCATCATTTGAGTGAAAGAACTTTGTCTTTCTTCTGGAGTCGTGGCTTCATCACGTAGGATGTGGTCGCTAACAGTGAACACACCTAAAGCTTTTTTACCGGCATTTATCGCGTTTAAATACAACCCTGCTGATTCCATTTCGATACCTAAGATGCCCATTTTTTTCCATGCGTCATTAAAAGATGAATCAGCATTGTAAAACGTATCAGATGATAATACATTTCCAACATGAGAAACAGCACCAATTTCATCTGCAGCTTTTTTAGCTTTTGTTACTAAATCAAAATCTGCAATTGGCGCAAAATGTCCAGGAATATTGTATTGATCAATATAGTTAGAATTTGTAGAAGCCGCTTGAGCTATGATTACATCGTAAAGATTCACATTCTCTTGAAGTGCACCACAAGAACCAACACGAATAATGGTCTCCACATTGAAAAAGTTATATAGTTCATAAGAATAAATTCCTATACTTGGGATACCCATTCCAGAGCCCATTACTGAAATTTCTTTACCTTTATAAGTCCCTGTGTAGCCAAACATGTTACGTACGTCATTAAATTGTTCTACATTTTCTAAAAAATTATCAGCAATATATTTAGCACGTAAAGGATCGCCAGGCATTAAAACTGTTTTGGCGATTTTAACACTGTTAGGTTGAATGTGAGGTGTACCATTTGTCATTTTATCATCTTCTCCTTAATTTAAAAGTTATGATTAAAAACCTTAATATTACTATATAAGATAACATTTGTTTATCTTTTTTGCGAATTTTTGTACTATAATAATTAAAGAAAATATGTGTTGACTTTTAACTATATATTAAACTTTTATTGAGTTTTTGTTATAGGGAAATGAAACCAATCTATTCTTAAAATGGAGGAATTAAAATGAACGAAGCAAAATTGATAGACCACACATTATTGAAACCTGAGACGACGCGTGAACAAATTGATAAACTTATTGAAGAGGCTAAAAAATATCAGTTTAAATCGGTTTGTATTAACCCTGCACATGTACAATATGCTGCTAAAAAATTAAAGGACTCAGATGTAGTAGTGTGCACAGTAATTGGATTTCCTTTGGGCGCTTCAACAACAAGTGTTAAAGCTTATGAAACAAAAGATGCTATCAATCATGGCGCATCAGAAATAGACATGGTTATTAATGTTGGGGCGCTTAAAGACGAACGTTATGACGAAGTCCAAAAGGATATTGAAGCTGTTGTTGCAGCAGCAAATGGTAAGACAGTTAAAGTTATTATTGAAACAATTTTACTTTCTGACGATGAAAAGGTAAAAGCATGTGAGTTGTCAGAGGCTGCAGGAGCGAAATTTGTTAAAACGTCAACTGGATTTGCTGGAGGAGGTGCAACACCAGAAGATGTTAAACTCATGAAAGATACTGTAGGCAATTGTTTAGAAGTGAAAGCATCTGGTGGTGTAAGAAATCTTGATGATTTCAATCAAATGATTCATGCAGGTGCAACACGTATAGGAGCTAGTGCAGGAGTACAAATTTTACAAGGCTTAGAATCAAAATCTGATTATTAATACAAAGAAATATCATTTAAGGGAATGATCGATTATGAGAATGGTTGATATTATTGAAAAGAAACGTGATGGGAAAGCATTAAACACCGAAGAAATCGAATTTTTTGTAAGCGGATACACGAATGGAGATATTCCTGATTATCAAGTTTCAAGTTTAGCTATGGCAATTTTTTTCCAAGATATGAATGATGATGAAAGAGCGGCATTAACAATGGCAATGGTCAATTCAGGAGATAAAATTGATTTATCCAAAATAAATGGCGTGAAAGTAGATAAACATTCCACTGGTGGTGTGGGTGATACAACTACTCTTGTACTTGCACCTTTAGTAGCTTCTGTAGGTGTACCAGTAGCTAAAATGAGTGGGCGAGGATTGGGTCATACTGGTGGAACAATTGATAAATTAGAATCAGTACGTGGTTTTAATGTTGAGATAAGTGAAAAAGATTTTGTTCAACTTGTCAATGATAAGAAAGTCGCTGTCGTTGGACAATCTGGTAATTTAACACCTGCTGATAAAAAATTATATGCACTTCGTGATATTACCGGAACTGTTAACTCAATCCCTCTTATCGCCTCATCAATTATGAGTAAAAAAATTGCTGCGGGTGCAGACGCAATTGTTCTTGATGTTAAAACTGGAAGCGGTGCGTTTATGAAGACGCTTGGTGATGCTGAAGCACTTGCGCATGCTATGGTGCGAATAGGTAATAACGTTGGTAGAAATACTATGGCTATTATTTCTGATATGAGTCAGCCTCTTGGTAGAGCTATTGGTAATGCGCTTGAGCTTAAAGAAGCTATAGATACTTTAAAAGGAAGAGGACCTAAAGATTTAACTGAGCTGGTTTTAACACTTGGTTCCCAAATGGTTGTCTTAGCCGAAAAAGCATCAACGCTTGAAGAAGCCCGTGAGTTACTTAAAAAAGCAATTCAATCTGGCAGTGCTCTAGCTAAATTTAAAACATTTTTAAGTAACCAAGGTGGGGATGCTTCAATTATTGATTATCCTGAACGATTACCTAGCGCTCGCTATCAAATTCAGTTTCAAGCTAAAAAAGATGGCATTATCACAGAGATGATTGCTAATGAAATTGGTGTAGCCTCAATGATGTTAGGTGCTGGACGTCAAACAAAAGAAGATAAAATAGATTTAGGTGTTGGTATCGTCTTAAATAAAAAAGTGGGTGATCATGTGATTGAAGGCGATAGTATTTTAACAATCCATAGTAATAAAGAACAAGTTGATGATATATTAGACAAATTGAATGAGAGTATTACAATTGAGGATAAAGGTGAAGTTCCAATATTAATTCATAAAATAATAACTGAGTAGGAGATGTAAACAATAACTACACCGTTTAAAAGAATTCATCTAATTGTTATGGACTCAGTGGGTATAGGTGAGGGTCCTGATGCAGTAGCATTTAATGATGAAGGTTCACATACTTTAAAACATACTTTGGAAGGGTTCCAGCAACAATTACCGAATTTACAACGACTCGGCTTAGGTAATATTGAACCTCTTCCAGTTATTTCAGAGGTCAAAGAACCAGGTGTGTTTTATACTAAATTAAGTGAAGCATCTGTGGGAAAAGATACAATGACAGGTCATTGGGAAATGATGGGATTAAATATTATGCAGCTTTTTAAAGTATATCCAAATGGTTTTCCAGAAGAGTTTGTTCATGAAATAGAAGAAATCACTGGACGAAAAGTGGTAGCAAATCGCCCCGCTTCAGGCACTCAGATTATTGATGAGTGGGGCGAACATCAAATGAAAACAGGAGAATTAATTGTTTATACAAGTGCCGATCCTGTCTTACAAATCGCTGCACACGAAGATGTCATTCCATTAGAAGAGTTATATGATATTTGTGAAAAGGTTCGTAAATTAGCAAAAGATCCCAGATATTTAATTGGACGCATTATTGCTCGACCTTATGTAGGTGAACCTGGTCATTTTACTCGAACTTCAAATCTCCATGACTATGCTTTGAAACCATTTGGTCGTACTGTGATGAATGAATTAAAGGACAATCATTACGATGTCATAGCTATCGGTAAAATCAATGATATTTATGATGGAGAGGGCGTCACTGAGATGATTCGTACGAAAAACAATATAGATGGTATGGATCAATTAATTAAGGTGGTTCAACGTGACTTCACAGGTATAAGTTTCTTAAATCTCGTTGATTTTGATGAATTATACGGACATCGACGTGATAAAGCAGGCTATGCTCAAGCGATTAAGGACTTTGATAATCGTTTACCAGAACTGATAGAGCATTTACAAGAGGATGATTTAGTCATTATTACCGCCGGCCACGGTAATGATCCAACCGCCCCAGGAACAGGCCATACACGTGAATATATACCTATCTTAATGTATAGTCCGAAAATTAAAGACTATCATGCATTATCACAAGACACGACATTTAGTTCAATTGGTGTTACAATTGCAGATAATTTCAACGTAGAATTACCAAAATTTGGTAAAAGTTATCTAAAAGAAATGGGAGTTGAGCACGAATGAAATTTTTGAGATATTTATTAGGATTAGGATTTGGAACTGCTGGCGTTTTGCATTTTATAAATGAACGTCAATTTAGAACAATTGTTCCAGATTATTTGCCTTTGCAAAAAACGGCTGTTCTAGTAACTGGCGTTTTTGAAATCTTTTTTGGCATAATGCTATTCATTAAAAGACCGACAACATGGTTGAAAAAAGGTATTAATTTATTTTTATTAGCAGTATTTCCTGCGAATATTTATATGGCACGTAAAGGTTTACCTTTGGGAGATAAAGAACTTCCTAAATGGGTACTTTATTTAAGATTGCCATTTCAGTTTGTCTTGATTAAAGCCATAAAAAAATTATAAATAGTATTTTATTTTAACAATGTTCATTGGTGTTATAAAGAAAATCTATAATTGAATTTTTAAAATTATGTGCTTCTCATAAGCTGGGTTATACTCTAACTTTATGAGATGCATTTTTTAGATTCGATTTTGGCTATAGTCATTTATTTACCATCACCAAAAACATCATTCCATTGCTCTCTTTGATCTAAAAATTCTTGTGCAATTTCTTTAGCGCCTTCTAGTGAGTGGCTGGCAGCCCAACCACATTGTACTTCATTACATGCTGGAACTTCAGTTGCATTTAATACATCGTTTAAAGTCTTTTCAATTATATTTAATACATCTTCGTAGTCACCGTGGTTGATAAATGAAAAATAGAACCCTGTTTGACATCCCATTGGACTTAAATCAACAACTTTATCAGTATGGTTTCTAATATTTTCAGCCATAAGATGTTCTAGAGAATGGAGTCCAGGCATTTCCATATGCGCTTTGTTGGGTTGTTTGAAACGAATATCATATTTATGAATGACATCTCCATTTAAACCTTCCATTGTGCCCGCTAAACGAATAAAAGGGGCAACTACTTTAGTGTGATCTAAATTAAAACTTTCAACATTCATTTTCGACATTATGTTATCCTCCTTATTGCGATTAAGCAATTTTGTGTTCAATTCAATAGTTAGATTGTAACAATCCTATCTATGATTTACAATTTTCTGAATACCATTGTAAACATACATTTTTAAATTGTAAGAAAATTGTGTCAAAATGATGACAACAGAAATTTAATCCGATAGAATGGGTAATAATTAAATGAAAATCAGAGATGTTGATATAGAATGACTTCATAGGAATAACATTTTGAAGATATTTATTAATTAGTTTGTCTATCAAAGTCTCTATTATTGAGCAAATTAATGACGTTTTTACAATTAATAAAATTAATAATACGTCAAGTTTCAAAGGGAGTTAGATACAATGGACGCAAAACAAGCGATTTTAGATTTTATAGAAAATAATAAATATGATTATGTCGAAATAAGTCATCGTATACATGAAAGCCCTGAATTAGGGAATGAAGAAATATTCGCCTCAAGAACACTTATTGATAGCTTAAAATCACATGATTTTGAAATTGAAACAGATATCGCAAGACATGCGACAATAGCCACATATGATTCGAATCAATCAGGACCAGTGATAGGGTTTTTAGCTGAATATGATGCACTTCCAGGTTTGAGTCATGCTTGTGGTCATAATATTATCGGAACTGCTAGTGTGCTCGCTGGAACAGCTTTGAAACAGGTCGTTGATCATGTGGGAGGTAAAGTTGTTGTTTTAGGATGTCCAGCTGAAGAAGGTGGTGAAAATGGCTCAGCGAAAGCTTCTTATGTCAAAGCTGGAGTCATTGATGACATAGATATTGCTTTAATGGTTCATCCAGGTAATGAAACATATCGGACAATTAACACACTAGCTGTGGATGTTTTAGATATTAAATTTTATGGTCGTAGTGCCCATGCCTCTGAAAATGCAGATGAGGCAATAAATGCACTTGATGCGATGATTTCATACTTTAATGGCGTGGCTCAACTAAGACAACATATTAGAAAAAGTCAACGTGTGCATGGTGTGATTTTAGATGGTGGTAAAGCAGCAAATATTATACCTGACTTTACACATGTGCTACTACACGTAAAGAATTAGACATATTGACTGAAAAAGTTAATCAAATTGCCCGTGGTGCGGCGATTCAAACAGGTTGCGATTATGAATTTGGTCCAATACAAAATGGTGTAAATGAGTTTATAAAATCTCCAAAATTAGATGATTTGTTTGAACAGTTTGCAACAGAATTAGGTGAAGAAGTCATTGATGATGATTTTGGTTATGGATCAACAGATACGGGTAATGTTAGTCACATTGTTCCTACTATTCATCTGCACATTAAAATACGTTCACGTAATCTTGTAGGTCATACTCATCGTTTTAGAGAGGCAGCTGCAAGTATTCACGGTGACCAAGCATTAATTAGGGGAGCAAAAATAATAGCCTTAATGGGCTTAGAATTAATCAAAAATGAGCAGTTATTCAAAGATATCGTTGAGGAATATACTCAATTAAAGGGGCATGTAAAATAATGAATAATAAAGTTAAGAGTCCGATGTTAACGCTAAGTGATTTATATAACGAAAATGTTGTTTATACTTCGAGACATTCTTGTGTTTCAAATCCTTGGTTAAAGCCAGATGAGCATCAATCTAATTTTTTAACCGGCAGGGGGAATTTCTGATTGCTAACCAGTTTCCTGTTACCGTACATGAGGCAAGTGTCACTGAAAAATTATAACAATTGTTTAAACTAGTTGAAAAGAGTATCCCACCTCATATTTATAAGTTTAATAATCAAGAAACTTATGAGGGTTTATTATGTCGTTTAACACATGAACAGGGCAAGAAAATTTATTTTCAGTATATTCATGATGAAAATATTTTAGAGAAAGAATACTATGCACTTAATAAAGATATCTTTATGGCTTTAAATAATAAATCTAGAATTCCTGAATGGACAAATAATAAATACTTACCACAAAGAGAGATTGTACCTTTAGATCAATTTGAAACACGTATTCAGTCATGGTCGTATCCATTCGTTATCAAGCCAGGTGATGATCTTCCTACTGCAGGAGGATATGGGGTAATGATTTGTTATAACGATAATGATTTGAAGAAAGCAGTAAGACGTATAAAAGAGGCTACTTCTGAGACGAATCATTTAATCATTGAACAAAAAATTAATGCTGTTAATAATTATTGTGTTCAGTTTGCTTATTCAGAGGAAATGGGTGTTGTATACTTAGGCACTGCACAGCAATTAACAAATGATTACGGTTTTTATAATGGTAATGAAAATGTAACTGATTTGCCACAACATGTCATTGATGCTGGAAAGGAAATTATGGAAATTGGTGTAAGTAAAGGATTCTATGGCGTGGCTGGTTTCGACTTGCTTGTTGATGATCAAAATAATGTTTTTGCTATAGATTTAAATTTCAGACAGAATGGCTCGACGAGTATGTTACTGTTAGCAGATGAATTAACTAGTGGGTATCATAAATTCTATAGTTATTTCGCGAATGGGAACAATACTAAATTTTTCAATGCAATCATTAAAATATGTGAAAAAAGGTGTTTTATATCCTTTATCTTATTATGACGGAGATTGGTATAGCAATGATACAGTTAACTCACGGTTTGGTTGTATTTGGCATGGTGTAAATAAAGAAGAGGTTGCTCAATATGAGAAAGCTTTTCTAAGTGAAGCCGGTTTATAAATATTATTTAAAATATTACATCTAATTTATAATAAACTTACTTGTAAGCATTTTACTTATTTTTATAAAATGTAATTAACGTTTTCACATTATTGACTATCGATTCTTAGTATTTTAAGATTTTAATTAAGTAGTTTTACGAAATAACTTATGAATTGAGGGTTAATTATGTCATATAAATATGAAACATTTTTTAAAGATATTTTAATTAATGAATATATTTATTTTGCTTCGAAAAATAAAAAGTTGGTAAGAGTCAAACATAATGAGCAATCGTTTATTGCTATGTGGACAGATGAGTATGTGGCAGAATCATATTTATCACAAAGTTCAATCGATTATGACAAAATTATTCGTGCAGATATCGATCGTTTTGTGACATATGAAATGGACGATATTTTTGATAAGGGCGACAGCGTTTTAGTGAATATTAGCAATGATGAAAAGGGACAACTTGTAGATATTGTTAAAATGACAGATGAACTTATGTCAGAATTAGATGACGTTAGAATGAAAGAATTCGTTAAAGATGTTGCTCAATACGATGAAGTTTATGGTTTGACAAACAAAGGTCAAAATAATTTCATTATGATTACTGATGATGACCATAACAAACCACATATTATGCCAGTTTGGAGTATTAAAAGTCGTGCGCGAAAAGTACGTGATGAAGATTTTGAAGAATGTGATTTTATCGAAATTGAAGGAAAGGTATTTGGTGAATGGCTAGACAAACTGCGTGATGATGACAAGGCTGTAGCTATAGATATAAAGTCGGGGGTAGTAAGTAGGTACAGTCGTTTCAGCCCCAAAACTCTCTAATGAAACAACTTTTAAAAAAACATTTTTCATATATGCACAAAGACCTACTGATTTTGAGATATGCAATCAATAGGTCTTTTAGTTTAATGGAATTTATAGATAAAGTGAGCCTAGAGCCCCAGAAAATGCTCCATTCTCGATATAATAATGTTTAAATCCTCTTAAAACCGTATAATCCTCAATAACTTCACGTAATAAAGGATTATTGTTAAAGGACGATCCAATAAAAACGACATTTTCAGTATTATATTCTCTGGCTAATGTAATTGCCATTGTAGTTATCACTTCACCAACAACACCTATCACTGATGAAAGTTTGTCCGCAGAGGTGAATTGTTCATCTAAATGGTGTAATACATTTCCAAAATTTGCAGCTGTTAAATTTCCTGGAATAGGGGGTTCAGTATCTTTATATATATATTTAACTTTTAAATCAATAGCTTCTCGGTCACCACTTTGAGCTAAATGAGTTAATTCATTATAATCTTTAATTTCCGTTAAAAGATATCCTAAACCTTGTATCATCCCTCCACCTGTGCCTACGCCACCTACACGTTGTTGTTGATTTCCGTCATAATAATGTAAGGAAGTACCTGTTCCAACATTGGCGAAGATATAATTATTAAGTTGGTGTCCTTGTTCGTTTAATAAGATTTCTAATCCTTTTGAAGAGGCATCGAATTCAACGAAAGTTTGTGATGGAATATGTATACTATCCGCAATAACGCCAGCATTACCACCAGTTAATTTAAGAGTTTCAATATCTTCATTGCTAAGCCACTCAATGACTTGTTGAATGTTGGTAGTTAATTCAGTTCTATATGAGCGATGACTGTTTTGTTCTTTCACTATTTTTATTAAAGTACCTCCAGCATCAATACCAATCTTCATATATCTATCACTCCACATCAAATATACGTCAATCACTATAGTATATTAAAATCTCTGAAAAACAAGTGTTAATTTATTGAAAATAATTAATAATACATAATTTTAAAAATTTATTTTGCAGAGCTTTTCTATTGCATTATTTCAAAACATGATATATAAAACAAAATCCTGATTGTTAATAATCTAATAGGGTAAACCTTATATAACATTGTTAAAATTGATGTGTTACAAGCTTAATAATAATCAATACTTTACTCGTTTATAATAAAGTATGTCATTAAGGAATAGGGGATTAAAACATGCTTATCAAAAAAGATTTTGAAAATATAACAGTTCAAGTGTTCGAAGAAAAGTATCGTGAAGCAGTCAATCATTTTCAACTCAATGAAAGGAAACAAATATACTCTTCATTAACTAAAACTGTTCTAGATGAAGCTTTAAAAGATGAGGATAGAACTGCTAATATTGCAGTTAATCAAAAAGGCGAAGTCGTGGGATTCTTTGTCTTACACCAATACTATCAACATAAAGGCTATGATACACCTGAAAATGTCGTGTATGTTCGCTCATTATCCGTTAATGAGAAGTTCTAAGGACATGGATATGGAACAACGATGATGATAATTTTTACCACAATATATACAAGAATTATTTCCAAATTTTAACCATTTATACTTAGTAGTTGACGCTGAGAATAAAGGTGCTTGGAATGTTTACGAACGAGCTGGTTTCATGCACACCGCAACTAAAGAGGAAGGATCAATAGGTAAAGAACGTCTTTATTATCTAGATTTAGATTCTAAACATGTCTCGTCTCTACGTTTAAGTGAAAATGATAAGACTGAAGACACGTCAATTCATGTCATTAATTTACTGAAAGACGATGAGAAAGTAGGTTTTATTGCAGTAGAACATATTGATGATAAAATGAATATTTCAGCTATTGAAGTAAATAAAGATCATAGAAATGAAGGGATTGCAGAGAGTACGCTAAGACAGCTACCTACATATATACGTAAACACTTCGAATTAATTAAAGTATTAACGATTATACTCTATGGTGAACATAATGAACTTAAACCTCTATGCGTAAACAGTAATTTTGTAGTCATAGAAGAAGCTGAAGATTATGTACGTTTTCAAAAGTATATTAATTATTAACAGTGATTGCTAAATCACATCTTGTCATTTATAATTTACTTTTGTTACTATTAATAAATGATTATTTGACGTTTAATTAAAAGAAAAATCCTTTGAAAGGAAGTATTTATACATGAAAATTCAAGATTACACTAAAGAAATGGTTGATGAGAAGTCATTTATCGATATGGCTTATACTTTGTTAAATGATAAACAAACTACAATGAATTTATATGATATTATTGACGAATTTAAATCACTAGGTGGATATGAATATGAAGATATTGAAAATCGAATCGTTCAATTTTACACAGACTTAAATACTGATGGGCGTTTCCTTAATGTCGGTGAAAATCAATGGGGCCTTCGTGACTGGTATTCTGTGGATGATATAGAAGAAAAGATTGCACCTACAATTCAAAAATTTGATATTCTTGATGACGATGATGAAGAAGATCAAAATCTTAAATTATTGGGTGAAGATGAAGCGGATGATGACAATATCTCAGCACAAACTGATGATCAAGAAACATTAGATGATTCTGAGAATGAAGACGTAGATGAAGAAATGAATGACACAGACATTGTTATTGAAGAAGAAGAAGAAGATGATATTGCTGAAGAGGAAGAAGAAGCATTTGAAGAAGAAGAAGACTTTAATGACTAATTCATGTGTTCTTTTTAAATGCATGAGTAAGTCTTACTTTACAATATAAACTTTAAAGTGGGACTTTTATTTTCTATTAAAAGATGATAGAATTTTATTCGGGCTCCTTTAATTAGGACACGTATATTAAATAGATACACTCCCCCTTACAATTGTTGTGAGAGGGAGCGTTTTTTTATTTTAAAAGATTAAAAGATTAAATGATTAAAAAGTATATAGAACTGTAGAGCATGATTATTAAAGTACATTATCATATACTCGCAGTTTTCAATTTATATTACAACTACTAGGTAGCATCCCTAAATTTTACAGGAGGTCAGACAATGACAAAATTTATTTTTGTAACAGGTGGCGTAGTTTCATCATTAGGAAAAGGTATTACAGCCGCTTCTCTAGGAAGATTACTTAAAGATAGAGGATTAAAAGTTACAATTCAAAAGTTCGATCCATACTTAAATGTAGATCCAGGTACTATGAGTCCATATCAACATGGTGAAGTTTTCGTCACGGATGATGGTGCTGAAACAGACCTAGATTTAGGACATTATGAGCGATTTATTGATATTAACTTGAACAAGTATTCTAATGTTACAGCTGGTAAAGTATATTCTCACGTTTTAAAGAAAGAACGTCGTGGAGATTACTTAGGTGGTACTGTACAAGTTATTCCTCACATTACAAATGAAATTAAAGAAAGATTATTATTAGCAGGAGAAAGCACAAATGCTGATGTAGTTATTACTGAAATAGGCGGTACAACAGGTGATATTGAATCACTACCTTTCTTAGAAGCGATTCGTCAAATTAGAAGCGATTTAGGTCGTGAAAATGTAATGTATGTGCATTGTACGCTTTTACCATACATTAAAGCTGCAGGAGAAATGAAGACGAAGCCAACACAACATAGTGTAAAAGAATTGCGTGGTTTAGGTATTCAACCTGATTTAATTGTAGTTAGAACAGAATATGAAATGACTCAAGATTTAAAAGATAAAATTGCGCTCTTTTGTGATATTAATAAAGAAAGTGTCATTGAGTGTCGTGATGCCGATTCACTTTATGAAATACCTTTACAATTGAGTAAACAAGATATGGATGATATAGTCATTCAACGTCTGCAACTAAATGCCAAATATGACACTCAATTAGATGAGTGGGAACATTTACTTAATACAGTTAACAGCCTTGATGGTAAAATTACGATCGGTTTAGTGGGTAAGTATGTAAGTTTACAAGACGCCTATTTATCAGTAGTGGAATCATTAAAACATGCTGGATACCCATTTAAAAAAGATGTTGTTGTCAAATGGATAGATTCTAGTGAAGTAAATGATTACAACGTTGACAGTTACTTATCTGATGTTGATGGTATACTAGTTCCTGGTGGATTTGGATTCCGAGCGAGTGAAGGTAAAATTTCAGCTATTAAATACGCACGTGAGAATAACATTCCTTTCTTTGGTATTTGCTTAGGTATGCAACTGGTTACAGTAGAATATGCGCGTAATGTTCTTGGCCTTGAAGGTGCACACTCTGCTGAATTAGATTCTAGTACACCTTATCCAATTATAGATTTATTACCTGAACAAAAAGATATTGAAGATTTAGGTGGAACATTACGTCTAGGTTTGTATCCTTGCCACATTAAAGAAGGTACTTTAGCTGAGAAAATTTACACTGAAAATGATATAGAAGAACGTCATCGTCATAGATATGAATTTAACAACGAGTTCAGAGAACAATTAGAAGGTAGTGGTATGGTGTTTTCAGGTACAAGTCCGGATGGTCGCTTAGTTGAAATTGTTGAAATTCCTAAAAATGATTTCTTTATTGCATGCCAATTCCATCCAGAGTTTTTATCTAGACCTAATAGACCTCAACCTATTTTTAAATCATTTATTGAAGCATCCTTGAAATATCAACAAAAATCAAAGTAAAAAATCGGTATATAAGAAGCCCTGAAATGATTCCATTTCAGGGCTTTCACAGTTTAATAAGCAATATTTGTTGTTAGCTTTTAAAATAGAGATTTATAAATCTAAGTCTCTTGTCATCTCTACCATCTGGGTATAAATTGCATAATAAATATAGTTAAATGTCATAGGATGAGGTTGAACGATTTTATCATAATCTTCGGTATAGACAATAGGTCTTGGCGTCGATAGGTTAACATAGTGCATGAGGTGTTCAGGAAAATCATCTTGCTTAGGTTTATTACATATAAGTACAAAATCCACATCTAAATTAATAAGTTGTTGTACATCTTTTGCTACTTCAGTCGTATAAAAAGGTGAGAATAACAATACTCTATCTGTTGTATCTATGACATTATAACTAATTAGATTGTCCAGTAAAAAGCTAGAATATAACTTTTCATCACTATTTAGTACGAATGACTCATAAAATTTTAAATCACCATACCCTTTTATATATACTTTCCCCTCGCTACCTATAGCTTGTATTATGCATTGTGCTGCCATTTGAATGTCTAACGCTTGATTTTCAAGTCTATTAAATATCCCTGTCAATTGAGCATTGAGTATTTTTGACATAGTTGACCTCCAATCTATTCATTGAAATATTGTAAATAATGTAGGGCGGTAATGCAATATGTGAACATTTTTCAAAATGTATGCGGTTGCAATTGTTAAATATTGAAGTATTATGAAAATTATTAATATTAAATAAAGTATTCGTATGCATTCACTATATATTTCTGATATAATGACTTTGAAAAAATACGTGCACTGTTGCACTCAAGGAGGAACTTTCATGCCTTTAGTTTCAATGAAAGAAATGTTAATTGATGCGAAAGAAAATGGTTATGCGGTTGGTCAATACAATCTAAATAACCTTGAATTTACGCAAGCTATTTTAGAAGCTTCACAAGAGGAAAATGCACCTGTAATTTTAGGTGTTTCTGAAGGTGCTGCTCGTTATATGAGTGGTTTCTACACAGTAGTAAAAATGGTTGAAGGATTAATTCACGATTTAAACATTACTATTCCAGTAGCTATTCACTTAGATCACGGTTCAAGTTTTGAAAAATGTAAAGAAGCGATTGATGCTGGGTTTACTTCAGTTATGATTGATGCTTCTCATAGCCCATTTGGAGAAAATGTTGAAATTACTTCTAAAGTAGTTGAATATGCACAAGAAAGAGGCGTTTCTGTAGAAGCTGAATTAGGTACAGTTGGAGGACAAGAGGATGATGTAGTAGCTGATGGTGTTATTTACGCAGATCCTAAAGAATGTCAAGAATTAGTAGAAAAAACAGGCATTGATGCTTTAGCACCAGCACTAGGTTCTGTACACGGTCCATATAAAGGTGAACCTAAATTAGGATTCAAAGAAATGGAAGAAATCGGAGCTTCTACTGGATTACCATTAGTATTACACGGAGGTACTGGAATTCCTACTAAAGACATCCAAAAAGCAATTCCTTATGGTACTGCTAAAATTAATGTAAACACTGAGAATCAAATAGCTTCAGCTAAAGCTGTTCGTGACGTTTTAAATAACGATAAAGACGTATACGATCCACGTAAATATTTAGGACCAGCTCGTGAAACAATTAAAGAAACAGTTAAAAGTAAAATTAAAGAATTTGGCACTTCAAATCGTGCTAAATAATTTTAATATTTAATAATTCGGTCATTGAACTTAAAGTTCAATGGCCTGTTTTTATGCTATACTAAGTACAGAAATTTAAAAATTAAATAGAGGTTTTACTACACGGCTATAATATTACTTAGTTCTTTTACATAAAATAAAAAGATACATGTATTACACATTCACGATTAAAAAATTGAATATGAGGTAAAAGTTTACTATTGAATTATAATTGAATAGTATAGAGCACTAATTAATATTGTTTAGTGTAGTAATATAAGTGGATTTAACTTATTAACTTATTAAATTGAAGTATTTTACAAACAAAGCAAAATTATTTTATAATGCTAATAATGTGTTATTTTAAAAAAGAAGGAAACAAAGGAGAAAATTCATATGACTCAAGAGGTAATAAAAATAAGAGGTGGACAAACACTAAAAGGAGAAGTAGGAATTAGTGGAGCAAAAAATAGTGCTGTTGCTATTATCCCCGCAACTTTATTAGCTCAAGGACATGTAAAGTTGGAAGGTCTACCCCAAATCTCTGATGTCAAAACTTTGGTGAGTTTATTAGAAGACTTGAATATAAAGACAAATTTAAAAGGTAAAGAACTGGAAGTCGATACAACAGAAATAAAAAACGCACCATTGCCGAATAATAAAGTTGAGTCGCTTCGTGCATCGTATTATATGATGGGTGCTATGTTAGGACGCTTTAAAAAATGTGTCATTGGATTACCTGGTGGGTGCCCCCTTGGGCCACGCCCGATTGATCAACATATTAAAGGTTTTAAAGCATTAGGTGCAGAAATTGATGAATCTAGTGATACTTCTATGAAACTAGAAGCTAAAGAACTTAAAGGTGCAAATATTTTCTTGGATATGGTAAGTGTCGGAGCAACAATTAATATCATGCTTGCTGCTGTTCATGCAAAAGGACAAACGATTATCGAAAATGCTGCTAAGGAACCTGAAGTTGTTGATGTAGCCAATTTTTTAATGAGTATGGGAGCTAACATTAAAGGTGCAGGTACTACTTCAATTAAAATTAATGGTGTTGAAGAATTACGAGGTTCTGAATATCAAATTATTCCTGATAGAATTGAAGCGGGTTCATATATGTGTATGGCTGCTGCGATGGGTGAAGAAGTTGTTTTAAATAACATAGTGCCTAAACATGTTGAAGCTTTAACAGTCAAATTGAAAGAAATTGGTGTTGATATTCAAATTGAAGACGAAAAAGTTACTATTCGTAAACAAGCACCATACAAAAATGTAGATATTAAAACGCTTGTTTACCCTGGGTTTGCAACAGATCTCCAGCAACCTATCACACCACTATTATTTATGACTAATGGTCCCTCATTTGTGACTGATACAATTTATCCCGCAAGATTCAAACATGTAGAAGAATTACAACGTATGGGAGCAAATGTTTATTCAGATGAAGGGACCGCTACAATTAAACCTTCCTCTTTAAAAGGTACTGAAGTATACGCAAGTGATTTGCGTGCTGGAGCATGCTTAATTACTGCAGGTTTGATTGCTGAAGGTGTGACAACAATTTTTAATGTGAAGCATATATATAGAGGCTATACGAATATCGTGGAACATTTAAAATCACTCGGAGCAGATGTTTGGACTGAAGAAGTTTAGATGATTTTGATATAATAATTATACTAGAAGTTGCACATGGGTTAAGTATATATAAAATAATATTATAAATAAATGGGAGGTGAGGCGAATGGAAATTTGTCCATATCTTGAAGAAACATTTAAAATTGTTGGTCGTAGTTGGAATGGGCTTATTATTAACTATCTATCCAGATGTGAAAGCCATTCAGCTCATTTTTCCGATATGAAAAGAGATTTAAAAACAATTACACCGAGAGCTCTGAGCTTAAAATTAACTGATTTAGCAGATTGGAACCTTGTTGAGAAAAAAATCATTTCTTATAGTCCAGTAACAATTGTTTATGAATTGACAGAAAAAGGACAAGCATTAGCAAATGCCCTTAAACCAATGGAGGAATGGGCACAAAAATATGTTGAAATAGAAACAAACACTGCTAAGTAAAGATTAGTTGTTTAGTATTTGATTTATACAGATATGTAGTATGATTTGTTGTCACTCTACGAATGTTTATATCAGTACTAAGTCTTTTTTTTGTTTATGAGCAGATATGTTTAATTCATTTGAACAATGGATACAATATACATATAACTTTTCTAAGGAGTGAATGTTTAAGATGAGAAATTTCACTAAACAATATATAAATGGTGAATGGGTTGATAGTGCAAGTGGAGCAACAATTGATGTAATTAACCCAGCAACCGAAGAAGTAATGGGCTCTATAGCTAAAGGTAACGAAGAAGATGTTAATAAAGCTGTAGAAGCTGCAGATAATGTATATTTAGAATTTCGTCATAGTTTTGTTGAAGAAAGAAAAGAACTTTTAGATAAAATTGTTAAAGAATATCAAAATAGAAAAGATGATATAATTCAAGCGATTACAGATGAACTAGGTGCGCCCTTATCAGTTTCTGAGAACGTTCATTATCAAATGGGATTAAATCATTTTACGGCTGCAAGAGATGCTTTAGATAACTTTGAATTTGAAGAGCAACGTGGTGATGATTTAGTTGTTAAAGAAGCGATTGGTGTTGCAGGACTTGTTACACCATGGAATTTCCCTACAAATCAAACTTCACTCAAATTAGCTGCTGCGTTTGCTACTGGAAGTCCAGTAGTACTAAAACCTTCCGAAGAGACACCATTTGCGGCAATCATTTTAGCTGAAATCTTCGATAAAGTTGGTTTACCTAAAGGTGTATTTAATCTAGTTAATGGAGATGGTTCAGGTGTTGGAAATCCTTTAAGTGAACATCCAAAGGTTAGAATGATGTCATTTACTGGTTCTGGTCCAACAGGTTCTAAAATTATGGAAAAGGCAGCTAAGGACTTCAAGAAAGTTTCACTTGAACTAGGCGGTAAATCTCCATATATTGTATTAGATGATGTAGATATAGAAGAAGCAGCAAAAGCAACAACTAAAAAAGTTGTCAGTAATACTGGTCAAGTATGCACAGCAGGGACACGTGTGCTTATTCCTGAGAGTCTTAGAGAAGATTACCTATCAGCTGTAAAAGAACAATTTAATAATGTTAAAGTTGGTAATCCACGTGAAGAAGGTACTCAAGTCGGACCTATTATTAGTAAAAAACAATTTGATCAAGTTCAAGATTATATCAATAAAGGTATTAATGAGGGTGCAGAATTGTTCTACGGTGGTCCTGGTAAACCTGAAGGATTAGATAAAGGTTACTTTGCTCGTCCAACTATTTTCATTAACGTTGATAACCATATGACTATTGCACAAGAAGAAATATTTGGTCCTGTCATGTCAGTTATCACTTATAACAATTTAGATGAAGCAATTGAAATTGCAAATGATACTAAATATGGTTTAGCTGGATATGTAATTGGTAAAGATAAAGAAACATTACGTAAAGTAGCACGCTCTGTTGAAGCTGGAACAATTGAAATCAATGAAGCTGGAAGAAAACCTGATTTACCTTTTGGCGGCTATAAACAATCAGGTTTAGGTCGTGAATGGGGCGACTATGGTATAGAAGAATTCCTTGAAGTCAAATCAATTGCTGGTTATTATAAATAAAAGAACAATTAAATTAAAACTTGCAATTAAACAAAGCACGGGACTATTACAGTTCTGTGTTTTGTTTTTGTTGTTAAATTTTCTAAATTCATTTTGTAATTAAATTGAAAATTTGCTATAGTTATTCTAGTATTTAGAAGGTTAGGACACATATGAACGTAAATCTTAGATATTCATTTACTTCTATTAAAAGTTATTGGATGCTACATATTCTTTTCGAAATGAAAATGACGTTTAATATGTCAAATCCTCGCAACATAAAAACTAACGAAATGGGTGCAAGTCTATGCCTGAAAGAGAACGAACATCTCCACAGTATGAATCTTTCCACGAATTATATAAAAACAATACTACTAAAGAGCTCACTCAAAAAGCCAAATCTTTAAAATTGAGTAATTATAGTAAATTGAATAAAAAAGAATTAGTCTTAGCCATTATGGAAGCTCAAATGGAAAAAGACGGTAATTATTATATGGAAGGTATTCTAGATGATATCCAACAAGATGGTTATGGTTTCTTAAGAACTGTTAATTATTCTAAGGGTGAAAAGGATATCTATATTTCTGCGAGCCAAATTCGACGGTTTGAAATTAAACGTGGTGATAAAGTAACTGGTAAAGTGCGTAAACCAAAGGATAACGAAAAATATTATGGATTACTGCAAGTCGACTTTGTCAATGATCAGAATGCAGAGGAAGTAAAAAAACGCCCACACTTTCAAGCGTTAACACCTCTATACCCTGAAGAAAGAATTTTATTAGAAACGTATCCTACTAATTATTCTACTCGTATCATGGATTTAGTAACCCCAATAGGACTTGGGCAACGTGGTCTTATTGTAGCGCCTCCTAAAGCTGGTAAAACAAGTTTATTGAAGGAAATTGCTAATGCTATTGCAAGTAATAAACCTGAAGCACAATTATTTATTTTACTCGTTGGCGAACGTCCTGAAGAGGTGACTGATATTGAGAGATCTGTTGAATCTGCTGAAGTTGTACATTCTACTTTTGATGAACCTCCAGAACATCATGTTAAAGTAGCAGAATTACTACTTGAACGTGCCAAACGTTTAGTTGAGATTGGTGAAGACGTTATTATTTTAATGGACTCAATCACACGTTTAGCACGTGCGTATAACCTTGTTATTCCTCCTAGTGGACGTACATTATCTGGTGGTCTTGATCCTGCTTCATTACACAAGCCAAAAGCATTCTTTGGAGCGGCTCGTAATATAGAAGCTGGAGGGAGTTTAACTATTTTAGCCACTGCATTAGTTGAAACTGGCTCTAGAATGGACGATATGATATATGAAGAGTTCAAAGGTACTGGTAATATGGAACTTCATCTTGATCGTAAGTTGTCTGAGCGCAGAGTGTTCCCTGCAATTGACATTGGTCGTAGTTCAACACGAAAAGAAGAGTTGTTAATTTCAAAAGCTGAGCTTGATTCACTGTGGCAATTACGTAATTTATTTACTGATTCTACAGACTTTACAGAACGCTTTATCAGAAAGTTAAAACGCTCAAAAAATAATCATGAATTTTTCCAACAGTTACAAAAAGCTGCTGAAGAAAGTACAAAAACTGGAAAACCAATTATTTAATATATCGGATTAAGGGTTGCGTTTTAATTTGATTACTATTATAATTACACAGTATTGGGTAAAAAACTCACAAATAACTCTGTTCCAGATGGTTCAGGGCAAAGGAGCTGAAAGAAATGAAACAAGGAATTCATCCTGAATATCACAAAGTTATCTTTTTAGATACAACTACAAACTTTAAATTCCTAAGTGGTTCTACAAAAACATCTTTAGAAACAATGGAATGGGAAGATGGAAATGAATACCCAGTTATTCGTTTAGACGTATCTTCAGATTCACATCCATTCTATACTGGACGTCAAAAATTCGCTGCAGCGGATGGTCGTGTGGAACGCTTCAACAAAAAGTTTGGTCTCAAATCAAACAACAATTAATTATGAATTTCAACTGTCTACGTATCCTTCACAGGTTTGTAGGCAGTTTTTTAATTTAATCTCTAAGAGCTCTATGATTTAATCGTTAAAATATTATACATTACCTAATGAAGTTGAAAGGCTACATGGAAGTAAAGATAACATCAGTGTGTAATAGACTATTTACTTTTGCTGCCACCCCTTTTAAATTACAGTAATACTTTGAAAATGTATTTAACTACATAAAAAATATGATATAATTAAGCGATTATGTTTTGAAAAAAGGTGGAACTCTCAATGTATGAAACGTACCATTCGGGTTGGATTGAAACAATTACAGGAAGCATGTTTAGTGGGAAATCTGAGGAATTAATACGACGATTAAGACGCGGTATTTATGCCAAACAAAAAGTAGTAGTTTTTAAACCAACAATTGATGATCGTTACCATAAAGAAAAGGTCGTCTCACATAATGGTAATGAGATTGAAGCAATTAATATATCAATAGCAAGAGAAATTTTTAATCAAGAATTAGATGATGTGGATGTCATCGGAATCGATGAAGTTCAATTTTTTGATAATGGAATTGTGAATATAGTTGAAACTTTAGCTGAGAAAGGGCATCGTGTTATTGTAGCAGGTCTTGATATGGATTTTAGGGGAGAACCGTTTGAACCTATGCCTAAATTATTAGCAGTTAGTGAACGTGTAACTAAGTTACAAGCGGTTTGTGCGGTATGCGGTTCCTCATCAAGTCGCACACAACGGTTAATCAATGGTAAGCCAGCTAAAATTGATGATCCTATTATTTTAGTTGGCGCTAACGAGAGCTATGAACCACGGTGTAGGGCACATCACAATGTTGCACCAAGCGAAAATGACAAGGAGGAAATGTAGTGTTTGATCAATTAGATATAGTTGAAGAACGATATGAACAATTAAACGAAATGTTAAGCGATCCTGATGTCGTTAATGATGCAGATAAATTAAGAAAGTATTCTAAGGAGCAATCGGATTTACAAAAGACGGTAGATGTTTATCGTAGTTATAAAACAAAAAAAGAAGAATTACTTGATATTGAAGATATGTTGGAAGATACGTCTGATAAAGAAGAAGTTGATATGTTAAAAGAGGAAAGCAGTGTATTAAAGGCTGAATTACCAGAAATGGAAGAAGAACTTAAAATCTTACTTATTCCTAAAGATCCAAATGATGACAAGGACGTTATTGTTGAGATTCGTGCAGCTGCAGGCGGAGATGAAGCAGCAATATTTGCTGGTGATTTAATGAGAATGTATTCTAAGTTTGCAGAGACAAATGGTTTTAAAACTGAGATTGTTGAAGCTTCAGAAAGTGATCATGGTGGTTATAAGGAAATCAGTTTCTCAGTCTCTGGTACGGGTGCCTATAGTAAATTGAAATTTGAAAATGGTGCGCATCGAGTGCAACGCGTTCCCGAAACCGAATCAGGAGGGCGTATTCATACTTCTACTGCCACAGTAGCTGTATTACCAGAAGCTGAAGATGTAGAGATTGAAATTCGTAATGAAGACTTAAAGATAGATACTTATCGTTCTAGTGGTGCAGGTGGTCAACATGTTAACACTACTGACTCAGCAGTACGTATTACCCACTTACCTACAGGTGTTATTGCGACATCATCTGAAAAATCACAAATTCAAAACCGTGAAAAAGCGATGAAAGTTTTGAAAGCACGTTTATATGATATGAAACTTCAAGAAGAACAACAAAAATATGCAACTCAAAGAAAATCTGCAGTAGGTACAGGCGACCGTTCTGAAAGAATTAGAACTTACAACTATCCTCAAAGTCGTGTAACAGATCACCGTATAGGTTTAACGTTACAAAAGTTAGGTCAAATTATGGAAGGTCATTTAGAGGAAATCGTAGATGCACTTACACTTTCAGAACAAACAGAAAAATTGAAAGAATTAAACAATGGTGAGCTATAGAGAAAAACTTGAAGAAGCTATTCAACGCACTATAGAAAAAGGTTTTGAACAAACGAGAGCTGAGTGGTTATTTTTAGACATTTTTAATTGGTCACGAACGGACTATCTTATTCATAAGCATGATGAAGTGACACAAACAGATATCTCAAAATTTAATCTAGCATTAAAAAGAATGCTTTCCGGAGAACCTATACAATATATTGTTGGTTTTCAATCATTCTACGGGTACCAATTTAAAGTCAATAACCATTGTTTGATTCCACGACTAGAAACTGAAGAAGTAATGCTACATTTTCTAAACCTTTGTAGTGACAGACAAACAGTAGCTGATATAGGTACAGGAAGTGGTGTAATTGCTATTACACTTAAATTACTTAAACCTGATTTAAACGTGTATGCCACTGATTTATATCGTGATGCACTAGAGGTAGCTGAAGAAAACGCACAATATCATCTGCAAGATATTCACTTTCTTGAAGGTAATGCTTTAAAACCACTCATTAAGAAACAAATAAAAATAGATGGCTTAATTTCTAATCCGCCATACATAGATAAAAGTGAATCAGTTTTTATGGATGATACAGTACTTAAATATGAACCTCATCAGGCACTTTTTGCTGACGACAAAGGTTATGCGATTTATATAGATATTTTAAAAAATTTACCATTAATTATGAACGATGGTGGGTTTATCGTTTTTGAAATTGGGTATCAACAAGGTGAAAAACTGAAATCTATCATTCATCATTTATATCCAAATAAGCAAGTAGAAGTAATCAAAGATATTAATGGCAACCAACGGATTGTGTCACTAAAATGGTAATAAAGTATTCAATCTTTAAAATATAGAAGACTAGCAGTAAACATTTAAATGTTTATCATAATCGAAATAAAATATATAAGTAAAAAGTAAGGGTGGGACTTTTAATTCAACAACTGGGGCTGAATAAAGTTCCACTTTTTTAAATAGATGAAAGCCATGGAAGAGGTGATTATTATGCAAACAAGAATATGGGATTTACGTGAGTATGAAGATGATTTGCATCAATATCCTCAACTAGATGAAATTAAAAGAATAATGGTTGAGGGGGGATTAGTTGCATTTCCTACTGAGACAGTTTATGGGCTCGGTGCAAATGCTAGAAATGAAGGTGCTGTTAAGCGTATTTACACTGCTAAAGGTCGTCCATCAGATAATCCTTTAATTGTTCATATTCATGATGTAAAGCAACTTGATCAATTTGTTCAATACGTCGATGAACGTGTCAAGGTTATAATGAATGAATTATGGCCAGGTCCGATTTCTTTTATATTACCTCTTAAAACTGGGTATTTATGCGATAATGTGAGTGGAGGATTGAATTCTATAGCTGTACGTATGCCAAGCCACAAAATAGGCAGAGCATTCCTACGAATTGTTAATGAACCTATTGCTGCCCCGAGTGCTAATTTAAGTGGCCGTCCATCGCCTACGACTTTTGAACATGTTTATCAGGATTTATATGAAAAAGTAGATGGAATTATAAATGGAAATCAAAGTGACGAAGGTTTAGAAAGTACCGTTTTAGATTGTACTCAATTCCCATTTCGTATTGCTCGACCAGGAGCAATTACACAAGAAATGATTGAAACAGTTTTACCAAACTCTATAGGACAATCTGATTTTAATAATAATGAGAAACCAATTGCGCCAGGTATGAAATACAAACATTACTCACCTGATACGCCTGTCACAATCATTAGAGATTTAAGTGAAAACATTACTGCTAATAAGAGTTGGGAAAATGTAGCTTTTATAGTTCCTGAAAGTAAAAAGCAATTTATCCCGAATGATGCAAAATTTATCCCATTGTGTAAAGATGTAACAGATATCAAAACTGCTAATCATAATTTATATAGCATTTTGCACGTGCTTGATCAAAACAGTGACATTCAACGAGCATTTATTTTTGGATTTAAATATAATTCTGAAACTGAAGCAATTATGAATAGAATGTTGAAAGCAGCTGGTAATAATGTCGTTGAAGGTGATGAACTATGAAAATAATATTCGTTTGTACTGGCAATACGTGTCGTAGTCCGTTAGCGGAAAGCATAGGAATGCAATTATTACCAAGTGAAAACATTACTTCTAGAGGACTATTTACTGTTAATGGTCAATCTATTTCTAAAGAGTCTTTAAAATTAATTCATCAGTTTAATTTACCCGAGCCAACTTGCACACAACAATTTAGCATTGATGATTTAGAAGCGGACCTCATTTTAACTATGACAACTTCTCATAAAGACTTACTAATGGCACAATATGGACAACACTCAAATGTTTACACGCTGAGTGAATATGTAAATGACAATGAAGAAGTTCAAGATCCATTTGGTGCTTCATCCGAAGTATATGAACAAACCTATCATCAAATTTATGAATTAATAGAAAAATTGAAGCTAAAACACACTTGAAGCAAATTATATATAAATAGTATATGTTACGCTTTAAATAAGTTATAATGATGGAGTATAGCAAGTTTGCTATGTTCCTTTTTTATTTAATACAAAGGGGTGGGTTCAAATGCGTGATTTACAAAAGTTGCTGGATGAATTGCAAAGATATGTCATTCTTCAATGAGGGCGAATTGTGTGTCATTGGTTGTTCGACATCAGAAGTTATTGGTCAAAGAATTGGGTCAGTTGGCTCAATGGAAATAGCTAAAGAGATTAAAACAAGTTGAAAATGATACAGGCGTGTCTTTCGCTTTTCAAGGTTGTGAACATATTAATAGAGCAGTTAACCATTTAAAGAGCAAATTTTAACCCATTGACTATGGAAGAAGTTACTGTTATTCCAGACGTTCATGCAGGTGGTAGTTTATCCACTTATGCTTATCAACATATGAAAGAGCCTATAGTTGTTGAGCATATTACTGTTTCAAAAGGTATAGATATAGGTCAAACCTTAATTGGAATGCATATTAAACATGTTTGTGTTCCGGTAAGAACAAGTGTTAATCAAATTGGAGAAGCTATTGTTACCATAGCGGCATCAAGACCCAAGAAAATAGGTGGCGAACGAGCTAAATATCATTAATATTAAGGAAGAAGGGGATTTATATGTCTTATATCGAAAAGCAGGATAAAGTAATTTTTGAAGCAATCCAAAAGGAGTATCAGAGACAAAATAGCAATATTGAATTAATTGCATCAGAAAACTTTGTGTCAGAGGCTGTTATGGAAGTCCAAGGTTCGGTACTAACGAATAAATACGCTGAAGGTTATCCAGGGAAACGTTACTATGGCGGTTGTGAACATGTAGATGTCACTGAAACCATTGCTATTGACAGAGCTAAAGCTTTATTTGGTGCTGAACATGTTAACGTACAACCTCACTCAGGCTCACAAGCAAATATGGCCGTGTATTTGGTGGCTATTGAAATGGGAGATACCGTGTTAGGTATGAATCTAAGTCATGGTGGGCATTTAACACATGGATCTCCAGTTAACTTTAGTGGTAAATTTTATAATTTCGTTGAGTATGGTGTTGATAAGGAAACTGAATTAATTAACTATGATGAAGTCCGTCGTCTTGCTCTTGAGCATAAACCTAAACTGATTGTGGCTGGAGCTTCTGCATATTCAAGAACAATTAATTTTAAAAAGTTCAGAGAAATTGCGGATGAAGTAGGAGCGAAGTTAATGGTTGATATGGCTCACATAGCTGGCTTAGTTGCTACCGGATTGCATCCAAATCCTGTAGAGTATGCAGATTTTGTAACAACTACAACTCATAAAACATTACGAGGACCTCGTGGTGGTATGATTTTATGTAAAGAAGAATATAAAAAAGAGATAGACAAAACTATTTTCCCTGGTATTCAAGGCGGTCCGCTTGAACATGTAATTGCAGCTAAAGCTGTGGCTTTTGGAGAAGCATTACATAGTGACTTTAAAACTTATCAACAACAAGTTGTTAAAAACGCTCAAGTTTTAGCATCAACTTTAATCAATGAAGGTTTCAGGGTTGTATCTGGTGGAACTGATAATCATTTAGTAGCTGTTGATGTTAAAAGATCAATTAATATTACTGGTAAGATTGCTGAAGAAACTTTAGATAAAGTGGGTATCACATGTAATAAAAACACAGTTCCATTCGACCAAGAAAAACCTTTTGTTACAAGTGGTATTAGATTAGGTACACCTGCAGCCACTTCACGTGGATTTGATGAATCAGCATTTGAGGAAGTAACAAAAATTATTAGTTTAGCTTTAAATAATACAGATGATGAAGCAAAACTTAATAAAGCTAAAGAAAGAGTACACGCACTCACTTCTAAATATCCGTTATACGAATAATAGAGAAATACATTGGAGGAAATTGATAATGAGTAAAGTACATGTTTTTGATCATCCGTTAATTCAACATAAATTAAGCTATATTCGAGATGCTCGTACGGGTACAAAAGAATTTAGAGAACTTGTAGATGAAGTTGGAATGTTAATGGCTTATGAGGTAACCAGAGATTTAGAATTACAAGATGTTGAAATTCAAACGCCTGTAACTAAGATGACTGCTAAACGTTTGGCAGGGAAAAAATTGGCAATTGTACCAATTTTAAGAGCAGGTTTAGGAATGACTGATGGAGTTTTAAGTCTAGTACCAGCTGCAAGAGTTGGTCACATCGGCTTATATAGAGATCCAGAAACTCTAAAAGCAGTAGAGTACTTTGCTAAAATGCCTCAAGATATAGATGAAAGACAAATTATTGTTGTTGACCCAATGTTAGCAACAGGCGCCTCAGCAATAGAAGCAATTTCTTCATTAAAAAAGCGTGGTGCTAAAAGTATTCGTTTTATGTGCTTAATTGCCGCTCCAGAAGGTGTTGAAAAGATGCAAGAAGCACATCCAGATGTAGACATTTACATCGCTGCATTAGATGATAAATTAAATGATAAAGCATATATTACACCTGGATTAGGTGATGCTGGAGATAGATTATTTGGTACTAAATAAAAGATTCGGAGATAGATATTTTTGATGAAAAAAATTATGACCATATTTGGCACAAGACCAGAAGCTATTAAAATGGCACCGCTTGTTAAAGCATTAGAACAAGATCCTGATTTAGAGCCCATTGTGGTTGTTACTGCGCAACATCGAGAAATGTTAGATTCAGTGTTAAATATATTTGGCGTTACACCACAATATGATTTGAACGTTATGAAAGTAGGACAAACATTATCTGGCATTACCTCTAAATCAATTGTTAAATTGGAAGACATTATTCAAGATGTAATGCCTAATATGGTGCTTGTTCACGGGGATACGTTAACTACATTTTCTGGAGCACTAGCTGCATTTTATAATCAGGTACCAATAGGTCATGTTGAAGCGGGTTTAAGAAGCTATGAAAAATATTCTCCGTTTCCTGAAGAAGTGAATAGACAAATGGTTGGGGTAATGGCAGACTTGCACTTTGCCCCAACATATCATGCAGCTCAAAATCTTATTAAAGAAGGTAAGCTTCCAGACCAAGTAGTGATTACAGGAAATACTGCTATTGATGCAATGAATTTTACTATTAGCAATCATTATACGTCTCAAATCATTGAAAAACATAAAGATAAAAAAGTTGTTTTACTTACTGCTCATAGAAGAGAAAATATTGGTCAACCTATGATCAACATCTTTAAAGCAGTGAAAAAAATTATTGATGATTATGAAGATTTAGTTTTAATTTATCCTGTACATATGAATCCAAAAGTGAGAGAACTAGCTCATAAATATTTAGGTAATCATCCTAGAGTAGAGCTCATAGAACCACTTGATGTTGTTGACTTCCATAACTTTGCGAAACAGTCTTATCTCATATTGACAGATTCAGGTGGTATCCAAGAAGAAGCTCCATCCTTACATAAGCCAGTTCTTGTATTGAGAGAGAGTACTGAGAGACCAGAAGGCGTAGAAGCAGGAACTTTAAAAGTCATAGGGACGAAAGAAGAAACTGTTTTTAAAGCTTTAAAACAGTTGTTAGATAATAGTTATATTTATCAAAACATGTGTAATGCAAAGAATCCATATGGGGATGGACAAGCTAGTGAAAGAATCGTAAACCATATAAAATATTATCTAGGTCTAATAAATGAAAAACCCAATCATTTTGAATTAGCAAAAGATTAATATTATTAATATTTTGTGAATATTTTGTGACGAATTCAGCTTAAAATTTAACAACACTTTGAATAGAATTGACACCGTACAATAGGCTATATTATCATTTAGATTGTATGAGTGGAACGGTTTACATGATTGGTATAAGACACTTGGAGGTAAAGAAATGAGTCGTTTCAACATCATTTTTAAACAATATATACAGTATTATCTTTGTTTGTTGATAATTCTTGGAATATTGTACTTAATTATACCCCGCCCATTTATT
This sequence comes from Staphylococcus saccharolyticus, assembly GCF_900458815.1. Classification (NCBI taxonomy): domain Bacteria; kingdom Bacillati; phylum Bacillota; class Bacilli; order Caryophanales; family Staphylococcaceae; genus Staphylococcus; species Staphylococcus saccharolyticus. Next base: position 803,726 of record NZ_UHDZ01000001.1, read on the forward strand.
TTGGGTTTAATAATAGGTGCATGCGGTTCTTTAGTAAATACATATATCTTTGAAAGTTATCTAACAAGGTCGAGGAAACATGACACTACACATGTAGCCACGGGTAGTACGTGGAGATATGCTGTAGCAATTATCACTTGTTTGTTATGGTTTTTCTGCAAAGAGCACATCAATATTATTGGAGTATTAATTGGTTTAATGATTTCTTATATTGTAATCATATTGCGCCCTCTGCTACAAAGGGAGTGAAAATTTAAATAAGAAAGAGGTGAGATTATGGATCACAAATCCCCACTAGTCAGTTGGAACGTATTTGGTTTTGATATAGTCTTTAATATGGCTAGTGTTATGATGGTGCTCATTACAGCAATTTTGGTTTTTATTATAGCTATAATATGCACGCGTAATCTTAAAAAACGACCAACTGGAAAACAAAACTTCATTGAATGGATATTTGATTTTGTTAGAGGCATTATTGAAAGTAATATGGCCTGGAAAAAAGGTGGTCATTTCCACTTCTTAGCAGTGACATTAATTCTTTTCATATTTGTAGCCAACATGCTTGGTTTACCGTTCGCAATTGTCACTCGTGATCATACGCTATGGTGGAAATCACCTACAGCGGATGCAACGGTAACTCTAACGTTATCTACAACTATGATTTTGTTAACACATTATTATGGTATAAAAATGCGTGGTACTAAAGCCTATGCAGCTGGATACTTCAAACCTTTCTGGCCATTGGCTATTATTAATGTATTCGAAGAATTCACTTCTACATTAACTTTAGGTCTACGTTTATACGGTAATATCTTTGCAGGTGAATTATTACTTGGTTTACTTGCAGGTTTATTTGTTGGACACCCTGCATGGGGTTGGATTATTAGTTTACCTGGATTAATTGTTTGGCAAGCGTTCTCAATCTTTGTTGGAACAATCCAAGCATATATCTTTGTAATGCTCTCAATGGTATACATGTCACACAAAGTGGCAGATGGTCACTAACATAATTTTATAATTATATACAATCTTAGGAGGAAATTTTATTATGAATTTAATCGCAGCGGCAATCGCAATTGGTTTATCAGCATTAGGTGCAGGTATTGGTAATGGTCTTATTGTATCTAGAACAGTTGAAGGTGTAGCACGTCAACCAGAAGCACGTGGTCAATTAATGGGTATTATGTTTATTGGTGTTGGTTTAGTTGAGGCTTTACCTATCATCGGTGTTGTAATTGCGTTCATGACATTTGCTGGATAAGGCATATTTTAAGGCGAAGTCTAATGAGAGGCTATCGCCGTTCGTTTTGTTTTTTATAGCTTAGTGATTATTTTGACGAAAGGAGTGTCATGAGTCCGTGACTGCAACAGCTAATACATTCGTTCTCGGTGCAGGAGTAGAATGGGGTACTACTATAGTAACTCTAGTAACTTTCATAATTTTACTCTTGTTATTGAAAAAATTTGCTTGGGGTCCATTAAAAGAAGTAATGGACAAACGTGAACGCGATATCAATAAAGATATTGACGATGCAGAACAAGCTAAAATAAATGCTCAAAAACTTGAAGAAGAAAATAGAAAGACACTTAAAGAAACTCAAGATGAAGTTCAAAAAATCTTAGATGATGCTAAGATTCAAGCTCGTAAACAACATGAAGAAATAATTCATGAAGCTAACGAGAGAGCTAATGGCATGATTGAAACTGCTCAAAGTGAAATTAATAGTCAAAAAGAACGTGCATTATCTGATATCAACAATCAAGTTTCTGAACTATCAGTATTAATAGCATCTAAAGTTCTTAGAAAAGAAATCTCTGAGCAAGATCAAAAAACATTAGTTGAAAAGTATTTAAAAGAGGCAGGGGATAAATAATGGTAAAGGTAGCAAAGAAATATGCCAAAGCATTATTTGATGTCTCTGTGGATACTCATCAATTAGATGGTGTATATGAAGATTTAGAAACAATCAGTCATTCATCTTTTGACTTCATTAAACATCTTAAAGCAATTGATAGTAATCCATCTTTAACTGCAAATCAACGTAAAGAGTTTGTAATTAAAATTTATAATGGTGCTAATCAATATGTAATTAATACATTAAAAGTTTTAGCTGACAACCGTCATTTATCAATTGTGGAAGATGTATTTAAATCTTTTCAAAGTTTATACAATTGGCATTATAATCAAGACTTTGCCATTGTAGAATCAACATATGAATTAAGTGAAGATGAATTATTAAGAATTGAAGAACTAATTAAAAATCAAACTCAATTATTAAATGTAATTGTAAGTACTAAAATTAATCCTGGCTTAATTGGAGGATTTAGAGTGAAGGTTGGAACTACTGTGATGGACGGTAGTGTTAGAAATGACCTTGTTCAATTACAAAGAAAATTTGAAAGAGCTAACTAATATTTATAGAGGAGTGACATAGATGGCCATAAAAGCTGAAGAAATCAGTGCATTGCTTCGCTCACAGATTGAAAATTATGAGTCAGAAATGTCCGTAACTGATGTAGGTACTGTACTTCAAATTGGTGATGGTATCGCATTAATTCACGGATTAAATGACGTTATGGCTGGTGAGCTAGTAGAATTCCACAATGGCGTACTAGGTTTAGCACAAAACCTTGAAGAATCTAATGTTGGTGTGGTTATTTTAGGACCATACGATGAAATTAGTGAAGGTGATGAAGTTAAACGTACTGGTCGTATCATGGAAGTACCAGTAGGGGATGAATTAATCGGAAGAGTGGTTAATCCTCTTGGTCAACCTATCGATGGACAAGGTCCTATTAATTCAACGAAAACACGTCCAGTTGAGAAAAAGGCTACTGGTGTCATGGATCGTAAATCAGTTGATGAACCATTACAAACTGGAATTAAAGCGATTGATGCATTAGTACCAATTGGTCGTGGACAACGTGAGTTAATTATTGGTGACCGTCAAACTGGTAAAACAACAGTTGCTATTGATTCAATTTTAAATCAAAAGGACCAAGACACAATTTGTATTTATGTTGCGATTGGTCAAAAAGATTCAACAGTGCGTGCTAACGTTGAAAAATTACGACAAGCTGGCGCATTAGATTATACAATTGTTGTTTCAGCATCTGCAGCTGATCCAGCGCCATTATTATATATTGCACCATATTCTGGTGTGACAATGGGTGAAGAGTTTATGTTTAATGGTAAACATGTACTAATTGTATATGATGACTTAACAAAACAAGCAGCTGCTTATCGTGAGTTATCATTATTACTTCGTAGACCTCCAGGTCGTGAAGCATACCCTGGGGACGTTTTCTATTTACATAGTAGATTATTAGAAAGAGCTGCAAAACTTAACGATGATTTAGGTGGCGGTTCGATTACTGCGTTACCAATTATTGAAACACAGGCTGGCGATATTTCAGCATACGTACCAACCAACGTTATTTCAATTACAGATGGACAAATTTTCTTACAATCTGATTTATTCTTCTCAGGTGTAAGACCAGCGATTAACGCAGGTCAATCTGTATCGCGTGTTGGTGGCTCTGCTCAAATCAAAGCTATGAAAAAAGTAGCAGGTACACTACGTTTAGATTTGGCATCATATCGTGAGTTAGAATCATTCGCACAGTTTGGTTCTGATTTAGACGAATATACTGCTCAAAAATTAGCACGTGGTGAACGTACAGTTGAGGTTTTAAAACAAGACCAAAACAATCCATTACGTGTTGAATATCAAGTTTTAATCATCTTCGCTTTAACTAAAGGTTATCTAGATGATATTCCTGTTCAAGATATTAATCGTTTTGAGGAAGAATTAAACCACTGGGCAGATACAAATGCGACTGAATTATTAAATGAAATCAGAGAAACTGGTGCATTACCAGATGCTGATAAATTTGATTCTGCTATCACTGAATTCAAAAAAGGATTTAATAAATCAGAAGAATAAATTTGATACATTGTAACTGCAAGATAGAGGGTACATTCTAAATCTTATATTAAAAATTATAATAAGATTAATACTCCAGAAGGTGGTGAGATAATGGCCTCTCTTAAAGAGATAGATAAGCGTATAAAATCTACTAAAAATATGAATCAAATCACTAAGGCGATGAACATGGTTTCAAGTTCTAAATTACGTAGAGCTGAAAAAAATACGAAACAATTCAGACCTTATATGGAAAAAATGCAAGATGCTATTACAGCTGTAGCCGGTTCAAATAGTACTTCTAATCATCCTATGTTAAAAGCAAGAGACATCAAAGGTAGCGGTTATTTAGTTATTACTAGTGATAAAGGTTTAGCCGGTGCATATAGCACTAATGTCTTAAAACGTCTAGTTAATGACATTAAAGCAAAGCATAATGATAGTAGTGAATACAGTATAATTGTTTTGGGTCAACAAGGTGTGGATTTCTTCAAAAATAGAGGTTATGAAATTGAAAGTTCTCTAGTTGAGATTCCAGATCAACCTTCATTTAAATCAGTGCAGTCAATTGCTAAACATGCTATTGATTTATTTAGTGAAGAACATGTTGATGAATTAACAATTTATTATAGTCACTACGTAAGTGTATTAGAAAATAAACCAACAACTAAACAAGTTTTACCATTATCTCAAGAAGATTCTGGTCAAGGTCATGGTCAAATGTCGTCATATGAATTTGAGCCTGACAAGGAATCTATTTTAAGTGTTATTTTACCGCAATATGTAGAAAGCTTAATCTATGGTACAATCTTAGATGCCAAAGCTAGTGAACATGCTTCACGTATGACTGCGATGAAAAATGCTTCTGATAATGCGACTGAACTTATCGACGATTTATCATTAGAATACAATAGAGCGAGACAAGCAGCAATCACTCAACAAATTACTGAAATTGTTGGTGGTTCAGCAGCTCTTGAATAACATTAAAAGGAGGAAATCAACATGGGAATTGGCCGTGTAACTCAAGTTATGGGTCCAGTAATCGATGTTCGTTTTGAACATAATGAAGTACCTGAGATTAATAATGCATTACACATTGAAGTTCCTAAAGAAGACGACACACTTCATTTAACTTTGGAAGTTGCACTTCAATTGGGTGACGATGTCGTACGTACAATTGCAATGGACTCAACTGACGGCGTCCAAAGAGGTATGGAAGTTAAAGATACAGGGAAAGATATTAGTGTACCTGTAGGTGATGTAACTTTAGGAAGAGTATTTAATGTATTAGGAGAAACAATTGATTTAGAAGAAAAAATTGATGACTCAGTACGTCGTGACCCAATCCATAGACAAGCACCAGGTTTCGATGAGTTATCTACAAATGTAGAAATTTTAGAAACTGGGATTAAAGTTGTAGATTTATTAGCACCTTATATTAAAGGTGGTAAAATCGGATTATTCGGTGGTGCCGGTGTAGGTAAAACTGTATTAATTCAAGAATTAATTAACAACATCGCTCAGGAACACGGTGGTATTTCAGTATTCGCTGGTGTAGGTGAACGTACACGTGAAGGTAATGACCTTTACTATGAAATGAGCGATAGTGGTGTAATTAAGAAAACTGCAATGGTATTTGGTCAAATGAATGAGCCACCTGGTGCGCGTATGCGTGTTGCTTTATCAGGTTTAACTATGGCTGAGTACTTCCGTGATGAAGAGGGACAAGATGTGTTATTATTCATTGACAACATCTTCAGATTCACTCAAGCAGGTTCAGAAGTTTCAGCATTATTAGGTCGTATGCCATCAGCTGTTGGTTATCAACCTACACTTGCTACTGAAATGGGACAATTACAAGAACGTATTAGTTCTACTAATAAAGGTTCAGTAACATCTATCCAAGCTGTATTCGTTCCAGCTGATGACTATACTGACCCTGCGCCAGCAACTACGTTCGCGCACTTAGACTCAACAACTAACTTAGAACGTAAATTAACAGAAATGGGTATTTATCCAGCTGTGGATCCACTCGCTTCTACTTCAAGAGCTTTAGAACCATCAATTGTTGGTCAAGAGCATTATGATGTAGCTCGTGAGGTGCAATCTACTTTACAAAAATATAGAGAATTACAAGATATCATTGCAATTCTTGGTATGGATGAATTGTCTGATGAAGATAAACAAACTGTAGAGCGTGCACGTCGAATTCAATTCTTCTTATCACAAAACTTCCATGTTGCTGAACAGTTTACTGGTCAAAAAGGTTCGTATGTACCTGTTAAAACAACTGTTGCAGACTTCAGAGATATTTTAGATGGTAAATATGATCATATTCCTGAAGATGCTTTCCGTTTAGTAGGTAGTATGCAAGATGTAATTGAAAAAGCAAAAGATATGGGTGTTGAAGTCTAATAATTAGGAGGTATGGATAATGAATACACTTAACCTAAATATTGTCACTCCTAATGGTTCTGTCTATGAACGTGAAGACGTACAGCTAGCTGTATTACAAACTACAGCTGGTGAAATGGGTATCATGAGCGGACACATTCCAACAGTTGCTGCACTGAAAACAGGTCATGTTAAAATAAATTATCATAATGGCAATGAATATGTAGCAGTTAGTGATGGATTTGTTGAAGCAAGACAACATCAATTATCAATTATTGTCCAAACAGCAGAAACTGCTAGAGAAATCGATGTTGAGCGAGCTAAATTAGCGAAGTCGAGAGCAGAATCACATTTAGAAGATGATGATGTTAACATTGACATAAATAGAGCTAAAAGAGCACTTGAACGAGCAAATAATCGTTTACGTGTGGCAAAATTAAAATAACTATTAAAAGGTTTGATGGTGTTTATTAACGCTATCGAACCTTTTTTATTTTAAAAAATTACTTATTCATGAATAAATTTTTGTAAGTATCTTTATAGCGTTATTTCATGTACAATGTTATACAGTAATCTTAAAAAGGAGTTAAATATGGATTATCTTGGTCAATTTGCAATTGTTCATTTAATCTTACATGTAATATGTATATGTATAGTTTATTTGGCTTTAAATTCAGTTAGGTTAGATCAATTTTTTAAAAAAGGATACGCCTTACAAGTACAAATATGTATGATATTTCTAGCAATTTTATTAGGAACTTCAGTAAGCAATTTTATTGTTGATTTATTACAATATTCAACTCAAGTAAAATATATATTTAAATAATTTAAAAACTGTTATTTAACTCAAAAACTGGATATAATGACGTAATGAATATTAACTTATAGAGTTGGGAAATGAAGAAGTAATAGGAGTTATAAATGGAGGATTTAAGATGGATAAAATAGTAATTAATGGTGGAAATCGATTAACAGGTGAAGTAAAAGTAGAAGGTGCTAAGAATGCAGTATTACCAGTACTAACAGCATCGCTACTTGCTTCTGAAGGGAAGAGTAAACTTGTTAACGTCCCCGAATTGAGTGATGTAGACACAATCAATAACGTGCTATCTACGTTGAATGCTGAAGTTTCATATGATAAAGAGAATAATGCAGTCATAGTTGACGCAACTCAAACTTTAAATGAAGAGGCACCATATGAATATGTGAGTAAGATGCGAGCAAGTATTTTAGTTATGGGTCCACTTTTAGCTAGACTAGGACATGCTATTGTGGCACTACCGGGAGGATGTGCAATTGGTACAAGACCGATTGAACAACATATTAAAGGATTTGAAGCTTTAGGTGCTGAAATTCATCTAGAAAACGGTAATATTTATGCGAATGCTAAAGATGGCTTAAAAGGTACGCATATACATTTAGACTTTCCTAGTGTTGGTGCAACTCAAAATATAATTATGGCCGCTTCGCTTGCTTCAGGTAAGTCAATCATTGAAAATGCTGCTAAAGAACCAGAAATTGTAGATTTAGCAAATTATATTAATGAAATGGGGGGTAAAATTACTGGTGCTGGTACTGACACAATTACAATACATGGTGTAAAAAAATTAACTGGTGTTGTGCACTCAATCATTCCTGATAGAATTGAAGCAGGTACGCTATTGATTGCAGGTGCGATTACGCGCGGTGATGTGTTTGTTCGTGGTGCAATTAAAGAACATATGGCTAGTTTAGTATATAAGCTTGAAGAAATGGGTGTTAATATAGAATACAATGAAGATGGTATTCGAGTTTCAGCTGAAGGAGATTTGAACCCTGTGGATGTCAAAACTCTACCTCACCCCGGATTCCCAACTGACATGCAATCACAAATAATGGCTTTATTGCTGACAGCCAAGGGACATAAAGTTATAACGGAAACAGTGTTTGAAAATAGATTTATGCATGTAGCTGAATTTAGAAGAATGAATGCTAACATAAGTGTAGAGGGAAGAAGTGCTAAAATAGAAGGTAAGAGTCAATTACAAGGTGCTCAAGTTAAAGCTACAGATTTAAGAGCTGCAGCAGCTTTAATTTTAGCAGGTTTAGTTGCAGATGGTATAACCCAAGTGACTGAATTAAAACATCTTGATAGAGGATATGTTAATTTGCACGGAAAATTAAAACATCTTGGTGCAGATATTCAACGTGTAAATGATTAAATTTTAATCATTATAGCTTTAAATATTGGAGGTTTAACAAGAATGGAAACAATTTTTGACTACAATCAGATTAAACAAATTATCCCTCATAGACAACCTTTTTTATTGATTGATAAAATAGTGGAATACGAAGAAGGAAAGCGCTGTGTTGGATTAAAACAAGTTTCAGGTAATGAACCATTCTTTCAAGGTCATTTTCCTGATTATGCAGTTATGCCAGGTGTCTTAATTACAGAAGCCTTAGCTCAAACTGGCGCTGTGGCAATGTTAAATAATGAAGAGAATAAAGATAAAATTGCATTGTTTGCTGGGATTGACAAATGTCGTTTTAAAAAACAAGTCACACCTGGAGACACTTTAATGCTTGAGGTCGAAATCACTAAGATAAAAGGACCAATTGGTAAAGGAACAGCCAAAGCAACCATTGATGGTCAAATAGCTTGTAGTTGTGAGCTTACTTTTGCAATTCAAGATGCGTAGTTTTAGATATTTAAAATAAAGAGCCTGGGACATCAACCATTGTCCTAGGTATTTTTACATATTGACAGTCTATGATTGAATTAAAAATGCGCTTATATCAAGCTTTATCCAACTATAGTCCGGTACTCCAACATAGAGAATTTCATACAGAAATCCTACAGACAAAGCAAGTTGGGGTTACATTATGGGGGACAACGAAGTCAATACGAATTCTGTTCCGCTCTCTCATTATTGTTATCTTTCAAATTGTTCATCTTTCAAATTGTTCATCTTTCAATTTTGGTTTCGATTGCATCATTCGATTAAACGTTTTTTTAAGTTCATCTCCAGTTAATCCATCATCTACTAACTCTTCTAATAAGATTTCCGCATAAACTTGTCTAAGGGTATAAATATGGCATTCAAAGACGACTGACATAGTATATTTAAATGTATTAACGTTTTTAACAGTTGCATCAAATAAAGCAGGATCATTTGCAGTTCTTGTAATAACTACTCTAATATCTAAAAGCTTTTCTTGGTCCATATAATTTTTAAATGTTTCATAATGTTCATTTGAAATGACTATTTCCAACAGCCAGCCAGTGCCACTGCTTTCTTTATTTATGATAACACCATCCTCGATTGCATATTCAGACACACCACCATGGTCATTTACAATCTGAAATCGTACCGCTTTGAACGTTTTCATCTTTTCACATCCCAAATGTTTTTTTATATACAATAAATCAAATGATTAGCACATATTAGTTCAGTAATTAACTTTTTTCTTTAAATATATCAAAAATTAACTATAAATAGCTATCTATTTTAAAACAATTGTCACTTTGACCAAACTATATATGCTTGCTTATGATGTATTACAAGAAGGAGGTGACATATGCTAAATAAAATCGTAATAGTTGGTAGACTAACTAAAGATGCACAAATTTATGAGAAGGAGGAAAGTAAAGTAGCGACATTTTGCGTCGCCACTGAAAGAAATTATAAAGATGAAAATAATGAAATATCAAGTGATTATTTAATATGTAAAGCTTTTGGTAAAACTGCCACTAACATTGAAAAGTACACATCTCAAGGCACACTCGTAGGTATAACTGGTCAAATGCGTTCTAGAAAATATGAAAAAGAAGGACAGACGCATTTTGTAACTGAATTATACGTGGAAACTATAAAATTTATGTCCCCTAAAATGAAAAACAACGACAACCCCCTTGATAATCAATTTAACGAAAACGCTTATCAGTCAGTCGAATTAGAAATTATGAATATTTAAATGAATTAACTCTTCCTTAAACTCCATCCTATTTTTAATAAATTAATTTATCCTTTTCTTTCAATTATACTCATGCGACCAGCTTTAATAAGTATTTATTAAAGAAATGGTCGCTTAAATTTTAAAAAAGCTAATGTCTGTATAATTATCTGACAAATTTCATTTACATTACAATTGTGTTTAATAATTAAGACAGAAAAAAACTATTATGACAGTTTTGAGGTTGGTTTTATACTAATTTTATACAATTTTTTAATGTAATTCGAGTGTAAAAAAGTGATGGTTTTTTTTATTTCTCTGTAACCTACACTGATTTTTCAGATGTTACAGTAGTATTTGTAAATTAGTTAAGAAAACAAATCACTTTTAGGAGGATTTTTAATAATGAAAAAGACAATTATTGCATCATCACTAGCAGTAGGATTAGGCGTTGTAGCAGGAAACGCTGGTCACGACGCACACGCAAGTGAAGCAACAAATGTAGATAAAGCAGAATTAGCTCAAAAAGCACAAACAAATGATCAATCATTAAATGAAAGCCCTATTCAACAAGGTGCTTATAATATCAATTTTGACTATAACGGTTACACATACCACTTTGAATCAGATGGTTCAAACTGGAGTTGGAGTTATGAAGGTTCTGGTCAATCAACTCCAGCACATGAAGATGTAAGTGAACAACCAACACCTTCAAATAATCAAGCATCAGTGCAAGAAGTTAGTTCACAACAACCATCAACTCAAGTATCTGCTCCACAAACTGAGCAAACTCAACAACCCCAAACTCAATCAACTACTGCATCAAGCAAAGCTTCAAGTGGTTCATCTGTAAATGTTAACTCACATTTACAACAAATTGCTCAACGTGAATCAGGTGGCGACATTCATGCAATTAATCCATCTTCAGGTGCAGCAGGTAAATATCAATTCTTACAATCTACATGGGATTCAGTAGCTCCAAGTGAATATAAAGGTCAATCACCAGCTAACGCTCCAGAAAGCGTTCAAGATGCTGCTGCAGTTAAGTTATATAACTCAGCGGGTGCTAACCAATGGGTTACTGCTTAATTTAGAATCTTAATTTTAACCATCTTCTCAATAGAGGAAGATGGTTTTTTATTGCTTAGTTTTACTATACGTTTCATTTGATTGATTTATATGTAATCGTTTGCTATTGTGGTAAGTGAAATAAATAATCCATATAACTACTAGGGGAGCCATATGGCTGAGATGTTGATATTCAGACCCTTATAAACCTGATTTGGTTAGTACCAACGTAGGAAAGTAGTCATAATCAAATATGCATCTTTATGCCTTGATCGCGCTACTTTTCATTGTTGGAAAGTAGTTTTTTTATTATCCAAGGAGGCTTTTTATGACATTTTCAAAAGAATTAAGGGATGCAGCACAACCAATTATTGAAGATATTTATAATGATGGATTTATCCAGGATTTGTTAGTTGGGAAGCTATCTAAGCAGGCTGTTAGACAATACCTAAGAGCAGATGCGTCTTATTTAAAAGAGTTTACAAACTTATATGCATTACTTATACCTAAAGTTCATACTATGAAAGATGTAAAATTCTTAGTTGAACAAATTGAATTTATGTTAGAAGGTGAAGTTGAAGCGCATGAATTTTTAGCTGATTACATTAAAGAGTCATATAATGAAATTGTTAAGAAAAAAGTTTGGCCACCAAGTGGAGATCATTATATTAAACATATGTATTATAATGCCTTTGTTCATGAAAATGCTGCATATACTATTGCAGCAATGGCTTCATGTCCATATGTTTATGCGGTAATTGGTAAACGTGCGATTAAGGACTCTAGACTTAATAAAGAATCGGTGACTTCAAACTGGTTTAAATTTTACAGCACTGAGATGGATGAGTTAGTAGAGGTTTTCAATCAGTTAATGGACAGATTAACTGTAAATTGTACTGAAAAACAAAAAGCTGAAATTAAAGAAAACTTTTTACAAAGTACAATTCATGAACGTCATTTCTTTAATATGGCTTATATAGATGAAAAGTGGCAATATGAAGGCGATAAAAATGAATAAACCTAAAATTGCTTTAACTATAGCAGGTACTGATCCAACTGGTGGAGCTGGTGTAACGGCAGATTTAAAATCATTTCACTCTTGTGGAGTATATGGAATGGCAACGATAACGAGTATTGTAGCTCAAAATACGTTAGGTGTACAACATATTCATAATTTAGAGACATCTTGGGTTAAAGAACAGCTGGATAGTATATTTAGTGATGAATTGCCACAAGCAATTAAAACAGGAATGATTGCTACAAAAGAAACGATGGAACTTATCCGAGATTACTTATCCACTCATGCAGATATTCCATATGTGTTAGATCCCGTGATGCTAGCTAAAAGTGGAGATTCACTTATGGATGATGACACTAAAGATCATTTACAATCTACATTATTACCATTAGCAGATGTTGTTACACCAAATATTCCTGAAGCTGAAGAAATAACTGGTTTAACGATTAATGATGAAGACAGTATGCGTCAGGTTGGTTCTATTTTTATAAATGAAATCGGCAGCAAAGGTGTTGTGATCAAAGGTGGACATTCAGCTGATTTAAATAAAGCAAAAGATTTCTTATTTACTGCAGATGATGTTTTTATATTTGAAAATAAACGCTTTGATACAAGACATACACATGGTACTGGTTGTACATTTTCTGCAGTTATAGCGGCAGAGCTTGCTAAAGGACGTTCAATATACCAAGCGGTTAAAAAAGCCAAAGAATTCATTTCACTTAGTATCGAATATACACCAGAAATTGGTAATGGTAGAGGTCCAGTAAATCATTTTGCATATATGAAAAAGGAAGGGTTAGATGATGAATAAATTAGAACAAATACGTATAGACAATCCACTTATTATTTGTTACACCAATGACGTGGTAAAGAACTTTACAGCAAATGGCTTGCTAAGTTTGGGGGCTAGTCCAGCAATGAGTGAGGCTCCTGAAGAAGCTGAAGAGTTTACAAAAGTTGCTAACGCGTTATTAATTAATATAGGCACTCTTACTCATGAAAATGAAGAGGATATTTTAAAAATTGTTAAAATAGCCAATCAACAAAGGACGCCTATTGTTTTTGATCCGGTAGCAGTTGGTGCTTCAACATATCGTAAAAAGTTTTGCCAAAAATTTTTAGCCGAAGTAGATGTTACAGTAATTAAGGGTAACGCTTCTGAGATACTAACATTAGTGGATTCGCAAACAACTATGAAAGGAACGGATAGTGATAATTCTTTAGATTCAGTTGAAATTGCCAAAAAGGCTTCAGACATTCTAAATACAGCAGTCGTTATTACTGGCAAAGATGATGTCATAGCTCAAAATCATCAAATGATTAAATTATCAAATGGCTCTCCACTTTTGGCTAAGATAACTGGTGCAGGATGTTTATTAGGAGGTATCGTTGCAAGTTTTCTATTTAAAAATACGAATCCTTCGATAGATGATTTAATTGAAGCTGTAAGTGTATATAATATCGCAGCAGAACTGGCTGAAAAGGCATCGTATGTACATGGCCCAGGTTCATTTTTACCAGAATTATTAGATCAACTTTACCAATTAGAAGACGTAACTTATGAAAAATATTTAAAAAAAGAAGAGGTTTAATTAATGGCTTTTAATCCTGAACAATTAGCGGTGTATTTTATTTGTGGAACACAAGATATTCCGGAAAACAAGTGTATAGAACAAGTCTTAAAAGAAGCATTAGAAGCTGGCATCACATTGTATCAATTTCGAGAGAAGGGACCATCTTCATTAAAAGGTAAAGCGAAAAAAGAACTTGCGTTAAAATTAAAGCAACTATGTAAAGGTTATCATGTCCCTATGATTGTTAATGATGATGTTGCATTGGCTAAAGAGATTAATGCAGATGGCATACATGTTGGCCAAGATGATGAAGAAGTGAAGCAATTTGCAAGTCAGTTTGAAAATAAAATTATTGGCTTAAGTGTAAGTAACATAGAAGAATATTTAAATTCAGATTTATCACAAGTTACTTATATAGGTGTGGGACCAATGTATGTTACAGCTTCAAAAGAGGACGCAAGTGCACCTGTAGGTCTGTCAATGATTACCCAATTAAGAGAGCGGGTTAAAGACTTTCCGATTGTAGCAATAGGAGGTATTAATGAATCTAATGTTGCTACTATAGCTAAAGCAAATACAGATGGAGTTGCAATCATTTCAGCAATTACACGAAGTAGTAATATTGACAAGACTGTTAAGCTTTTTCTTAGTTATTTTAATTAAATTATTATTTTTTCCGCTTTTTGTTTTCTACTAGAGTATGAGTATGATAAAATGAAAACTATGTGAATATTACAATAGAGGTGGAAAAATGAAGAAAAAAGCGTTACTACCTTTGTTTTTGGGGATAATGGTTTTTCTAGCAGGGTGTGACTACTCTAAACCTGAAAAGCAGGACGGATTCTTCTTTAATACATTCGTTCAGCCAATGAAACATCTCTTACAATGGTTAGGAAATGATGTCTTTCATAAAGACTATGGACTAGCAATTATTGTCTTAGTTATAGTTATTCGTTTAATTTTATTACCATTTATGTTATCTAACTATAAAAATAGTCATATGATGCGAGAAAAAATGAAAGTCGCTAAACCAGAAGTAGATGGTATTCAAGAAAAAGTTAAACGTGCGCGTACACAAGAAGAAAAAATGGCAGCAAACCAAGAGTTAATGGAAGTTTATAAAAAATATGATATGAATCCTATGAAGAGTATGTTAGGATGTTTACCAATACTTATCCAAATGCCAATCATCATGGGACTTTACTTCGTATTAAAGGATAAACTTGTTCACGGACTTTCTGCACATCCTCACTTTTTATGGTTTAATTTAACTAAACCAGACATTTGGATTACTATTATTGCAGGTGTTCTTTACTTTATTCAAGCTTTTGTATCTAGTAAAACAATGCCTCAAGAACAGCGCCAAATGGGTTATATGATGATGGTTGTCTCACCAATTATGATTATTTGGATTTCATTACAAGCGTCATCAGCACTAGGTTTATATTGGTCTGTCAGTGCTTTATTCTTAGTAATTCAAACGCATTTTGCAAATATGTATTACTCTAAACTTGCTGAAAAAGAAGTTCAACCTTTTATTGAAAAATATGAAAGAGAACATAACTCATCTTCAAAGAAAAAAGGTAAAAATACTCAAGTAGTATCAAAAAAGAATAAAAAATAGTCAATAAAAACCAGCAAATCTATTATAAATTGATTTGCTGGTTTTTTTAATGTTTGATTGCTTAAAATTCCATTCCTTTAAAAACTGTTTTAAAAATAATAGCATAAATTGATGTCTTTCCTCTGCAAGTTTTCTTCCTGTAGGGGTATGCATCAAGTCTTTTAATTTAAGTAACTTTTCATAAAAATGTTTGATTACTGAATTATCGAAATGCTCTATTTGTTCTATTTTGAGATCTTTAAATGAAATCTCATGTTCTGTCCACATTGGTTCGCCATAGTGACTAGCAAACTGAAAAGTTCTAGCTATGCCAATTGCACCAATAGCATCTAAACGATCAGCATCTCTCACTATTTGTCCCTCTGCAGATAGCTTTATGCTATTATTCTTACCACCACGATAATTCATATTTTCGATAATATATAATATTTGTTTAAGTTCTTCATCGCTTAATTTTAAAGTAGTGAAAAATGTTTAAATTTTTTTAAAACTAATTGAGAATCAGTTAATTTATAATCAACAGTATCATGGAGCAATGCAACAAGTTCGATAACTAAAGTATTATCAATTCCTTCTTGTTGGGCAATGTATAAGGCACAGTTATATACGCGTTCAATGTGTGCAACATCATGACCTGTAGGTTCGTTTTGATGTACATTTAACATATACTCATAAGCACGTTTAATTTTTAATTCATTATCCATTTTGAATCTCTCCTTAGTATAAAAAGGCCTAGGTAATCCTAGACATATCTGCCAATCTTTTAAAACCCTTAATTCATTAACATCCAAAATGAATTATAAAATTGGAGAAAGTAATTGAGATATACCTTCTTTAAACTTGACCCAGTTACTACGTTTAGCATAACTTTCAGGGGTTAATTTAGTTGAAAGTTTCATATCATTTATAAATGCTTGTTTTAAAGAGAGTGCGACACCTTCATCATATATAAATGCATTTACTTCAAAGTTTAATGTAAAGCTACGATTATCCATATTAGCTGTACCTACACTTGCAAGTTCATCATCGATAACTAATGTCTTTGAATGAAGAAAACCGTTATCATAGTGATAAACGTTAACTCCAGCTTCAAGTAAAGAAGCAACATTCTTTAAGGTAGCCCAATAAACAAATGGATGATCAGGTAAATTTGGTACCATCACATTCACTTCTACACCACCTAGAGCAGCAATTTTGATTGAATCAAGAAATGCTTGGTCAGGAATAAAGTAGGGTGATTGAATATAGATAGACTCCTTAGCGGAGGAAATCATTTTTAAGTAGCCATATTTAATTTGTTCCCAGTCTTCATCAGGACCGCTTGATGCAATTTGAATACCTATTGTTCCACCTGAATTGACATCAGGGAAATAACGTTCATCATAAGATAAGTTATCACGTGTAGATTGTGAATTCCAATCAAGTATAAATCTTAATTGTAAAGCATTGACAGCGTCACCTTCAATACGTAAATGAGTATCACGCCAATAACCAAATTTCTTTGATTTTCCTATATACTCGTCTCCAACATTAAAACCACCTACATAGCCAATCGTACCATCAATAATGACAATCTTTCTATGGTTTCTATTATTCATTCTTAAATTAATAAGTGGTAACTTTGATGGAAAGAATGATTCAGCATGTCCGCCGCTTGCACGAAATTGCTTTAAATCCTTCTTTCTCAAATCTCTTGACCCCATGTCGTCATATAGCATTTTCACTTCAATACCTGCTTCAGCTT
The DNA here is from genome assembly GCF_900458815.1 of Staphylococcus saccharolyticus. Taxonomy (NCBI): domain Bacteria; kingdom Bacillati; phylum Bacillota; class Bacilli; order Caryophanales; family Staphylococcaceae; genus Staphylococcus; species Staphylococcus saccharolyticus. The sequence goes on from NZ_UHDZ01000001.1 coordinate 821,013, forward strand.
TCTTCTCCAATTCTGTTAGTAGCTGCTTACCAAGATCATCACTATGAAAAATATAATATTGAATATGTATGTAGTCTTTAGCATTATGTATATCTTGAATTAAATCATCAAATTTTTGTTGACCATCTGTATAAATGGTTAACTCATTATCGGTAGTTAAGAAAGCAGCATTGTTATAAAGTAACATCTGAACCATCTCTTTAAATTTGACAATTTGATGATTACCTTTTGAGAAATCTTGTTTTTTTAAAGCCTCTAATTGTTCATCAACAATCATTTCAAGACCTACTTTATCTTCTCGATCTAATTTAAAGATATGCTCTCTTTGTATTTGACGTCCTAACAATAAATACAAAATAAATCCTACTAAGGGTAGAAACACAAGTACTAATAGCCATGCCCATATGGAATTTGCTGTTCGTCTTTCCATGAAAATAATAATAAATGCAAAAACTAAATTAAGTAAAAACGCACCAATTAATATCAAATTAATAATAATATTTGAATGATGGAGCGCCATAGTAAAGACTTCTAGCATAGGGAACCCTCCTTTGTAGTTGTTCAATTTCATATTATTCTCATTTAAATCAATTTTAAATAATATTATAGCATGAAGAATGTTGAATATCATTGTCGGATTTTATTTTCTAATAAGGAATTAATTCGTTGACTTCATGGTTCGGGGATAATACGATGATGAGGAACAAAGAATAGAGGTGATTTGATGACTGAAAATGATACAGCACATCATTCAGAGCAAACTAAGGCAAATCTAAAATCACGTTTAAATCGAATTGAAGGACAAGTTCGTGCGATTAATAGAATGATTGAAGATGATGTGTATTGTGATGACGTTTTAACTCAAATAAAAGCGACACGTTCGGCTTTAAATAGCGTGGCTACAAAGTTATTAGATCATCATATGAAAAGTTGTATTATGGATAAAGTGAATAATGGAGCACAAGAAGAAGCAATGGAAGAATTATTAGTAACTTTCCAGAAATTAATCAAAGATTAAAGAAGGGGAAATAATTAAAAAAAGAAATTATTCATGTTTCAGGTATAGAAACAGGTGAACAAGAAGCACAATTGACAAAATTATTGTCTAAAATGATTGGAGTTCAATCGGTAACTGCCAATCGTAAAAGTGGAATTCGAAACTCCAACAAATTTAAATAGTATTGAAAAAGAAATTTATGATTTCGGGTATCATGTTGTTAATTAAAAAGATTAATCACAATTTATTCGGGGTATGTTTATTTGTACTTTATAAAATGTCACAGAAAAATTTACAATATTATGTAGTAAAGTAGTGCTATTTAGGGTATGATAATTTTGAAGCTACTCCAAACGAGGTGATTATAGTGAAGAGTCCGGATAAGATTCAAAACGTAGTCAAATTATTATCATCATTAGGTGTGAATATTAAAAAAACTAAATCTCGTTTAGATATTATTCAAACATTACCAACATCTAATCAAGTAAGTCACGAATTAAAATAATTTGCTAAAAAGAGAATGAGACAGAATTCGTTTCCCATCATAGTAACGAACGCTAGAATTGAAAAAGCTTGATATAATCGCATTTTCAATTCAGTCATCGTCTGCCAATATGTAAAAATACCTGAGACATTGATTGATGTCCCAGGTATTTTTTTATGTCTTAATGTCATTACTAGTTTATGTGACCATTTAATTATTTTACGATATTTTAGTTGCTTCAAGAGTTACAGGCTCTCTGTACCTCTTAGGTTCATGATAATAAATCGAAAGAATAACACCAATACCAGTCATTAAACTCCATAAAGAACTTCCTCCATAACTAATAAATGGGAGTGGAATACCAGTGATTGGTAGTAATTGAACTGTCATACCTATATTTTGTAAAACATGAAAAACTATCAACGATACATAACCGATAATAAAGACTTTGTTATATTGGCTTTCAATGATACTCGCTAAACGAATCAAATGGAAGATTAAAAATAAAAAGATGAGTATTAACACAACTGAGCCTATAAAGCCCATTTCTTCGCCAATTACAGAAAAGATAAAATCTGTATGATTCTCAGGAATATATACTTCACCATGATTATAACCTTTGCCAATTAATTGACCTGAGCCAATTGCCTTGAGTGACTCTGTAAGGTGATAACCATCACCGCTACTATATGAATAAGGATCTAACCAAGAATTAATACGTCCCATTTGATACATTTTAATGTTAAGTAAACTTTCTATAAGTGTTGGTTTGAAAATAATAGCTAGAATCACACTTGCTCCACCCACCATTGCAGCAATAAATATTGGTGCAAGAATTCGCCAAGTAATACCACTTACCAACATGATACCAGCTATAATAGCACAAATAACCAGTGTTGTACCTAAGTCATTTTGAAGTAGTATTAATGCCATTGGGATAATAGACACACCAATTATTTTGAAAAACAGCGTTAAATCAGAATGAAAAGACTTATTAAAAGTAAATTGGTTATGCTTTGATATTGTTTTTGCTAGGGCTAAAATGAGAATAATTTTCATGAATTCAGAAGGTTGAATACTAATTGAGCCGAAACTATACCAACTTTTAGCACCATTGATTACCGGTGTGATTGTTGTCTCAGGTAAAATTAGTAATCCGATAAGCAACACACAAAAGATGACATATAGCAAATATGTATTATTTTTAATCTTTTTTGGAGAAATTAACATAATTACAAATGCCACAATTGCTCCAAAAATATAATAAACAATCTGTCTGATACCAAAGTTTGCACTGTATTGTCCGCCACCCATTGCAGAACTAATCAATATCACACTGATAACTGCTAAAAGTGTAATAACCAGTACGAGTATCCAGTCGATCTTACGAAACCAATTTTTTTTTGGTTGTTGACGAGAAGAATAATTCATTCCTTACTCCTTTATATATTTTACGTAATTTTAGTTATTTTTTTAATTCATTCATAATCGCTACATTTAACGAATTAAACTTACACGAAATATCTAAGTCAATTCTACATGACTTTTTTAAAATTTGCTAGAATATCAAAATAGGATTCACTGAGTGTTATCAATTACAATTGACATTGTTATTCTGCAAATCATTATTACTAAAGTAAAAATGTCATTAAAATTTAGTTTTATACATGGATTATCGAATGCAATTGATTTTGAAAATATGATAACATTAAGTTTCAGAAGTCGTTATGTACAATTAATGGATACATAAATAGATTAATCAAACAATTATAATAAAGATAAATGGTTATAAGCCTAGTAATTGTAATGGAGGAAAACGAAATGACAAAAGAAAATATTTGTATCGTTTTTGGAGGAAAAAGTGCTGAACATGATGTGTCAATTCTTACTGCACAGAATGTCTTAAATGCAATTAATAAAGATCAATATCAAGTTGATATAATTTACATTACCAACGATGGAGATTGGAAGAAAAAAGATAATATTACCCATGAAATTACAACAACAGATGAACTGGTATTAAATGATGTAGAAGCGGGAGAAATTTCTCAATTACTAAATAAGGGTAGTTCTGGTCAACCTTATGATGCTGTATTTCCACTATTACATGGACCTAATGGTGAAGATGGTACAATCCAAGGTTTATTTGAAGTATTGGATATTCCTTATGTAGGAAATGGTGTGTTAGCTGCTTCAAGTTCAATGGATAAATTAGTAATGAAACAATTATTTGAACATAGAGGTTTACCTCAATTACCATACATTAGTTTCTTGAGAAGTGAATATGAAAAATATGAAAATAATATCATTAAACTAGTGAATGATAAATTAACTTATCCTGTATTTGTTAAGCCAGCTAATTTAGGCTCCAGTGTAGGAATTAGTAAATGTAATAATGAAGAGGAGCTTAAATCAGGAATTAAAGAGGCATTTCAATTTGATCGTAAATTAGTTATTGAGCAAGGTATCAGTGCAAGAGAAATTGAAGTAGCCGTTTTAGGTAATGATTATCCTGAAACCACTTGGCCTGGGGAAGTTGTTAAAGATATTGCGTTTTATGATTATAAGTCTAAATATAAAGACGGTAAAGTACAGTTACAAATTCCAGCTGAATTAGATCAAGATGTTCAAATGACACTAAGAAATATGGCTTTAGAAGCATTCAAGGCAACAGATTGTTCTGGGTTAGTGCGTGCAGACTTTTTTGTAACTGAAGATAATCAAATTTTTATTAACGAAACAAATGCCATGCCTGGATTTACTGCATATAGCATGTATCCAAATTTATGGGAAAATATGGGATTATCATATGCAGACCTTATCTCAAAACTGATCGAATTAGCTAAAGAGCGTCATGAAGATAAAAAGAAAAATAAATATAAAATTGATTAATAGAGGGTTTTAAATATGATAAATGTTACATTGCAACAAATTAAAAATTGGATATCATGTGAAATTGACAATCAATATTTAAATCAGAGTATTAAAGGAGTCACAATTAATTCTCGTAAAATAACCAAAGATATGCTATTTATTCCATTCAGAGGTGAGAATGTAGATGGCCATCGTTTTATTGCTCAAGCATTCAAAGAGGGTGCTGGTGCGTCATTAGCTAAAAAAGGAACGCAATTAAACCCAGACATTCAAGGACCAATTATTTGGGTTGAAGATACATTAAAGGCATTACAGAATTTAGCCAAAGCTTATCTACAACACGTGAATCCAAAAGTAATTGCTGTAACAGGTTCAAATGGTAAAACAACAACTAAGGATATGATTGAAAGTGTTTTATCAACTGAATTTAAAGTTAAAAAAACTCAAGGTAACTACAATAATGAAATTGGTATGCCACTTACTTTATTAGAACTTGATAAAGATACTGAAATTTCAATATTAGAAATGGGGATGTCTGGTTTCCATCAAATTGAACTTTTATCTAATATTGCCGAGCCCGATATTGCAGTAATTACAAATATTGGGGAATCTCACATGCAAGACTTGGGTTCACGTGAAGGAATTGCTCAAGCAAAATCTGAAATAACTATTGGTTTAAAAGATCAGGGTATTTTTATCTATGACGGTGATGAGCCATTATTGATGCCTCATGTGAAAAAAGTTCATGATGCTAAATTAATAAGTATTGGTCTAGGTAAAGATAATACTTACGTGTGCCATATTGATGATGTTGAAACAGATGGCATTGCTTTTACACTCAATAATAATGAAAGTTATATTTTACCTATTTTAGGTACGCATAATATGAAAAATGCAGCTACTGCAATAGCAATCGGTCATGAATTAGGTTTATCTTATAATACAATTAAAAATAATATAAGAAACGTTCAGTTAACTGGTATGCGTATGGAGAGACATTTAACTACTGATAATATTACTGTGATAAATGATGCCTATAATGCAAGCCCTACAAGCATGAAAGCAGCTATTGATACACTAGATAGTATGGATGGACGCAAAATACTCATTTTAGCTGATGTTTTAGAATTAGGACAAAATAGTCAAACCATGCATGAACAAGTGGGTGAGTATCTAAAAGATAAATCCATTGATATTTTATTTACTTTTGGAGATGAAGCAGAATATATTTATAATAAGGGAAAAGCATTTGTTAAATACGCTAATCATTTTCAGGATAAATCAAATCTAATTAAAGAATTAAAATCTTTAGTAAAAGACAATGATAAGGTCTTAGCTAAAGGTTCACGTGGTATGAAACTTGAAGATATCGTTGAAGCATTAATTTAATATATAGAAATCGATTGTTTGAAGCATGTATCTTATTGAGATTATTTCCTTAAAAAGATGTCAATAAGATAACGTGCTTTTTTGCGTTATCTTTTTTCAAAGGTGTTAAACGCTTACATTAGGTGTTGTGCTATCTTTTGTGAGTGTTAATATTTTTATATTTTGACTAAAAACCATATTAAGTCCAAAATTGCTTTATTGCTATAATATTTTTAAGGTGGTACTATATAGAAGTTGATGAAACAAAAGTGAACATATATGCAAAAAAGTATATTAAGAAATAAACACGTAAAAAGGAGAATTATTTTGCAAAATTTTAAAGAACTAGGGATTTCGGATAAAACGGTTCAAACATTAGAAGCAATGGGATTTAAAGAACCAACACCTATCCAGAAAGATAGTATCCCTTATGCGTTAGAAGGAGAAGACATCCTTGGCCAAGCCCAAACAGGTACGGGGAAAACTGGGGCATTTGGCATTCCTTTAATTGAAAAAGTTGTAGGTCAACAAGGAGTGCAATCATTGATTCTAGCGCCAACAAGAGAACTTGCAATGCAAGTAGCTGAACAATTAAGAGAGTTTAGTAAAGGGCAAAAAGTGCAGGTCGTTACCGTATTTGGTGGTATGCCAATAGAACGACAAATAAAAGCACTTAAAAGAGGCCCGCAAATTGTCGTAGGTACGCCTGGTCGAGTGATAGACCATTTAAATCGTCGTACACTTAAAACACAAGGTATTCATATGTTAATTTTGGATGAAGCAGATGAAATGATGAATATGGGATTCATCGATGATATGAGATTTATAATGGATAAACTTCCAGCTGAGCAACGTCAGACAATGTTGTTTTCTGCAACAATGCCTAAAGCAATTCAAGAATTAGTACAACAGTTTATGAAATCCCCTAAAATTATCAAAACGATGAACAACGAGATGTCAGATCCACAAATTGATGAATTTTATACCATTGTCAAAGAATTAGAGAAATTTGATACGTTTACAAACTTTTTAGATGTGCATCAACCAGAATTAGCCATTGTCTTTGGCCGTACAAAACGTCGAGTTGATGAATTAACAAGTGCGCTTTTATCAAAAGGATATAAAGCAGAAGGTTTACATGGTGATATCACTCAAGCGAAACGTTTAGAGGTATTGAAAAAATTTAAAAATGATCAAATTGATATATTAGTAGCAACAGATGTAGCAGCTCGTGGTCTTGATATTTCTGGCGTTAGTCATGTTTATAACTTTGATATTCCACAAGATACTGAAAGTTATACTCACCGTATTGGTCGTACAGGTCGTGCTGGTAAAGAGGGGATTGCTGTTACTTTTGTTAATCCAATTGAAATGGATTATATAAGACAAATTGAAGATGTTAATGGTCGTCGTATGAATGCATTAAGACCTCCACATCGTAAAGAAGTGCTAAAAGCACGTGAAGATGATATTAAATATAAAGTTCAAAATTGGATGTCTAGAAGTAGCGAACCTCGTCTTCAAAGAATTTCTAGTGAACTTTTAAATGAATATGATAGTACTGAATTAGTTGCATCATTATTACAAGAGTTAGTAGAAGCGAATGATGAAGTAGAAGTTCAATTAACATTTGAAAAACCTCTTGCTCGCAAGAATCGTGGTAACAAAGGTGGTTTTAGAAGAGGCAATCATAAACGCAGTAATAGTAAATTTGATAATAAAAATAGACGTTCAAAAGGGTCTAAAGGGAATTCAAATAAAAAGAAAAACTCAAAAAAATACGATCGACGAGATAAACAAAATAAAGGATCAAAACAAACGATGAAAGGCCGTACATTTGCTGACCTTCAAAAATAATACATCAAAAGCCAGTTAAGTAGTGATGCTTAACTGGCTTTTAAAATGTAAGTATATATTAAAACATCATACAAATTTAATAACACTTAATGTCCTTCAATAAACAGTTATCTGGATTTAGACCTTAGTTGCTCTATGCTATAATGTGAGTAAATACGTCAAAGGAGTGCATATATGAATATTGATAGTACGTTTCATAAAAGTCCTAGAAATGCCCTAGAAATGCCCTAGAAATGCCCTAGAAATGCCCTGAAGTACTATTACATAACGAACAGTATTAGTTTTATTATATTATTAGCTATATTAAGTACACAATACTATTGTTGGTATACCTTTAAATGGTGGGATTGTATACCATATATTTTAATTGCACTCACAATAATAGCTTTTATTCATTGTTGTTTAGCACCTTTGGTTAGGTATAAGTTTCACTATTATAAACTAAAGGGGAATTTTATAATTTTAAAGCAAACTTTTTTCTTTAAGAAAGAAGAGCTTAGTAAAATTGAAAAATTACAATATGTAATAATTGGAACGAATCCTCTAGCTAAACTATTACGTCTAAAATCAGTTGAGTTCGTAACAGCAGGTCATGAAATGGCATTGCCTATGGTCTCTGAAAAAGAGGGTGAAATGCTTCAAAAATTAGCGTTAGAGCGATTGAGAGGTGTTACAGAAGATGTATAATCCACAAAAACTACACCCTGTTTCATATATTACTGGCTTAATTGATGTCATTAAATCTAATTTTATCGTTATCATTATATTTTTATTTAATATTAGAAATTTTAAGTTTGATGACCGTTCTTCTTATATTTGTCCTGGTGCTATGACAATAATATTTTTATTTTCATTTATTCATAATATTATTAAAGTGTATAACACACGTTACTGGATAGAAGATAATCATTTTATCCTCACAACAGGAGTATTTAACAAAGAGCGTAAAGAATTAAATATTAGCAGAATTCAATCTATTGATACGTCTGAAAATTTAGTGAATCAAATCGTGGGCGGAGTTGAACTTATTATTAAAACGCCGAGTGATGGTATAGAACTTGGTATAATTTCTAAGCAACAAAGTGAAGAGATGGAAAAAGAACTTAAAATGATACAACATCATTTAAATCTACATAGTGAAGATGAACCTATTAATGAGAAAGACATAGTTTCACCACAGTCTCAACATGATGTGCCTAAGCGTTCCATTTTCAAAATGACTTTTAAACAATTGCTTTTAATGGCAATGACAAGTGGTGCGATAGGAATAGCATTTGTCACACTTTCACCCATCATTGGCAGTTTCTCAAGTATGATTTCTTGGGAAAAATTTGGAAGAGAATTATCCTACATTTTCCAAACAGTTTATCTCATCGTCTTATTTATCATTGTTTTGATGTTGCCATTAAGTTATATAGTAGGAACGTTCTTAGTACTTATTAAATATTATGGTTATCAAATGACTCAACAAGGTCACCAACTAAAGATTCAATATGGACTTTTCACTAAAAAGAATGTCACAGTACCTACTGATAGATTGCAAGGTGTATTGGAACATCAATCGTATTTAAGAAGGTTATTTGGATATACATCAATCCATTTTTATATTACTAGTGATATAGATTCAACATCAAGTGAACCAAGTGATAAAAGAATGGTAGAATTGTGATTTTACCTTTTATCAAGCATACAGAGGCTTATAATGTCATTCAATTATTGGTTCCAGAAATGCAATTTATTTCTGTCCAACCAGGCATGCTATTAAAAGGGTTTCATCGTCATTTCTTGATACCTTCTATCATCTTAATGATTGCTGGTTTAATCGGGTGGTATTTCTGGTCAATCTGGTCATTTGTGATTGTGGGAGCAATTATAACATTATTAATTATTGCAGCTGTCCTTTATACTCGAGTCGGTGGCTATAGTGTTAATAATGAAGAGCTAGTTGTTCAGAAAGCTTCATTACTTAATATTAAAAGATATTATTTTAGAAACAACAAAGATTTAGGTATAAAAATAACTCAACATCCCTTACTAGAGAAAAATCATTTAGCAAATTTTAAATTTATCATTACTAAGGGTAATGATAATAAAGTAATTGGATTAAAATATAAACAAGCATCAAATGTTCAACAACTTAAAAAGTGGTACATGAGGAGTAATACTCTTGAAATATTATAGCTACATGAATAAAGATGGCCTAAAAGTATTGAGAATTGCAGCATTGTCTTGGATTGTGTTACTAATCGTTGCGTTGTTGATATGCATAATTTTAAACATGTTTAAATTACAATTTGTAGATAACTATTCAATAATCATTGCTAGTATTTTTATTATAGTTGTTTTATCAGTGCTACTTATATCGGTGGTTCCATTTTTTAGATTTAAACATTTTAGGTACTTTTTAGATGATAAAGAAGTGCACGTTAGAAAAGGTATTATTTTTATTAATACTCAAATTATTCCTTATTTTCGAATTCAAAATATTGATATTAACGAAGGATTCATTATGAGAAAATATCAATTGGCAGCCTTAACACTATCTACTGCTGGAGGTAATTCAGAAATTATATTAGTTAATAAAAAAGAGGCACATAAGTTGAAAACAATAATTAAGTAACGTAAAGATGTAGATATTGATGAAGGCTAAATCCGTTAGTCATATATAATTAAATTTCAGCAATCAAGCCGTTATATAGTAAAGATGAATAGATTGAAAAGGTGATTTAAGTGATATATGGAATTGGCATAGATATAATTGAGATAAAAAGAATTGAAAAAGTAAGGCATCAAACTAAATTGATTGAACGTGTACTTACTAAAGAAGAAAAGGCAACATATAATCATTTCACACACGATAAACGCAAATTAGAATTTTTAGCAGGTCGATTTACTGTCAAAGAAGCATTTAGTAAGGCTTTAGGAACTGGTCTAGGTCAATTCGTTTCATTTCATGACATTAACTGCTATAACGATAAGTTAGGAAAACCTTGTATTGATTATCCTGGGTTTAAAACTCATGTGAGTATCACTCACACTGAAAATTATGCGATGAGTCAAGTGGTTTTAGAAAAAGAAGATTTTTGTAAGTAAATGAGAAACGAAAGTTTTATACTTGAGTTAAAACATGTTGTTTCAAGGAGGACATTAATATGTCAGAGAAATTTTATAGATCAACGTATTTAAATGTGAATTTAGATGCAATTTTAGCTAATTATCAGATTTTTGATAAGTTACATCAAAATAAAACAGTAATTTCAGTTATTAAAGCTAATAGTTATGGTTTGGGGAGTATCAAAGTTGCACAACATTTAATGAAACATGGCGCAACATTTTTTGCGGTCGCAACACTTGATGAAGCAATAGAATTACGAATGCATGGGATTGATGCAAAAATTTTAATTCTAGGAGTTATTCCAACTGAAGATATTACTAAAGCTATTCAACATCGAGTGGCATTAACAGTATCTTCGAAAGCTTGGCTAAAAGAGGCAGTTAAAAGAATACCTGATGATAATGATAAAAAGCTATGGTTACATGTCAAATTAGACACAGGTATGGGCCGAATAGGTATGAAAGATGTAAAAGAATATGAAGAAGTAGTTGATATTATTCAAAAACGAAAGGATCTCGTATTTGAAGGTGTATTTACTCATTTTGCTAGTGCTGATGAACCAGGAGATTCGATGAATGAGCAATATCGTTTATTTAAAGAAATAGTTAATCAAGTTGATAAGCCTACATATATTCATGCTCAAAATTCTGCTGCATCACTACTTATGGATGGTCAATTTTGTAATGCTATAAGATTAGGCATTTCATTATATGGTTACTATCCATCTCAATTTGTAAGAGAGAATGTAAAAGTTCATTTGCGACCTAGTGCTCAACTTGTATCACAAACTGTGCAAGTTAAGACGCTGCAACCAGGAGAAACTGTGAGCTATGGGCGTACATATACTGCTAAAGATGAAATGAATATTGCTATATTACCTATAGGTTACGCAGATGGCTATCTTAGAGCTATGCAAGGTGCATATGTTAATGTTAATGGTAAACAATGTGAGGTAATTGGACGCATATGCATGGATCAAATGATTGTAAAGGTACCTAGTGATGTAATGACGGGTGAAAAGGTAATTCTTATGGATAATCATGTTGATTCACCTCAAGCTGTAGAAGCTTTAGCTGATAAACAAGATACTATTAGTTATGAGGTATTATGCAATTTATCACGACGTCTTCCAAGAATATATTATTATGATAATAATCAAGAAGTTACTAATGAATTATTAAAATAGTGTAGTCACTGTGCGCAAAATTTGTTATTATTAACTTGAATTAATGGTTAAATAACAACTTTTTGGAATCATTGGAGGTTCTTTTTATGTTATCTTTTAATCAAACTAGAACTAACAGTCTTGAACAATCGTTGAAAGAGGGCTATTCACAAATGGCCGATTTAAACCTCTCCCTAGCAACGGAAGCTTTTCCTATTGAATGTGAAGCTTGCGATTGTAATGAAACATATTTGACTTCTAATTCACAAAGTGAATGATTAGAAGAGGAGATGTTTATTTAGCGGATTTATCACCAGTCCAAGGGTCTGAACAAGGGGGAGTAAGACCTGTTGTTATCATTCAAAATGATACTGGTAATAAATATAGTCCAACAGTAATTGTTGCTGCAATTACAGGCAGGATTAATAAAGCGAAAATACCAACCCACGTAGAAATTGAAAAGAAAAAATACAAATTAGACAAGGACTCCGTTATATTGCTTGAACAGATTAGAACATTAGATAAGAAGCGTTTAAAAGAAAAGCTGACTTATTTATCTGAAAGCAAGATGAAAGAAGTTGATAACGCGCTAGACATTAGTCTAGGTCTACATAACTTTGATCACCAAAAATCATAGTGTTTTATATGTAGTAAACATAAATAAAATAATGAATTAAAAGACAATAACTTTATAATAATTATAATTCGAAATTAAATGGGGAATATTTGTTTATTTTTACATTGTAAATGTTGTGCCATTACACTTTAAGTAGGATGCATTTCAAAATAGTTATTATGTAATTGTATTTATTATAAAAGAATGTCTTGAGTTTTTTGGGCTTTAGGTATTCCATTCCTAAAGTCTTTTTTAGCTATTTACGAAGTGTAATAAGTCGTTTATTTGCTATTCATTTTAATAAATATAGAGGATTTCATGGATGTAATATTTTATATGAAGTCATGGATTGGAAGTAAGGAGGCGCCACTCGTGGAAGAATTTAAGAAAAGTTATAAAGCATTAGTTAAAGAGAGTTTAACAACTAGCAATCGAACGCAGTTAATAAAAAAATGTGAAGAATTTACTGATGAAGTTATAAAAAAAGATTTGTTACCCGAAGATATTGTTGAGATACATAAAGATTATATTAATACTTTAGACTTACAAGAAAATGACATGTTAGGAACTTTGGATGTACTTCAAGAAGTTGTCAAAGGTTTCGGTTATAGTTATAGAGATTATCAAAGATTAGTGAATAAGCTTCAAGTCCACGATAAAGAAATTGATTTAGCTTCTCGCCTTCAACAAACGATGCTTAAAACAGATATTCCTCAATTCGACAGTATTCAAATAGGCGTTATATCAGTAGCGGCTCAAAAAGTAAGTGGGGATTACTTTAACCTTATTGATCATAAAGATGGGACTATGAGCTTTGCGGTGGCAGATGTTATTGGAAAAGGTATACCTGCAGCATTAGCCATGAGTATGATTAAGTTTGGCATGGACTCATATGGTCATTCTCAGCTACCTAGTGATGGATTGAAAAGACTGAACCGTGTTGTTGAAAAAAATGTTAATCAAAATATGTTTGTCACGATGTTCTATGGTTTATACGAAGAAATGAATCATCTTCTGTATTGTAGTTCTGCAGGACATGAACCTGGATACGTTTATCGCGCAGAAACAGAAGAATTTGAAGAAATAGATGTCCGTGGTAGAGTTCTTGGTGTGAGTCAAAAAACACGTTATAATCAACAAGAAATTCCTATTTATCTTGAAGATTTAGTTATAATTTTTACAGATGGGGTTACGGAAGCACGTGATAAAAAAGGTAATTTTATTGACAAAAATAGATTGTTAAACTTAATTAGAAAATATAAACATATGCATCCTCAAGATATTGTTCAAATTATTTATGAAGCAATTTTAAAAATACAAAATCCAGCTAGAAAAGATGACATGACTATTTTAATCATCAAAAGAGTCAATTAATTTTAAAACTTAAGATTAAAGTTAATTAATATAGGGTATAGTTAATCCTGAGCGTGTATGTAGAAATTAACCAGATTTGACAAAGATTAGGAGTGTATGAAATGAATCTTGATATAGAAACAATCACTCATGATGATTTTTATGAGATAAAAGTTGGTGGAGAATTAGATGTATATACAGTACCTGAGTTAGAAGAAGTATTGATGCCAATGAGACAAGAGGGTACGCATGATATTCATGTTAATTTAGCAAATGTAAGTTACATGGATTCAACAGGTTTAGGCTTATTTGTAGGTACTTTAAAGGCTTTAAATCAAAATGGCAAAAATTTGCACATCTTAGGTGTTTCAGATCGCATTAGTAGACTATTCGATATTACCGGTTTGAAAGATTTAATGCATGTTAACGAAGGAACGGAGGTTGAATAACATGCAATCAAGACAGGATTACATAGAAATGCGGTTACCAGCTTCTGCAGAATATGTGAGTTTAATTCGTTTAACTCTTTCCGGAGTGTTTTCCAGAGCTGGTGCTTCTTATGATGATATCGAAGATGCCAAAATTGCAGTAAGTGAAGCAGTAACTAATGCTGTCAAACATGCTTACAAACAAAATGTCGAAACCGGTATGATTAATTTATGTTTTGAAATCTTTGACGATAAAATTAAAATAGTTATTTCAGATCAAGGTGAAAGCTTTGATTATGAATCAACAAAATCCAAATTAGGCCCTTATAATGATAATGAAAATATCGATTTTCTGCGGGAAGGAGGACTAGGGTTATTCTTAATTGAGTCATTAATGGACGAAGTCACTGTTTACAAAGAATCTGGTGTTACAATCAGTATGATTAAGTATATAAAAAAAGAGCAGGTGCGAAATAATGGCGAAAGAGTCGAAATCAGCTAATGAAGTATCACCTGAACAAATCAACCAATGGATTAAACAGCACCAAGAAAATGAAAATAGTCAAGCTCAAGATAAGTTAGTCAAGCATTATCGTAAACTTATAGAATCTTTAGCTTATAAATATTCTAAAGGACAATCACATCATGAAGATTTAGTCCAAGTTGGTATGATTGGTTTAATAGGTGCCATCAATAGATTTGATTTGTCATTCGATCGAAAATTTGAAGCATTTTTAGTGCCAACCGTTATTGGTGAAATTAAAAGGTATTTAAGAGATAAAACGTGGAGTGTACATGTGCCAAGGCGTATTAAAGAAATTGGCCCAAGAATTAAGAAAGTAAGTGATGAACTTACTAATGAGCTTGAACGCTCACCTTCTATCAGTGAAATTGCACAACGTTTAGAAGTGACGGATGAAGAGGTTTTAGAAGCGATGGAAATGGGTCAAAGTTATAATGCGCTTAGTGTTGACCATTCAATTGAAGCAGACAAAGATGGTTCAACTGTTACTTTATTAGATGTTATGGGTCAACAGGATGATAATTATGATCTTACAGAAAAACGTATGATTTTAGAACGCATATTACCTATTTTATCTGATAGAGAAAGACAAATTATACAGTGTACGTTTATTGAAGGTCTAAGCCAGAAGGAAACTGGAGAAAGAATAGGTCTAAGCCAAATGCATGTCTCACGTTTGCAACGTACAGCGATTAAGAAATTGCAGGAAGCTGCGAAACAGTAATTTAATTACAGGAGTTCATTTTGTAAGATGGACTTCTGTTTTTTTGTTTTTATAAGATTTAACTAATCCTATTTAAATAAGTTTATAGTTTTATATATCATGCTGTTTCAAATCGATTTAGACTATTTACCTATGTTAGAATAAAAAAGTAATTTTAAAGAAAAGCGTGGTAGAAAAACAAATGGACAATACTTTAATTCAAACAATTGTAGATAAGTATCAATTTTCAGAAAAACAAATTAAATCAGTGCTTGAATTACTAGAAAATAATAACACTGTCCCGTTTATAGCAAGATATCGTAAGGAAGCTACGGGTGGAATAGACGAAGTTGAAATAAAACAAATTGATGATGAATACCGTTATATGGAAAATCTTCAAAAGCGTAAAGAAGAGATTATTCACAGTATTAAACAACAAGGTTTATTAACGGATGAACTAAAAATGGATATTTTTAAGCAAACGAAGCTTCAAAGAGTGGAAGATATGTATCGGCCGTTCAAACAAAAAAAGAAAACGCGTGCAACAAAGGCTAAAAGAAAAGGTTTAGAATCATTAGCACAATGGTTTCTTCAGCCTAAACTTAATATGAGGGTTGAAGAAAAGGCTAAAACTTTTTTAAATGAAGAAGTAACAACAATTAATGATGCTATTAAAGGAGCAGAGGATATTATAGCTGAACAAATATCAGATAATCCTAAATACCGATCTAGAATATTAAAAGATATGTATTGTCAAGGACAGATTGTATCATCAAAAAAGAAAAAAGCTGAAGATGAGAAAAAAATATATTCAATGTATTATGATTACAGTGAGCCTATTAGATGTGTAGCTAATCATAGAATATTAGCCATGAATCGTGGTGAAAAGGAAAAAGTATTATCTGTTAAAATTGAGTTTGATACCACACGTGTACAGCAAGATATTGAAAAATATGAAATAAAAACAAAAAACGAAGCTTCAGAGTATATTAAAGAAGCTATTACTGATAGTCTTAAAAGATTGATTATGCCTTCGATTGAAAGGGAAATTCGTGGTGATTTAACTGATAAAGCTGAAACACATGCAATTGAGGTATTTAGTGAAAATCTTAGAAACATACTATTACAACCTCCAATGAAAGGTAAACAAATATTAGGAGTCGATCCTGCATTTAGAACAGGATGTAAACTTGCAGTCATTAATCCGTTTGGTACGTTTATAGCAAAAAGTGTTATCTATCCTCATCCCCCTAAAGCTAAAACTATAGAAGCTGAAAAAGAACTAGTCAATTTAATTCGTGATTATAATATTCAACTTTTAGCAATAGGAAACGGAACAGCTAGTAGAGAAACAGAACAATTTGTAGCTACCGTTATAAAGAAATATAGTTTAGATGTACAATTTATTATTGTCAATGAGGCTGGGGCATCTGTATATTCAGCATCAGAGATTGCAAGAGATGAGTTTCCTGAATTTCAAGTTGAAGAGCGTAGTGCAGTATCAATAGGAAGAAGAGTACAAGATCCATTAAGTGAGTTAGTAAAAATTGATCCTAAATCTATAGGAGTTGGTCAGTACCAACACGATGTTAATCAAAAAGATTTAAGTAATGCGTTAACTTTTGTTGTTGAAACGGCTGTTAACCAAGTGGGCGTGGATGTGAATACTGCCTCAAAATCATTATTACAATATGTATCTGGACTTTCTTCTACGATTGCGCAAAATATTATAAATTATAGAGAAGACAATGGCCCTATTAAACATAATAAAGAAATTAGTAAAATTAAAAGATTAGGTTCTAAAACGTTTGAACAAAGTATAGGATTTTTGCGTATTGTAGATGGTACTGAGCCTTTAGATAATACAGCTATTCATCCAGAAAGTTATAATGTGACATACGATATACTTAATCAATTAGGATTAAGCGACAAAGATATCGGTACTCCCAAACTTAAAGACATTTTAAATAAAGTGAATATAGATTCACTAGCATCACAAGTGGGAATAGGAGAGCCGACCTTAAAGGATATTATCCAATCATTGATTGCATCTAATAGAGACCCAAGGGATGAATTTGAAACACCGATATTGAAATCTGATGTTTTATCTATTGAAGATTTAAATAAAGGTATGAAATTAAGTGGTACAGTAAGAAATGTGGTTGACTTTGGAGCCTTTATAGATATAGGTGTTAAACAAGATGGTCTTGTACATGTGTCTCAACTTTCCAAGAAATTTGTTAAAAATCCAATGAATATTGTTAGTGTGGGGGATATAGTAGACGTTTGGATTTTAGATATTGATGAAGATAAAGGCAAAATTTCATTAACGATGATTGATCCAAATGAATAATGATGAATTGCAACAATTAACTGAGATGATAGCAATGAATTTTTTTGGAAAACATTTTAAACATCAAATATATTTTAATTCTAGATTAAGATCAACAGGTGGCAGATATCTATTAGAAACTCATAACCTTGAAATTAATCCTAAGCAATTAGAAAGTTTTGGAGAACAAGCAATTACTGATATTATTAAACATGAATTATGTCATTATTTTCTTCATCTTGAAGGTAAAGGCTATCAACATCGAAATAAAGATTTTAAAGTATTAAGTGCTAAAGTGGGGGCACCTCGATTTTGTAAGTCTACTGAAACATACCAATGTAGAGCAAATTATAAATATATATGCGCGAAGTGTAAGCAATGCTATTTAAGAATTAGAAGAGTAAATATCAAAATAATGAGATGTGGACATTGTGGTGGTAGGTTAAAACTTTTAGTAACTTATAATCACTAAAAAAATTGATAATTGAAGATTTAAAGGTTATTATGAATACATTATTTCTTTATAATAACCTTTTTAGATATTACTTGTTGATACTTGATGAACATAAGACGATATCCTTCTTCCTAGTGAAAATGGCTATTTAATAGAGAAGGTTTTTGTTTAAGTAAGAGAAAAAACAACGATTTAAGTTTTTATCTTCAAAGTTATTGACAATCATCTTCTTGTAATATATTATAGTTACCGTTGTTTTAACAAAGTAGAATATACAAATATTAAGTACAAGTTAATTTTGTTAATTTTAGATTGAATTATTGTTGACAAAACGTTACTGACGATTTACAATAATTAATGTTCTCGAAAATTAATTTGAATTTTAATTATGCGTTTTTCCAGCGGTCGTGGCGGAATGGTAGACGCGCTAGGATGAGGGTCTAGTGGGAGGTAATCCCGTGGAGGTTCAAGTCCTCTCGGCCGCACCAAATCATAAAAAATATATGCGGGTGTAGTTTAATGGCAAAACCTCAGCCTTCCAAGCTGATGTTGTGGGTTCGATTCCCATCACCCGCTCCATTTAAACAATGAACATTGAAAACTGAATGACGATATGTCAACGTTAATTCCAATAAACAGTAACGAAACGTTACAAACTATTAGTATTTATGAGCTAATCAAACATCATAATTTTTTATGGAGAGTTTGATCCTGGCTCAGGATGAACGCTGGCGGCGTGCCTAATACATGCAAGTCGAGCGAACAGACGAGGAGCTTGCTCCTCTGACGTTAGCGGCGGACGGGTGAGTAACACGTGGATAACCTACCTATAAGACTGGGATAACTTCGGGAAACCGGAGCTAATACCAGATAACATGTTGAACCGCATGGTTCAACAGTGAAAGACGGTCTTGCTGTCACTTATAGATGGATCCGCGCCGCATTAGCTAGTTGGTAAGGTAACGGCTTACCAAGGCAACGATGCGTAGCCGACCTGAGAGGGTGATCGGCCACACTGGAACTGAGACACGGTCCAGACTCCTACGGGAGGCAGCAGTAGGGAATCTTCCGCAATGGGCGAAAGCCTGACGGAGCAACGCCGCGTGAGTGATGAAGGTCTTCGGATCGTAAAACTCTGTTATTAGGGAAGAACAAATGTGTAAGTAACTATGCACGTCTTGACGGTACCTAATCAGAAAGCCACGGCTAACTACGTGCCAGCAGCCGCGGTAATACGTAGGTGGCAAGCGTTATCCGGAATTATTGGGCGTAAAGCGCGCGTAGGCGGTTTTTTAAGTCTGATGTGAAAGCCCACGGCTCAACCGTGGAGGGTCATTGGAAACTGGAAAACTTGAGTGCAGAAGAGGAAAGTGGAATTCCATGTGTAGCGGTGAAATGCGCAGAGATATGGAGGAACACCAGTGGCGAAGGCGACTTTCTGGTCTGTAACTGACGCTGATGTGCGAAAGCGTGGGGATCAAACAGGATTAGATACCCTGGTAGTCCACGCCGTAAACGATGAGTGCTAAGTGTTAGGGGGTTTCCGCCCCTTAGTGCTGCAGCTAACGCATTAAGCACTCCGCCTGGGGAGTACGACCGCAAGGTTGAAACTCAAAGGAATTGACGGGGACCCGCACAAGCGGTGGAGCATGTGGTTTAATTCGAAGCAACGCGAAGAACCTTACCAAATCTTGACATCCTCTGACCCCTCTAGAGATAGAGTTTTCCCCTTCGGGGGACAGAGTGACAGGTGGTGCATGGTTGTCGTCAGCTCGTGTCGTGAGATGTTGGGTTAAGTCCCGCAACGAGCGCAACCCTTAAGCTTAGTTGCCATCATTAAGTTGGGCACTCTAAGTTGACTGCCGGTGACAAACCGGAGGAAGGTGGGGATGACGTCAAATCATCATGCCCCTTATGATTTGGGCTACACACGTGCTACAATGGACAATACAAAGGGCAGCGAAACCGCGAGGTCAAGCAAACCCCATAAAGTTGTTCTCAGTTCGGATTGTAGTCTGCAACTCGACTATATGAAGCTGGAATCGCTAGTAATCGTAGATCAGCATGCTACGGTGAATACGTTCCCGGGTCTTGTACACACCGCCCGTCACACCACGAGAGTTTGTAACACCCGAAGCCGGTGGAGTAACCTTTTGGAGCTAGCCGTCGAAGGTGGGACAAATGATTGGGGTGAAGTCGTAACAAGGTAGCCGTATCGGAAGGTGCGGCTGGATCACCTCCTTTCTAAGGATATATTCGGAATATCTTCGTAGAAGATGAGGAATAACGTGACATATTGTATTCAGTTTTGAATGTTTATTATCATTCAAGTGAAAATAATTTCAAAATTAGGCTAATGAAAACGACAACGTTACAAATGCTTGACTTGAAATTAGACATTGTACATTGAAAACTAGATAAGTAAGTAAAGATTTTACCAAGCAAAACCGAGTGAATAGAGTTTTAAATAAGCTTGAATTCATAAATAATCGCTAGTGTTCGAAAGAACACTCACAAGATTAATAACGTGTTTTTGTTTTAAACTTTAAAAGAAATCGTTTTTCAGGTAACGAATGGAAACGAAGCCATATGAAAGCGATTGACTTAAAGTTGAGCGAAAACAGAGATTAAGTTATTAAGGGCGCACGGTGGATGCCTTGGCACTAGAAGCCGATGAAGGACGTTACTAACGACGATATGCTTTGGGTAGCTGTAAGTAAGCGTTGATCCAGAGATTTCCGAATGGGGGAACCCAACATGAGTGATGTCATGTTATTGACATGTGAATTCATAGCATGTCAGAAGGCAGACCCGGAGAACTGAAACATCTTAGTACCCGGAGGAAAAGAAAGAAAAATCGATTCCCTGAGTAGCGGCGAGCGAAACGGGAAGAGCCCAAACCAACAAGCTTGCTTGTTGGGGTTGTAGGACACTCTATACGGAGTTACAAAAGAACATGTTAGACGAATCATCTGGAAAGATGAATCAAAGAAGGTAATAATCCTGTAGTCGAAAACGTATTCTCTCTTGAGTGGATCCTGAGTACGACGGAGCACGTGAAATTCCGTCGGAATCTGGGAGGACCATCTCCTAAGGCTAAATACTCTCTAGTGACCGATAGTGAACCAGTACCGTGAGGGAAAGGTGAAAAGTACCCCGAAAGGGGAGTGAAAGAGAACTTGAAACCGTGTGCTTACAAGTAGTCAGAGCCCGTTAATGGGTGATGGCGTGCCTTTTGTAGAATGAACCGGCGAGTTACGATCTGATGCAAGGTTAAGCAGCGAATGTGGAGCCGTAGCGAAAGCGAGTCTGAATAGAGCGTTGAGTATTTGGTCGTAGACCCGAAACCAGGTGATCTACCCTTGGTCAGGTTGAAGTTCAGGTAACACTGAATGGAGGACCGAACCGACTTACGTTGAAAAGTGAGCGGATGAACTGAGGGTAGCGGAGAAATTCCAATCGAACTTGGAGATAGCTGGTTCTCTCCGAAATAGCTTTAGGGCTAGCCTCAAGTGATGATTATTGGAGGTAGAGCACTGTTTGGACGAGGGGCCTCTCTCGGGTTACCGAATTCAGACAAACTCCGAATGCCAATTAATTTAACTTGGGAGTCAGAACATGGGTGATAAGGTCCGTGTTCGAAAGGGAAACAGCCCAGACCACCAGCTAAGGTCCCCAAATATATGTTAAGTGGAAAAGGATGTGGCGTTGCCCAGACAACTAGGATGTTGGCTTAGAAGCAGCCATCATTTAAAGAGTGCGTAATAGCTCACTAGTCGAGTGACACTGCGCCGAAAATGTACCGGGGCTAAACATATTACCGAAGCTGTGGATTGTCCTTCGGACAATGGTAGGAGAGCGTTCTAAGGGCGTTGAAGCATGATCGCAAGGACATGTGGAGCGTTTAGAAGTGAGAATGCCGGTGTGAGTAGCGAAAGACGGGTGAGAATCCCGTCCACCGATTGACTAAGGTTTCCAGAGGAAGGCTCGTCCGCTCTGGGTTAGTCGGGTCCTAAGCTGAGGCCGACAGGCGTAGGCGATGGATAACAGGTTGATATTCCTGTACCACTTAGTATCGTTTTAATCGATGGGGGGACGCAGTAGGATAGGCGAAGCGTGCTGTTGGAGTGCACGTCTAAGCAGTAAGGCTGAGTGTTAGGCAAATCCGGCACTCATCAGGCTAAGCTGTGATGGGGAGAGGAAATTGTTTCCTCGAGTCGTTGATTTCACACTGCCGAGAAAAGCCTCTAGATAGATAACAGGTGCCCGTACCGCAAACCGACACAGGTAGTCAAGATGAGAATTCTAAGGTGAGCGAGCGAACTCTCGTTAAGGAACTCGGCAAAATGACCCCGTAACTTCGGGAGAAGGGGTGCTCTTTAGGGTTTACGCCCAGAAGAGCCGCAGTGAATAGGCCCAAGCGACTGTTTATCAAAAACACAGGTCTCTGCTAAACCGTAAGGTGATGTATAGGGGCTGACGCCTGCCCGGTGCTGGAAGGTTAAGAGGAGTGGTTAGCTTCTGCGAAGCCACGAATCGAAGCCCCAGTAAACGGCGGCCGTAACTATAACGGTCCTAAGGTAGCGAAATTCCTTGTCGGGTAAGTTCCGACCCGCACGAAAGGCGTAACGATTTGGGCACTGTCTCAACGAGAGACTCGGTGAAATCATAGTACCTGTGAAGATGCAGGTTACCCGCGACAGGACGGAAAGACCCCGTGGAGCTTTACTGTAGCCTGATATTGAAATTCGGCACAGCTTGTACAGGATAGGTAGGAGCCATTGAAACGTGAGCGCTAGCTTATGTGGAGGCGTTGGTGGGATACTACCCTAGCTGTGTTGGCTTTCTAACCCGCACCACTTATCGTGGTGGGAGACAGTGTCAGGTGGGCAGTTTGACTGGGGCGGTCGCCTCCTAAAAGGTAACGGAGGCGCTCAAAGGTTCCCTCAGAATGGTTGGAAATCATTCACAGAGTGTAAAGGCATAAGGGAGCTTGACTGCGAGACTTACAAGTCGAGCAGGGTCGAAAGACGGACTTAGTGATCCGGTGGTTCCATATGGAAGGGCCATCGCTCAACGGATAAAAGCTACCCCGGGGATAACAGGCTTATCTCCCCCAAGAGTTCACATCGACGGGGAGGTTTGGCACCTCGATGTCGGCTCATCGCATCCTGGGGCTGTAGTCGGTCCCAAGGGTTGGGCTGTTCGCCCATTAAAGCGGTACGCGAGCTGGGTTCAGAACGTCGTGAGACAGTTCGGTCCCTATCCGTCGTGGGCGTAGGAAATTTGAGAGGAGCTGTCCTTAGTACGAGAGGACCGGGATGGACATACCTCTGGTGTACCAGTTGTCGTGCCAACGGCATAGCTGGGTAGCTATGTATGGACGGGATAAGTGCTGAAAGCATCTAAGCATGAAGCCCTCCTCAAGATGAGATTTCCCAACTTCGGTTATAAGATCCCTCGAAGATGACGAGGTTAATAGGTTCGAGGTGGAAGCGTGGTGACACGTGGAGCTGACGAATACTAATCGATCGAAGACTTAATCAAATAAAAATGTTTTGCGACACAAAACCTTACTTACTATCTAGTTTTGAATGTATAAACATTCACTTGTCTGGTGACAATGGCAAGGAGGTCACACCTGTTCCCATGCCGAACACAGAAGTTAAGCTCCTTAGCGCCGATGGTAGTCGGACTGACGTTCCGCTAGAGTAGGACGTTGCCAGGCAATATACAAATCGTATGGATGCGATGAGCTGAATCGGGACCGTAAGGTCTCTTTTTTTATGTTTAAAAATAGAGAGTATTTGATATAGAAAAAGTAAAATTCTCAACGAAGAGAAAGTGTTTGGAGCTAATGAATTAAGAAGCGAGAGCAACGAATTTAGTCGAGCTAAATGAGTTAACAAGAGACGTAAATGAAGAAAGATACGAGCGCTTGTTTCGAGCAGAGTAAGTTTTTTAGCGCCTATGATAAAAACGAACGTCTTAAATAAGTAATGAATATAACATCTTATTTTCATTTATATAAATATTTGATGGATCAAAATTATGAACATGTTCTTTTAATTGTACTAGGTCATTATGATGCTTTAGTTGAATGCTTATAATGACGGTGCCAGTATTTTGTGATGTTTTCTTTAGGTATTCAAATTTTGTAATGTCATCTTGAGGTTCTAATACTTCGTTTACAAATTCCCTTAAAGCTCCTGGCCTTTGCGGAAAGTTTAAAATGAAATAATGTTTCATTTCTTCAAAAAGGAGAGAACGTTTTTCAATTTCTTTCATACGATTGATATCATTGTTTCCACCACTAACTATACAAACTACAGTTTTATCTTGAATTTGAGTTTTATAATTCTCCAAAGCTGCAACACTTAGCGCTCCAGCAGGTTCAGCTATGATTGCTTGTTTAGAGTACGTACATGTCTAAAATAGTTGAACATACTGCTCCTTCGTCAACTTGGATATAATCATCGACTTTATCTTTAGCAATATTAAAAGTAATATCTCCAACTCTTGCAACTGAAGTACCGTCTACAAATTTGTCAATATTATCTAAAGTGACCACTTGTTTATTTATTACAGATTGATACATGCTACTTGCTCCAGTAGGTTCAACACCAATGATTTTTGTCTTAGGTGAAAATTCTTTAAAATAGGTAATCAAATTCAACATTATCTATTTTAGCTTGATTGATCATTTCTTTAGCAAGTGTCCTTTGTCCGGAAATGGTAAAAATATTATTGAAGGGATCAATAAAGTTCATTTCATGTCGTTGAGTATAATTTAAAGCTTCTGTTAAGCAATGATCAAATGTATCCCCTATTAGCACAATTTCGACATTATCCTCTCCCAAAAAATTCACTTGATTAATTTTTTGACGTGGCGTAGTAACCGGCATAAAGATAACAGCTTTTAAATTTAATTTTTTAGCGGTATATGCTACGCCTTGTGCATGATTTACCTGCACTAGCACATGTTATACCTTTGTTTTTTTCATTATCAGACAACACTGAGATAGCATTATATACACCTCTTAATTTAAAAGAACGCACCCATTGTAAGTCTTCTCTTTTAAGATAGACAGTACAATCATATTTTTGAGATAAATTAAGGGTGTTTCTTTGACTATATCTTTGAGACGTAAAAATGCCTCATCTATATCTTTTGTTGAAACTGAATATTTTACTGTCATAGTATTCCGCACCTTTAACAAGTTTTTTCGTATTTCTCTATTAAATCTTCATATTTTAATGTAATCTCTATATTATCTAATCCATTTATGAGTTTATTTTTCCAAGTTTCATCAATATTGAAGGTAAATGATTTTTCTGGAGATGAAACAGTTTGGTTAGGTAAATCAATCGTAATTTGTTCAAATTTCGCTAAATGTTCTCTTTGCTCTTTATTTAGACAAATGGGCAACATAGCATTTTTTGTACAATTAATATAAAAAATATCGCTAAAGCTTCCAGTTATGATGATATTTAAGCCAAAGTCTTTAAGCGCCCATGCAGCATGTTCACGACTTGATCCACAATCAAAATTGTCTCCAGTAATAAGTATTGAAGCACCTTGGTATTTTGGTATGTTAGGATTAAAATCTGGATTGTCGGAGCCATCTGGTAAATATCGCCATTCATCAAAAGCAAAAGGACCAAAACCAGTTTTAGATATTCTCTTAAGATGAACTTTAGGAATAATTTGATCGGTATCTATATTGTCGTTAAAAAGTGGAACTATTTTACCTGTATAAGTTTTAATGGGTTGAATTTCCATTTAAATGACCACCTTTCTTACATCTACAAATCTACCATTTATTGCTGCAGCTGCTGCCATAGCTGGAGAAACAAGATGGGGACGGGCACCTTTACCTTTGTCGACCTTTGAAATTACGATTGCTTGTTGACGCACAATGTACACCTTCAGGAACTTGATCAGGATTCATACCTAAGCACATCGAACACCCAGGTTCTCTCCATTCAAATCCTGCTTTTTTAAATATTTTATCTAGTCCTAATGCTTCAGCTTCTTTTTTAACAGTTCTTGAACCGGGTACTACTATAGCTGTAATATTAGGGTGAACTTTTTTATCTTTAACGATGTGACTTGCTTCTAATAAATCCGAGAGTCTTGCATTAGTACAAGAACCTAAGAATACATAACCAAGATTAATATCTTCAGCTCTTCGTCCAGGTTTAAGTCCCATATATCTATAAGCACGTTCATCATTTGAATCTTTAATTTCAGGGAATGGACTACTAAAATTAACACCCATTTCAGGATTTGTTCCCCATGTTACTTGAGGTTCCAAGCTCGATACATCGAATTGAATGATTTTATCAAAATGTGCATCCTCATCAGAATATAATTGTTTCCACCAATTGATTGACTTATTAAAATTCTTTGCATATGAACGGCCTTTGACATAATTATAAGTTGTTTCATCAGGGTGCATTATGCCATACTTTGCACCAGCTTCAATAGCCATATTACAAATTGTCATTCGTGCTTCCATAGAAAGATTTTTAATTGCCTCTCCAGTAAATTCAAGAGCGTACCCAGTACCAAAATCGACACCATATCGATTAATTAAATAAAGGATGATATCTTTTGCATAAACACCTTTGGGTAACTTACCGTTGATATCAATTTTTAAATTTTTAGGTTTGGTCTGCCACAAAGTTTGTGTTGCAAATACATGTTCGATTTCACTTGTACCTATACCGAATGCAATTGCTCCAAAAGCACCATGTGTTGCAGTATGAGAATCTCCACAAACAATGGTTTTACCAGATTGAGTTAATCCCGTTTCAGGACCAACCATATGGATGATCCCTTGTTCATCAGACCCCCATATCAAAAATGTGAACACCGAAATCTTTAGCATTCTGTTGTAACGTAGTAATTTGTCTGTGAGCGATCTCATCTTTAATATTAAAAATATCTATAGTTGGCACATAATGATCTAGCGTTACAAAAGTAAGATCTGGTCTCCGAAGATGATGATGTTTAAGTCTTAATCCTTCAAAAGCTTGAGGAGAGGTAACTTCATGGATAAGATGTAAATCGATGTATAATAACTGTGGTTCACCTTTATTTCCATGTAGAACAATGTTTATGCCATACTTTATTGAATAGAGTTTGTCCCATATTCATTCTCTCCTTTAAACGTATTTCTCTTTTAATATGTCAAAAATTTCAGAAGTACTCATTTGTCCACCCAAATCCGCAGTTGTTTGTCCGTATTTAATAAGTTCATAAATATTATGTTCTAATTCGCTAGCTGCTTTTTCTTGATTTAAACTTTCTCTTAGACACAATGCGAGTGAAGGAACCATACCAAATGGATTAGTTATATTTTTATTAGCGATATCTGGTGCTGAACCATGAATAGGTCATATAAACGAGCACCTTGATTTCCAAAGCTTGCGGAAGGAGATAAACCAAGTGAACCAGGAATGACTGAAGCTTCATCGCTTAAAATATCATCAAATAAATTTTCGGTTACTATCACATCAAATTGAGTAGGTCGTGTTATTAAATGCATACTACAAGCATCCACAAGTAGGTGATTGACTTCAACATCAGGATAATTTTGTTTTAAATCTTCCACTGTCTGATGCCATAGTTTACTGGAAGATAGTATATTTTCCTTATCTACAGAAGTTAATTTTTTCTTTCTTTGTTGGGCTAATTGAAAAGCAGCTCTCACAATTTTTTCTATTTCTTTACGCGAATACATTAAGGAATCTAAAGCATTTTCTATAGTATAATGGCTAGGTTCTCTAAAATAGATACCACTCGTTAATTCTCTAACTACAACTAGGTCTGTACCTTCCACGTTATTCTGCTTTAAGGGTGATAAGTGACTCGTACCTTCAGTAACAATAGTAGGGCGTATATTAGCGTATAAGTTTAAATCTTTCCTTAGTTTTAATAAACCATGTTCAGGACGATTAAGAGGGTCTGTCCATTTAGGTCCACCAATGGTTCCTAATAAAATGGCGTCAGTACTTTTACACGATTCAAGTGTGTCATTAGTTAAAGGTGTGCCATAATGATCAATGGCGACACCTCCAAAATGATGTTTTTCAAGTTCATATTTAAATTGATATTTTCGTCTGATTAAGTCAAGAATATCTAATGTTCCACTTAATATTTCTGGGCCAATACTATCTCCAGGAAGGGCGACAATTTTATAACTTATGCTTGAATACCTTCTTTCGAATTATTTTCAGAAACATACTTAGCATGAGCTTCAATATATGCCTGACATGATGCTTGTAAGATATCGTGATCAATACCAATACCATTTATTTCTTTTCCTTCAATAATGAGCTGAACATGTACTTCTGCCTTCTGTAACAGATTCTATTCGATAATCAATGAGTTCTGTATGCTTTTTGAAAATACGGTCTACAGCGTTATAGATAGCTACAATAGAACCAGTCCCTATACTAGAGTCTTGATAGATTTGGCCTTCATTATCTTTTACAACTACAACAGCACTTTGCACGTCTTTAGACACATATTGAAGTTGCAAGTTCTCAACTTGATATATTGCACTTTGTTCATGTTCAGTACCGTGAATAATTGCGTGAATGTCTCGATCAGAAACGTCTTTTTTTTTATCTGCAACTTCTTTAAATTGTTTAAATAAAGCGACTTGGTCTTTAGTACTAATATCATAACCTAATGCTTTAAGCTTTTCTGAAAATGCATGTTTACCTGATAATTTACCAAGAGGTAATTCAGTAGTACCCACGCCTACTAATTGTGGCGTCATAATTACATATGTTTCCCGGTGTTTTAATATACTATCTTGGTGTATACCAGACTCATGGCTAAATGCATTTTGACCAACAATTGCTTTATTTCTTGGGACTCTAATTCCAGCATATCTAGATATTAAATCAGAAATTTTTTTAGTTTGTTTAAGATTTATTTTTGATTCAATGCAATAATGATCCTTTCTTACATAAAGTGCTAAAGCTACTTCTTGAAGTGCAGCATTACCAGCTCTTTCTCCAATGCCATTAACGGTACCTTCAATTCTTCTTGCACCACCTTCAATAGCAGCAAGGCTATTTGAAACTGCCATACCTAAGTCATCGTGACAGTGAGCACTAAATATAATTTGATTATCAGAATGAATAGATTCTTTAAGCTTTTTGAAAATAAGTCCATATTCTGTAGGGTAACTAAAACCTACTGTATCAGGGATGTTTATAATTGTGGCACTAGCATCGACAGCAGTCTGAACACATTTAATTAAAAAAGGAATTTCAGTTCTAGTTGCATCTTCTGGAGAGAATTGCACAACTTCAAATAACTCTTTAGCATAAGAAACATGTTCATTTATTGAAGCGATCACTTCTTCTTGAGTCATTTTTAATTTGTGTTCTAAATGAATAGGAGATGTAGCTATAAATACATGAACTTGTGGTTTAGTAGCATCTTTAGTTGCTTCATAAACAGTGTCAATATCTGTCTTCTTACATCTTGCTAAACCGCAGACTGCAGTTGTAGTCAACGCTTTTGCTATGGCTTTTACAGATTTAAAACTTCCTAAACTTGAAGCAGGAAAACCTGCTTCAATTACATCTACTCCCCAATTTTCTAATGGCTTTGCAATTTTGAGTCTTTCATCAAAAGTAAAGTTGACTCCTGGAGTTTGTTCACCATCTCTAAGTGTTGTATCGAATATTTTAATATGTTCTTCCATATTAAAACACCCCTTATTAATTATTATTTTTCAATGCTTTTAGATTTAATGAATGGCATCATTTCACGTAGTTCACGCCCAACTTTTTCAATTTGATGACCGTGTTGTTCTTTACGTAATTGATAGAATTCTTTGAAACCATTTTTATTATCTTCAACAAATTTGCGACTAAAGTTACCATTTTGAATGTCTTTAAGTACTTCTTTCATATTTTCTTTAACATCTGGAGTGATAATTCTTGGTCCAGAAACATAATCGCCAAACTCTGCTGTATTTGAAATGGAGTAACGGACATTTTCCATACCGCCTTCATACAATAAGATCGACAATTAATTTCATTTCGTGTAAAACTTTAAAATAAGCAAGTTCAGGTTGGTAACCTGCTTCAACAAGCGTTTCAAAACCACTTTGAATCAATTTTGAAACGCCACCACAAAGCACCGCTTGTTCACCAAATAAATCAGTTTCAGTTTCTTCTTTAAAAGTCGTTTCAATGACTCCTGCGCGCGAGCACCGATTCCTTTAGCGTAACTTAAAGCAATATCTCTTGCTGCCCCTGTAGCATCTTGTTGAACACCAAATAATGAAGGAGAACAGCACTACCCTTCAACAAATGTACGTCTAACTAAGTTTTAGGGTGCAACTAAAAATACATCTACATCAACAGGGGGTTCAATAACACTAAAATGGATATTAAAGCCATGCGCAAAAGCCAATGCGTTTCCTTTTTCTAAATGAGATTCAATTTCATTTTTATACACATCGCCTTGGATTTCATCAGGTAATAAAATCATTACTACATTAGCTTGTTGAGTAGCTTCACTTGCTGTATAAACATCGAATCCATCTTCTTTAGCCTTTTTAAAAGATCGTCCGTGATGCAGACCGATAACGACATCATAACCATTGTTTTTTAAATTTTGAGCATGTGCATGACCTTGAGAACCATAACCAATGATTGCAATTTTTTTACCTTGTAATGCATCTTTAGTTACTGAATTGTCATAATATACTTTTGTCATAATAAATTCCTCCAATTACCTTTATAAAAGTTCTGAATTTTCGAAATATTTAAAGTGTAAAAATTTAAAGATGTTAGTTATGTTTCAATGTTAAATTATCTAATAACTAGCGCATCAATGGTTATTTAGTTACTTCTAATACTTAAAACATTTACTTGTTGTTCTAATTTTTTTAAGACAATATTGAAAACGTCTTCATCTTTAATATTAACTTTAAGTTCCATATTAGAAATGCCTTCTTGTGCTGAATGTTGAACATGTAGTTCATCAATATTACATTGCAATCTAACGAAAGCACTTGTAATACGATTAAGAGTACTTACTTGATCTGCTACTATAAACTGAATTGTACGTTCCATTAATATCCCTCCATCTCATGGTTTGATTTACCACTAGGTACCATAGGATTTACAGCTTCGACAGGGGAGATACGTACTTCTATTAGTGCTGGCCCTTTATAGTTAAATGCAGCCTTTAATGTGGATTCTAAAAGACTTGGGGAATCAATCAAAAATCCTTTAACACCATATGCCTCTGCCATTTTCATGAAATCAGGTTGGTCATTAAAGACAGAATGAGAGAAACGTTTGTTAAAGAATTTATCTTGCCATTGTTTAACCATACCTAATGTGCCATTGTTAATAAGCACTATTTTGATGTTTAAGCCATATTCTGGTAATAAAGCTATTTCCTGATTGGTCATTTGGAAACTTCCATCTCCAACAAAGCAGACTGCTGTTTTACCAGGGGCAGCGAGTTGCGCTTCTATTGCTGCAGGTATGCCAAATCCCATAGTTCCTAAGCCACCGCTTGTGACCCATTGTCCGTAATTTATGAAAGGATAAAATTGTGCTGCCCACATTTGATGTTGACCTACATCAGTAGTAACAATAGCATTACCGTGAGTAATTTTACCTATATATTCAATGACTTTTTGTGGTTTACAAAATGTATTATCGTCATTTTCATATTTAAATGGATAACGAGCTTTATTGTTCTTACAATAATTAATCCACTTGTCATGCTCGGCTGTTATCATATTTTTTCTGATAACTGTTCTAAAACGATTTTACAATCAGCTACAATACCTAAATCTGTTTGAATCACCTTATTAATTTCTGAGGGATCGATATCAACATGTATAATTTTAGCGTTTGGTACAAATGCATCCGGATTACTTGCAAGACGATCATCGAAGCGACTGCCTAAATTAATAAGTAAATCACATTCTGTGAGTGCCATATTACTGGCATAGGGACCATGCATTCCTCCCATTCCTAGGAATAAAGGATGATTATAAGGAATTGCACCCAAGCCGAGTAATGTAGTTACTATTGGAATTTGATGATGTGTAATAAATGATTTGATTTCGAATGGTTAATTCCTGTCCCTGCTAGAACAAGTGGTTTTTTAATCATGGAAATTAATGTCTCAATGTCTTGTTTTTTAGGTTGAGTTTGAACATTGTAACCTGGTAAATGAGTGCCATTGGATAAACCAACATGAGTTGTTAAAACACCCATATCTTTAGGAAAATCTATGACTACCGGACCTTTTCTACCTGAGTTTGCCACGTGAAAGGCTTCATGCACTATCCTTGGTATATCTTCAACATTTTTAACTTGGTAATTTTGTTTAGTAATAGGTGTGGTCATTGATAATAAATCAGCTTCTTGAAAGGCATCTTTACCAATGCCTGACGTAGCAACTTGACCAGTGAATACAACTTAATGGTAGTGAGTCGCTATGTGCATCCTGTAATACCTGTAATTGCATTTGTAGCTCCTGGTCCACTAGTAACGACCACTACACCTGTTTTACCAGATACACGTATATAACCTTCAGCTGCATGTGTCGCACCTTGTTCATGTCGTGCAAGTATATGTTTAATCTTTCCATCATAAAATGTATCGTATAAGGGTAACACTACCCCACCTGGGTATCCAAAAATAAAATCTACACCTTCTGTAGTAATGCTTCTACTAGTAGTTGTGAACCAGTATGATTTTGAGTAATAGTTTCAGATTGTAGCGTTTTAGTTTGGTCATTTTGAACTTTTTTATAATGATTTGAGTTATCATGGGAAGGTTCGTTAAATGAAGTACTTTTTTGCTTAGACATTGTTATCATCTCCTAATTAAATGAGGTTTTCTGGAACTTGCATAATACCACCAGTATTTGCGCTAGTAACTAAACTTGTATATCTAGCGAGATAACCTGTTTTGACTTTTGCTTTGAATGGTTTTAATGTTTTACGTCGGTGCCCAAGTTCATCTTGGGTTAGAGCAACATCTATCTTTCTATTCATTAAATTTATAATAATTTCATCACCGTCTCTAACTAACCCAATTGGTCTTCCAGAAGCAGCTTCTGGAGAAATATGTCCAACAGCGATTCCTCGTGTTGCACCAGAGAACCTTCCATCAGTAATTAAGGCAACATCTTTACCTAATCCACGCCCCACAATTGAAGAAGTAGGTGCAAGCATTTCTGGCATCCCCGGGCCACCTTTTGGACCTTCATAACGAGTAATGACTACGTGTCCTTCACGTACGGTATGGTTATCAATAACCTCAACA
The DNA here is from genome assembly GCF_900458815.1 of Staphylococcus saccharolyticus. Classification (NCBI taxonomy): domain Bacteria; kingdom Bacillati; phylum Bacillota; class Bacilli; order Caryophanales; family Staphylococcaceae; genus Staphylococcus; species Staphylococcus saccharolyticus. Next base: position 854,615 of record NZ_UHDZ01000001.1, read on the forward strand.
GCTTCATCATGTGAATTAAAACAGATAGATTTACCTCTAAACACTTTTATAGAAGGATCAACACCACCAACTTTGATAACTGCTCCTTTTGGTGCTAAATTACCAAAGAGAACTGATAATCCACCTTCGTGGTCATATGGTTTTTCAAGGGAATGAATCACTTCATAGTTTTGAATGTTGTTCCCTTGATTGTTTTCTCTTAAAGTTTTACCAGTGACTGTCAGTCTATCTGAGTGAAGAGTACCTTCTTTTTTCATCAGTTCATTAATAATTGCTGGGACTCCACCATCTTCATGAACATCATGCATTGAATATGAAGAACTTGGTGCAATATTAGATAAATAGGGTGTTCGTTTAGCAATTTTATTAATTCGTTCTAAGCCATAGTCAATACCAGTTTCATTAGCGATAGCCAATGTATGTAAAACAGTATTTGTAGATCCACCCATTGCCATATCTAGAGCAAATGCATCATCAATAGCTTCCCTTGTGATAAATATCCCTAGGTTTTATATCATTCTTAATATTATCAATTAATTGAAAGGCTGCTTGGCGAATCATTTCTCGACGTTGATCACTTGCTGCTAAAGCGGTGCCGTTGAATGGAAGTGCAAGACCTAAAACTTCGATTAAGCAGTTCATAGAATTTGCAGTGAACATGCCGGCACATGATCCACAAGTAGGACAAGCATTTTGTTCCATATCTAAAAATTCTTCTTTGGATATAGCTCCTTCTTTAAATGCCCCCACTGCTTCAAACATAGAAGATAAAGTAAGTGCTTTACCTTGAGCTGATAACCCAGCTTTCATTGGACCACCTGAACAAAAAATAGCTGGGACATTTGTACGTACGGCTGCAAGTAACATTCCTGGGTGATTTTGTCGCAGTTAGGGATATAAAATACCCCATCGAACCAATGCGCATTAATAACAGTTTCAGCAGCATCAGCAATGATTTTTCTGGAAGGTAAAGAATATCGCATACCAATATGTCCCATAGCAATTCCGTTATCTACACCAATAGTATTAAATTTAAATGGAATTGCTCCTGCTTCTCGAATTGCGTCTTTAGCAATGTCGGCAAGTTCTCTTAAATGAACATGTCCTGGAACAATATCAATATATGAGTTACAAATCGCTACAAAAGGTTTATTCATATCTGTTGGTTTGTGAAGAGCGCCTGTTGCATGCAAAAGACTTCTTGCTGGAGCTTGTTGAGCTCCTTTTTTAATCATGTCGCTTCGCATATAATAATATTTTAGAAAATAAAAAAACGTCCCATTCAACTAGAAATAGGACTTAAACATTTAACAGTGAAACCTTACTAATGTTCGAGTCCTTACGAGTATAATAAAATGATAATAACGTTTTGAGTTGTTGGTAGGTATTGTGTCGTATGATATGTCATTTTATTATACTCCTTTCGATGAATGGTTAATTATTCTTAATAGTTCGAATTATTTTAAAATTGATAAGCTCAATTTACTACATGTATCGAAACGTGCCAATATTAAATTTAGAATTTTCTAAAAATTTAACCAAACATGTTGAATGAATTTTCACAAAGAAATTTATCATAAAATTTGTTACAATGATTAAGTTAATAGTGAACGGAATAACTGATAAATCTATAAATAAATGGATATAATAAATATAATATAAATCTTCATCATTAGGAGAATGAACAGTGCTAACTATCAATAATTTAGAAGATATGAAAAAATTTGCAAATGTACTTGTTAAAAATTTAAATGTGGGAAGTTTAATTTTACTAAATGGTGACTTAGGTGCTGGCAAGACTACTTTAACTCAATTTATAGGGAAGTCACTAGGAGTTAAAAGGACAATTAATTCACCAACGTTTAATATTATAAAATCTTATAGAGGCTCTGAATTAAAATTACATCATATGGATTGTTATCGTTTAGAAGATCAAGAAGATGATTTAGGTTTTGATGAATATTTTGAGGATAAAGCAATTATCGTGATTGAGTGGAGTGAATTTATTAAAGATTTACTTCCTAATGATTATCTATCGATTACTATCAATGTCAAAGATGAAAATAAACGTCTTATAACTATCGATGCCCATGGAGACGAATATAAAAAAATTAAGGGGGCTGTATTACATGAACTATCTTCTAATTGATACATCTAACCAACCTCTTTCAGTAGCTATAATGAAAGACGATAAAGTACTTGTAGAGAAAACTACAGATATTAAACAAAATCATTCTGTACAATTAATGCCAGAAATAAAAAGTTTATTTGAGAAGTCCTATATAGATAAATGTGATATAACGGATATTGCTGTAGCTGAAGGACCAGGATCTTACACTGGACTTAGAATAGGTGTCACAGTAGCAAAAACCTTAGCCTACGCTTTAAATTCAAATTTATATGGTGTATCTTCACTTAAGGCACTGGCAGCAACGGTTAAGGATGATACTAGGTTACTAGTTCCAATTTTTGATGCCAGAAGAGAAGCGGTGTATACAGGAGTGTATCAATACCAAAAGGGGACATTAATTACTATCATTGAAGATACGTATATACTTATAAATGAATTGCTTCATAAATTGCACCATATGAAACAGCCATACGTTTTTATAGGTCATCACACTGACAAGATTAATCATTTATTAGATAGTGAGGTTATCAAACAATTACCTAGGGCGGCAATTATGAAGCAGTTGATTCAGAACCCAGTAAATATTCACGCATTTACTCCTAAATATCATAAATTATCAGAGGCGGAAAGAAATTGGATAGACCGACAACAGAACAGTTAAATATTAGAAAGATGAGTGTTAAAGATGTACCTCAAGTTTTCGATATCGAAAGAGAGAGCTTCAATGATAGTTCATGGACAATTGATGCGTTTTATCATGAAATTGAACAAAATGAATTTGCAACGTATTTTGTGATTGAATATGATGATAAAATTATTGGTTATCTTGGATTATGGATTGTCATCGATCAAGCGCAAATTACTACTGTAGCAATTACTCATCAATTTAGGGGCTTTGGTCTCGGACAATTGTTACTTGAATATGTAAAAAATTATGCTAGTCATACTTGTGAAGTGATGAGTTTGGAAGCACGTATCGGGAATGAAATTGCACAACATGTATATAAAAATTTAGGATTTCAATATGGTGGTAAAAGAAAAAATTATTACGGTGAAGGAGAGGATGCAATAGTGATGTGGGTGAATTTGAAATGACAACAGATACTTTAATTCTAGCTATAGAAACGAGTTGTGATGAGACAAGCGTAAGTGTTATAAAAAATGGAACTAAAATTCTTTCTAATACGGTCCTTAGTCAAATTGATAGTCATAAAAGATTTGGCGGAGTAGTGCCTGAAGTGGCTAGTCGCCACCATGTAGAAGGAATAACAGCTACAATACAAGAATCTCTTGAAACCGCCAATGTGAGTATGAATGATGTCAATGCTATCGCTGTCACACAAGGTCCAGGTTTAATTGGTGCATTACTTATAGGTATTAATGCGGCTAAAGCACTAGCATTTGCCTATGATAAAACCATTATTCCAGTACACCATATTGCTGGACATATCTATGCAAATCATTTAGAACAACCTTTAACGTTTCCTCTTATGGCTCTCATAGTTTCAGGGGGGCATACTGAATTGGTTTACATGAAAGACCATCTAAATTTCGAAGTGATTGGTGAGACTAGAGATGACGCAGTAGGAGAAGCATATGATAAGGTGGCACGCACGATAAACTTACCATATCCTGGTGGTCCTCACATAGATCGTCTTGCATCTCAAGGCAAAGATACTTATGAGTTTCCTCGAGTTTGGCTTGAAAAAGATAGCTATGATTTTAGTTTTAGTGGTCTCAAAAGTGCAGTCATTAATAAATTGCATAATTTACGTCAAAAAAATGAAAATATAATTGCAGAGGATGTCGCAACAAGTTTCCAAAACAGCGTTGTTGAAGTATTAACATATAAAGCGATTCACGCTTGTCATGATTATCAGGTGAATCGTCTTATTGTTGCAGGTGGTGTAGCTAGCAATAAAGGTTTAAGAACATCTTTAACCAATTCTTGTAAGTATGAAGACATTCAGCTAACGATTCCAAGTCCAAAGTTGTGTACTGATAACGCAGCGATGATTGGTGCAGCAGGGCATTATCTGTATCAAGCAGGATTACGCGGAAATTTAGCACTTAATGGTGAAAATAATATTGATATCGAAGATTTTTCAATGTAAGAAATATATAACAAGCTCTTTTAGATGATAGACTAACATTGTACTGAATCCTAAAAATTGGATTAAACCTCTAACTTTTGGGTGACACACTAATTAGTTGATTCATCTAAAGGAGCTTTTCTTATATATAAATATTAGTCACTAACATTTTCTTTGGCACGTTTATAAATTTGATCAGGAAAGTGCGTAATTCGTAATAATTCAATTGCATTACGTGTATTAGCTTTACCGAGTTTTATTTTGTAATCAAAGAAAATTTGATTATTTTGAATAGATTCATTGAAGTAATAATTAAGATATTTCTTTTTCAAAATTGTAGATAGTTCTATATCATGTGTTGCAGCAATCACTTTATAGTTAGGGGTATGATATAGAAAACTTAACACAGATTCAGAAGCAGCAATACGTTCAGTTGTATTCGTACCTTTAAATATTTCATCGATAAAACAGTATATCATTTCTTTACTATGAATGTTAAATAGTCGCCTAATAGATTTAAGTTCGGCCATAAAATAGCTATTCCCACTTAGCACATCATCTGCATTTGCCATAGATGTTATCACATAGACACTGTGACATTTGAACGATGATGCAGTAGTAGTATGAAGGTTTTGTGACATGATTAAATTTAATGCTACAGCTTTCATAAATGTAGATTTACCTGAAGCATTGGATCCTGTAAGTAATATATTTTTTGATATATCTAGGTCATTTGCTATTGCAATATCTTCATCGATTAAAGGATGCTTTAAGTTTTGGAAATAAACGCCTTTCTTGCAATTACTTATTTCAGGCTCACAATAGGTGTCTAAAGTACTTCTATATAAGGCAAGTGAATAATGATTATCCAATGTACTGATATAGTCATAGCAAGACATTATTTCTTCTTGATATTTAAAATAGTTACGTTGAATTAAATGAAATAGTACATAGTCTACCATGAATATAAGCTTGAGTAACATAATAGTACTACTTAGCATATCTTGTGATTCTACCCGGGATAATAATCTACTAAAATGACGAGATGTCTTAAAATGATTAAAGTTTACATTTAAGTTAGGTGTACCTTCCATTTTACTTAGAGAAAGGCACTGTTTAATAACATTAGCAGTATAGAATATAGACTTTAAATCTTGATCGTATGATTTTTTAAGTTTTAAGGAAAGCACTACATTTAAAAGTATGATTCCTAGAAATATTAATAAACCGTTAGCAGGTATCGTAAAGATAAATATTAACGAAAGAAAAGGTAACAAAGGGCAGAACATTAATGAATGATTATGTTTAATCGGTTCGAGTTGATCAGGAAATAATGGATATACTGACTTACAAACTTTTGAAAGTATGTAAGATACATTTAAACGAAAATGTTGATTATTGGTAAACATTTGGATAAGTGAAGTGTTACCAATTTTAAACATACCACGCAGTGTAGCATATAGTTTTATTTCACCTATTACAGTAAAATTAAAGTTAATCTTGTAAAAAAATGTTTCTAAGTTTAAATCAGACCATGTTTTATCATCAATTAATGTATGTTCTTCATATGCTTCTTTATAAGTGCGATATTGTGCATCAAATTTCGAATTAGGTCGAATAAAATTTTCGATTTTAGACTTGCTATGCCAAAGCGTATTAATTTTAGCAACAATTTTTCGTCTTTCAACTACTGAAACTATGATATTTATAAGCGTAATCATTAGAATGAAGGTTAATGTGATTAATCCTAAGATTTAATAATGTGACATGAGTGACTCCTTAATCTATTTATTTAATTAAATTATTTCATAAATAAATTACTGATTCAAATTCACTAATAAAGTTAAATTGTCAATAGGGAACGTGCGTACTTATCAACAAAATGTGTGTAAGCTGTGGATAAACGTTGTTGAAAACTGTGAATAAAGTGGTAAATAAGTTGAATAATTTTAAAGAAAAATGTGATATTACTTGTGGACAACTAGGATAACTCTGTGGATAGCTATCATAATAACATCAATGGCTGTTAATAATAATTGTGTAATAACATACTAAAAGACACCAAAAAGTAAGAAATTCTACTTTAAGATGTCTAAGTGTATTGTAGTGAATTATAATTTTTCTTGTAATTCTTCCCATTCTTTCATGGTTTGTTCTAACTTGTGTTCGGTTTGAGTTTTTTGATCAGCATACACAGCAGCTTTAATTGGATTATTAAATACTTCAGGTTGAGTGAGTTGTTCTTCTAAGTAGGTGATATGATTTTCATATTCCTCAATTTGAGCTTCTCTTTGCTCAATTTGACGTTCTATCTTTCTTTGATCACGTTTTTGTTGTTTTTGGTTCACGTATGAAGAAGAATTAGTAGTACCTGTTTCACTATCGGTAGTATGTTGTTTTAAAGCTTGTTGTGTCTGAATTGCTTTAGCTTCTTCAGTTTTTTCAATAAAATATTGATAATCTCCAAGGTACATGTGTCCGCCATGATGATTTAAATCAAATACCTTATTAGCAAGTCGATTGATAAAGTAACGGTCATGCGAAACAAATATAATCGTACCTTTAAAATTTTGCAAAGCTTGTTCAAGTATCTCTTTAGAGTCAATATCTAAATGGTTTGTGGGTTCATCCAAAATAAGGACATTATCTCTTTGTAACATTAAAAGTGCTAATTGTAATCGTGCCTTTTCACCGCCAGATAAATCATTGATTACTTTTTTAACATCATCCTGAACAAATAAAAAACGCCCTAATACTGCACGCACATCTTTCTCATTCATAGTTGGATACTGATCCCATACGTAATCAAGTATGGTCTTGTTTGATTTAAATTCAGCTTGTTTTTGATCATAATAACCAATTTGTAAATTAGCGCCATAAGTAATCTCTCCTGCAAGTTTAGATTGCTTTTCGACAATTGTTTTAATAAGTGTTGTCTTTCCAACACCATTTGGGCCTATGATTGCAATATGATCTCCCTTTGATATCTCAATATTTATTGGGTCAGTAATAGGAACTTCATAACCAATTTCTAAATCTTTGATGTGCATGACATCGTTTCCTGTATTTCTATCAAAGTTAAATTGCATATTAGCGCTACGAGCATCAATCATAGGTTTATCTATGCGATGCATTTTTTCTAAAGTTTTACGCCGACTTTTAGCCATTCCACTTGTTGAAGCACGAGTAATATTTTTTTTGACAAATGTTTCTAAACGTTTAATTTCCTCTTGCTGATTCTCAAATTCTTGCATACGTTTTTTATAATATTGGTCACGCTGTTCGATAAATTGTTCATAATTCCCCACATAACGTTTGAAATTTCCCAAAGCCACATCATAAATTTGTGTAACAATTTTATCTAAAAAGTATCTATCATGACTAATAATAACGATTGCACCTTTAAAGAATTTCAAGTAATCTTCTAACCATTGAGTTGTTTCTAAATCAAGATGGTTAGTAGGTTCATCGAGTAGAAGTAAGTCTGGTTCTTTAAGTAGCATTTGAGCAAGTGAAAGACGTGTTTTTTGACCACCAGAGAAATCATTAATTGGCTTATTAAAATCTTTTTCAGTAAAATGAAGTCCGTGAAGTACAGTTTTTATTTTACTTTCATATTGATAGCCTTCAAGTTGTTCAAAACGATTGGTTAACGATTCATATCTTTCAATGTGTTCACGATAAGTCTCAGTTTCATATTCATGAGTATGTGTGGCGAACCAATCAGTTTCTGATTTAAACATTTCTTCTATATTTTTTATATGTTTAAACGGTTTTGACATTTCTTCAAAAACAGTGGCGTCAGAATCAAGAGTCATTTGTTGTGTTAAATAACTCATTTTTAAATTTTTAATTTTAGAAATATGACCACTATCAAAATTTTCTACGCCTGCTATAATCTTCATTAAAGTTGATTTACCAGCACCGTTACGGCCGACAACTCCAATACGTTCTCCAGTTTTAACTTCAAAATTGACGTCTGTAAAGATATCTTCACCATCGAACGATTTTGAGATGTCATTAAGTTGTAAAAGTATCATTCGATTCTCACCTTTCTAATTTGTTTATTTAGGTATAAACTATATATAAACACTTAGTTTTTTTATTAATTTTATTTTATGGGAATTATAAATTATTAACTTTTTTATTGGAAATAAAAAACTATCTACAATCAATTCGGTGGGATAAGAAAAGTTTATTATACTCAATTATCTCTATTTTACAGTATTCATTGCTTACATGAAACTGAGATATTTATTTTTAAAATTTAATAATGTATAATATTTAAGTATTCGTTGTAGGCAATTATTTGTATTTTAAAAAGAGCCTTCAACTTAATTGACTACGTGTTTGAATACTTAAAATAGCATTAATTCAAACTTCAAGGGGGACAAAATGAATGCCAGAGAACACTAAAATTCCTCGAGCTACTCTAAAACGTTTACCTTTATATTATAGATTTGTAAGTATTCTAAAATCTAAAGGGATTGACCGAGTAAATTCAAAAGCAATCAGTGAAGCTTTACAAATAGATTCAGCAACTATTCGTCGAGACTTTTCTTATTTTGGAGAATTAGGTAAAAAAGGTTATGGATATAATGTCGATAGTATGTTGGAATTTTTCAAATCAGAGCTAAGTGAAAGCGATGAAATTAAAATCGCTATTGTGGGAGTAGGGAACTTAGGACGTGCGTTACTTACATATAATTTCTCAATTCATGATGAGATGACAATTACAGAAGCGTTTGATGTTAGAGAACACATCGTTGGCGAAGAAATTGGAAATGTAGTAGTTAAACATAGCGATGAAATTAAATCGGCAGTTGAAGCGGAAGATATCGATGTCGTAATTTTAACGACACCTGAGAAAGTAGCACAACAAGTTGTTAATCAACTTGTTAAAGCTGGTATAAAAGGTATACTTAATTTTACACCAAGTCGAGTTAAAACACCTCAAGATGTACAAGTTCATCATATTGATTTTGGTATTGAATTACAATCATTGTTATTCTTTATGAAAAATTATAGTAAATAATTTTTTAAAAAAGTCAAAAAGCATTACAATGCTAATATTAGCATCCTCATTGGAGGGTGCTTTTTTATTTAAGAAAAAATGATATATTATAATTAATTATATAAAAATAGATGAGGTGTGATGTCATTATGAGTATAGAAGCCAATTGCACATTTAAGCCGCATATTCAACGTATAATGATAGTTCCAGGTAGGCTTGCAATAGATGGAAATACACTGACTTTTAAGGCTTATGGAAAAGAGCTTACCCCCTTTAGTGTTGAATTTGACACGACTAAAATTGTTAGATATAAACATGTAAAGGGATTACTAGGTCATAAATTATTTATTTATTATAGTGATCATGAATGGTATAAGTTTAGTCAATTTTCAAAAGAAGAGCTCATTAATATTTTAAAAGAATTAGCATAAACTAATATTAAAATTTTGAATATTTGCAAAAAGATTCCTTTTTTACTATAACACCTTATATTTATATCGGAAAAGTATGGTAAAAATGTTATGGATGATTATTAGTGGACTTATGGTCGGTGTATTATTAGGTTTTGTAATGCAAAGAACACGCTTTTGCCTAGCAGGTGGCTTTAGGGATATGTATGTTCAAAAAAATAATAAGATGTTTTATGCATTACTTGTTACAATTACAATACAAAGTATTGGTTTGCTTATTCTTACGGGTGTTAATGTAATTATAGTTCCTACCCATACCTTTCCAATCATAGGTACTGTTATGGGTTCTTTTATTTTTGGTATAGGAATTGTGTTAGTGGGTGGTTGTGCTACAGGTACATGGTATAGAGCAGGTGAAGGATTGATTGGCAGTTGGATAATCTTAGTACTCAATGACCTCTGCTGTAACAAAAAATGGCGTTTTATTGCCAGTGATGCGTTTTATAAATGAACCTACTCATACAAGCTCGAGTATGTCTCAAACGATAGGTGTACCCAATTGGATACTTGTTTTGATTTTGACAATAATCACTACCGTTGTAGTTGTTAAGACATTAAGTAAACCAAAGGTGATTGTTCCTACATTAAAACAAAATTATAGAGGAATGAGACATTATCTATTTGAAAAAAGATATCATCCATTTATTGCAGGAATTGTAGTGGGGTTAATCGCACTACCCGTATGGCCAATGAGTGAATCTACGGGTAGACTTCATGGTTAGGTATTACTACACCATCTGCCAATTTAATAAATTTTCTTATTACTGGGAATACTAAGTTTATTGATTGGGGAGTCTTATTGGTTTTAGGTATCTTTGTAGGTTCTTACATAACAGCACGAGGTTCTAGAGAATTTAAGTGGTGCTTACCAGATAAGACAACGATTCGAAATAGTGCAATAGGTGGCATATTTATGGGCTTTGGTACGTCAGTAGCAGGAGGTTGTTCTATTGGTAACGGATTAGTTGAAACAGCTGTTATGAGTTGGCAAGGGTGGATAGGACTTGCTTCAATGATTATTGGTGTTTGGTTTATGAGTTACTTTATTTTTGTGAGACCGATGAAAAAATTGTGTCAATCATCAACGAATGTTGCTACAGCAAGTAGCGTAAGCGATTAAATCATTTAAGGAGGTTTATATGATATGGTACATGAACTGGGTACAGTAGGAATGGTTTGTCCATTCCCATTAATATAGAAGCTCAAAAGAAAATGTTGGAATTAAAACATGGAGACGAATTAAAAATTGATTTTGATTGTACTCAAGCAACCGAATCCATACCCAATTGGGCTGCTGAAAATGGCTACCCTTTAACTAACTATGAACAACTTGATGATGCATCTTGGACAATTACAGTACAAAAAGCATAATTATTTTAAATTAGTTTGACTAGCGAATGCTAAATTCGCTAGTTTTTTATATCAATAAAAATTGAATTAATCACTTTAGTGTTATTTAAATTTACATATTGTGTAATATTACCTTACCAAATTTTGCACTTCCATAAATCACTCATTATGATGTTGATAAAGGAAGTGGTAAGAATGAATATGGATGATACAATATTTCTATTTCTATGTACATTATTAGTTTGGTTAATGACTCCAGGATTAAGTTTATTTTATGGAGGACTTGTCCAATCAAAAAATGCTTTAGATACAGTTATGCAAAGTATGACTGCTATCGTTATCGTCACTTTTGTATGGATGGTCATTGGCTTTTCAATCAGCTTCGATGAGGGAAATGATTGGTTAGGTGTTTTGAAATTTTTAGGTTTAAACCACGTAGGCTTTGCAACGTCTAAAGTGTTAAGTCCTCACGTTCCCTTAGCACAATTTATGTTATTCCAAATGATGTTCTGTACGATAGCCATCTCTATTTTATCAGGTTCTATAGCTGAAAAAATGAGATTTATACCGTATGTTATTTTTGTAGGATTATGGGTTGTGCTCATTTATAGTCCAGTTGCTCACTGGGTTTGGGGTGTGGATAGATTATTAAATTAGGTGCCATTGATTATGCTGGAGGTACAGTGATCCATATTACATCCGGTGTATCTGGATTGATTTTAGGTATAGTGATAGGGGTTGGTAAGAAACAAGAGAAATAACCTACTCATCACGCTAATAGGTGGTATTTTAGTATGGTTAGGATGGTATGGTTTCAATGTTGGTAGTGCATTCACATTCGATCAAATTGCCTTGGCATCTTTTGTCAATACTGTCATTGCTGCTAGTGCAGGCACATTTGGTTGGTTAATACTCGAATATGTACTTAAGAAAACAACAAGTCTTTTAGGGTTATTATCAGGTGCACTTTCTGGTCTCGTAGCAATTACGCCAGCTGCAGGATATGTCAGTTACCTTAGTACAACGTTGATTGCAATTATTGGTGGAATTGGTTGTTATATTGTGATTAACTTAATTAAGGTTAAATTGCAGTATAACGATGCTTTGGATGCATTTGGTATTCATGGTGTTGGTGGTGTACTTGGTGCAGTACTAACAGGAGTATTCCAATCACACCAAGTGAATGACGCTGTTGAAAATGGATTAATTTATACAGGAGACTTTAAAATTATACTTATTCAATTTACCGTTGCTATAGCAACAGTTATATTTAGCGCAATAGTTACATACATCATCGCTAGAATAATAAAAGTATTTACACCTTTAGCAACGACTAAAGAAGAAGATAAGACAGGTCTTGACGAGATTGTTCATGGCGAAAAAGCATATTTTTATGGTGAACTAAACAAGTTTAATCGCCATATGAAATTTTAAAATTTATGATTATATTAAGTGACTCATCTATCTTATCAATTTACATGTACTAAACTTATGATAATTATTTAAAGCGATTACACTTATGATAAAATAAGTATAAGTTATTGATATCATGATAGGTGAGTTTTTTATATGAAAAATATTTCCGATATTGCAAAATTAGCAGGTGTTTCAAAAAGTACTGTTTCAAGATTTTTAAACAATGGTTCAGTGAGTCATAACACAAAAGAAAAATTAACAAAAGTTATTGAGGATACTAACTATCAGCCAAATCAATTTGCGCAAAGTTTACGTGCTCGACGTACTCATTTAATAGGTGCGATTATTCCACGTATGAATTCTTATGCGGTTGATGAAACAATTAAAGGGTTAATACATCAGTGCCAACATCCATAATTATCAGTTAATGCTTAACTATACAGGTTTGGAAATGTATGCTGAAATCACTGCTTTAGAAACTTTATCACGAAGTAAAGTTGATGGTATCGTATTGATGGCTACAAATATAACTTCACAACATATTGAAGTGATTGAAAAAATAAATGTTTCTGTTATTATTGTTGGTCAAGAACATCATCAATTACATAGTATTTTTCATGATGATTATGAAGCTGGATATGAAATAGGTACACAAGTTGGAGAAAAAGGGTATCGAAATATTCAGTTCTTTAGTGTAAGTGAGAAGGATGTTGCTGTTGGTGTTCATCGTAAGCAAGGCTTTGTAGATGCACTTAAAAATTATGAAGTTCGACCACAAATTACAAAACATCTTTTAAATATGACAAGGCTATGAAACATGTTGAAAGGCAGTTAAGTAAGTTACATAAAGTTGACGCGTTAGTAGGTGCCACTGATGCAATTGCTTTTGCAATTCACAAATATTGCTCAGATCACCCACAATGCTTTAAGACTAAAGAAATTTATGGTTTTGGTGGAGATCCTATGACTCAAATTGTAACACCTGCAATTCATACGGTGCATTTTAATTACTTTGAAGCGGGTGAACAAGCATTCAAAGTAATTAACCAATTGCTTAATGATAAACAGACGGAGCTTAATATAAAAATTCCTGTCGTAACGAATTGATGTTATTAAGGAATTTTATTTTTTGAAAATTTGGAACCGATACCAATTAAAATGATAATCTAAATATAAAATAATCGCGATAGCATTTTGAAAAGTTAAATACTAAGAAGAAGTATTGGAATTTATTTTTACAAATATCAAAACTTAATTAAATTTAACTGCATATCTTTATCGAAATTGTTTGAAACATCATCATTAATCACGTGTGATATGTTAAAATGATTAAGTTCAGAATACAGAATTAGTCGAGAGCAGGAGGGAGAACATGGCAGAATGGACTCGTGAAGAGAGATATCAACGCATAGAGGACGCTGATGAAAATACTCTTGAACAACTTAAACAACAAGTTGAGGCTTCTCCATATAGACAAACATTTCATATTCAACCTGAAACAGGTTTACTCAATGATCCTAATGGACTTATATATTTTGATGGAAGTTATTATGTGTCACATCAATGGTTTCCATTAGGGGCTGTGCATGGTTTAAAATATTGGTTTAATTATAAAAGTGAGGATTTAGTACATTTTGAACCTCAAGGTCCTATTCTTGAACCAGATACAAAATATGATAGCCACGGCGTGTACAGTGGAAGTGCATTTGAATATCAAGGACATTTATATTATATGTATACAGGAAATCACCGTGACCAACATTGGCATCGTTTCTCTACTCAAATGATTGCTCGAATGAAAGACGATGGCACCATTGAAAAGTTTCCAAAACCAGTTATTCAAGCCCAGCCAGCTGGATATACCAGTCACTTTAAAGATCCTAAAGTATTTAAAAAGAATGGACAATTGTGCGCTATACTAGGTGCGCAAACAGATACTGAATTTGGTCGATTATTATTGTATAGTAGTAAAGACATTGTAAATTGGCACTTTGAAGGTGAAATAAAAACGCAACTAACAGAGTTCGGATATATGTGGGAGTGTCCAGATTACTTTGAAATTGATAGACATGATGTTATTCTATTCTGTCCTCAAGGCATTCAAGCTGAGAATGAAAGATATAGAAATATCTATCAATCTGGTTATATGATTGGACATTTGGATATTGAAAATATGATTTTTGACCATCAATCTTTTCAAGAATTAGATGATGGATTTGATTTTTACGCTCCACAAACTTTTACAGATAAAAATGGTAAACGCATACTAATTGGCTGGATGGGATTACCGGAAATGAATTATCCAACAGATTCCGAAGGTTGGGCACATTGTTTAACTATTCCACGAGAGTTAACTATAGAAAAAGATAAATTAAAGCAACGTCCGCTCAAAAATTTAGAATTATTGAGAACAAATAAAGAAACAGCTTTAGGATATGCTAATAAGTTTAATCGTAAATTACATCCATATGAAGGAAAGCAATATGAGATGATTATTGATATTTTAGACAATGATGCGACAGAAGTTTACTTTGAATTACGCAGTTCTAAAACTGAATCAACACTTGTAACTTACAATCAACGAAATAATAAAATTACATTAGACCGTTCAGATAGTGGTTTACTGCCTTCTAATTGCACAGATACTACTCGATCAACAACGTTAGATACACCTTTGAAACAATTACAGATTTTTGTTGATACATCTAGTATAGAAATTTTTTGCAATGATGGTGAACGTGTTTTAACATCACGTATTTTCCCAAGTAAAGATGCAACAGGAATCAAAGTTTCAACAGAGTCTGGTCAAGTCTATTTAAAATTTACTAAATATGATTTGAAAGTATAATGTCTGTACAGTTATTTGAGAATGAAAAATGTTAAGTATAAGGATAATTTAATTTTCAAAAACATAAAATAACCCAGTTTACACATACAATTAGGTGTAAGCTGGGTTTTGATGTGTATTAAATTTTTTTAACATTACGTACGGACGCGAAACAATGTTCTCCATTTTTAAAATAAACGATACGTTCTTTAGAATCAATAGACTCGATATTATGTCTATTAACTACAAAGCTGTTATGACATCTAAAGAAGCGATTATCAAGTTGTGCCAATTCTTTTAAATTTCCGTAAAACTCAATTTGACGATTATCAAGATGTGAAATCAGACGATGTGACTTTGTAGATGATTCAAAAAACATGATATCGTCATATTGTACATATACCGAATTGCTACCACGTTTCAACTCAATGGTGTCTATATTACTTTCTTTAGATAGTAATTTTAAACGTGTATGTGCTGTTTCAAGACAATCAATAATTCTCATTTTAAGTTCTGATGGATCATCTTTAAAAATAAAGTCCATTGCAGCGACTTTATATACAAACGTTAAATAAGTGAGTTCACTATGACTTGTCACAAATATAATATTGCCTACAGGATCATGTTTACGAATTTCGCTGGCAAGTTTAATACCATTCATATCAGCTTCTAATTGAATATCAAGGAAATAACAACCGATGTCATTCATTTCTTTGGATTGTTTTAGAACCTCATAAGGATCATTAGTTGCGAGAGTCAATTCCATAGGTTTTTCTTCAATCATAATATAGTTTTTTATAATTGAAACAATGTTCTCTCTTTGTCTTGGATCATCTTCGCAAACGAATATTTTCATCTCTATTTCCACATCCTTACGATTCTTTATTTATAATTTCTACTTTTTGAACAAAGAAACCATTTTCAATGATGGTATCTAATAAAACATTTTCGTTTTCATCAGTAAGTTCTTTTAAAGTTGATAAACCTAAACCACGGTTGTCACCTTTTGTTGAGAAACCTTGTTCAAATAATTCGTGTATCTTAGGAATATTATCGCTACATTTATTCATTACAATAAATGTAACAGATACATCATTATCAATAAAAGCAATACGGATTAGTGGGTCTTCTAGGTTTTCTGAAGCCTCTATTGCATTATCCAATATGATACCAATGATACGACTAAGTTCAATGGTGTTCATATCGATTCGATCGACTTCGTCTGGAACCTCTATACTAATCGGAATTTTCTTTTCTTGTGCTTGAAGAATCTTAGTTGTAATCAAACCTTTAATTTCTCTAACCTTGAGTTTTTCAATACCATTCATTTTAATAGAACGTGTTTTTAAATTGTCTTTCATTGGAACGATGTGTTCATTAAAGTATTCACGTAATCCAGGCATATCATCCTCGCGAATATAATCAGAAAGGGTAGTGAGGATATTCACATAGTCATGACGGAACTTACGCATCTCGTTATTAATACTTTCTATGCGAAGCGTGTATTCATAGTAAGCCTCGATTTCCTTTACGTTACGTTTATACCTCATTTCACGAAGAGTAAAATTGGACATCACGAGAATCACTACACTTAAAAAAACCATGATTGCCAACAATAAGATAGCGTATAATTTAAGTGTGTCATTACCTCGCATATCTGTTTGAGAAACCATATAAAGTAAAATAAAAGATATAAAAAGCACTATTGTTATTATTAATAAGTATCTTTTATTAAGTGACAAATATGATACTTTCAATTTATAAAATAATAGTTGAGTTAAATAAGCAATGATTAGAGCTATGACTACAAAGCAACTAAAATCTATCAACTGTAAAGCAAATTTAAAAGGAATATAATCTTGTATTGTTAAATATATGTATACAGTTATAAAATTAGTTATATATAAAATCATAGTAGTAAATAAAACAACTAATATCGAATAAAGTTTAATTTTGGTATAAAAGAAAATGGTAATAGCTATGACTAAGACGATTAATGCTTTACTTTGCCAAAGATAATACATGATAGCAGAAGGGATTACAATCGTCAAAACGATTAAGTAATCCCTAAAATTAAATTTCATATTAATAATAACTTTAGTAACCCAAATCATTAAAAAAGTTTGTAGGGCTGCAAACGGAAATAAATTAATATCATCCATATTTTACACACTTTCTGACAATAAGTTTACTCGTAAAGTTTAGACAGTTCCTCTGGCACTTCTGGTTCGTCGAAGTAAGAAGAGCATACACTATCTCCAGCTACAGTGCCAATAAACTCCAAGATAGTAGTGAAAATTTTTAAAAATAAATTAAAAATGTTTTCCATAATCAATATCCTCCTTAGGGAAAAAAATGGGTAGTAATGTTAAAGATTCTAAAATTCCACCGAATAAAATAAGTTTATTCACTGGTTCTTTTGTTATAAAAGAAATAACTAAGATAGCACAATATAAATTAATGGAGAGTATTTTTTTTTGCTTTACAAGTCGCTTAGGTATAGGTTGTTTCTTTGTTGCTGCAGGTGCGTATACAATGATAATAATTAGACCGACTAATGCCAAAGACAACAGTAAGAAATAGTTAATATCTAACTTTATTATTAAATATGGGAATATAATAAAGAGAATTATACTCTGAATATGACATAATAGTGATGATTTAGCGTGTGTACCGTGTGCATGTCTTCTAATTAAAAAATAACTTAAATGAGTTAAAAGAGTGTAAAAAAAAGTATGGAAGATTGTTGCTAGTCCATACACAACAATAGACTTTTCAATATTTATTGCTAGTACCTGCATTCCCAAACGAATTTTTAAAAACTGTATGCGATCTAAGTTGTTTTTACGTTGTAAAAATTGAGCAAATTGTTCAATTTTATTATCGATTAATTTCACTTGTTTACTACTCTCCTCACAGCCATTATACAATTTTGTGCAACATATATCAGAAGATATGCCTAACTGTTAAGAATCTATACCTAAGTGTTTAAATTTAGTTCTATTAGATATTTTAACATATTTAGTTATACAGTTACGTATAAATTTTTGCGAGTTAAGAAAAAATCGCATGATTATGTAAGAAGCATGTTTTAATGGAATCATGTCACAGAGATGTGATGGAAAGATAGTTGAGAATTTGCTTAATCTAGCAGAATGATTTTTACATCATTCAAATCATTATCTAAATTCGAAAGGAGTGAAGTAACAATGGCAGCTGATATCATTTCAACAATCGGTGATTTAATCAAATGGATTATCGATACAGTAAAAAAATTCAAAAAAAATTAATTTTGAATTAAGTCTATTGTAACTTTGTTTTCTTCGTATAATTTAATTGATTAGTGAGTTTTTAAGCCATCCCAACTTAATTATTTACTAAATCTTTATTAGCAAGTGAGAAGCATTTGCTAAAGCTGTAGTTTCCTTGGACTCAGTGTTACGTATTATTCTTAGCTACCTTTAATTAGGTAATTATTTCTAGCATGTAAGCTATCGTAAACAACATTCAATTTATCATTAATAAATAGATAAATTCACTAAAATTTTTTCATAATTAATAACATCCCCAAAAAATAGATTGAAAAAATAACTGTAAAAACATTCCCTTAATAATAAGTTATCAAGCCGTGAGTCCCTCCCAAGCTCACGGCTTTATTTTATGGCTATTTGTATAAATGAGGTTTTAGATTTTTGAATACGGGAATGGCTTCTCTTTGTTTATTCACTAAAGCTAAATCTATATTAACTGTTAGTACTTCTTCATTATTTCCCAATTGTTTAACAATTTCTCCATTAGGATTAATAACGATTGAGTGACTAGCATACTCAGTATTTCCGTCATTTCCACAACTATTAGTACCAACAACAAAAATATCATTTTTTATTGCTCTTGCTTTAAGTAAGGATATCCAATGATTGACTCTTGCACTTGGCCATTGAGCAACGTAAAAAACAATTTTAGCACCAGTTTTAGCTGGATATCTTAATAGTTCAGGAAATCTTAAATCGTAACAAATAATTTGAGTAGCTAAAGTACCATCAGATAATGTGAAAGGCTTAGGCACCTCATTACCATCTTCTAAAAACTCATACTCTCTTAACATTGGAACGAGATGAACTTTATCATACTCATTGATTAATTCGCCATATTTATTTACTGAAAATGCAGTATTGTAGACTTTATCATTTTTTTATTAGACACTGAACCTTCAATAATGTCTACATCATATTATTTCGCGAGATGAGATATAAACGGAAAACTTCTCTCTAAATGATTATCAGATTTGTAATCTAATTCTTCTAAAGCATAACCATTATTCCACATTTCAGGGAGAACAACTACATTTGTATCAATATCTACATGATTTTTAAACCAAGTGTTAATTTTTTTCTCATTTACTTCACTATTACCATATTGTATATCCATCTGAAAAAGTTGAATTTTCATTCTTACCACTCCTCATCTCAGTTTAGTTATAAGATACTAAAGTTAATTATTTAACGCAAAAGGTTATCGTAATCTTAAATGATATTTTTAATAATAAAACGAAGCATTTGTAGTCTAATTACTTCATTATATGTAGTTTCTTTGTTATGTTTAGTTAAAATAGAGATATTTAATACTTTTCAAAATAGACAAAAGATTACTATATAGTTTCAACTATATTAATATTCATTTTCAAAAAACTTATTTAAATGCAAAAGTCTGCTATTTTATATATACTTAAGATGATGAAAGATTATACAAGGGAGGTGTTGACTTATGAAAAAAAATAACATAAAACATTCATTTGTGTCGACAGGATTCGCATTTATGTTAAGTACTTCTGTGTTTAGTCATCATGTTGCGCACGCTGAAAGTAGTGAGAATGTAAATCAGTATGATTTAGACAAAGAATTGGATAGTGTCCGGACGACCAATAACAGTACATACAGTCAACAACCTCAAGTCGACTCAAATCATTTAAATGCTGATGCAGATAATAATGGTAATGTAAATAGAAACTCTGATAATAATTCTGAGTCAAATGGTGATTCAACTTCTGACAACAATTCAACGTCTGAGAGTGACGCAGATGCAGATAGTGATTCAGACAGTAATTCTGATTCAGACAGTAATTCTGATTCAGACAGTGATTCTGATTCAGACAGTGATTCTGATTCAGACAGTGATTCTGATTCAGACAGTGATTCTGATTCAGACAGTGATTCTGATTCAGACAGTGATTCTGATTCAGATAGTAATTCTGATTCAGATAGTAATTCTGATGGTGGATCTCACTCAGATGGTCATTCTGGTTCCGGACATGGGGGCGCATCACATACACATCCATCTGATGGAAAGAATCATAATACAACTGGTAATTCAAATCATAGTGGTTCAACTAATCATACAGGAAATCACCAACCTAATGGCCATGGTTCGAATCAATCTGGAAATAACCATAATCAGGGAAATTATGGTACTTCAACGCCAGGTGATTTTGATAATGGAGGTCATCTAGACAATAGTAGAGCACCATATAAAAAGGATAAAAACGATAGTATTAATTCAGCGTCTAGCTTTTCACCAATTCAGCGTCACTCAGCCCATTATGACCATAGTCAATTTATTTGGAATAGAAGTGGTTCAGCTGTGACCCATTATTCTAATAAAAATATAGGGGATGACTCTGTCACTAATACATTGTTAAATAGATTTAAAGCACTCGCAAATGGTGCTTATAAATATAATCCATTTTTGATTAATCAAGTTAAAAACTTAACTACTGAAAATGGAGAAATTACTGATAGTGATTTATATAGTCTATTTAGAAAGCAAAATTTTAGTGGTAATGAATATTTAAATTCGTTACAAAAAGGTACAAATTATTTTAGATTTCAATACTTTAATCCGTTAAATGCCAGTAAATACTATGAAAATCTTGATGAACAAGTACTTGCTTTAATTACTGGTGAAATAGGATCAATGCCAGATCTTAAAAAAACTACAGATAAAGAAGATAACAATCATAGTGCATTTAAAAATCACTGCGCAGATGAAATTACAACTAATAATAATCAACAATCTAAGGATTATGGAAAAGGTAAAACATATAATCACTCATTGATTTCATTAATTAGTGCAATTATAATTATATTTGCAGGCGTAGTAGGAATGTTTATTTATAAAAGAAATAAAGATAAACAATAGCTAATAAAGCATCTAACCATGTACGTTTTACAATATTATACACGGTTAGATGCTTTTTAATTGAAAATTAAATGTAGAATAAAGTTAGCATGTTCTTGAATCTTTTTAATAGCGTCTTCGCCTAATACTTGTATCAAAACAACCAAACCATTTTGTAACATGTGTATACCAATTGGAACAGCAATTCTTTTAGTAAATACATAAGCTAATGAGAATACCATACCCATACCAAAATAAATAGGTATAAATTTAAAATCATTGTGAGCTAAAGCAAACACAAGTGAGCTAACAATTGACGCAATTAGGAAGCTTACTACACGAGGACCTTTAATCACATTATATAACTCACCAAAGAACACTTTACGGAATACATATTCTTCTAAGATTGGACCAACAATTGAAATTAATATAATAAATACTGGCATTTGTTTAGCTATTGCCATCAAACGTTCTGTATTAGGACTATTTTGAGGTGCACCAGTAGTTAAATTGTAAATAATGCTTACGATTGCTTGATAAACCATGACAATACAAAATCCTAGTAACGCCCAAGTTATGATGTATCTCTTGGGTTCTTTATGACCTGATTCTAATTTAGTAGGATTTTTAATCTTTAAATTAATTAATATAATCAAAAAAGCTGCTAAGATAAATAAGAAAACTTGCATGTATATAAATATTTTAGCAGTTTCCATCTTAGACATATCACCAAGTATGTGACTACGGATAATAAAACCTGGTAACATTTGTGCTAAGCCGTATAAAAGTACGGTTAATAGGGATGCCCATAACCTCTTCATAACTTACCTCCATCTATTTCTAAGTATAGTTTATTTTATCGTAAATTTTTAAGATGTACAAAATAAATTTAACGACGTTTTTACTTGAAAAATTGACCAACTTTGAGTAATATAAAAAACAGGTTAGCACTCTTTTATGTAAAGTGCTAAATTACATGTGAATGAAGGAGGAACAATCATGCTTAAACCATTAGGAAATCGTGTGATTATTGAAAAGAAAGAGCAGGAACAAACAACTAAAAGCGGTATCGTTTTAACAGATAGTGCTAAAGAAAAATCAAATGAAGGTGTAATCGTTGCAATAGGGCAAGGTCGCTTACTAGACAATGGTTCACGAGTTGCTCCTGAAGTTAGTGAAGGTGACACAGTTGTATTCCAACAATACGCGGGTACAGAAGTTAAACGTGGAGACGACACTTACTTAATTTTAAATGAAGACGATATACTAGCAATTATTGAATGATTCAAAATAAATTTTAACAATAAAACTAAAAATAATTTTACAATTGGAGGCATTTCAAACTATGGCAAAAGATCTTAAATTTTCAGAAGATGCGCGTCAAGCAATGTTACGTGGAGTTGATAAATTAGCTAATGCAGTTAAAGTAACTATTGGCCCTAAAGGACGTAATGTAGTGTTAGATAAAGACTATACGACACCTTTAATTACAAATGATGGTGTGACAATTGCTAAAGAGATTGAATTAGAAGATCCATACGAAAATATGGGCGCTAAACTTGTTCAAGAAGTAGCAAATAAAACAAATGAAATTGCTGGGGACGGAACTACAACAGCTACTGTATTAGCACAATCTATGATACAAGAAGGCTTAAAAAATGTCACAAGTGGTGCCAATCCTGTTGGCTTAAGACAAGGTATTGATCAGGCAGTTAAAGTTGCTGTCGAGGCGCTTCATGACATCTCTCAAAAAGTTGAAAATAAGAATGAAATCGCTCAAGTCGGTGCTATTTCTGCTGCAGACGAAGAAATTGGTCGCTACATTTCTGAAGCAATGGATAAAGTAGGTAATGATGGTGTGATTACAATTGAAGAATCAAATGGCTTCAATACTGAATTAGAAGTTGTTGAAGGTATGCAATTCGATCGTGGTTACCAATCTCCATATATGGTAACAGATTCAGATAAAATGATTGCCGAATTAGAACGCCCATACATTTTAGTGACTGATAAGAAAATTTCATCATTCCAAGACATTCTTCCTTTATTGGAGCAAGTGATACAATCTAGTCGACCAATTTTGATTGTCGCAGATGAGGTTGAAGGTGATGCATTAACTAATATTGTGTTGAACCGTATGCGTGGAACATTTACTGCTGTTGCAGTTAAAGCCCCTGGATTTGGTGATCGTCGTAAAGCGATGTTAGAAGATTTAGCTATTTTAACAGGTGCACAAGTAATTACTGATGATTTAGGTTTAGAGCTTAAAGATGCTTCGCTCGATATGTTAGGTTCAGCTAACAAAGTTGAAGTCACAAAAGATAACACAACAGTTGTTGATGGCGACGGTGATGAAAATAATATCGATGCTCGCGTAAGTCAAATTAAAGCTCAAATCGAAGAAACAGACTCTGATTTCGATAAAGAAAAATTACAAGAGCGTCTAGCTAAATTAGCCGGCGGTGTCGCTGTAATCAAAGTAGGTGCAGCAAGCGAAACAGAACTTAAAGATCGTAAATTACGTATTGAAGATGCACTTAACTCAACACGTGCAGCAGTTGAAGAAGGTATTGTTGCCGGTGGGGGTACAGCCTTAGTTAACATTTACAAAAAAGTTAGCGAAATTGAAGCTGAAGGTGATGTTGAAACAGGCGTTAATATCTTGTTACAAGCTTTACAAGCCCCTGTACGTCAAATCGCAGAAAATGCTGGATTAGAAGGATCAGTTATCGTAGAACGTTTAAAACATGCTGAAGCAGGTGTAGGATTTAATGCAGCTGCAAACGAGTGGGTAAATATGCTTGAAGCCGGTATTGTTGACCCAACAAAGGTAACTCGTTCAGCATTACAACATGCCGCAAGTGTAGCAGCCATGTTCTTAACTACTGAAGCTGTGGTTGCTAAAATTCCAGAACCTGATAACAACGATCAAGCAGGTATGGGTGGAATGCCAGGTATGATGTAATTAAGATAATATAGAAAATGATATAAAGGTAATATTTACTCCCCCTAAAGTTGAAAAAAGCTTTAGAGGGAGTTTTTATGTTCATTTATTTTTGAAAATAAAAATAAATTGTACAATTTAAGTAAAAATAATATATTATAAATAAATTTCCTGAAAAGGATATTGAAAGTAAATCAATTGGTTCGATTTATCAAAAGTGTTTTGAAAATTTTAAACTTATTTGAGAAGCATTTACTGAAGAAAACAAAGTGACTCAACCAGCTTCAACGCAAACATCACCTCAAAGTACTAATAAGAATAGTACACAGAATGAGCCAGTTGCTACAAGTACTGTTGTTGAAGCAGACAATGAAGAAGAGGAATATGATAGTTCTTTTGAAATACCTATTTTATATGTAACGGTATGGCTAGATGATCAAGGGAATATTATCAAAGATGCAGTAGAAGATGCTAAAACACCGGCATCAGGACGACAACCTGTTAAAATACCTGGTTATAGACATTACAGAACGTCAATTAGTGATGGTATAACAAAATTTTTGTATAAAAAAGTAGGAACATCAACAAATTCTACTGATGATGCAAACATAACTCATGTAACCGAAACCAAATGTTGACACTCAATCTAATAATCAACCTAATAAAGAAGAAGCAAAACAAGATACGATGAAAGTAGAGCCATCAAAACAACCGGAAACAAAAAAGAAGAAACGAAACAAAAAACGACAAAAGTAGAACCAACAAAACAACCGAAAGTAAATACAAATATTGATAAGAATGTAAATCAAGGAATGACTTTAAAAAAGCCTATATTAAAAATAACTATTTGGGTCGATGAAAAAGGGAACATTATTAAAAATGAAGTAGAAGATTCAAAAACGCCTGAATCAGAAAGAAAACCAATTCAAATTAAAGGGTATCAATTTGTTAAGACTGTCATTGAAAATGGAATAACTAAACATATATACAAAAAAGAAGAGCTTTTAAGAGAACCATGTGAACCAAGCAAACATTGTAAATCAAAAGAAAAAGAAGAAACAGAAAATAAGTACAATAAAGATTGTTCTAAATCTGAATATAAAGATGAAAATCAAAAATTGGAAAAGAAAAACGAACATAAAAGTGAATTACCAGAAACTGGTAATTCACAAATCAATCAAAAGCCTGCATTAATGATGTTATTAGCTGGTTTAGGATTATTAGGTTTATATAGAAAGAAAATTAAAGATTAATTTTTATTAGAGTGTGAATATAAAGTTTGCATTCTTATTTTATATAAAAAATTGCGCGATTTATAGTATGGTGGTATATTTTAAGGAAACATTAATGAAAAAATATATTCTTTATAAAAAAAGATTGTATGAATACAAAATGAATCTACGTAGAATTATTACATCAAGGAGCTATAATAATGAAGGAAAACAAAAGAATACACAACTTAGATAAAAAAATCACACGTTTTTCTATAAGAAAGTATCAAGGTTATGGCGCAGCAAGTGTAGCGATTATAGGCTTTATTTTAATGTCGCACATGCAGATAGTGTTAATCTTAATCAAAACAATAGTTCGGATGCTCACTCAGTAATTAATAATGTAACATCTTCAAATCATTTAGAGGGAGATGCATCAAAAAATAATAAGCAAATTGAGAATGACATTACACCTATAACAACACAACCTTCAATTAAGACTAGTGACTAATTTATTAAATCAGTACAAAGCAATAGATTTAAGTAAAAAGACAGAGGATTCGATAAGTATATTTAAAGTAGATATACAAGAAGCTGAATCCATTTTGAACCGACCTCAAAGTCAACAACAAGTGGACCAATTTTATCGTAAGTTTATAATAGTGCTGGTAAATTAAGAAATAAAAAATCTTCACTTACAACTAGTGAAATAAATACAACTTGAACACAACATCTTAACAATAATAAAATTCAAAACACACCACGTATTAGACATAAAAGAAATGCACCATCATTTAGAAACACTGGTGAAAATGTAGTAGCTAGTGATCCACTACAAACAAATGAAGTTAATCCTGAAATCCAAAATGGTAATTTTAGTCAAGTTTCTGGTGGACAATTACCAACAAGTTCAAATAGGTTAACTGTAGTTACAAATGTAGACAACTGGCACAGTTATTCAACAGATACAAATCCAGAGTACCCTATGATTTATACAACTAGTGTTGTAAACTATGCAAATTTTATGAGTAACGGAAACGCTCCATATGGCGTAATACTGGGAAGAACGACTGATGGTTGGGATAGAAACGTTAATGATCCGAAAGTAGCAGGTATTTATCAAGATATCGATGTGACACCAGGTTCTGAACTAATTGTTAATATTATTTCAACAAGTCCTGTGTTTTCTGACGGTGCTGCAGGGGCAAGATTAAAAATTAGTAATGAGAATCAAGATCGAGTGTTATTCGATAGTCGTTTGAATGGAATGGGACCACCTTATCCAACAGGTAAGTTTAATGTAATGGTTAATATACCTAACGATATGAATAGGGTTAGAATTTTTTTACCAGTATCTTCGACTGGACGTATTAGTGTCCAACGTTCTTCGAGAGAGCATGGTTTTGGTGATAATTCGTCTTATTATCATGGTGGTTCTGTAAGTGACGTAAGAATCAATAAGTGATTCATATGTAGCCTCTAAAGTGACACAAGTCGAATACACAACTAAACCTACAAAATCATGATTGAATATCAAGCAGTACAAGCAAGTAGTGAAGTTAGTGCGACTGAAACAAAAGGCAATAGTGGTGTAAGTACTGAAAATAAAACTTACATGTCCATTAAAGAGCGGGCACCGGAAGCCCCTATTGTTGAAGCAGATGAAACAAATGCGAGCGTAGATGTAACGCCAAATGGAGAATCAACGAAACTAGTACAAAATACACAGCTACAGATGGTCAATCAGCATCAGTCATTGCAAGTAAAAATGGAGGAACGTGGACATTAAATAATCAAGTTCCGCATATCACATTAAATGATAATACAGGCAAGATTACGATTGGATATCAAGCAGTACAAGCCGGAAGTGAAATTGTAGCAACGGGAACTAAAGGTAATAGTGATGCAAGTACTGAAGCAAAAGTCAATATGTCACGCAAAGAAACAACGCCATAATCACCTGCATTAGAAGCAAATGAGATAGACGCAAGCGTTAGTGTTAGACCAAACGGGGATTCAACAAAAGTTGTTATTAAATATTTAGATTTAAATGATGAAATTAGTACTATCATAGCTAGTAAAAATAACCAAGAGTGGTCATTAAATAAAAATGTTTTTGGTATAAATATTAGTTCTCTAACAGGACAAGTTTTGATTAGTTATATAGCTGTACAACCACAAAGTGACGTTATTGAAACAGAATTTAAAGGAAATAGCGATGAAAGTGCTAAAAGACAAATAGAAATGCAAGCTAAAGAATTGACGCTTGAAGCACCTGATGTAAGCGCTAATGAAGAGAATGCAACAGTAGTTGTAATGCCGAAAGATGAGTCTACAAAACTAGAACTTCAATATACAGATGCTAAAGGGCAATTAAAAATTATTATTGCAACTAAGAACGGAGAAACTTGGACTTTAAACAAAGATGTAACTGGAATTACGATAGATTCGCAAACAGGACAAGTGACGATAAGTTATGTCGCAGTACAACCAGAGAGTGAAATTGTAGCAACAGAAGTCAAAGGAAATAGTGATATCAGTTTAGCAAGTAAAGTTATGATGCCTAGAAAAGAAATTACACCTCAATCTCCATCTCTAAATATAGATAATAAGAAAGGTATAGTTATTATTAAATCAAATAATGGTTCAACAGAATTAAAAATAAAATATACGAATCAACAAGGACGAATAATAACTATCTCAGCAAACAAAATCAATCAACTTTGGCGTTTGAATCAAAGAATAAAAGGAATAAAAATTGATCCTCTAACAGGAGAAGTTATCATCAGTGAACTAGCAGTTCTGAAAGAGAGTATTATCTCGGTTAAAGCTATTAAAGGAAATAGTGATGAAAGCAAAGAGGCAAGAATTAAAATGCCAATTAAGCCAATTAGAAAAGAGCAACCTGATTGCGACCTAAAGGCAAACAATTTAATAAATAATAAGAACGATAATTGTATAGATGATATAATTGAATTTAAAAATAAAAAATTAAAATTAAATTCTAACAAGCAATTACCTGAAACAGGAGAAATAGATAACTCACGTAATACAATATTATTTAGTATTATAACTTTAGGATTGGCATTCATTCAAAAGTCTCGTAAAAAAGAAAGTAAATCATAATTAAAAAAAGGAATCACTCTCATTAAGATTAATAAATGAGAATGACTCCTTAATATTTTATTTTAGATCATCAATCGCTTTGGCAATAGACTCAAATACATGTGGAATGTCTTCTTTTTCTACACAACTAAATGCGATACGAATGTCATTATCATTTAATGCGATGATGCCGATTGAGTATTTTTCAATTAAATGCTTGCGTAATGCCTCAGGATTGACGTTGTTAACTTTCAAAGCCATAAAGTAACCGGAGTTGAAATCATAAGCTTGCCAATAATTGCTATATTGAAGATGATCAACTACCTCTTTAGTCACTTCATATCGTGCTTTTAAAGTTTCAATGTTTTGTGCAATCTCTTTATCGAATTGATCATGGTATTTTAAAACATGTTTAATGGCACTTTGTGATGGTAGAGGACCACTTGAAATATTGCTTCTAATTAGTCCTTTAACCTTAGCTTCAATAGCGTCTTTGGTTGATTGATTTCTTATGCCGAATGTCATAAATCCTACACGGAATCCCCATGAAAAGAATTCTTTTGTAGCACCGTCTAAGCGAACCGGTAAGATATGAGGTGAATCAATTTGAGTTAATGCTGTAAAGATAGATTGTGTATAAACATCTTCATAGAATAAGCCATAATAAGCATCATCTACTACAGCAATTACGTTCGTTCCTCTACTTGCAAGTTCTTTTATTGCTTGAACAATAGTTTTAACCTCTTCAGTTGTTGGAGTATAACCAGTAGGGTTATTTGGATAGTTTAAAATCATAATTACTTTGTCTTTATCATAATTTTGTAAGGTCTTTAAAAGTTCATCTGTTGTAAAATGTCCCTCATCATCAAAAATTGGATAAGTTTCAATCTTACTGTTATGACGTGTATTAAAGACGAGTTTATAGTTACCCCAGTTATGATTTGGTAATAGAATCGTATCATTTGGATTTACAAATAAATCAGCAACAAGTGATAAACCATGTGTGAGTGCATTAGTTACGATAGGGCGAGAAATAGCATCTTGACTTAAGTCTGGATTTTCCTTGAGCATTTTTTCTTGCCATAAGGTACGTAATTCCTCAGCCCCTTGAGGTGGCGTATATGGGAAAATTTCATCAGGTGTCAGTTCGTCAAATATTTGATTAAGTGATTGAGCATACATCTTACCTTCATTATTTGTAGCCATACCAATTGTAGCATTGTATTTAGTACTTTTAGCTTCTGAAGATTGTGAAAGAATACCTCTTGGATAAAACATGTCTTTACCCAATTGAGATAACATATTGAGTACTTCGGGGCTTGATTGTTGGATATCTTTGTTTAAATTTTGGGCTAAAGGATTCATCATTGTCTTAACCTCTCTTTAATATAGTGTTTATGTATATATTATCTTTTATTGAGCTAAAGATAAAGCATTGTATTTAATATACTATTGTAAAAATTTTGTGCTAAAACAACGAACATGTGTTCTGTTTTTTGTTAAACTATTCTTAGGCCATCATCATATATGACACTAATCTTTTTAGGAGGTGTAGTATAATGACGTGGTGGCAAGATGGTATTATAACTTTAATTACAGGTGGCATACTCATTGTCTTTCGAATTTGGTTAGAAATTAAATGGAAAGGCAAGTAGATGACCGAACACAAACAACCCCAAGTCTGCTGGTACCAGACTTGGGGTTGTGTAGTATAATCCGTGGTTACAACTATATTGTAACATTGTACTAAATATACCGCAATTAATATTTTATAGTGTGAATCAACTTTGTTTTACTAAAGTAAACCAATATCTTTCTTATATTAAGGATCAATTATTTTTTAGAAAGTTCATAGTTTAAAAAAGATTTGATATACTTTTAACTGTATTGAGGTGAAATGAATGAAGCACTTAACTAAAATATTTGTAGGTTTAGCAATAGTACTTTTTGTTGTAGGTTATTACTTACAAGCTACAGGACATGAATCACAGGGAATTAAATTATTACTTGCTGCAATTATGTTTATGATTTGTGCATTTATAGATAGAAATAATAAGCGGCGAAAGAAAAGGTAAAGCAAATTAAATTGATTAAGCTTGAGAATATCCATGTTTCTCAAGTTTTTTGTATATATTGTTTATATACAATATATTTCAAGAATCCTTTATTTTAAAATAATTCTCTATATACACTTTACAAAACTGTGTATATTGTATATATTATATATATACATAAGAAAAGGGGGACATCAATGAAATTAATTTTGAAAAACAACAGTGAAAATCCCATTTATGAACAAATCAAACAACAAATTAAAGAAAATATTCTAAAGGGTTATGTTGCTCCTGGAGAACACTTGCCATCAATGCGTGAGTTAGCAAAAGATTTACAAGTGAGTTTAATAACTACAAAACGTGCGTATGAAGATTTAGAAAAAGATGGATTTGTGAAAACTATAAGAGGCAAGGGGACCTTCGTAAAAGAACAGGATAATTCAATTCTGAAGGAGAAACAATTTTTCGTTATTGAAAATTTAGCGAAAACAATGTCCAAAGAAGCCAAAACAATTGGCATGCCTTTGGAGGAATTAATTGAAATATTATCTTTAATATATGAGGAGGAAGACTAATGAACGCGATCGAGCTTAAAGATGTAAGCTATCAAACTGGCGCATTTCAATTAAAAGATGTCTCCTTCAATGTTCCAAAAGGATTTGTTACAGGTTTTATAGGTGGGAATGGAGCAGGTAAGACTACAATCATTCGTTTGATTATGGATTTAATTCAATCTAAAAATGGACAAATTTCTGTATTTGGGAAAAGCATGAAAAGTAATCCAGTAGAGTTGAAAAGTAAAATAGGCTTTGTTTATTCAGAGATTTATTTTAATCAAAAATGGAGTGTAAAAAAATTAGAAAATATCATTGCTCCCTTTTATGATAATTGGGATCATGAGTTGTTTATCAACTATCTAAGTTTTTTTCAACTTCCGTATAAGAATAAAATAAAAACTTTTTCAACTGGTATGAAAATGAAATTATCATTAGCCATTGCATTCAGTCATCATGCAGAATTATTTATATTAGATGAACCAACTTCTGGATTGGACCCTTTAGTCAGAAATGAATTGTTAGAAATTATTCAACAAGAACTTATAGATGAGGAGAAAACAGTATTCTTTTCTACCCATATCATATCTGACTTAGAAAAAGTTGCAGATTATATTGTTTACCTAAGCGATGGTGAAATTGTTTTTTACGAATCTAGAGATAAGCTATCTCAGAAATACAAAATAGTTAGTGGTTCCAATGAAGATTTAGATAAAGAGTTGGAGGAGCTATTAATCTATAGCGAAAAGAAAAAAACTGGCTACATAGGGTTAACGGAATACTATCAAACTTTTAACGAATTATTTGGTGATGAAGTAGAAGTTAAAGACGCTACGATTGAACAGCTAATGATTTATTTAGAAAAAAGTAAAAAACAACAAGAATTAAAAAATTTAACTATAAGAGAGAATAATCATGAAACGACTATTAATTAGAAATTTTAAACTACGTCGTTGGACGTTATTGATTTATGTGTTATTACTTCTATTCTTTCCAATATTCAATTTGTTAAATAAGTATGAATTACCACATTCAATTATATCAGGATCAATTGGTCTGATTCTTACAATCATTTGTCTTGTAGATGCTGGTCATCTATTCAGAGTTAACCGAAGACTTGGGGGTACAAATTCCTATTATTTCTTTGGTAGTTTGCCAGTTTCCAAAAAAGACTTGCTTAATGCCAATTATATTACATGTGTCGTTTTAACGCTTCTAGGTGCATTAATTATTAGTTTATATGGTTATGAAACAAATCAAATTAAGACAGATTCTATATATTTTTCAACAACATATTCTTTTATAGTGGCAAATTTCTTTTCAATACCTATAGCTTTTAACAAGAGTACTGAACAAAAAAATAAAGATGTACCTTATATAGCTTATGTTTTTGTTGTAATAGTCGTCTTACCATTTATCTTATCTGTCTTATTTATTTTAATTAATTATCTAACTCAAAATGATAGTCATATACCGACTGCATATTCGTACTTTTTAAATTATGGTTTATTAATCATTAGTATAATTAGTTTAGTCATTAATTATTTGATTCAAATTAAAAAAATAAAAAATTAAATCTTTGAGGGAGGTCTATTATGAAATTAGAACATATTACTAAAAGATATGGTCAAAATACGGTTATTGATGATATCAATTTTGATTTTGGAAATAGTCAAATCGTTGGACTCATTGGTAAAAATGGGGTTGGTAAAACAACGCTAATGAAAGTTATGAATAACAATATTATTAACTATCAGGGTAAAGTAGATTTACCAAAGAATGAAAATGTTGGATATTTAATTGAACATCCAAAACTTTATGATAATAAAACAGGATTATATAATTTGAAATTGTTTGCACAAGTTTTAGGTAAAGGTTTCGACAAAGAATACGCTGATAATATTATTGACGCGTTTGGAATGAGATCATATGTTAAGAAAAAGGTGAAAAAATATTCAATGGGTATGAAACAAAAATTAGCAATTGCAGTTTCATTAATGAATAAACCTAAATATCTAATACTTGATGAACCTACAAATGGTATGGATCCAGACGGATCAATTGATGTCTTAAAGACAATTCAATCTTTAGTACAACAATTAGACATGAAAATTTTAATCTCAAGTCATAAATTAGAAGATATAGAACTTATTTGTGACAGAGCAGTATTTTTAAGAGATGGAAATTTTGTTCAAGATGTCAATATGAAAGATGGTGGACCTGAAGATAGCACTATCCTAACTTTAGAACAGGATGATTATAATAAAGCCTTAGAATATCTCACTGAACATTATAAGGTTCAACAATCTCAAAAAGATGCTGGTGAGATTATGATTAAAGCTCAAAGAGATTATCGAGAGCTACTCAAAGCACTTTCAAAACAAGATATTTTTCCTAAATACATTGAAACACGCAAAAGTTCTCTTCGAGATACTTACTTTAATATTAATCAAAGAGGTGATAAATAATGAGAAGCCTACAATTAGTTAAATATGACTTAATTAGTATTTTGAAAAGTCCATTTACTTATATCGCATTCATACTAACGATTGGTTTGATAGTATTCCAAGCGAGTATGATGGCTAATTTTAATGGTAATCATAAAGTAGATACTGAAACGGTATTTATCCTGGCAAACTGGTTATTCTTATTTGTTGGATTACTATTTGTTATTAAAACAATTACGAGAGATTATTCTCAAGGTACTATTCAATTGTATATGAGTAAGGTAAGCAGTAGAATTGGCTACATTATAGCGAAGACAATATCAATTATTCTAATTTCATTCTTATTTACTCTTGTTCAATATTTAGTGATTATTATTATTCAAGCAACGACTAAAGGCTCAAATGTTGATGGAGATAAATTTTTAAATAATATATGGTTTTATCTTATCTTCTTCCTATTCTTTGGTTTATTCTTATTCTTAATTACTTTAATTGTTGAAAAACCAGCAGTCATTTTCACATTAGGTATTTTTCTAATACTCATTGTTCCATTTATTCAACCATTTATACCATTAATACCTAATATTGGTGACGATATTCAAAAGTCATTTAAATATATACCATTTACTTATTTAACAAATAAAATGACAAGTGAAATTACATTTTCACATTGGCAATGGTTTATTTCAGTTGCTTCAATTATTATTTTATTTGTTGTAGATGTTTTATATGCTATTAAAAGAGATATTTAATTATGAAGGTACTGAGGCTTGAGCCTCAGTATTTTTTATTTGTATAAAAGTTGATTAACTATAGAATGATAAACAGATTTCCAAAAAGAGGAGTCAGTTTTAAATCTATTAGAGATAATAATGTGAGTTTCATTAACTTTGTCTTTATAAGTAGGGTGATTTTTACTTGGTAACATATCATGGTTTATATCGGTTACAAATCGTTGTACTTCTTTGGCTCTAGGG
The DNA here is from genome assembly GCF_900458815.1 of Staphylococcus saccharolyticus. Classification (NCBI taxonomy): domain Bacteria; kingdom Bacillati; phylum Bacillota; class Bacilli; order Caryophanales; family Staphylococcaceae; genus Staphylococcus; species Staphylococcus saccharolyticus. The sequence goes on from NZ_UHDZ01000001.1 coordinate 889,382, forward strand.
CCCAAACAGTTAATTGCTCAAAAGCGTCATTCATAAAAATGAAAATAGGTATAGATCTTGATTTGCCCATTGTTAAATAATGATCTATTAAGTGAGTTCGTCATCTCTATGAAACGCTCTGGCTTCTATATTTAATTTTTCACTAATATGTTTTAATATAGGAATGTTCATCATGGCATCTCCACACCAATCTTCGGTGATAACCAGTACCTTTGAATAGGCGGAGTCTTTGAGTTTCTCTAGACGCTCGTCATTTTTAGGTAATTGAAATGATTTATAAATTGATTGTAAGTTTTCTTGATTGTTTTTCATCTTAATAAATATACTCGTCCAACGGCTGACTTTTATTAAAATATGTTTCTAAACTTCTCATATACAAACCTTCTATAAATAATTTAAAATATTATAACAATTTTTAGACTTTAAAGATATTAAAATAACTTAATCGAAAAGGAATTAATAATGTGACTAACTTGTTAGATGAAACTCATATATCCTTATGCTATATTTAAAAGAACAAGAGTGAAAGTGGTGACTCATGTGCGTATACAAAATCGTTGGGTAATTTCAACCCTTTTTTTGATTGCAGCCATTGTTCTGTTAGTAGGAATTATATACTATAAAAGTATTAAGACGGTAGATTTATCGAATTATACCGTGAACAACATTGGTTTGAATGATCAATTTAAGGAAAAAGGATACATAGTTAATAAAAGGATTAAAATTGATAGATTTAAATTTTACAATGATAAAAATCATAAGGATTTAACAATAAAGGTAAGAAATAAAAATCAAGTTGTTAAAGGTATAGTTTTAGTTAAAGATAAACAAGTGAAAACTAACTTTGGTGTTAAGATAGGGTCTTCTGTAGACGATGTTATAGATGAATTAGGTGATAATTACAAAAAAAATAATGTCGGTAAGCACTATAAGTCAGTCACGTATGTCGATCGTGAACATAAAATGAAACTTAATATCTTATATAGAAATGACGAAATCAAACGTATTGAATTTTTTAGTCGATAAATTAACGTGAAATATTAATATAGTAAATATTTGTAATTCAAATTCAGAAAGAGTGACAAGAGATGGATAAGATTACTTTTTTAAATGAATTAGAGTTAGCTTTAGATGATTTACCTAGACAAGAAAAAGATAATAAAATGTATGAATATGAAAACTTGTTTTATGAAGAAGAATTAAAAGGCGTTAGTGAAGAACAAATTATTAAGAAATTAAAAGATCCTTATGATATTGCAAAAGAAATTAAAGCTCGAAGTGCGATTAATTATGCTTCATACAAGCCTACGATTCAAAATATAGCTAAAGCAGTTTTTGCATCATTAAGTTTAGGCATTTTATCTATTTTTATTATATTGATACCGGTAATCATTATTGGTTTATTAATTATGTTATTATTTCTCTTATCTATTTGTTTTGTTTTCTCTCCGTTATTGTTATTAGGCTATTCAATAATAAATGGATTTCATAATTCAATTAGTAATATATTTTTTTCAATATCGCTGACTGGTTTAGGTATCACTTTTGTTGTCATAACTATTAAAATTGGCGAACTTGTACATAATTTGATTTTAAAATACTTACTTTGGTATATAAAAACAGTTAAAGGAAGCGTTAGAGAATGAAGAAGCTTTTCATTAGCGGTTTAGTAATATTTATTAGTTTTTTTATTGGAGGTACAATCACTTGGTTTACTTTTGATAAACATAAGTATGAAAATCAAAGTTATCATAAAACATTTAATTCTAGATTTGAACATGTTTCTATTAACACTGTAACATCAAATATAAGGTTTATACCTGGAAAAAAATTTGCAGTTCATTTTAGAGGAGATAATGATGTTTATGTATCAAATAAAGGGAAGACTTTAAAAGTTACAGAAAAGCGTGCTACTGACAGAGGATACGGCTTAAACTTTAATCCATTTCATAAAAATAAAAAAAGTTTAACAATTGTCTTGCCTGACAATAAAATTAAATATCTAACTGCAGAATCAGTCATTGGAACTATTCATTTCAACAATATAAAATCACAAAACACTTCTATTTTAAGTAATAGTATGTTTCAGGTGAAAAATTCCCATTTTGATAATTTAAATTATGAATCATCGAATGGAACTGCTAATATTCAGGATTCTGTGATTAAAAAAGGAAACTTGAAGCTTGATAATGGCGATATTACGGTGAAAAATAGTAAGTGTAACAACTCTACATTCTTAATTGATAAAGGGAATATATTAATGAAAAACATGAAATCTTCTAATGATATTAAGGCTTCCATCAAAAAAGGTGATGTTGACTATCATTTTGATGAAAAGCCGAGAAACACTTTACTAAAATTACATCCAGGACATGGCAGTAAATCAATTAAAAATAAAAACTTTAAGAATGGTAAAGTTGGTAATAGCAAAAACATTTTAGAATTCTATACAGTAGATGGGGACATAACAGTGAGTTAACGTTACTCATCTTCTAATTCAAAATAAATCACTTTATTGTTACAAGTTTTAATTATACAACTCTTAAATGATGAGCCAGTCGTTGTTTAAGGGTTGTTTGCTATTAATTGTAATTATTTTATAAGAAGATATCGTACCATTGATAGAAATTCACAGTATATAACCATATTCTCTAATAAGTGGCGAAGGTTAGGTTAGTATCAATTTCACCATAGAAATGTTTTAATGATAAATTTTCACCATTCAACCAAGTTGAGAAGTCGATTTGTGTTGGTGTTTTATTTTCTCCTAATGCCATCCAAGCAATTAATGAGCGTGGTTCATATAAGGAAGTGTGAATTGTTCCAGACCAGCTATTGAACAGCTTACTATAAATTTCGTAATAATGAGGATTATTAAATAAAGAAAAAGCTTCTTCTTTACTTAGAGAAGTAGATTGTATGATTGATGACCTTGTTTAAACGTTCTTTCGACTCTTTAGTGTAGTTTCTATTTTCGTGTGTAAATAATTCGAAATGATTTGTACAAATGCTTTCATGCCTAAAGTCTATAGAACGAGGAGTTACTTCTACAATGGCATAATTCATGTTTTTATCTAACAATATATAGCTAAAAGAACTACGGTGAGGCATTTCGGTTAAAAACTTTATTGCTTCATTAACATTTTACAATTTTCCAGTATAAGTCAACCTATCATATAACAGACAAAGCCATTCTCTGGCTTTTTACGGTGCATAAAGTTGTACGCCATAACTAGTCCACTTTCATTCATACCATCCATCCTACCTGTTAGAAGTAGGACCAATTTGTGATAAACCACTATTCTTTAAGTCAGTAAAACGATAATGACCAAAATTTAATATCATTTGATTAGTAGGTAAATTGAGAACATCTTGCATTTCTAAAAGTTCTTCCCATATTTTTGGGGCATATACTTGGAAAATGTTATATGTTTCATTCACATCTATATCAAAGCGAGGGTTTCTCTTTTGCCATTCCTTATTTCGATTTTTTAATAATGGCGTTGTTTGAAGCCATTTGGCTGTTTTTACTCCCAAATCATAGTGGGAACCTCGGTGACACATTATATCAGATTGGACTTTTTGCATTTATTTAAACTTCCATCCTTTCTATTTACTATCATTTGAATGTAATATGAAAGTAACTTTCCCTTAATTGAATTATATTCTGATAAATCATACAATCGTATTGTATTTAGAGAATGTTTAAAATCAATGGGAGTGATTACTTTGATGCCATATAGTTATAAAGATCTTTCAGAAAAGTTAAAGTCATGGTGGCTCGGATAATTAGTATTTATTGATGATAAAAATAATTGTAATACTTTGAATAATATATAATTAGCCTCTATCTTTTGTTGTCATATTATCATAATTTCTAATTAAGTTAAGAATAATCAGTGCCAAAATGGGTATATATTTATAGATAAAGATAAGTATGCTATTATTGTGAATTGTAGATATGCATATTAATTTCAGAGGTGAAGAGTAATGTGGAACTTTATTAAAGGTTTATTTAAATTTGTATTTAGTTTATTAGCTATCACTACTGTAGTAGTTGGTATAGGGGTAGTTGCTTTTTCTTATATTTTCAAAAAAGACTTTGAAGATATCGAAAGAAAAACAAAAGAATTTGTTTCCGATATTGAAAATGACAATTAATTAGTGTTTAAATGCTAGTTTGAAATAAAGGTTGGCAATGGCTTGATATTAGTTATTGCCATCTTTTTTATGCAAAAGTAATATCAATAATATCTAAAATTGAAACCTTTTGACGATAAGTTGTATTAGGTTTTATTCCTTCAATTTCGAAGTTCAATGAATCGATGCGATGTATGTTAAGATGAATAAAATTGATATAGCCCTCTTCATAATATTTGATATTAACTGGACGTGATTTCTGAAGAGCTTCATGTAGGTGTATGTTCAATTGAGCAAGTTGGTCATCTGAAAGTACGGGTCTATCAACTTTATTTTGATCCATCATATATTGATGAATTGTTTCAAATTGTTCTGGCAAAGTAGCAAAAAAAACCCATTTAACCATACCACGACCAGTAGGGATGTTCTTATCTAACATTTCGCGTGGAATATTTCGATAATCAGTTTCTTTATTTATTTCCATCATTTTTTAATCACCTCATTTGATATAATTTCATTATACGAACGTTTGTTCTTTTTTTCAATATAAAATTGCTGCCTATATTTTAGATATTGGATTAAGATGTTGTATCAATATTTTTGGGAAGTTATTAGAGTGATTCATCTTTGAGTTTCTTTAAAAAATACATGTTAATCATCGGCAATTATTTTGATTGTCAATAAATAGTACTTAAAGTTAAAATTAAATCTACAAACATGCATAACATGGAGGTTTTAAAATGACAATTGGATACATAGGGTCATATACGAAGAAAAATGGAAAGGGCATCTATCGCTTTGATTTAAATGATGAATTAGGAAAAATTGAAAAAGTTGATATTGGGTATGAAATAGAAGCTTCAACTTACCTTACACGTAATGACAAATTTTTATATGCCATTACTAAGGAAGGGGAAGATTGTGGTGTTGCAAGTTTTAAATTTCAAGGGGAAGGTAAATTAGAATTAATCAATAAATGTTTATCTTCCAAAAACGGCACAGGCTGTTATATTCAAGTGTCTAGTGATGGTAACTATTTATTTGAAGCTGTTTACGGAGCTGGGATTGTACGAATTTATAAATTAAATAAGCATACAGGGGAAATAGAAAAACTTATCGAAGAATTAGCACATAATTATCCTACAGGCCCTCACGAACGCCAAAAATCATCTCATGTTCATTTCTTAAATGAAACACCAGATCAAAAATATATTGTAGCAACTGATTTAGGCACAGATAGAGTTGTAGCATATTCATATGGTGAGGATGGACTTGAAGAATATGCTGTTTCTCAGTTTGAAGAAGCGGATGGACCAAGACATATTACATTTAGTAGCGATGGAAAGCATGCATATATTGTTCATGAATTATCCAATTATGTAAGTGTCACAGAATATAATGATGGGAAGTTTACTGAAATTGAACGTCATTTGACGATTCCACATGATTTTAAAAAAGATTCTAAACTAGCAGCTGTAAGGTTATCACATAATGAAAAACATTTATATGTTAGTAATAGAGGACATGACAGTATTGCGATTTTTGAAGTAATCAACAATGGTAAATCACTTGAACTTGTAGATATTCAGCCAACACAAGATGAATTTCCAAGAGATTTTAATATTACACTGTCTGATCGTTATATTATTTGTGCACATCAAGAGGGAGATTCAAAAGTTTCAGTTTTTCAACGTGACGATGGTACAGGAAAGCTTAAACTTATAGATAATCAGGAAACAGCACCTGAAGGAGTATGTGTAATATTCTAAAATTTGAATCATAAAATATGAAATATTAAATTAAACAGACCCTTAAATAATTAGTATTCTAATTATTTAAGGGTCGTTTTATTAACAACTACTGTAAACGCCGAGAAGGATTTAATTCTTAAAGAAAGCTTTGATATATTTTAATTTGCCTTTGTAAGGTGGGAAGAAGATACTAGATTCTAAACGTATAGATTTAAAGGTATAAGATTTCATATGGCTAAAGGTATCAAATGAATACTTGCCATGATATTGCTCCATTCCTGACGCTCCGACACCACCAAATGGTAAATTAGGATTAGCTAAATGCATTAATGTATCATTAATTGCACCTCCACCAAATGATAACTCTTCTAATACTCTATGTGTCGTGTTTTCATCTTCACTAAAAAGATATAAACTTAAAGGCTTGGGTTTGCTTTGAATCATTTCAAGTGCTTCGTCGAAATGATCATAGGTAACAATCGGCAAAATAGGTCCAAATATTTCATCTTCCATAATCTTATCTTCAAAAATAATTCCATCTAATAAAGTGGGTTCTTATACAAATCTTCTTTAGAGCTTTTACCACCGAATACAACTTTATCTTTATGAATGTATAATAATTTATTGAGTCGAGAGAAACATTTCTCATTAACTATCCTACCAAAATCAGGACTCTCCTTAATATTTTGTCCATAAAATTCAGTTATAGTACTCTTTAAAGCTTCAACTAAATCATTTTTAACTCTACGGTTAACTAAAATATAATCAGGTGCCACGCAAGTTTGTCCTGCATTAGTAAACTTACCGAAACTAATACGCTCACTAGCTATTTTGATATTTGCAGTGTTATCAACAATAACAGGGGATTTACCACCTAATTCTAATGTTACTGGAATTAATTTTTTAGCTGCAGCCTCGTAAACAACTTTGCCAACTTTTTCACTTCCAGTAAAGAACATATAATCAAATGGTAAACTCAATAATTCTTGGGTTTTTTTGATACCACCTTCAACCACAGAAACATAATTTGAATCAAAGGCATCTTCAATAATATTTCTAATTACTTTAGCAACATTCGGTGTAAGTTCTGAGGGTTTAACTATAGCGGTGTTACCTGCTGCAATTGCACCAATTAAAGGTTCAAATACCAATTGGACTGTGTAGTTAAATGGTCCAATAATAAGTACAGTACCCATAAGGTTCTTTCTTAATATAACTTTTAGTAGGTAATAAATAGAGAGATGTATCTACTTGTTTCGTTTTAGCCCAATTCTTTAATTCTTTGCGAGTAAACTTAATGTTTTTTAGTAACATACCAATTTCTATAACATAAGCTTCTACTTTGCTTTTACCTAAATCTTTGTCAAGCGTGGTAAGAAGTTCGCTTTCATGATTCTTAATACTTTTACTAAGATATTTTAATTGTTGTTTGCGAAATTTAAGGTTTTTAGTTATGTGAGAATTAAAGAAACCTTTACTATTGTTAAATTTACTTTCAATCACAGTCATTGTATAAATACCTCCATAGTTTATATATTCAAGAGGTTTATGTTGTCGCTTATTAAATTAGTTGAAAACATAAAAACACTTAATAAATACTTACCCTAAAAAGAAATTTCTAAAATAAAAAATTTCTTTTAAAGAATTGATTAATGAAAAAAGGAGCATAACAATGCTCCTAAAAAATATATGTTGAATACTAATTAAATTATTTTGTTAATATTTCAGTGATTTGCGGTACAACTTGTTTTTTACGTGATACGACACCAGATAAGAATGCCATGCCATCATCTAATTCAACATTAAATGCTTGTCCAACTTTATCTTTTTCGGCACCAACAACAAGAATTTTAGAATCACTATTAATAATATCAGTAACTACAAGCACAAATAAGTCATATTTCTCATTTGCACTTATTTCTAACATTACTTTTTCTAATTCAGTTTTACGGTTTAATACTTCATCAATGTCTACAGTATTTACTTGTGCAATACGTGTTACATAGTCACCCATGTTGAACGATTTCGCATCCATATTAAGTAAAGTTTCAGCAGATTTATCAATCGTTGAAGCACCTGCTTTTAACATTTCTAGACCGTATTTATCTAAATCAATATTCGCAATATCTTTTAACGCTTGTGCTGCATTGATGTCTTCTTGGGTACATGTAGGTGATTTAAATAATAAACTATCTGAAATGATTGCTGACACCATTAATCCAGCAATTTCCGGTTTAATTTCAAAGCCACGTTCTTTATACATTTTATATAAAATTGTAGCACTACATCCCACAGGTTCAGCTCTATAGTATAATGGACCAGCTGTTTCAAAGTTTGAAATTCTATGGTGGTCAATGACGTGTTTAATAGTTGCATTAGCTATAGAATCCGCACTTTGCTGAAGTTCATTATGGTCGACTAAAATAACATCTTGACCATTTAAATCTTCAGTTAATAATTCTGGTGCACTTACATTGAAGTGATCTAGTGCATATTGTGTTTCTGTACTGACGTCGCCCAAACGGTAAGCTTTTGCTTCTGAGTTACCAGTTTGTTGTTCAAAATCAGCCATGATAATCGCTGAAGAAATTGCGTCAGTATCTGGATTTTTATGCCCGAAAATAAAAGTTTTTGTCATTTTCAATATCTCCTTATTCTTAAATAGTTATACACATTTTAGCATGTTTTAAGCTTATTCTTCTACCGTAGCACCGAGTGAGTTTTGAAAATGGGAAAGCGCCCACTTATGTCCTTCGGGGTTAAATGAGGCTACTCCTTTACTAGGAATAGTGATGTTATAACCTAGATTGTAAGCTGAGATAGCGGTGTGTAGTACACAGATATCTGTACATACACCCACAATTTCTATATCTTGAATACTTCTTTCCCTTAACAAGCTATCCAAAGGTGTACCATAAAATGAATCATATCTTGTTTTATCTAAATAGTGCACATGATGTTTTTCTTTTATATCTTCATATAACTGTCCAACCTTGCCATATAAATCACGTCCCTGAGTGTTATAGATATTATGAGCGGGAAATAATTTCGTTTCAGGATGAAATACGTCATTATTGTAATGTAAATCTATCATAAAAAATATTTCTTCTTGTACATCTGCATAGGTTTGAAGACGTTGAGTAATAAAATCCTCTATATCTTGGCCGGGTTTGCCACAAGTTAATTTACCATTATCGGCAATAAAATCGATTGAATAATCTACGATGATTAAAGCTTTGTTACTCATTAAAGCATCCTCCCAAAGTGTGTTTAAAAAAGCATTAGATTGGTATATTTATATAAAGCTACGACTTTTTATATGCCTATTAATTTTAAATGATTAAAAATTGAATACCATTTCATAAAGGAAATGTAATTATAGTATATAGAGTTTACTTTAAGCATACAATCTTTATTTTAAAAAATAAGTAAGGAGTTACTAATATGATAATTAATGCTAGTGGTTTTGGATTAAAAGGAGAAAGTAAATATAAAGATACTAGAGCAATACAAAAGGCGTTAAATTATGCGAAAAAAGATGGCGCACATACAGTTTTTATTCCTAACGGGACTTACTATATAAGAAAAGCTTTAGTCATTTATGACTCTACAACTTTATTGCTTGATGAAGGAGCAAAACTTGTAAGAAAAGGTAAAGATGCTTTATTAAAGAATGGACGACGTTTTGGTCTTTATCACGGATACCAAGGAAACAGTCATATTTATATTAAAGGTGGAATATTTGATATGAATGGTGGCGAATGTCCACATAATAATACGGCTATGAGTATTGGGCATGCTGAGGACATACAAATAATTGGAGTCACTTTCAAAAATATTGTGGGAGGGCACGGACTAGATGCATGTGGATTAAATGGTCTACATGTTGCCAATTGTTCATTTGAAGGATTCTTAGATGTAGATGGAGATCGATCATTTTCAGAAGCCATTCAATTGGATATTCAAGTGCCTGGCGCATTTCCAAAATTTGGAGCAATTGATGGTACGATTACAAAGAATGTTGTAATTGAAAATTGTTATTTTGGTGATTCAGATAATCCAAAAATGAAAGCATGGAATCGAGCTATTGGTTCTCATGCGAGTAGGTATAACCGTTTTTACGACAATATCCACATTAGAAATAACGAGTTTGATAGCTTAAATGAATATGCTTTAACACCTTTAAAATCTAAAAACACTTTTATTTCGAATAATCAATTTAGAAATTGTAATGGTGGAATACGTTTTCTTGGAGTTAAGGACGGGAAAAATGCTGCTGATCCATTAACTGGAGAAGTAAAAGGTACGCAAGCCGGTTGTAATTTCAATGTTATAGGCAATACTTTTAGTGGGATTATGAAAAGAGATGCGATTCACATAAGAAGTTATAACCATGTTCAACATCAAAACGTCTTTATTGCAGGAAACCACTTTGATGATGCGTCACAGACTATTCATTTAGAAGGTATTATAGATCTTACACTAAATCAGGAAGAGTCGGAAATTAAAATAAAAAAAGTAAATGTTAATTAACGTTAATGTGTAAATTCTTACAAAATAACAGTCGACGTTTAAAGATGCGTCGACTGCTATTCTAGTATTTAATGAGTTTTAGTAAAAGCACCTATTAATTTTACTTTAAAATCCAGTGTTTCTAGTATAGAAATTACTTTTTCAATATTGCCATTAATAGGTGTGTCAGCTTGTACAAAGAAGTGGTACATGCCAAGCTTTGTTTTTAATGGTCTAGATTCAATCCAAGATAAATTAATATTAAATAGTGCAAAAGTATTCAAAACACTAGCAAGTAAACCCGGTTTATCAAAAGTAGGGCTGATTAAAAACATTGTAGTGTTAGCATCCTTGCTAAAGTGTGTATCATTTTTAATGACTAAAAATCGAGTGACATTATGTGGATAATCTTGTATATGACTATCTAATGGGAAGTAACCGTATGCTTCTCCACTTCCAACTGGTGCAATTGCACCGATACCATCTCTAATTTTTTCAAGACTTTGAATGGTACTATCGACGTAATCATATTTAAAATTGTGCTCGTAAATATAATTAGAAGTTTGACTAATAGCTGGCGCAATAGAGTACACTTTATGAATATTCTCAATATGATTAGAATGATTACCATATATTGCAAAATCAATATCTAAGTGAATTTCACCATGTGCAAAGATGTCTTGTTTGGCGAGCGAATCCGCTACAATATTAATCGTTCCTTCAATAGGAACAATACCTACAGATTGATTGTCACTTGAAACGGCTTGAATCACTTTATGTAAATTTGCTTTATCTATAAATTTATTTTCTTTTTCAATTGAATACTTTTAGGTCCAAGATAATATAAATGCATGGTGCCACCTCGTTTTAATTAATGGAAAGGGCACTTCATAGGTTCGTCTTTTTTATAGAAGAAATTCGTATGATGCATTGTATTATCATATCCATGATGATAGTTAGAAGTTAAAGTTGATGTTCATTTCGTTCAAACATTTCAAATTGTTTTGAAGCGGTCAAATGATCCACAATTGAAACACCTTCAGATTTAAATGAATAATACACAGCATGGTTGAGTTCTACGAGTGCTCGATCTTTATTAAATGAATTATTCTTTAGTGTATCAAATTCGAAAGCTTCTGCAACTTTTTCTAATAGATTATATCGATAGTTATCAGTGAAATTACGGACTGCTATTTCAGTTACCATATACCATCCGTTAAATGGCGCGGTTGGATAGGTAATTCCTCCGATTTTTAAATCCATATTTGAAATGATTGGAACGGCATACCATTTTAGATTTAATTGCGCTAACTTAGGATAATCCTCGTGACATATAGGGACCTCTTTAACAATAGAGCTAGGGAATTCGTGCCATTTTATAGTGTCCTTAGGCATTTGATAAATAAGTGGTAAAACATCAAAATCAGTACCTTTGCTTTGCCTTGCCAACCCAAGTGTTCAGCTAAACGTGTGATTTCTTTCTCAGAAGGGTCATCGGCATGCTCATAGCCAGCATAACGAATGATTTGATTATTATAAATTTTAGGCGCATGTGTTGGACTAAAGATTGTAATATAGGGTTTAATCTTATCTCCATTAGTAGCTTCAGTGATATGTTGATGTAAAGTATCAATAAAATCATTCACATTTTCAATATTTCTAGCATCTTTAACATTTAAAGAATCCCAAAATAATCTGCCAATACAACGATTAGAATTTCGCCATGCCATTTTAGCTCCATATGACAATTCTTCGTAAGTGTGTGTGTAACTACCTGTTAAATTTATTTCATTTTCAATTTCACTTAATCTTTTCTCTATAATACTCTTATCATAATTAAGTTCGGTATACATGGTTTTTATAAATGATGTTGCTTTTTCTAATAACATTTAAAACACCTCATTCGTATTATAATCGAGCATATAATAATACTCAGTTAAAATGTTTAATTGTCATTAATTTGTCGTTTAGCTTATAAGTAAAATGAATCAGCAATTAACATTGATTAAATGTAAGTTATGTCTTATAGCAGACTATATTTTACAGAAGGTACTAATATAATTAAAACAAGAACAATTGGAATCAATTCACTTAATTCACATTAAATTATTATAAAATTCTGATTAAAACAGTAACTCATTACCTACTAAATATGAATTATGATAAACTAATTGTAAATATTACGGTCGATTGGAGAGATAAGTGTGTACCAATTTAGTGATGACAGCTTGATGTTGCATAATGATTTATATCAAATTAATATGGCTGAAAGTTATTGGAGTGATGGAATTCATGAAAGAATATCTGTTTTTGACTTATATTTTAGAAGTATGCCGTTTAATAGTGGCTACGCTGTATTCAATGGATTGAAAAGAGTCATCGATTTCATAGAAAAATTTGGATTTATAGATGAAGATATACAATATTTAAAATCGATTGGTTATAAAGATGACTTTTTAAATTACTTAAAGGATTTAAAATTTACAGGGAATATTAAATCAATGCAAGAAGGAGAATTATGTTTTGGTAATGAGCCGTTATTAAGAGTAGAAGCGCCGCTTATTCAAGCTCAGCTTATTGAAACGATTTTATTAAATATCATTAATTTTCACACTTTAATTGCTACTAAAGCGAGTAGAATACGTCAAATAGCACTTAATGATACTTTGATGGAGTTCGGCACAAGAAGAGGCCAAGAAATCGATGCAGCTTTATGGGGGGCTAGAGCAACATTTATCGGGGGGTTTGATTCAACAAGTAATGTTCGCGCGGGTAAATTGTTTGATATCCCAGTATCAGGAACACACGCACATGCGTTAGTTCAAACATATGGTGACGAATATACTGCGTTTAAAAAATATGCTGAACGACATACCAATTGTGTGTTTTTAGTAGACACATTCCACACACTAAAATCAGGTGTGCCAACAGCAATTAAAGTAGCTAAAGAACTTGGTGATACAATCAATTTCATTGGTATAAGACTAGACTCTGGAGATATTGCTTATCTTTCTAAAGAAGCACGACGTATGTTAGATGAGGCAGGTTTTACTGATGCTAAAATCATTGCTTCTAATGATTTAGATGAACAAACAATTACTAGTTTAAAAGCTCAAGGCGCTAAAGTTGATGCATGGGGTGTAGGCACAAAACTTATAACAGGTTTTGATCAACCTGCATTAGGTGCTGTGTATAAATTAGTATCAATTGAAACTGAAGACGGAGTAATGAGTGACCGTATTAAATTATCAAATAATGCAGAAAAAGTAACGACACCAGGTAAGAAAAAAGTGTATCGAATTATTAATAAAAAGACTGGAAAAGCTGAAGGAGACTATATCACTTTAGAAGGAGAAGACCCTAATGATGAGAAGCCATTAAAATTATTCCACCCGGTTCATACTTACAAGATGAAATTTATTAAATCGTTTGATGCAATCGATTTACACCATTCAATTTTTGAAAAAGGCGAACTTGTATATAAGCTTCCAACTGAACGTGAAGCACAAGCCTATTTAACACAAAGCTTAGATACGTTATGGGAAGAGAACAAGCGTTATCTTAATCCTCAAGAGTATCCTGTAGACTTAAGTACTAAATGTTGGGAGAATAAACATAGACGTATTTTCGAAGTTGCAGAACGTGTGAAAAAGATGGAGGATGAAAATGAGTAAGTTACAAGATATTATTGTTAAAGAAATGAAAGTGAAACAACATATAGACAGTAATGAAGAAATAAAAGAAATTAAACAATTTATTAAAGCCTATGTACAATCACATTCATTTATCAAAACGTTAGTACTTGGCATCTCTGGAGGTCAAGACTCCACTTTAGTAGGTAAATTAGTACAATTAGCTGTTATTGAATTGCGTTCAGAAGGTCGCGATTGTAAATTTATCGCAGTAAAACTCCCTTATGGTGTTCAAAGGGATGCAGATGAGGTTGAAGATGCATTAAAATTTATCAAACCTGATTCAACTCTTACAGTAAACATCAAACCAGCTGTTGATCAGAGTGTACAATCATTACAAGAAGCTGGAATAACTTTAACAGATTTTCAAAAAGGAAATGAAAAAGCACGAGAACGTATGAAAGTTCAGTTTTCAATTGCTTCCAGTACAAGTGGCATTGTTATAGGTACTGATCATTCAGCAGAAAACATTACTGGTTTTTATACCAAATATGGTGATGGGGCAGCTGACATTGCTCCTATCTTTGGTTTAAATAAAAGACAAGGCAAACAATTATTAAAATTTTTAGGCGCACCAGCACATCTTTATGAGAAAGTGCCAACAGCAGATTTAGAAGATAATCAACCTCAATTACCTGATGAAGAAGCGCTTGGGGTGACATATGATTTAATAGATGATTATTTAGAAGGTAAGGAAATACCTGTAAAAGCTCGAGAAACAATTGAAAAACATTATGTTAGAAATGCTCATAAACGTGAGCTTGCTTATACTAGATATACCTGGCCTAAAAACGAATAATTTTAAGTGACAAATCTTTTAATGACTGATAAAATAATCTGGATTTAAAAGTATGAAATGGGGAATTATATGTCAGCGATTACTCAAAATCCATGGCTAATGGTCTTGGCTATATTTGTTATTAATGTGTGTTATGTCGCTTTTTTAACAATGAGAACCATTTTAACATTAAAAGGTTATCGTTATGTTTCAGCAATAGTAAGTTTTCTAGAAGTGCTAGTTTATGTTGTTGGATTAGGCCTGGTTATGTCTAGTCTTGATCAAATACAAAATATTTTTGCCTATGCGTTAGGTTTTTCAGTGGGAATTATTGTTGGTATGAAAATAGAGGAAAAACTTGCACTAGGCTATACGGTTGTTAATGTTACGTCTTCGGAATATGAACTTGATTTACCTAATGAGTTACGAAATCTTGGTTATGGCGTAACGCATTATGAGGCTTTCGGACGTGATGGTAGTCGTATGGTCATGCAAATCTTGACACCTAGAAAGTATGAATTGAAACTGATGGATACAATAAAAAGTCTAGACCCTAAAGCATTTATTATTGCTTATGAACCAAGAAATATTCATGGTGGATTCTGGGTTAAAGGTGTGCGGAGACGTAAACTTAGAGCCTATGAACCAGAACAATTAGATGTTGTTGTAGAACACGATAAATAGAGAGTGTTATATCAAATGAGCAAAAAGTTTAAAGTTAAAGACAATGAAACCGTAGCAGATTGCCTTGCAAGGATGCGTAACAAAGGTTATATGCCTACCCATAGAATGGAAAAACCTGTTTATAAAGAAAACAAAGATGGAAGCATTGAAGTTTTTAAACAAGATATTATTTTTGTAGGTAAATCAATTGAACAATAATTATATTAATAAGGATGCTTAAAAAATGAGAGTAGGACCAATCGTTAAGTGATGATTGTAATTGTGTCCTACTCTTTTTATTACTTAATTGAGTTTCTAAAACGATTCAAATAAAATAATAATAACTAGTAAAAATATTTATACATTTTTATCAAGTTTTGTTAAACTAAAAGCGTAAGACTAAACACGAACTTTTAAGATGAAAACAATTTTAATGTACAGTTTTTAATAGCACAATAATAATACATATGATTGGAGTTTTAAAAAGAATGATTGAACGCTATTCAAGAGATGAAATGTCCAATATTTGGACAGATCAAAACCGTTATGAAGCATGGCTAGAAGTAGAAATATTAGCTTGCGAAGCATGGAGTGAATTAGGTTATATTCCTAAAGAAGATGTCCAGAAAATTCGTGAAAATGCAAAAGTGGATGTTAATCGTGCTAAAGAAATTGAATTAGAAACACGTCATGACGTAGTGGCATTTACGCGACAAGTTTCTGAAACATTAGGAGAAGAAAGAAAATGGGTGCATTATGGTTTAACGTCAACTGACGTTGTAGATACTGCACTTAGTTTTGTCATCAAACAAGCCAATGAAATCATCGAAAAAAATTTAGAAAGATTCATAGATGTTTTAGCTGAGAAAGCTAAAAAATATAAATATACGCTTATGATGGGACGTACGCATGGTGTTCATGCTGAACCTACAACTTTTGGAGTGAAAATGGCGATTTGGTATACTGAAATGAAACGTAATCTTAAACGTTTTAAAGAAGTACGTAAGGAAATTGAAGTTGGGAAAATGAGCGGAGCTGTAGGCACATTCGCTAATATCCCACCAGAAATAGAAGCATATGTATGCAAACATTTAGGAATTGATACGGCTCCAGTTTCTACACAAACATTGCAAAGAGATCGTCATGCATATTATATTGCGACATTAGCTCTTATAGCGACATCAATGGAAAAATTTGCAGTGGAAATTCGTAATTTACAAAAAACTGAAACTCGGGAAGTTGAAGAAGCATTTGCTAAGGGACAAAAAGGTTCTTCTGCTATGCCACATAAGAGAAACCCAATTGGATCAGAGAATATTACAGGTATCTCACGTGTCATCCGAGGCTATATTACTACTGCATATGAAAATGTTCCGTTATGGCATGAAAGAGATATTTCTCATTCTTCAGCTGAACGTATTATGCTTCCAGATGTAACGATTGCACTTGATTATGCACTGAATCGTTTTACTAATATTGTTGACCGCTTAACTATTTTTGAAGATAATATGAAAAATAATATTAATAAAACATTTGGTTTAATATTCTCTCAGCGTGTGTTGCTTGCTTTAATTAATAAAGGTATGGTTCGTGAAGAAGCTTATGATAAAGTTCAACCTAAAGCAATGGAATCATGGGAGACGAAAACGCCGCTTAGAGAATTGATTGAACAAGACGATTCTATAACGTCTGTGTTATCTAGCGAAGAATTAGATGATTGTTTCGATCCTAAACATCATTTAAATCAAGTTGATACAATATTTGAACGCGCAGGTCTGTAATTAAAGAAGCAAATGTTTAATTCGTTAGAAACATTTAAAATCCTATACATTTTTCATTGAAACTACTACACTTTAACTAATTAATAAGTTAAAATAATGTAAGAATAATTGTATAGGGGTTGTTCGAGATGCAAATTGAAAAATTAAGAGGTCAGTCATTAGATGAATTATTTGATGCGATCTTAGCGCTAGAAAATAGAGAAGAATGTTATCAGTTTTTCGATGATTTATGCACTGTTAATGAAATACAGTCATTATCTCAGAGACTTCAAGTTGCTAAAATGATTAAGCTAGGATATACATATGCAACTATTGAGGATGAATCTGGTGCGTCAACTGCGACAATTTCTAGAGTGAAACGTTCATTACAATGGGGTAATGATGCTTACACAATGATTTTAGACAGATTGAACATTGAAACAAAAGCATAAGTCAAATGACTTATAGCTTGTTATAAAGTGATTCTAGAGCTTTAAAAGGTAAAATATATTTCCTTTTAAAGCTCTTTTAAATTTTTAAGAACATTTAATTAAGGACTAAGTTAAATGATATCTAAATACAGTTTCAAACACCTAAGAGATTTGATAATTTTTTTATTTTAATGGTATAGTTTTTTCGTATTTACTCTTTAGAACTTAAGACGTAAAAATGCTATAATTTAGGGTATGTTAAATAAAGGAGTTTCAAAAATGTATGACATAACAATGTGGAGACATATTTTTAAATTAGATCCAGCTAAATTTATTTCTGATGATGATTTAGAGGCATTATGTATGTCTAATACAGATGCAATTATAATTGGTGGCACAGATTATGTTACTGAAGATAATGTCATTCATTTAATGAGTAGGGTGAGACGTTATCCTTTACCACTAGCTTTAGAGGTTTCCAACGTAGAGAGTGTTATGCCAGGATTTGATTATTATTTTATACCTACAGTTATGAACAGTGAGGATACTTTATATCATAATGGTATGTTGCTTAAAGTACTCAAACAATATGGTCATGTAATTGACTTTAGTGAAGTCATTTTTGAGGGATATCTGGTATTAAATTCTGAAAGTAAAGTGGCTAAAAGAACATACTCAAATACTCAACTCGATTTAGAAGATGTAGAGGCATATGCACAAATGACCAATGAACTTTATCATTTTCCAGTTATGTACATAGAATATAGTGGTAAGTACGGTGAAATCGAGAAGGTTAAAGCTATATCTCAGATGCTTACTCAAACACAACTATTTTATGGTGGCGGTATTACAAATTTAAGTGAAGCCAGAGAAATGTCTAGTATTGCAGATACAATTATTGTAGGCGACGCGGTCTACTCAGATATAAAAAATGCTTTAAAAACAGTAAAAATAAAGGAGTCTAATAAATGAATTCGCTAGTTAAGAATATGAATAAAGAACAAAGTGAAGCTGTAAGAACGACTGAAGGCCCATTACTTATCATGGCAGGTGCAGGATCAGGTAAAACACGTGTGTTAACGCATCGAATTGCATATTTATTAGATGAAAAGGATGTCTCTCCTTACAATATTTTAGCAATTACTTTTACAAACAAAGCAGCTAAAGAAATGAAAGAACGTGTTGAACAACTTGTAGGCGAAGAAGCTCAAGTCATTTGGATGTCTACATTCCATTCAATGTGTGTGAGAATTCTAAGACGTGATGCTGATAGAATTGGCATTGAGAGAAACTTCACAATTATTGATCCAACAGACCAGAAATCAGTAATAAAAGATGTTTTGAAAAATGAAAACATTGATAGCAAACGTTTCGAACCAAGAATGTTTATTGGTGCAATTAGTAATTTGAAAAATGAATTAAAAACACCTGATGATGCACAAAAAGAAGCAAATGATTTTCATTCACAAATGGTAGCTACAGTATATAAAGGCTATCAAAGACAATTGTCTAGAAATGAAGCTTTAGACTTTGACGATTTAATTATGACTACAATTCATTTGTTTGAACGGGTGCCAGACGCATTAGAATGTTACCAAAATAAATTTCAATATATTCATGTAGATGAATATCAAGATACAAACAAAGCACAATACACGCTTATTAAATTACTAGCAAAGAAATTTAAAAATCTTTGTGTTGTCGGCGATTCAGATCAATCAATTTATGGTTGGCGTGGTGCTGATATTCAAAATATTTTATCTTTTGAAGAGGACTATCCTGAAGCGAAAACTATTTTTTTAGAACAGAATTATCGTTCTACTAAAAACATACTTAATGCAGCAAATGAAGTAATTAAAAACAATTCTGAGCGTAAACCTAAGGGATTATGGACTGCGAACACAGGCGGGGATAAGATTCAATACTATGAAGCGATGACTGAACGCGACGAGGCTGAGTATGTAGTAAAAGAAATCATGAAACATCAACGTAATGGTAAAAAATATAGCGATATGACCATTCTATATAGAACAAATGCACAATCTCGTGTACTTGAGGAGACGTTTATGAAGTCGAATATTCCTTACACTATGGTTGGAGGTCAAAAGTTCTATGATCGTAAAGAAATTAAAGATTTACTAAGCTATTTACGCGTTATTGCTAATAGTAATGATGACATCAGTTTACAACGTATTATTAATGTTCCAAAAAGAGGAATTGGTCCATCTTCAGTAGAAAAAATTCAAACCTATGCGGTTCAAAATAATATTAGTATGTTCGATGCATTAGCAGAAGTTGATTTTATTGGACTTTCGAAAAAGGTTACTGAAGAATGTATGAGTTTTTATGAAATGATTCAAAATCTAATCAAAGAGCAAGAGTTTCTAGAAGTGAGTGAAATTGTTGAAGAGGTGTTACAAAAATCTGGCTATCGTGAAATGCTAGATAGAGAACAAAGTATAGAATCACGAAGTCGATTGGAAAACTTAGATGAATTTATGTCAGTGCCTAAAGACTATGAAGAAAACACACCTCTAGAGGAGCAATCTTTAGTTAACTTTTTAACTGATTTATCATTAGTTGCTGATATAGATGAAGCAGACACACAAAGTGGTGTAACAATGATGACAATGCACTCTGCGAAAGGCTTAGAATTTTCAATTGTGTTTATAATGGGAATGGAAGAATCTTTATTTCCACATATTCGTGCGATTAAGAGTGATGATGATCATGAAATGGAAGAAGAACGTCGTATATGTTATGTAGCTATAACTAGAGCTGAAGAACTATTATATATTACCAATGCGACAACTCGGATGCTTTTTGGACGTTCTCAATCTAATATGCCATCTCGCTTCTTAAAGGAAATACCTGAAGACCTATTAGAAAGTCATACTGGAAGCCAAAGACAATCCATTCTTCAGCCTAAAGCTAAACCTCATCAAAAGCGAGGCTTTAGTAAACGTACAACTTCTTCTGAGAAACAAGTTGTTTCATCTGATTGGAAAGTGGGAGATAAAGTCATTCATAAAGCATGGGGTGAAGGAATGGTTAGCAATGTAAATGCCAAAAATGGATCACTAGAGTTAGATATTATTTTTAAATCAGAAGGTCCAAAACGATTGTTAGCTCAATTTGCACCTATTGAGAAGAAGGAGGATTAATCGGGGATGCTAGATTTACAAAAACGTGTTAATGAATTACATGATTTATTAAATCAATATAGTTATGAATATTACGTGCAAGATAATCCTTCTGTTCCGGATAGTGAATACGATAAATTATTACACGAACTTATTGATATCGAAGCTCAACATCCAGAATATAAAACATCAGATTCACCCACAGTAAGAGTAGGTGGTGAAGCTCAGTCTTCATTTGAAAAAGTGAATCACGATACACCTATGTTAAGCCTTGGAAATGCGTTTGATGAGGATGACTTGAGAAAGTTCGATCAACGCGTTCGAGATAATATCGGTGAAGTTGAATACATGTGTGAGCTTAAAATTGATGGTTTAGCTGTTTCGTTAAAATATGAAAATGGTCGATTTGTTCAAGGTTTAACGCGTGGTGATGGAACAACAGGGGAAGATATTACTGAAAATTTAAGAACAATTTATGCAATACCGTTAAAAATTAAGGCACCTTTAAATTTCGAAGTTCGAGGAGAAGCATATATGCCTCGTCGTTCATTTATTAATTTAAACGAAGAAAAAGTATTAAATGAAGAACAACCATTTGCAAACCCTAGAAATGCAGCGGCAGGCTCTTTAAGACAGTTGGATTCTAAATTAGCAGCCAAACGAAAATTAAGTGTGTTCTTATATAGTGTAAATGATTTCACTGATTTTGACGCAACAACTCAAAGTGATGCGCTAAATGAACTCGATAAATTAGGCTTTAAAACAAACCAAGAACGTAAACGTGTTTCGAATATTGACGGTGTAATCCAGTACATCAAAAAATGGACTGATAAAAGAGAATCTTTATCATATGATATCGATGGTATCGTGATTAAAGTCAATGATTTATCTCAACAAGAAGAGATGGGATATACTCAAAAATCACCTAGATGGGCCATCGCTTATAAATTTCCAGCAGAAGAAGTTGTTTCTAAGTTATTAAATATTGAATTAAGTATTGGTCGTACAGGTGTGGTAACCCCAACTGCGATTTTAGAACCTGTGAAAGTTGCTGGCACAACTGTTTCAAGAGCTTCGTTGCATAATGAAGATTTAATTCATGAAAGAGATATACGTATAGGTGATAGTGTAGTTGTTAAAAAAGCTGGGGATATTATACCTGAAGTAGTCAAAAGTATTCCAGATAGACGACCTCAAAATGCTGAAATATACCATATGCCAACACATTGTCCAAGATGTGGTCATGAACTTGTACGGATTGAAGGTGAAGTAGCATTACGTTGTATCAATCCTAAATGTCAAGCTCAACTTATAGAAGGGTTAATCCACTTTGTATCTAGGCAAGCCATGAATATAGATGGACTAGGTACAAAAATTATTCAACAACTCTATGAAAATAAATTAATCAAAGATGTAGCAGATATTTTTTATCTTAAAGAAGAAGATTTATTACCACTTGACAGAATGGGGCAAAAGAAAGTTAAAAATTTATTAACAGCTATAGAAAAAGCTAAAGATAATTCATTAGAGCATTTGTTATTTGGTTTAGGAATCAGGCATTTAGGTGTTAAAGCTAGTCAAGTTTTAGCTGAAAAGTATGAGATAATGGATCATTTATTAGAAGTGACTGAAGCGGAATTAGTTGCTATACATGATATTGGAGACAAGCTTGCTCAATCAGTTGTAATTTATTTAGAAAATGATGACATTCGTGCTTTAATACAAAAATTGAAAGATAAAAATGTTAATATGAATTATAAAGGCATAAAAAAGGCTGAAATCGAAGGTCACCCTGATTTTAGTGGCAAAACGATAGTATTAACAGGTAAACTTGAGAAGATGACAAGAAATGAAGCAACTCAATGGTTAGAATTACAAGGTGCAAAAGTTACTAATAGTGTAACTAAGAGTACAGATATACTCATTATTGGTGCTGATGCTGGATCAAAATTGACTAAAGCGGAAAAACTAGGTACTGATATTTGGACAGAAGAAGAATTTGCTAACAAACAAAATGAATTTAATGATTAGAGGAGTACGTGAATGAAGCGAACAATAATTTTACTCATTTCGATACTGTTTTTATTAACTGCTTGTAATAATGGACAAAAAGATAATCAATCTGGTAAAAATCAAAGCGAAAGTAAGGATAATAATAACACTAATCAAGTTAAACAAATTGCAACGGATAAGAATGTTCAAGGAGATAACTACAGAACAATTTTACCTTTTAAAGAAAGCCAAGCCCGTGGTTTATTACAAGACAATATGTCTAATAGTTATAATGGTGAGGACTTTGAAAGTGGCTTATTGGAATTAAGTAAAGAAGTATTTCCAACAGATAAATATCTTTATCAAGATGGACAATATTTAGACAAAAAAACAATCAATGCGTATTTAGATTCTAAATATACTAAAAAAGAAATTGATAAGATGAGTGAAAAAGAGAAGAAAAGTAAAAATGCAAATGAAAATTTAGGTTTGAATCCTTCTCATAATGGTGAAACTGACGAAGAGAAAATAGCAGATCATTCACCAGCGTATCTTTCAAATATTCTTGAACAAGATTTCTATGGTAGCAGTGATTCTAAAGGGAAAAATATTAAAGGTATGACGATTGGTTTAGCTATGAATAGTGCCTATTACTATAAAAAAGAAAAAAATGGTGAAACTTACAGTAAAGATTTAGATGATAAAGACATTGAAAAGCAAGGTAAACAAATGGCTAGTGAAATGTTATCTCGTTTACGCGAAAATAGCAATTTAAAAGATATACCTATTCACTTTGCGATTTATAAACAATCGAGTCAAGATTCAATAACACCAGGAGAATTTATTGCTGGTACTACTGTAGAGGATGGTAAAACTAAAATTAATGAATGGGATACCATCAAAGAAAAATCTGCCTTACTTCCTTCTTCGACAACGGCAGACTATAACGAAACGTTGAATAATAATTTTAAACAGTTTAACGATAATTTACAATCGTATTTCTCTAACTTTACACAGGCTGTTGGCAAAGTTAAATTTGTAAATAAAAAAGCCAAACAGTTAACTGTAGACTTGCCAATTGATTATTATGGTCAAGCAGAAACTATTGGAATTACTCAATATGTTACTGAACAAGCAGAAAAGTATTTTGATAACATCGATGAGTATGAAATTCGCATTAAAGATGGTAATACACCACGCGCTCTTATTAGTAAATCTAAAGAGGACAAAGAACCACAAGTTCATATATATCACAATTAATAAACAAAGGTGTTTTCGACTAATTACTATGTCGTAGACGCTTTTGTTGAATGCTATTATTTAATATTATTCTTTAATCATTTGCTTTACAATTTGTAAATCATTGTTTACAAATGATCCAGGCTTTTTGGTTGCTCTACTCACAACATAAGTGATTAAGACGCTTATAATAAAACCTGGGATGATTTCATATAAATCAAAGAATTCATTAATCGTAGCAAGGGGCTTAATCCAAACTATCCAAATAATAACGACTAAGGCACCAGCAACTATTCCACTGATTGCGCCAGCTCGTGCGTGTAAGGTTTTTCCAATATAATGAAAAAAGAACGAGAGGGCTAAATGCTGCTCCGAAACTTGCCCATGCGTTACCTACTAAATTTAAAATAGTATCATTAGGATGCCAAGCAAGAGCGATTGCAACAATTAGAACTGATAAACGTCCTACCATCACAAATTCTTTTTGATGTGTTGAGGCTTTTTTGGTTCCTCTAATTAATTTGTAAAAGTCTTCTGTTAATGAACTTGACTTTACAAGTAACTGTGAAGAAATGATACTCATAATTGCAGCAAGAATTGTGGCTATTAAAAATCCGCCAACTAAAGGGTGAAATAAGATTTGACTCATAACTATAAATAACGTTTCAGGATCTTTTAATTGAATGTGGTTGTCTGAGATAAATGCTATTCCAGTTAAGCCAACACCAATTGTGACTAGTAAACCAATTGCCATCCAACTGATTCCTAGACGACGTGTTTTAGGTAATAGTTTGTGTGATTTAATGGACATGAAACGAACGATAATATGTGGCTGACCAAAATAACCTAATCCCCACGAGAATAAAGAAATAATTCCTAGTACAATAGTTCCTCTAAATAAATCTAAGTTTGTTGGTTTCATCTCTGCTACATCTTGAAATGTATCCCATCCATTTAATTTCATCATTGCTACAATTGGAACCATGGCCATAGCGATAAGCATAATCACACCTTGGAAAAAATCAGTGATGGATACGGCAAGGTATCCCCCAAAGAAAGTATAAAAAATGACGATAATAGCGACTAAAATAAGTCCAAAATGATAATTCAATCCAAACGCATTTTCGAATAATTTCCCTCCTGAAACGAAGCCAGAATGAGTATATAAAGTGAAAAATATAACGATGATGAGTCCAGAAATGATTTTTATTATGTTTTGCCTATCGTCTAATCTGTTTTTAAAAAAGTCTGGCAAAGTAATTGCGTCACCGGCAACTTCAGTGTAAACACGTAATCTAGGGGCTACTACAAAGTAGTTAATATAAGCGCCTAAAGTCAAGCCAATCGTAATCCATACAGCAGAAAGTCCGGTACTATATACTGAGCCTGGAAGTCCTATTATCATCCAACCACTCATGTCTGATGCACCTGCTGATAAAGCTGTTATATATGGGCCTACGTTTCGACCACCAAGCATGAATTCACTTAGGTTACCTGTCGCTTGTTTATAGCCGTAAAATCCTATAACCAGTAGAATAATAAAATACACAATAATCATAATATAGATCTGCCAATTGGCATCAATTTGATCACTGAGTGCAGTGCCTAATGTAAACATAATCAACACTCCCTTAGTTATTTTTTAAATTAGTTACATGTAATATTATACAATACAGTTAAATGTTCAGAAAAGTAAAAATTTTGGTTTATTATTAAATATAACCTATATATACGTCTAGTAAGCGTTATCTTTATGCTAGAATTATCCTATACAAATGTATGAATATCTATTTAATATCTAATGTAACCTCTGTAATTTTGTTTTTTTAGCAATAAGCATAAAAATTATATGAATAAGTAACATATGAAGTGAAAGTCAATAAAAGCTGACATATCAGGTGTTCATTTTATACATATTCATTAGAAAAACTTAGATTTTTGTAGCGAAATTTGATACAATTTGGTGATGAATGAGTATTAAGGAGGCTTTTATTTAATGACTAAAGTTACACGTGAAGAAGTTGAACATATTGCTAATTTAGCTAGACTTCAAATTTCTACTGAAGAAACAGAAGAAATGGCTAATACTTTAGAAAGTATATTAGATTTTGCGAAACAAAATGACAGTGCTAATACTGAAGGTATTGAGCCAACTTATCACGTATTAGATTTACAAAATGTGTTACGTGACGATAAAGCTATCGAGGGCATCCCTCAAGAGTTAGCATTAAAAAATGCAAAAGAAACAGAAGATGGACAGTTTAAAGTACCATCCATCATGAATGGGGAGGACGCTTAAGATGAGTATTCGTTATGAATCAGTTGAGAATTTAACAGAAATGATCAAAAACAAAGAAATTAAACCTTCTGATGTAGTTAAAGATATTTATACAGCAATTGAAGAGACTGACCCAACGATTAAATCTTTCTTGGCCTTAGATAGAGAAAATGCAATTAAGAACGCAGAAGAACTAGATGAATTACAAGCTAAAGATCAAATGGAAGGCAAGTTATTTGGTATTCCAATGGGAATTAAAGATAATATTACCACTAAAGATGTAGAAACAACTTGTGCTAGTAAGATACTAGAAGGATTTGTTCCAATTTACGAATCTACAGTAATGCGTAAATTACATGATGAAAATGCTATACTCATTGGTAAATTAAATATGGATGAATTTGCAATGGGCGGATCAACTGAAACATCATATTTCAAAAAAACTTTAAATCCATTCGATCATACAGCAGTACCAGGTGGGTCTTCTGGTGGCTCAGCAGCAGCTGTTGCAGCAGGACTTGTACCTTTTAGTTTAGGTTCTGATACAGGTGGTTCAATTAGACAACCAGCTGCATATTGTGGTGTTGTAGGTATGAAACCTACATATGGTCGTGTATCACGTTTTGGCTTAGTAGCATTCGCATCATCATTAGATCAAATTGGACCAATCACTCGTAATGTAAAAGATAATGCATTAGTTCTTGAAACGATTTCCGGCGTTGATGTGAATGATTCGACAAGTGCTCCAGTTGAAGATGTTGATTTTACTTCCGATATTGGAAAAGACATTAAAGGACTTAAAGTAGCTTTACCTAAAGAATATCTTGGAGAAGGGGTAAGTGAAGAAGTCAAAAATGCTGTTAAAGAAGCTGTAGAAACTTTAAAATCTTTAGGAGCCGAAGTAGATGAAGTTTCATTACCGAATACTAAATATGGTATCCCATCATACTATGTTATTGCTTCATCTGAAGCTTCAGCGAACTTAGCTCGCTTCGACGGTATACGATATGGTTATCACTCAAAAGAAGCTCAATCACTAGAAGAATTATATAAAATGTCAAGATCTGAAGGTTTTGGTGCCGAAGTGAAGAGACGTATTTTCTTAGGTACATTTGCACTAAGTTCAGGTTATTATGATGCGTACTATAAAAAGTCTCAAAAAGTTAGAACTTTAATTAAAAATGATTTCGATAAAGTGTTTGAATCCTACGATGTTGTAGTGGGTCCTACAGCTCCTACAACAGCATTTAATATAGGCGAAGAAATCGATGATCCATTGACTATGTATGCCAATGATTTATTAACTACGCCAGTTAACTTAGCTGGTTTACCTGGTATTTCTGTTCCTTGTGGACAATCAAATGGGAATGGGCGACCAATCGGTTTACAATTTATTGGTAAACCATTCGATGAAAAGACATTATATCGTGTAGCTTATCAATATGAAACACAATACAATTTACATGACGCATACGAAAATTTATAAGGAGTGGAAAACATGCATTTTGAAACAATAATCGGACTTGAAGTTCATGTTGAGTTAAAAACAGACTCAAAAATGTTCTCTCCATCACCAGCACATTTTGGAGCAGAACCTAACTCAAATACAAATGTTATCGACTTAGCATATCCAGGTGTACTACCAGTAGTGAATAGACGTGCAGTAGACTGGGCTATGAGAGCATCAATGGCATTAAATATGGATGTTGCTACTCATTCAAAATTTGACCGTAAAAACTATTTCTATCCAGATAACCCGAAAGCTTATCAAATTTCACAATTTGATCAACCTATTGGGGAAAATGGATATATCGATATTGAAGTAGATGGTGAAACTAAACGTATCGGTATTACACGTCTTCATATGGAAGAAGATGCCGGTAAATCTACACATAAAGAAGGTTATTCTTTAGTGGACTTAAACCGTCAAGGAACCCCTTTAATTGAAATTGTTTCTGAACCAGATATTCGCTCACCCAAAGAAGCATATGCTTACCTTGAAAAGTTACGTTCAATTATTCAATATACAGGCGTATCAGATTGTAAAATGGAAGAAGGCTCATTGCGTTGTGATGCTAACATTTCATTACGACCATACGGTCAAAAAGAATTTGGTACAAAAACTGAATTGAAAAACCTAAACTCATTTAACTATGTAAGAAAAGGCTTAGAATACGAGGAAAAACGTCAAGAAGAAGAACTACTTAATGGTGGCGAAATTGGACAAGAGACACGTCGTTTTGACGAATCTACTGGCAAAACAATTTTAATGCGTGTGAAAGAAGGTTCTGATGATTATCGTTATTTCCCTGAACCAGATATCGTACCTTTATATGTTGATGAAGATTGGAAAGCACGCGTACGTAAAACAATTCCAGAATTACCGGATGAACGTAAAGCCAAATATGTAAATGAACTGGGTCTTCCACAGTATGACGCGCACGTATTGACACTAACTAAAGAAATGTCAGATTTCTTTGAAGGTGCAATTGATCATGGCGCTGACGTTAAACTCACTTCTAACTGGTTAATGGGTGGCGTCAATGAGTATCTCAATAAAAATCAAGTTGAATTGCAAGATACACAACTTACACCTGAAAACTTAGCAGGTATGATTAAATTAATTGAAGATGGTACAATGAGTAGTAAAATCGCTAAAAAAGTCTTCCCAGAACTTGCAGAAAATGGTGGAGATGCAAAACAAATCATGGAGGATAAAGGTTTAGTACAAATTTCTGATGAAGTAACATTATTAAAATTTGTAAATAAAGCTTTAGATAATAATCGGCAATCTGTTGAAGACTACAAAAATGGTAAAGGTAAAGCGATGGGCTACTTAGTGGGTCAAATCATGAAAGCTTCTAAAGGACAAGCAAATCCTCAAAAAGTCAATGGTTTATTAAAACAAGAATTAGATAAACGTTAATTCAATAAGTTTAATTAATCGTTCTTTAATGCTTCTATCGTGTGTTGTTTAAACATGTGGTAGAAGTTTTTAATTTTATGGAACTCGAAAATTAAAAGGGATACATAAATTTTACACTTTTAAATTCAGATAAGTTAAGAGAAATAACAATAAATACTTTTAACTGATGTTTAAATCATATAATATAAAGAATGAGTATATGAAGTCGAGGGATTAACTATGAGAAAACGTGCAAGAATTATATATAATCCGACATCAGGAAAAGAACTGTTTAAACGTGTATTACCAGACGTGCTAATCAAACTAGAGAAGGCTGGCTATGAAACCAGTGCATTTGCAACTGAGAAAATTGGAGATGCGACAATTGAAGCTGAAAGAGCATTAAAAAGCAATTATGATTTATTAATTGCTGCTGGTGGAGATGGAACTTTAAATGAAGTTGTTAATGGTATTGCAGAACAACCGAACCGTCCAAAACTTGGGGTGATACCCATGGGGACAGTCAATGATTTTGGTCGAGCACTTCATTTGCCTAGTGATATTATGGGGGCTCTTGATGTCATCATTGATGGGCACACAACAAAAGTTGATATTGGTAAAATGAATAATCGCTATTTTATTAATCTAGCAGCTGGTGGTAAGCTTACTCAAGTGTCTTATGAGACACCTAGTAAACTTAAATCTATCGTTGGACCATTTGCGTATTATATTAAAGGTTTTGAAATGTTGCCACAAATGAAGGCAGTGGATATACGCATAGAGTATGATGATAATGTATTTCAAGGAGAAGCACTTTTATTTCTTCTTGGGTTAACGAATTCAATGGCTGGTTTTGAAAAACTAGTACCGGATGCTAAATTGGATGATGGTTATTTTACATTAATCATCGTTGAGAAAGCAAATTTGGCTGAGTTAGGTCACATTATGACTTTAGCTTCACGTGGTGAACATACTAAACATCCAAAAGTTATTTATGCTAAAGCAAAATCTATAAATATTTCGTCATTTACTGAAATGCAACTCAATGTTGATGGAGAATATGGAGGGAAATTACCTGCTAACTTCCTTAATTTAGAAAGACACATTGAATTATTTACGCCAAAAGATGTATTTAACGAAGAGTTAATAGATAATGGAACTATACCTGATATTACTTCGGATAAACAATTATTTTAGAATTAAAAATATCAATAATAAGGTTAGGAAAATCAATCGAAAGATTCCTAACCTTTTTGTATGTGGGGGAAATTCAATTGGAATCTTTAAAAAAGAATGATATACGACTAGGACGAGTGATTGACTTAACACATGAAGGACATGGTGTTGTAAAAATTAATCGTTATCCTGTATTTATTCCCAATGCTTTAATAAATGAAGACATAAAATTTAAATTAATTAAAGTGAAAAAGAACTTTGCTATAGGTAAATTATTAGAAATTAAAAAAGAAAGTAAAGATAGAGTGACTCCTCCATGCATATACTATGATAAATGTGGTGGTTGTCAGTTACAGCATATGACATATGAAGCCCAATTAGCTATGAAAAAAGAACAAGTTGTGAATCTATTTTATAGAAAAGGGTCATTTAAAGATACACCTATAAATGATGTAATTGGCATGGAAAGTCCATTGAGATATAGAAATAAATCTCAAATTCCGGTGGGTAAAAATAATAGTAACGACATTATTATGGGTTTCTATCGACAACGTAGTCATGACATTATTGATATGGAAAGTTGTTTAATACAAAACGAAGAGCATCAAAAAGTAATGAAGTATGTTAAGCAATGGTTTAAAGAATTGAACATTTCAATTTATGATGGGCAATCCAAAAAAGGGCTTATGCGTCATCTAGTTGTAAGAACAGGTTATCACACAAATGAGATGATGGTTATATTTGTAACAAATGGAAAGTCGTTTAAACTTGCTGATAGATTAGTTGAAAATCTTAAAACCACTTTTTCAAAAATTACAAGTATTAAACAAAATATAAATAATAGCCACTCTAACGTAATCATGGGAAAAGAATCTATAACGTTATATGGAAAAGAAAAAATTGAAGATCATCTAAGTGAAGTAACATATAACATTTCAGATTTATCGTTCTATCAAATTAATTCTTCTCAAACTGAAAAGCTTTATCAACAAGCACTTAACTATGCACAGTTAACAGGTAATGAAATTGTTTTAGATACATATTGTGGAATTGGGACGATTGGACTTTATATGGCAAAAGGAGCTAAACATGTATACGGAGTTGAAATTGTGCCTCAGGCTATTATAGACGCACAAGAAAATGCGACTAAAAACCAATTAAATAATACGACTTTTGTATGTGGTAAGGCGGAAGACATTATCTTAGAATGGAAAAGACAAGGAATCAAACCAGATGTTGTCATGGTTGATCCACCAAGAAAAGGTTGCGATGAAACATTTTTAACGACATTACTTCAATTAGAGCCAAAAAGAATTGTATATATTTCATGTAATCCATCTACTCAACAAAGAGATGCTCAAATCTTAGCAGAAAGCTACGGTTTAGTAGAAATAACACCTGTTGACATGTTCCCACATACGACACATATTGAAACAGTTGCATTATTTGAACGTCAAGATGTCTAAAAATTATAAGAATAGAACTCAATTAATTGCAAATGTATATTGAGTGTTAAGATTATATTACAAGCAACTTACTTTCTTGAAAAGAGTCTTTTTTAACCTAAGTAAAAATGTATACTATGGGTGAAAATAAAGAGATAGAGGGTTGGTTATGCATAAAATTGATTTATCAGAAAGTAAATTTCAAATACAGCGTTTTGTTCTTTTTCAAATCGTATTAGCTCTATTTGCCATCTTATTTACATATAAATGGGCTTATACAACAACACATGTTATTGAACAAAATCTCATGATGAATCTCATATACGGCTTTATTGGTTTTGTAATTTTATTAATCATTCATGAATTCATTCACAGAATATTATTTATCGCTTTCTCTAAAGGTGAAAAGTCAACATTAAAATATAAAAAAAGTTCAATTATTGTACAATTTTCGAATACATGTTTTAATCGTTGGCAATTTTCAATTATTATGCTAGCACCACTAGTTATAATAAGTTTGTCACTGTTGTTAGTATTACAAGCATATTCTTATTCTTCATTAATCTTTATGTTTAGTATGCATATGAGTTACTGTATGATTGATGTTTTCTTAGTCGCCCTTGCATTACAAAGTAAATTTAAGTACATTCAAAAGTATGATGAAGGCTTATATTTGTACCAACAAAAACCAACCCAATCAAATATTGAGTAATAAAGTACCGCTTGTCCTCAACATAGGATAAGTGGTTTTTTGCGTCTTAATTTAGAAGTGACTCGGGTATAATTTTTTAGTGTGCACAATACATGTAAAATTTTTGATTAAAGTGTATAATAATATAATGCTATTTTTTATGAATGAAAAAAGTGGGGTGAGACCATGGCAGAGAGAAGAATAATTCATATCGACATGGATTATTTCTTTGCTCAAGTAGAAATACGTGATAATCCTAAGTTGAAAGGAAAGCCAGTCATTGTTGGTGGTAAAGCTAGTCATCGTGGTGTTGTGTCTACAGCATCATATGAGGCTAGAAAATATGGCGTGCATTCAGCTATGCCAATGTATCAAGCTCATAAGTTATGTCCTGACAGTTATTATGTTACAAGTCGTTTCGAAGCGTATAGGGAAGTATCTCAACAAATTATGGAGATATTTCGAAGTTATACTGAAATTGTTGAACCCATGTCTCTTGACGAAGCCTATTTGGATATCACACATTTGGTCAGACCTGACCTACCAGCATCTACTATCGCTAATTATATTCGACGTGATATATATGAAACAACACAATTAACAGCCTCAGCTGGTGTATCATATAATAAATTTTTAGCTAAACTAGCTAGTGGAATGAATAAACCGAATGGAATAACCGTGATCGACTATAACAATGTACATGATATTCTGATGAATTTAGACATCGGAGATTTTCCCGGTGTTGGTAAAGCTTCTAAAAAGGTTATGCATTATCATAAAATTTTTGCAGGTCAAGATTTATATAACAAAGATGAATTTGAATTGATTCGCTTATTTGGAAAAAGAGGAAGAGGATTATATAACAAAGCGAGAGGCATTGATCATAATGAAGTCAAACCAACACGTATACGCAAGTCAGTTGGGACAGAACGTACTTTTTCAACTGATGTAAATGATGATGACGTAATCCTTAGAAAAATAAGAGATTTATCAGGTAAAACAGCAGAACGACTCAATAAATTACAAAAATCAGGTAAAACTGTTACGGTTAAAATTAAAACATATCAATACGAAACGTTATCTAAACAAATAAGTTTAAGGGAATCTGTGCAATCAGAAACTGATATTTATAATATTGCGTATTCACTATATACTGATTTGAAAGATCCTTATATTCCCATTCGTTTAATTGGTGTAACAGTAGGGAGTTTAGAACAATTCAGCTTTAAAAATATGACTATTTATGATTTTATTTAAAAAGGCTGATGTGCACAATTTTTGTACCATCAGCCTTTATCTTTTAGATTTTTTCCATATATATTTAGCATACTTTGAAGATCGTTGTAATGTTTCAATAATCTATAGGTAATCATTGCACAAGCTTTAGCATCATTTAAGGCGTCATGATGTCCATGAAAATCTAATTTGTAATGATTCATCAAATGCTTAAGACCATAACGATATGCGTCAATTGTGCGTTTAGCTAATTGATAAGAACAAAAATAAGTCATAGAAGGTGTTTCAATGTTTAAGCTTTTTAAACTTTGATGTAAAACATTCATATCAAAAGCAGCATTATGAGCAACTACTGGTAGTTGATTTATGAACTGTAGCATATATGGATATACATATTCAAATCCAGGAGCATCTTCAACATCTTCAGGTCTAATACCATGAACAATAATATTTGTTTCAGTAAAATAATCAAAAGGATTTACAAGAGTATAAAACGATTCAGTAATTTGATTATCAACAACTTTAACCATACCAACCGAACAAATGCTTGTACGTTTACCATTTGCTGTTTCAAAATCTAATGCTACAAACGTATTTTGTGTCATTACGCCATTCCTTTCATTAACATTAAAATTTCACTTGATTAAATATATTAGCTTTAATTATTTTATAATAACTAACAATTAATGAATAGTAAAAGCGATTGCCACAAAAACTGAAAAATAAAAAAGCACCCTTAAATGATTAAAGAAACATTCATTTAAGGGTAACTCATACTAAATTGTTTAAAATGATTACTCTTCATTAAAAGAACGTGAAGCTAATTCTTTTTCATATAAATAAAGTGTGTTGCAGTCATCACCTATACGAGTAAGATAATCGATGTGCGTTTCAAAAGTAGATTCTTCTTCAACTTGTTCGTCTAAGAACCAGTTTAAGAAAGAAATTGTAGCATAATCTTTATCTTTATGCGCTAACTCAGATAAATTATAAAAGCGTTTAGTAACATCTTGTTCTTGAGCTAAACTATCTTTGAATGTTTCCAAAATAGAAGAAAATTCTACTTTTGGAGCTTCAATTGTATCAAAAACGGCATGTTCTCCACGATCATTAATATAATCATAGATTTTTTTTACCATGGAAACGTTCTTCTTTAGCTTGTTCAATATAGAAGTTAGCAAAGCCATCATAAGATTCTTTATCGCAATAAGCTGCCATTGCCATATAAGCATGAGCTGCGAAATATTCTTGATTCATTTGTTCATTTAAAATTGCTAATAAGTCTTTACTTAACATCTTCAATCACCTCGTATAAATAATTAATAAATTAAGATTAATTAAGAGTATAACAAATCCTTTCTCTATAGTAAATAATAATAATTCTAATCTATAGAGAACTATTCTCAATTATAAATGACAATAATTATAATTGAGAATATAATTTCAACTGACTCAGAATGAGAATCTTTTTTGTTATACTCTATACATGTTATAATTATGCGAGTGGAATGATGAGGAGGAAACGCATGAGACAATGGACTGCAATCCACATGGCTAAATTAGCACGTAAGGCAAGTATCGCTGTTGGTAAAAAGGGCACAGATTTGCCAGGTCAAATTGCGAGACGTGTGGATGAAAATATACTAAGAAAGTTATCGGAACAAGTAGATGATATTGTATTTATCAGTGGTACCAATGGTAAAACAACGACGTCTAATTTGATTGGACATACATTAAAAGAAAATCAAATAAACATAATCCATAATAACGAAGGGGCAAATATGGCAGCTGGAATTACATCTGCTTTCATTATGCAAAGCTCCAAGGAGACTCACATTGCCGTGATTGAAATAGATGAAGGATCAATTCTTCGTGTTTTAAAGGAAGTTACTCCGTCTATGATGGTATTTACTAACTTCTTTAGAGACCAAATGGATCGTTTTGGAGAAATCGATATTATGGTAAATAATATAGCTAAATCTATTAGTAACAAAGGAATTAAACTACTTTTAAATGCAGACGATCCGTTCGTAAGTCGTTTGAAAATCGCAAGTGATTCACGAGTTTATTATGGTATGAAAAAATATGCGCACGAGTTTGAACAAAGTACAATGAATGAAAGTAAATATTGTCCTAACTGCGGACGTCTATTGCAATACGAATACATACACTATAATCAAATTGGTCATTATCATTGTCAATGCGGTTTTAAACGTGAAGAACCTAAATACGAAGTTTCAACTTTTGAAGTATCGCCATTCCTAAAAATAACGATTAATAACAGTACTTTTAATATGAAAATTGCCGGAGATTTTAACTCATATAATGTGATTGCTGCTTATACAGTACTCAGGGAATTAGGTCTTAATGATGAGTCAATTCAAAAAGGATTTGAATCATATACATCTGATAATGGACGAATGCAGTATTTTTCAAAAAGTAATAAAGAAGCTATGATTAATTTAGCAAAAAATCCTGCTGGTATGAATGCAAGTTTGTCTGTAGGTGAGCACCTTAAAGGTAAAAAGGTATATGTTATTAGTCTTAATGATAATGCAGCTGACGGTCGAGACACATCTTGGATTTATGATGCTGATTTTGAAAAGTTGACCAATCAGGATATTGAAACAATCATTGTTACAGGTACCCGTGCGGAAGAGTTGCAATTGCGCTTAAAACTTGCTGAAGTAAATGTGCCTATTATTGTCGAAAAGGGTATTTATAAGGCTACAGCTCTAACTATGAATTATTCTTCATTTACGGTAGCTATCCCTAATTATACGTCTTTAGCACCAATGCTAGAACAATTAAATCGCTCGTTTGAAGGAGGGTAATCATAGAAATGAACGAATTAACTGTATATCACTTTATGTCAGATAAGTTAAATTTATATAGTGACATTGGAAATATTATTGCATTAAAACAGCGTGCCAAGAAGCGTAATATTAAGCTTAATGTTAAAGAGATTAATGAAACAGAGGGTATTACATTTGATGATTGCGATATTTTTTTCATTGGTGGTGGTAGTGATAGAGAACAAGCTCTTGCTACAAAAGAATTAACTAAGATTAAGACGTCCTTAAAAAATGCTATAGAAGACGGTATGCCAGGTTTAACTATTTGTGGTGGTTATCAATTTTTAGGAACAAAAT
Source organism: Staphylococcus saccharolyticus (assembly GCF_900458815.1). Classification (NCBI taxonomy): domain Bacteria; kingdom Bacillati; phylum Bacillota; class Bacilli; order Caryophanales; family Staphylococcaceae; genus Staphylococcus; species Staphylococcus saccharolyticus. The sequence goes on from NZ_UHDZ01000001.1 coordinate 926,366, forward strand.
ATATTACACCAGATGGTACAGAACTTGAAGGTCTAGGTGTTCTGGATTTTTATACTGAATCAAGAACTGATCGTCTAACTGGAGATATTGTTATAGAAAGTGAGACTTTTGGAACGATTGTAGGTTTTGAAAATCACGGTGGTAGAACATATCATGACTATGATACATTAGGTCATGTGATACATGGTTATGGAAATAATGATATAGATCGTGAAGAAGGTATACATTATAAAAACTTGCTAGGTTCATATTTGCATGGTCCTATTTTACCTAAGAATCATGAAATGACTGACTATTTACTTGAAAAAGCATGTGAAAGAAAAGGTATTTCATTTGAACCAAAAACTTTAGACAACACTGAAGAAGAAATGGCTAAAAAAGTATTGATTAATCGGGCAAGAAGTAACAAAAAATAAAAAAGCTTAATCTTGAAAAAGAGTTAGATTTTAACGTTATTTAACAATATAATCTAACTTTTTTAATTACACTTAAGAAGTCTAACTGTAATTAAAAATAACTCACACGACAGTTAAGTGTGGTATCATGAATGATAAGAAATAAAAAGTCTATATTAGAATAGTATTGTTACACTAAATGTGAAAAAGATAGTTTCATTATTTTAATAATATAGGAGTGAGAAAATGAAAGGTTTAAAGTTTATGAGTCTAACACTAGCAGCTTCTACAATAGCTTTTTCACTTTCACAAATCGCACACGCTGAACAAATCGTTGATAGACAACAGCAATCTTCTAGTTATGAAAATCACGCAAATCGTGCTCTAGATAGTTATGAACATCATGGTAATGCTGGAGAAAACGCGACATTTTTGTTTAACTCCCAATTTATTAAAGCATTAGATAGTGGACATTTGAATTTCAATGGTTACAACATAAATCAAGATAATGACGATAACATTCAATACAAAAAAGTATATGATCAAGAGGTAAGAGCTACGAGTGATCATACTGCAGCAAGTGTACGTTTTATAGTTAAAGATCAATCGGTCACTATTAATCAAATGAAAAAAGCTTATAATAATAGTAAATTAAATCATATTCCTCATACTACACATCATAAAGATTATCCTAATGATGGTGTGTATGTTTATCACGGTGAACAAATTCAACTTCAATTCAGAGTAGACGAAGGGTATGTAACAACTGTTATTATAGGCCAAGGTGAAAATGAATAACAAGTTAAATTAAACAATGGATTTAAGTTGAAAAAGTGCCAAGCTCTATTATTTAAAAATAGAACTTGACACTTTTTTATTTGGTATATCTTGTATCTAAAATCTTATAAATTAGTAACACTTCATAAATCAGAGTACTTTTCATTTGATTTTGATCAAATTCTTCTAACTGTTGTACCGACTTCTTTAATGTGGAAGTGGATATTTGTTGTCGTTTAAAGCTACCATTACTAATAATATCGTGAATACTGTTACTTATATTTATGATTGCTATTTTTTCATTTGTTGTAAAAGCGATACAAGTATTTTTAGGTAGATAAACAATATTTGATAAATGTGAGATGAATAAACGATTGCTATATGCTCGGTTGGTAATTTTATTTAATAATTTCCAATCATCTTCTTTATTTTTATGATAATGAAGTTCATCTCGTTGATAGTTCATTAAAGTTTCAACTTTTTGGATAATCGTATTTAATTTTATTAGCTCTTTATTACTGTTCTCAGAGTTAAACTTTCCAAGTAATAATTCATGACATCTATTGTAAAACAATGTATACATCTTTTTCTCAGAAAGTAATAATTGATCCTCTAACTGATGATAATATTTTGGGGGTAAAATGATGAAATTAACGAATCCAGCTGTTATAAGTCCAATTAAAGCGGTTAATAATCTTGAGAAGAAATTAAAAAAATACGCTTCATGTATACCAGGAATCATTGCTACAGAGGTTAACACAGCAACCGTGGTACCTACTTGTAAATTTAATTTCGTACATAATAATATGGTAAATGTTGCACTAAGTGCATAACTCATTGGAGATTTGTCACCAAAAATATATGTAAAGACAACTGCGAATAGCGCTCCAATGACAGTTGCAGGAAGACGGCGGTATCCTTTTTTGAGAGAAACTTTAGCAGTCGGCTCAATTGTTACAATTGCTGTTAATATGGCAAAAATTGGAGTGAGGTTTAATAACATACAAAATATTGTTGTAAAGAAGGTTGCCAAACCCGTCTTAATAGTTCTAGCTCCAATTATATGTCTGTACCATTTCTCATTCATACTTTCATTGACTCCTCTATTTAGAAAAGGGAAATCGAAAAGCTAATACTTTATACAAATTCTCTTTCTCTAAAACTAATTCTATACTAAACAGTGATATATACATTCAAGTTTAGTATATCAAAAAAAATTTGCTATAATAAGATGAAATTAATTTTAAAAAGGAACGGGATAAAATGATTGTTAAAACTGATGAAGAATTACAAGCGTTAAAAGAAATAGGTTACATTTGTGCTAAAGTCAGAAATATAATGAAAGAAGCAACTAAACCAGGTGTGACTACACGTGAGTTAGACAATATAGCTAAAGATTTATTTGAACAACACGGTGCGATTTCAGCACCTATTCATGATGAAAACTTTCCAGGGCAAACATGTATTAGTGTCAATGAAGAAGTAGCACATGGAATTCCTGGTAAACGTATTATTCGTGAAGGAGATTTAGTTAATATTGATGTTTCAGCTTTAAAAGATGGTTATTATGCTGATACCGGTATTTCATTTGTAGTGGGTGAATCTGATAGTCCACTTAAACAAAAGGTTTGTGATGTAGCTACAATGGCTTTTGAGAATGCTATGACTAAAGTGAAACCTGGTAGTAAATTAAGCAATATTGGTAAAGCAGTACATGCTACTGCCCGTCAAAATGACTTAACAGTTATTAAAAATTTAACAGGTCATGGTGTAGGTCAATCGTTACATGAAGCTCCAAATCACGTAATGAATTATTATGATCCTAAAGATAAAACATTACTTAAAGAAGGACTAGTGATAGCAGTTGAACCATTCATTTCCACAGGTGCAACTTTTGTTACTGAGGGAAAAAATGAATGGACTTTTGAAACACAAGATAAAAGTTTTGTAGCACAAATTGAGCATACAGTGATTGTTACAAAAGATGGTCCTGTACTAACTACAAAAATAGATGACTAGTTTTCAAAAATAATGTAACCGTATCCGTTTTCGTCGGACTAAAGTATGAACTCAATATGGTTCCGGAGCCTATTTCGTTAGGTTTCGGAATTGTTTTATAATAAACCTTAGTTAACGACGAGGTGATACTATGAATTTTATGGATTTATATTTACAACATTTTCTAAAATCAATAATTAAGAATAGTGTCGAAGAATATAAAATGATACTGGATAGAAAAATTAAGAATATAGAAAATTATATTAATTATCTTAGTGAAAAAAGAGGTCAATTTAAGAAGTTAATTAACACTCTTACAATGTCATTAGAAAATAAATATATTGATATTGTTAATAATCAAGGGATTCAATGTGCTGAGGAAATCCATGATCAAGAAATTGATAATATTAAAACAAAATTAGATGCTATCGAGGCTTATTATGGCAGAATAGGATTACATTCACAATCGAAAGAAAAATTAACTACAGAAAAAGAATTTAACTTAATTTATTATATGAGTACTGTAGCATAGAAAGGTGGCGAAGCATGACACACAAATATATATCAACAGAAATGTTGATTATTTTTACTGCTTTAATGATTATTGCTAATTTTTATTATATATTTTTTGAGAAAATTGGCTTTTTACTTGTCTTATTATTAGGATGTGTGCTCGTGTATGTTGGTTACGTATACTTTCATAAGGTTAGAGGTTTACTGTCCTTTTGGATAGGTGTATTGTTAATCTCTTTTACACTACTATCCAATAAGTATACAATAATTATTCTCTTTATATTTTTAGTCGTATTAATTATTCGTTACTTGGTGTACAAGTTTAAACCTTTAAATGTAATAGCTACAGATGAAGAAATTACATCTCCAATATTTATTAAACAGAAGTGGTTTGGCGAACAACGCACTCCGGTTTATGTTTATAAGTGGGAGGATGTACAAATTCAACATGGTATTGGTGATATTCACATCGATATGACAAAAGCAGCTAATATCAAAGAAACAAACACAATAGTAGTCCGTCATATATTAGGGAAAGTACAAGTAATTATTCCGTTAAATTATAACATCAATTTACATACCGCTGCTTTTTACGGTACAGTTTATGTAGATGGTAAGTCTCATAAAATAGAAAACAATCATGTTCAAATTGAAGAGAAAACAAAAGATGATAATTATACAGTTAATGTTTACGTTTCTACATTTATAGGAGACGTAGAGGTGATTTATAGATGAATCACTATCTAAGAGCTATTGGTTCTATGCTTATACTTGTTTATAGTATGCTCACTGCTTTTTTATTTATTGATAAGGTTTTTGTTAATATTATCTATTTTCAAGGTATGTTTTATACTCAAATCTTTGGAATTCCTGTATTTTTATTTTTAAATATATTAATTATTTTACTATGTATTATAGTTGGAACAGTATTAGCGTATAAAATTAATCAACAAAATACGTGGATAAAATCCCAAATTGAAAGGTCTATTGAGGGAGAGACTGTAGGTATTAATAATCAAAATTTAGAGTTATATAGTGAAACTTTAGAGATTTACCATACTTTAGTACCATTAAATCAAGAGTTACATCGTCTTAGAATGAAAACGCAAAATCTGACAAATGAAAATTATAATATTAATGATGTGAAAGTGAAAAAAATAATAGAAGATGAACGTCAACGTCTGGCGAGAGAATTGCATGACTCAGTGAGTCAGCAATTATTCGCTGCAAGCATGATGTTATCTGCTATTAAAGAATCAAAGTTAGAACCTCCACTGGATCAACAAATTCCTGTTCTAGAAAAAATGGTTCAAGATTCACAACTTGAGATGAGAGCGTTGCTTTTACATTTAAGACCAATTGGTTTAAAGGATAAGTCATTAGGTGAAGGTATTAAAGATTTAGTGATTGATCTTCAAAAGAAAGTTCCTATGAAAGTAGTACATGAAATCCAAGATTTTGAGGTGCCTAAAGGCATTGAGGACCATTTATTTAGAATTACACAAGAAGCCATTTCTAATACATTGAGACATTCAAATGGCACGAAGGTGACTGTTGAATTATTTAATAAAGAAGAGTATTTATTGTTAAGAATACAAGATAATGGCAAAGGCTTTAATGTACATGAAAAGTTTGAACAAAGTTATGGTTTAAAAAACATGAGAGAACGTGCTTTAGAAATCGGTGCAACGTTTCATATCGTATCTTTGCCTGATTCCGGTACGCGAATAGAAGTGAAAGCACCATTGAATAAGGAGGAAGAGTAAAGTGGAGATTAAAGTTTTATTTGTAGATGATCATGAAATGGTCAGAATTGGTATTTCTAGTTATCTTTCAACTCAACCAGATATTGAGGTTGTAGGAGAGGGGGCTTCAGGTAAAGAAGCAATTGAGAAAGCTCATGAGTTGAAACCAGATTTAATTTTAATGGATTTACTTATGGAAGATATGGATGGTGTAGAGGCAACTACGCAAATTAAAAAGGATTTACCGCATATTAAAGTGGTTATGCTAACAAGTTTTATTGAAGATAAAGAAGTATACCGCGCCCTTGATGCAGGTGTAGATAGCTACATTCTTAAAACAACAAGTGCAAGTGATATTGCTAATGCTGTTCGTAAAACTTCGCAAGGAGAATCAGTTTTTGAACCTGAAGTTTTAGTGAAAATGCGTAATCGTATGAAAAAACGTGCAGAATTATATGAAATGCTTACAGAACGTGAAATGGAAATATTGCTACTCATTGCAAAAGGACACTCTAATCAAGAAATAGCAAGTGCATCACACATCACAATTAAAACCGTAAAAACACACGTAAGTAATATTTTAAGTAAATTAGAGGTCCAAGATAGAACACAAGCAGTGATTTATGCTTTTCAACATAATCTTATTCAATAATCAATAAAGGCGAAAGTACATAAGGAAGCATGTCTTTCGCCTTAAATATGTGTAAAATTATGATTTTCTCTTATTATTTTTATAATGGTGTTTAAACTTATGAACGATTTTATCTTTAATTGGTTTACTATCTTCACTATGTCTTTGATTAGCTTTTTCATCAATATAATAATTTTCGTTTTGACCAGTTGGCGCATTATTGTTGTATTCATATGTTAAATCTTCATTATAATGATTCTGATTATGATCATCATGTTGAATTGCTGCTTCTTCTGGAGTGTGACCATTAATCACTTTTCTTTGATGAATAATTGCATTAATTTCAGCGCCAATAATTATAATGAAACTTGTAATATATAGCCATAAGATTAAGATAATGATACTGGCTAAACTACCATAAGTTTTATTATAATTACTAAAGTTAGAAATATACCAACTGAATAAAAATGATCCTAATAACCATATAACAGATGTGAATAATGCACCCGGTAGTACTGAACGCAACTTAGTTTTAACATATGGAGCTACTGAATATAAAACTGTATAAATAATAAAGATAATTATAAGTGGAATGACGATTCTCACTACATTAAATATCCACTCAATTTGTTGGTCCAAGCCTAATGGTCCAAATAAAAATTTATTTATTACTGGACCTAGTGTAATAAGCACTACTGCCACTACAAATACGGCACCTAAAACTAATGTATAAAGAACACTAAGTAATTTAAGTACGATTCCGTTTCTAGCATCTTCTACATCATAAGCGACATTAAATGAGTTAATAATCGCAGACATACCATTGGATGCAGACCAAATTGCCAATATTAACCCTATTGAAAGAATTCCGCCACTTGAATTTTTAGAAATACCTTCAATAATTTTAGAAATAGTATGAGCGATACTCCCATCTGTAATGTATTGGTTTACTTTCTGATTAATTTGTGCAGCGCTCACATTAATAAACTGACCTAACAAAGTTAGTAAAAAGATAAGCATAGGAAATAAAGCTAGAACAAAATGATAAGTCATTTGTGCTGCAAGTCCAGCTGCATCATCTTTACCTATTCTATATATTAAGTATGAAAAGAAATTCGAATCCTTAGTATATTTTGCTGGTTTGTTTAAACGAGACACAAAGAATACTTGATTCTTTTTTTTAGGTGCTTTGGATTGAAATTCTTGAGGTTCAATATATGTTCGATCGACATCAATTTGTTTATCTTTTTTATGATGTTTTTTTGATTTGTGTTTTTCTTGTTCCTTGACGACTGAATTAAGGTACTTTGAAGTTGTTTTCTCTTGTTTTGACATAACAATCTCCTTTGCTCAAAAAAAGCGATATAAATGTAGTATTCCCAAATTACTACAAAATTAAAACAATCATTGTAAATTTTATAATAACACTAATATTATGCACCTTAACATGTAGAGTTATTTAAGTTTTCCATAGAATATTTTGGCTCAAATAACTTTGAAACACAATAGTTATCGTATAAATTTTAAATATATTTCATTATAGAGGAAACACTAAAGACAAATTTATGTATTTTTGTAACAAAAAAAGTATGAAAATTTTATATTTAAAATATGTATCTTAAATAAATAAACCCTCTCATACTTTGTATGAGAGGGTTTAACTCAAAACATCCATACATTGTGTATTAAATTTATTTGCCTAAGCGTTGGTTTTTACGATTGACAAAAGTTTCTTTCGCATCTTTAATAGAACGCTCTAATTCAGGATTGTTTCGACGTATCTCCTCAATCGTATCTTTCCAGTACATCACTTCGTCTTTTATACTACTGATTTTTGAAGGTTTACGTGAACGATTACCTTCTTTTGCTTCTTTAAATGATTGTTTTAAAGAACGACGAGTGGATTTATCAGCAAGTGTAGCTGCACCGCCGATAATAGCACCAATTAAAATACCTGGAATTAATTTATTCTCCATAGTTGATTACCCCTCTTTCAAAATCGCATCTTTAACGATGTAGTCTATTAAATTATCACAAGATGATTGTACCATTTCAAATACACCTTCGAAATTATTAGTGTAGTAAGGATCTGGTACATCACTCTCTTCCATATTACTAAATTCAAGCAATTTGAACAATTGTCCGTGAATATATGGATTGATTTGTCTTATATTATCTACATTACTTTGATCCATTGCGATAATATAATCAAAATCATCAGTAGGTTTAAAAAGCTCACTCACCATATTATTAAAAGGAACATTATGTTCTTTCAATATTTTTTGAGTGCCTTTGTGTGGTGGTTCGCCTAATTTCCAACTACCTGTACCTCTAGAATGAACATTGATACCTGAAATGCCTCTGTCTTGCAGTCTTTGTCTCATGATCGCTTCAGCCATTGGAGATCGACATATATTACCGAGACATACAAAAGCTACGTCTACCATTTTGTATTCCTCCAAACTATGTATCTATATCCCCATTTTAAAGAGAATTTAAACAATTAGAAAGTAGTTAACCTCATTTTCTATTAAAATTTAAGAAAATATGATAACTTGATAGAATATTAGCTAAAGAGGTGAATCACGTGTCATTATCAAATGAAGCAATGATTGCAGAAATTAGAAAAAAATTAAACATTGTAAATCAGGGATTGCTTGATCCAAATAAATTTAAATCGTCAAGTCATCATGAAATAAGCGATATTCGTGAGTTTGTAATGTCTAAAGACTCATTTTCACCAAGTGAGGTTACGGCAATCGCTGATCATTTAGGACAACTAAGACAAGATTGAGGGGGATACATATGACAATTTACCATGAAAAGTTAAAACAATATGCTGAATTATTAGTTAAGGTAGGAATGAATGTACAAAAACATCAACCTGTTTTCATACGTTCATCAGTTGAAGCTTTAGAGTTAACACATTTAATAGTTGAAGAAGCATATAAAGCTGGTGCTTCTGATGTTCGTGTTAACTATACTGATCCACGTTTAAAAAGATTAAAATTTGAATATGAATCTGTCGAACATTTTGAAAGTAATGATGTGAAGCAATACGATATAGAAGAACGATTGGATTATGTTAAACGTGGAGCTGCTAATTTAGCTCTTATAGTTGAAGATCCAGATTTATTAAATGGTATTGAACCTGGTAAATTAAAAGCATATCAAGCCGAGTATTCCAAAGGGTTTAAACCATACATGGAAGCAAGTCAAAAGAATCAATTTCCATGGGTTGTTGCAGCTTTTCCTACCAATGACTGGGCACGTCGCGTATATCCAAATTTAGATGAAAAAGAAGCATATTCAAAGTTCATCGATGAAGTGTTTGATATTGTACGTGTAGACGGTAATAATTCTATCGAAAATTGGGAGAGACATGTTAAGACATTGAGTGTACATGCTCAAAGATTACAAGAGAAGAATTACCAAGCATTACATTATATTTCAGAAGGGACAGATTTGGTCGTTGGTTTACCAAAAGGTCATATTTGGGAAGATGCTACGAGTTACGTCAATGGCGATGGGCAACCATTTATTGCTAACATACCAACAGAAGAAGTATTCACAGCACCTGATAGAAATAATGTTAATGGATACGTAACAAATAAACTACCTTTAAGTTTGAATGGTAATATTATTGATGGTTTTACCTTAACATTTAAAGATGGTGTAATTACGGATGTCAAAGCTGAAAAAGGGGAAGATGTTCTTCAAGATTTAATTGCAACAGATGAAGGTTCCCATAGATTGGGTGAAGTTGCATTAGTCCCTGATGATTCGCCTATATCCAATCGACGTACCATTTTTTATAATACACTTTTTGATGAAAATGCATCTTGTCATTTAGCTATAGGTTCTGCATATGCCTTTAATATTAAAGGTGGTACAAAAATGACTACTGATGAAAAAATCGCCAATGGCTTAAATGACTCAAATGTGCATGAAGACTTTATGATTGGAAGTTCTGATTTAACAATTTATGGAATTTTACAAGACGGAACTAAAGAATTAGTTTTCGAAAATGGGAATTGGGCTAAATAATAAAAGGAAAATCATAAGCTAACAGTAATTATTCATTATTGGGAGTTTGTGTTCTAGAATATAAAAATTGGGGAGATTATCGATGATGTCAAATATAAATAGAAAAAGTAAAGCAATGTCTGAAGCCAAATGCGTAAAAACCAGACAAGTTTTTCCGCAAGATACTAATCATCATCATACAATGTTTGGTGGTACCTTAATGGCTAATATCGATGAAATTGCAGCGATTACAGCTATGAAACATGCTGGGCAACCTGTTGTGACTGCATCAACAGACTCTGTAGACTTCCTAAGACCTATAACAACTGGTGATATTTTATCATATGAAGCTATGGTTTCATATGCTGGCACAAGTTCAATGGAAATTTGTGTTCAAATTGTTATTGATGATGTTTATAACAATGAACGTCACCTTGCAGCACTTAGCTTTTTAACATTTGTGGCATTAGATAATGAAGGTAAGCCTACCACTGTGCCAGACGTTTATCCAGAAACAGATGTTGAAAAATGGTTCCATGAAAGTGCACCACAACGTGTTGCTAGACGTAAAGAAAGACGTTCAGAAAGTAAGAAAACAATTGAATATTTATCTAAAGTTAGACATATAGAAAAATAATTGTTTTGAAGGTTGTAATTTAAGCAATAGAGCTTAATTTATGACCTTTTTTAATTTTCTACATAAGTAATTTTAAAAAGCTTGGGACAATGATGTCTCAAGCTTTTTAATGTAATGGCAGCCGATGACTGAATTGAAAACGTGCTTATATCAGTCTTTTTGTCTATAGTCTGCGGCCCCAATAAAGAGAATTTCACTCTGAAATTCAACAGACAGTGCAGGTTGGGGTTACTTGCTGGGGTGGGACAACGAATTCAATACAAATTTTGTTTCCACTCCCATGTTAGAGAAAATAATAATTAATATAATTTTTGTAATAACTGTCCAGAGTGCATTTCTTTTTCTTTTAATTTAAAGTCGGTATTTGGATAATACATATTTTTAACCAAAACATTTGGTCCTAAGCAATGATATTTTGAACAATGACAATTAAGTGACTGTGCCAGTTCTGTATCTAACCACTGATTAAATACATCAGTGAGTTTATCTTTGTGTATGTTAGAAATTGTACCATTTTCATCTCCAAAGTCTGTTACAATAACATTGCCTGTAAAAACATTAACATTTAAACGACTACGACCATCCGGGTCATTTCTTAATGTTACATTTTTAGCGTTTCTAAGGCGTTGTAAGAGTTGTTGATTATACTCATCTTTTAAACAAGGATAAATAGGTAATGTACCAAACAACATCCAAATGTCTTCATGTCTGATATCCAGCAAATGATGTATGGCTTCTTTCATTTCTTTTAAAGATAGCACATTAAGCTGACTTGCGAAATCAGATGGATACATTGGATGTACCTCATGTCTACTACATTTCATATCATTTACCACTTCATTATGAATTTTATCTAAATGAGGCAATGTACTTTGATTTAACATCGTTTCTGCCGAGATGAACATTCCTTGCTCAGATAAGGTGCGAGAATTATCTAATATTTGTTCATACAATTTAAGCTTGGCCTTTAAAGGTGGTTGTTTTTTCATGGCACCAAAACCTACATTGGTAAATTCCTGCGTTGTACCCCAATTATGTGAAATATGCATCACATCAATATACTCTGCAATTTCTAAATATCTATCCTGAGGTAAAGTCAAATTAGAATTCATTTGAACATAAATACCTCGATTGTAAGCATATTTAAGAAGAGGTATAATATTGTTTTTAATAGTTTTTTTAGAAAACATGGGTTCGCCACCAGTAATTGACATCGTTCTTAAGTTTGGAATTTCATCTAGACGTCGGTAAATAAGGTCCATTGGTAGAGGTTCAGGATCTTTAGTTTGAAGGGTATAACCAACTGCACAATGGCTACAACGCATATTACACAAGTTTGTAGTTGTGAATTCTATGTTACTTAGCGTGAGTTTCTCATTGTCTAAAACATCGTTATAAGCTTCCCAAGGGTCATTGTTGATAGAAATAGGTTGTTTGTTTGTTATTAACATTGATTATTACTCCTAAAAATAAACTTTCCATCTACTTTGTTTATTATTATATGTAAAAAGTACAGTAAATATTATTATGATTATATCGCTTTTTGTCAAATTCTGTTAGGATGTTAATATCGGAAAATCTTTAAAAAGGAGTTCTAATTGTTAATGAGTGAACAACAAACGATAGACCAAATTAAGACACGATTAAATAAATTTATTGAAGATATTGACCATGTCAATCCTGATGGGGTGTGTGTTGAAGATATTGATGAATGGATTGGCTTGCTTGACCAATTAGAAGAAAAAGTTAAACAAGTATCAAAATAGAAAGTATGCAAATGATGAAAGTTTTCTGTCTAGGTTATAGGGATGGAAAACTTTTTGTATAAGTATGAGATTAATTAAAAGGTTTGTATGGTTAGTATGTTTAATTCATAGTCATATTGTCTATATTACTATTAGTATTAAAATAGAGAAAGGTGATTTTGAATTATGACAAAAAAAGTAGCAATCATTCTAGCAGATGAATTTGAAGATATAGAATTAACTAGCCCTAAAGAAGCTTTAGAAAATGCTGGTTTTGAAACTGAAATTATTGGTGATACTGCTAAACATGAAGTTGTTGGTAAACATGGTGAAAAAGCAACAGTTGATGTAAGTATTGCTGATGCTAAACCTGAAAACTATGATGCATTATTAATTCCTGGAGGTTTCTCACCTGATCATTTACGTGGAGATGCTGAAGGTCGTTACGGTACATTTGCTAAGTACTTTACTAAAAATGATGTGCCAACATTCGCCATTTGCCACGGTCCATTAGTATTAGTTGATACTGATGATTTAAATGGACGTACAATTACTGGAGTTATTAACGTACGTAAAGATTTATCAAATGCTGGTGCGCAAGTTGTTGATGAATCAGTAGTCGTTGACAAAAATATTGTGACAAGTCGTACTCCAGATGATTTAGATGATTTCAATAGAGAAATTGTTAAACAATTAGAAGCATAATTAGGTTTATTATTTATAATTGCTTTGTAACTGTCGACTAAAGTCGACAGCTTTTTATTTTTGTTACCAATATTGATACACCCTAGGACTGATTTTTAGGTTTACCTATAGCTAATCAATACAACTACTGGTACACTCATTTTAAGAGGGTGAGTTTAAGAAAAGGAGCTAATGCATGAAAAGAATCGAAAAATATGCGGATTCGTATCATAAGCAACGTTATGATATAAGAAAGCCTCATTATAATACGTATTATCAACCAGTAGGTAAACCACCAAAAAAGAAAAGAAGTAAAAGAGTTTTATTAAAAGTTACAATGGCTATTCTTATTATAATAGCGCTGTTTGTAGGCGCAATGTATTTTTTATCCTCAAGAGCAAACGTAGATGATTTGAAAACTATAGAAAATAAAAGTGATTTTGTTTCAGTAGATGATATGCCAGAATATGTTAAAGGGGCATTTGTATCAATGGAAGATGGACGTTTTTATAAGCATCATGGTTTTGATTTAAAAGGTACGACAAGAGCGTTATTTTCTACAATCAGTGATCGAGATGTTCAAGGTGGTAGTACAATTACTCAACAAGTAGTAAAGAATTGTTATTACGATAATGAACGTTCATTCACAAGAAAAATTAAAGAGTTATTTGTTGCTCATAAAGTTGAACGACAATATAATAAAAATCAAATTTTAAGCTTTTATATGAATAATATTTATTATGGTGATGACCAATATACAATTGAAGGTGCAGCAAATCATTATTTTGGTGCAACTGTGAATAAAAATAATTCTAACATGAATCAAATTAGTGTATTACAAAGTGCAATTTTAGCGAGTAAGGTAAATGCGCCAAGTGTTTATGACGTTAACGATATGTCAAATAATTTTATTAATAGAGTAAAAATAAATTTAGAAAAAATGAAACAACAAGATTATATTACCGATGCTCAATATAAAGAATCAATGTCGCAATTAGGTAATTAACAGAATGTTGAATGTCCACTTTTTTATAACAGAAGTAGGACGTTTTTTCATGTTTTTATTAATATTTTCTTTTATGAAATTAACTCATTTTTGAATTGAGTGAGATTGTGCCATAATAAAGTTACTTAATATGAAAAGTTTTATAGAAAAAGTAGGGATGATTGAATGCCAAAAGTCACAAAAATAGAAGTACAAAAAAACAATAAAGAACGCTTTAATCTGTATCTTGATGGAAAATTTGAAATGGGTATAGATATTAATACCTTAGTTCAGTTTAATTTGAAAAAAGATCAACTACTTGAAGAGGTAGATATGCAAAAAATTCAAGAGTTTGACCTCTATCGCCGTGGTGTTAATATGGCAATTCAATATTTATCTTATAAAAAGCGGACTGAGAAAGAAGTACGTCAATATCTTGAAAAATATGAAATGAATCTGAATGTTATTCAACAAGTGATTGACTTTTGCTATAAAGAGAAGCTCATAGACCATGAAGATTACGCTGAGAGTTTAAAGAATACTATGATTAACACAACAGAAAAAGGTCCAGAAATCTATAAACAAAAATTGTATCAACTAGGTATAGAACCAACAGTAATTGACAATTATACTCAGTTATATGAACAACAACAACCGCTTGATGATGTGATTAAAGTAGGAAAAAAGATATTAAAGTTAAAAAAGGGGCATGAAATAAAAGTAAAACAAAAAGTTACTCAATCGTTATTGCGTAAAGGATATACCCTTGACGCTATTCAAATAGTTATGAACGAGTTGGATTTTTTTCAAGATGAAGAGACATTAGATAATTTATTGCAACGTGATTTAGAGAAAGTCTATAATAAAAATTGTAGAAAATATGATGGCAATAAATTAATCATGAAAACGATAGAAGCACTTATGAGAAAAGGTTATAAATATGATAAAATTAAATCTAAATTAGAAGAGAGCGGTATATCTGATGGGACAGAAGAAAATGAGTGAAATGTCATAGCAAGAATTAAGATATGAAATTCAAACATTTAAAGAAAAAATGTGTAAAGCCGAAATAAATGGCATTATGAATGAGTATAATGTATATCAAAGTAAGGTCATAGTAGCTGAGAGTTATTTGATTGATCATAATAAAGTTGAAATTGGAAAAATATATAAACTTAATGATGGCAGCGAACAATTCTTTAAAGTTGAACGATTAAAAGGTGTTTTTGCTTGGGGTTTCAGAATTAATAGCGCTGAACCAGAAGAAGGTTTACCATTAGCATTATTAAAAATTTAGAAGGATGTTTAATCAATGGGAAGCTCAATTGTTTTAAAATTACTTAAGGTCACACATTACTATAGGAACAAAAAGTCGAAAAAATGGTATCAACCTTTTGGATATGATGCTGAGGATATCAACCTTAATAATATTTCTTTGCATATTTATCAAGGTGAAGCCTTAGGTATAATTGGAGAACCAGGTTCCTCTAAAACTCTAATTGGTAGAATTTTAAGTGGTGCTGTAAAACCAGATAAAGGTAAAGTTATATGTAGTGATAATCTCTATTATGGAGATATAGAAGATAAATACGTCAATCATCAAACAGTTCAAAGCTATATCAATGACGTTGTTCAATTATTTCCATATCAAGTTAGTGAGCATAAAGCTGAACAAATTATTCAATGGGCACATTTAGGAAATCAATTACAACATAAAATTTCATCGCTATCAAATAATGAATATGCACAATTGTTATTAAGTATTGTTCGTACATCACAAAGTGCTATTATCGTACTCAATCATGTATTAACATATTTAGACAACACATTTTTTAAACGTGCGATTGAACTTTCAAATGATTACATAAAAGAAAATAAAACATTAGTTCTAATAGATGATGATATTGATAAAATTAGTGAAACGAGCAATTATATTACGTGGGTATCACACGGTCAAATACGTAAAGAAGGATCGTTAAACCAAGTGTTACCTATGTTTAGAGAGCATGAAAAAGACCGTTTAAGTCTTATTTCTACATCTGAAATTGAGAATTTTGATTATGATTGGAAAAAAAATCGTTCATGTACACCTGAAATGACTTATAATTTCAAAAGAATAGAACGTTATAATCATGCGAAGCCTCCAGTTTTTTTAGTTAGATTCTGGACATTATCTGTGAGTTTTTTAATTGGTTTAGCATTAATGGGTATCTTATTCTTTAATGATTTGGGAAGAATTCGCATTGATGATAATAATACGCAAGCGTCAATTCAAAATCAAAGTAAAGATCCTTATGAAGATAAACTAGCTTACGGGTTAGCCTTGAATGGATCAGTAACTTTAAGTGGCTCTAAAAATGTAAAATTACCTAAATATAGTTTAATGACTATTACTGGAGAAAATAGCAAAAAATATCGTATTGAAATGGATCATAAAATGTACGGTATAGAAAAAAATGAGTTATTCTATTTTAATCCGGCTGGTCTATATGAATCACATAGCTTTAAAAAATTATCTCCATATATTAAAACGAATTATAGTACTTATGTAGAATACTTCAACAGTCATTTACACAAAGAACATGATAAAGTTACTAAAACACTTGTTCCATCTAAAGATAGTCGCAATGTGGTACCAATAACACAACAACCTATAAAAATGATTTTTGGTGATGAGGATAAATTAACAGGTTTTGTTATTCCTATAGAAAATAAAACAGAATTAAAGAAAAAATATCATATCAAAAAAGATATTTGGATTACAAAATCAGGTAGTGGTTACTTCATTGCAGATATGAAAGATGACAAATGGATATATATTGAATTGTAGGTGTGAAAATGATAGATAATTTAATAATGTATATTAAAAACTTTCCACATCTTATTAGCTTTTGTAAAAAAAGATTTAAACAATCTTGGAAATGGTTTGCGATAAGCTTAATCGTTAGTCTCATTATGATTTTAGCTATTGAAGGATTTTTTAATTTTAATCATACTACTGACATTATTCAAGCGCGATGGTTATTTAGAGTAGCTGCATTAATTATTTTTAGCATAATAACTCTTTCAATCTATTTGGGATATCGATACTATGTTAAAGATTACATAGTAATGAAATCCTTCCATGTTTCTTCAGTAACGCCTTCAATAGTTATCGCGATGTTAGCGTTGATCTCTATGTTCATTTTGGGGTTAATCATTGCTTTTTTAAAGCCAGTCAATTTTGAAACGTCATTACTTTCGCTTTTATACTATTTAGTAATAAGTGCAATATTTATTAGCATTTCAGCAGTGATGTTCGGGTTATTAAAATATGTTTTTAAGAATGTTGATATTGTATTTATTATAATAAGTGTCATAAGTTTCTTTATGGTTCCAATTTTATTTATTCCGAAAATGCACTTGAATTTACTGAATCATATTCTCATGATCAATCCACTCTATTATTTCGTACATGGAAGTGCACAGTCAGTTGTATTCGGTTCAGTAAGTATGAGCAACATTCCATACCATATATATATTATTCTTTTTATGGCAATGATGTGTGTTATTAATTACGTATTAGTTCGACATATTGCACTTGATAAATATCGAAGTTTATCTGATAGCGAGATGATTTCAAATCATGGAAATAATAGTTATGAAAGCTCTAAAGCTAAAGACAATAAGAAAATGAAAGGTAATGAAGGACAACTGACTGATGATTCTCATGGTTTGTCACAATCTAATGATGATAAAAAATAATTGCTCTGTAAATTTAATGAATTAATTTTTTTAAAAATCAAGGCACCCTAAAACGCGAATTGCAATAGTAGGGTGCCTAGTTTTTTGATATTTCTATTGTGAAAATAATTTACGTTGTAACTTGTCTTCACTAAAGACCCATCCGATGTATGAATGATCTATTTCATTATCATGAGTCAAGTGCGCTATAGCTACAAATGAATAGTGCCCTTTATTAAGATATCTCAAATCCATTAATCTAATTTCAGTTGTACCATCTTCTAAAGGTGTTGTCTGCCACCGATATATTGATGAGAAATTTAAGAAAGTGAATATATCTTTGTTACCTTTGACTTTCCATAATAATGAGTCTGGTGTCATAGATTGACGTTTAACTTTATCTGTGAAATCTATATTCTTCCATCTAGAAACACCCACATAGTCGTGTTTATCAGTTTGTATAGCTACACGCCATATATGAAATTTCATAGTGGGTGCTACAAACACTTTAACAGGATTATGAGAGCGTTCAATATTTTTAAGTGCTTTCTTTTTAATTGCTGATTGCATCATAAATCGAATAATATAATAGATTAACAAGACACCAATCATTGGAAAAATTGCAACATAAGGGTGAACGCCGATAATCCATAATATGACACCAATGCATAAGATGATGAAAATAATAGGATCAAAAGTGTTAATGACACTAAGTTGAATCCACTTATTTGTAATGGGACGTAAAGCTTGAGTACCATATGAATTAAAAATATCTACAAAGACGTGTAAAAAAACTGCAAGCTGTGCCCATAACCACACGTGTAAAGGATCTGTATGATTGAATATAACAAATATTAAAAAGGTTATTAAAATCGGCCATAAAATAGTGAAAGGTATTGAATGTGTAATACCTCTGTGATGAGAAATGTAGGTAGCGTTGTCCTTTAATTTTAAAACGGTGTCACCATCAGGTATTAATGATCCTGCAATTAAAGTAGTGGCTGTAGCAGCGAAAGAGCCCGCCATTCCAGGATCTGTCGTTGCTAATGCAGTGAGACTCACACTTATGACAATATGCGTGGCTGTATCCATAATTGCTCACTCTTTTCATCTTTATTTAATATATATTATAATCTAAAAGTATGAATAACAAAATTAACTTACTTCAATCAGTGTTGTTTTTAATAGTTAATCGCATTATCAAACTTTTAAAATGTAAGCATTTAATAGAAAGGAATAGTTGCATGTATCAAGAACCATCGTTTAAAAAGAATATTGTTGATTGGTTTGACAAAAATCAACGTGATATGCCTTGGAGGGAAACAACTAATCCATATTATATCTGGCTTAGTGAAGTGATGTTACAACAAACTCAAGTTAATACTGTTGTTGATTATTATCACAAATTTATCACACGTTTTCCTTCCATAAAGTCTTTAAGTGACGCCAACGAAGATGACGTATTAAAATATTGGGAAGGCTTAGGCTATTATAGTCGTGTTCGTAATTTTCATACTGCTATAAAAGAAGTCAATCATAAACACGGGGGCGAAGTACCTACAGATCCTGAGATTTTTAAAAAATTAAAGGGCGTAGGACCTTATACTCTAGCAGCAGTGATGAGTATTGCATTCAACCACCCTTTAGCCACAGTGGACGGTAATGTTTTTAGAGTGTGGTCAAGGTTAAATAACGACTTTCGGGATACTAAATTACAAACGACACGTAAGGCTTATGAAACAGAACTAAAACCTTATGTTCAAGATAATTCTGGTACCTTTAATCAAGCAATGATGGAACTTGGTGCTTTGATTTGTACACCAAAATCACCTCTTTGCTTGTTTTGCCCAGTCCAAGATCATTGTGAAGCCTTCCACAACAGGACTACGCAAGAGCTTCCAGTTAAAACTAAAAATATAAAAAAGAGGACATTGAATCAGAAAGTTTTCTTAATCAGAAATGACGAAGGAAAATATTTACTTGAGAAGCGTAAGGATAAACTTCTTAATGGTATGTGGCAGTTTCCTATGAGAGAAGCATCAGTTGCTGATAATAAAATCACGAAAGATATAGGAATTAAAATAGAAACGATTAAAACACCTATTTTTGAATTACGTCATCAATTCACACATATGACGTGGAATATCAAAGTTTATAGTGTTCCGAATTCGATAAATTTATCGAATCGTTTGCTTCCTGATAATTACACTTGGTTTGATTTAGATGATAGAGAACAGTATACGTTTCCTGTTTCTATGGATAAGATTTACCAATTCATTGTGGGATAAGAAATAAATAATAAAGCTGTGGAACTTCTCTTCATTTGTTAAGCTCTTGATATAAAATATGATATAATCTAATTGGCTAAAAACAAAAAGGTGGTGTGGAGTATGGTTGAAGAGTCCATACCTAAAGAAGGAGAAACGATTAAAATTCAGAGTTATAAACATGATGGAAATATTCATCGTGTTTGGTCTGAAACAACTATCTTAAAGGGAACTGACCATGTGATTATCGGAGGTAACGATCACACGTTAGTTACTGAAAGTGATGGACGTACATGGATTACTCGTGAACCAGCGATTGTTTATTTTCACTCAGAGTATTGGTTTAATGTAATATGTATGTTTAGGGAAGATGGTATTTATTATTATTGTAATTTATCATCACCTTTTGTGTGCGACGAAGAAGCACTCAAGTATATTGATTATGATTTGGATATTAAAGCTTATCCGAATGGGAAATATCATTTATTAGACGAAGATGAATATGAGCAACATATGGATCAAATGAATTATCCGCATGACATTGATGTTATTTTAAGAAGAAACGTTGATATTCTACAACAGTGGATTGAGCAGAAAAAAGGGCCTTTTGCACCAGATTTTATTAAAGTATGGAAACAACGTTATAAGAAAATAAGAAATTATTAAGCAAAAAAGATGTAAATTATTAACAAATGTTTTATATTGAGAAAGTATTTTTAGATGCTAATCTTTATACTTGTAACTTCTTTAAATGAGTACAATATAATTTTCAATACAATTTAAATAACATCATATAGAGTGTCGCCATGTATCAGAGGTTGAGACGTTATCATTTGTATTACTTTAAGGTTTCAGAGTGTACAAATGAAATGTGTCCAACCTCTATTCATTTTTATTTAAAATGAATTTAACGTAAGGGGGGGAAACACGAATGATAAAACGATATTTAAAGTTCGTGAAACCATATAGATATCGTATTATTGCAACAATTACGGTGGGTATCATTAAATTTGGAATTCCGATGCTCATACCTTTATTAATTAAATACGCTATAGACGGCGTGATTAATAACCATTCTTTGTCTAATAGTGAGAAATTTAGTCATCTTGGAATTGCCATTGGTATAGCTTTATTTATATTTTTAATCGTGCGTCCACCTATAGATTTTATACGTCAATATTTAGCCCAATGGACAAGTAATAAAATTTTATATGACATACGTAAGCAATTATATAATCACTTACAAGCACTAAGTGCTCGTTTCTATGCTAATAACCAAGTTGGGCAAGTGATTTCTCGTGTCATTAATGATGTGGAACAAACGAAAGACTTCATAATTAACTGGTTTAATGAACATATGGTTAGATTGTGTCACAATTATCATTGCACTATCAATTATGTTCTTCCTTGATGTTAGGCTTACGTTTGCAGCAATTTTCATCTTTCCATTTTATATTCTTACAGTTTACTTTTTCTTTGGTAGACTTAGAAAATTAACTCGCATACGTTCACAAGTATTAGCGGAAGTGCAAGATTTTTTACATGAACGTGTGCAGGGAATGTCTGTAATCAAAAGCTTTGCAATTGAAGATAATGAGGCTCAAAATTTTGACCATCGTAATCGTCATTTTCTACAGTGTGCATTTCAACATACTAGATGGAATGCTTACTCATTTGCAGCAATTAATACAGTTACAGATTTAGGTCCGATTATTGTTATTGGAGTTGGATCTTATTTAGCAATATCAGGATCAATCACAGTCGGTACACTAGCAGCATTTGTTGGGTACTTGGAGCAATTATTTGGTCCTCTTAGAAGGCTCGTTTCTTCATTTACAACATTAACTCAAAGTTTTGCATCCATGGATAGAGTCTTTCAATTGATGGATGAAGATTATGATATAAAAAATGGTATCGGTGCACAGCCTTTAGAGATTCAACGTGGGCAAATTGAATTAAAACATGTAAGTTTTAAATATAATCTAAATGAACATGAAGTTTTACATGACATCAATTTAATCATTAATAAAGGTGAAACTGTAGCTTTTGTAGGTATGAGTGGTGGAGGTAAATCTATTTTAATTAATTTGATACCACGTTTTTACAATGTTACAGAAGGAGAAATTTTAATCGATAATTATAATGATAAAGAAGTTATAGAAGCTGCTAAAATGGCTAACGCACATGATTTTATTACGAGTCTACCAGAAGGGTATGATACTGAAGTTGGAGAACGAGGAGTAAAATTATTTGGAGGTCAAAAACAAAGACTATCGATTGCTCGTATATTTTTAAATAATCCTCCAATTTTAATTCTTGATGAAGCGACGAGTGCACTGGACTTGGAAAGTGAAGCCATTATTCAAGAAGCTTTAGACGTATTAAGTAAAGATAGAACAACGCTTATCGTAGCACATCGATTATCCACAATTACTCATGCTGATAAGATAGTTGTTATGGAAAATGGACGAATCGCTGAAATTGGCACACATCGTGAACTTATTGCTAAACAAGGCGCTTATGAACATCTTTATAGTATTCAAGGTTTGTAATAAAAGTAATATCATTAAATTATAAAACCACCTATTACTTAACAGGTAATAGGTGATTTTTTCAACTTACAAATCAAAGTCTTCATCAGATATATCGATGTCAGAATCTGAACGGTGATAAGTAAAGAAACTTAAACGAATGCGGTCTAAATGCTCAAGATGATATCTATATTCTTCTATTGTAGCTATAATTTGCATAACATTTGTATAAGAATATTTAGTTTGATGGGGCTGTTGAATCAATTGTTGTTGAAAAGCATCCATTAAATTTTTCTTTTGTGGATTATCAACTTCGTAATCAAATTGTGTGACATCATATTTTGCTTTTTTAGATAGACTTTTAAAAATCTGTTCATGAACAGCTACTAAAGAATCAAGTTCTAATTTGATCTGTAATAACAGTTGATTGTTAAGTTGATGAAGATCATTTTGAAAACGAGACATTCGTTTAAGTACTTCATATGCTTGTCTAGTCGTTCCCACTACTTCTTTAAATAGTATTTTCTTTCTATTTTGTTGGAAGATTTGCTTCTTAGTGAATGGTCTTTCTTCACTATAGTAATCAAAAATTTGTTCTAGTTTAGTAATTCGTGTGTTCAGTTGATCTCCATCTTGCTTAATATTATGAAATTCTGATGTATCATTGAGTACTAACTTAAACCACACAAAGATATCTGAAGAGATATTCATTGAATTATAGTATATCTTTGTTTCGAACTTTGGTGGTAAGAAAATGAGGTTAACAACTGATGAGCTTAAAACACCAATCATGACTAGTACAAATCTAAAAAATGCTGCCACGTAAAAAGAACCTGTGTGTTGACCCATTATGATTAGCGCAGTCACACTTGCTAAAGTAGCTACATGGGCTAGTTTAAATTGAAATAAAATAGCAATTAATAGGATTACCGTTACACCCATGATGATAAAATTATCACTGAAAATTGTCACCATTGTAACTGCCAATAAGGCGCCAATAACATTACCAATCGCTTGTTCAGATACTGTTTTTATAGAGCGATAAACACTAGGTTGCATGGCAACTACTGCACTGACACCAGCAAGTGCCTTTAAACCAATATCTTCTGGTAGTAAAGAAGCGATAGACATAGCTAGTATAATTGCTATACCAGTTTTAAAGATCCGGGCTCCGAGTCTCAAATAAAATGCTCCTTTTATTTAATTTGAATTAAAAAATTATATTCTCATTCATTAATGTTATACACCGAGAGGCTAAATTAATCAAGTTTATAATTAGAGGCTTAGTTTCACAGATAATAAAAAAGTCGGGGAACAGAATTCGTATTGAATCCGTTGTTCCATCCTGGCCCTGAACCCCAACTTGCATTGTACATAGAATTTCTGAGCGAACTTCTCTATGTTGGGGCTGGACTATAATTAAAAAAAGCATGATATAAGCGTAATTTCAATTCAATCTTCGACTGCCAATAAAAAATACCTTAGACAATGATTGATGTCTCAGGCTATTAAGATAAAGAGAGATTTACTATTTCATTTGGCTAAATGCATAATCAGCAGCTCCTATAGTTTTATCAATATCTTCCTCAGTGTGCTCTGTTGTTAGGAACCACGCTTCAAATTTAGAAGGAGCTAAATTAATACCTTGATTTAACATTAATTTGAAAAATTGTGCAAAGGCTTCTCCATCAGAGTTTTCAACTTGTTCATAATGAGTGACTTTCTCATCAGTGAAATATAGAGTGAGTGAGCCATAAATTCTATTAATTGTGGCTGTAATATTATGCTTTTCAATTAAATTTAATAAACCATTTTCAAGACGCTGACCTAATTGATCTAACTTTTCATATACACCATCTTGTTCTAATACTTCTAATAATGCAATTCCTGCTCTCATAGATAGTGGATTACCTGCCATGGTACCTGCTTGATAAGCTGGTCCTAAAGGTGCAACGTGTTCCATAATATCTTGGCGACCACCATATCCGCCAATCGGTAAACCACCACCGACAATTTTACCAAAAGCAGTTAAATCAGGTTTAACTCCGAGTAAATCTTGGGCTGCACCATAATGGAAGCGGAATGCTGTAATTACTTCATCATAAATGACTAAAGTTCCATTGTCATGAGAAATTTTATTAACCTCTTCTAAAAAACCAGGTTGGGGCATAACCATGCCGAAGTTACCAACGATTGGTTCAACAAGAACTGCTGCAATCTCATCTTTCCAATATTCAATGGCTTCTCTATATGAATCAACATCATTGAACTGGACTGTAATTACTTCTTGAGCAACACTTTGAGGTACACCGGCTGAATCTGGAGAGCCTAACTGTGAAGGTCCACTACCAGCTGCTACTAAAACGAGGTCAGAATGTCCATGATATGAACCCGCAAATTTAATAATTTTATTTCTTTTGGTGTATGCACGTGCAACCCTTATCGTTGTCATTACTGCTTCAGTACCAGAATTAACAAAACGTATTTTTTCTAAAGAAGGGATAGCTTCTCTTAATTTTTTAGAAAAATCAATTTCTAGTTCTGTTGGCGTGCCATATAGCACACCTTTAGCTGCTTGTTCTTGAATGGCTTCAGTAATATGAGTATGCGCATGTCCAGTAATTATAGGACCATAAGCTTGTAAATAATCGATGAATTTGTTGCCGTCTACATCGTATAAATAAGCACCATGACCTTCTTTCATTACAACTGGAGCGCCACCACCTACTGCTTTGTAAGAACGTGAAGGTGAGTTAACTCCTCCTAGTATATATTCGCTAGATAGTTCCTGCAGACGTTCGCTTTCAGTGAAATTCATGTCTATCAACCTCTTTTTATTTAATATTTTCAGTTAATATCGTATCATAAAACCAACACTATTAAGAAGTAGGTGAACACATGATTAAAAAAGGCGAGCAATTTCCATCTTTTTCGTTAGAGAATCAAAATGGTAAAGTAATAACTAATGATACAATTAGAGGGCGCAAAGCGATTCTGTATTTCTATCCAAGAGATAACACACCAACATGTACAACAGAAGCGTGTGATTTTAGAGATTATTTATCAGATTTTAATCATTTAGGTGTAGATGTTTACGGAATTAGTGCTGATTCTAAAACTAAACATCAAAATTTTATAAAGAAACACCAATTAAATTTTGACTTACTGGTAGACGAAGATTACAAATTAGCAGATAAAGTTGGTGTTTACCAGTTAAAAAAATCATTCGGCAAGGAAAGTATGGGAATTGTACGAACTACATTTGTTATAGATGAAAATGGATATATATTAGATATCATTGAAAAAGTAAAAGTTAAAACTCAAATAAGCGAATTAAAAACTATTTTGGAGGGTTAATCGTGAAGATTGTCAGCTTGAATAGATTGAAAGAGATAGAAGATGAGTTAAGAGCTAAATTTCCTAGTGAAACGTTCAAATTTTATGATAAGGTAGAAAGTGTCTCAATAGGAGATAGAAAGACCTTAGATATTTTAATAGGTTATAATGGAAAAATTGATAAAAGCTTTATTGAAGAATGTGAAAATTTAAAATGGATAGGCTGGTTTGCGACAGGAGTAAATAATCTTCCATTAGATTATATAAATGACAAAAAAATAATTCTAACTAATGGGCGAGGTATTCAAGCTAAACAATTATCTGAATTTATTATCGCATTTATATTGGATGACTATAAGAAAATGAGAACGTCATATAAAAATCAAGTTGCTAAAAAATATGATCGTAGTCTGACTGGTAAAAGAGTTAAAGGAGAAAAATTATTATTTTTAGGCACTGGTGCTATTGCTCAAAAAACTGCATACTTAGCTCAAGCCTTTGGAATGAAAGTAATAGGAATCAGTAAATTCGGCAAAGAAAAAGAACATTTTGATGAAATCTTTTCGTTAGATAAGTTAGATAAAGTGATAGACGATGCAGATATCATTGTTAACTCACTACCTGAAACTAAAGAAACTATCCATTTACTCCAAAGAGGAGATTTTGAAAAGATGAAAGACGATGCATTGTTTATAAATATTGGAAGAGGAACGATAGTAGATGAACAAGTTATGGTAAATGTACTGAAAGATAAACTTATTCGACATGCATATTTAGATGTTTTTGAAAATGAGCCTCTCAATAGTGACAATTCGTTATATGAATTAAATAATGTAACAATTACTGCACATATTACAGGCAATGATAAAAATATTAATCGAGAAGCGACAAATATTTTTGAAAGAAATCTTGAATATTTTCTCAATAACAAAGATGTAATTGAGAATAAAGTTGATCCTAATAAAGGATATTAGTTGAAAACTACACGTACTTATTGACATTTATTTATAGCAACAGTTATATTAGTATCAAGTAATAATTATTATTAATTAGAAAGATGGTGAATTCAATGAGTGCGGAATTAGAGTCAATAGAACATGAACTTGAAGAATCAATTGCTTCTTTGAGAAAAGCTGGAATTCGTAT
Organism: Staphylococcus saccharolyticus; assembly: GCF_900458815.1. Lineage (NCBI taxonomy): Bacteria > Bacillati > Bacillota > Bacilli > Caryophanales > Staphylococcaceae > Staphylococcus > Staphylococcus saccharolyticus. The sequence continues at coordinate 953,505 of NZ_UHDZ01000001.1, forward strand.
AACTCCACAAAGACAAGCAATCATTCGCTATCTTATTTCTTCACATTCACATCCAACAGCTGATGAGATTTACCAAGCTCTTTCACCTGATTTTCCTAATATAAGTGTTGCGACAATATATAACAATCTCAGAGTTTTTAAAGACATTGGTATAGTAAAAGAATTAACATATGGCGATGCATCGAGTAGATTTGACTTTAATACTAATAATCACTACCACATTATTTGTGAAAAGTGTGGAAAAATAGTAGATTTCCATTATCCTCAATTAGATGAAGTTGAACAATTAGCTCAACACGTTACTGATTTCGATGTAACGCATCATCGTATGGAGATTTATGGCATATGTAAAGAATGTAAGGAAAGCGAAAAGTCATAAACTTGTAAAACCAAGAGGTTTCGATAAAGAAAAAAGATACTAGTCTCAATCAAACTGAGGACTAGTCTGAAGAGGTTCAAGATATATCAACAAATTGATCTTGAGACTTAAATAATTCTTGTCGATACCTCTTAATTTATGTTTCTTTTTAATAGTGTGAATAATATAAGTTTAAACTCTATTATCAAAACATTCTATTTACACTTTATAAATCTATTCTTCTTAATGAAGAAATAAATTCACTCATAAAGTAATTTTGAACATAAAAACTTTGATATATTTATTGACGATAACAAGATAACTTGGTAATATATAAAAGTCGTCAAAAACAGATTAATTAATTGAAAACTTAAAGTAAAAAGCATTAAGCAGATATTAATAAAGTGTAATTTTGACTATTGAATTTTCACGATAAACACTATAAGATATTATTTGTTGAATTAATTAAGAACAAACAAGAAATAAAATAAAAAAATTATTCTTGACTTAATGAATTCATTTTGATACAATAATGTGTTGTAAGTGTTAATGAACATTGAAAACTGAATGACAATATGTCAACGTTAATTCCAATAAACAGTAACGAAACGTTACAAACTATTAGTATTTATGAGCTAATCAAACATCATAATTTTTTATGGAGAGTTTGATCCTGGCTCAGGATGAACGCTGGCGGCGTGCCTAATACATGCAAGTCGAGCGAACAGACGAGGAGCTTGCTCCTCTGACGTTAGCGGCGGACGGGTGAGTAACACGTGGATAACCTACCTATAAGACTGGGATAACTTCGGGAAACCGGAGCTAATACCAGATAACATGTTGAACCGCATGGTTCAACAGTGAAAGACGGTCTTGCTGTCACTTATAGATGGATCCGCGCCGCATTAGCTAGTTGGTAAGGTAACGGCTTACCAAGGCAACGATGCGTAGCCGACCTGAGAGGGTGATCGGCCACACTGGAACTGAGACACGGTCCAGACTCCTACGGGAGGCAGCAGTAGGGAATCTTCCGCAATGGGCGAAAGCCTGACGGAGCAACGCCGCGTGAGTGATGAAGGTCTTCGGATCGTAAAACTCTGTTATTAGGGAAGAACAAATGTGTAAGTAACTATGCACGTCTTGACGGCACCTAATCAGAAAGCCACGGCTAACTACGTGCCAGCAGCCGCGGTAATACGTAGGTGGCAAGCGTTATCCGGAATTATTGGGCGTAAAGCGCGCGTAGGCGGTTTTTTAAGTCTGATGTGAAAGCCCACGGCTCAACCGTGGAGGGTCATTGGAAACTGGAAAACTTGAGTGCAGAAGAGGAAAGTGGAATTCCATGTGTAGCGGTGAAATGCGCAGAGATATGGAGGAACACCAGTGGCGAAGGCGACTTTCTGGTCTGTAACTGACGCTGATGTGCGAAAGCGTGGGGATCAAACAGGATTAGATACCCTGGTAGTCCACGCCGTAAACGATGAGTGCTAAGTGTTAGGGGGTTTCCGCCCCTTAGTGCTGCAGCTAACGCATTAAGCACTCCGCCTGGGGAGTACGACCGCAAGGTTGAAACTCAAAGGAATTGACGGGGACCCGCACAAGCGGTGGAGCATGTGGTTTAATTCGAAGCAACGCGAAGAACCTTACCAAATCTTGACATCCTCTGACCCCTCTAGAGATAGAGTTTTCCCCTTCGGGGGACAGAGTGACAGGTGGTGCATGGTTGTCGTCAGCTCGTGTCGTGAGATGTTGGGTTAAGTCCCGCAACGAGCGCAACCCTTAAGCTTAGTTGCCATCATTAAGTTGGGCACTCTAAGTTGACTGCCGGTGACAAACCGGAGGAAGGTGGGGATGACGTCAAATCATCATGCCCCTTATGATTTGGGCTACACACGTGCTACAATGGACAATACAAAGGGCAGCGAAACCGCGAGGTCAAGCAAACCCCATAAAGTTGTTCTCAGTTCGGATTGTAGTCTGCAACTCGACTATATGAAGCTGGAATCGCTAGTAATCGTAGATCAGCATGCTACGGTGAATACGTTCCCGGGTCTTGTACACACCGCCCGTCACACCACGAGAGTTTGTAACACCCGAAGCCGGTGGAGTAACCTTTTGGAGCTAGCCGTCGAAGGTGGGACAAATGATTGGGGTGAAGTCGTAACAAGGTAGCCGTATCGGAAGGTGCGGCTGGATCACCTCCTTTCTAAGGATATATTCGGAATATCTTCGTAGAAGATGAGGAATAACGTGACATATTGTATTCAGTTTTGAATGTTTATTATCATTCAAGTGAAAATGGGCCTATAGCTCAGCTGGTTAGAGCGCACGCCTGATAAGCGTGAGGTCGGTGGTTCGAGTCCACTTAGGCCCACCATTTATTAATTACATATTTTGGGGGCTTAGCTCAGTTGGGAGAGCGCCTGCTTTGCACGCAGGAGGTCAGCGGTTCGATCCCGCTAGTCTCCACCATTTTTATTGTACATTGAAAACTAGATAAGTAAGTAAAGATTTTACCAAGCAAAACCGAGTGAATAGAGTTTTAAATAAGCTTGAATTCATAAATAATCGCTAGTGTTCGAAAGAACACTCACAAGATTAATAACGTGTTTTTGTTTTAAACTTTAAAAGAAATCGTTTTTCAGGTAACGAATGGAAACGAAGCCATATGAAAGCGATTGACTTAAAGTTGAGCGAAAACAGAGATTAAGTTATTAAGGGCGCACGGTGGATGCCTTGGCACTAGAAGCCGATGAAGGACGTTACTAACGACGATATGCTTTGGGTAGCTGTAAGTAAGCGTTGATCCAGAGATTTCCGAATGGGGGAACCCAACATGAGTGATGTCATGTTATTGACATGTGAATTCATAGCATGTCAGAAGGCAGACCCGGAGAACTGAAACATCTTAGTACCCGGAGGAAAAGAAAGAAAAATCGATTCCCTGAGTAGCGGCGAGCGAAACGGGAAGAGCCCAAACCAACAAGCTTGCTTGTTGGGGTTGTAGGACACTCTATACGGAGTTACAAAAGAACATGTTAGACGAATCATCTGGAAAGATGAATCAAAGAAGGTAATAATCCTGTAGTCGAAAACGTATTCTCTCTTGAGTGGATCCTGAGTACGACGGAGCACGTGAAATTCCGTCGGAATCTGGGAGGACCATCTCCTAAGGCTAAATACTCTCTAGTGACCGATAGTGAACCAGTACCGTGAGGGAAAGGTGAAAAGTACCCCGAAAGGGGAGTGAAAGAGAACTTGAAACCGTGTGCTTACAAGTAGTCAGAGCCCGTTAATGGGTGATGGCGTGCCTTTTGTAGAATGAACCGGCGAGTTACGATCTGATGCAAGGTTAAGCAGCGAATGTGGAGCCGTAGCGAAAGCGAGTCTGAATAGGGCGTTGAGTATTTGGTCGTAGACCCGAAACCAGGTGATCTACCCTTGGTCAGGTTGAAGTTCAGGTAACACTGAATGGAGGACCGAACCGACTTACGTTGAAAAGTGAGCGGATGAACTGAGGGTAGCGGAGAAATTCCAATCGAACTTGGAGATAGCTGGTTCTCTCCGAAATAGCTTTAGGGCTAGCCTCAAGTGATGATTATTGGAGGTAGAGCACTGTTTGGACGAGGGGCTTCTCTCGGGTTACCGAATTCAGACAAACTCCGAATGCCAATTAATTTAACTTGGGAGTCAGAACATGGGTGATAAGGTCCGTGTTCGAAAGGGAAACAGCCCAGACCACCAGCTAAGGTCCCCAAATATATGTTAAGTGGAAAAGGATGTGGCGTTGCCCAGACAACTAGGATGTTGGCTTAGAAGCAGCCATCATTTAAAGAGTGCGTAATAGCTCACTAGTCGAGTGACACTGCGCCGAAAATGTACCGGGGCTAAACATATTACCGAAGCTGTGGATTGTCCTTCGGACAATGGTAGGAGAGCGTTCTAAGGGCGTTGAAGCATGATCGCAAGGACATGTGGAGCGTTTAGAAGTGAGAATGCCGGTGTGAGTAGCGAAAGACGGGTGAGAATCCCGTCCACCGATTGACTAAGGTTTCCAGAGGAAGGCTCGTCCGCTCTGGGTTAGTCGGGTCCTAAGCTGAGGCCGACAGGCGTAGGCGATGGATAACAGGTTGATATTCCTGTACCACTTAGTATCGTTTTAATCGATGGGGGGACGCAGTAGGATAGGCGAAGCGTGCTGTTGGAGTGCACGTCTAAGCAGTAAGGCTGAGTGTTAGGCAAATCCGGCACTCATCAGGCTAAGCTGTGATGGGGAGAGGAAATTGTTTCCTCGAGTCGTTGATTTCACACTGCCGAGAAAAGCCTCTAGATAGATAACAGGTGCCCGTACCGCAAACCGACACAGGTAGTCAAGATGAGAATTCTAAGGTGAGCGAGCGAACTCTCGTTAAGGAACTCGGCAAAATGACCCCGTAACTTCGGGAGAAGGGGTGCTCTTTAGGGTTTACGCCCAGAAGAGCCGCAGTGAATAGGCCCAAGCGACTGTTTATCAAAAACACAGGTCTCTGCTAAACCGTAAGGTGATGTATAGGGGCTGACGCCTGCCCGGTGCTGGAAGGTTAAGAGGAGTGGTTAGCTTCTGCGAAGCCACGAATCGAAGCCCCAGTAAACGGCGGCCGTAACTATAACGGTCCTAAGGTAGCGAAATTCCTTGTCGGGTAAGTTCCGACCCGCACGAAAGGCGTAACGATTTGGGCACTGTCTCAACGAGAGACTCGGTGAAATCATAGTACCTGTGAAGATGCAGGTTACCCGCGACAGGACGGAAAGACCCCGTGGAGCTTTACTGTAGCCTGATATTGAAATTCGGCACAGCTTGTACAGGATAGGTAGGAGCCATTGAAACGTGAGCGCTAGCTTATGTGGAGGCGTTGGTGGGATACTACCCTAGCTGTGTTGGCTTTCTAACCCGCACCACTTATCGTGGTGGGAGACAGTGTCAGGTGGGCAGTTTGACTGGGGCGGTCGCCTCCTAAAAGGTAACGGAGGCGCTCAAAGGTTCCCTCAGAATGGTTGGAAATCATTCACAGAGTGTAAAGGCATAAGGGAGCTTGACTGCGAGACTTACAAGTCGAGCAGGGTCGAAAGACGGACTTAGTGATCCGGTGGTTCCATATGGAAGGGCCATCGCTCAACGGATAAAAGCTACCCCGGGGATAACAGGCTTATCTCCCCCAAGAGTTCACATCGACGGGGAGGTTTGGCACCTCGATGTCGGCTCATCGCATCCTGGGGCTGTAGTCGGTCCCAAGGGTTGGGCTGTTCGCCCATTAAAGCGGTACGCGAGCTGGGTTCAGAACGTCGTGAGACAGTTCGGTCCCTATCCGTCGTGGGCGTAGGAAATTTGAGAGGAGCTGTCCTTAGTACGAGAGGACCGGGATGGACATACCTCTGGTGTACCAGTTGTCGTGCCAACGGCATAGCTGGGTAGCTATGTATGGACGGGATAAGTGCTGAAAGCATCTAAGCATGAAGCCCTCCTCAAGATGAGATTTCCCAACTTCGGTTATAAGATCCCTCGAAGATGACGAGGTTAATAGGTTCGAGGTGGAAGCGTGGTGACACGTGGAGCTGACGAATACTAATCGATCGAAGACTTAATCAAATAAAAATGTTTTGCGACACAAAACCTTACTTACTATCTAGTTTTGAATGTATAAACATTCACTTGTCTGGTGACAATGGCAAGGAGGTCACACCTGTTCCCATGCCGAACACAGAAGTTAAGCTCCTTAGCGCCGATGGTAGTCGGACTGACGTTCCGCTAGAGTAGGACGTTGCCAGGCAAATTATATTCGGAGAATTAGCTCAGCTGGGAGAGCATCTGCCTTACAAGCAGAGGGTCGGCGGTTCGAACCCGTCATTCTCCACCATTGATAGCCGGCCTAGCTCAATTGGTAGAGCAACTGACTTGTAATCAGTAGGTTGGGGGTTCAAGTCCTCTGGCCGGCACCATCTTTTGAGCCATTAGCTCAGTTGGTAGAGCATCTGACTTTTAATCAGAGGGTCAGAGGTTCGAATCCTCTATGGCTCACCATTACTTACGCGGGTGTGGCGGAATTGGCAGACGCACTAGACTTAGGATCTAGCGCCTTTACGGCGTGGGGGTTCGAATCCCTTCACCCGCATATGCGGAAGTAGTTCAGTGGTAGAACACCACCTTGCCAAGGTGGGGGTCGCGGGTTCGAATCCCGTCTTCCGCTCCATTATTTTGCCGGGGTGGCGGAACTGGCAGACGCACAGGACTTAAAATCCTGCGGTGAGAGATCACCGTACCGGTTCAATTCCGGTCCTCGGCACCATATTTATTTAATAATGCGCCCGTAGCTCAACTGGATAGAGCGTTTGACTACGGATCAAAAGGTTATGGGTTCGACTCCTATCGGGCGCGTTTATTCTACGGGAATTAGCTCAGCTTGGTAGAGCACTTGGTTTGGGACCAAGGGGGCGTAGGTTCGAATCCTGTCTTCCCGATAGTACATTTTTTTTGGGGGCTTAGCTCAGCTGGGAGAGCGCCTGCTTTGCACGCAGGAGGTCAGCGGTTCGATCCCGCTAGTCTCCACCATTATTAAAATTTACAAACTACATAACGGCGGTGTAGCTCAGCTGGCTAGAGCGTACGGTTCATACCCGTGAGGCCGGGGGTTCGATCCCCTCCACCGCCACTACTATTAGTTGTAGAATTATATTTAGGACCTTTAGCTCAGTTGGTTAGAGCTAACGGCTCATAACCGTTCGGTCGCAGGTTCGAGTCCTGCAAGGTCCATATAATTTTGGAGGAATACCCAAGTCCGGCTGAAGGGATCGGTCTTGAAAACCGACAGGGGCTTAACGGCTCGCGGGGGTTCGAATCCCTCTTCCTCCGTTTTTTGATGGTCCCGTAGTGTAGCGGTTAACACGCCTGCCTGTCACGCAGGAGATCGCGGGTTCGATTCCCGTCGGGACCGCCATTTTAGAATTATAGTAGCGATTTGCCTATAAATAGTGGAGGAATACCCAAGTCCGGCTGAAGGGATCGGTCTTGAAAACCGACAGGGCCTTAACGGGCCGCGGGGGTTCAAATCCCTCTTCCTCCGCCATTATTATTATCGCGGGATGGAGCAGTTCGGTAGCTCGTCGGGCTCATAACCCGAAGGTCGGTGGTTCAAATCCGCCTCCCGCAATATTATCTTTTATAGGTCGTGTAGTGTAGCGGTTAACACGCCTGCCTGTCACGTAGGAGATCGCGGGTTCGATTCCCGTCGAGACCGCCATTACGAATTATTATTTAGGTTCAGTAGCTCAGTTGGTAGAGCAATGGATTGAAGCTCCATGTGTCGGCAGTTCGATTCTGTCCTGAACCATATTTGTTGCCGGCCTAGCTCAATTGGTAGAGCAACTGACTTGTAATCAGTAGGTTGGGGGTTCAAGTCCTCTGGCCGGCACCATGGAGGGGTAGCGAAGTGGCTAAACGCGGCGGACTGTAAATCCGCTCCTTCGGGTTCGGCAGTTCGAATCTGCCCCCCTCCACCATATCTGAATAGGGGCATAGTTCAACGGTAGAATAGAGGTCTCCAAAACCTTTGATGTGGGTTCGATTCCTACTGCCCCTGCCATGGCGGTTGTGGCGAAGTGGTTAACGCATCGGATTGTGGTTCCGACACTCGAGGGTTCGATTCCCTTCAACCGCCCTTATGATTAATGGGCTATAGCCAAGCGGTAAGGCAACGGACTTTGACTCCGTCACGCGCTGGTTCGAATCCAGCTAGCCCAGTTATTGGCGGCATAGCCAAGTGGTAAGGCAGAGGTCTGCAAAACCTTTATCACCGGTTCAAATCCGGTTGCCGCCTCCAGGTTATATATGCGGGAGTAGTTCAACTCTTAGAACACATTCCTTCCCGGAATGAGATATAGGTGCAAATCCTATCTTCCGCTCCAATTAATATATGCGGGAGTAGTTCAATTTTCAGAACACGTTCCTTCCCGGAACGAGGTATAGGTGTAAGTCCTATCTTCCGCTCCATTATTCACTTCCATAGGGGGAAGTTTTTTATTTATGTATTGGGCCGGTGTGGCGGAATTGGCAGACGCGCGGGACTCAAAATCCTGTTCCTTTTTGGAGTGTCGGTTCGATCCCGACCACCGGTATAATTTTATATTTTTTTAGAAACTTTTAGACACATTTAGGATTTATTTTTATGCCACATCTATGTCACAAACTAAAAAATTACTAAGTTTTAATTATTTTATATGAATTATTGAAAATTTTTTGTTTTATTAATGTATTGTAACTATCATATATGAAAACTTAAAATCATAACGAAACAGTTCTTAACATAGATATACACATTTGTCTTCATAGACATATCAGGATTTGATTGCTTTTGACACCAATTGTTATACTAAGTAAATTCATATGTACTCAAAAGTATATTATTTATATATTAATATTTTTAATACCAAAATATATATTAATATAATATTTAAGAAATATTAATGTATAATTAGGCAGTTATAAACAATAGTTAACACATATAATATATATTTTGATTATAATAGATGTTATAAAAGTTATAATGAATATTTAAAATTTTAGGAGGTTTTAAAATGAAAAAAAGTTTTTATCAATGTGTTCAATTGCAATGGTGACACTAGCTACGACGACTCTCATTAATACTTCTTATGAGAGTGAAACTCATCATTCACAAAACCATACTTTACATCAACCTAGCCAGAATAATGTTCTAGATATTACTCAATCGCATAAAAATATTCAACCAAGTCAAGCTAAAAATTATCCAAGTGTTATTTTCCCGAATAATAATTGGCATCAAGTTTTTAACACGACTTACTAATGGTGCACATGGTAATCCACAAAACATAAATGTTCATCCTTCTGCTAAAAACGAGAGAGATTATCCAAATGGAAAATTTGTAGGTCAAGAAATTATACAATATCCTGGAAATAGTGATTTAGCAATTTTAAAAGTATCTCCTAACCAAAATGGTCAACATATTGGAGATGTTGTTAAACCAGCCAAAGTAAGCAATAATAATGATACTAGAATTAACGAAGATATTACAGTTACTGGTTATCCTGGAGATAAACCTCTGGCAACGATGTGGGAAAGTATTGGTAAAATCACTTATATCGGTGGAGAAGAATTAAGATATGATTTAAGTACAGTTGGAGGGAACTCAGGATTTCCTGTATTTAATAGTAAACATGAATTAATTGGTATTCATTGGGGTGGTGTCGATAACAAATACAATTCTAGCGTATATATCAATGATTTCGTTCAACAATTTTTGAGAAACAATATTCCAGTTATAGATATACAGGAAAGTAATACAGTTCTTAACGATAAATCAGCATAAGTATAAATCTGCAATTATAAAGTTAGATTGAATCTTGTACTTTATAACTGTAAGTTTTATATTTTAGCGGTTGGTGAAATACTCACTGGCCGCTATTTTTCAAAATTTTGGTAAAAAGAAAAATACCGTAGACAATATCTTTTATAAGTTTTTATCCAGTTTAAAACTTTAGAGTTAACTTTTAAATACATATACATATTTCATTTAGATTGTTAGTCAACTATAAGTTGGTTTTAAATCATAGAATTTGAGATGAAAATGGCTAAAAATAACTCAATTTTTTTCATGAAATTTGACAACTTCTTGATTTAAAGTTCATTTTTAGATAAACGCAAATAATTTTATTAATAAGTTATTGTTTATCTACTTTATCTATAATACTATTAATTTAATGTAGTATTTGGAGGTTTATAATGAGTAACTCGCAAGTAAATAGTAAGAGTTTTTTTAATAATATTTTAAATGCGGTAGGGGCTGGTGTAGTCATTGCGCTTTTGCCTAATGCTTTATTAGGTGAACTATTGAAATTTTTTAAAGAGGGTAACCATCTATTAGAAACAATCTTTCAATTGGTCACAATTATTCAATCTTTTATGGCTTTTATAATAGGTGTTTTAGCTGCACATCAATTTAAATTTAAAGGTGCGGGAGCTGCGATTATAGGTATATCTGCAATGCTTGGGTCAGGTGCTGTGCATTTTAATGGTCACTCAATTGAATTAAAAGGTATTGGCGATATTATAAATGTAAGTTTAGTAGTTATGATAGCTTGTTTTATATATATGTTCTTAGAAGGAAAATTGGGTTCTTTAGAAATGATTATAGTTCCTGTATTAGTTCCAGTAGTTAGCGGTTTAATAGGTTTATTTACATTACCTTATGTACAAGTGATTACGAAATCAATTGGTAGACTTGTTAGTAAGTTTACTGAATTCAATCCATTGATTATGTCAATATTGATATGTATAACATTTTCTTTATTAATGGTTACGCCTATCTCTTTGGTAGCTATTGCCACAGCTATTCATTTATCTGGATTAGGTAGTGGGGCAGCTAACATGGGAATAGTTGCAGCGTGCGTGACTTTCCTTTTTGGCTCTTTAAGAGTCAATTCTGTAGGAGTTAATATTGTGTTGCTTATTGGTGCAGCAAAAATGATGATACCGGTATATTTAAAGCATCTAATCATTGCTATACCATTAGTTATCAATGGTATTATTTGCGGTATAGTGGCATTTTTATTAAATATTAAAGGTACACCATTGTCTGCAGGTTTTGGTTACACTGGTTTTGTTGGACCAATAAATGCGCTCAATCGTATGTCAGGTGATCCTACAACAAATATTATCTTATTAGTAATCGGGTTTTTTATTGTACCATTTGCTGGTGGATTTATGGTTCATCAATTATGCAAAAAGTTTATCGGTTCTTATAACGATGAAATTTATAAGTTTGAAATTTCAAAAGAATAATAACATTAATGATTGAAGCACTACTCCTTGTTAAATTAGGAGTGGTGCTTTTTATATTGAATTTTCAGAAATCTTGTTGTATAAATATTATTTATCGTGTATAATTATTAATTGAGCTATATAAGTATAAAAAGATTTTTTAAAATGATATTCATCATCACTTTTTTAGTAAGCTATGCAATACTATACATAAATCCAATTGCTAGTGCGGACGAAGATGTAAATTGAAAGAATATAAAAAAAACGTGGGGAACTAAGAGTTGGTTTATCTGCGGATTATGCACCACTTGAATTCGAAAAAACGGTGAACTGTAAAACGGAATATGCAGGTGTTGATATAGAGCTGGCAAAGAAAATTGCAAAAGATAATCATTTGAAATTAAAAATTGTTAATATGCAATTTGACAGTCTTTTAGGTGCATTGAAGACAGGTAAAATCGACGTTATTATATCTGGCATGACTACAAATCCAGAGCGTAAAAAAGAAGTTGATTTTACAAAGCCTTATATGCTAACAAACAATATTATGCTAATAAAAAAAGCAGATAAGGATAATTATCATAGTATCAAAGATTTTGATGGTAAAAAAGTTGGGGCACAAAAAAGTACAAAACAAGAAAAAATTGCTCAGACAGAAATAAATGATAGTGAGGTAACGTCATTAAGCAGGCTTCCAGATGTCATATTAGCATTAAAAAGTGGTAAAGTTTCTAGTGTTGTAATTGAAAAACCTGTAGCTGAAGCCTATTCAAAACAAAATCCGGATTTAGACTTTGCTAACGTGAAATTTAATGAAGAAAAGAAACCGACGTGTATTGCAGTTCCTAAAAATTCTCCTATTATATCGCTGAAATTATTAGAGCAGGAATCAATGCTGTCGATAAAGGTCAAACTGAGGCAGCAACAAGTTTGGGATTGAATTATAGTCAAACAATGAAGGCTGTAGTGATGCCTCAAGCAGTTAAAAATATTTTACCAGCTTTAGGTAATGAATTCGTTACCTTAATAAAAGAATCATCCATTGTTTCTACTATTGGGGTTGGAGAAATAATGTTTAATGCTCAAGTTGTGCAAGGTATTTCATTTGATCCTTTTACACCGTTACTAATAGCGGCAATACTTTACTTCATACTTACGCCTTATTTCGATTAATGAGTTATGTTGAAGGGAGAATGAGAGTCAGTGATTAAAATTAAGAATTTAAATAAAAAATTTGGTGATAATGAGGTACTTAAAGATATTAATTTAGAAGTTCATAAAGGAGAGATTGTTGCGATTATTGGACCATCTGGTAGTGGGAAAAGTACATTATTAAGATGTATGAACTTACTAGAAACTCCTACGAAGGGTCAAGTTATTTTTGAAGGTAATGATTTAACTAGACTAGAAAAGATACACATCTAGATGAGTTAAGACAAAAAATGGGAATGGTGTTTCAAAATTTTAATTTATTTCCATATAAAAAAGTAATTGAGAATATTATGCTTGCACCCGTGCTTTTAAATAAAGGTGATAAAGTAAAACTTCAAGACCGAGCGCTACATTTATTAGATAAAGTTGGACTAAAGGTAAAGCAAATGCGTTTCCAAGCCAATTATTTGGTGGTCAAAAACAAAGAGTTGCAATTGCAAGAGCTTTAGCAATGGAACCAGATGTCTTATTGTTTGATGAACCAACATCTGCTTTAGATCCTGAAGTAGTAGGAGACGTTTTAAAAGTCATGAGAGATTTAGCTAATGAAGGTATGACAATGGTTATCGTTACACATGAAATGAATTTTGCAAAAGAAGTCAGTGATAAACTTGTATTTATGGCGCGGATGGTGTAGTAGTGGAATCTGGTGTTCCAAATGATATTTTTGAACATCCAATACATCAAAGAACTCAAAATTTTTTAGCGAGGGTTTTATAAATAGATTTTGTAAAAGGCGTATGAGATGTACGTCTTTTTTTTAATAAAAACAAACCTTGAAAAGCTAAGAACCTTCAATATATGTTAAAATAACATATGTAATTTTTAGTGAGGGGGCAAAGCTTGTGAATAACAAGCAATTAAAAAAAGAAATTAAAGACTTTGCTCATTCAATCGATATAAATAGTATTGGTTTTACAACAGCAGACCCATTTGATGAACTAAAGCAGAAGTTAGAGAATTATCATGCAAATGGCTATGCTTCTGGCTTTGAAGAATCAGATATTGCATTGGGTACTGAGCCCAAATTGAGCTTACCCACAGCGCGTTCAATAATAGCAATAGCAGTAGGATATCCTAATAAACTAAAAGGAGCGCCAAAAAGCGTTAGAGGTAATAGACGTGGCATGTTTGCTAGGGCATCATGGGGACAAGATTATCATTCAATAATGCGTAGAAGATTAGATCAACTAGGTGAATTTATCAGAAACAGAGTACCTGAAGTTGAAATTCAATCGATGGTGGATACTGGTGTTTTATCAGATAGAGCAGTTGCAGAACGAGCAGGATTGGGTTTTTGTTGGTAGAAATGGCTTTGTTATTTCACCAGACTTAGACACTTGGACTTATCTTGGAGAAACGTTGGTGAGCATTCCTTTTGAACCTGATGATCCTATTTTAGATAGTTGTGGTGATTGTACAATATGTGTTGATCGCTGTCCGACGGGTGCACTTGTTGGAAATGGTCAACTTAACAGTCAAAAATGTATTAGTTTTTTAACTCAAACAAAAGGTTATCTTCAAGATGAATATCGATACAAAATTGGAAATTGTTTATATGGTTGTGATACTTGTCAGCAAGTTTGTCCTAAAAATAAAGGCATTGATACGCAACATGACGATATCGTTCTTGAACCGGAAATATTAAAACCACGGTTAGTACCATTACTTCAAATGACTAACAAAGAATTTAAAAAAATTTATGGACATTTAGCTGGTGCATGGCGTGGTAAGAAACGTATACAAAGAAATGCTATTATAGCATTAGCTCATTTTAAAGAAGAAAGTGCAATTCCAGAGTTAAAAGAAGTAGCTCTTAATGATCCAAGACCAATGATTAGAGGCACAGCTTATTGGGCTATTGGGCAAATTTTAGGAGAAGGCGCTCAGTCATTTATTGATAAAAATTATGAAAAAGAAAGAAGTACAAGTCGAAATGACAAAAGGCTTGGAGATGAGGAGAGAATTAAAATGACCAATCACATCGTGTTATTTCAACCTGAAATACCTGCAAATACTGGCAATATTGCGCGTACTTGCGCCGGTACTTTAACACATTTGCATCTTATAAAGCCACTTGGTTTTAGTACTGAAGATAAAATGTTAAAACGGGCAGGATTGGATTATTGGGAACACGTAAATATTACATATCACGAAAGTATTGAAGAATTTTTTGAAAGTACGGAAGGGAAATATTACTTATTAACAAAGTTTGGTCAACAAATATACAGTGATTTTGATTTCTCAAACACTAAAGAAGATTATTATTTTATCTTTGGTAAAGAAACTACTGGTCTTCCAGACTGGGTTAAGGAAATATATGCAGATACTGCGTTAAGAATTCCAATGAGTGATAAAATTAGATCACTTAATTTGTCGAACACAGCTGCTTTATTAATTTATGAGGCACTTAAACAACAAGGATTTCCTAATCTGTTTTAGTCAGTAGGTTTATATTCGTAGTGAATGTATAACCTCATCTAGACATGTTATATTAGTTTACAAGATACCAATATTAAAATAAATGGTTTGATAAGTTGTTTAAAAGGGTATAATTGTAAATAAATATCGACCATTCTATAAAAAAAGAGCAAACTTAGAGGAGTGTAGTATAAAATGGCAATGAACTTTAAAGTATTTGATAATAATGATAGAGTAGCAGAATACGCTGCTGATATTATTCGCAAACAATTTAATAATAATCCTACGACAATTGCAGGGTTTCATTTAGATAAAGAACATGCACCTGTTCTTGATGAACTTAAAAAAAATGTCGACTGCCATGCTGTTGATTTCAGTCAAATTAACATTTTAGATTATGATAATAATCGTTCTTACTATGAAACATTAGGAGTTCCAGAAGGTCAAGTGTATTCAATTTCTTATGATCAAGATGCAATTGGATTTATTTCAGACAAGATGAAAACGAAAGAAAATAAAGGTAAACTTATTTTACAAGTATTATCAATTGATGAAAATGGAAAATTAGACGTTAATGTACGCCAAGGGTTGATGGAAGCTAGAGAAATTTTCCTTATCATTACAGGCAGTCAAAAACGTGATGTTGTTGAAAAATTATATCGCGAGAATGGCAAATCTAGTTATGAACCAGCTGATTTAAAAGCACACCGTATGGTCAATGTTATTTTAGATAAAGAATCAGCAGAAGGTTTACCTGAAGATGTTAAAGAGTACTTCACAGCGCGTTTTGCATAAACTAAGTTTGTGAGGAGTTTATATATGTCGAATAAAAAGAATTCTAAATTAAATTATCATGAAGAAGAAAATGCAATGGTAACAGATTTAGATGATTTAAAAGAATTAGGTAAAGAGATGGAACATATTTCTGAGAAGAATGATGAAGATAAAGTTAATCAATCTCATGATGAGATTTGTTCTGATAAAACTAACTAATACAAAAAATACTCTAATGAATCACTGATATGTTGATTTGTTAGAGCTTTTTTATGTAACTATAAAGATTTTATATTTTAATGCTCTATGATTATGGTATGATACTTACTGTTGATTAACACAAGGAGATTGAAATAATGTTAGGAAAATATTGGATACATTTAGTGATATTAACTATTATCGTAAGTTTGATATCAATTAAAGCTTTTCCACTTGCTTTAGGCGCCCTTTATTTGCCATTATTATTTAAAATAGTTCAGTTACAATTAAATTTATCTAAAGGGCTTATCGATGACGTTAATGCACAAACATTTATAAAAAGCAATCAAATTGGTGTAATTATTAGTGTAGTTTGTTGTTTATTGATAACCGTTGTTCTTATATATACACTTAACGGTTTTTATAGTCGCTTAACTGGATTTTTAGGGTTTTTGATTACTATTAGTCCAGTTACGATGATTATAAGCGTGATATTATTTATTTTAACTGCAATCGCAATTGTACAAGCAACGAAAAATAAGTATAGACAAACTCATAGTTAACCTTACCCTAATCATGTAGTTTAATTTATTTAAAACGTACTGCTCTAAGAGATTTCTAATAAAAAGAAATTTTCTTAGAGCTTTTTATGTCAATGATGTTTATTATTTAAAACTATTTTATAGATGTACTTTGATTATATGTAACTATTATTGAAGATTTAAATTTAAAAAGGAACTGCTGTATTTTAATTTATCTTTTCTACTTGTTTAATTATTTAAATAAATGCTATTTGATATTATAGATATTTTAAAAAATATATACAATGAATGCTAACAACTCGTATGAAACCGTTTTACTTCTTCATTGCCCATCTAAATTGAATAGTGCTATACTACAATTAAACTAATAACAATAAGGGGAGAGATACAAATGTCAGTCAGAATCGAACACGATACTTTTGGAGAAATAGAGGTGCCAGCTGATAAGTACTGGGGTGCTCAAACAGAGCGTAGTAAACGTAATTTTCCTGTCGGTAAAGAACACATGCCAATTGAAGTGGTGTATGGGTTTGCACAGTTAAAAAGAGGTGCTGCACTAGCGAATCATGAATTAGGTAAGTTAAGTGATGAAAAAAAAGATGCCATTGTCTGTACTTGTGATCGTATTTTAAAAGGGGAATTAGATGAGCATTTTCCTTTAGTAGTGTGGCAAACAGGAAGTGGTACTCAAAGTAACATGAACGTAAATGAAGTAGTGAGTTATGTTGCTAATGAATACCTAAAAGAACATCACAGTGAAGTAACTATTCATCCTAACGATGATGTAAATAAATCTCAAAGTTCTAATGATACATTTCCAACTGCAATGCATGTAGCATTATTTCATGAAGTAGAAACTAAGTTAGAACCAGCTTTAAAGAATTTGCGCGATACGTTAAAAGAAAAAGAAGACAAATTTCAATCAATTATCAAGATTGGACGTACGCATTTACAAGACGCAACTCCTATTAAACTAGGCCAAGAAATTAGTGGATGGCGTTATATGTTAGATAAATGTGAAGAACTACTATCTGAATCTAAAAAGCATATTTTAAGCTTAGCTATAGGTGGTACGGCTGTTGGCACTGGTATCAATGCTCATCCAGAATTTGGCAATAAAGTAGCTAAATACATCTCTGAAAATACAGGTTATACGTTTGAGTCTTCTAAAAATAAATTCCATGCTTTAACATCTCATGATGAAGTTGTTCAATTACATGGAACGCTGAAAGCTTTGGCTGCTGGTTTAATGAAGATAGCTAATGATGTCAGATGGTTAGCTTCAGGACCAAGAGCAGGGTTAGCTGAAATTTCTATTCCTGAAAATGAACCAGGATCATCTATAATGCCAGGTAAAGTTAATCCAACACAATGTGAAATGTTAACTATGGTTGCAGTACAAGTCATGGGAAATGATACTGCAGTCGGATTTGCTAGTTCACAAGGTAACTTTGAATTAAATGTGTTTAAACCAGTCATTTTGCATAATACCTTACAATCAATTTACTTATTAGCAGATGGTATGAAAACATTCAACAACAATTGTGCAGTAGGTATTGAACCAATTGAAGAAAATATAAATAATTATTTAAATCAATCATTAATGTTGGTAACAGCATTAAATCCATATATTGGGTATGAAAAAGCAGCACAGATTGCTAAAAAAGCACATAAAGACGGCTTAACACTTAAAGAATCAGCTATACAAAGTGGCTATTTAACTGAAGAACAGTTTGAAGAATGGATCAAACCAGAAGACATGGTAGATCCTCATTAATAAGATTAGATAGCAAAATAAAAAGCGATAGAAACAGAACATAATGTTTCTATCGCTTTTTTAGTCATTGATGTGCATTTATCCTAATTTATAACTAGTTATCATCTAAACTTATAGAAATAGTTTCTTTAGTTAGAGGATGAATAAATTCAATTTTATAACTATTCAACTCTAACTGACGCAAAGTAGAATCACCATATAAAAGATCACCAATTACTGGATGTCCAATTTCAGCGAGGTGTACACGTATTTGATGTGTTCGACCTGTATCTAGTTTTATATCTAGCTGACATACGCCTTCTTTGATCATTTGTGAATTTAATATATGTGTAATCGCACGTTGACCGGTATTAGAAATTCTACGTTTATTTGGATGAAATTTATCTTTACAGATAGGCATGTCAATCGTTTGAGGTTTAATAGGTAGTAAAGCTTTGACATTTGCCTTATATATACGGGTGATTTCATTACCTTCTAACATACGATCTAAAATCTTTTTCATGATAGGGTTTTTAGCGACAATAAGTAAACCTATCGTTTCTTGGTCTAAGCGATGTATGGGCTCTACGTAATCACTATTAACTGTATAAATGACGTGATTCATCAATGTGTTGCTTTCTTTTAAATCATTAGGATGTGTTTTAACTCCTTTGGGTTTCATAACAATTGCCAAGTCGTCATCTTCATAATGCATTTGTGCATAACGATAACTAGATAGATAATTACTTTTTTCTATTGGCGTAGGTAATTCAACGTTATCTCCAGTTGTAACTTTGTCGGTTAATTTGGCTTGTTGATTATTAATTAAAATGTCTTTTGACATATTGAGATTATGTAAATCTTTTTTTGGTAATTTAAGTTCTTGAAAAATTTCGCTTAATGTATATTGATGATATTGTTCAGGTATCGTAAATTTCATAATTTCCTCCTATAGATTCAGTATTATCATATCATAAATTTTTTTAACACTATATTTTTTGAACATAGAAAGTGAGGTATCCATAAATGAATGCAATTTTAAAAATAAACTTATGCGATGTATAATGAATTTATTATGTATAATTTTGAGGCGATAAAATGGAGAAACCGACAAGACTTGTATTACTTAAAGAGATAGCAGAATTTTTGAATGAAGAAACTGAATTGTATAGCATGATGCAAGGCTGACTTCGTTCTCTCATAAATGGAAGTGACTTTACAACTGGTTGGATATTTTATATTAATGAAAAAGGGCAGCATGAACTTGTATCAGCAGTTGATTTACCAGGTGCACTTACAAAAAATGATTGTCATTTTATGAGAGAAAGAACATGTTGGTGTGTGCAAGCTTATCAGAATCATAAATTAACTAAAGCTTAAAACATCATAAATTGTTCCAGAATTAACTTGGCTAATCAAGCATATCACCGAGAGACTGAAAGTATCACACATCATGCAACTGTGCCACTTCAATCTGGTAATGAACGATTTGGACTACTCAATGTAGCGTCTCCAAACAAAGATCATTACAGTGAAGAAGACCTTGAATTATTAGAATCTGTGGCTTTTCAAATTGGATCTGCTATCAAACGTATTTTACTTACGGATAAAGAAAAAGAAACGGCTAAATTGAATGAACGCAATCGTTTATCACGTGATTTACACGATTCTGTTAATCAAATGTTATTTTCCTTAAAATTAACTGCACATGCTGCACAACACATGACAAATGATGCTATTGCTATCAATGTATTAAAGACAATTGAAGACACAAGCCAAAATGCTGTCAATGAGATGAGAGCTTTAATTTGGCAACTTAAACCCGTAGGACTAGAACATGGAATCGTTCATGCTATTCGTCACTATAGTAATGTCCTTGGATTGAATTTAGATATATATGTAGATGGTCTTATTGATTTGTCAAATGAAATAGAAGAAAATGTATATCGAATAATTCAGGAAGCGTTGAATAATGTTCAGAAACATGCACATACACCTGATGTTTATTTAAAATTATCACAAGATGAAGAAGCATTGGTGATATTAATAAGCGATGAAGGTCAAGGTTTTGATATGCAAACGATAGATACGACCGTATCTAATGGCTTGCGAAATTTAAAGCAACGCACACACTTATTAAATGGTGATATGGATATACATTCAAACATCAATCATGGTACCAAGATTTGTATTACAATACCTCTGTAGTAAACAAAAAGGAGCGTCAATATGTATAAAGTAGCGTTACTAGATGATCATCATATTGTACGACAAGGTTTAGAATTTTTATTATCCACTGTAGATGATTTGGAGGTTATTCAAAGTTTTGCTAACGGACAGTCATTTCTTACATATTTAATGGAAAATGAACAACCAGACATTGTATTACTTGATTTGGTAATGCCTACAATGAATGGTATTGAAATTACTGAAATACTAAAGCAACAATATCCAAATATTAAAGTATTAGTTTTAACAAGTTATATAGATGATGAACATGTTATTTCAGCTCTAGATAAAGGAGCAGACGGTTATGAAATGAAAGATGTTGAACCCCAAAAGCTTATTGATACTATTCATAAAGTACTTCAAGGGGAACGGATGATTCATCCACAGGCAAAAAGTGTTATGGAAAAGGTATATAAAAAGCCGCACTATACAAATAAGTTATCTAAGCGAGAAGGAGAAGTACTTAAAGAGATGGTTAAAGGTAAAACAAATAAAGAAATAGCTAAAACTTTATTTGTTTCTGAAAAAACTGTTAAAACACATGTGAGTCATATTTTTAATAAATTAGAAGTTACTGATCGAACGCAAGCAGCTATTTATGCCATGAAGAATAAGTTGATTTAATAGGCTTTAAAAGCTTGAAACACTATTTATTCCACTACTAAAACAGTGCATTTTTTTCTTAAAACTGTCGATAATTTGTAACTATTTAATTATTTTGATAATTTTGCCTTTAATAAAAATAGTTACAAAAACGCATTTGACTCTTTTATTTTTATTAAAAATATATTAAGATGTAATTTGTGTTTCAAGAAATGTGTATTATTGCAATTTCTTGTGTCTGGATAAAATATTTCCAATTAGAAAGGTAGATAAACATAATGGATAGACAGAGTTTCACAGATTTAATTCAAACAAAATTCAAAATGGTACGTATAGAAGCGGGTTATACTCAAGACACTATGGCTCAAACAATAGGGCTTTCAAAGAAAACGTTAGTACAAATTGAAAAAGAAAGAGTATTACCAAACTGGACGACTTGTGTGTCAATTTGCGCTTTATTTAGAGATTCAGATGTATTAAATAGTACTTTCGGTTGCGATCCTCTTGAAATTGTTCAAACAATTTCAAGAAATCATTGTGCATACCCCAATCATTCTACTACAAGTGATATATATTGGAATACAATTGATACACGAAATGGTTTTATTTTACAAAGTAATAAAGTAAGTAATATTTACCGTGTACTAAACCCAGAAAAACAACCTATCTTCGGTACTTCGAAAATGAGAGAAGCCGAAACTTACTTTAATAGAAATTCAAAAGAAGAATTAATGCACGTATAAATAATGATTTGACAAGAGTGATAGTAGAATCTAACCAGGATTGAATCACTTTACAGTATTTGATTTATAGATATATAAAACAATGTATTTTAACGATGAAATTCAACATCATGTTTGGTTTCATCGTTTTTTATTCAAATAGTGAAGCATCTAGTAAAAAAAGACAACGAGTTGATGATATAATCTAATCACACTTTGAAATTAAAAAAGGGAGTTTACAATATGCATGTTTTGCTTATCATCACTTTTATGGTCATTATAGGAGCGCTTATAGGCGGGATAACTAATGTTATCGCAATTCGAATGTTGTTCCACCCATTTAAACCATATTATATATTTAAATTTCGCATTCCTTTTACACCGGGTTTAATACCTAAACGACGTGACGAAATTGCTCAAAAAATTGGACAAGTGATTGAAGACCATTTAATCACTGAAGATATGATTCGATATAAATTAAATCAATCGCAGTCAAAAGAAACTATTTTAGATAAATTTTATTTAAGTTATAAAAGAAAACCTGTGACACATGTATTACCACAGCAACTTATTCAAATTGCAGATAATAATATTGACAAAGTTACTGAATTTTTATGTGAAAGAGCACGTATATATTTGAATTCTGCAAAAGGTACACATGATATATATGAAATGTTAGACACTTTTTTTCAGGAAAAAGGCAAGATTATAGGGCTACTTCAAATGTTTATGACTAAAGAAAGTATTGCAGAACGTATACAGTATGAACTGATTAGACTTACAGAGCATCCAAAAGCACGCTCAATTATAAATAAAGTTATACACAACGAATATGAAACTTTAAAATATAAACAATTAGGAGAATTAATTGGTGATGACTAATTTGAGAAGATTTCACAATCAACATCGGAATTAGTGTTATCTTATCTTAATCTTAATGACAAGGCACGTATGCCTGTTAATGATTTAGCACCAAAAATTATACAATATTTTGAAAATGAAGCTGTAGCTATTATAACTCGCAGCATAGTGGATAATATTTCACATCATTTACCTGTTATCATGCAAAAAATTAATTTACGACAGTTAATCGAGGATCAAATTAATACATTTGAATTAGGTTATATTGAAGGATTAATTATTGAAATTGCTAATAAAGAATTAAAATTAATCATGTCTTTAGGATTTATCCTCGGCGGTATTATAGGATTTTTCCAAGGTATCATTGCAATCTTTGTCTAAAGGTGACAGATATGTTAAAGTGTTTTGTGAGTGGTTAAAACACAAATTAACTCAAAGGAGTGCAATAACAATGGCA
Source organism: Staphylococcus saccharolyticus (assembly GCF_900458815.1). Lineage (NCBI taxonomy): Bacteria > Bacillati > Bacillota > Bacilli > Caryophanales > Staphylococcaceae > Staphylococcus > Staphylococcus saccharolyticus. The sequence continues at coordinate 976,467 of NZ_UHDZ01000001.1, forward strand.
GTAAATTTATATGATTATGCAAATCAATTAGAACAAGCTTTAAGAGATAGTGAAGAATATAAAGCAATTAAAGATGCATTTGCTAAAGTTAAAGAAAACGATGAATCAAAAAAATTATTTGATAAATTCCGTGAAACTCAAATGAGTTTCCAACAAAAACAAATGCAAGGTGAAGAAATCCCTGAGGAAGATTTACAAAAAGCTCAAGAACAAGCTCAAGCAATTGAAAAAGATGACAATATCTCTGAATTAATGAATGCTGAGCAAAAAATGAGCCAAGTATTCCAAGAGATTAATCAAATCATCGTTAAACCTTTAGATGAAATCTATGCTGACTAATATTTATAGTGTATAAAAAAGAGTAGGGCGCTCTTTATGCCCTACTCTTTTTTATACACTATCTCTGAAATTAATATATTGTATTTTAGATTTTTATATTAGTTCAAAATTTGAATATACGAAATGAGATGCTGTGTAAAATTTACTGGTATAAATATATGAAATACGTTTCGTCGTCGACTGGCCTTCCTGAGGTATGGTAAAATAAAAGAATATAAAGTAAAGTTATTTTTTCTTATTAAAAGCTTACTCACGTTACACCAATTTCTTATAAATATTTATTGTTTTTATTTTATATACTACTCATTTATATTCAGGATGCATTATATACATTAACTTTACGTATTTTCTAAGGAGAATGAAACTCATGGTTAAATTTATACACTGTGCTGATCTACACTTGGATAGTCCATTCAAATCAAAAAGTTACTTAAGTCCAAGTATATTTGAAGATGTTCAAAAAAGTGCATATGAAAGTTTCAAAAATATTGTGGATTTAGCATTGAAACAAGAAGTCGATTTTATTATCATTGCAGGGGATTTATTTGATAATGAAAATCGTACGCTTCGAGCAGAGGTGTTTTTAAAAGAACAATTTGAAAGATTGAGGAAAGAACAAATCTTTGTCTATGTCTGTCATGGTAATCATGATCCTCTAACTTCTAAAATATCTACGAATTGGCCTAATAATGTTTCTGTTTTTTCAAATCAAGTTGAAACATACCAAGCGATTACTAAAGATGGCGAAACAATTTATATTCACGGATTTAGTTATCAAAATGATGCGAGTTATGAAAATAAAATTGACGCGTATCCTTCTAGCCAAGGGCAAAAAGGAATACATATAGGAGTTTTACATGGTACTTATAGTAAGTCTAAAGCCAAGGACCGTTATACAGAATTTAGATTAGAAGATTTAAATAGCCGACTCTATCATTATTGGGCTCTTGGTCATATTCATGAGCGTGAACAATTAAGCGATATGCCTGTTATCAACTATCCAGGTAATATTCAGGGAAGACATTTTAATGAGTTAGGAGAAAAAGGGTGCCTCCTAGTTGAAGGAGATCATCTAAAATTAACAACACAATTTTACCCAACACACTATATTAAATTTGAAGAAGCGACGATAGAAACAGATCAAGCATCTAAGCAAGGATTATATAAGGCAATTCAAACTTTCAAGGATAAAGTAAGATCTGAAGGTAAAGCATTTTATAGATTAACAATGTTAATTAATAGTGAAGATGCTATGGCGCCACAAGATCTAATTCAGCTGAAGGAAATGATTACTGAATTTGAAGAGAACGAAACGCAGTTTATTTTTATTGAAGATATAAATATACAATATGTTCAAAATGATGAGGCTCCATTGGTTAATGAATTCTCTTCAGAACTCATTGAGGATGCATCATTATTTAATAGTGCAATGACTGATTTATATCTTAATCCAAGAGCTTCTAAGTATTTAGATGACTATACAGAATTTGATAGAACAGAATTAGTTAATCACGCTGAAAGTCTATTAAGGGATGAAATGAGAGGTGAACAAAATGATAATTAAGTCGTTAGAAATATATGGATATGGTCAATTTGTTCAACGAAAAATTGAATTTAATCGCAAATTCACAGAGATTTATGGAGAAAATGAAGCGGGTAAATCAACGATTCAAGCATTTATTCATTCTATTTTATTTGGCTTTCCAACTAAAAAATCAAAAGAACCTCGGTTAGAGCCTCGTTTAGGTAATCAATATGGAGGCAAACTAGAGCTGATTTTTGATGATGGAATTGAAGCAGAAGTTGAGAGGATCAAAGGTAGTGCCCAAGGTGATGTAAAGGTATATCTTGCAGATGGCACAATTAGAGATGAAGCATGGCTGAATAAGAAACTTAATTATATCTCGAAGAAAACGTATCAAGGAATTTTTTCATTCGATGTTTTAGGATTGCAGGATATCCATAGAAATTTAGATGAGAAACAATTACAAGATTATTTATTAGAAGCTGGTGCACTGGGATCAACAGAATTCACTAGCATGAGAGATACGATTGGTCAAAAAAAAAATGAATTGTATAAAAAGGCTGGAAAAAATCCAATCATTAATCAGCAAATTGAACAGCTTAAATATCTAGAAGGTCAAATACGTGAAGAAGAGAGTAAGTTAGATTCATATCACCGATTAGTAGATGATAGAGATAAATCGTCACGTAGACTTGAACACTTAAAGCAAAATTTAAATCAATTATCTAAAATGCACGAGGATAAGCAAAAGGAAGTTGCTTTACATGATCAAACTCAAGAGTGGAAAAGTTTGGAGCAAGTACTAAATATAGCATCGATTCACTTTCCTGAAAAAGGTATAGATAGATATGAAACAGCAAAATCGCATAAATTGTCTCTTGAAAGAGACATTAGTCTTAAAGAGGAACGTTTGGCTCAATTTAATAAAGATGCCGAAAACATTGAACCTGTTGATCAAAAAGATATCAATGACCTGAATGGTCTCTATCAACAAGAAAATGAAATTAAGCAAAAAGAGTTTGAATTACGCTCTATAAAAAAAGATATTATGGATAAACAGCGTGAAAAGGAACGTTTACAATCTAATATTGGTTGGAATGATGTGCACCACAACGTTGATAGTTCCGAGGCAATGAAAAATTATGTAAGTGAACAAATTTTAGCTAAACAAGAACAAAATGCCTACATTGTTCAATTAGAACGAAGTATTGAAGATAATAAAATTGAACGAAACTCCAATTCAAGTGAATTAGATCAATTAGAACAAGAACTTGTTCCTGAAGAAACTTTTGAAAAGAAAAAAGAGTATTCTCAACAGGTTTTAGAGTTACATGAAAAGGAAAATTTATATGAAAAATTAAAAGAAACTTTTAGAGAAGATCAAGAACGTAAGAAGCAACGTCAAAAGATATTAAGAATAGGATTTATAGCATTAGCAATAATTGGCGCTACATTAAGTGTATTTTCTTTTGTGACAACTAATTTAATTTTCGGTATTGTATTTGCAATTTTAACAATTATCTTTGTAGTAGGTATTTATTTATCAAAAACAAAAGAAGTTGATTATAGCGTAGCGATTAGTCAAGAGATTAATGATTTAGAAAGTCAGTTGACACAGTTAGAAACTAATTATGATTTAGAATTTGATTTAGATTACCAACATCGTATTCATGAACAGTGGCAAAATGCGATTAAAAATAGAGAAATGTTAGAAGAAAAGCATCAATATTTAGAGAGAACGCTTAGTGAGGCACAAGGTCGTCTAGACTCTCTTAAAGAGCGTATTATGCAACTTAAAGAGGAATTAAAACTTTCGCCAAAACTTTCTGATGAATTAATTGTTGAAAGTATTTCAACAATTGGTAATATTAAATCTCACGATAAGTTCATTGAAGAATTAAATCAGCAACGAATTGATTTAGTCAAAGACTTAGATACGTTTTATCAACAATCAGAAAACGTTACTCAATCTCATTTCGCACATTTTAATCAAATGTCATTCTTCCATGATGTGAGACAGTGGTTAAAACATGCTGAAGACAGTAATGAAGCGTGGAAGAAGAATCAGAATGAAACGCAGTTACTTAATAACGAATTAAAACAACTACAAACTCGTCTAAAAGAAAATAATCATATTATTAATGAATTGTTTAATTATATTGATGTAGATAACGAAGAAAGTTTTTACACACATCATCAAAATTATGTAACATATCAAAATAATATGAATCGTTTCAATGATTTATCAAAATATCTTGAAAATCAAAATTATTCATATGAAATGAGTTCTAAATTAAGCGGAAAGACTTCTGCACAGTTAGATAAAGAAGACAGTACTTTAGCAAGACAAGTTGATGATTATAATGATCAATATTTAGAAATGCAAGCTGAAGTTAGTGATTTAAGTGCTAAAATTAGCCATATGGAAACAGATGCGACTTTAGCACAATTAAGACATGAGTACTTTGGCTTGAAGAATAGACTCAATGATATAGCTAAAGATTGGGCTAGTTTAAGTTATTTACAAACATTAGTTGAAGAACATATCAAGCAAATTAAAGATAAGCGTTTACCTCAAGTGATAAATGAAGCGGTATCTATTTTCAAATCTTTAACTAATGATGCATATACAATGATAAATTATTCAGAGGATAATAAGATACGAGTTAAACATTCAAATGGCCAAATATTTGAACCAGTAGAATTAAGTCAATCTACTAAAGAATTATTATATGTTTCGCTTCGTATCAGTTTAATAAAGGTATTAAAACCATACTATCCATTCCCAATTATTGTTGATGATGCATTTGTTCATTTTGATAAAAATAGAAAAGAACGCATGTTAAATTACTTAAGAGAGCTATCTAAAGATTATCAAGTTTTATATTTCACATGTACTAAAGATAACTTGATTCCATCTAAAGAAATGCTCCTTTTAAATAAAATAGAGGAAGGCGGGAAAAAATGAGAAATGTAGAAAATTTAAATCCCGGCGATTCAGTAGATCACTTTTTCTTAATACATCGTGCTACACAAGGTGTTACTGCACAAGGAAAGGATTATATGACGCTTTTCCTTCAAGATAAAAGTGGGGATATTGAAGCAAAACTGTGGACTGTGACAAAAGAAGATATGCAAACGTTAAAACCTGAAGAAATTGTTCACGTTAAAGGTGATGTGATTAATTATCGTGGTCGAAAACAAATGAAAGTGCATCAAGTACGTTTAGCTAAACCTGAAGATAACGTAGCTACGAAAGATTTTGTAGATGGTGCACCTATGACACCTTCTGAAATTCAAGAAGAATTATCTCACTTCATGTTGGAAATCGAAAATGCAAGTTTACAACGCATAACGCGTCATTTAATAAAGAAGTATCAAGAAAGTTTCTTTACTTATCCAGCTGCTAGTTCTCATCATCACAACTTTGCTAGTGGGTTAAGTTATCATGTTCTAACAATGTTGCGCATAGCCAAATCAATTTGTGATATTTATCCATTACTTAATAGAAGTTTGTTATATAGCGCAATTATTTTACATGACTTAGGCAAAGTGAGAGAGTTAAGCGGTACAGTTGCAACGACTTATACGATAGAAGGAAATCTATTAGGGCACATTTCTATTGCAAGTGATGAAGTTGCTGAAACTGCAAAAGAATTAGGCATTGAAGGAGGAGAAGAAGTGATGTTATTAAGGCACATGATTTTAGCACATCACGGTAAGATGGAATATGGTTCACCCAAATTACCACATCTAAAAGAAGCGGAAATCCTGTTCTTTATAGATAATATTGATGCTAAAATGAATATGTTTGAAAAAGCATTCAAAAAAACTGAGAAAGGTCAGTTTACTGACAGAATATTTGGATTAGATAACAGACAGTTTTATAATCCAACAAGTTTAGATTGATAGTATGACATTATACAGAGCCTCTTTAAAAGGAATTATTACTTTGAACGTAATATAATACTTACAAAGAGGTTTTCTATTTTTTATTGTTAACTTTTAATGTAAACAATTTTCAATGTTATAATATTTAAGTCGCCTTACTTTTCTTCTCAGGCGTCATTAGATGAGGAGAAGGGGGTGCATATATGTTATTTGATATCTTTGTACACATCATGACCACAGCAGCAAGTGGTTGTATCGTTGCTTTGTTTACGCATTGGCTACGTTCATCGCAATGATAAAAGTAAATAGGCGACACTCATCACTATAGCCACACCAAAAAATCCCCTTACTACTGCCATAGTAAGGGGATTTGGTGCATATATGTTTGATATCCTTGTTAAGTTAATTATAGCACTTTTAGTTTAAAAAGCAAAATTTTTATTATTTTTACGTTTAAGAGCCAGTACTAGTTAAACCTGATGACCCGCCTTGGGATTGTTGTTGTTTGATCTTATCTGGATCTAGAATAGAATCTTCGATAGCTTTTTTGATATCTCTATCTTTATAATCAACTTTATATTCATCTAATAAGTCTTTATAAGCATCTGTCAGAAGTTTAGGTTTCTTTTGAACTTTTTGTTCTATGATTTTTTGTTTAATACTAAATTTCTCACTATTAAAGTCAGTTTCTTTGTCTGCTTTGATAATATGATAACCATAATCTGTTTTGACAACGTCAGATATTTTTCCTTCTTTAAGTTTAAATAGTGCTTTTTCGAAGCTATCCACCATTTGACCTTTAATAACATAACCTAATGAACCGTCTTTTTTAGCTGAAGAACTATCCATAGATTCTTTCTTCGCTATTTTACCAAATTTGCTTGGATCTTTTTCGACTTCTTTTTGGAGTTTTTCAGCTTTTTCTTTAGCTTTCTTATCTGATAAACCTTCTTTATCTTTATCATTAGATTTAGATTTTACTTTTATTAAGATGTGAGATGCTTTTTTAGAATTATCTTTGATTTCTTTATCTGAAACTTTAACTTTATCAACAAGTAATTGCTTTTGGTAAGCAGAAAGTTTTTTCTGTTCTTTATAGTCATCAAGTGACATACCTTGTTGTTTTAACATTTTTTCAAATTGATCTTTACCACCATATTGCATTTCTTCTTTTTTGATATCTTCATCAATATCTTTAGTATCTATTTTATCTTTATACTTATCGGCTAAAATTTTATTTAATACAATACTAAAAGAAGTATTAGCAACTTGTTCATTACCAATCTTTTTCATTACATCAGCAACTTTAACATCTCCAGCTTTTGATGAAATCAGTGTATTATCTTTTGATTCTGTAGCATTTGAACCACAAGCACTTAGTAAAAGAGCACTAGCAGTTACGGGTACGATGATTTTGTTCATTAATTTCATATTGTTGATAGCTCCTTTATGTATTAATTACCATAAATATAACATATTATTTGAATACTACCAATTAGAACCCCCTTTCCTAAGACTATAGTATGATTGGGAAAGGGGGAAGTTCTATCTTATTTGTTGCTATTTAATATTGCATATTTTATTTATAATTATGAAAAAATCAAGTTAAAGAATTGAAAGTTTTCAAACTTATAGTGATGAACGATTAGCGTTAGGATTGTCTACCTTTTTTAGAATATGAAGGCCAGATTGGTGTTCTTCTACATAATGACCATCATTTGAAAATAAAAGAATCTTTAGATAGAGAATATCCATCATAGAACATCCAATATTTAATGATAATAAGAACATGAAATAATGTCCATATTGAGGTAGATAGATACTTAATAAAACAAAAATACCTGATAAAAAGAAAATTGGTAATATTAAATTAATACAAAAATATATTTTATGAACAGGCGTATTTAGGTAAGTATTAAAATAAGGCACCCATTTCTTATTTGATAGCTTATGCACTTTAAAGGATTTATAATAAGGCAAAAAGAAAAGTAAGTGCACAACTTTATGAATAGGATACATTAATAAGATAAATATTATTAAAATGAAAAAATGTTTATCTGATAAGGGTGTATCTAGAAAATAATACATAACTTCATAACTTACTAAAAAAGTGATAATAGTAGCTACGATACTTAAAAATGCTATTCTTTGTATGCCAAATCTAGCATAAATATCGATTTGCCGAGTACATAAAAACATAATATATGCCTCTTCTCTATGTTAATGTTCGATACGTATTATCTATGTCTTTACAATATTAGTCAATAGGTTTAATGAAGATTAAAAGATGATTTATGCAATTTTAAATAAGATAAAATAACTACCTTTCTGAGTTTATTTAAAAACAAAAAAGCTATGACAATAGCGTCATAACTTTGATAGATTACTTATCTTTAGAAAAGGCGTTGCTCATTTCTTCGCCACGGTTCTGTAAATTTTCAATGTGGGATTGTAATTTTTCAATGTTAGGATTGATATCAGATTTAAAATTACCAATTAATCCTTTAAATTCGTCATCAATTGAACTTCCAAACTCAATACTTTCGTTTTTAATTTGAGAACCATAGTTAAGAATATCATTAAAAGTTTGTTTCATTGTTTCAATTTCACGTTCTAATTCTGATTGAGCGCCAGTAGGTTGGCTTGCATCTATTGTGTTGTGTTTAACGCTATGGTCGTCACGGTTTCTTAAAGCAACTGCAAATCCAGCTGCAGCACCTACACCTAGGCCAAATAAAATTCTTGTGACTTTCATTATTATTCTCCTCACTTCATATGTCGGATAAATGTATTAGTTAACTTATACCCAGTATAACAAGAAATGTGCATGTTTATTTAAATTGTGCTTGAATTTTTTTCGCAATTTCTTTTTTTGTATCATCGTCTAGAGTATCAGTATGTGTTTCCCACTTATATCCAAAGCCATCGATATCGTTTTCATATCTTGGAATTAAATGGAAATGTAAATGAAATACTGATTGATCTGCAAACTCACCATTATTTTGAATAATGTTTAATCCATCTGGGTTAAAGGCAGCTTTAATAGCGTTGGCTACTTTTGGTAAAGCCACGCCCATATGTTTCATTGTTTCTTCATCAGTTTCAAAAATATTTGCTGAAGCTTTTTTTGGTATTAGTAGTGTATGACCTTTTGTAACTTGTGAGATATCAAGAAAAGCATAAACATAGTCATTTTCGTATACTTTAAAGCTTGGGATATCGCCTGAGATAATTTTACTGAAAATAGTTTCTGACATAGCAATGACACTCCTCTTTAAGTTATGTTAGTGAATATTATAGCATTCATTGAATTAAAACAACATTGATGCATGGATTATTTTAGGTCTAAGACATCATTTTTTGATACAATAAGAACGATGGAGGTGCCTTATGACAGTAAAAGTTGAACATCTGACAGGTGGATATGGAAAAAAACCTGTGATTAAAGATATTAATTTTGAATTAAAACAAGGCGAAATTGTTGGTTTAATTGGACTTAACGGTGCAGGAAAAAGCACAACGATTAAACATATGTTAGGACTTATTAATCCTATGGAAGGTTCATTAACCATTTCAGATACAAACATTAATGGTGATATAGAAGTTTATCGAAGAAAGTTATCTTATATACCAGAATCTCCGGTCATTTATGAAGAGCTTACCTTAGAGGAACACATTGAAATGACTGCAATGGCTTTTCAATTAAGTAAAGAAGAAGCCATGTGTCGAGCGGAGCCTTTACTAAAGGTATTTCGTTTAGAGAAAGAACTTCAAGTATTTCCAAGTCACTTCTCAAAAGGTATGAAACAAAAAGTGATGATTATTTGTGCATTTATCGTTGACCCAGAACTATATATTATTGATGAGCCGTTCCTAGGACTCGATCCATTAGGTATTCAATCAATGTTAGATTTAATGGTAGAGAAGAAAAATGAAAATCGTACTGTTCTGATGAGTACACACATCCTAGCAACCGCTGAACGTTACTGTGATAGATTTATCATTCTTGATAAAGGCGAAATTGTTGCCTTTGGTAATTTAGATGAATTACGTGAGCAAACTGGATTAAAAGATAAGACTTTGGATGATATTTATATTCACGTTACACAAGGTGGCAATGCTTATGAATGATGAAGCATTATCTTTATTTAAAAGTAGACAACAGGCGATTCGTAAGGAAAAGAATTACTATAACAAATTTATTTTTAATGGCCATTTCACTGTATTTTTACTCATTTTGTTAGGGGCATTTATCTTTGGTTACGGACAATGGTTACAACACATACCACAACATATTGATTATGCATTATTTGCTAGTCTAGTTGTGGCAATAGTTTCATTATTCCCGATTAGAACATTACTTAAAGATGCAGATAGACTATTTCTGCTTCCATTTGAAAAGCATATGGAACATTATATGAAAGTAAGCTTGATATATAGCTATGGTTCACGAATTGTGTTACAAGTCATATTAATAATTGTTTTTTTTCCTATATTTAATAAATTAAATCATAACCAATTTGGTTTTTATATTGCTTTTGCTGCATGTGCATTAATTTATCCGTACATCGGTTTATTAATAAGATGGGATTGGTTAAAGCTAAATTATAATAAATGGATTATTAATTTATTGTTATTTTTATTTATAGCGTTAACTTACTATTTAATTTTAAAGTTTCACAATTATGTTGCTTTAGTTATCGTACTTTTACTAATAGGTGGAATTATTCTCTTAAAATCGAAAGCTAGACTTCGATTGTTTCCTTGGGAAAAGATGATAGCGATTGAACACCAACACCATACAAATTACTATAAATTTGTAAACATGTTCACGGATGTTAAACATCTTAGAGAATCAGCAGTAAGACGTAGTTATTTAGATTTCCTATTACCTGTGCCTAGAGGGAAAAAATTTAATGAAAATAGAATGTATCTTTTCTTGTTTATACGTAGTTTTGTTAGGGGCAGAGATGTATTTACTATCATATTGAGATTAGTTGTCATAGCTCTAATTTTAATGATTTGGCTCTCAAATCCATTTGTTTCTTTAATTATTGGTTGTTTATTTATGTATATCATATTACTTCAAATGTCTCAGTTTTATACACAACAAGCTTATGGCTTGTGGCCTCAAGTTTGGCCAGTCTCAGATACAAAGGTGATTAAAGGATATGAGCAGTTTTTATATCGTCTTATGCTAATAATAGGAATTATATTTACGTTAGCTTTTACTATAAAGTATCCAACAATGTTCTTTTTTTCATTTTTCTTCTTTTTAGTTGGCTTGCTAACAAAAAGAAGTGCTATTAAAAAATTAAAATATCAAGAAACTCTATTAAGAGACTAATTCAGATTTAATATATTTATTTTTTCAAAATTTGATTTTAAGAGTAACAAAATAGAGGGATAATATGTTTGAAACAATCATCACGTCTGCTGTTCTTTATATTACTATCACAGTAGATTTACTAGTGATTTTATTAATTTACTTTGCTAGAGCTACAAGTTCTAACCATTATAAAGACATTTATGTAGGACAATATTTAGGATCTTATAAGTTTATTTTTTGCTTACGTCTTACATTATGTTCCAGAAAAATGGATTTTAGGTCTCTTAGGTTTTATACCTATTTATCTCGGGCTGAAAGTAGCTATTTACGACGATTGTGAAGATGAAAAGAAAGCTAAAGCAGAATTAGATAAAAAGGGACTTTCACAATTAACGAAAACCGTTGTACTTGTAACGATTGCAAGTTGTGGCGCTGATAATATTGGATTATTTGTTCCTTACTTTACAACTTTAAATGGTTTAGAATTAATTGTGACATTAATTACTTTTATAATCCTTATTTTCATTTTAGTTTTTACAGCTCAGAAACTTGCAAATATACCAGGTGTAGGAGAAGTGATAGAAAAATTTAGTCGCTGGATAATGGCTATCATATATATCGGCTTGGGTCTATTTATAATCATTGAAAATGATACTATTCAGACACTCATTAGCTTTATACATTAATGGTAAAACCCTTCAATGATTGATTTAAGTTCATTGAAGGGTTATTAAATGTAGAACTCATGATTCTTTATGACAATTAATGTTCTTCTATAGGATATAAATATCTTTCAAAATAGCTAGAATGTTGTCCGCTTGATCCAAAATATTGACTTAATGCTTCTTTTGAATAGTTATTCTGAAATATATCTGATGCTTTAAAATCCTCATAGGCTAATCTATTTGCAAATCCAAAATAAATTTTATACGTATTACCTTCTAAAGGTTTTAATAAACGGTAGCTTTTAAATCCACCAAATGAACTAAAAGGGGCACCTAAATGTAATAACTTTTTCTCTAGATGATTGCTATGGTCTTCAGATGATGGAACAAAGACAGCGCTATAGAAATGATTTTCATCAAATTCTCCAATACTATCAATGACTTGATAAGCACTAGGATGTTTTAAAACTGTTTTTTCATCAGTTTCTTCTAATATAACAGATGAATCATCAGCTGAAAATTGAAACAAATGATGCTCTGAATTGTTGCGTTTGATTTGGTTTAAAAAGCCATATGTACCATAAGATGTGTATAGTTTCATGACACATACCTCCTTTATTTTAATTTATTATACGATTATAGAATTTCTTTTGCACAATAAAAGATTAATATATCTAATAAAAAGTGGAAAATAGCATAATAATATGTAATATAATACTAAATGTATCATTTGAAAATAGTTCAATTAATGATTGCTTAATTATAAATCATTTACCCATATCTCTAGAATTTAAAAGTAAAGAATCAATAATAGATAAAAGGAAATTGCTAGTTAGAAGTACTATGTCATTTTTATGACATTTAAGCATATTAAAATACTAAAATATATACAGTATGCTATCATTGATAAGAATGATTTTAATGTGGGAGGACTTAAGGGTGCACAGCAAAAACGATACAATTTTAAAAACAGTTAAAGGTGAAGAAACGTCACACACACCTGTATGGTTTATGCGACAAGCAGGACGTTCGCAACCTGAGTATCGAAAATTAAAAGAAAAATATTCACTTTTTGAAATTACACATCAACCGGAATTGTGTGCTTACGTCACTCATTTACCTGTAGATAATTACCAAACTGACGCAGCTGTTTTGTATAAAGATATCATGACACCATTAAAGCCAATTGGTGTTGATGTAGATATTGAATCTGGAATAGGACCAGTTATCTCAAATCCAATCAAATCGGTACAAGATGTGGAGAAATTATCTCAAATTGATCCTAAAAGAGATGTGCCATATGTGTTAGATACAATTAAACTATTGACACAAGAAAAGTTGAATGTTCCTTTAATAGGGTTTATAGGTGCGCCATTTACTTTAGCTTCTTATATGATAGAAGGTGGGCCTTCTAAAAATTATAATTTTACAAAAGCGATGATGTGTAGAGATGAAGAAACTTGGTTCGCACTTATGAATCATCTTGTTGAAATCTCTATAAATTATGTAGTGGCACAAATAGAAGCTGGCGCGGAATTGATTCAAATTTTCGATTCATGGGTAGGCGCACTTAATATACAAGATTATAATTATTATATTAAGCCAGCTATGAACAAATTAGTCAGTGGGATTAAAGCTCAGTATGATGTGCCTGTCATATTATTTGGTGTAGGTGCAAGTCATTTAATCAATGAGTGGAATGATTTACCTATAGATGTTCTAGGGCTAGATTGGAGAACATCAATTAAACATGCTGATGATCTAGGAGTCAACAAAACGTTACAAGGTAACCTTGATCCTTCGCTATTATTAGCTCCGTGGGACGTCATTGAATCACGGTTAAAATCAATACTAGATCAAGGTATGGAACGCGGTAAACATATTTTCAATTTAGGTCACGGTGTTTTTCCTGAAGTAAAGCCGGAAACATTAAGAAAAGTAACAGAATTTGTTCATCAATATACTTCAAAATAGTTCTTTAAAAGATTTGGTTTTAATCCAAACCTTACTTAAATAACAATAATTAATATTAAAAGGAAGGTATTATTAATGACTAAAACAATCGGATTATTAGTAATGGCATATGGAACACCATACAAAGAGAATGATATCGAGCCTTATTATACTGATATTAGACGAGGTAAAAAACCAACTGAAGAAGAACTACAAGATTTAAAAAACCGCTATGAATTTATAGGAGGTCTTTCTCCTCTAGCAAGTACAACAGATAGACAAGCTGAAGCATTAACTCAAGCATTAAATGAAGCATATAAAGATGTAGAATTTAAATTATATTTAGGCTTAAAACATATTTCACCATATATTGAAGAAGCGGTTGAAAAAATGCATAATGATGGTATTGAAGAGGCAGTAACAGTAGTGCTTGCGCCACATTATTCAAGTTTTTCTGTCGGTTCATATGATGATAGAGCACAAGAAGAAGCAGACAAATATGGTATTAAGTTAACTCATATTAAACATTACTGTCATCAATCTAAATTTATTAAATATTGGGCAAACAAAATTAACGAAACTTTAGAACGAATTCCACGCGAAGAACATAATCAAACAGTTCTAGTCGTTTCTGCACACAGTTTACCTAAAGCTCTATTAGAAAGCAATAATGATTCTTATCCAAAAGAATTACATGAAACCGCTGAGATTTTAAAACAAGATTCAAACATTATTCATGTAGCAGAAGGATGGCAATCAGAGGGGAATACAGGTACACCTTGGTTAGGACCTGATGTCCAAGATCTTACTCGTGACTTATATCATCAACATCAATATAAAAACTTTATATATACACCAGTAGGCTTTGTTTGTGAGCATTTAGAAGTACTTTATGATAATGACTATGAATGTAAAGTAGTTTGTGATGATATTGGTGCTAACTATTATCGTCCTGATATGCCTAATACAGATCCATTATTTATTGGAGCAATTGTTGACGAAGTTAAAGCACATTTTTAAAATGTATAAATAAAGTAAAGTTTTAATTCCTCCATTAAATCGGGGGAATTCCTTTTGTAAAAAATGTCTTTAATTATAAATTTTAAACACGATTTCAGTGTGGATTTGAGCAAATCTGAAAGGAAGCGTGAAAGATTTGAGTAAAAAAGTAGCAATTATTGGAGCTGGAATTACAGGTTTAGCGAGTGCGTATTTTATTAAAAATGAAGATCCATCCATTGAAGTAACCATTTTTGAAGCTTTCAATAGACCTGGAGGGAAAATTCAAACGTATCGTAAAGATGGTTACACCATTGAATTAGGACCAGAATCTTATTTAGTACGCAAAAAAATTATGACTGATGTTGCTAAGGATATTGGTTTAGAGAATGATTTAATTACAAGCACTACAGGACAATCGTATATTTTTGCTAAAAATAAATTGTATCCTATTCCTGGTGGTTCTATTATGGGAATTCCAACAGATATTAAACCTTTTATAACCACTAGACTCATTTCACCAATAGGCAAATTAAGAGCGGGTCTCGATTTATTTAAAAAACCTATAGAGATGAATGGTGATATTTCAGTTGGGGACTTTTTTAGACAACGTTTAGGTAATGAAGTACTTGAGAATTTAATTGAACCTCTAATGGGAGGGATTTACGGTAGTGATATTGATCAATTAAGCTTGATGAGTACATTTCCTAGTTTTAAAGAAAAAGAAGAAAAATTTGGTAGTTTAATTAAAGGTATGAAACATGAAAAAGAGCAACACATAAAAAAACGTCAGCTCTATCCTGGAGCACCAAAAGGACAATTCAAACAATTTAGACATGGATTAAGTTCGTTTATAGAGGCGCTTGAAATAGATGTTCAAAAAAAAGGCGTAAGTATTTGTTACAATACACCTGTTGATGATATTGTTGTATCTCAAAAAGATTATGAAATTATTTTAGAAGATAACAAAGAAAAGTTTGATGGTGTATTAGTTACTACCCCTCATCAAGTATTTATGAAGTGGTTTAGCCATGATCCAGCATTTGATTATTTCAATAAGATGGATTCAACTACTGTTGCGACAGTCGTTATGGCGTTTGATGAAAAGAACATTAAAAACACATATGATGGTACTGGTTTTGTTATTGCTAGAACTAGTCAAACTGATATTACTGCTTGTACTTGGACTTCAAAAAAATGGCCATTTACCACTCCTGAAGGAAAAGTTTTGATTAGAGCTTACATTGGTAAACCAGGAGACACTGTGGTTGATAATCATACAGATGATGAAATTGTTTCGATTGTTAGAAAAGATTTAAGTCAAATGATGACTATAACAGGTGATCCAGATTTTACAATAGTCAATCGTTTGCCGAAAAGTATGCCACAATATCATGTAGGACATATTAATCGTATTAAAGCTATTCAGCACCATATTGAGACAACATATCCTCGTTTAAGAGTAACAGGAGCATCTTTTGAAGCGGTAGGATTACCAGATTGTATTCAACAAGGTAAAAATGCTATTGAAGAAATAATAGCAGAATTATAATGCATATGAACACTTTAATTGGTATGATTTTGTTTAGGTTATATAACAGTCAGTAATGTTTAATTACACAGATGTCATTTCTTTTTAAAGTGTTTTTAATTTAAGATAAACTTAATTTTAAATACAAGAGGTGAGGGTCATGACAGACGTAATAATTGTACATTCAAAATATGGTAACTCTAAAAACCATTGGTATGAGTGGTTAAAACATAATTTAACTTTAGAAGGGTATCGTGTGACACTATTTAATTTAGAAGCTGATGTGCATGCTCAAATTGATGAATGGGTTAATCAAATGAAAGACCAAATTCATATTCGTAAGCATGATACGTATTTTGTTACCCATGGCTTTGGTTCAATTACTGCATTAAAATTTTTGGAAGAGACTGCACATCATATAGAAGGTTTTTTCAGTATTGCCGGATTTAAAGAGGATGCTCAAGATATAGATGAAAATGTTGATTTGAGAGGTGTAACTATCGATTACGATAAAGTAAAATCTCAAGTTGATCATTTTTATGGTTTAACGTCTAAAGATGATAAATATGTATCTTATAAAGAAACCGAAAGATTAATGGACACATTGAACGGTCATATTCGGGTAGTTGAAAATGGAGGACACTTTTTAGAAGATGAGGGATTTGTAACCTTTACTTCACTACAGGCAAGAATGCAAGATTATATGACAAAATAAGATGCAACGGGGTGTCTTATTTTGTTTTTATAAATATATAACTCAAAAGTGACAAATGTGTTAACCATCATTTAGTAATAAATATTATAAAATGATATATGAAGTAATTTTTTACACAAATAAATTGTAAAACGTTATTGACTATCTTTAGCGAAATTAATATACTGAGTAAAGTACTTCTTCGAGACAACAATTACTACAAAGTAATTTAAAGTCTAAATGAATGAAATGTTAAATTTAATTAAAAATGTGTTGACATTGTAAAGGTGATGATGGTATGATTGTCAGGCAGTCAAAAATAATATTATCGCGGGATGGAGCAGTTCGGTAGCTCGTCGGGCTCATAACCCGAAGGTCGGTGGTTCAAATCCGCCTCCCGCAATACATAATTTAGTAGGTCTCGTAGTGTAGCGGTTAACACGCCTGCCTGTCACGCAGGAGATCGCGGGTTCGAGTCCCGTCGAGACCGCCATTACAATTGTGGTTCAGTAGCTCAGTTGGTAGAGCAATGGATTGAAGCTCCATGTGTCGGCAGTTCGATTCTGTCCTGAACCATTCGCTATTTTTGGAGGTTGTGGTGAAGTGGTTAACGCATCGGATTGTGGTTTCGACATTCGAGGATTCGATTCCCATCACCCGCTCCATTTGTTTTTATTATTCCACAGTAGCTCAGTGGTAGAGCTATCGGCTGTTAACCGATCGGTCGTAGGTTCGAATCCTACCTGTGGAGCCATGGCTCCTTGGTCAAGCGGTTAAGACACCGCCCTTTCACGGCGGTAACACGGGTTCGAGTCCCGTAGGAGTCATACAAACAGAAGTGAAATATCGCTTCTGTTTTTTTATATCTTTAATATATGGTTATGGAGAGTTGTCCGAGTTGGCCGAAGGAGCACGCCTGGAAAGTGTGTAGGCGCCATAAGCGTCTCGAGGGTTCGAATCCTTCACTCTCCGTATCGGCGCTTAAAATGGTTTAAATCCGTTTTAAGCGCTATTTTTATGTTTAGTCTTAAATCCTTGATAGATAAAGGTTTAAAACAGGTACGTAGAATTTTAACTTCTTATTCATTAATATCCATCTAAAATTTTTAGTTAAATTGTGATTAGAAGTATGAATAGTTGGATCCATTTTAGTTAAAGTAATTTTTAATACGGTCACAATAATTTCGGATACAACTAAATTAGATTGATAAGAAATTTTAACTTCTTATCAGTCCATACGATAGAATGCAGTGAACATTGTGACGTTTAAGTAGATACATCACAACTAAGCTTAGAATTATATTTCCAATCTTTTTTGAATATAAAGGTAAACATTATGAAATTTAGAGAAATTCATAATAACTAAAAATTTATTTATTATGAAAATACAAAATTATGATAATAATTAAATAGACAAATAAAAATGTTATAATGAATTGAATCATAATCATTTTTTCTCAACAATTATACTTTAAATTTATCTTCTTTAAAACTAAACTACTGATATTTATTAAGTAAGTAGTTATAATTAATATTGTATATAATTTGGAGGAATGTTGTGTGGACTTTTGGTTAAAAGATCAAGCTGAATTAAAAAAAGATAAATTGGCAATTGTGACTGATAAGTCTTCTCTTACATTTAAGGAATTATACGAGAGTGCTTATCACTTGGCGAGACATATTTCAGCACTTAAACAACCTAGGATAGGGCTGTATATAAATAATGATATTGAGTCGGTCATTCTGATTCACGCTTGTTGGCTAGCGAATGTTGAAGTGGCGATGATTAATACACGATTGACAAGCCAAGAAATAATCAATCAGTTAAAGTCAATCAATGTGAATACGATTATTTATACATTACCTATAGAATTAGATGATTTTAAGTTATACTCCTTTAATTCTTTAAAACAGTTGACGCCCCTAGATATTTCAACTAACGAATTTAAATTAGAAAATATCGCGTCAATTATGTTTACGTCAGGTACAACTGGTCCACAGAAAGCTGTACCTCAAACATTTAATAATCATTTAGCAAGTGCTAAAGGATGTGAACAAAGCTTAGGATATGATCAAGAAACGATTTGGCTTTCTGTTTTGCCTATTTATCATATTTCAGGTCTTACCGTGATTTTAAGAGCAGTGATTAAAGGATTTACAGTAAGATTAGTAAAAAAATTTAATTCTAATACTATGTTAGATATTATCAAAACCAATCATGTTACACACGTATCACTTGTTCCCCAGACATTAAAGTGGTTAATGGATGCTGGATTAACACAACCATATACTTTAGAAAAAATTCTACTTGGTGGGGCGAAGTTATCGTCTCATTTAATAGAGCAAGCTTTAAATAATCATTTACCGATTTATAACTCGTTTGGTATGACAGAAACATGCTCACAATTTTTAACAGCTTCACCAGATATGCTTGCAATATGTCATGATACAGTAGGAAAACCAAGTGATAACGTTCAAGTAAAAATTAAAAATCCAAATCATCAAGGACATGGTGAGCTGCTTATTAAAGGAAACAATGTCATGAATGGTTATTTATATCCTGAAAATTTACCAGATACTTTTGAGGATGGCTTTTTTAATACCGGAGATATAGCTGAAGTTGACAATGAAGGTTATGTTATGGTTTATGATCGACGTAAAGATTTAATTATTAGTGGTGGCGAGAACATTTATCCCTATCAAGTTGAGACAATAGCCAAGCGCTATAAAAGTATCTCAGATGCGGTTTGTGTGGGTAGAGATGATGATACATGGGGACAAGTTCCGGTCTTATATTATTTAGCTGAGGAAAAGATTAATCAAAATGATTTAGCTCAATATTTTCAAGAAAATTTGGCAAAATATAAATTGCCAAAAGCATATTATCACGTGACAGACTTACCTTATACATCCACTGGTAAATTACAGCGCAGTAAAGTTATGAATGAAGGTTTGGTATATGAAAATTAAATCAATTAATCTTTATAAATATAAGGAAGCTTTTAAATCCCCAATTATCACTCCCAAAATAGAACTTACTGAACGCGAAAGTTTATTCATAGAAATAGTCACACATGATGATCAAACATTTTATGGTGAATGTAATGCATTTGATACAACTTGGTATGCTGATGAAACAATTTTAACTGTTCAAAGGCAATTAAAAAAATGGATTCCACAAGTGATTGACAAAAATTTTGCTACATTTGAATCTTGGTTACCTTTTCTAAAGCAATTAGAGCCAACACCAGCCACAAGAGCAACTGTAGTCATGGCTATATACCAAATGTACCATCAATTATTTTCATTTGAGGTTGAATATGGAGCGACTGTTAATGGATTAACGCCAATGCAACTAGATACGTTAAAAAAGACTAAACCTAAACGTGTTAAACTCAAATGGTCTCCTAATTTAAATCATAATTTAAATGTTATTCGTGCTCTTAATCTAAATAATCACATCGCTATTGATGCGAATGAATCACTTTCTATTGATAATTTTTCAAAGATTAAGCAGTTAAATACAGGAGATATTATTTACATTGAAGAACCATTTAAATTAATGACAGAATTAGATTTAATTGATTTAACAAATTACCCAGCTATTGCTATTGATGAAAAAGCATCTTCAATTAGAAATATTTTATCAATCATTAATGAATATCCTATCGAAGTCGTTGTATTAAAACCCTTTAGACTTGGTGGAATTGATAAAATGTTAGAAATCATCGAAATATTAAAGAAACGAGGAATTCAATTTGTAGTAGGTGGTATGTATGAATTTGGTTTAAGTAGATATTTTACTGCGATGCTTGCCAAAGAAGGAGATTGTCCAGGTGATGTAACGCCTCAAGGCTACTACTTTTATGAAGATATTGTGAATGATTCTGGTATTTTAAAAGAGGGATTGATTTACTTCAATCCCCCTCAAGTGAATCAGTCAAAACTTAAAAGACTTTAGTGTTTATGTTTAGCAGTAGAATGTTTATCTTTTTTTAATGGTACTGGATCAAATCCACCTTTATGAAATGGATGACATTTAAGAATACGACGTATACCAAGGTAGAGTCCCTTAAATGCGCCGTGGTATTCTATTGCTTCTCTTATATATTCAGAGCATGTAGGGTAAAAACGACATGTAGGTGGTGTGAGTGGTGATATATAACGTTGATAAAACACTACCAATGATAGAAATATCTTTTTCAATATCGCATTTAAACCTCCTACGAAGAATTTAATAATTACATTTTAACACAGGATGAGGGGAAGTGAGGAACGTGAACTTTTGTGATAAAGATGGGAGAGAAGTTGTGCTTAATTATAAGGATGATGTCGACATACCGAACGGTAATCACGTTCTTGCAGTTCCAGTATTTAATGACAAATTATTGTTTACGAAACATAAACATCGAGGTATAGAACTTCCTGGTGGTAAAGTCGAAAAGAATGAAAAAAGTATAGATGCAATTTTAAGAGAACTACATGAGGAAACAGGTGCTATTCCAAAAAAGACACACTATATTGCGCAATATCAAATCAAAACGAAGGATAAATCACTATTTTTAAAAGATGTTTTCTTTATAGAAGTAAGTCACATTGAAAATTCATCTAGCTATTATGAAACAAATGGTCCATGTCTTTATGTCAAAATTGATGATATTCCATACGAACAGCGGAGTTTTTTAATTGAAGACGCTGCAATCTTACATTGTTTGGAAAGGGTGAGGGAACTTGGATTTTATTAAAGTTAAAAAGATGCCAATTGACTCTCATACACATAATTTTGAAGAAGCTACCTATCAAGTTGATGCGTTAAAAGTTAAAGCGCTCATGATGATGCCAAAATTTAAAAAAGATGTTAAAAGAATTGTCGTATATTTACGCGGTGGAAAAGGACAAGTTGGCAAGGATAGAGCAGCAAGACTTATGCAATTTGCAGATGCACATACTTTAGTCATAGGTCCGTACTATAGAGGAAATAACAGATGTGAAGGTAAGGATGAATTTTATCATGGAGACTTAAATGATGTCATTCAATTGATTCGACTGTTACACCACCAATATCCATATGCTTTTATTCATATGGTTGGTTTTTCGCGTGGTGGTTTTCAAGGACTGCTTACTTTTCAAGACTTACCTGTCAATAGTTATATAATATGGGGTGGGGTATCGGACATTTTTTCAATGTATGAAGAACGTGTTGATTTGAGAGGAATGTTGCGTCGTATGGTTGGGCATCCCAAAAAGAATAAATCTGCCTATCAACAACGAGATGCAGTTAGATATATTCATAAAGACAGTCCACCTATACTTATTATTCATGGTGGAAAGGATGTTCAAGTAGGCATTCACCAAGCTTATGATCTAGAGGGAAAGTTAAAACGCAAAAGCGTTGAATATCAAACGTTCTATCAACTTAAAGAAGGACATGTACCTAGACCAAAAGCTATGAAAGAAACTTTAGGTAAGATTCATGAATGGATGAAGATAATAGAAGAAAATCAAAAGATAAAGCCATTTCCATAAATATAAAAATGTAATATAAAAGTAGTAAAGTCCAACAAAGTGAGATACTCGGTTGGGCTCTTTCCAATTTAAAATGATCAAATGAATCAATTATTTATTAAAGGCGCCTTTCTTGGCAATATGTTCTACTTCTGAACCAAACTTTTTAAAGTTTTCTTCAAAACGATTGATTAAGTTTTGTGCTTGTTCACGATATTTATCTTCATCACTCCAAGCATTCACTGGATCTAGGATTGTTTTCGGAACATCTTCAATTTCTATAGGTATACTTAAGTCGAATGTACTGTCTTTTTTATATTCAATATCTTTGAGTTTTCCTGAGATAGCTTGGTTGATCATTTGACGTGTGTAATGCAAGCTAATTCTTCGCCCAACACCATATTTTCCATCAGTCCAACCTGTGTTAACTAAAATAAACATTGATACCATGTTTATCAATTAAATCACCTAATAAATTTGCATAAACTGTAGGATTTAATAGTAAAAATGGAGCACCAAAACAAGTAGAGAATAAAGGTTCGGGTTCAGTCACTCCACGTTCAGTACCTACAAGTTTAGACGTAAATCCGCTTAAGAAATGATACATTGCTTGATCTTTTGTTAATTTTGAAATTGGAGGGATAACACCAAATGCATCAGCTGTTAAGAAAATAATTGTATTTGAATGAGCAGCTTTTGATGGTAAGACAATATTATCAATATGGTTTATAGGATATGCTGCTCTTGTATTTTCAGTAAATTGATTATCTTCGAAATCTGCGGTGCCATCATCTTTTACGACAGTATTTTCTAAGACTGTACCATATTCAATAGCATTATATATTTGAGTCTCTTTTTCTTTAGAGAGATTAATAGCTTTGGCATAACATCCACCTTCAATGGTTAAATACACCTTTTTTATTCCAACCGTGTTCATCATCACCAATGAGTTTACGGTTAGTATCGGTTGAGAGGGTAGTTTTTCCAGTTCCTGATAAACCGAAGAATAGTGCTACATCGCCTTTTTCTCCGACATTTGCTGAACAATGCATACTCATAATGTCTTACATTGGAAGAAGATAATTCATTACTGAAAAAATTCCTTTTTTCATTTCTCCTGCATATTCAATTCCGCCGATTAATATTAAATGAGATGATGACAAAAGTTTCTGAATGTGTACTATCTATTTCTGGTCTGCTTTAAAATGAGGTGCGGAAACAATTGTAAAGTTAGGTTTGATAGTTTTAGCTTCTTCAATTGAATCAGGTCGAATAAACATATTATGAGCAAATAAATTATGCCATGCTAATTCGTTAATAACCGTTAATTTTAAACGTGTATCTTTATCACTACCTGCATAATCATTAAAGACATATAACTCTTCTTTGTTATCCAAATAATCTAAAACTTTGTTGTAGAGTTTTAAGAATGTTTCTTCATTTATAGGTTGATTAATGTCGCCCCAATCGACATTATCTCTATATGAAGGTTCTGTAACTATAAATTTATCTTTAGGTGAACGTCCAGTATATTTTCCTGTATTAGCATTAATTGCTTCAAGTTCCGTAAGTTGACCTTCATTGTTGTTTAAAATCTTGTTGTATAGTTGTGTTGTTGACAGTTGATGATTTCTTTAATAATTGATTTATTTTGGTTGTTTCTGTGTATGTGTCCATTGACATACTCAATCCCTCCAAGCAATAGTAGCAATGTAAGCCTTTACATTTAGATAGTATAACAACAGTTTGATTAATCCACCTTAAAAATGAATAGCTGAGTAAACGAAAATTGACATTAACCTTTGAATTAGGTAGTATTATTTTTAACGGATTCTCTTATCCTGAGTGGTGGAGGGACATGGACCCAATGAAACCCAGCAACCTCTTTTATGTAAAGAAAGGTGCCAAACCGTTTTGCAGACACATAGCGTCTGAACGATAAGAGCGAATGGACGTTTAAGAGCCTTCTCTCTATCTTTATAGTGAAGAAGGCTCTTTTATTTAGCTCATATATTATAGAGAATTTTCGTAATTAATTTTAAAAGGAGCAAAACATGATTTATAATAAACGATTATTTACATCAGAATCAGTAACTGAAGGTCACCCAGATAAGATAGCTGACCAAGTTTCCGATGCTATTTTAGATGAAATTCTAAAAGATGATCCAAACGCGCGAGTGGCTTGTGAAACAACGGTAACAACTGGAATGGCACTTATTTCTGGAGAGATTTCAACTTCAACATATGTAGACATACCAAAGGTTGTTAGAGAAACAATCAAAAATATAGGGTACACAAGAGCTAAATTTGGTTATGATTTCCAAACGATGGCTGTACTTACTGCTATTGATGAACAATCTCCAGATATTGCACAAGGTGTGGATAAAGCGCTTGAATATCGTAATGATATTTCTGAAGAAGAGATAGAAGCTACAGGTGCAGGTGATCAAGGGTTAATGTTTGGATATGCAACGAATGAAACTGACACCTATATGCCTTTACCAATTTATTTATCTCATCAATTAGCAAAACGTTTATCAGATGTACGTAAGGATGAAATTTTAGATTATCTTCGTCCAGATGGTAAAGTACAAGTAACTGTTGAATATGATAAAGATGACCAACCTAAACGTGTTGATACAATTGTTGTTTCTACACAACATGCTGAGGACGTAGAATTAGAACAAATAGAGAAAGACATTAAAGAACAAGTCATTTATCCAACTGTTGATGAAAACTTATTAGATGAACATACAAAATTCTTTATTAATCCTACTGGACGTTTTGTTATCGGAGGACCACAAGGCGATGCTGGTTTAACAGGGCGTAAAATTATTGTAGATACTTATGGTGGTTATGCTCGACACGGTGGTGGTTGTTTCAGTGGAAAAGATCCTACTAAAGTCGATCGTTCAGCAGCATATGCAGCAAGATATGTCGCTAAAAATATTGTTGCTGCAGAATTAGCTAATCAATGTGAAGTTCAGCTTGCGTATGCGATTGGTGTAGCCGAACCTGTTTCAATATCTATTGATACATTTGGTACTGGAAAGGTTTCAGAAGCTCAATTAGTTGAGGCAGTAAGAGATCATTTTGATTTAAGACCTGCAGGTATCATTAAAATGTTAGATTTAAAACATCCTATTTATAAACAAACCGCTGCATATGGTCATTTTGGACGTACAGATGTTTTACTACCATGGGAGAAACTAGATAAAGTGAATTTACTTCAAGATGCTGTCGAATCAAAATAGCTTTTATTATTAGGGTATAAAGAAAATTAGTTTAAATGTCGAAAAACAGTAATTTTTCTATTATAATAAAAGTTATTGAAATGGTTAAAGGAGAGTTGTTGTGATGAGTTTATCTTCACCAATAGTTATAGGCTTAATTGTTGCGATTATTGTAGCTATTTTATTCTTTATACTTTTTTTATTTGCACATAGTAGTAAGAAAAAAGTTAAAGTACGAACAGAAGCATATTATAAAGAAAAAGAGCAACATATGAAAGAATCCCACGAGGAAGCCTTGGAAAAAGAAAGAGTAGAAAACAAAAAGGCTGTCACGAAACAAAAAGAGGATTATGAAGCGACAGTTAGTACAAAAAATCGCGAAATAGATGCGTTAAAACTTTTCTCAAAAAATCAAAGTGAATATGTCACTGATATGAGATTAATTGGAATTCGTGAAAGACTTGTTAAAGAAAAAAGAATTCGTCCAGAAGATATGTACATCATGGCCAATATTTTCTTGCCAAGTAATGAATTCAATAATATAGAACGTGTGAGCCATCTTGTGCTAACAAGAACGGGTCTATATATTATCGATTCTCAATTACTAAAAGGTCACGTTTATAGTGGAATAAGCGCTACTCAATTCAAAGAATTACCAACTATGTCTCAAGTTTTCCAGACACTTGATTTAGATGAATCAACACCTCAAACATTAGTGCTAGATCAAAATGATGATCAACAATCTTTAACATTTGTGAATTATTCTGAAAAGATTAAGTGTATTGAGCAACTTGCTGGTGATTTACAAAATGAATTAAATACCAAATATACGCCAACTTCCATTTTATATTTTAATCCTAAAAATGAAGGTGATGTTACAATATCTCATTATGCGCAATCATCAAATGTTAAAGTATTAGTAGGATCAGAACAATTAGATGAATTCTTTAATAAGTTTGTATTCCATGGTCGTATTCAATATAATGTTGATGATTTACAACATATTATGGACAAGATTGAGTCATTCAATTAAAAATAGAATTAAATCATAAAGATATTTGTAATTATCAATACTATATACTCTCAAACATTTTCTAATACGTTAATGTTTGAGAGTTTTTATTTTATTAAAAAAGGGGTATTGAATAAGAAAACACATGACTATCAGTTTGAAGTATTTAAGGAGTGAATGAGATGAAAATAGTGATGAATGTAAAAATGCAGTTAAACATGCGATTGAGAATGGATACAGAAGGTATAGACACTGCGAAGGTCTATGGGAATGAGGAGATGGTTGGTCAAGGCATCAAAGAGGCATTAGAATCTACAGGTTTAAAACGAGAAGAGTTATTTATCATTTCAAAGTTATGGCTTGAAGATTATGAACGTAATAATGTTGAAGATGCTTATGAAAATTCTATTCAACGATTAGGATTAGATTATTTAGATTTATATCTTATGCATTGGCCTGGTACAAATGAAGCTGTGATGATTGATACTTGGCAAGCTATGGAAGATTTATATAAACAAAATAAAGTAAAAAATATTGGTGTAAGTAACTTTACTCCTGAACATTTTGAAGCGTTACTCGCTCAAGTTTCAATAAAACCAGTCATTAATCAAGTTGAGTTTCGTCCATATTTGACTCAAAACGAATTACGTAAATACTTAGAGGCACAAAGTATCGTTATGGAATCATGGTCTCCACTAATGAATGGTGAGATTCTTAAAGATGATACAGTTAATGAAATAGCTAAAGAAATAGGACAGTCACCAGCTCAGGTAATTATCAGATGGAATATACAACATAATGTAGTGGTTATTCCTAAGTCTGTAACTCCTAGTCGTATTGAAGATAATCTAAATGTCTTTAATTTTGAATTGACCAAAGAACAGATGGAAAGAATCGATCAATAAAGATAAAAGAATAGGCCCTCATCCATTGGAATTTAATGAAAAATAAATGAGTAAAAAGCCCTGGTAGGTAAAACTGATAGGCACACCAAAAGTTAGACTAAAACTCTAGCTTTATGAGTGACTAACAAAATTTTTCTTACCGTGGCTTTAATACATATATTTAAATTTTAAATATATATAAGTGATTTCGGTGAGTTTTGATTATTACTTTTTAAATATGAAAACCAATATAACAAGCGATAAAACCGATAATAAATTGCAAAATTGAGTATCCTATAAAATGTAAAATTCTAAATTTAGGCGTTAACATTTTTACTAATTCAGATGAGAGAGTAGAAAATGTTGTTAAACCGCCAAGTACACCTGTTATAAAGAGAGGGGACAGCCAATGATTTGAAATTGCAGTTCCCATCGTTAAACCAATTGAAAAACTACCTAATATATTTACGATTGGTGTAGTAATTGGTATAGACGAATTAAAATGACGTTGGCACACATTTGTAACGAAAGCTCTTAATACAGCACCAATCCCTCCTCCTCCCATAACTAGGAGTGCAATAATCATGATAATTTACCTCCTATTGTGACACCGACATAACACAAAAGAACACCCAACAAATAACTTGTTAAACCGTATACTAATAGTACAATAAAATGTTGTTGCTCAAATAGAGTTACGAGCTCGAATTGAAAGGTCGAAAAAGTAGTTAATGCACCTAAAAATCCAGTAGTCAATCCTTTTTTAATAATTGGGTACTTCTTAAAATAAGATATTACAAAACTTCCAATAAATCCCATGAAAAAAGCACCTAATAGATTGGCAATAATAGTACCAAAAGGTATGACTGATCCATGATTAAGTATTGATAAAATATAACGAATGAATGCTCCTATAGCTCCACTTATAAATACATATATGTATTGCATGGTTATTTCACCTCAAATAATTGAATTTAAAATATCTTCTTTTTACTTAAAAAATAAATCCGAAAGTATGTAATGAAGAAAAAATATGAATGATAATCACAATTAAAATGATAATGGGTAAAAGTTTGCTTGCAACTTTAATCCAATCGTTACTTTCTTTAGAATATTTGATTGATTTATCCGCAAAAATAATAGCTATAATCAGAATGATAATATTTACTAAGCTAGTAGCAATCATAACTTTCATAAAAGAGCTAAATATATGACTTAATAACGTATTATTAGTATTAAAGAAAAAACTAACAATTAGAGTTATTAAACTTAGATAGAAATATTTTTTTGAACGTGACATATGTTACCTCCATGCTATACATTATTCCAATATATTATCACATTTTTAGAAAATAAGAATAGCGAAAATAAATTTTAAATAGATGTTTCCATTTTAATATAAATGCAAATTATTCGCTTCCATCACGTTGCCATGATATAAATATTTAATTACAAAGCCGTGTTAACCATAATTCTTACCATTATTTGAATATATATACATAATTTTATAATTACATATGAATTATTGTTGTACATGTGAACTTCAGGAGGAGAAATAACATGACAAAATTAAATATTGAAGTTTTTGCAGATGGTGCAGATATTGAAGAAATGAAAGTAGCATATCAAAATAAACTTGTAGATGGTTTTACGACTAATCCAAGTTTAATGGCTAAAGCTGGTGTAACTGATTACAAAGCTTTTGCTGAAGAAGCAGTGAAAGAGATTCCTGATGCTTCGATTTCATTTGAAGTTTTTGCAGATGATTTAACAACAATGGAAAAGGAAGCTGAGATTTTAAAGCAATATGGAGATAACATATTTGTTAAAATTCCAATTGTGACAACTAAAGGTGAGTCAACATTACCTCTTATTAAACGTTTATCTGAAGATAACGTGAGAATAAATATCACTGTCGTTTATACAATTGAACAAGTTAAAGATATAATAGAAGCAGTGAAAGAGGGAGTTCCTACTTATGTTTCAGTCTTTGCAGGACATATTGCAGATACGGGTGTTGATCCACTACCATTGATGAAAGAGTCAGTTAAAGTGACGCACAGTAAAAAGGGAGTCAAATTACTTTGGGCAAGCTGTCGAGAGGTTATTAATGTAATACAAGCTGATGAAATTGGTGCTGATATCATTACGTGCCCATCTGATGTCGTTAAAAAAGTAAACAACAATTTAGGCCGTGATATTGAAGAACTTTCTGTAGACACTGTTAAAGGATTTGCTAAAGATATTCAAAGTTCAGGTTTATCTATTTTATAAACTAATAAAAATCAAAGAGCAATCTAGCAATGATATATAGTCAAGCTAGATTGCTTTTAATGTTTAAAGATATATAAAAGCTACATTGAAAGGTTACTATAATTCATATATGATTTATTAGAGTCTTAAAAATTGAGGAGAGAATCCTATATAATGAATAAAAATTTATTTAATGAAAAAGTAAAGAAACAATTGTGGTTTTTAAATTCTAAGGAAGAAAAGCAATTGAATGAAAGACTGATTCAAAAAAGTGGCAATGAAAATGTTGATTACAACAAACCTATTAAATTCTCTCATCAGTATTTAAAACGATATGTGTTTAAGGAGAAAAGCGTAACCTCATCTAATGTAATATTTGATTGATGCACGTTTTGGTGTAAGTGGAAATAAAATTGTGTCTGAATTAATATAAATTGGTATAAGTTTATTAGTATTTCAGATTTTTTTAGCCAATGCAATTTGATTTTGATAATTTTTTTGATGTAATTTTAGAAGGTAATTAATCGTTTTTCAGTTGAGAAGGTAATGTGATTTGATACAAAGCGTGTTGAATTAGCGTTGTAATTTCTGAAGAAATTGCAGTTTGAACGTAGAGAACATCTTGTGTAGACATACATTTCATGTTATTCATTCCTTTATCATTTTTTCAAGTGGAGTTGTAAATGAAACTTAGTTGCAGATTTAATTTTTTTAATAGTAGACGGAGATAAATTCATTAATTGGGCAATTTCATATTGTTTGTAACCTTGAAGGAAAAGTGATAACCAAAGATGTTCGCGAGGAGATAGGTGTCGAGTTAATTCTTCTAATAGAAGTTTTGAATCATTGATAGTGGTCGTAGGCACTTGGTCAATGTGATTAAGGATGTCGATATTACACGTATCTAATCGAAGACTTTTTTTCTAAATGTATCTATTAAATAAAATTTTAGTCGAATAAATAGGTAACTGTGTAATGAGGAAGATTGTTGTTCATCGAAGTTAAGTATGAGTTGCCACATTTTGATATGTAAACATTCATAAAATTCATCATAATTATAAGTGATTTGGTAGCTTTTTAACAAATAATGTATTATTTTGTTATATTTTTCGTATGCTTCTTTAAATTTCATGTATTGTACTCCTATTTATGCGCATAAACTATATTTCCGGATAAACTAAAATTAACTTATACTTATAAAAATTATCATTTGCGTAATTGACTAATAAGGTGTTAAATAGTAAGCATAGACTTAATAAATGCACAATAATTTAACATAAGTAAGACTTCAAATGATGAATATAACATTATTGATATGAATGATTAAAAGGGGGGGAAGAATGGATTACGCACACTTAAATTTAGAACATTTCTTTGCACGCAATGATGATTTAGATGTGATAAGAGATCGTTCAGATTTCGTTATGATAAATAATTTTACAAATGAAATGAAATATCGAGATGGTGAGATTGAAGGAACTATCGATTTAAATCAATATTATTACAAAAATCGTTCCCAAGCTGTTAGTTTCATTATAATGGACTATCAAAAATCGTAGTAATTTAAGTATAGAATATAAGGTTAATAACCATAATAATTAGGATGTTTACATTTGACGTTATTTTTAATTTTATAATTAAAAATCTTAGCTATAACAATAATTGACATGCATTTAGTTGTGGATATAGTGTGAAGAGTTTATAATGTGCTCCATATAGACAAATTTAAGTGGTACTTTATTTAATATCATCGGCATGGCTCAATTAAGTATAAGAATTCATAGTTTGCTTGCCTTTTTAAATCGAGATAAAAAATATATGCTATGTTGTTATAGAAAAAGCTAAAATATTATTTATGGAAATCGACCTCTTTTTTAAATTTCAATTTTATTACTATTTATTTATGAATTTGTAACAATACAGATATAAAATTGTGAATATCAATTAATAATGCTAAACTTTATTATCGTAATAGAACTGAATAGTTTAACAACATTGACCTAAGAGGTGTGAATATGATTAAGCACAAGAAGGGCTCTATTATAGCTATAGTAGGATTACTTATAGTATTTGTTGTTGCTAGTTTTATCTTCTTTTCAATGATTTCAGATCAAATTTTCTTTAAACATGTTAAGCCAGTTGAGAAAGTGGAAAAGTTGGATAAAACTCTTGATAAGGCAGCTAAGAAGCAAATACATAATTATACGAGCCAACAAGTATCTAATAAGGTGAATACCGCTTGGCGAGATGCGTCAGATACTGAAATTAAAACTGCAATGGATAGTAGTAAATTCATTGATAATAATAAACAAAAATATCAATTCTTAGATTTATCTAAATATCAAGGTATTGATAAAAATAGAATTAAACGTATGTTATTTGATAGACCAATTTTATTAGAACATACTAATGATTTCTTAAAGGCAGCTAAAGCTAAACATGTAAATGAAGTTTATCTTATTTCTCACGCATTATTAGAAACTGGCTCAGCTAAAAGTGAACTTGCGAATGGTGTAGAAATTGATGGTAAAAAGTATTATAATTTTTATGGTGTAGGCGCATTAGATAGTGATCCTGTTAAGACAGGTGCACAATATGCTAAGAAACATGGCTGGGACACACCTCAGAAAGCAATTTATGGTGGTGCAGATTTCATTCATAGACATTTCTTATCTCATGAAGATCAAAACACTTTATATAGTATGAGATGGAATCCAAAAAATCCTGGAGAACATCAATATGCAACAGATATCAAATGGGCTGAAAGTAATGCGAACATTATTGCAGACTTCTATAAAAATATGAAAACTGAAGGAAAATACTTCAAATTATATGTTTATAAAGATGATAAAGAACATCAAAAATAATATGAATCAACATTCTTTGTGAAATTGACGTGCACCTCAAAAGTTGGACTCAAAATCTAACTTTTTGGGGTGCTTTTTTATAGACTTTCAAACATAGATTATTTGGCTTTGTTTTTATTTGATAACCATGCGAACAATATGACAAATGCAATGATAACTTTAGTAATGAATTTCATATTTTTCACCTCATAAAATTGATTTTAGCATATCTTTTTTAGATTAAAAGCAAATAGAAAAGGATATATTAATAGAGTATATAAAATTTAAGTTTTTCATAAATTGATAATATTAATAAATATAGATATATAAAAGGATGATGAGACAATGCGTGTAGCAATAATAGGTATGGGTACTGCAGGCGTAAGTGTGTTACGTCAATTAGTAAAACATGAAAACTTTTCAAAATTAAGAGTTGATGTATATGACGATAAAAAGAATATGGGACAAGGTGTACCATTTCAAAATGATAGCAGTGAATTGCTAATTAATATGCCATCAAGGAAATTGAGTTTAAATCTAGATGATGATGAAGAATTTTGGAAATGGTATCAAGGACAAACAGAGTTTAATTTCAAAAATCCTCAATACTTACCGAGATATGTTTTTGGTCATTATATGAAGTCTTATCTATCTTATTATAATGAACAATATGAAAACTTAACTGTCATCAATAATAAGGTTAAAGAGATTTTTACCCAATCAAATATTGGTAATACAAATTTAAATTATTATGTGTGTACATGTGAAGATGAAAAAGAATGGAGAGAATATGATTATTTATTTTTAACATTTGGTACTTTTAGTTACCATGATCCATATAATTTAAAAGGTAAAAGTGGGTATATTCAAACACCATATCCAACTTATAATACATTGGATGAAGTTAAAGACTTAGATCGAATTGCTATTATTGGAACAGGACTTGCAAGTTTAGATGCAGTTAGATATGTAACTGCCTATCATCCAAATTTACCAATTACTATGACAAGTCGTTCAGCAGCTTTGCCTAGTGTGAGAGGGAAAATGGTTGATGTTCAATTTACACATTTAACTCAAGGGCATTTTAACGGTATAAAGAAAACTTATTATGGTAATGTTCCTCTAGATAAAGCAGTCGCATTGTTTTTAAAAGAATGTGAAGATTATAACATTGATTTTCAAAAATTAATTAGTAGAAGAACTGGAGATCATATTAAAGATTTAGAATATGACTTACAATATGATGAAGAGATGGGTGTTTTTCAAAGTTTAATTGAACACTTAAAAGAGAATCTAAATTGGATATGGAATAGTTTAAGTGTTAAGGATCAGGAAGCTTTTAATAGAAAATATTCAAAAATTATTCAACTCAATTCGAATCCCATGCCTCCAAGAACAGCCAATCTACTTATTAATTTAATACAAGATGGATCACTTGAAATTAAGAAAGGATTACATGATGTCATCTATGATAATGAGCAGTTTGTCTTAAAGTTTAATGATGAGGACCACAGTTTTGATATATTTGACATAGTGATCAATGCGACGGGTCCTAAAACTCATTTATCTCAATTAGATGAAGATGATCGGTTGCTTCTTAATCTTGAAAATCGACGCATTGTACAACCTCATCCAATGGGCGGTATACAAATCATACCTGAGACTAATCAAGTTATTAGTCCGAGATATGGTACATTAACAAATGTAATTGCTATAGGCCAGATGACTAATGGTGTTAATAAACTTCGAAATGGCGTTAAAATGATAGTGGATCAAGTAGTTGATACTGTTTCTCATTTATATTTAACGCAACAAAAATTGGATAAATAATTTAACTGATTTACGTTAGGATTCAATAGTTTGTTCTGAATTAAGCTATTAAATTGTCTTTTTAAAATAATTATAGTAAGATTTTATATGTAGTAATGAACTACAATACTCAATTAACCAATAACAATTTCATATCATTCTTTCGGGGCAGGGTGTAATTCCCAACCGGCAGTAAATCAAGCCTGTGACCTGCTAACGTAATTTTGTGTTAGTGGCTGATCTAGTGAAATTCTAGAGCCGACAGTTAAAGTCTGGATGGGAGAAAGAAGGTAAACTATCGACATGCACAAAAAAGTGTAACGATAAGCAGATTTGTATAGGTGTGTCCAAACATATTTATATGAATAGGCTTATTTAAAGATACATTAATCTCCTTATGCCTTATATTCCAGGTATAAGGACTTTTTTATTGAGGTGATAAATTGAGTAGATTTATGAATTATGCCATTCAACTTGCTCAAATGGTGAATGGACAGACTGGTATTAATCCACCAGTAGGATCAGTTGTAGTTAAAGAAGGTAGAATTGTTGGTTTAGGTGCTCATTTAATGAAGGGTGACAAACATGCAGAGGTTCAAGCGCTTGATATGGCTGGAATTCAAGCAGAAGGAGCTACGATATACGTTTCATTAGAACCTTGTACACATCATGGTTCAACACATCCATGTGTCAATAAAATTATTGAGTTTGGTATTAAAAAGGTAATATATGCTGTTAAGGATACGACTTTAGTAACTAAAGGTGACGATATATTAAAAGAAGCAGGTATAGATGTTGAATTTCAATTTAATGAAGCAGCGGCTGACCTTTATAAGGATTTCTTTACTGCAAAAAGAAATCAAATACCAGAATTAACAGTTAAAGTGTCATCTAGTTTAGATGGAAAACAAGCCACTGACTTTGATGAAAGTAAGTGGATTACGAACAAACAAGTTAAAGAGGATGTCTATAAACTAAGGCATGAACATGATGCAGTATTAACAGGACGAAGAACCGTTGAAGCTGATAATCCACTTTATACTACAAGAGTTCCAGATGGAAAACATCCAATTAGAATCATACTCACCAAATCCGGAGAGCTTGATTTTGAACAACAATTATTTAAAGATACTGCATCTGAGATATGGATTTATACAGAAAATAAAAAATTAAAAAATGATGAAAATCATATTAAAGTTATATATATGAAAGATTGCGATACAACTGAAATATTAAAAGATTTATATCAACGTGGTATCGGTAAGCTGCTAGTCGAGACAGGACCAAGTACAACTTCACAATTTCTCCAATCTCATCATTTAGATGAACTTATTCTCTATTTAGCCCCGAAATTAATAGGTGGTTCAGGTAAACATCAATTCTTTAAAACAGATGAAGTGATTGATTTGCCAGAAGCTACTCAGTTTGAAATTGTTGATTCCAAGTTAATTAACCAAAATATAAAATTGAAATTACGAAAGAAGTGAATGGTTTATGTTTACAGGTATCGTTGAAGAAATTGGTACCGTACAACAAGTTCGCTCCGAGCAATCAGTGAGAACAATTGAAATTAAAGCTAATAAAATTTTAGCCGACATGCACATTGGTGATTCAATTAGTGTGAATGGGGCGTGTTTAACA
This sequence comes from Staphylococcus saccharolyticus, assembly GCF_900458815.1. Lineage (NCBI taxonomy): Bacteria > Bacillati > Bacillota > Bacilli > Caryophanales > Staphylococcaceae > Staphylococcus > Staphylococcus saccharolyticus. Next base: position 1,012,576 of record NZ_UHDZ01000001.1, read on the forward strand.
GTCATTAATTTTAATGACACATGCTTTACTGTCGAAGTTATCAAAGGGACTGAAAGTAAAACTTATCTTGGTGATGTACAACGCAATTCAGAAGTGAATTTAGAAAGAGCTATGAGTGGTAGCGGTAGATTCGGAGGACATTTTGTTTTAGGGCATGTTGACGAACTTGGAACAATTTCTAAAATTAATGAATCAGCTAACTCAAAAATTATTTCAATTAAAACTTCAAAAAATATATTTAATCAAATGGTTAAACAAGGCTCAATCACAGTTGATGGTGTAAGTCTTACTGTATTTGATCTTCATGAGCGCACATTTGATATTCATCTTATTCCTGAAACACGCAGGTCTACGATATTATCTTCTAAAAAAGTAGGCGATTCAGTGCATTTAGAAACAGATGTATTATTTAAATATGTAGAAAACATTATGAAACAAGATAAAACAGAACTTACTGAAAATAAATTGAGAGCATTTGGTTTTTAGGAGGAATTTGTCATGCAATTCGATACAGTTGAGTTGGCTATAAGAGCTTTAAGAAATGGTGAAAGCATTATTGTAGTTGACGATGAAGATAGAGAAAATGAAGGAGACCTAGTGGCAGTTACAGAGTGGATGGCTGATGACACAATAAATTTCATGGCTAAAGAAGGCCGTGGATTGATTTGTGCTCCAGTAGATGAAACCATTGCTAAACGATTAAACTTAAATGCTATGGAAAATAATAATACTGATGTTTTTGGAACACATTTTACGGTAAGTGTAGATTATTATACAACAACCACTGGTATTAGTGCATATGAGCGTACGGTAACAGCAAGAGCTTTAATCGATGAGCAATCGACTGCAAAAGACTTTAATCGTCCAGGACACCTTTTTCCATTGATAGCTAAAAATAATGGTGTCTTAACTCGTAATGGTCATACTGAAGCGGCAGTAGATTTAGCTCGTTTAACAGGTGCCAAACCAGCTGGAGTTATTTGTGAAATTATGAATGATGATGGCAGAATGGCTAAAGGAGAGGATTTACAAGCCTTTAAAGAACGTCATCAATTAAAGATGATTACTATTGAAAGTTTAATTGATTATCGTAAGCAAGTTGAGTCACATGTTAAACTCAATGCTAAAGTAAGAATGCCTACAGATTTTGGTGATTTTGAAATGTATGGCTTTACCATTGATTATAGTGATGAAGAAATTGTGGCAATGGCTAAAGGTAATGTGAATGAAAATCCCAATGTACGTATTCACTCTGCTTGTTTAACTGGTGATATATTTCATAGTCAACGTTGCGACTGTGGTGCACAACTTGAAGCATCTATGAAGTATATAGAAGAAAACGGTGGTATGATTATTTATCTCCCACAAGAAGGTCGTGGTATTGGCTTAATGAACAAATTACGTGCATATGAATTAATTGAAAAAGGTTATGATACGGTAACTGCTAACCTTGCTTTAGGCTTTGATGAAGATTTAAGAGATTATCATATTGCTGCTGAAATATTAAAATATTTTGATATTAGTAAAATAAGATTATTAAGTAATAATCCTAAAAAGTTTGAAGGATTAAATGAATATGGCGTTGATATTGAAGAAAGAATTGAACTTATCGTTCCTGAAACTCAGCATAATCACAGTTATATGGAAACGAAAAAAACTAAAATGGGACATTTAATTTAGGAGGACTTAAATATGAATTTTGAAGGTAAATTAGTCGGTAAGGATTTAAAAATAGCAATAGTAGTAAGCAGATTTAATGATTTTATAACTGGACGCTTATTAGAAGGTGCAAAAGATACTTTAATTCGTCATGAAGTAGATGAAGCACAAATTGATGTTGCTCATGTACCTGGTGCATTTGAAATTCCTCTAGTTGCTAAAAAGTTAGCTAAAAAAGGGAAATATGATGCGGTCATTACATTAGGTTGTGTAATTAGAGGAGCTACCTCTCACTATGATTATGTTTGTAATGAAGTAGCTAAGGGAGTTTCTAAAGTAAATGATGTATCTGAGGTACCGGTTATTTTTGGTATCTTAACTACTGAAAGTATTGAACAAGCTGTTGAAAGAGCAGGTACAAAAGCAGGAAATAAAGGTTTAGAAGCAGCAGTTAGTGCTATCGAAATGGCTAATTTAATTAAACAAATATAGTCAACGCAAAATGGCATAGAGAAGTTATAATGGTAAGTGAATTTCTCTGTGCCATCTTCTGTTGTTACTTTTTAAACAGTTTTGTTGCTAATATAAAGGGTGCACCGATAATTGACATTATACTGATACATAAACCTACTTTTTGAAGAACTTTCGGTTTAGCGAATTCTTGAAAGGCAAGTGTTAAATTCTGAGGTCTTTCGGCAAGTCTTCTCATAAAATATGCAAACCAGTCATCACCATAAGGTACATAAACTGTAAAATGATAGCCCTCGTTTGCAATGCTTTGTGCTAATTCTGAACGAAAACCATAAAGCATTTGAAACTCCATTTGTTCCTTTTCAATATGATTTTCTTTCATAAATTGTTTAATTTGATTGATGATTTTATCATCATGTTTAGCGATTGAAGTAAAGTTATGTGCATTTAACAAGCGTTTTTTTATAATATAAATATAATTGTCATCGATTTGATCTTTGGTTTGATAGGCAATAGATTCATTTTCTTTATAAGTACCTTTGACTATACGTAAGTGTAAATCAGGGTATTTATCTATTAAATTTTCCGCTTCATAAAGATATGGTTGTACCACTGTTCCTACATTATTAAATTCTCCTTTAAGTTTATCAATAACATATTGAATTTTTTGTAAGCTGTCATAATTTTCTGTATCAATATTGATATGCATGTTCCCACATTCATCTGCTTTAAGAAGAATTTCCCTCATGTTTTTATAGGCCAAATCTAAATCGAACTCACTCCCAAGTTGACTTATTTTAACTGACATATGTGCCTTCACATCGTATGAATGAATTGCTTCAATAATTTCTAAAATTTGCGCTTTAGCACTCAGACTTTCCTCTTTTGAATTAACAAATTCTCCCAAACAGTCTACTGTAACTGAAATTTTATTATCATTTAAATACTGAATTGTCTCAATTAATTGAGGAATTGTATTGCCTGCCACAACACGATTTGCACCCATTTGAGGTCCGACTCTTTTAGCAACCTCATTTAAATAAGTATTATTAGATAACATGATAAAGAAATTTCTAAAAAGGGACATATGTTATACCTCCATGACATTAAACTAGTAGATTTTAAAATAGTGTACCATGAAACTTATTTTTGAGAAAGCGTTTACAATATGATGATAGATAGTACTTGAGTATATTTACAAGTTGATTATGTTTAAACGTAAACTTAATCTCAATTAAATGAAGTTACAAATTAAAGCTGAAAATAGCATTTAATAAGGTAGTTTTGTTATAATTATATTGTTGAAGAATAAATAAAAAGGGGCAATCGTAGAATGTGGAAGTGGGAAACGGAAAGCGATGCTAAAGGCGTTGTAGTTATTGCTCATAATATATTAGAACATACTGGTAGATATGCATATGTTATTACAATGTTGAGAAGAAATGGTTATCACGTAATTATGGGCGATTTGCCTGGTCAGGGACAAACTTCGCGTGCCAAAAAAGGTCAAATTGATGACTTTAATACATATCATGAACATTTATTAGAATGGATCAAAATTGCAAATGAATATAAAATACCTACATTCGTTTTTGGAGTTGGATTAGGTGGATTAATTATTTTAAACTTGTTAGAAAAGGTAGATTTACCTGTTGAAGGTATGATACTAATTTCTCCAATGTTAGAACTTAGAAAAACAGGTAAAGGACGTAAGAATAAAATCATATCTAACATAGGAAAAGTGTCAAAAGATACTCGTTTTAAAGTTGGTATTACTTCACAGGATTTAACTCGCAATGAAGAAATTATTGAAGAAATAGATAATGATGGGGTGATGTTAAAAAAGGTAACCTATCGGTGGTATAATCTCATTAATGAGAAAATGAAAGAAACAATGGATCATATTAAAGATATTAAGTCATTACCAACTATGATTATGTATGGTACAAAAGACAAAATATTAGAAACAACAGCGATTTGTGAATTTAAAGATAAATTTAAATCTAATGAATTATACTTTAAAGCTTGGGATGGTTTATACCATGAAATTCAAAATGAACCTGAAAGAGATCAAGTAATGAGATATGTTTTAACGTTCTTAAATAATAGTGTGAATACTATGGGATTTGTAGTAAAAGAAGAAGAAGTCGAAGATATTTAAATTAGACATGAGGACTAACCAATGAGTTAGTCCTTTTTTTAATTTAGTTACAATTAAAATTTAGATTGGTTTTAAAATAAAATACAAATTTAAATTTTAATAGAAAGTTTTCACAAAAACATTGCATTTTAATTGTGAACTTGATATATTTTGTTTATATAAATAATATAAGCGAAATTTCGATTTGAAGATTGGTTATTTTCTTCTAGTCTATTTGTCTTTTACGGACTAAAATTGATTTTAAATTAACACGTTCAATTTAATAATAGGGAATGTTTTGAATGCTTTTAATTTAAACCGAATAATGACAAGCAGAACTCAAAGAAAGAAGATTTATTGAATTTCATTGGTGATTCTATTTCTAATAAATCTCAACCGATGCAAAATAGTTTAAAATCAATTTTAGCAGTATAACTAGTTTTTTATTATATTTAATTATTAAAGAGAGAGCATTCTTATTGTTAGATGCAATGAATGTGCTCTCTTTGATTACCGTCTTTTTTCAATTGCGCAAATAAAAGGCGCATTGTTTTTTTGATTAATAAATTGGTACTGCAAAACATGTGCATCATTTTGATCAAGATGTTTCAAATATGACATTAAAGCTTTTTTTTCTAATTTACCTTCTTCATGACCATGATATATGACTAAAATAATTACACCTTCAACACTTAAAATATCAAAAATATTGTTAATTGCTTCGATAGTTGTATCGGGTTTAGTGACAACAGATTTATCGCTTTTTGGTAAATAACCTAAGTTAAAGATTGCGACATCAATACTTCCATAATCACTTTCAGGAATATACTTTTTTACTTTTTCATGTCCATCATGAATTAATTTTACATTCTGATAATCTTTAACTTTATCTTTAGTGTTTTTTATAGCTTGTTGTTGAATATCAAAACCATAAACATATCCATCTGGTACTTTACTGGCTAAATATAAGGTATCGTTTCCATTTCCACAAGTTGCATCGATAACAAAACTATTTTTATTTACATGCATGTCTATTAAAGTTTTTGAGAAGGAAAGAATGCGTTGTAATTTCATGGTTTTACCTGTTGGTTAAATTTTTTGCCTTGATATGATTCTCTACGAGCTAATTCATCGTCAATGTAATTTAAGACTTCCCATTTATTAACACTCCACATTGGTCCTACCATTAAATCAATAGGTCCGTCGCCTGTTATTCTGTGAACTATCATTTCTGGTGGAAGTTCCTCAAGTTGGTCACACACTAAATTTGTATAGTCATCTTGGCTCATAAATTTAAGCATACCTTTTTCATATTGTTTCACCATGGGAGTTCCTTTTAAAAGATGAAGTAAGTGGATTTTTATTCCTTGTACATCCATTTGAGCAACTTCTTTAGCTGTTTCCAACATCATGTTATAATCTTCACCTGGTAAACCATTGATAATATGGGCACAAACATTAATGTTGTGTTTGCGTAATTTAGCAACACCATCGTAATATACTTGCATATCATGAGCTCTGTTAATTAAATCAGAAGTTGTTTGATGGACGGTTTGTAAACCTAATTCAACCCACAGATATGTACGGTCATTAAGTTCAGCTAAATATTCAGCTACATCATCAGGTAAGCAATCAGGTCTTGTAGCAATTGATAAGCCTACGACACCTTCTTCTTTGAGTACAGGTTCATATTTCTCTTTAAGTACCTCAACAGGAGCATGAGTGTTAGTAAATGCTTGGAAGTATGCAATATATTTTCCTTCACTCCATTTTTCATGCATACGTTCTTTGATTTTTTGGAATTGAACTTCAATAGGGTCAACTCTATTTCCTGCAAAATCCCCACTACCAGCCGCGGAGCAAAATGTACATCCTCCGCGAGCCACAGTGCCATCTCTATTAGGACAGTCAAAGCCACCATCCAATGCAACTTTAAATATTTTTTGACCAAATTTATTTTTTAAATGATAATTCCATGTGTGATATCGTTTATTTTCGAAAGCATACGGGAAATAGTTACCCATAATACATTTTCCTTTCTATATAAGTTCTAAATACAGATTTTAACATATTTTAGTGTTATAGTGTCTAATGTAGATTGAGAAAAACATAAAGAGAGGGACTCAATATATGAATATACCTAAATCAGTATGGTGGCTAGTTATAGGTATGGCGTTAAATATAACTGGTGCCAGTTTTTTGTGGCCTTTAAATACTGTTTATATGAAGGAAGAACTTCATAAAAGCCTTACAATTGCTGGTATCGTCTTAATGATTAACTCGTTTGGTATGGTAGTTGGTAACTTACTAGGCGGCACCTTATTTGATAAACTTGGTGGTTATAAAACCATTTTAATAGGTACAGTTACTTGTTTATGCAGTACCACTTTACTGAATATTTTTCATGGATGGCCATGGTATGCTGTGTGGCTTGTTCTATTAGGATTTGGTGGTGGCATGATCGTTCCAGCTATTTATGCTATGGCTGGGGCTGTGTGGCCGAATGGTGGTCACCAAACATTTAATGCAATCTATTTAGCACAAAATATTGGTGTTGCTTTGGGGGCAGCACTCGGTGGCTTCGTTGCTGAGTTGAGTTTTAACTATATATTTTTAGCAAACTTAATAATGTATGTTCTTTTTGCAATTGTAGCAATTACTCAATTCAATTTAGAAATACATGTGAAATTTAAACATCAAGACGCCATTGATTTAAAAAGTAAAGAGAATAAAAAACGTTTTACAGCAATGATGTTAATTTGTGCGATGTTTGCAATATGTTGGATAGCTTATATTCAGTGGGAAACATCTATTGCTTCATTTACGCAATCAATTAATATCTCAATGTCTCAATACAGTGTGTTGTGGACAATAAATGGTATTATGATATTAGTTGCTCAACCTTTAATTAGACCAATCATTGTAATTTTAAGGGGCAATTTGAAGCGTCAAATGTTAGTAGGTATTTTAGTTTTCATGAGTTCTTTCTTAGTGACTAGTTTTGCAAATCATTTTGCGATTTTCGTTGTGGGCATGGTTATTCTTACATTTGGAGAAATGTTTGTTTGGCCAGCTGTCCCAACCATTGCAAATAAACTTGCACCTGAAGGAAAACAAGGTCAATATCAAGGATTTGTAAATTCAGCATCTACTGTAGGAAAAGCTTTTGGCCCATTTATTGGTGGTGTTCTTGTAGATACCTTTAATATGAGTATGATGTTTATTGGTATGATTGTCTTATTATGTTTTGGACTTATTTTCCTTGGACTTTTTGATAGAGGTTTGCCTAAAGATTATAATGATAATCAGCCTGAAAGAGAACCAAGACGAAAACGTAAGCAACGTCATAACGCTTAATGTAAATGCTTAAATATAATTAACTACTTGCATTCATAGCTTTTATACCATAATATTAAAAGCGTATAATAATAAGTAATTAGAGGCTTTTCTACAGAGAACTGGCAAAGGTGAGAGCTAGTGTTAAGGACTAAATTACTTTTATATCATTAAATAAGACATCTCAACTATTAAAATGAAGTGCGCTCAAATGAGCGAATTAGGGTGGTAACGCGGTATAATGGTCGTCCCTAAACAAAAATATAATAGTGGGGGTGTCTTTTTTATGAATTAGGAGGAAATGTGTTGAATTACAATCACAAAGAAATTGAAAAAAAATGGCAAGATTACTGGGAAGAGAATAAAACATTTAAAACGAGCGATAATTTAGGACAAAAGAAGTTTTACGCATTAGACATGTTTCCTTATCCATCAGGTGCAGGATTACACGTAGGACACCCAGAAGGTTATACTGCAACTGACATTATTTCACGTTATAAACGTATGCAAGGGTACAATGTGCTTCATCCAATGGGGTGGGATGCCTTTGGATTACCAGCAGAACAATATGCTTTAGATACTGGAAATGATCCAAGAAAATTTACTCAAAAAAATGTACAAACGTTCAAACGACAAATTCAAGAATTAGGTTTCAGTTACGATTGGGACAGAGAAGTCAATACAACAGATCCTGAATACTATAAATGGACACAATGGATTTTTATTCAACTTTATAATAAAGATTTGGCATATGTTGATGAAGTTGCTGTTAATTGGTGCCCTGCTTTAGGTACAGTTTTATCTAACGAAGAAGTGGTTGATGGTATGTCAGAACGCGGTGGACACACTGTATATCATAAGCCTATGAAACAATGGGTGCTTAAAATTACTGAATATGCTGATAGATTACTCGAAGATTTAAATGAACTTGATTGGCCCGAATCAATTAAGGATATGCAAAGAAATTGGATTGGACGTTCAGAAGGAGCTAAAGTTACTTTCAATGTAGAAGGATCTGATAATCAAATTGAAGTATTTACGACACGTCCGGATACAATTTATGGTACTTCTTTTATAGTATTAAGTCCCGAACATGCACTAGTACATAAAATTACTACTTCTGATAAGCAAGAAGAAATTAAAGCTTATCAAACTGAAGCTTCTAAGAAATCCGACTTAGAACGTACTGACTTAGCTAAAGGTAAAACTGGCGTATTTACAGGTGCATATGCAATTAATCCACTATCTGGGCAACGTTTACCAATTTGGATTGCTGATTATGTATTATCAACTTATGGCACAGGTGCAGTTATGGCAGTACCTGGTCATGATGAACGAGATCATGAATTTGCTGAAAAGTTCGATTTATCTATTATAGAAGTTATTGAGGGTGGAGATGTTCACTTAGAAGCATACACTGGTGAAGGTAAACATATTAATTCTGGTGAATTGGATGGTCTTGAAAATGAAGATGCAATTAGTAAAGCAATTGAATTATTAGAAGCAAAAGGTGCTGGTAAGAAAAAGATTAATTATAAATTACGTGATTGGTTATTTAGTAGACAACGTTATTGGGGTGAACCAATTCCAATTATTCATTGGGAAGATGGCACGATGACAACTGTGCCAGAAGAAGATCTGCCATTGCTTTTACCAGAAACAGACGAAATTAGGCCATCAGGTACTGGAGAATCACCACTTGCAAACATCGATAACTTTGTGAATGTAACTGATGAAAAAACAGGTATGAAGGGCCGACGCGAAACAAATACTATGCCTCAGTGGGCAGGTAGTTGTTGGTACTATTTACGTTATATTGATCCTCATAATGACAAAATGATTGCCGACCCAGAAAAATTGAAACATTGGTTACCAGTAGATTTATATATTGGCGGGGTAGAACATGCTGTGCTCCATTTACTATACGCTAGATTCTGGCACAAAGTTTTATATGATTTAGGAGTAGTACCTACTAAAGAACCATTCCAAAAATTATATAATCAAGGAATGATTTTAGGTGAAGGTAATGAAAAAATGAGTAAATCTAAAGGAAATGTCATCAATCCAGATGATATTGTATCTTCACACGGCGCTGACACACTTCGTTTATATGAAATGTTTATGGGGCCACTTGATGCAGCTATCGCATGGAGTGAAAATGGCTTAGATGGGTCAAGAAGATTTCTAGATCGTGTATGGAGATTAATAGTTACTGATGATGGATCTATCAATAATAAAATTGTTGATTCTAATAACCAATCATTAGATAAAGTATATAACCAAACTGTTAAAAAAGTGACAGAAGACTTTGATACATTAGGATTTAATACAGCAATTAGTCAATTAATGGTATTTATTAATGATTGCTACAAAGCTAATGAAATTTATAAACCTTATATTGAAGGTTTTGTAAAGATGTTAGCGCCTATAGCACCACATATTTGTGAGGAATTATGGCAGAAATTAGGACATAATGAAACAATTACTTATCAACCTTGGCCAACTTTTGATGAAAGCTTATTAATAGATGATGAGGTTGAAATAGTAGTCCAAGTGAATGGTAAAGTAAGAGCTAAATTAAATATTCCTAAAGATTTATCTAAAGAAGAAATGCAAGATTTAGCGTTAGCAAATGATAATGTTAGAATGAGTATTGAAGGTAAAGAAGTTAAAAAAGTTATTGTTGTACCTCAAAAACTAGTTAATATAGTTGCTAAATAAGTTAAAGGAGAGCTATTAAATGGAGTCAATTTCAGTAGATGAATTAAAGAAAAAAGTATTAGATTCTAATCCAATTCATATTGTAGATGTACGTACAAATGAAGAAACAACAATGGGAGTAATACCAGGAGCTACTACGATTCCTATGGATCAAATTCATGATAATTTAAATCAATTTAACAAAAATGAAACGTACTATATTATTTGTGCTGCGGGTAGACGAAGCGCAAAAGTAGTTGAGTGTTTAGAGGAGCGAGGTATTCATGCCATCAATGTAGAAGGTGGTATGAATGAGTGGGGTGACAAAGGTACAGTTGTAGACAATATATAATTGATTAGTTTAAGTGATACCAGTTCGCATTGAACTGGTGTTTTTTTATGCAGAAAATCAACTTAAAAATAGTAAACGATTTTGAAATTTAAAAAATAAAAATCGATTTAAAAAGCATTAAAATAATTATAAGAAATATTAGATTTTTAATATTATAGATGATAAAATTAAATAGACTTAAAAAGATTGTGTTTAATTAATATGATTGAATGATTAGGATGAGTCATATCACAATCATCTCTTTACAAAATTCATTAAACAAACATCATGAAGAATTAACATCTAGGAGGACAACTTAATGAATCTATTTAGAAAACAGAAATTTAGTATTAGAAAGTTTAATATTGCTATCTTTTCAACGTTGATAGCTACCATCACATTTTTAGCACATCCAGGCCAGGAGTCTGCCTCAGAACTGGATTCTACACAAGAAAATAATAATAATGTAGTTTCTTCCTTTACCGATAATACTCAAAATTTAATAAACGCAGATCAAACTCAAAATGACCCATCCACTAATAGTTCTGATCAAACAAATATTCAATCATCTGAAAACACTCAAAATAATACTCAAGCACAAAATTTAAATGATGAACATCCAGAGGTGCAACCTGCAAATAAGCCAGTTGCTGAAATAACTCAAGAGGATACTCAAAGTACTACAGCACCTACTAATAATGTTGAAGATAACTCAGAAACTAGCGTTGTGCATGTTAATGAACCAGCTAAACATCATATAGATGGATACTAGAAATCAAACTAACCATAACCAACGTTCCTCTGTACCAGAATCTAAAGCAACTACAGAAGAGTCTAACAAGCCTAAAAAACGAAGTAGAAGAGCTGTAGATACAAGTAATGGCAATGATGCTAGTGCAACAACTACCAATACAGACCCTAATATAAGTAACACTGGTCAAAATAGTATCAATACTATAATCACTTTTGATGATTTAGGTATTAGAACGAGCACAAATAGAAGTCGTCCTGAAGTTAAAGTTGTAGATAGTTTAAGTGGCTTTAACTTGATTAATGGAGGGAAAGTAGGTCTTTTAAATAGTGTATTAGAACGTACAAATGTCTTTGACAGTGCTGATCCTAAAAACTATCAAGCTGTTGATAATGTCGTAGCTTTAGGCCGAATTAACGGCAATGATCCTAATGATCACGGTGGTTTTAATGGTATCGAGAAATAATTTTCAGTAAATCCTAATTCTGAAATTGTATTTTCATTTAATACTATGACCTCAAGAAACAGAAAAGGTGGTACTAATTTAGTTTTAAGAAACGCTGAAAATAATCAAGAAATTGCTTCAACGGATATTCAAGGTGGAGGAGTATGGCGTCTATTTAAAATTCCAGAGAATGTTCATAGAATAAAAGTGCAATTTTTACCTATGAACGAAATTCACACTGATTATAAAAGAATCCTACAATTACAAGATGATTATAGATATTATTCTTTTATTGACTCGATTGTTATTCATTTAGGTTCTCATTTATATGTTAAATCAAGACAGGTTAATAAAAATGTAAAAAATGGTAAAGAATTTGAAATCAATACACGTATAGAAAATAATGGTAGTTTTGCAGCAGCCATTGGTCCAAATGAATTAACTTATACTGTTAACTTACCGGAAAATTTTGAATATGTTGAAAATTCAACAGAAGTTTCCTTTGTTAATGGTAACATTCCGAACTCTACAATTAAGCCGTTAACTGTCAATTTTGATAGACAAAATCGAACTTTAACTTTTTCTAGTAATGGTTTGGATTTGGGAAGAAGTGCACAAGATGTTGCAAGATTTTTACCTAATAAAATTTTAAATATTAGATGTAAGCTTAGACCAGTTAACATCTTAACACCACGTGAAGTGACGTTAAATGAAGCAATAAAGTATAAAATATATTCGGAATATTATTTCAACACAACTGACAGTACCGTTACAGGCCAACAAACACCATTTAATGTAAATGTCATCATGAATAAAGATGATTTATCTGAACAAGTAAATAATGATATTATTCCATCAAACTATACACTTGCTTCTTATAATAAGTTAAAAGAACGAGCACAGACTATTCTTGATGGAGAAGCAAACAATGTTCCATTTAATCAAAGATACTCTCAAACTCAAATTGATGGTTTATTACATGAATTACAAACAACATTAATAAGCCGTGTGAGTGCTTCGAGAGAACTTAATGATACAGCACAAGAAATGACTGATGGTGCATATGACAGTAAAGAGTTAACAACTGAGGAAAAAGATGCATTAGTTGAACAAATTAAAAATCATAAAAATGAAATTTTAAATGATATTGATGATGAATTAACCAATGAAGGAGTAGAAAGAGTTAAAGATACAGGTTTAACTACTCTTGAAGGTGATACACCACAGCCAATTACTAAATCGAATGCACGTACTGCAGTAAATAACAAAGTCAATGAACAAAAAGCTTTAATTCAAGGAAATTCTGAGACTACAACTGAAGAAAAAAACGAAGTGATCAGACAAGTAGAAGCACATTCATCAGATGCTATAACAAAAATAGGGGAGGCAGAGACGGACACAACTGTCAATGAAACTAGGGATAACGGTACTAATTTAATTAGTTCAGATGTTCCACATTCTAATACTCAAGCGACGTTAGATGAAAGGAATGAAGCAATAACAAATGTAAATAGAGAAAAAGATCAAGCACTTCAAAATATTAACGACGCTCAGACAAATGATAATGTGAGTGAAGCGGAATCTAATGGTAATCGTGCCATTCAACAAGTGGCTTTAAATGTTAGAAAGAAACAAGAGGCCATTGAAGCAATTAACACACACGCACAACAGCAAAAGCAACAAATCCAGGCAAATAAAATTTTACTACGGAAGAAAAAGCACAAGCCGAGCAAAATGTTGATGAAGCTGTCGCAACTGCAATACAAAATATTAATCGTTCAAATACGAATGCGAATGTAGATAATGCACAAAGAAATGGCGATAATACAATTACAGCTATTACTTCTTCAACAAAAGTTAGAGATGATGCACGAGTTGCAATTGAAGCTAAAATGACTGGTCAACTACAACAAATCAACTCTAATAATATAGTAACAACAGAAGAGAAAGAAGCAGCTATTAATAATGTAAATACTCATAAATAAGAGGTTTTAGATGATATTAATAGTGCAAGCTCAACTCAAGATGTACGTACTGCTCAACAAAATGGCATTAATACTATTAATCAGGATCAACTTGGACAAACAGCGGAAGCTACAATTGAAGAGAGAGAAATAGCAACTAATGAAGCTGATCAAGCATTAGCAAGCGGTAACAATACAATTAATCAGGCACAATCTAACGATAATGTAAATCAAGCATTAAATAATGCAAATCAAATTATTAGTAATACTAATGTCAACGTACTGAAAAAACCACAAGCTAGACAAGTGATTAGTGCTAAAGCAGAAGAGAAACTAAATGATATTAAAAATAATAATGAAGGTACTACAGAAGAAAAACAAATTGCTATTCAGAATATTAGAGATGCCAAGAATAGTGCTGATAACCAAATAACTCAAGATATTACTAATCAAAATGTTGAAAGTGCACAAAGTAATGGTTTAACCACAATTTCAAGAATTCAACCGAACTTTACAAAAAACAGGAAGCACGAAATCAAATCAATCAAAAGTTTCAAGACAAAGAGACGCAAATTAACAATACGCCAAATGCGACTCAAGAAGAAAAACAAGAAGCAATTCAAAGGTTGATAAATAAGAGAGATGAAATTAATAATCAAATTAACCAAGCTTCTCGCAATAATGAAGTGGAACAACAAAAAAATGATGGATTGCACGTGTTAGAGGCGATTCATACGAATTCTATTAAAAAAGATACAGCACTTGAGGAGTTACAAACTAAATTTAACTCTCAAAATGAACTTATTTCGAATAATAAAGATGCAACAACTGAAGAAAAAGCTGCCGCTAATCAAAAACTAAGTCGAGTCGCAGAAACCACTCATCACGCGATTGAGGATGCAGTTGAAACTAGTCAAGTGAACGTAGAAATGAATAAAGGGATTGACTCAATTAGAGATATTCAACCTTTAGCCGTTAAAAAACCTTCTACTAAAAGTGAATTTGAAAAGGCAGTACAAAGCAAGAAGGCAGAGATTAATCAAATACAGGATGCTACTCAAGATGAATTACGATATGCTTTAAATCAATTAGATCAATTACATGAAACAGCTAAGAATAGTGTTAACCAAGATGTACAAGTTAAACCTCAAGCGCTTGAAGAAATACACAATCATGCAGAAAGTCAAAAAGAGAGAATCAATGTTATTGCTGAAGCTACGAAAGAAGAAAAAGATGTTGCATTACAAAAAGTAGATGCATTGTTAAAACAAGCACAAAACATTATTAATACTGTAAGTAAAAACCATCAAGTTAACGACGCTAAAGCATCATCAATAGAAGAGATTCATAAAGTTAATCCGATTGCACTTGTAAAACCACAAGCACTGACAGATATTGCTAATCAATTAGATGCTCAAAGAATTATAATTAAAAATAATCAAGAGGCAACTATTGAAGAAAAACGGCTGCAATAGATAAACTTATTAAAGCTTCCGCAAAAATTGCAGAAGCCATCGATAATGCAAAACTAATCAAGATGCTGATAATACTAAAACACAAAGTATTGAAGAAATACCTTTAATTGTATCAATTGTTGATAAAAAGCCAGTTGCACGACAAGAGGTACAACATAAAGCAAAAGAAATTCGCGCATTGATTAATAAGAATAAGGATGCAACTCAAGAGGAGAAAAATATAGCAATTAACCATTTAGATGATATTGTAAATAAAGCAAATATGTCTATTACACAAGCATCTACAAATGATGTTGTGGATAGAGCAAAGGAATTAGCTTTACCTGAAATTCAAAAGGTTTCTGTAATTGCTATTAAAAAGTCAGAAGCAAAAGCTCAAACTCAAATCATTGCTATTCATAAACAAAGTAAGCTTGAACAAAATAAAGAAGCTACACAAGAAGAAAAACAAGTATTTGCTAGTAGTGCTAAAGTACTATTAAATCGTGTTCAATCACAAATTTCTGATGTATACACAAATGAATAAGTAGATACGATTGTTAAAAACTTTAAACTTGAAATCGAAAAATTAGATTTAAAAGCATATAAAAAAGCCACAGCTCGAAAAGAGGTTAAACGTGTTGCTAAAATAATTGTAGAAAATATCGATACAAATCAAAATGCAACTACTCAAGCGAAGCGAAGAGCGCAAACATTAGTTGAAGAGATTGTTAATTTAGCACTAAACAATATTAATCTTGCAAATCTAAACGCTCAAGTTGATGAAATAGTAAAACAAGCTATTGACCAACTTAATGCAATTAAAGTAGAAGAAGAGATTATAAAACCAAGTAAAGATTCAATTCAGTGTCCAGAACAAGTTGTACAAGATTCTCATAATAACATAACGAAAGAAACTAAAAAAGATACAGTAAATGTTTTACCTGATACTGGTCAAACAGATGAAAATTCTCCATTAGCTGGCGCTGCACTCATATCTGGATTAGCGTTAATCGCTGCACGTAAATCTAAAAAAGATAAACAATCAAATGATTAAATTTATTTTTGAAAGTGTTATTTATTTAGTTTCAATATCCTTAAAAGCTCCTGCATTTATTCCAGCGACACGACCAGTAACTAAAGCGCTTGTAATATTATAACCTCCTGTATAACCATGAATATCTAATACTTCCCCGCATAGAAATAAACCAGGAACTTGTTTTGACATCATCGTTTTAGGTTGAATCTCTTTTAAAGAAATCCCTCCACCTGTCACAAATGCTTTGTCTATTGATAGTGTACCATTGACTGTAAATGTAAAACTTTTTAAATTTGTTATAAACTCATGCAGTTGTTGATTAGATAAGTGATGCGCAGTTGTCTCATCGGAAATCTTAGATTGTTCTAACATAAACAATAAATAGCGTTCTTCGATTAGTCCACGTAGGCTATTTTTTAAATATCTATCTGGCTCGCCAGCTAATAAAGATTTTACCTTTTGCGTTAATTGGTCATGATTAAGTTCTGGTAAGACATCTAGCTGCATTGATATTTCTTTTTTCTTTTGATTTTTTTGCTCTTTATATACAAATTGACTGCAACGTAAAGCTGCAGGTCCACTAATTCCAAAATGGGTAAATATCATATCCATCTGATGACTGATTCTCTTCTTACCATTTTTCTTTAAAACAGATAATTCTACATTTTTTAAACTTAAACCTTTTAATTGTTTTGACTTAATAAAATGTTCACTAGAAGTAATTGGTACTTCAGTTGGAAACAAGTCAGTAATGGTGTGCCCAAGAGATTCAGCAAATTTATAGCCATCACCTGTAGAACCAGTTTGAGGTACAGAAGTTCCACCTGTAGCAATGATTAAACTTTTACTCTCAAATTCACCTTTTTGTGTTTTAACTTTAAAATTATGGTCGAATTCTATGCTTACAACTGGAGTTTCTTCAATAATATTGACTTGATTCAATTTAAGTTGATTAATCAGAACATCTACGACATCTTGCGCTTTGTTAGAAACTGGAAACATTCTTCCGTGATCTTCTTCTTTAAGTTTAACGCCACGCGATTCAAAAAAGTTAATAATAGATTCATTATCAAAAACTGAAAAAGGACTATACAAAAATTTACCATTACCAGGAATATTTTTAATTATTTCAGCATAGGGGAGTTTGTTTGTTACATTGCAACGTCCACCGCCTGAAATTTTCAATTTACGTCCTAAACCTTTTTTCTTCTCAATTAGCAACACGCTATCACTAACATCACTTGCTGCTACGGTTGCCATTAATCCACTTGGACCGCCACCAATTACAATAGTTTGATACATTGGGGTTTAACCTCCAGACATTTCTTAACATTATTTTATATGACTATTAGGGGATATTCTAATAAAATTAATGTTATAAGATGACAAAGTAAACAAAAATAATTATAATGTGAAACTTGGAATGTTATTCGAACATCTTACGTTTAAACGTTTTTATTTCTAAAATGCTCTTCAAATGTTTAACTTTAAAAAGTTATTAATAAACGACAAACATGTATAATTTTGTGATATATTTTAAAGTAATGCAAGATAAAGCGTTTAAAGTAAATAAAGAAACTAACGAGCATTAATAATTTTTAGATAGGAAGATACGTAATGAGTGAAAGTAAAGAAATGGTTCGTGGGACCTTTTTGATTACAATAAGTATTTTAATTACTAAAGTATTAGGAGTTTTATTTATTATTCCATTCACTTCCTTAATAGGTGGACAGGAGAACATGGCTCCTTTTACTTATGCTTATGCTCCTTATAATATAGCTATTGCTGTAGCAACGGCAGGTGTGCCTCTAGCTGCATCAAAATATGTTGCTAAATATAATGCAATAGGTGCGTATAGGGTCAGCCAGAAATTTTATAAATCTAGTTTTATTGTAATGAGTATTACAGGTATACTAGGATTTCTTGTTTTATATTTTTTAGCTCCATACATTGCAGAATTAACTTTATCACGTAATTCTCATGATAAAAATGGTTGGTCTGTAGCTGATATCACGTGGATTATAAGAATTATCAGTATGGTCGTTATATTTATTCCTGTACTAGCTACTTGGAGAGGCATCTTCCAGGGATATAAATCTATGGGGCCTACAGCTGTATCAGAAGTGACAGAACAAATTGCACGGATCATTTTCATTTTAGTAGGTAGTTACTTAGTATTAAATGTATTTGTTGGAACTGTTTTACAAGCAAATGGTATTGCTACGTTTGCAGCAGCTGTAGGTGCAATCGCGGGTATACTCACTTTATGGTACTATTGGATTAAACGTAAGAAAAATATTAATCAAATGGTTGCATCAGATACTGCTAATTTACAAGTGCCATATGGCAAGATGTACAAAGAAATTATTGCCTATAGTATCCCGTTTGTTATTGTGAGTCTTAATTTCCCATTATTTAATTTAGTAGATCAATTTACGCATAACGGTGCGTTGAGTTTAGTTGGTGTTGCACCTCCTTTACAAGATATATTCTTCAATATGTTGAATATGTCGACAAATAAAATTGTAATGATTCCTACTTCTTTAAGTGCAGGGTTTGCGGTGAGTTTGATTCCATATATTACCAAAACTTATGAAGAGGGACATTTGTTAGAAATGCATAGACAAATTAGAACCTCTATTGGTGTATTAATGTTTATAACTGTTCCTGCTAGTATAGGAATTATGGCTCTAGCACAACCATTGTTCACAGTGTTCTATGGCCATGATCCTATCGTACACGATCACGATCCTAACTTTGATGGTAGTAGATTACTTTTTTACTACGCACCAGTAGCGATTCTTATTTCTTTACTCAGTGTAACGGCATCAATGTTACAAGGTATTGATAAACAAAAATTAACAGTTTATGTAATTTTAGGTTCAGTTGTCATTAAATTAGCTTTAAACTATCCACTAATTATGATGTTACACACACCAGGTGCAGTATTAAGTACTGCGATAGCGCTGTTGTTTGCTATTAGTTGTAATTTCTTTATTCTTAGAAAATATGCTCAATTTAAATTTAGTTATAGCTGGGTTCATATGGGTAAAATATTCCTTATATCATTTATTATGATGATTGGAGTTGAACTTGTATTCTTTATTTTAAAACTTTTCTTAGAACCTACAAGAGTTGGCTATTTAATTATTGTGGCAATTGGTGTTATAGTAGGTGCACTTATCTATGGTGGCATCACAATTAAAACAAAATTAGCCGATGAATTTTTAGGAGAAATACCAGCAAAAATTAGACGAAAAGTGAAGATTTTACAAGGTTAAAACACCTAATTTGCATATTAATGTTGATAAAGATACTGAGGGCTTACTTTTAGTTACAAATAATGGTCAGTTTAATCATGAATTAATGAGTCTACATAAACATGCTTCTAAAACATATGAAGTTATATTAAAATATCCTATTGATGAATCAGATATTGAAGTGTTTAAAGAAGGTGTTAAACTTTCTGATGGAAAGGTTAAACCAGCGATTCTTGAAAAAGTAAATGATACTTTATCTTATGTCACAATTTATGAGGAAAGTATCATCAAGTAAAAAGAATGTTTCATAGCATTGAAAATGAGGTATTAGGATTGAAACGTGTTAAAATTGTTAATTTAGAACTTGACTCGTTTCTAAAGTCTGGCGATTATCGTTTGTTAACAGAAGAAGATTTTAATCATCTTAAAAACTAACAAAGGAGAAGGTGTTCAACATGGGTAAAAGTACAAATTTATTTAGAATTGTGTTAGGTATCGGTAGCGCAGTAGCTGCAGTTGCACTAACTCGTAAAGATAGTAGAGAAAAATTAAAAAAAGAATATAATAAATATAAAGAAAATCCTGAATCATATAAAGCAAACGCTAAAGATTTCGCAGGACAACTGGGTGCTAAAGCAAATGAAACAATTCAAAATGTGAAAAATAACCCAAAAGGTTATGTAGAACGTATTAAAAATGACCCAAAAGCTTTCTTTGAAGACGAAAAGTCTAAATTTACTGGTTCAGACGATAAGAAAAGAGATTATCTTGAAGAAAGTAAATTTGACGATGAGGGTGGTGCCACCATCAACAATAATCTAAGAGTTGTAACAGAAGAAGATTTAAAAAATAATAAAAATGCTTTGCAAGATAAATAGTATTGAAAGAATCTTAACAGGCTAGGATTTAAGTCCTAGTCTGTTTTTTCTGTAACAAGAGTTATATATGAATCTACATATAAAGACATTATTAATTGTTCAGTAAATAAATATGACATTTTTAGATGAAAGTGAAAAAATTAAGTCATTTTTCTGACATCTTACTGTAGTTTCTCTTTAACATCATGTAAAATGGAGTTTAACTTATATAAAAAAGGAAGTTGATCTCGAATGTGGAAAGAAAAGGTTCTAGAATATGAAAATCAAATGATTGATGATCTAAAAGGTTTATTATCTATCGAAAGTGTGAGAGATGATTCTAAAGCCTCTAAAGAAGCACCAGTTGGACCAGGACCGAGAGAAGCTCTAGATTACATGTATAAAATTGCTCATAGAGACGGCTTTTCAACACATGATGTTGATCACATTGCCGGTAGAATTGAAGCGGGTAAGGGAGAAGATGTATTAGGTATTTTATGTCATGTAGACGTTGTACCTGCTGGAGATGGATGGGATTCAAATCCTTTTAATCCTGTTGTAACTGATGATGCTATTATTGCTAGAGGTACGCTAGATGACAAAGGACCTACAATTGCTGCATATTATGCAATCAAGATACTAAATGAAATGAACGTTGATTGGAAGAAACGTATTCATATGATTATAGGAACTGATGAAGAATCAGATTGGAAATGTACAGATAGATATTTTAAAATGGAAGAAATGCCAACATTAGGTTTTGCACCAGATGCGGAGTTCCCTGTAATTCATGGAGAAAAAGGCATTACGACATTTGATTTAGTACAAAATAAAGTTGCCGAAGATACAGACGAGCCGGATTATGAACTTTTACATTTTGAGTCCGGACAAAGATATAATATGGTGCCAGACCATGCAGAAGCTAAAGTACTAGTTAAAGAGAATATGACTGATGTCATTCAAAACTTTGAGTACTTTTTAGAAAATCGTCATTTACAAGGTGACAGCACTGTAGATAGTGGTATTTTAATTTTAAGTGTCGAAGGAAAAGCAGTTCATGGTATGGATCCTTCACTAGGTGTCAATGCTGGTTTATACTTACTGAAATTCTTATCTACACTTAACTTAAATAAAAGTGCTAAAGACTTTGTAGAATTTAACCAACGTTACTTGTTCGATTCTCATTTTGGAGAAAAAATGGGAATGAAATTCCATACTGATGTTATGGGTGATGTAACTACAAATATAGGTGTGATTAAGTATGATAAAGACAATGCAGGTTGTTATGGTGTGAATTTAAGATATCCGGAAGGTTTTGAATTCGAAGAAGCTATTAATCGATTTAGTGATGAAATTAAGGAGCTAGGATTTGACCTTGAGTTAGGTAAAGTTCAAAAACCTCACTATGTGGATAAGAATGATCCATTTGTAGAAACACTTGTTAAAGCATATAGAAACCAAACAGGTGACATAACAGAACCTTATACTATTGGGGGTGGAACTTACGCTCGTAATTTGGACAAAGGTGTCGCTTTTGGGGCAATGTTTGAAGATACAGAAGATTTAATGCATCAGAAAAATGAATATATGACTAGAAAACAATTAATTAATGCAACAAGTATCTATTTAGAAGCGATTTATGCTTTATGTGTGGAGGAATAAACAATGACAAAAGTTTTTATTAATGGTGAATTTTTAGACGAAAAAGATGCTAAAGTTTCATATGAGGATCGCGGTTATGTATTTGGGGATGGTATTTATGAATACATCCGCGTATATGAAGGTAAGTTATTTACAGTTAAAGAACATTTCGAAAGATTTCTAAGAAGTGCAGATGAAATAGGTCTAGACTTAGGCTATACCGTAGATGAACTCATCGATTTAGTTCGTCAACTTTTACATCAAAATAATGTTAAGAATGGTGGTATTTATATTCAAGCTACTAGAGGTGTAGCCCCACGTAATCATTCGTTTCCAATTCCTTCTGTTAAACCTGTGATTATGGCATTCACAAAAAGTTATGATAGACCTTATGAAGACTTAGACAAAGGTGTTTTTGGAGTAACTACAGAAGATATTAGATGGCTTCGTTGTGATATTAAAAGTTTAAATTTATTAGGTAACGTCTTAGCTAAAGAATACGCTGTCAAATACAATGCAACAGAAGCAATTCAACATCGTGGAGAAACTGTAACAGAAGGTGCTTCAAGTAATGTGTATGCTATTAAAGACGGTGTTATTTACACACATCCAATTAACAATTATATCCTCAATGGTATTACACGTCGTGTGATTAAGTGGGTAACTGATGATTACAATATTCCTTTTATAGAAGAAACGTTTACGGTTGATTTCTTGAAAAATGCTGATGAAGTTATTATTTCAAGTACATCAGCTGAAGTGATGCCCATCATTAAGTTAGACGGCGAAAATATTAACAAAGGTAAAGTTGGTCCTATTACGCGTCAACTACAAGAAGGATTTAAAAAATATATTGAATCGCACAGTATTTAATTATCTTTGAAATTAATTTTTCAAAAGGATAAATTTTAATATAATTGTCTTATTTTTTCAAAAACCACTGCATATATTATGTTATAATTTAAGACAAAGCGATTTGATAATAATAAGGTTCGCAGATTAGTAAAATGTGTCATTTTGTTTCTCATTTTTAGTTGAAATGTACCCTTAAAAATTATAAAATTTTCTATGAGTGATAAATTAGGAACGTGCTAATTTAATAATAAATATTCAGGGACTTTTATACTATATTAAGCCAACTCACATAAACTGTTATCGAAAAATATCAATTAAGCGTAAAAGACAAAAAGAGTATGCGCTTTTCTAAAAATTAGAATATATGGCTCTTGAAAATATATTTCTAGAGCCATTTTCTAATTGAAAGTGAGGTGAACGTGTTGGAGCAGTTTTATCAGTTAGGGTGGACACTTGATTCAGCTGGCGGTGCTTCGGGTGAAGCTTATATGGCTGAGCAGGATGGTCAAAAGTTATTTTTGAAACGAAATTCAAATCCTTTTATAGCTGCATTGTCTGCAGAAGGAATAGTACCAAAACTTGTATGGACTAAACGTATTGAAACAGGAGAAGTTGTTACCGCACAACATTGGAAAAATGGTCGTGAACTCAAATCAGATGAAATGGATCAAACGAGAGTTGCACAACTGTTGAATACAATCCACAGTTCTAAGCCATTATTAAGTATGCTTAAAAGAATGGAAATGGAACCGATTACTCCTGAAATTATGTTAAATAAAATTAATGCTTCTTTATCTAGAGAAGTATTAACTCATCATGTGGTTAGAAAGGCATTAACATATTTAGAAGAACATATTCCAAATCTAGATTCACGCTTTTTTACTGTTGTACATGGTGATGTCAACCACAATAACTGGTTATTATCTGATAGAGATGAATTATATCTTGTAGATTGGGAAGGCGCCATGATTGCTGATCCCGCAATCGATATTGGTATGCTGCTTTATAACTACGTTCATCAACAAAATTGGTCGAAATGGTTCAAAACTTATGGTGTTGAAGAAAGTTTGAACTTAAATAAACGTATGAAATGGTATACGGTGATTCAAGCTATTGGATTAATTCAGTGGTATGAAGAACAAAAACGCTATAAAGATATGAATATATGGCTTAAATTTTTAAATGAAGTAATGAATAGTAACTTATTTATATAAGGAGAAATATATTATGAGGGTTCGTTACAAACCGTGGGCAGAGGACTATCTAAAAAAACATCCTGACTTGGTTGATATGGATGGAGCCCATGCAGGAAAGATGTATGAATGGTTTGACAAAGAACAACCTATTTATATCGAAATTGGCTCAGGTATGGGTCAATTTATCACAACTTTAGCATCACAACATCCCGAAATTAACTTTGTTTCTATGGAACGCGAAAAAAGTGTCATGTATAAAGTGCTTGATAAAACTAAAGAACTTGGTCTCACAAATTTGAAGATGATTTGCAATGATGCCATAGAACTCAATGAATATTTTAAAGAAAATGAAATTTCTAGAGTATATCTTAACTTTTCTGATCCTTGGCCTAAAAAACGTCATACAAAACGACGTCTGACGTATCATACATACCTTGCTTTGTATAAGCAAATTTTAAAAGCTGATGGTGAAATTCATTTCAAGACAGACAATCGTGGGTTGTTTGCTTATAGTTTAGAAAGTATGTCTCAATTTGGTATGTATTTTACTAAAATGAACTTAAACTTACATGAAGAAGACGATGAAGATAATATTCTTACTGAATATGAAAAGAAATTTTCTGAAAAAGGCTCACGAATTTATCGTATGGAAGCGAAATTTCATAAAAATTTCGAATAAATTAAGGCAATAAGCTAATCAATTTTGTAGTTACTACAGTTATATTGATTAGCTTTTTTGTATTAAATAGCCCTTACGTAGTATCATTTAGTACGAATTGATTATATTTATCTTTAATATTTATGATATTCATTTGATTTTCTAATTCATTTGTAATAGTTTGGATTAAAAGAAGTATATTACATTTAAACTTTCATGGAATTTTATCAAATCAAAATAAGGGGGGAAGATCATTGATGAAACTAGGGAATTTTACAATTCATTATTTACCAGGCGGTAATACATATATTGATGGAGGGGATATGTTTGGTGTAGTTCTTAAATCATTATGGACTAAAAAGTATGAAGTTAATGCTAAGAATCAAATTCATACGCCTACGCATCCAATTTTAATACAAATAGGTGATTCTAACATTTTGATTGATGCAGGAATAGGGAATGAAAAGCTATCAGACAAGCAATGTCGTAATTATGGTGTAGAATATGAGAGTTTGATAAATGAGGATCTACAAGATTTAGGTTTAACAACTACTGACATTGATATGGTTCTAATGACTCATCTTCATTATGATCATGCATGCGGTTTAACTGATAAAGAAGGTAATGCCATTTTTAGTCAAGCAACTCATTTTATACAACAAGATGAATGGCATGAATTTTTATCCCCCAATATAAGAAGTCAAGCAACCTATTGAAAGGATAATCAAGGTGATTATTTGCAAAGACTGATATTATTTTCTGATAGCATAGAGCCATATCCAGGTATAAATATGATACATACCGGTGGTCATAGCTACGGTCATTCAATGATTACCATAGAGAGCAAAGGAGAAAAAGCTGTTCATATGTCAGATATATTTCCAACAACGGCACATCTTAATCCATTGTGGGTAACTGCTTATGATGACTATCCTATGAAATCCATTCGTGAAAAGGAACGTTTAATACCCTATTTTATACAAAATCAATATTGGTTCTTGTTTTATCATGACGAAAATTATTTTGCAGTTAAATATTAAGAAGATAGAAAGACTATAGAAACATTTATTTCTAGATAAATATTTAAGGTTATAGTCTGGCACACTTAAAAAGTGTCAAACTATAACCTTGATTTTTTAATTATTAGATATCAATTATAATTCAATGATGTCTATCACTTGACCAGAATATGCATCTGCATAAAATTCATAGTCAATAAGCTTTCCGTTCTTGTAAGTAGTGATGCCGCCTTGATAAATAGGTTGGTTATTATTGATTTGATTTAAAATGATAGGTTGTTGCACGATATAAGAGCCTTTAACATCTCTAAAATACGTTTTAACTTCTGTAAGTAATTGTTCTGCATTATATAGTTTGTTTTTAGCTAGATAAATGACTGAAATAATTGAAACAAGTACAGCTGTTGAAAGAGCCATGATTGCTATCCTTTTTAAATTAACTAACTTCATCATAAATTCTCCTCTAACAAAAATTCATATCATTAGTTTACCATATTGAAGATGATATAATGGAATTCAAGGAGTGAGATTTTGTATGAGCATAGAAAATACGAAAACTTTAGAACGAATAAAAAACTTAACAGAACTTCATGGTTCCCCTGGTTTTGAGGATGAAGTTAGAGAATACATGTATAGCGAAATGCAACCTTTTGTAGACAAATTTATTCAAAATAAAATGGGTGGCTTTTACGGTGTTAAAAAATCTAAAAAGAACAATGCACCAAGAGTAATGGTTGCTGCACATATGGATGAAATTGGATTTATGGTTACTCATATTACTGAAAATGGTATGCTTCAATTCACAAATTTAGGTGTCGTTGCAAATGATATATGGCAAGGCCAAAGATTAAAAATAAAAAATAGACACGGTGAAGAAATTGTTGGTATTGTTGCGAATATCCCTAAACATTTCCGAACAGGTAGTGAAGTCATGCCTGAAATCAAAGATTTAATGTTAGACATTGGTGCATCATCAATAGAAGAAGTCAGGGATAGAGGAATTGAAATTGGGGATACTATTGTTCCGCATACCCCATTTACACAATTATCACAATTTAGATATTCTGCAAAAGCATGGGATAATAGATATGGTTGTGTCTTAGCAATTGAAATACTTGAATTACTTAAAGATACTGAATTAGACGTGGATTTATATGTAGGTTCTAACGTACAAGAAGAAGTTGGTTTACGTGGGGCTAAAGCAGCAGTAACACAAATACAACCAGATATTGCTTTTGTCGTTGATTGTTCACCATCCAATGATATAAAAGGGAAGCAACAACTTTCTGGAGCACTAGGGGAGGGGACATTAATCCGTATTAAAGACGGTACAATGATTTTAAAACCTAGTTTCAGAGATTACTTATTACGTTTAGCAGAAAAATATAATATTTCACATCAATATTATATTTCCCCAGGTGGTACTGATGGTGGGGAAATTCACAAAGCAAATGAAGGTATACCTACAGCAGTAATTGGCGTATGTGCACGCTATATTCATAGTACAGATGCTGTTTTTGATATAAGAGACTATTTTGCTGCAAGACAACTACTTAAAGAGAGCATTACGCATTTAACAAAACAACAAATTAATATTTTACAATATGGAAATGGAGAAGATGAAAAATGAAACAACTTGCATCCGAAGAACAGTTTGAAGAATTAAAGCAAGGTCATACTGTATTTGAATTTACAGCAGATTGGTGCCCAGACTGTAAAGTAATAGAACCAGATTTACCTCAATTAGAAGAGAAATATGATCAATTTCAATTCGTATCAGTAGATAGAGATCAATTTATTGATTTATGTATTGAAAATGATATCTTAGGAATTCCAAGTTTTTTAATTTTTAAAGAAGGTCAATTGACTGGAAGTTATAATGAAAAAGAAAGAAAATCAATTGAACAAATTGATCAATTTTTATCTAAACATGTATAAAATATTTTGATAATGTGAATCATGCTAAATCTTATCAATCGATTGAATTATCTAAGTTTTTTCTGTTATATAACGGTTATTTATTGTAAACTGTTATAAGGTGCGAAAGTAGGAGTGTTAAAAATGAATGTCTTTCAAATAAGAGATAAGTTGAAAGAACGTTTAAAACATTTAGACGTAGAATTCAAATTTGATAGAGAAGAAGAAACGTTACGTATATATAGAGCTGATAATCAAAAGGGTGTAACGATTAAACTTAACGCTATTGTCGCTAAATATGAAGAACAAAAAGGCAAGATTATAGACGAAATTTGTTATTATGTCGAAGAGGCGATTGCGCAAATGGCTGATCAATCTATTAAGCAATTAGATGATATTAAAGTTATGCCTGTCATTAGAGCAAAGAGTTTCGATAAAAAGACAAAAGAAGGCCATCCTCTCGTTTATAGTGAACACATTGCTGAAACAAATATCTATTATGCGTTAGATTTAGGTAAATCTTATCGTTTAATTGATGAAAGTATGTTAGCAACTTTAAATATAACAATTCAGCAAGTGAAAGAAATATCTTTATTTAATGTCAGAAAGCTAGATAATCAATGTTCTACCGATGAAGTTAAAGGTAATATATTTTACTTCATTAATTCTAATGATGGATATGATGCTAGCCGAATTTTGAACACAACATTTTTAAATGAGGTTCAAGGACAATGTCAAGGTGAAATGCTTGTAGCTGTGCCTCACCAAGATGTTTTAATCATTGCTGATATTCGTAACAAAACGGGTTATGATGTTATGGCACATTTAACGATGGAGTTTTTCACTAAAGGATTAGTACCAATAACCGCCTTACCATTTGGCTATGACCAAGGACATTTGGAACCGATTTTTATTTTAGGAAAAAATAACAAACAAAAGAGAAACCCTGATGTTATTCAAAGGTTAGAAGCAAACAGGAAAAAATTTAAAGATAAATAAGAAATGGAGTTTTATAGATGAACTTATTTTACAATCCAAATGGTGTTGGAGATGTTGCATTACTTCAAATCGAACCAACGGATGGACCATTTGATTATAATAAACGGAGTGATGTTGTAGAGATTACAAAAGATGGTGAAGTTGTAGGTTATAACATTTTCAATATAGGTGAAAAGATTAATTTAAATGGTAACGGATATATAAAACTGACTTCTGAAATCATTGACACATTACAACAAGCCATTTCAAGTGCAGGTTTTAAATATCAATTAGACACAGACTTATCACCAAAATTTGTGGTAGGATATGTTGAAACAAAAGACGAACACCCAGATGCTGATAAGCTCAGTGTGCTATATGTAAATGTAGGTAATGAAACACTTCAAATTGTATGTGGTGTACCAAATGTTGAAGCAGGTCAAAAAGTAGTTGTTGCAAAAGTGGGTGCAGTGATGCCGAGTGGAATGGTTATAAAAGATGCACAATTGCGCGGTGTTGACTCAAACGGAATGATATGTTCTATGAGAGAATTAAATTTACCGAACGCTCCACAAGAAAAGGGAATTATGGTGTTAAATGATAATTATGACATTGGGCAAGCATTTTTTGAATAAATGAGAAAGGTAGTGAAATCATGAGCTGGTTTGATAAATTATTTGGCGAAGATAATGACTCAAATGATGACCTGTTAAGAAAAAATAAAAAAAAACGACAGGACAACCAATTAAAACATAATAATCAAGATTCATTACTGCCTCAAAACAATGATATTTATAATCGCCCTAGAGGTAAATTCCGGTTCCCAATTCAGGTATCTGAACATTCATCGACATATGATAAAGTTGAGCAACAAGAAGATAATGATGCAATGTATCATAATTCTTATGCTTCAAGTAAACATGTTAACAATTACGATAGCACACATGGTGCAGATTCAACTGGCCGAAGACATCGACGACGACGTCATACACAAAGTGAGTATGAATCAGCACGTCATCAGCCAGCTAATGAATCTAGACGTAACAACAACAATAATTCTACTCGACACAATCATTTAAATCGATATGCAAGACATGCAGAACAATCTCGAATAAAATTACAATCAGAACGATTGAAAAGTAGTCATAAGTCGAGTAATAAGGCAAGTTCTGATTTTACATATCATCATAATACTGGCTTTAAGTCAAGTGAAGTTCCTTCGGCAATTTTTGGAACGAAAAAAAGACGTCCAATTGAAAATGGTGTTATTCCACCTATCACAGATGGTAATAATGAAAAAAGTGATGGAAAGACTAATAATGACCAAAGTTTTTCTGATTCAGAACATCAAACGGCAGATGTAGATTCTGTTAAACCATCAGTCGAAAATGGACGCAATACTGTTGTTCAAACACGTCTTAATGGTGGAACATCACCGGTCAACAAAAATCATGTAACTTCATCAGACAAATCTAAAAAAGAGAATCATACTTATCAGACTAAGAGTCGAACACCTAACTATTCTAAGAGAGATAATACGATTAATATAGAGAATATTTACGCATCACAAATTGTTGAAGAAATTAGACGAGAAAGAGAACGTAAGGTGCTTCAAAAGCGTCGATTTAAAAAAGCTCTACAAGAAAAACGACAACAAAATCAAAGTTCTAATGAAGATAGTATTCAAAGAGCTATTGATGAGATGTACGCCAAACAAGCGCATCAATATACAGGTGAAAGCTCATTAGATGAAGATGTAGAAACCAATCACGATATAGATGATAAAACTGAAACTAATAAACAAAGTAATGAACAATCTACAGATTTTGAAAAAGATGAAATAGGTGCTTCTTCTTTTAATTATGAAGAAATAAATTTAAATGACTCGCACCATCTTAAGCAAATTAATGATGAGGAAGTGCAAGTTAACGGCACTCAAAAAAACAATAGTCTCACAAATCAACATGAGAAAATGCAACAAGAAGAAATTGAAGACGCTCAATTTCAAGAATTAGATGATAGTCAACAACCAAATATCAATTATTTATCTTCAGAGGAATCTGATGACAGCCTTGATAAAGACCAAAGTTCATCTCAACCTTCTTATAATGGCGCTGTTCAAATGAGTGTTGATAATGAAACTGAATATGCAAAACAAAAGCAACATGATAAAAGTAAAAGTGAGACTCAATCCGGGTCTAATCATTCACTAGATAGTTATTCTGAACATGATATTTCTAACTCACCTTTAGAAAATAGACATCTAGATGGACATCATCATTCAACATTAAGTGACAAAGGCCAAGACATTGAATTATCTAAAAGTATAGATGACAACACTAACGTAACATCAAATAGTGATACTAATATAAAGATTAGTGATTTGGTTTCAGAACCGTTACAAAGTGAAAATGATAAAATATCAAATACTCATCATGCTTTGTATACGAGCGAGATGTGTCATACTCAACCAAATAAGAGTCAATCACACATTGAATCACAATCATTAACAGACAATGGGTCCTCTCAGAATGCCATTGAACGAAAACAACAACGTTTTGGTGGTAGTCAACCGTTTAATGTGATGATGACACCTTCTGATAAAAAGCGCATGATGGATAGTAAACAAACACTAAGCGTACATGTGCCAGAACTAAAACCAGAGCAGTCATATTCTGATCAACATAATGAAGAAAGATTTATAAGCGAAACTAAAGGAGACATTTCAAGTAGCAAAAACAATCTAGACAACGGCGTAAATGAACAACAACAAGACGATGATATTGAATTAGATGAAAATAACTATTCTAGTATTGAAGATTCTGAGGAGATTCATAAACAATATCAATCTTCATCTAATCACAATGATTATCAGCAAAAAAATCATTCAGATTTTCATTTTACTAATAAAGAATCTGATAAAAGTAACCATTCAAATCATATGAACCACCAAACACGAAATGATTCAATCAAACATCAATATCCTATTACTCAATCTTATCAAGATAAATCTGATAAAACTCAGTCAATACAGAATCAACGGATTAGAAAAGGTCCTAATATTAAATTACCAAGTTATGATTTATTAGAAGAACCTGAACCACATGAAGTCAATCAAGAATGGATTGAAGATAAGAAACAAGAATTAAATGATGCATTATATTACTTTAACGTACCAGCTGAAGTTAAAAATGTAACTGAAGGACCTAGTGTAACAAGATTTGAATTGTCGGTGGAAAAGGGTGTCAAAGTGTCAAGAATTACAGTATTACAAGATGATATTAAAATGGCATTAGCTGCTAAAGATATTCGAATAGAAGCGCCAATTCCAGGAACAAGTTTAGTGGGGATTGAAGTACCAAATCAGAATCCAACTAAAGTTAATTTAAGATCAATTATCGATACTCCAAAGTTTAAAAATACAGAATCTAAGCTAACGGTAGCAATGGGTTACAGAATTAATAATGAGCTCTTATTAATGGATATTGCTAAGACACCCCATGCGCTTATTGCTGGTGCAACGGGGTCTGGTAAGTCAGTTTGTATCAATAGTATATTAATGTCTTTATTATATAAAAATCATCCTGAAGGATTGCGTTTGTTATTAATTGATCCGAAAATGGTTGAATTAGCACCTTATAATGATTTACCACACTTAGTTTCTCCAGTTATAACAGATGTTAAAGCTGCAACACAAAGTTTAAAATGGGCAGTAGAAGAAATGGAGAAACGCTATAAATTTTTTGCTCAATATCACGTTAGAAACATCACTGCTTTTAATAAAAAGGCACCATATGAGCAAAGAATGCCAAAAATTGTTATAGTTATTGATGAGTTAGCAGATTTAATGATGATGGCACCGCAAGATGTAGAACAATCTATTGCTCGTATTGCTCAAAAAGCACGTGCGTGCGGTATTCATATGTTAGTTGCTACACAAAGACCTTCAGTAAATGTTATCACAGGTCTTATTAAAGCTAATATACCTACTAGAATTGCATTTATGGTCTCATCGAGAGTAGATTCTAAAACTATTTTAGATAGTGGTGGCGCTGAAAGATTATTAGGCTATGGCGATATGCTCTATCTTGGTAGTGGTATGAATAAACCTATTCGTATTCAAGGTACGTTCGTTTCTGATGATGAAATAGATGAAGTTGTAGATTTTATTAAACAGCAACGTGAACCTGAATATTTATTTGAAGAAAAGGAATTATTAAAGAAAACACAAACTCAAGCACGAGACGATTTATTCGATGAAGTGTGTGAGTTTATGGTTAATGAGGGAAATATTTCTACTTCACTTATCCAACGACATTTCCAAATTGGTTACAATAGAGCAGCAAGAATTATAGATCAATTAGAACAGTTAGGTTTCATTTCAGGTGCTAACGGATCAAAACCAAGAGATGTTTATATGACTGAAGCGGATTTAAATAAAGAATAAATTGAGTAAGGAGTATTAAAATGACGCACTATCATTTTGTCGGAATTAAAGGTTCTGGCATGAGTTCATTAGCACAAATTATGCATGATCTTGGTCATGAAGTTCAAGGCTCAGATATAGAATCTTATGTATTTACGGAAGTTGCTCTAAGAAATAAAGGGATTGAAATTTTACCTTTCGATTCCAACAATATTAAAGCGGATATGGTTGTTATTCAAGGTAATGCTTTTTCAGATAATCATGAAGAAGTGATAAGAGCACATGAGTTGAAGCTTGAGGTTATTAAATATCATGATTTCCTTGGGCATGTCATTGATCAATATACATCAGTCGCTGTCACTGGTGCCCATGGGAAAACATCCACAACCGGTTTACTTTCACACGTTATGAATGGTGATAAAAAGACATCATTCTTAATTGGTGATGGAACAGGAATGGGCTTACCTGGCAGTGATTACTTTGCATTTGAAGCATGTGAATATCGTAGACATTTTTTAAGTTACCATCCTGAATATGCTATTATGACTAACATCGACTTTGATCATCCAGATTATTTCAAAAATATTGAAGATGTATTTGATGCTTTTCAAGAGATGGCACATAATGTTAAAAAGGCGATAATTGTATGGGGTGATGACGAACATTTACGTAAATTAGAGGCTGATGTTCCAATCTACTATTATGGATTTAAAAACTCTGATGATGTCTATGCAAAAAATATTCAAATTACTGAACAAGGTACACAATTTGATGTATATATAGATGGTAATTATTATAATCAATTTTTATCACCGCAATACGGTGATCATAACATATTAAATGCGTTATCAGTGATTGCGATAAGTTATTTAGAGAATATGAATGTTGAAAATATAAAAGAGGCGTTAATTACTTTTGGTGGTGTGAAACGTCGTTTTAATGAAACAAAAGTGTCTAATCAAGTATTAGTAGACGATTATGCACACCATCCAAGAGAAATTAGTGCTACAATTGAATCAGCACGTAAAAAATACCCTCATAAAGATGTTATTGCTGTCTTTCAACCTCACACTTTCTCTAGAACTCAAGTATTTCTTGAAGAGTTTGCTGAGAGTTTGGATAAAGCTGATCGAGTATTTCTTTGTGAAATCTTTGGATCTATTAGAGAAAATACAGGTGATTTAACAATACAAGATTTAATTAAGCGTATTGACGGCTCATCACTTATAGATGAAAATAGTATTAACGTATTAGAAAAATTTGATAATGTTGTTATTCTATTTATGGGTGCAGGTGACATTCAAAAGTTATTAAAAGCTTATATAGAACAATTAGGCGTAAAAAATGACTTTTAATATGTTTACGATAAAACATGATGGGTATTAAATATTAATGACTTTTATTTTATGGTAATTAGGAGGCGTTTTTTATAATGGATTGGATTTTACCAATTGCAGGAATTATTGCTGCGATAGCGTTCTTAATTTTATGTATTGGTATCGTTGTTGTTTTAATTTCTGTTAAAAAGAATTTAGATTATGTGGCTAAAACACTTGATGGTGTTGAAGGTCAAGTACAAGGGATTACTCGAGAAACAACAGATTTACTTCACAAAGTGAATCGCTTAACTGAAGATATTCAAGGTAAAGTTGATCGTTTAAACTCAGTTGTAGATGCTGTTAAAGGTATTGGCGACTCAGTTCAAACTTTAAATGGATCTGTAGACCGAGTGACTAACTCAATTACGCACAATATTTCTCAAAATGAAGATAAAATTTCTCAAGTTGTTCAATGGTCAAACGTCGCAATGGAAATTGCTGACAAATGGCAAAATAGATACAACCGTAGAGGAAGTGCAAATTACAAAACAAACACTGTAGCAGATGATGCTAAACGTAGTTATACTTCACGTGTTAACAAATAATTAATACTAATGAATTATGCACTTAAATGAGGCTTTTACTTATTTAAGTGCTTTTGTTTTAGGAGGAATGGTCGATGGAACATTATAACCGAGATAAATATGAGAGAAGTCATACGGGTGAAGATTTATATCATCGCTCTTCACGTTATGCATCCGGTTCACCAAAACGTAAAGATTTTGTAGTAAGCTTTATAGCTAGTGCTATTGTTGGTTCAGCTTTAGGTTTATATTATAAAAACAGAGTATATAAAAAGACAGATGATTTAAAAGAAATACATAATAAAGTTTTAGATTATAAACACCAAGCAGAAAATACAGTTCATACTGTTAAAGATAAAGTAGAAAATCTTAAAAGTCGTTCTAATAAAGGTTTGACTGCAGAAGAATTACAAGCTCAAAAAGTAGCAATTCAAAGAGAAGTAAGTGATAATAATCTAACTGACGAATCACCAGAAGCACAAGAAATTCAAGCAGTTAAAGCTGAGACACAATCTAGTAAGCATTCTCAAGAAACATCTTATATTTCTAAAGATAAACAACCTACAGCTAAAGAAGTTGCAATAGCACAAACTGCTATTAAAAAAGAATCTAGTGATAATAATCTGGCAAGTCCTACCGTAACAGAAGGACAAAACGAAGATAAAGTATCTCATTCACAAGCTGAGAATTTAGCTTCTGCTGCTCAGACTAAAAAAGATAAAATCAATAATGATAGTCAAGTAGCTAAAAATACTAAAGATTTAATGCAAGAAGAATCTATCGCGCAAGCTTCAAATAAAACTGTTCCTAATTTAGTAACGAATAATGAAAAGGATGCACAGTCATCAAATGAAGATTCATTTGCAATGAGACTAGCGCTTGCAGCTAAAACGAAAAAATCGAAGTTAACTAAAGGTTCTAAAGAATCTCAGCTCACAGAATCGTTATTAAAAGAACCTGCGATTGCACGAAATAGCATTAAAACTGTTCCTACTTTGATAACTGAATCTAAAACTCAAAAAAGCAAGATAACTCAACAACAAAATCCTACTAAGGATAAAGATAAAACAGTAACTTCAACTCAGGATGTAGCAACGTTTGATAATGGTGTAATCACTCACGAAAAAACAACAAAAGTTCAAAAAAAATCTACAAAATCTACCACTAAGGTAAATAACAGCGCTAAAAAGCAAACCAATACACCTAAACAAAACAATAGAAATCAGAAACATAAAGTTGAGAAAACAGATAGTAAGATTGAAAAAAGAACATTTAATGATTAAATAGTATGGTTATAATTTATTCATTTTCAAGTGATAGCAATACAGTCATAAAGTTGATTGTATTGCTTTTTTAATTGTAAAATAGTACTTGACAATTTTTAAATGTATCAGATAGAATCCTAATAATATATTTTCTGAAAATGCAAAATTTTCTGTAAATATATACTTGAACATTAAAATTTAAATTGTTAAAATGAGGTCTGAATACTATTTACGCAATTATATCCTAGAGGTGAGTAGAAATGACTAATAAATTAGATCAATATAGGAAAGAAATTGTCTCTTTAAATGACCAGATCTTAGATTTGCTTTCTAAAAGAGGGGAATTAGCTCAAAAAATTGGAGAAGAAAAAAATAAACAAGGGATACAAGTATATGACCCTGAACGTGAAAAAGAAATGATTAATCAACTATTAGATCAGAATAAAGGTCCATTCAATGATAATGTAATAAAACAGTTGTTTAAAGAAATTTTTAAAGCCTCTACTGATTTACAAAAATCAGAGAACGAAAAACATCTCTATGTTTCACGTAAACTAAAACCTGAAGATACAATTGTTAAGTTTGATAATGGTGGTATCATTGGAGATGGAAATAAATCATTTGTTTTTGGTCCTTGTTCTGTAGAATCACAAGAGCAAGTCGATGCTGTAGCTAGTGATTTACAAGCTAAAGGCGAAAAGTTTATTAGAGGCGGTGCATTTAAACCTCGAACATCTCCTTATGATTTCCAAGGTCTTGGCGTAGAAGGATTAAAAATTCTTAAAAATGTCAAAGATAAATATAACTTAAATGTTGTTAGTGAAATTGTCAATCCAAATGATTTCGAAATTGCTAATGAGTTTTTAGATGTATTTCAAATTGGTGCGCGAAACATGCAAAACTTTGAATTATTAAAAGAAGCTGGACGCACTAATAAACCTATCTTGCTAAAAAGAGGTTTATCTGCAACTATTGAAGAATTTATTTATGCAGCTGAATATATCGCATCTCAAGGTAATAGAAATATTATATTATGTGAACGTGGTATTCGTACATATGAAAAAGCAACAAGAAACACACTAGATATTTCTGCAGTACCTATCTTAAAACAGGGAACGCATCTACCGGTAATGGTTGACGTTACGCACAGCACTGGTAGAAAGGACATTATGTTACCTACTGCTAAAGCTGCTCTTGCGGTTGGTGCTGATGGTGTAATGGCTGAAGTTCATCCAGATCCATCTGTGGCACTTAGTGATGCTGGTCAACAAATGGACTTATATGAATTTAATCATTTCTATAATGAACTTAAGCTGTTAGCAGATATGTACAATGCAAAGACATTAAAATAATTTTAAATAATGACAACACGTAAACAAACTACTTTAATTCTTATTCACAAGAATAATAAAGTAGTTTGTTTATTTTTATTACACAAAGAATTTCTTAAAAGTAAAAAAGAATGAGAAAAATAATACACTTGTCAAAAGATAAAATGTTGAAGAGTTACACTAAAAATGAATTGTACGTCACTTTCTAACATAATTGTGACAAAGTTATAAATTTATTTCACAATCTTTATAAATATGATAAACTTTGAAAATGATATGAAAACACGATATAATAACAAATAAAACGTTTACAAGGAGGAAATTATGACAGTAACTATTTATGATGTAGCAAGAGAAGCTCGTGTATCGATGGCAACCGTGTCTCGCGTTGTAAATGGAAATCAAAATGTAAAACCTGAAACTCGAAATAAAGTTAATGAAGTCATTAAAAAACTTAATTATAGACCTAACGCAGTTGCACGAGGGCTTGCAAGTAAACGTACAACAACAGTGGGTGTAATTATCCCCGATATTTCTAATGTGTATTATTCTCAACTTGCACGAGGACTTGAAGATATTGCTACTATGTATAAGTATCACTCAATTATTTCAAATTCCGATAATGATCCTGAAAAAGAAAAAGAAATTTTTAATAATTTACTAAGTAAGCAAGTAGATGGGATTATTTTCTTAGGTGGTACAATTTCTGAAGAAATAAAAGGCCTAATCAATCAATCTTCAGTTCCAGTTGTGGTTTCAGGTACAAATGGTAAGGACGATCACATTGCCTCAGTTAACATTGATTTTAGACAAGCAGCTGAAGAAGCTACTCAACATCTTATTGAAAAAGGTGCTAAGAAATTCTCTTTAGTAGGCGGAGATTACTCTAAAAAAGCGCAAGAAGATGTGCTTATGGGTCTTAAAAAAGTCTTAAATCAAAATGGTTTACAATTAGATGAATCTTTACACTTATCTGGTAAAGAAAGTTATAAAGCAGGTATAAAAACGTTTGAACAATTAGAAAGTAATATGCCAGATGCAATATTATCAATTAGTGATGAGCAAGCAATTGGTATTTTACACAGTGCGTTAGATGCAGGTGTTAAAATTCCAGAAGATTTACAAATTGTTAGCTTTAATAATACACGTTTAGTTGAAATGGTAAGACCACAGTTATCAAGTGTTATTCAACCTTTATATGATATTGGTGCTGTAGGTATGAGACTTTTAACGAAGTATATGAATGAAGAAGAAATTGAAGAACCAAATGTTATACTTCCTCATAGAATAGAATATCGTGGAACTACTAAATCATAAAACTTCAGAAGGATAAGTTATATTTATCTGTAAGTACTTTAATAATTTTCTTAGTAGATAACTAAATGGGGGTGAGACTGTGAATTCAGAATGGATTCTGTCGCATTCCCATCCTTATTTTATAGTAATAATTATTTTGTCTCATTCACATATTTTTCATATCAACCTGCAACTTGCATAGCAACTCGAGCATTTTTTGATATTTCATGGGTACGAGATATAAATGTATAATCATTTAGATGGTCTTCCCATTTCTTAGGTAAAGCTGTTGGACTATAAAGTTTCCATTTATTAACCCATGAAAGTGGCAAATAGCCTTGTTGGATAGGTTCACCAACTAGACTTAAATAAACATGACTCCATGTTCGTGGTACAACTCTCCAAATATTGTAACCACCTCCACCGAACATGATGAGTTTATCGTTGCAATAATGTTGTGCTAAGTCTCTTATAATATAAGGTATGGAATATAAGCTATTTAATGAACAACTCATATGTGTTAGGGGATCTCTATAATGAATATCAACACAATATCAACACCATGAACACTTAATATGATGTCAGGTTTAAAAGCGGCTACCACAGGTTCAACAGTAAGTTTGAACGATTCTAGGTAAGAGTCATCTTCTGTGAACGGTTCTAAAGGAACATTTACTGTGTAACCGTAACCTATATCTACACTACGCTCAGTAAATGACCGGAGCCAGGAAACAGAAATTTACCTGTCACATGAATGGAATAACACATCACTTTATTACTAGTATAAAAACTCCATTGCGTTCCATCACCATGATGAGCATCCGTATCTATAAT
The DNA here is from genome assembly GCF_900458815.1 of Staphylococcus saccharolyticus. NCBI lineage: Bacteria > Bacillati > Bacillota > Bacilli > Caryophanales > Staphylococcaceae > Staphylococcus > Staphylococcus saccharolyticus. The sequence goes on from NZ_UHDZ01000001.1 coordinate 1,052,303, forward strand.
CATGACACGTTGATTATAATATGTTTCCAAATATTGTGCTGTAACAGCTACGTCATTGTAAATACAAAATCCATTTGCGCGACCTGGTTGTGAATGATGTAAACCACCACCTAGATGACAGCCATTATTTAAAGATTGATTCATAATAGCATCAGCTAAATTTAATGCACCTCCAACAATACGAGCACTATGACGATGCATATGTCTAAACTTTAAAGTATCATCACTATTGAGTCCATATTTTCTAGCTTCATCTTCACTAAGAATTCCGTGGGAAGCATGTCTAATAGCTTATACATAATCATATTTATGGATTAATGCCAGTTCATCATCTGTTGCAATACGTGGTTGAATAAGATTATCTATGTTTAAAAAATGCGCATCTATTAAGAGTTCAGTAGTTAATTTAAGTCTCATTTGATTAAAAGGATGCTCGTTATGAAAACGATATTTTAAAATTTCATCAGAGTATACGTATCCTGTCTTTATATTGTTTATTGTCATAATACTCCCCCCCATATCAATTCAAAATTGTCTAAAATGACATGATTTAAGATTCCCGTAAAGAATAACTTAAAAAAAGAATTTATTTTGATACCTTATATCACCAAAAGATTGCTGTTGTTCTAAATTAATACTTTTTCCTATACGTGCCATTAAACAATTTGCAGGATGGCTAGTAATTTCAGGATCGTCAGTAGCAAAAACTTCAAGACCGCCTTTAGCCATGAGCTTTTGCATCAAGTTTTTATATTCAAAAACATCAATTCTTGCATAGTCTAAATCCCAGTGCCAGTAGTATTCTGTAGTTAAAATAATATAATCTTCAAACTCATTTGCAGATAGACTTGTTTTAATAAGATGACCTCCGAGATGTAAATGTCTAAAATTAGAACATATCTCTATAGCTCCTAGTTTGATAAGATAAGGTAGATGACCTTTAGACCAACCTTCAAACTTATCAGGGTAGTGATAAGTGACATACCCAATAATATGTTTAGCTTTGCGTATAATATAAACGCGACCTTCAGGTAATAAAGTAATTTCTAAAAGAGCGCGAAATTGATTTTTAGGTAATCGAAAAGAAGAAAGTTGATCATCGAACGTAAGCGATTTCAAAAAAGAGTGCGAAACAGGTCCTTCAATAATATAATCTTCGCCGTCGACAGAAATATTTTCATTAACATATGTTTTTACATCTCTCATGTCGTCATCTCCTTTGATAGCTTTATTATATCTATATAAATTGTAATTGAACAATAAAGTAGTCAATGATACACAAAAAGTTTTGAATAATTTGAAAACTATATGTATAATTGCTTAAAAGAAAGCGTTTTTACATACAAAGAGGGAGATAAATATGAAGGTCAAAGTATATAAGAGTGAATCAGGTAATTACAACTTAGAAGATTATACAAAATCATATGTACATTTTGATTGGAAAGAAGTTGAGAAGTCTTTCGCATGGTACCACACAGGAAAAATGAATATGGCTTATGAATGTATTGACAGACATGTTGATAATGGTAAAGGGGAAAAAGTTGCATTAAATTATAAAGATTATCGACGAAATGAATTTTATACATTCAATGAATTGCAAAAATTTTCGAATCAAGCAGCTAATGTGCTAAAAGATAAAGCTGATGTTAAAAAGGGCGATCGAGTCTTTATTTTTATGCCACGTATACCTGAATTATATTTTGCATTTTTAGGAATATTAAAGATTGGAGAATCGTAGGACCATTATTTGAAGAGTTTATGGAAAAGGCAGCCGTAGATAGGTTAGAAAATAGTGAGTCTAAGGTGCTCATAACTAATAAAGCACTGTTATCACGTATTTCTACAGATAAGCTACCTAAATTAGAAACTATTGTTGTTGACAATAATGTTGATTTTAATAAAGAGATGAAAGATGCTAATGAAGCATTTAATATTGAATGGCTTGAACCTGATGATGGATTTATACTTCCGGTTCAACAGACCAGCCTAAAGGTGTATTACATGTTCAGCAGGCGATGCTACTACATTTCATTTCTGGTAAATATGTTTTAGATTTTAAAGAAAATGATGTCTACTGGTGTACAGCTGATCCGGGGTGGGTTACTGGTACTTCTTATGGTATTTTTGCACCTTGGCTTAATGGTGTAACTAATTGTATAGCTGGTGGATGTTTTTCACTAGAACAGTGGTATAGTATGATTGAAGAATTTAAAGTGACGGTGTGGTACACTGCACCTACTGCCTTACGTATGTTGATGAGTGCAGGAGATGATATTGTAGAAAAATATGATTTATCTTCAGTTCGCTCTATTCTTTCTATTGGGGAACCATTAAATCCAGAAGTTATCAAATGGGCCAAACATGTATACAATCAACGTGTACTTGACACTTGGTGGATGACTGAAACCGGTGGCCATATGATATAAAGGCAGCTATTATTGACAATGAAGGAAATGAACTTCCACTAATATAGAATGGGAAATTTAGCTATTAAGAAAGGTTGGCCATCTATGATGAAAACAATCTGGAAGAATCCTGAGAAATATGACTCTTACTTTATAGGTAATTGGTACGTCTCGAGAGATTCAGCATATAAAGATGAAGATGGTTATTTTTGGTTTCAAGGTCGTGTGGATGATGTCATCATGACCGCTGGTGAAAGAGTTGGACCATTTGAGGTTGAATCTAAACTAGTTGAGCATAAAGCCGTAGCTGAAGCAGGTGTCATAGGAAAGCCAGACCCTGTTAGAGGGGAAATTATTAAAGCATTTGTATCATTAAGACAAGGTTATAAACCTACAAATGAATTAGAAGAAGATATACGAAAGTTTATAAAAGAAGGTTTGTCTGCACACGCGGCGCCACGAGAAATTGAATTTAAAGATAAATTGCCAAAAACACGTTCATGTAAAATTATGAGACGTGTTCTTAAAGCATGGGAACTTGATTTAGATGCAGGCGATTTAAGTACAATGGAAGATTAAATGTGATAAAGAGGGAAACGATTAAATTTTAATATCAGCTGACACTTGTATTAATGATATATTTTTGTGTGGTTAGTCACTTTAAATTAAAGATAATTATAGAATAGGCAAATTCAATGAGTATGTAAACAATTGAAGACCTTTTTGGACTTATCATTAGAATTTGTCTGTTTTATTATTAAGTCTAAAAAGGCGATAAATGATGTTGTAAAATAGTAGTGGCTACTATTAAAAGAAAAATGATTCATTAGATGAAAGCAACTATAAATAACGAACATTAAATGTATAAAAAAGAAAATCATTCGACATTTCATTATGAGTCAGTTATTATAGTGCTTATAAGATGATATACATAATTATAATTTTGTAAAATTTTAAGGGGTTGAATATTTTGGAGCATTTATCGGACTTAGACATAGCAAATCAATCAGAACTTAAACCAATTGGAGATATTGCGAAGAAGGCAGGAATAACTGCTGATGCGCTTGAACAATATGGCCATTATAAAGCTAAAATTGATATTAATAAAATTCAGCAGAAAGATAGTAAAGGACAAGTTGTATTAGTCACAGCAATTAGCCCAACTCCTGCTGGTGAGGGTAAATCTACAGTAACAGTTGGTTTATCAGATGCTTTTAATGCCTTAAATAAAAATGTCATGGTAGCTTTACGTGAACCTGCTTTAGGACCTACTTTTGGTATTAAAGGTGGGGCAACAGGTGGAGGATATGCACAAGTACTTCCAATGGAAGATATTAATCTACATTTTAATGGAGATTTTCATGCAATTACAACTGCGAATAATGCACTTTCTGCTTTTATTGATAATCATTTACATCATGGAAATGAACTAGGTATTGATCAACGAAGAATTGAATGGAAGCGCGTACTAGATATGAATGACCGAGCATTACGTTATGTCAATGTGGGTTTGGGTGGACCAACTAATGGTGTACCAAGAGAAGATGGTTTTAATATAACTGTTGCTTCAGAGATTATGGCAATTTTGTGTTTGAGTCGCGATATTAAAGATTTAAAAGATAAAATTAGTCGTATCACTATTGGTTACACTAGAGATCGTAAGCCTGTGACGGTAGCTGACTTAAAAGTTGACGGTGCTTTAGCAATGATACTTAAAGATGCGATTAAACCCAATTTAGTTCAAACTATTGAAGGGACTCCAGCACTTGTTCATGGTGGTCCATTTGCTAACATTGCACATGGATGTAATTCAATATTAGCGACTGAAACAGCTAGGAATTTAGCTGATATTGTTGTAACTGAAGCAGGGTTTGGTTCAGATTTAGGTGCTGAAAAGTTTATTAATATTAAATCTCGTGAAGCTGGTTTTGAACCTTCTGCAGTTGTGGTTGTAGCTACAATTCGTGCACTTAAAATACATGGTGGAGTTGCTCAAGAAAACCTTAAAGAAGAAAATGTAGAAGCGGTTAAATCAGGAATTGTTAATTTAGAACGTCATGTTAACAATGTTAGAAAGTACGGACTAGAGCCTGTAGTTGCACTAAATGCATTCGTTCATGACAGTGTTGCTGAAACAGAATGTGTGAAACAATGGGCAAAAGAAAATGAGGTACGTATTGCGCTTACAGAGGTTTGGGAAAAAGGTGGCGCAGGTGGTATTGATTTAGCAAATCAAGTTTTAGAAGTGATGGATCAACCACAATCATTTAAACATTTATATGATTTAAATCAATCTTTAGAGTTTAAGATTGAGACGATTGTTAGGGAGATTTATGGCGGTTCTAAAGTTACATTTAGTAGTAAAGCAAAAAAACAACTTCAACAGTTTAAAGAAAATGGTTGGGATAATTATCCAGTTTGTATGGCTAAAACTCAATATTCATTTACTGACGATCAAACAGTTTTAGGAGCGCCAACAGGTTTTGAAATAACGATTAGAGAGCTCGAAGCTAAAACAGGTGCTGGATTTGTTGTAGCATTAACTGGTGCTATAATGACGATGCCCGGTTTACCTAAACAGCCAGCTGCACTTAATATGGATGTTACAGATGATGGACATGCTATAGGGTTATTCTAATTATAATAAGTTATATGAGTCAGTGAGAATTTATTCTAAATTCATAACTTCGCCTCGAATCCCAATTTGCATTTTCCGTAGATTCTCTTTATAAGAATCATTGTGTTGGAGCACCAACATAAACTTATAAAAACGTTTTTTATAAGCATATTTTCAATTCAGTCATTGACTGCTAATACGTAAAAAACGCCTGTGACAATGATTGGTGTCGCAGGTTTACTTATATACTTATTTGATATAAGTTGTTTAATGCGGAGGATGAGTGAGTAAGTGAGATTTAATTCGATACTTTTTCGCTTTACTAAATTGTTTTTTAGAAATTTTACCCTCAACTAACATGCGTTTTAAGACATAATGCTGTCGATGAATACTGTATTGCAAAGCTTCTTCACTTTTTAAATTTCCTTCATTATCGTATGGTGTATATCCATATGGACTTTGAAGTAAACCAACAAGGTAGGCAGATTGCGCAATGTTAAGCTCTTTAGTTGATATGCCAAATAAACTATATGATGCTGATGAAATGCCTGTAATATTGGCACCATTATAATCATGTCCAAATGGGACAATATTGAGATAAGTATAAATGATCTCTTTTTTAGACAATAACTTTTCGACTCTCATAGCTAAAATAATTTCATTTGCTTTTCGACTGTAAGTTTTTTTATTAGTTAATACTTGGTTTTTGATTAACTGCTGTGTGATGGTACTACCACCGGAGGTTTCGTTAGTGTTTAATACATCTTGAAACATTGCTCTTAACAGTGCTTTAGGTAGTATTCCGTTATGTTTAAAAAATAACGTATCCTCTGAAGAAGTAAGTGCATCAATGATATTTGGATTAACGAGTTTTGGTCCTACAATTAGAGTGTTTTGTGAATGATCATATTCATTTAGAATATGACTACTTTGATGATTAATTAACTCATCACCAGGTATGTGAAGTACTTTATGTTTTAATTCATTGTCGCTAATGGACGATGCTTCGGAAGTTAAATGGCGGAAGTATAAGACTAATGCTAAGAGTAAGACAATGACTATTGCCACTAGGACGAGAAAGATGCTAACGCAAAGGTGTTTTATCTTTTTATAAATACGTTCGAATCGCATGTATTTATCTGAAGTTTGATGAATACTCTCATAATCTTGCATTATATACCTCCTAATTTAAGATATAGTATACCATATTTGTAAAGTTGACTTTTAAAGTAATGTTAATTATAATTAAATTCAATTCGATATGCTTTGAATACGAGGAGAAGTAACATTGAAGTATACTTTCAGAGAACTAGTGGTTGCTGAGAACTAGTAGTTACTTTGTGTGAATACACCTTTTTACAGTTATTCAACGTTTCATTAATGAACGTTTCATTAATAAAGTAATCTAAGAGTGTTAAACTCTTATTCAAGTATGGTGGTACCGTGCACTTGCGCCCTTACGTATACAACTGTAAGGGTGTTTTTATTTGCTTTTATAATTTCTTTGAGAAATAAATATAGGTAAATATATTAATTTATTTCGCTATCGAAGACTTATTTTTCAAAAATGAGAAAATTTAAAATTTTGAGGAGGATATAAATTATGGCTAATGCATTAATTGAAGATTTAAAGTGGAGAGGCTTGATTTATCAGCAAACTGATGAACAAGGAATTGAAGATTTATTGAATAAAGAGCAAGTGACCCTATACTGTGGCGCTGATCCTACGGCAGACAGTTTACATATCGGACATTTACTCCCATTTTTAACATTGAGACGTTTCCAGGAACATGGACATCGCCCAATTGTCTTAATTGGCGGTGGAACTGGAATGATTGGAGATCCATCAGGTAAATCAGAAGAACGAGTGTTACAAACTGAAGAGCAAGTAGAAATAAATGTAAAAGGTTTATCTGAGCAAATGCATAAATTATTTGAATTTGGAACTGATAAAGGTGCTGTATTAGTAAATAATAAAGACTGGCTAGGTCAAATTTCACTCATTAGTTTTTTACGTGATTATGGTAAACATGTGGGTGTGAACTATATGTTAGGTAAGGATTCAATTCAAACACGTTTAGAGTATGGTATCTCATATACTGAGTTCACTTACACAATTTTACAAGCAATTGATTTCGGGCATTTAAATCGTGAACTAAATTGTAAAGTACAAGTAGGTGGTTCAGATCAATGGGGAAACATTACTAGTGGTATTGAGTTAATGCGTCGTATGTATGGTCAAACAGAAACATTTGGTCTAACAATTCCATTAGTTACTAAATCTGATGGTAAAAAATTTGGTAAGTCTGAATCAGGTGCAGTTTGGTTAGATGCAGAGAAAACAAGCCCATATGAATTCTACCAATTTTGGATAAATCAATCAGATGAAGATGTGATTAAATTCTTAAAATACTTTACTTTCTTAAGTAAAGATGAGATTAATCATTTGGAAGAATCTAAAGAAGAAGCACCTCATTTACGTGAAGCTCAAAAAGCATTAGCTGAAAATGTGACTCAATTTGTCCATGGTGAAGAGGCTTTAAATGATGCAATACGTATTTCTAAAGCATTATTTAGTGGAGATTTGAAATCATTATCAGCTAAAGAACTCAAAGAAGGTTACAAAGATGTGCCACAAGTAACATTGTCTATAGATACGACTAATATTATTGAAGCATTAATTGAAACAGGTATTTCTACTTCAAAACGTCAAGCACGTGAAGATGTTAATAATGGTGCAATTTATATAAATGGTGAACGTCAACAATCAGTGGATTACGAGCTTAGTAATGTTGATCGAATTGAAGGTGAGTTTACAATTATTCGCCGTGGTAAGAAAAAATACTTCATGGTTAATTACGAGTAAATAAATGAGTATAAACATTAATTCTGTGGATTAATTTCTTTGCTGGGTTATAATTAAAATAAGCCAACCAATGAGAGATGTAGATAGTAACGCTTAATGCGAATATGAGTTTACATCATCATTGGTTGGCTTATTAGTCTTTATTGTTGAGATTAAGTGCTTATTTTATTGTGCAAATTGACTTTGAGATTGGGTTGGTTGAGATGAACTTGTTTGCTTTTTAAGTTTAACATCTAGTTTTTTTGTTTTGCCATCCCTTATTACTGTGATTGTTACCGATTCGCCAGGTTTTTTATTTTCATAAAGATAAGATCTTAAATCCGTATCTTCTTTTACTGTCTTACCATCTATTTCAGTAATAATATCGCCTTTTTTAATAGGGTTTCCATTATCTACTTTTGCTACATAAACACCTGAATCTTTTGAAGTGTGTAGCTCTTTGCGATATGTCTCTGGTATATCATTTAAATTAATAAGACCAATTCCTATTGAAGGGCGATCTATTTTACCATGTTTGACAAGTTGTTCAATAGTAACTTTCACTTCATTACTGGGAATTGAAAAACCAATGCCTTCTACTTGTTCAGAAGCAATTTTCATAGAGTTAATACCAACAAGATTACCATTAATATCAACAAGTGCACCACCTGAGTTACCTGGGTTAATAGCAGCATCTGTTTGTAAAACATTTACTTTTGTATTACCCGCAGACATGTTAGCATCAATCGTACGTTCACTAGCAGAGATAATTCCTGAAGTAACTGAATTCGCAAATTCTAAACCTAGAGGATTACCCATAGCAAAGACGCTATCACCAGTTTGAACTTTAGATGAATTCGCAAATTTAATTGATTTAATACCTTTAGTATTGTCTATTTTAAGTACTGCGATGTCTGTTAAAGCATCTTTACCAATTAGTTTAGCCTTTACTTGCTTAGAATTATGTAATTGCACCTTTATTTCAGAGGCACCATCTACCACATGATTATTGGTTACAATATAGGCTGAACCGTTACTAATTCGATAAATGACTCCTGAACCTATACCAGCTTTTTCAGGTTTAGAAGATTTTCCTTTTAATAAATCATCTAAATTCGAAGATTTTTGCATGTTGATGACTCCAACAATAGCAGGTGACACATCTTTAATCATGTCATGTACTGATTTATACTTATCACTTTTACCATCTAATTGATTGCCACCCTTACTATTAGATACTTCTTGTACAGAAGCACCGTCGTTATTGAGTAATGTATGGTTAAGAACTTTACCAATACCTAAGACGAGAAGTGCACCAACAATTCCAGCAATTAGTGCGACGAGTATAGTTTTGAACCAAGGAAACCTTGGTTTTTTATGTAGAAAAGATCGTTGATGATTGTCATATACCTGTTGATTGTGTTCTGACATATTTAACCTCCAAAATATATTCTCTTAAATATAATTATGTTAGTTTTTGATAAAATTTGCTAGTAAATCACTATCAGACTTTAGACGTAGATAACGGCTAAGGATAATCTGACTAATTGTGAGAATGTGACTTTTATAATAAAAATTATCATATAATTAATAAATTCATGTATTTACTGATTATATCAAATTTCTGGTCAATCATAAAATTTTTAGTTATAGACTTTATTAGGTAGGTAAACAGTATTGCTAATAAAAAATGAGTTGAGTTTTAACAAAGAGTATTAGGAAGGCTAAAGTAATAATTTTATAGACGAAACACTCAGATTAATGTCGTGATATCAAAAATTTTGACGTGTAAAAGTAGAATTGTATTGTTCTATGAAATTGATAGTGATAAAATCGTTATGGTTATAAAAAAATAAGCAGGTGACATTATGTATAGTTTTATAAGTAAAATATTAGACGTTATACTTATCAAAATGTCTAAATCATTATACGTGATTGGAAAAGAGAATATTCCTAAAAATAGTAAATATGTTGTGACTTGTACTCATGAAAGTTATAACGAAGTGATAATGTTAGGTATGGCTTTACTGCCCAATCAAATTCATTATATGGCAAAAAAAGAATTATTTAGTAATAAGTGGGCAGGAAAATTTCTCACTTTTTTAAATGCCTTTCCTGTGGATAGGGAAAATCCAGGTCCAAGTACTTTAAAAAGACCTGTTAGTTTACTAAAAGAACATAAAACAGTAGGTATTTTCCCAACTGGTCACCGTACATCAGTTGAAGGCGCACCACTAAAACGTGGAGCAGCAACTATCGCAATGTTGGGCAAAGCTCCGATTTTACCTGCAGCTTATGTTGGTCCTACAAAAATTCATGGTTTAATTACCGGTCAAGCTTTGATTAAAATAGGCGAACCTATTGAAATGAGTGATATTCCTAAAGATTTAAAGCGAAACGAGAAAGTTGAGTATCTTACAAAAGAAATAGAACGACGTACAGCTCAATTACAAAAAGATCTTAATAAAATCTCAGAACATTTATACAACTAAGTGAATTGATTAGGGAACGTCATACCAAAAATGAAAAATATAGTATGTACGTTCTTTAATTTTAGCCACATAAATTAAGCGTTTACATGCAAAAGACATGAACTCACGAAATAGTTGAATTTTATCATAATTAGAAGGTCAATTAACTCATGTTTTATGGTAAATTAATTAGTTTTACATGGATACTTAATTATAATGTGAGATTGATGTAAACTTTAAATTTTCTTCGAGGGATGATGTTAATGTACAAATTTTTTCAAAATTTAGGTAGATCTTTAATGTTACCTGTTGCAGTTTTACCTGCTGCAGCAATTATAGTGGGAATAGGACATGTACTTGATGCGTTGTCCATTTTACCTCAAGTTGCAATGTTCTTTACTAGTGTAGGTACGGCAATCTTGGATCAATTAGGTATTTTATTTGCAATTGGTGTTGCGATAGGTATGGCTAAGAAAAATAATGGTGCAGTCGCATTAGCAGCTGCGTTAGGATTTTTTATTGTGACAGTTGTTTTGTCTCCTGTTAAACTAGCTCCATTACTACAGATTAAAGAGTCAAAAGTGAATGTAGCATTTGAACAAATGAACAATGGCAACGTGTTTGTGGGCATTTTAATTGGTCTTATTGCTGCTTATTGTTATAACAAATTTAGTGAAACAGAATTACCAATGGCATTATCATTTTTTAGTGGTAAACGTTTAGTACCTATCATGACAGCATTCTTTTGTACATTCCTAGCTATTATTCTGTTATTTGTTTGGCCACCTGTATTTAATGGAATAGTAACTTTTGGTAAGTGGATAGTAGGTATGGGACCATTCGGAGCATTATTATATGGTTTCTTTAATAGATTATTAATACCAACTGGGTTGCATCATGCTCTGAATAATGTATTTTGGTTTGATACAGCAGGAATAAATGATATAGGTAAGTTCCAAAGTTGTAAAGATGCGATTAAAGGTATTACAGGTAGATATCAAGCAGGTTTTTTCCCTGTGATGATGTTTGGTATACCAGCTGCAGCTTTAGCGATGTATCATACTGCTAAAACGAGTCAAAAGAAACAGGTGTATGCATGGTTCTTAGCAAGTTCTATCTCAGCCTTCTTTGTGGGTGTTACTGAACCTATAGAATTTGCCTTTATGTTTGTTGCACCAATATTATTCGTTATTCATGCTGCTCTAACAGGGCTATCATTATTTATTGCCGCAGTATTCCATTGGACAGCAGGCTTCTCATTTAGTGCAGGACTCATTGATTTTACTTTATCTCTTGTTAATCCAGTGTCAAATCAACCGTGGATGTTACTCGTTCAAGGCGTCGTCTTCTTTGTGCTTTATTATGTTATATTTAGAATGGTTATCAGAATCTTCAATTTAAGTACGATTGGTCGCGGAGATAACGAACTACAGGATCCAACCGGTAACACTACTACTGAAAATAATACGAATCATCATTCATCTTCCAAAGGTAAATATTATCAAACAGCTACACAAATTTTAGAAGGTTTAGGTGGTTCTAAAAATATTAATAGCTTAACAAATTGTGCGACACGGCTTCGCATGGAACTCAAAGACAATTCAATCATTAATGAACAGAAAATCAAAAATGCTGGTGCTATTGGTATTACAAAAAATGGTAAACATTCTACACAAGTCATTATTGGCACTCATGTTCAACAAGTTGCAGATGAAATTGAAAAACAAATGAATAATTAGAGAGAAAAGGGCATACTCATGATGAGTTTGCCCTTTTTTGATGAAACATGTAATATAAATTGTAACAGAATTTTCTGAAAGGAAAGAGGTAAGGCATGAAGTCGGTATTATTTGATGTAGATGGCGTATTTTTAAGTGAAGAACGATGTTTTGATGTATCAGCAATTACTGTGGAAGAATTATTAACCAGTTTTACGTTTTTAAGGTGCGGAGAATTTATAGATTTTGAAGATGAATTAAATGATGAAAAAATTCAAGAGATTCTTGCACGTGTATTTCAAAACGATCAAATTTTGAATCAATTAAAATCACTTGGTTTAAATTCAAACTGGGATATGTTGTTTATCGTGTTTAGTATTCTTCTTATTGATATTGCTAAGCAATTAATTTATACAGACATTGATTATCAAAAGCCGTTAAACGTTATTAATTTGTTTAGAAATGGTAAAGATGCAATTTATTCAGATTTAGAAGCATATGCTCAAGCACAATTAAAAATTGAAGATACAGGTTTATTCAGATTGAAGAGTAATCTATGGCAATTAGCAAAAGATACATATCAAGAATGGTATCTAGGTACAGATTTATTTAATAAAGTAGAAGATGGTTATGCTTTGCAAGATTTTAAGAGAGGCTTTATTTATGAAGAAGTGATTTTAAAACCCAAAGAAGAAATTCAACTTTTGTTACAACATTTGAAATAAGCCGGTTATCACATGGCGATTGCAACAGGACGTCCAAGGACTGAAACTATTATTCCATTTGAGACACTTGAGCTTAAATCTTATTTTGATGAAAATCACATTGTTACAGTGAGTGAAGTCCTAAATGCTGAAAGTGATTATCCGGAGCTTCAACCATTAGGTAAACCTAATCCATTTAGTTATATTGTTGCGCTCAATGGTAACAACAGACAGAAATATCATTTATACGGTACACAACAAGAAAATATTGTAGACAAGGATAAAGTATTTATTGGTAGGTGATTCTTTAGCAGACTTAATAAGTGCTAAGAAGATAGGAGCTACGTTTATCGGTACTTTAACAGGCTTGAAAGGGGACAAAGCATAATCAGAGTTAGAAGAACATGGTGCAGACTATATTGTGGAGGATGTAACGAAAATTCGAAATATTCTCTTATAAAATTAAAAAAGTGAGTGAGACAGAATTCATTGTCTTACCCCTGGCAACGAGGACTAGAGTTGAAAAAAGCTTGATATAAGCGCATTTTCAATTCAGTCTTCGACTGCCAATATGTGAAAAATACCTGAACAATGATTGATGTTCCAGCCTCTTTTTAAGTTTGAATATGTTGTTAAACTGAAACTGTTAACTTAGTACTAATAATTTTGTTAAAATCTCCAGTATCAATCTAGTACATTGATGACTTCACCAGAAGCTTGCTGATCGATGGATAGAATCATAAGTGCGTCGCCACCTTCATCATCATCATGTCCTAAAGTCATTGAAGCGATATTAATTCCATGATTGCCAAGGAGATTACCTGTTTGATCTACGATGCCAGGTTTGTCTTTATGGCAAGTAACAATTTGATATTGATTAGGTTTAAAATCAAGAGAAAAATTATTAATACGCACAATTCTAGGACCAAAACCAGCAAGAACAGTTGCACCAATTTTAATCTGGTTGTTGTCATTCGATAATTCTAGCTCTATATAGTTGCTAAAGCTTGAGTGTTTTTTCTGCTTTTCGATGTTATAAGTGACACCTTGCTGATTGAGTATTGCTAGGGCATTAATAATATTGACATCATTACCCAAATCTTCTTTTAAAATATTTGAAACGATAGTTCGTGTAATTAAACTTGTATCATTTTTAACTAAATTACCAGCAAAAGTAATTTTAATTTCACTAGGCGTACCATCTAATAGTTGAATACCGAATTCACCGATTGTCGTACTTAAGTCAACAAAGTTCTTAATGTTTTCATCAACATTGTTAAGATCCATTTTTGGTGCATTCACCGCATGTTTGACGGTACCATTAGTTAATATTTCAACAATTTCTTCTGATACAGACACAGCTACCTTTTCTTGTGCTTCAACTGTTGACGCCCCTAAGTGTGGTGTAACAACAATTTTTTCATGTGCAATTAAGGGAGAATCAATTGGCGGTTCATGTTCAAAAACATCTAACGCAGCTCTATTAATTAATCCATCATCTAAAGCATTTACAAGAGCACTTTCGTCTATGATACCACCTCTAGCAACATTGATAATTTGTAAACTTGATTTTGCTTTTTAAAAAAGCTTCCCTAACATTACCACGTGTTTTTGGTGTAAGAGGTGTGTGTACAGTAACAAAATCTGACTTTTCAGCTATTTCATCAACGGATGCATTTTGAATATCTAAAGATTTAGCTTTGTCATCGGTTAAATAGGGATCAAATGCAAGAATTTTCATTCCAAAACTCTGCGCACGTTTAGCAACACCTAGACCGATTCGACCTGCTCCAATAACGCCTAACGTTTTACCATATAACAAAGCTTTACGATTCCATTCTTTATGACGTAATGATTGATGTGCTTGAGGAATATTACGTGACATTGCTAATAACATAGCTACTGAATGTTCAGTTGCTGAAATTGTGTTGCCATCTGGTGCATTGATGACAAGTATTCTCTTTAAAGTAGCGGCGTTGATATCGATATAATCTATGCCTACTCCTGCTCTAGCAATGACTTTAAGTTGAGTTGCTTGATTGATAATGCGCTCAGTCACTTGAGTTTGACTACGCACAATGAGGACATCGTAGTTATCTATAATGTTTAATAATTCTTCTTCAGTTAAATCAGCTTGTATGTCTACTTCAAAATCTTTATGATTTAAAATAATTTGTAAACCAACTTCTGAAATAGGGTCTGAAACTAAAATTTTATGACTCATGGTTAATGACCTCCATAAATTGCGTGATACCTTTACCAATATAACTCTTATTTCTATTTGCAGTTAAAATAATTTCTAAAGAGGAAACAACTGATAGAATATCAAAAGGTGATACTTTACCCATATGTCCTATTCTTAAAATTTTTCCTTTTAAATGACCTTGTTCACCAGCAATCGTAATATTAAAACGTGATTTTAACTGATCTTTAATGGCTTGAAGTTCTTCTTGACTTGAAGGTACGAAAGAAGTCACAGTAGGAGAGGCTTGCAAATCATCTTTTACTAATAAGTCTAAATCAAGGGCCTTTAAAGCCGCTCTTAAAGCATTACGAATACTATAATGACGCTGAATAACGTGGTTAAAACCTTCATGTTTTACCAGTTCTACGTATGCATTGATACCTCTAAATAATCCAACATTCGGTGTAAAAGGCGTGGAATTCTGTGCTTGAGAATTTATATATTTATTCAAATCAAGATAAAATCTTAGTGTGTGTACTTCGACAAAGCGTTCTTTTGCTCTATCACTGTATGCGACAAACGCTAAACCAGGCGGTAAGATAATGGCTTTTGACTTCCTGAAACTAAGACATCAATTTTATATTTAGTTAAATCTACTTCAACTGCACCAATACAGCTCACACCATCTACAACAAAATAAATTGCGTTATCATATTCTTTTAACGCATGTCCTAATGCATTGATGGGATGTAAGACACCAGTCTATGTTTTACAAAATTGCGTGAACATTGCTGAAATTTTAACTTTAAGTTGTTTTAAGTAATTAATAAATTCATTGACGTTGACTGCTTCTTCCCATGTTACATCGTAAATATGAACATTTTTATAATAAGATTGTGCAATTTGTTTAAATTTGTTACCAAACGCCCCAGAAACTATAATGACAAAATGATCATCAGGATTAACTATATTTAACATACTAGCTTCTAACACACTTGTGCCACTAGATGTGAGAACGAGCACTTCATTTTTAGTACCGAAAATAGGTTTTAATCCATTGAATGCATTGTTAGCGATGTCTTCAAAGTCCTTAGAACGGTGTTCAACCATGGGCAGTTGAACAGCACTCATGATTTGATCTGGCACAGGAGTTGGTCCCGGTGTTAATAATAAAGGTTGGTAATACCTGCATTAAACAGTCCTCCCACTATAAGATTTATTTATTTTATCAAATATTCTGAATATTTAAAACCATATTTATGTAGCTATCACATTAATAAAACGTTTACATGTTTTAAATTTGTGATAGCTTTTGTAATTATCTTATAGTTGGTTCAATATATGCACTTACATTATTGCGAAGTGAATTTGAAATCATACAATTGTTGTCGGCGATTTTTAATAATTGAGGTAAAACTTGTTTGAGTTTACTTTTTTGAAATGGAACAACTGATATGGCAGGATAATGTGTGATACTTTCCATTTTAAATTTTTCATTTTCAAATGATGTAGTTCCAATAGAATATTGGTGTATTTGAATATCTTTATAACTACCCCTTTCTGGTAGCAGCAAGAAAAATGATATAGCAAGTTGAAGCAGCAGAGACTAACATTTCATCAGGATTAGTACCGATTCTTTGTCCTCCAAGTGAAAAGAGGATAGATATTTTTTCTTTTATAGTATCGCCTTTGATGTTTCCTACTTCATTTCGACCCTCATGCCACTCTACTTCAACTTTAAAATCGTGTTTGACCATATGAATTGACCTCCTGTGTCATTGTGGTAACTTAAGTTTAGAGTAATTTAAAATTGATTAAAAGAAAGGTGACTTTGATGAAAATTCGTCGTCCAAATCAATACTTCCAAATAGTTGCGCATAGGGGGCTTCCTAAGGATTATCCTGAAAACACGTTAGTAGCCTATAAACATGCGCTAATGTTACATATTGATATGTTAGAAATTGATTTGCACTATACAAAAGATAAGGAGATAGTAGTCATTCATGATGACACTATTGATCGTACTTCTAATGGTAAAGGTAAAATTTCAAATTACACTCTGAAAGAGTTGAAGAAATTCGATTTTGGTTCTTATAAAGGGGATCAATTTATAAATGAATGTATTCCTACTTTTGATGAGGTGCTAGAGTTAGCCGATAACTTTTCAAAAAAGTTACTTATTGAAATTAAAAAACCTAGTCAATATCGTGGGATTGAAGAGATGGTTGTTGATAAATTAAATGAAAGACGTATGCCACAACAAAAAGTTATCATACAATCATTTGATTTTGATTGTGTGAAGAAGTTATCGTCAATGGATTTAAATTATGAATTAGGTCTGTTATTAAGTAAGAAGAAATATTGGTATAGATTACCTGATTTTGAAGAAATAGCTAAAGTTGCAAACTTTGCTAATCCAAATTATCAACTTGTTACCAAAAAGTTTATGAAATATGCTCATAATGCCAATTTAAAAGTTTTACCATACACAGTAAATAAATCTAAAGCAGTAAAAAAATTAATTGATTATGATGTTGATGGTGTTATTTCAGATATACCAGAAGACATATTCAAATTGTAATAACGAATGAATAAAGGTTAAAATCCAATTTATAGAAGGCTTGAGAAGTAAAATCCAACTTACTAACAGGCTGGAACATAAATACTTGAAATTTAGGGAAGTGGGACAGAATTCATATTGAATTTGTTGTCTCACTCCGGCAACGAACCCCAGCTTGTTTTGTATGTTGAATTTCTGGATAATATTCTCTTTGTTAGGGCACCATACTATAGTTGAAAAAAGCTTGATATAAACGAATTTCAATTCAGTCATCGATTGCCAATATGCGAAAAATACCTAAACAATGATTGATGTCTCAGCCTCTTTTATTACCACTTTTAAGTGTTTAAAATCTTATAGTTATATGGCTCAGTCTATATATACATTCCAGCCAATTAAAGCCAACAAAAAACACCCAATTCCAAAAAGGAAGAGGGTGTAAATTTGAAAATAATTATCTTGAGTAGTACTCAACGATTAATTGCTCATTGATTTCAGCTGGTAATTCACTACGTTCTGGGAGGCGAACGAAAGTACCTTTTAAGCTGTCAGCATCTAAGTCTAAATATTCTGGTACAAAGTTATTGATTTCAACTGATTCTTTAATGATATCTAAGTTTTGTGATTTTTCACGAACAGTAATCACTTGACCAGGTTTTAATGAGTAAGATGGGATGTCTACGCGTCCACCATCTACTTCAATGTGACCATGGTTTACTAATTGACGCGCTTGACGACGTGTACGTGCTAAACCTAATGAATAAACTACTGCATCTAAACGACTAGCAAGTAAAATCATGAAGTTTTCACCATGTACACCGTATTGTTTACCAGCAATGTCAAATGTATTACGGAATTGTCTTTCAGTCATTCCATATAAGTAGCGTAATTTTTGTTTTTCACGTAATTGCATACCATATTCTGATAATTTTTTACGTTGATTAGGACCGTGTTGTCCTGGTGCGTAAGGGCGTTTTTCTAATTCTTTACCAGTACCACTTAATGAGATACCTAAACGACGAGATTTTTTCCAGTTTGAACCTCTGAATCGAGCCATGTAAGACCCCTCCTTTTTCTTTTTTGTTGTTATGAATAAACAAAAAAGAGTGTTATATGCTTATCGAGATATATTGTTTTATGTGTCTTCACCTTATAGCGACAGTTACACGACACGTCCACATTGGGAACAACATAGAGCTTGACAATATATAACTGCTATTTTCGTTAATTCACACAAAATTCATTGTACCATTTTATTAAGAACTGTCAATACATTTTTATGTTTGAGATAATTGTTTTTCAACTATGTGTACAATGTTCTCTAAACCATCTTGATCTTCTTGAGAGAATCTATTAACGATTGGAGCATCGATATCTAAGACACCAATCATTTTACCATTAACATTTAAAGGAATAACTATTTCTGATTTGCTATTTGTATCACAGGCAATATGACCTGGAAAATGATGGACATCACCCACACGCTGTGTTTTATTTTCTAACACAGCTGTCCCACAAACGCCTTTATCAATTGCAATATATACACAAGCAGGGTGACCTTGGAAAGGTCCAAGTATGAGTTCGTTGTCTTCAATTAGGTAAAAACCTACCCAATTAACTTGTGCCATAGTATCTTTCAATAGTGCAGATGTATTACTTAGTATAGCAATTAGATTATTTTCATCTTCGATTAAGCTTGCAAGTTTTTTAGAAATAAGTGAATAATTCGTCTCTTTAAAATTAGTCATAACCATACCTCATATCCATAATTTTTTATTAAGTATAAAGTTTTGAAAATAATCTATCAATTAATTCATTTTGTGATTTAATGAGACAACAAATTACGTTATAATAATAAATGATAAAATAGGAGGAGAAGTATATGGTGTTATTTATCATATTAGCAATACTAGTAATTATTTTAATTGCTGTTGGCGTGTTATTCTATATGCGCTCTAATAAGAGAAATTCAATTGAAAAAGCTGAAGAGAGAAAAAATGAAATTGAACAATTACCTTTTGATGATAATCTAAAAAAACTTTCGGATTTAAACTTAAAAGGTGAAACTAAGACTAAGTATGATGCAATGAAAAAAGACAACACAGAAAGTACGAATAAATACTTAGCTCCCGTGGAAGAAAAGCTTCATAATGGTGAAGAATTACTTGAAAAATTTAAATTCTCTGCAGCTCAAACTGAAATTGATGATTCACATGAACTGATGGATCAATATGAAAGTAATTACAATCAACAAGTAACTCAAGTTGATGAAATCTTAACTTTACATAAAGATAATGAAGCATTATATGAAAAGTGTAAAGTAGACCATCGTGAAATGAAACGAGATGTATTAGCTAATCGTCATCAATTTGGTGAAGCTGCACAACCTTTAGAAAAAGAAATCGAAAGATTCGAACCTAATCTTAATGAATATGAAACATTGAAGGCTGAAGGAAACTATGTGCAAGCTCATAATCATATTGCTGCTTTAGAGGATCAAATTAAAAATCTTAAAGCTTATATGGAAGAAATTCCTGAATTGATTCGTGAAACTCAGAAGGAATTACCGGGTCAATTCCAAGATTTAAAATATGGTTGTAGAGACTTAAAAGTAGAAGGATATGATTTAGATCATGTCAAAGTTGATGGTACGTTACAAAGTCTTAAGACAGAATTAAGTTTCGTTAAACCTATGATAAGTCGATTAGAACTTGATGAAGCCAACAATAAACTTGAAATTATCAATGATAAATTAGATGAAATGTATGATTTAATTGAACATGAAGTTAAAGCTAAGAATGAAGTCAAAGAGACTAAAGATATGATTACTGACGACTTGTTTAAAGCTAAGGATATGAATTATACATTACAAACAGAGATTGAATATGTGCGTGAGAACTACTACATCAATGAGTCAGATGCACAAAGTGTTAGACAGTTTGAAAATGAAATTCAAAATTTAATCTCTGTCTATAATGACATTTTAAAGGAAACATCGAAATCAGCAGTGCGTTATAGTGAGGTACAAGATAATCTTCAATATTTAGAAGATCATGTCTCTGTGATTAATAAAGAGCAAGATAAACTTCAAAATCACCTTATTCAATTACGTGAAGATGAAGCAGAAGCGGAAGACCATTTACTTAGAGTTCAATCTAAAAAAGAAGAAGTCTACCGTCGTTTATTAGCATCTAATTTAACAAGTGTTCCAGAGCGATTTATCATTATGAAGAATGAAATTGATAATGAAGTTCGAGAAGTCAATGATCAATTTAGCACTCGTCCTATTCTTGTTAAACAACTGAAAGACAAAGTAGCTAAAATTGTTATTCAAATGAATACATTTGAGGATGAGGCAAATGACGTATTGGTGAATGCAGTTTATGCTGAAAAGTTAATTCAATATGGTAATAGATACCGTAAAGATCACCACCACGTAGATAAAAGTCTTAATGAAGCAGAACGTCTATTTAAAAATAATCGTTACAAACGTTCAATTGAAATTTCTGAGGAAGCACTTGAAAGTGTAGAACCTGGAATTACAAAACACATTGAAGAACAAATTATTAAAGAATAACATTTAAAGTAATTTAAGTGCCTGGGACAATAATGTCTCAGGCATTTTTGTCGATTAGATAAGCACATATATTTAAAATAAGCATTATTGAATTAGACCGTTCAATTTATTTTTTTGAATAAGGTGTTTAACTATATTTGATTGTAAGTTTAGCTAATGTAGATACATTTGACAATTGTACAATTTCTCAATTAATGAATCGTTTTTAATAGTAGATTAATACTTGCGATGATAGAAGTCTTATAAGCTTTCTCATGAGGCTACTGTCTAAATTTTTAGTAATCATCGACGACATAGTTAATATAATGATGTTATCTTCTTATAATATCCGTAACCAACCAAAATAAAAGTCTTCTTGTTTTTGTCACACTTGTTTTTACGTATTGGCAGTCGATAACTGTATTGAAAATGCCTTTATATCGAGCGTTTTTCTAAGTTAGTTCGGGGTCAAAATAAAAAGAACTTCACTCAGAAATTCTACAGATTAGGTCCCTTTTAATTTTGCTAGAAAATAGTATAATGCTTGAGTATCCAAATTTAGAAAGATTTGTACCAATAGAATCATTAAAAAAGTGAAAGAGAAGTGTTATCAGTGATTTATTTAGACAATGCAGCCACTACTCAAGCTGATCAAGATGTTATAGATTCATTTTCAAAAGTGAACCAAACATTTTACTTCAATCCTAATAGTCCGCATCTAGCTGGATTACAAGCGGAACAATTATTACTCAAAGCTAAGGATGAAATTAACCGTGTATTAAGACTTAATCATCGATATGAAATTATATTTACTAGTGGTGCAACAGAATCTAACAATATGGCCTTGAAAGGTGTCGCTTACAGAAAGAGAGAAAATGCAAATGAAATCATCACCTCCGTTTTAGAACATCCCTCCGTGCTTGAAGTCATGCGATATTTAGAAGCAAAGCAAGGTTTTAAATTAAAATATGTCAATGTAACAGAAAATGGTAAAGTGGATGTCGACCATTTAAAATCCATTATGACTGATAAAGTCGGGCTTGTTACTTGTATGTATGTCAATAATGTTATGGGACAGATTCAACCTATTCAAGCTATCGCAAATCTTTTAGCAGATTATCCGCGAGCGCATTTTCATGTTGATGGTGTACAAGCTTTAGGTAAAATATCTATGAATTTTAAAGGAATCGATAGTTTAAGTTTGAGTGGTCATAAGTTTAACGGTCTTAAAGGACAAGGATTACTCTTGATTAAGAACACTCAAAATATAGAACCAATTATCCATGGTGGTGGTCAAGAATATGGATTACGTAGTGGTACAATCAATCTACCTATGGCAATTTCAATGGTTAAAGCAATCAAAAATGCTGTAAATCATACCCAGGAATTAAATTTACGTTTAAAAGAATATAATGATAGGTTAACTACGTTTTTAAGTAAATATAAAGGTGTTTATATTCTATCACCACAAGATGCATCACCTCAAATTATTAATATAGGATTTCCTGGTGTAAAAGGAGAGGTTCTAGTGAATGCCTTTTCTAAATATGGTGTCATGGTTTCAACTACAAGTGCATGTTCATCTAAAAGAGGTAAACTAAATGAAGTATTATTAGCTATGGATATAGCAGAAACTAGCATTGAAGGTAGTATTAGATTGTCTATGGGTGCAAGGACTAGTGAAGAAGATATTTTAGGATTTGAAGATAAATTTAAAATAATCTATGAAGAAATAAAGGAGTTGCTTAAATAATGTATTATGATCATTTGCTTGTGCGATATGGAGAATTAACTTTAAAAGGCACGAATCGTAAAATGTTCGTCAATCAACTAAAAGACAATGTTAAACGTGCACTCATTCCTTTACAAGGATATCTTGTCAAAGTGAAAAGAGATCGTATGTATGTTGAATTAACTGAAGAAGCCGATATGGAAGAAATTATTAAACGTTTGACTCAAGTATATGGTATTAAGTCAATTAGTCCAGTTATTAAGATTGATAAAAAAGAAGGCTTGATTTATCAATCTGTTATTCAATTAGCAGAAGGGTTTGAACAAAACGCCACATTTAAAATTGATGTTAAACGTGTTGATAAAACTTTTCTCTATGATACTTATGAATTACAACGTAATGTTGGTGGAGTGATTTTAAAACATTTTGATCATTTAACTGTAAATGTCAAACAACCTGATCATGAAATTAAAATAGAAGTACGTTTAGATGCTATCTACATATATGAAGAAGTTGTTGCGGGTTCTGGTGGCTTGCCTGTTGGTACAGGTGGTAAAACTTTACTCATGTTAAGTGGTGGAATTGATTCACCAGTAGCAGGTATGGAAGTAATGAAACGTGGAGTAACTGTTGAAGCAATTCATTTTCATAGCCCACCATTTACAAGTGAGAAGGCTAAAGATAAAGTCATAGAATTAACAAGGATTTTGGCTGAACGTGTAGGACCAATAAAGTTGCACATCGTGCCGTTTACTGAGTTACAAAAACAAATTAATAGAGTTGTGCACCCACGTTATACGATGACATCAACGCGTAGAATGATGATGAGAATATCAGACGTCGTTGTGCATCGTATTGATGCACATGCTATCGTCAATGGTGAAAATTTAGGTCAAGTTGCGAGTCAAACTTTGAAAAGCATGTACGCCATTAATCATGTGACAACTACACCTGTTCTTCGTCCATTACTAACTTTAGATAAAGAAGATATTATTAGAAAAGCAAAAGAGTTAGGTACTTTTGAGATATCTATTCAACCTTATGAAGATTGTTGTACGATTTTTACACCTAAAAATCCAGTGACTGAACCCGATTTTGACAAAGTTGAAAAATATGAAGGGGTTTATGATTTTGATGAAATGATTCAAAAAGCGGTGGAGAATATTGAGACACTTATTATCGACCGTTATTATAAGAATGATAAAGAACAATCAACCGACGCTTTAATTGAAGATTTATTTTAATGATTAAACTTAGGGTGAAATATATACAAAGAGGTGTCTAAACAAATGGATTGGCACTTAACAGCGGTGTTGACGGTTATCTTTTTTGGTTTTATAGCTCCTTTTATTGATTCAGTGGTCGGTGGTGGGAGATCAATATCTACGCCAGCTTTACTTGCAATAGGATTACCGCCATCATTAGCTTTAGGGACGAATAAATTTGCAAGTTCATTTAATACTTTAACGAGTGCTTTTAAGTTTATACGTTCAGGAAAAGTGGATTTACGTATAGTCTTAAAAATCTTTCCTATTGTATTTATTGCATCTGGTTGTGGTGCGATTCTAGCTACATATTTACCAGCAAATGTTTTAAAATCGCTAATTATTGCAGTTTTATCTATCGTTATTGTCTATACAATTGTAAAAAAACTGGGGAAGTATGAGAACTTTTACTTCCTTTACTGCTATGAAGGCTATTACTTTTACTATGATGTTTATTTTATTGTGGTTCTATGATGGTTTCTTAGGAGACGGTACTGGATCGTTTATGCTTTTTACATTATTACTGATTAGGTTTGATTTTCTAAGTGCAGCAGGAAACGCTAAAGTTTAAAATTTTGCATCAAATGCGGGTGGTTTAACGTTATTTATCTTTTTAGGGCAAGTGAATTACACTATGGCATGATTATGGCAGTTAGTATGACAGTTGGCTCATATTTAGGTGCACAATTTGCACTTCAAAAAGGCGTGAGATATGTAAAAGGATTATTTATTTTAGTTACAACAGTTTTCATTTTAAAAAATCTGTATGATTACTTGATAAAAGTTTTCCATCATTAAATGTTGAGGTTAAAATAAAAAGATATAACTATAGTACCTAATTTAGAAGTGGTGTCGCTCACGTTACTTAGTTAAATGTAGTTGTATTGATTATTTTTTCCTCTTTTTTGTGGAAAATTAAAAATAGAATGACAGGGCTTACATTGAATTAAAATAGCGTTGATTAAAAATTGAAAACACATGAATGTTTGTCGTATGATTATAATTAATAACAACTATAGGAGGTCTTGATTATGACTCAAATTACTTTTAAAGACAAGCCTATTTCTTTAATAGGCGAACAGGTAAAAGAGGGTGACATTGCACCTAATTTCACAGTTTTAGACAATAGTTTAAATCTGATTACATTAGATGATTTTAAAGGCAAAAAGAAATTGATTAGTGTTATTCCATCTATTGATACAGGCGTGTGTGTGACTAATAAACTCGTAAATTCAATGAAGAAGCATCTGTTGAGGACGGAGTTATCTTAACTATTTCTGTGGATTTACCATTTGCTCAGAAAAAATGGTGTGCTTCAAATGGCTTAGATAATGTTGTAACGTTAAGTGATCACAGAAACTTATCTTTTGGAGAAAATTATGGTGTGATTATGCAAGGAATGAGATTATTAGCGCGTTCAGTTTTTGTGTTAAATGAAAATAATAAAGTTGTTTATAAAGAAATCGTTAATGAGGGAACTGATTTTCCAGATTTTGAGTCAACTTTAGAAGCATACCGTAACGTTTAATTTGATATCGTAATATTGACAGTGATAGTCAAAGTGCCCATACTTAGTCGAGAAGTAGGGTTATTCGTGATTAGTTAATAAAATCCTATGAAACATGGTGGGACACTTTTTTATTAGAAAGGGTTATTTTATGACTGAAGAAAATACAATTATGGAACGTTTATTCCACACATTAGATGAAAGAGCTAAATCATTAAATGAAGAAAATGGACAAAGTTTCATTGAGAATTTAGGATTAGCTATGGAAGATATTTATAAAAACCATAGAAATCTTTTAGAGCAAGCTACGCTTCAAGATAGAAGGAAAGCCTTTCAATTCGCGTACTTAAGTCTTATGCAAGAAGAAAATATTCAAGCGAATCATCAAATCACTCCAGATTCTATCGGGCTTATACTTGGCTTTTTAGTTCAGCGTTTTATCAAAGATAAAGAAGAAATGCATATTGTGGATATTGCTAGTGGAACTGGTCACTTAAGTGCATCAGTCAAAGAAGTATTATCAGATACAACTATTATGCATCATCTTATAGAAGTAGATCCTGTTTTATCTCGAGTAAGCATACATTTAGCCAATTTTTTAGAAATACCGTTTGATGTATATCCTCAAGATGCTATTATGCCTTTACCATTAAAAGAGGCTGATGTAGTGATTGGTGATTTTCCAATTGGTTACTATCCTGTTGACGAACGTAGTAAAGAAATGAAACTAGGATTTGAAGAGGGACATAGTTATTCTCATTATTTACTTATTGAACAAGCAGTGAATACGTTAAAAGGGGCTGGTTTTGCATTTTTAGTTGTGCCAAATGATCTCTTTACAGGAGATAAAGTGAAACAGTTAGAAAAATTTATTGCTACAGAGACTGAAATGCAAGCATTTTTAAATTTGCCAACAACACTTTTTAAAAATGAAAAAGCACGAAAATCTATATTAATTTTACAAAAGAAAATACCGCATGAAACCAAACCAGTAGAAGTATTATTGGCGAATATCCCCGATTTTAAAAATCCACAACAATTCCAAGGATTTATTACTGATTTAAATCAATGGTTGGTCACAAATCATACAAAAAAATAATCTGTAACAATATAGTATTCGAACTGTCTTAATGATAGAATGGACTATGTGAAAAATATAACTAAACAAATGATGGAGGACAATGATTTATGTCTAAATTAATTTTGGCGGTTAATGCTGGGAGTTCATCTCTAAAGTTCCAGCTAATCAAAATGCCGGAAGAAAAATTAGTAACCAAAGGCGTTATTGAACGTATTGGTTTAAGCGACTCTATTTTCACAATTCATGTTGAAGGGGAAAAGCTTACTGACATTAGAGATATCAAAGATCATGAAGAAGCAGTTAACATCATGTTAAATAGTTTTAAAGAGCATCACATGATTGAAGATATAATTGAAATCGAAGGTACGGGTCACCGCGTGGTTCATGGTGGAGAAAAATTCCCTAAATCAGTAGTAGTGACAGATGAAGTAGAATCTCAAATTGAGGAATTAAGTGAATTAGCACCTTTACATAATCCAGCTAACTTAATGGGTATTAGAGCTTTTAGAAAACTATTGCCTGATATACCTCATGTTGCTGTATTTGATACTTCATTCCATCAAACTATGCCAGAACAAGCGTATCTTTATAGCTTACCTTATCATTATTATGAGGATTACGGAATTCGTAAGTATGGTTTCCACGGTACAAGTCATAAGTATGTATCACGTAGAGCTGCTGAAATTTTAGGACGACCTATTGAAGATTTAAGAATTATTTCTTGTCATATTGGTAATGGTGCGTCAATCGCTGCTATTGATGGCGGAGAATCTATTGACACGTCTATGGGCTTTACGCCCCTTGCAGGTGTAACAATGGGTACACGTTCAGGTAACCTTGACCCTGCTTTAATTCCATTTATTATGGAGAAAACAGGAAAAACTGCTGATGAAGTGTTAGATATCCTTAATAAGGAATCAGGTTTATTAGGTTTAACTGGTACATCTAGTGATTTACGTGACTTAACAGAAGAAGCTAAACATGGTCGTCAACGTGCACGTGTAGCACTTGATTTATTTGCATCTAAAATTCACAAATATATCGGTTCTTATGCAGCAAGAATGCATGGTGTAGATGTTATTGTATTTACAGCTGGTATAGGTGAAAACTCTCATATTATACGTGGTAAAGTTTTAGAAGGTCTAGAGTTTATGGGTGTATATTGGGACCCTAAGAAGAATGAAAGTTTACATGGTGAAGAAGGTTATATTAATTATCCACACGCACCTGTTAAAGTACTTGTTGTTCCTACAGACGAAGAAGTTATGATTTCTCGTGATGTCATCAAGTATGGTGGTCTGAAAGATGAAATCGACAAAGAAAGTGCAAATGATAATAGTGGAAAATCGAATGTCGAAAATGTAGAAGCCTAATTATTTATATTCGCATAACAACTAGACAAGTTGTTATGCGAATCTTTTGTTTCATCGGGAAATATAAAATATCAAAAAACTGCCGTTAAAGTTATAAACTTATATCGACAGTTTAAATGCAAGTTCAAGTTATAGATAAGTACAATATACTTTAACTGTTTAGTCTTGGTATCTTTCACGTAATTTAGGTGTTGCCACTTGTGGTTGGAAATCTTCTGGAATTTCTTCAGTACGTACCACAAGAACATCACAAGGTGCATGACGGACAATTGCCTCAGAAACAGATCCAACGATAAAGCGTTCAACTGCGTTTAAACCTGAAGTACCACTCATAATTAAATCAGCGGCAACCTCATGTGCTAGTTTTTTTGGAATAATTGCTTTAGGTGAACCAAACTCTAATCGGGTTTCTACATTTTTTACGCCTGCATTTGAAGCAACTTCTTTGTATCCTTTTAATAATTCTTCAGAGAAATGTTTTGATTTTTTAGTGAATTGAGCATCATAAACTTCATATGAAGAATATGTTCTTGAATCAATGACATTAACGATTGTTAATTTAGCATCATTACGTTTAGCAACGCCAACCGCCTTATTAAAAGCCCATTCTGCTTCATGAGATCCATCGACTGCGATTAATATATTTTTGTAAGTAATCATCGCTTTAGCCCCCTTCATCTTTCATACTTCTATTTTAACATAATAAACTGAATATTAAATTAATATTGATTACAAAATTGTGTACTTTTGTTTGCGCTTACACATATTTAGCGTTACGATGAGGATGGAGGTAGATATTTATGAAAATTGGCATTCCTAAAGAAATAAAAAATAATGAGAATCGAGTGGGTTTATCACCAAGTGGCGTACATGCTTTAGTTGAAGAAGGTCATACTGTTCTAGTCGAAACAAATGCGGGGGCAGGTTCTTACTTTGAAAATATTGATTATAAAGAAGCTGGAGCAAAAATTATTTCTGAACAGTCAAATGTTTGGGATGTAGACATGGTTATAAAAGTTAAAGAACCACTTGAGTCCGAATATCAATTTTTTAAAAAAGGATTAATTTTATTCACATATTTACATCTAGCTAATGAAGAAAAATTAACTCAAGCACTTGTAGATAACAAGGTGGTTGCAATAGCGTACGAAACAGTCCAATTACCAGATGGTTCTTTACCATTATTATCACCTATGAGTGAAGTTGCAGGTAGAATGTCTACACAAATTGGTGCAGAGTTTTTACAAAAATTCAATGGTGGAATGGGTATATTACTTGGAGGTATTCCAGGAGTACCCAAAGGTAAAGTAACCATCATTGGTGGTGGCAAAGCTGGAACGAATGCTGCTAAAATTGCATTAGGATTAGGAGCAGAAGTGACAATTTTAGATGCTAATCCAAAACGGTTGCAAGAATTAGATGATTTATTTGATGGTATAGTTAGAACAATAATGTCTAATCCACTTAATATCGAAATGTATGTTAAAGAGAGTGATTTAGTCATTGGTGCAGTATTAATTCCAGGTGCGAAAGCGCCTAATTTAGTTACTGAAGACATGATTAAACAAATGAAAAATGGATCAGTTGTTGTTGATATAGCAATTGACCAAGGCGGTATTTTTGAAACTACTGACAAAATAACAACACATGATAATCCAACGTACACAAAACATGGTGTAGTTCACTACGCTGTTGCCAACATGCCAGGTGCAGTACCAAGAACTTCTACATTAGGCTTAAATAATGCAACGTTGCCTTATGCACAATTACTAGCTAAAAAAGGATATCAAAATGCCTTCAAAGCTAACCATGCTTTATCATTAGGTTTAAATACTTATAAAGGTCATGTTACTAATAAAAACGTAGCAGAAGCATTTAATTTAAACTATATATCTATTGAAGATGCCCTAAGAGAATAAAATAAATTTTTATCCCCCTGACAAAAGATAATAATTGTGTCAGGGGGTTTAAATGCAGTAATTATTTTTCATAACGAGTAAGAACTTCGTAGCCATCTTCAGTAACTAAAATATCATCTTCAATACGAACTCCAGCAACTTGTGGTACATAAATACCAGGCTCTATCGTAATTACCATTCCTGCTTCTAAAGAATTATTATTTACACTAGAAATATCTTGATACTCGTGTTCTTCTAAACCTAAACCATGTCCTAGACGGTGAGGGAAATAATCCCCATAACCCGCTTTGCTAATAATATCTCTAGCGATTTTATCTATATCTTTGATGGTCACACCGTGTTTAATCGCTTTAATTGCAGAGGTCTCAGCATTTAATACTGTATGATAGATTTCCTGTGCTTCCTCACTAGGGTTACCATATTTAATTGTTCGAGTCATATCACTACAGTAGTGATTATAAATCACTCCTAAATCAAATAAAACATATTCATTTTGTTGAAGTTTTCTGTTACCAGGAGTGCCATGAGGAGAAGCTGCATGATCACCAAAGAGTACCATTGTGTCAAAACTCATTTCATTGACACCATATTTTTTTATCTCATTTTCAATATGGTTAACAACTTCACGTTCCTCTACTCCTTCTTTTAAGTAAGCAACACCAATTTCTATACATTTATCTGCTAATTCAGCAGCTTTTTTAATATTTGCGATTTCTTCTTGTGATTTTATATTACGCAATTCTTTGATTGATTGATCAATATCCTTATAATTTTTTACATTAAATGCTTGTGAAAGTTCACGTTGACGTTTTACAGTTAAATGTTCGCTTTCAATAAGCATCGTTGAAAAAATTTGCGGACACATCTCAAAAGGATTTTCAGTGTCAGAATAACCAATGATTTTACCATCAAAGGGTGAAGTTTTAACTTCCTCAATTTCCATTCTAGGGCAAAACAATACAGGTTCAGCATTTGCTCGAATAAGTAAAGCAAATAATCTTTCATGTGGTTCACTTCTATATCCTGTAAAGTAGAATATGTTTAAGGGAGTTGTAATCCATGCAGCATCGGCATTTTGTTGGCGTAAGACTGTTTTAATTTCTTCTATTTTAGTCATTTTGGAGTCCTCCATTTTCTCAAGTTAATTTAATTTTATGCTAATTAGCTTTACTTTTCAAAAATTGTCAAGAAATGATATATAATTCGACTTTCGTTTTAGAAAATGTTGTTATAAATAGAATGAGGTAGGGTATACAGAAGATAGATAATATAAGAGGAGGGCTATAAAAATGAAGTTATCATTTCATGGTCAATCAACAATTTATTTTGAAGGTAATGGAAAAAAGGTTATTGTAGATCCATTTATTTCTGGCAATGAAAAATGTGATTTAGATGAACAAACTTTAGATGTAGATTATATTATTTTGACTCATGGTCACGCTGATCATTTTGGTGATGTGGTAGAATTAGCAAATCGTAACCATGCGACTGTAATAGGTTCAGCTGAATTACAAGGTTATTTATCAACGTATCATGGAATTGAAAATGTTCATGGTATGAATATTGGTGGTAAAACAACATTTGATTTTGGAACAATTAAATTTGTTCAAGCTTTCCATAGTTCTAGTTTTACACATGAAGATGGTATACCAGTTTACTTGGGAATGCCGATGGGAGTAATTATCGAAGTAGAAGGTAAGACTATTTATCATACAGGGGATACAGGTCTATTTAGCGATATGAAATTAATAGCTGATCGCCATCCAGTTGATGTTTGTTTTGTACCTATTGGTGACAATTTTACAATGGGAATTGAAGATGCAAGTTATGCAATTAACGAATTTATAAAACCTCATATTTCTGTACCTATTCATTATTACACTTTCCCATTAATAGAACAAGATCCTAATCAATTTAAAGAGGCAGTGAATATTGGTGAAGTACAAATTCTTGAGCCTGGACAATCAGTTGAATTTTAATAAATAAAGTCGATCTTCATAATACAAAGATATCCCGCTTCTAAACTATTTAAGTCTAAAAGCGGGATGTTATTAATTATTTAACAATTAATACAGGGATAGTAGCACGTTTTGCTACTTTATGACTTACGCTACCAAGCACAAATTTCTTTTTGTCTTCTGCTTTGCGGTTACTCAAAACGACAATTTCGAATTTACCACTATTTGCATACTTTAACAATTCTTCTTTAGGATTTCCTCTGACTATAACTTCATCATAATCGATGCCATAGTCTTCTATAGTTTTACGAGTTTTCTCTAGCCGTTTACTACGTTCTTCTGTTAGCTTATCTAGATGAACACCTGCTTTAATAGACGCTTGTGCATCTTGTTCATTGATTGCATTTAAAATTGTAACAATAGTGTCTTTCCCGGCTAGACGTGACACTTCTTTAAGTGCTTTTTTGTTTTTTAGTTGTGTGTCAACCCCTAGTAAAATATGTTTATACATAAGACATCCCTCCTCACTTTCATTTTAGTAAAGTTTTAATGAAATTTCCATTTAAATTAAAATTTTCTAAAAATTATTTAGGACACTTTATGGTGGTTTTCAATAGTTTTAAAAGGTTGTTCAATGATTTTTTTTGAGTTAAAAGTTATAATATCTATAATACTGCTATAGAGAAATAAAGAGGTAACGGGATGACGAAACATGAACAAATTATAAAATACATAGAAACCTTATCAATAGGTTCAAAAATTTCTGTCCGCAAAATCGCCAAAGTATTAGATGTATCAGAAGGTACTGCCTATAGAGCTATTAAAGATGCAGGTCAACTTGGTATAGTGACTACAATAGATCGAGTAGGAACTGTTAGAATTGAAAAACGAAATAGAGATAATATTGATAATTTAACCTTTAATGAAATCGCGAAAATTATCGATGGCCAAATTTTAGGAGGTAAGGGTGGTTTAGGAAATACTGTCTCCAAATTTGCAATAGGGGCAATGGAGCTTAAAGATATTTTAAAGTATATAGGAAGCCAAACTTTACTTATTGTAGGTAATAGAGAAAACGTTCAAATGGAAGCACTTAGAAGAGGTACATCCATCCTTATTACGGGAGGCTTTCATCCAAGTAAAGACGTCATTAATTATGCTAATGAGCATGACTTACCCATACTTTCTTCAAGTTATGATACGTTTTTAGTTGCTAACATAATAAATAGAGCAATGTATAACCAAAAGATTCGTAAAGAAATTCTTGTTGTCGATGATATCGTCAAACCCATTGATGACTTATCCGTGTTATTTGACTCTATGAAAATAAACGACTACAAAAAGTTGGCCAATAAAACAGGTCATACAAGATTTCCAATTGTAAACGAGGAATTTAAATTAGTAGGCATCGTAACAAGTAGAGAAATCATCAATATGAATGAAGACGATCAACTTGGTAAGGTTATGACTAAGCAACCACTAAGTGTTAAACTTACTAATACTGTAGCTAGTTGTGCGCATTTAATGATTTGGGAAGGTATAGAATTATTACCAGTAACAGATAATAATAAAAAGACTGTGGGTGTAATTAATCGACAGGATGTCCTTAAATCAATGCAACTATTAGGGAGACAACCACAAATAGGCGAAACAATTAGTGATCAAATTGCTAAACATATTACTATTCATTCTAATGGAATAGACGTAGAAGTATCTCCTATAGTGACTAATCATTACGGTACACTGAGTAAGGCTGTGTTTGTTGGTATCATCGAAGAAACGATTCGCCATGAGATGAGAAAATATAAAAAGGGTAATGTCATGATTGAAAATTTAAGTATTACGTATATTAAGACAGTACCAATTGAATCTATGATTGAGGTTCATTATGAAATGTTAGATGTTGGACGTTATTTTGCTAAATTAGAAGTATCGATGTTAAATAATAATGAAAAAGTAGCTAATGCTTTAATTATATGTCAAATGTTCGAAGGTTTTTAAAGTAAGAACGAAGTTTTATCAAGGGAGTAAACAAAATGGAAAATATAATGAATAAAATAATGCTTGAAATTGAACAAAATGAAACAATAGTTATACATAGACATGTAAGGCCCGATCCTGACGCAATTGGTTCACAATTAGGACTCAAGTATTATTTGAAAAAGAAATATCCTAACAAGCGTATTTATGCAGTGGGGGAAAATGAATCATCTTTAGAATTTATTGGTAACATGGACATTATTCAAGAGGAAGTTTATCAAGATGCACTTGTTATTGTTTGTGATACTGCTAATGCACCTCGTATTGATGATCAACGATACCAAATGGCGAGTGAGGTTTTAAAAATCGATCATCATCCTGCCACTGATCAATACGGGGATATTAATTTTGTTAATACAAAGGCTTCTTCAACGAGTGAAATCATTTATGATTTTATAACACATTTTAATGATGAACATATTATAGACGAAAAAGTAGCCAGAGTTTTATATTTAGGAATAGTAGGGGATACAGGAAGATTTTTATTTAATAATACGACACAACACACAATGACAGTTGCTGGCAAATTGCTTTCTTTCTCATTTGACCATAATGCTGAACTAAATAAAATGTCTGAGAAAGATACTAAGCTTTTACCTTTCCAAGGATACGTTTTACAAAACTTTGAATTAGATAATAGCGGATACTGTCAAGTACGTATCACTAAACATATATTGGAAGAATTTAATATTCAACCTAACGAAGCCTCACAATTTGTAAATACCATTGCAGATATAAGGGGGTTAAAAATTTGGATGTTTGGCGTGGATGAAGGCAATCAAATTAGATGCCGTTTACGTTCTAAAGGAAGTATCATCATTAATGATGTAGCTAATGATTTTGGTGGTGGTGGTCATCCAAATGCATCTGGTGTATCAGTTTATAGTTGGGAAGAATTTGAAAAATTAGCCGATGCTTTACGAGCAAAACTTTAAATGTATTATAAATGAAGGGAGATAGTGAACATGGTAGCGCATTTAAATATTCATACAGCTTATGATTTGTTGAATTCTAGTTTAAGAATTCATGATGTCATCCATAAAGCTAAAAAAGAAGGTTATAGTGCGCTGGCTGTCACTGATACAAATGTTTTATATGGTTATCCCAAATTTTATGATGCGTGTATGTCAGCTGACATTCATCCTATATTTGGTATGACTATCTATGTTACAGATGGCTTGTATACGATTGAGACAGTTGTATTAGCTCAAGATAACGAGGGATTAAAATCACTCTATCAACTTTCTTCAGCTATAAAAATGAAAGAAAAAGAGGAGATCCCGTTAGAATGGCTTAAAAATTATGAACAACATTTGATTATTATTTTTAAAGATGTTGAAGCATCACATATCCAAATTTTAGAAGCATTTAGTGAAAAAGACGAAGTCTATATCAATCATACGAGCGATGAGGCTGTTAATGCTAAAAGAATTTGGTTGCAATCTGCAAGGTATTTAGATGAAGATGATGCTGAAACGATTGTTGCCTTACATGCTATTAAAGATAATACTAAATTGGATTTAGTGAATGAAATTAAATCTTTAGGTGAACATTTTCCTAGTCGACAAGAATTAGAACAGTTTAACTTTAGTGAAGAATTTATTAAAAATGCGCTTGATATTGAAAATCTCTGTAAAGCCAAGCTTGATTATCATCAATCTTTGTTACCTCAATTTATGACGCCTAATGGTGAGCCTTCCAAAGACTATTTATGGTCCATACTTATACAACAATTAAAGCGATGGAATCTCGATAATGATAATTATTATAAGCGTCTCAAACATGAATATAATATTATAACAAATATGGGTTTTGAAGATTACTTTTTGATTGTGAGTGATCTTATCCATTATGCTAAAACGCATGATGTTATGGTGGGACCTGGACGTGGTTCTTCTGCTGGTTCGCTAGTGAGTTATTTATTAGAGATTACAACAATTGACCCACTTAAATTTAACTTACTATTTGAAAGATTTTTAAACCCTGAACGTGTCACTATGCCTGATATTGATATAGATTTTGAAGATACACGACGGGAGCGTGTAATTCAATATGTTCAAGAAAAATACGGAGAGCACCATGTCTCTGGAATAGTCACATTTGGACATTTACTTGCAAGAGCGGTCGGTCGTGACGTGGGACGAATTATGGGATTTGATGATGTGACTTTAAACGAAATTTCTAAGTTAATCCCTCATAAATTAGGCATTACATTGGAACAAGCATACCAAGAAGACGAGTTTAAAGCTTTCGTACATCGTAATCATAGAAACGAACGTTGGTTTGAGATAAGTAAAAAGTTAGAAGGATTACCAAGACATACATCTACGCATGCTGCAGGTATTATTATTAATGATCAGCCTCTGTTTAATTTTGCTCCTTTAACTTTAGGTGATACTGGGTTATTAACCCAATGGACTATGACAGAAGCTGAAAAGATAGGCCTCCTTAAAATTGATTTTTTGGGATTGCGTAATCTTTCAATTATTCATCAAATCGTAACTCAAGTAAAGAAAAATTTAAATATAGATATTGAGGTAGAGCAAATTCCTTTTGATGATAAAAGTGTTTTTCGCTTATTGTCTCAAGGTGATACTACTGGTATTTTCCAACTTGAATCAGATGGTGTACGTAGTGTACTAAAAAGGTTACAACCAGAACACTTTGAAGATATCGTGGCAGTAACATCATTATATAGACCGGGTCCAATGGAAGAGATACCAACGTATATTACAAGAAGACATGATCCATCTAAAGTAGAGTATCTACATCCTGATTTAGAGCCTATTCTCAAAAGTACGTATGGGGTTATTATTTATCAAGAGCAGATTATGCAAATTGCTAGTAGTTTTGCTGATTTTAGTTATGGTGAAGCAGATAATTTAAGAAGAGCAATGAGTAAAAAGAATCGCGTTGTTTTAGAGAGTGAACGCCAACATTTTATTGATGGATCCAATAAAAATGGTTATGACGAACGTGTGAGTAAGCAAATCTTTGATTTAATACTTAAATTTGCTGACTATGGATTTCCTCGTGCACATGCAGTAAGTTATTCAAAAATAGCATATATCATGGGTTACTTAAAAGTGCATTATCCTAATTACTTTTATGCAAATATACTTAGCAATGTTATCGGTAGTGAGAAAAAAACAGCTGCTATTATTGATGAGGCTAAGCATCAACAACTTAATATTTTGCCACCTAATATTAATGAAAGTCATTGGTATTATAAAGCGAGCGCTAAAGGGATATATTTATCACTAGGAACTATTAAAGGTGTAGGGTATCAAAGTGTTAAATTAATTGTTGAAGAACGCTATCAAAATGGTAAATATAAAGATTTCTTTGACTTTACGAGACGAATTCCTAAAAGAGTTAAGAATAGAAAATTACTTGAAGCTTTAATATTAGTTGGGGCTTTTGATACATTTGGCAAGAATCGTGCAACTTTGCTTCAAGCTATTGATCAAGTTTTAGATTTGAACTCAGATGTTGAACAAGATGATATGATATTTGACTTACTTACACCTAAACAAACTTATGAAGATAAGGACGAACTACCTGACAAGTTGTTAAGTGATTATGAGAAAGAATATTTAGGTTTTTATATTTCTAAGCATCCAGTTGAGAAAGAATTTGAAAAAAAGCAATATTTAGGTATCTATAAATTAAGTAATGCTCAAAATTATCAATCTATTTTAATTCAACTTGAAGACATTAAACAAATTAGAACTAAAAAAGGCCAAAATATGGCATTTATTACGATGAACGATGGAATAACACTTATGGATGGAGTTATTTTCCCTGATAAATTTAAAAGATATGAAACGACACTTTCAACAGAACAGATGTATATTGTTATTGGTAAGTTCGAAAAGAGAAATCAGCAAAATCAACTTATCGTTCATCAACTATATGAAATTAATGACTATAAAAATAAAAAGCTTTCTGATTCTAAGCAAGTCGTATTACGAAATATAGCAGAACTTAAGTTAGAGATAGATCAAATATCTTGTGATACATCAAAGGCTAACTCAATAGAAATTAAAGGCTTTAATGAAATGTCCAAAAAGATAACTCATTTAGGTTTTATTGAAAAAAACAACTCAAACTTTGAACAATTAATCCAGAGTTATAAACCTAGTGATATTAGGTTTATATAACTTTTAACGATTTTTAAATTATGATATAGTTAACTGATGATTAATATGATAATCATCAGTTTTTCTTTTACCATTGTTTATTGTTCTGGTTATAAATTTTCGTGCGTTGTGATCAGAAGAATAAATAATTTTTAACGATTTTATTTACACTAGGGAATTGAAAATTTAGTTATATACCATACCTATTCAATCTTTAATCGTGTATATTAAGTATAATGAGAAGTTATACTAGGTTTAAAGTATGTAAATTCTTAATTATCGCGACAGCTTTTCAACTATAATAATACTCAAATAGGGGTTGATTTCATGTCTTTAAGAGACGATGCTTTAGAAATGCACAGAGAAAATCAAGGCAAATTAGAAGTTTCACCTAAAGTGAAAGTAACTAACAAAGAAGAATTAAGCTTAGCGTATTCACCCGGTGTGGCAGAACCTTGTAAAGAAATACATGAGAATCCAAGAAAGGTATATGAATACACAATTAAAAGTAATACCGTAGCGGTTGTGACTGACGGTACTGCAGTATTAGGATTAGGGAACATTGGTGCTGAAGCAAGTATTCCAGTTATGGAAGGTAAAGCTGTATTATTTAAAAGCTTTGCAGGTATTAATGGTGTGCCAATTGCTTTAGATACGACTGACACCCAAGAAATTATTAATACAGTAAAATTAATTCAACCTAATTATGGTGGTATTAATCTTGAAGATATTTCGGCACCTAGATGTTTTGAAATTGAAGAGACATTGAAAAAAGAAACGAATATACCGGTATTTCATGATGATCAGCATGGTACTGCTATTGTGACTATGGCGGGATTGATTAATGCATTAAGAATTGTAGATAAAGATTTAACAGATATAAAAGTAGTTTTAAATGGTGCTGGAGCTGCTGGTATAGCCATTGTTAAATTGTTACATTCCTACGGAGTGAATGACATGATTATGTGTGATTCTAAAGGTGCCATTTACTCAGGTCGTCTATATGGTATGAATGATACAAAAGATTATGTAGCTAAATGGACGAACAAGGATAAAGTTGAAGGGTCACTAGAAGAAGTGATTAAAGAAGCTGATGTTTTTATTGGTGTTTCAGTTGCTGACATTTTAACACAAGATATGGTAAAAACTATGGCCACTGATCCTATTATATTTGCAATGGCTAATCCAAATCCTGAAATTCAACCTGATGATGCAAAAGCTGCTGGTGCAAAAGTAGTAGGTACTGGTCGTTCGGATTTTCCTAATCAAATTAACAATGTATTGGCTTTTCCAGGAATTTTTAGAGGCGCATTAGATGTTGAAGCTACAAATATTAATGAAGATATGAAAAAAGCTGCCGTAGAGGCGATTGCAAACTTAATAGATAAAGAAGAATTGAATCCAGATTATTGCATACCTGGACCTTTTGACAAAAGAGTAGCACCTTCTGTTGCATGTCAAGTTGCTAAAGCTGCAATGGAATCTGGCGTAGCTAGAGTTGAAATCGATCCACAGGATGTTTATGATAAAACAATGCAAGCTACTGAATTAAAATAAATGAAATTCAATTTTTAGTCGATTCACTATATCAACTCAAGACTATTATTTTAATATCATATATCTAACTGGGTGTAACAGAGGTTATTTGGAGGTTTACCAATGTTTAAAGATTTTTTTAGTCGAAGTAAGAAAAAGAAATATTTAACTGTGCAAGATTCTAAACAAAATGATGTACCATCTGGGATAATGACTAAATGTCCCAAATGTAAAAAAATTATGTACACAAAAGAATTATCAGAAAATCTAAACGTATGTTTTAATTGCGATCATCATATCGCTTTAACAGCATATAAAAGAATTGAAGCAATTTCTGATGAAGGAACATTTATAGAATTCGACAAGGATATGACCTCTGCGAATCCATTGGATTTTCCTGGGTACATAGAAAAGATTGAAAAAGATCAACAAAAAACTGGTTTAAAAGAAGCAGTAGTTACTGGTACATCTGAACTTGACGGCATTAAATATGGCGTAGCAGTCATGGATGCACGCTTTAGAATGGGAAGTATGGGATCAGTTGTTGGTGAAAAGATTTGTAGAATTACAGATTATTGCACTGACAATTTCCTACCTTTTATTTTATTTTCTGCAAGCGGTGGTGCGAGAATGCAAGAAGGTATTATCTCATTAATGCAAATGGGTAAAACAAGTGTGTCTTTAAAACGTCATTCTGATGCTGGATTATTATATATTTCTTATATTACTCATCCAACGACAGGTGGTGTATCTGCGAGTTTTGCTTCAGTAGGTGATATTAATTTAAGTGAACCTAAGGCACTCATTGGTTTTGCAGGTAGACGTGTGATTGAACAAACGATTAATGAAAAGTTACCGGATGACTTTCAAACAGCTGAATTTCTTTTAGAGCATGGACAACTTGATAAAGTTGTTCATCGTAAAGATATGAGAGAAACTCTATCAAATATATTAAAAATGCATCAAGAGGTGAGTCGAGAATGTTAGATTTTGAAAAACCACTTTTTGAAATAAAAAATAAAATTGAGTCTTTAAAAGAATCTCAAGAGAAAAATGAAGTTGATCTTCAAGAAGAAATAGATATGTTAGAAGCTTCTCTTGAAAGAGAAACTAAAAAAATATATACCAATTTAAAACCTTGGGATCGAGTACAAATTGCACGTTTACAAGAAAGACCAACTACGTTAGATTATATACCTTATGTTTTCGATTCATTCATTGAGTTGCATGGAGATAGAAACTTTAGAGACGATCCAGCTATGATTGGTGGCATTGGCTATTTAAATGGTAAAGCAGTCACATTGATTGGACAACAACGTGGGAAAGACACTAAAGATAACATATATCGTAATTTTGGAATGGCTCATCCTGAAGGATATCGTAAAGCGTTACGTTTAATGAAACAAGCAGAAAAGTTCAAGCGTCCAATTTTTACCTTTATCGATACTAAAGGTGCTTATCCTGGTAAAGCTGCTGAAGAAAGAGGACAAAGTGAGTCGATTGCTACAAACCTTATTAAGATGGCTTCATTAAAAGTACCTGTAATTGCAATAGTAATTGGTGAAGGTGGTAGTGGTGGCGCACTTGGAATTGGTATAGCCAATCGTGTATTAATACTTGAAAATAGTACTTATTCAGTAATATCGCCTGAGGGTGCAGCAACATTATTATGGAAAGATAGTAATTTAGCACAAATTGCTGCTGAAACCATGAAAATTACTGCAAATGATTTAAAAGGTTTAGAGATTGTTGATGAAGTCATTAAAGAACCACATGGTGGTGCACATAAAGATGTTGAGTTACAAGCGCAAACCATTAAAGATGTTTTCATTCATCACCTTAATGACTTAGAAGATTTATCACCTCAAGATTTGGTTCACAATCGTTTTAATAAGTTTAGACAAATAGGATCTGTTGTAGAATAAAAATACAAAGGGCTAATAGTTGTTCTCATAGGCTATTAGCTCAATTTTATGTTGTAAAAAAATTTTACTTTTTTAAAACGTTTACATCAATAGAAAACCTTTCTTTTAATGGAACGTTAAAAAAATTTATGGTAATTTAGAGTTGAGGATAAATCTAGTTAAAGAAAGGTATGTCGTCATGAAAAAGATTGCAGTTTTAACTAGCGGAGGAGATTCTCCGGGTATGAATGCTGCTGTTCGTGCAGTAGTTCGTACAGCAATTTACAACAATATTGAGGTTTATGGGATATATCACGGTTACCAAGGTTTACTTGATGATGACATTCATAAACTTGAATTAGGATCAGTGGGAGACACGATTCAACGGGGGGGTACTTTCCTTTTCTCAGCAAGGTGCTCTCAGTTTAAAGAAGGGGATGTACGTAAGAAAGGAATAGAAAATTTACGCAAGAGAGGTATTGAAGGCCTAGTTGTTATTGGTGGAGATGGTAGTTATCGAGGTGCGCAACGAATTAGTGAAGAATGTAAAGAGATACAAACGATTGGTATCCCAGGTACGATAGATAATGATATTAATGGCACTGATTTTACTATCGGCTTCGATACTGCACTTAATACTATTATTGAATCAGTAGATAAGATTAGAGATACTGCATCAAGTCACGCTAGAACGTTTATTGTAGAAGTGATGGGTCGTGACTGTGGAGATTTAGCTTTATGGGCTGGCTTATCTGTTGGTGCAGAAACTATTGTATTACCTGAAGTACAAACTGACATCAAAGATGTTGCAGAAAAAATTGAACAAGGTATTAAAAGAGGTAAGAAACATTCTATCGTTATGGTTGCTGAAGGTTGTATGAGTGGCCAAGAATGTGCTGATGAACTCATGAAGTATATTAATATTGATACTAGAGTTTCAGTTTTAGGTCATATTCAACGCGGAGGAAGTCCATCAGGTGCTGACCGTGTTCTAGCCTCACGTTTAGGTGGCTATGCGGTAGAGTTATTGAAACAGGGTGAAACAGCAAAAGGCGTAGGTATTAAGAATAATCGATTAACATCTACACCATTTGATGAAATATTTGGAGAAAGCGATCATCAATTTAATGCTAATATCTATCAATTAGCCAAAGAATTATCAATTTAAAATATTTGGGAGGATTATATAATGAGAAAGACTAAAATCGTATGTACAATTGGACCAGCTTCAGAATCAGAGGAAATGCTTGAGAAATTAATGAATGCAGGTATGAACGTTGCACGTTTAAACTTTTCTCATGGTAGTCATGAGGAACATAAAGCTAGAATCGATACGATTCGTAAAGTTGCA
Organism: Staphylococcus saccharolyticus; assembly: GCF_900458815.1. Lineage (NCBI taxonomy): Bacteria > Bacillati > Bacillota > Bacilli > Caryophanales > Staphylococcaceae > Staphylococcus > Staphylococcus saccharolyticus. The sequence continues at coordinate 1,095,172 of NZ_UHDZ01000001.1, forward strand.
AAGCGTTTGAATAAAACAATTGGTCTGTTATTAGATACTAAAGGTCCAGAAATTCGTACACATAACATGAAAGATGGCGTTATTGTTTTAGAAAAGGGCAAAGAAGTTACCGTTAGTGTGAATGAAGTAGAAGGGACTCCTGGGAAATTCTCTATCACTTATGAAAACTTAATCAATGATGTTAATGTTGGTTCATATATTTTATTAGACGATGGATTAGTTGAACTTCAAGTTAAAGAAATTGATAAAGATAAAGGCGAAGTTAAATGTGATATTTTAAATACAGGAGAATTAAAAAATAAAAAAGGTGTTAACTTACCAGGCGTAAAAGTTAATTTACCAGGTATAACTGATAAAGATGCTGATGATATTCGCTTTGGTATTAAAGAAAACGTTGATTTTATTGCGGCAAGTTTTGTGAGACGTCCGAGTGATGTTTTAGATATTCGTCAAATTCTTGAAGAAGAAAAAGCTGAAATAAGTGTTTTCCCTAAAATTGAAAACCAAGAAGGTATCGACAATATTGAAGAAATCTTAGAGGTATCTGATGGTTTAATGGTTGCACGTGGCGATATGGGTGTTGAAATTCCACCTGAACAAGTACCAATGGTTCAAAAAGATTTAATTAGAAAATGTAATAAATTAGGCAAACCAGTCATTACAGCGACTCAAATGTTAGACTCTATGCAACGTAATCCTCGTGCTACTCGTGCAGAAGCTAGTGACGTAGCAAATGCAATTTATGATGGTACAGATGCAGTGATGTTATCCGGTGAAACAGCTGCTGGTCAATATCCGGAAGAAGCTGTTAAAACAATGAGAAATATTGCGGTTTCATCTGAAGCAGCTCAAGATTACAAAAAGTTATTAAACGATCGAACTAAATTAGTTGAGACTTCATTAGTTAATGCCATTGGTGTGTCAGTTGCTCACACTGCTCTTAATTTAAACGTTAAAGCTATTGTAGCAGCTACTGAAAGTGGTTCAACTGCACGTACAATCTCTAAATATCGTCCACATTCAGACATTATTGCTGTTACTCCTAGTGATAAGACAGCTCGACAATGTGCAATTGTATGGGGGGTTAACCCAGTCGTTAAGGAAGGACGTAAGACTACTGATGCGTTATTAAATAACGCTGTAGCAACTGCTGTTGAAACAGGTAGAGTTTCTAATGGTGACTTAATCATCATCACTGCAGGTGTTCCAACTGGTGAAAAAGGTACTACAAACATGATGAAAATACACTTAGTTGGTGATGAAATTGCACGTGGACAAGGTGTAGGAAGAGGTTCTGTAGTTGGCCATGCAATTGTGGCTGATAGTTCTAGCGATTTAGAGGGTAAAGATTTATCTGATAAAGTAATTATTACAAATTCTGTTGATGAAACATTAGTACCTTATGTTGAAAAAGCAATTGGCTTAATCACAGAAGAAAATGGGATTACATCACCAAGTGCCATTGTTGGTTTAGAAAAAGGTATACCAACTGTTGTTGGTGTAGAAAAAGCCACAAAAGATATTAAAAATGACATGTTAGTTACTTTAGATGCATCTCAAGGTAAAATCTTTGAAGGGTATGCTAACGTACTATAATCAATAATTATATAAACCAGTCTTTCAATTTAGTGAAAGACTGGTTTTTCTCTACTTAAATTCAAATAAAAAATACCACCATTAAAGGTGATGATGTCAAACCTTTAATGATGGTATTTTTCTATTGAGTTTGTTGGTTAACCTTTTTATACTTTAAGTACATAATACCTAAGATAACAAACCATACAGGTGTGAAATAAATAGCTCTTCTTGTGTCAACATTAATAAATAATAATGCAAATACAAATGCGAAGAAAATCAAAATTAGATAAGCCATGTATTGTCCACCCGGTAACTTGTACGTTGCTTTTTTATGTAGGTCTGGATTTCTTCTAATATATTTAATATAAGCGATAATAATTAATGCCCATACAACTACAAATAACACAGTAGAAATAGTTGTTACATACGTAAATACAAGTGTTGCATCAGGGAAAATGTAATTAAGTAATGCTGCAATTAGCAATAATGCAGAAGATGCGATAATTGCTTTATGTGGAGCACCGTGTTTATTGGTTTTGCCAAAGGTTGGTGGAGCTTGATTCTGATTAGAAAGTCCATAAAGCATTCTACTATTTGAAAAAATACCGCTGTTACATGATGATGCAGCTGCAGTTAATACGACAAAGTTAATTATTCCTGCCGCGAAAGGTACACCAATTAAAGCAAATAGTTTAACAAACGGACTGTTATCGGGATCTACTTTATCCCAAGGAATAATTGACATAATTACAGCTAATGCACCTACATAAAAAATTAAAATTCTAATAGGTACACTGTTAATCGCTTTAGGTATTGTTTTTTCAGGATCTTTGGTTTCTCCTGCAGTAACACCAATCATTTCAATACCTACAAATGAAAATAATGCCATTTGGAAGGACATAAAGAATCCTGAAGACCCTTTAGGGAAGATACCATGTTGATATAAGTTGGTTAAGCTCGTATGACCAAATGGTGTTTTAAATGCAAATAAAATCATTACAACACCAACAACAATTAAAGCGATGATTGTAACTATTTTTATAATGGCAAACCAAAATTCTAATTCACCAAATAGCTTCGCACTTAATAAATTGAAAGACATCAAAATAAGTACACAGAATAAGGCACTTATCCAATTTGGTATTTCTGGAAACCAGAAGCTTACATACTTTGCAACGGCAGTAACTTCTGCCATACCAGTAATAATCCAACATAACCAATATGTCCATCCAGTTACAAATCCTGCAAATGGACCGATATAGGTGTTAGTTACATCAGCAAATGATTTGAAATTAGTATTTTGAACTATGATTTCTCCCAATCCACGCATAAACATGAATAACATGAACCCTATAATTATATAAGTAAGCAATATTGAGGGACCAGTCATTGCAATTGTTTGTCCGGCACCTAGGAATAAGCCCGTTCCTATAGCACCACCGATGGCGATCAATTGAACATGACGATTGCTCAATTCTCTTTGTAAATTCTCAGACATAAGACAACTCCCTTACTATAAGATATATATATTATGCACTTATAAAGTAATTTATACAATTCTTTTCGAAAAAAAGTGTGAAAATTCACTAAAATGCATAATCATAATTGGTAATCATTCTTGATAACTAAAAGCAAAGATACTAATATTTTAGAAAAACATTAGTAATTAACTAGGAAAAGTCGGTTTTAAAGCACTTTTAGAGATGTTAACATAAAACCTAGGCAGTGATATATACCATTTTTCCAAATTTGCCGAGGTTTATAATGTTTCACAAATTGTTTAAATTTAGCTATAATACATATTGAAAGCCATTTCATAAAGAAATAGTAAAGGGGAAATTAATCATGGCAGAATTACAAAGAGGTTTAGAAGGGGTTATTGCAGCTGAAACAAAAATCAGCTCAATAATAGATAGTCAATTGACATATGCGGGCTATGATATAGATGATCTCGCAGAAAATGCACAATTCGAAGAAATCATTTTTTTATTATGGAATTATAGACTTCCAAATAAAGATGAATTAAGCGAATTAAAAGAAAAATTATTTGAATATATGACACTTAATGAAACAGTTTATAAGCACTTTGAAGAGTACGTGACTGACCACCTTCATCCAATGACTGCACTACGTACGTCAGTATCTTATATTGCTCACTTTGATCCGGATGCAGAAGATGAATCTGAAGAGAATAAGTATGATAGAGCAATACATATACAAGCTAAAATCGCTTCTTTGGTAACGGCTTTCGCAAGAGTTAGAGAAGGTAAGGAACCTTTGAAACCTAATTCAGAGTTAAGTTACGCATCCAATTTTATATATATGTTAAGGGGGGAACTTCCAATGGATGTGGAAGTTGAAGCATTCAATAAAGCATTAATTTTACATGCTGATCATGAACTCAATGCGTCTGTATTTACGGCACGTTGTGCTGTTTCATCACTTTCTGACATGTATTCAGGCATAGTGGCAGCTATTGGTTCATTAAAAGGGCCTTTACACGGAGGGGCTAATGAGCAAGTGATGGCAATGTTAAAAGAAATTGGAAGCTTAGATAACGTAGATAGTTATTTAGACGAAAGATTTGCTAATAAAGATAAAGTAATGGGCTTTGGTCATCGTGTATATAAAGATGGAGATCCACGTGCTAAATACCTTAGAGAAATGAGTCGTAAGATTACTGAAGAAACTGGCCAAAGTGAATTATTTGAAATGTCACTAGCTATTGAGAAACGCATGAAAGAAGAAAAGGGTCTTATTCCAAATGTGGATTTCTTTAGTGCTACTGTTTATCATAGTATGAATATTCCGCATGATTTATTTACACCTATTTTTGCAGTTAGTCGTGCATCAGGGTGGATAGCTCATATTTTAGAGCAATATAGAGATAATAGAATTATGAGACCAAGAGCGAAGTATATCGGTGAAAAAGATCGTAAATATTTTCCTATTGAAGATAGATAATAAAAAAAGATATATTAACAATTGAAAGTTAAATACATTTGGAGGTTAAATTTATGTCAGCAGAAAAAATTACGCAAAGTAAAGCTGGGTTGAACGTACCTAACGAACCTATTATTCCATTTATTATTGGAGATGGAATTGGACCAGATATTTGGAAAACAGCCAGTCGTGTTATCGATGTAGCTGTTGAAAAAGCTTATAACGGTGAAAAACGTATTGAGTGGAAAGAAGTACTAGCTGGTCAGAAAGCTTATGAAGAAACTGGCGAATGGTTGCCTCAAGAAACATTAGATACTATTAAAGAATATTTAATTGCGGTTAAAGGTCCATTAACTACTCCTATTGGCGGAGGTATACGTTCGTTAAATGTAGCATTAAGACAAGAATTGGATTTATTTACATGCTTGCGTCCGGTACGTTGGTTTAAAGGTGTTCCTTCACCTGTTAAACGTCCTGAAGATGTTGATATAGTCATTTTCCGAGAAAATACTGAAGACATCTATGTTGGTATTGAATTTAAAGAAGGTACATCAGAAGTTAAAAAGGTCATTGAATTCTTACAAAATGAAATGAGAGCAACTAATATTCGTTTCCCTGAAACATCAGGTATTGGTATTAAACCCGTTTCTAAAGAGGGAACTGAACGTTTAGTTAGAGCCGCAATTCAATATGCTTTCGATAACAATCGTAAAACAGTTACTTTAGTACACAAAGGTAATATAATGAAATTCACTGAAGGATCATTTAAACAATGGGGTTACGATTTAGCTCATAATGAATTTGGTGATAAAGTATTCACATGGCAACAATATGATGAAATTGTAGAAAAAGAAGGAAAAGAAGCTGCTAATGAAGCTCAAAGTAAAGCTGAACAAGAAGGTAAAATTATCATTAAAGATTCAATTGCAGATATTTTCCTACAACAAATTTTAACTCGTCCTGCAGAACATGATGTTGTAGCTACAATGAATTTAAATGGTGACTATATTTCTGATGCACTAGCTGCACAAGTTGGTGGTATTGGCATTGCTCCAGGTGCAAATATTAACTATGAAACAGGTCATGCTATTTTTGAAGCAACGCATGGAACAGCACCAAAATATGCAGGGTTAAACAAAGTTAACCCTTCTTCAGAAATCTTAAGTTCTGTATTAATGTTAGAACACTTAGGTTGGCAAGAGGCCGCTGATAAAATAACAGATTCAATTGAAGCAACAATTGCTTCGAAAATCGTTACTTATGACTTTGCACGTTTAATGGACGGTGCTAAAGAAGTTTCAACTTCAGACTTTGCTGATGAACTTATCAAAAATATGAAATAGATATAATTGAACTAGGTTAATAGTATAGAGATACACTTTAATGAGAGAGTGGATAGGCAATCACCTATCTGCTCTTTTTAAAGATTTTGCAAAGTTGTTAGTTATGAATATCTTTTTATCACAAAAGGTGATAGGTTTATTAATGTTAAGACAATATTAAACAAATATACTCTTAATAAAGTATAATTTTATAAGTTTTGTTAAGTTTATGTAAAATTGATATGTAGCTATGTTATTTTTATTTGAATATCAGTTATAATGTAAATGTAATAACAAATTAGGAGGCACACCATGTCACAAAAAGTATTAGTGGTTGATGATGAACAATCAATCGTGACCTTACTAAAATATAATTTAGAAACAGCTGGATACATTGTAGAAGTTGCGTATGATGGCGAAGAAGCATTAAAAAAAGTTGAAGAAGAACAACCTGAACTAATTGTATTAGATGTAATGTTACCTAAAAAAGATGGTATTGAGGTGTGTAAATCAATTCGATCTGATAAAAATTTAGTACCTATTTTAATGCTTACAGCAAAAGATGATGAGTTTGATCGAGTATTAGGACTTGAATTAGGTGCAGATGATTATATGACTAAACCTTTTTCGCCTAGAGAAGTGGTTGCAAGAGTTAAAGCAATTTTAAGACGTTCTAAGTTTGTAAATGAAATCAAAAAAGAAGATACTGATGAAGAAGATATTATTATTGGTTCCATTCGAATCCGTCCTGAATTTTTTGAAGTATATAAGGATGAAGAGTTACTAGAGTTAACACCTAAAGAATTCGAACTATTACTGTATCTTATAGAAAGACAAGGTAGAGTTATTACGAGAGAGCATATGTTGAATTCTGTGTGGAATTATGAATTTGCTGGAGATTCTCGTATTGTAGATGTTCACATCAGTCACTTAAGAGATAAATTGGAAGAGAATCCAAAACAACCTAAATTAATTAAAACTGTACGTGGTTTAGGTTATAAATTGGAGAGACCTAAAGCTTAATGCTAAAGTTTCATCATCGTTTATTATTATTAATTAGTACTATTACAATAATTAGTTTTATTGGTTTAGGTGCAATTATTCATAACACAATTTATCAAACTTTAACTCACAATCAAATCAAAGATTTAAAAAATGAAGCTCAAAATTATGTCAATCTTCTAAATCACAATAAAGGACAAGAAATTAAAAATATAGCTAATACTGAAAAAACTGTTGTAGTGATTAAAGATGAAGATAAAGTTGTTTTCTCTAGCGGTGATAGAGATAAAATTGACAATAGAATTGATAATGAAGCTAATCCTTCTGATTTAATAAATAAGGAAACTAAAATCGGTATGCGATATACCTTTAAAGAACATATCAATAGTAAGATCGTATACATAAGTGGAATTAATGATGAAATTATTAATCTACAAAAAGAAATGTGGAAATATTTATCTATTATAGGTGTTATCGTATTATTTACAGTTTACTTGGCAAGTAGAAGCATCAATCGTACTTATATTAGACCTATTAATGAAGTAACATATGCTACATCTCTTTTAGCGGATGGGTATTATCATGTTCGTGTACCTGAAAGTAATGTTAAAGAGACACGTGCGCTTTTTGTGACTACAAATGAGTTGGCAAGACGTTTGCAAAAGTTATATAACAGCCAAAAAATTCAATCTAATAGATTGAAAACAACGCTTGAAAATATTCCGAGTTCTGTGTTGATGATAGATAAACATGGAGAAATTGTTGTTGCAAATCATGCATATTATGAAGTGTTTAGTCCAGAGCAAAAGGTTGAGAATGAAAGTTATATTGGTTTTATAGATGATAGTATTGAAAAACTAATCATTGAAAGTTTTAGAACTGAAAAAGTGCTTTATGAACAACTAGAGGTTGATATTAATAATGTTCATACCAAATACTTTGATGTTTCTTGTGTGCCTATCTTATCTAAGTCTAAGAAAAAGTTACAGGGCATGGTAGTTGTATTACATGATATTACTAACATACAAAAATTGGAAAATCTTAGAAGAGAGTTTGTAGCAAATGTATCTCATGAATTAAAAACGCCAATTACTTCAATTAAAGGTTTCGCCGAAACGTTAATTGAAGGTGCTAAAAATGATGAACAATCTCTTGATATGTTCTTAAATATTATTTTAAAAGAATCTAATAGAATTGAATCTCTAGTTATGGATTTATTAGATTTATCACATATTGAACAACAAAAAGAAATAGAAACGAGCTATATGAATCTTTCAGAGTTGGCTTATAATATAATTAATAATTTACAGACACAAGCTATTAATAAAAATATTGAAATTGAGTCTGAAATAGAAAAAGATGTGATTATCGAAGCTCATGAGAATAAAGTAGCTCAAGTCATCACGAATTTATTATTTAATGCAATCAATTATTCTTCAGAAGAGAGTAAAGTTATTGTACGTGTGTATAGACAAGCGAAGAGAGTTAATTTAGAAATTCAGGATTATGGCATTGGTATTAGTAAGAATGATCAAAAACATATTTTTGAACGCTTTTACCGAGTTGATAAGGCAAGAAGTAGAGATTCTGGAGGTACTGGATTAGGTTTGTCTATTACAAAGCATATTGTTGAAGCTCATAATGGTCGTATAAGTGTTGATAGTGAACTATGTAAAGGTTCAACATTTAAAGTTACGTTTAATGATAAATAATTATTTTGAGAAAGGCTATATTGTCAAAGTTGACGATGTAGTCTTTTTTCGTTTGCTTAACTGTACTAAGAGTCGTTAAACTCAATATTCGTTAAGCACTAAAAAGTAACACATTAGTTATAACTAATGCGTAACAAGTACTAAACTCGCTGACTCGTTAAGTACTTGTTTATATGCTAAAATGTATGTAAATCTGTTCTGGAGGTTACATATTTTGAATAAATTAGTGTTAATAGATGGTAATAGTTTAAGTTTTAGAGCATTTTATGCTTTACCGCTCCTTTCTAATAAAGCTGGTATTCATACGAATGCTGTATACGGCTTTGCTATGTTACTTGAAAAAATCGTAAAAGAAGAGCAACCCAATCACTTTTTAGTTGCATTTGATGCTGGTAAAACAACTTTCAGACACTCAATATACAGTGAATATAAAGGGGGGCGCCAAAAAACACCATCTGAGTTAAGTGAACAACTTCCGTACATTCGTCAATTATTAGATGCTTATCATATTAAAAGATATGAACTTGAAAATTATGAAGCAGACGATATTATTGGGACTTTAAGTAAAGAAGCAGACGAAGCTGGATTTGAAACCATTATTATTACTGGTGATCGTGACCTAACCCAATTAGCTACTAAAAATATCACAATTTATTACACTAAGAAAGGTGTTACTGATGTTGATCACTATACACCAGAATTTATTGCTGAAAAATATGGTGGATTAGTACCGAAACAAATTATTGATATGAAAGGCCTAATGGGAGATACATCTGATAATATTCCTGGGGTCGCAGGTGTCGGTGAAAAAACGGCTATTAAATTACTTAATCAATTTGGTTCAGTTGAAGGTGTATACGATAATATAGAAGACGTAACTGCTAAGAAATTAAAAGAAAAACTTATTAATAGTAAAGATGACGCGTTGATGAGTAAAGAACTCGCTACAATTAATGTTAATAGTCCAATTCATGTATCACTTGAAGAAACTCAATTAACTAATCAAGATGATAATGATGAAAAAATAGAGCTATTTAAAAAACTTGAATTTAAGCAATTATTATCAGATATAGATGTAGATAGTAAAAATGAAGTAATAGAGAAAACATTTAAAATTGAATCAGATTTTCAATATGTCGATTTTAAAAGTTTAAAACATGCTACAATTCATTTCGAAATTGATGGAACAAATTATCTTAAAGATCGCATCTTAAAGTTTGGACTTTACACTAATCATTTACATATTGTTATCAATGTAGAAGATATCCAAAGTCATCAGGATTTAATTAATTGGTTAGAAAGTAATCAAACATCCAAAATTGTTTATGATGCTAAGAAAACATATATAGTAGCGCATCGTATAGGAATTAACATTGCAAATATTCAATTTGATGTGATGCTCGCAAGTTACATTATAGATCCGTCTCGTTCTATTGACGATGTAAAATCTGTAGTTGCATTATATGGTCAAAATTATGTTAAAGATAATATATCTGTTTATGGAAAAGGAAAAAAATATAAAGTGCCAGAAGATCGTATATTAAATGAACATGTAGCTTCAATAACTGAAGGTATTGCTCTCTCAAAACCAAAGATGGAATCTCAATTAAAAGAATATAATCAAGTAGAACTTTTAGCTTATTTGGAATTACCACTCGCAAAGATTTTAAGCCACATGGAAGAAATTGGTATTTATACTGATGAAAAAGATTTAAAACATATGGAGAATGAAATTCAAGAAAAATTAGATGTACTTATTAAAAATATTCACGAAGCTGCTGGTGAAGAATTTAATATTAACTCTCCAAAACAATTAGGTGTAGTATTGTTCGAAGCCTTGAAATTGCCAGTAATTAAAAAAACGAAAACAGGTTATTCTACTGCGGTTGATGTACTTGAAAAACTTCAAGGTGAACATCCAATTATTGATTATATTTTAGAATATAGACAACTTTCTAAATTACAATCTACTTATGTAGAAGGTTTGCAAAAGGTCATTAGTAAAGATAAGAGAATCCATACACGTTTTAATCAGACTTTAGCGCAAACAGGAAGACTATCAAGCGTTGATCCTAATTTACAAAACATACCTATCCGTTTAGAAGAAGGAAGAAAAATTAGAAAAGCATTTAAACCAACTTCTCAAGATAGTGTAATTTTATCTGCTGATTATTCACAAATTGAATTACGTGTGCTAGCTCATATTACACAAGATGAAAGTTTAAAAGAAGCATTTATACATGGATATGATATTCATACTGCCACAGCAATGAAAGTTTTCAATGTTGAAGCGAATGACGTTGATAGTCTTATGAGAAGACAAGCAAAGGCAGTTAATTTTGGTATAGTATATGGGATAAGTGACTATGGTTTGAGTCAAAGTTTAGGTATTACACGTAAAAAAGCAAAAGCTTTTATTGATGATTATCTAGCTAGTTTTCCTGGTGTTAAGAAATATATGTCAGATATTGTTAAAGATGCAAAAGCACAAGGTTATGTTGAAACGCTTTTACATCGTCGTCGATATATTCCTGATATTATTAGTAGAAACTTTAACTTAAGAAGTTTTGCAGAACGAACCGCCATGAATACGCCTATTCAAGGTAGTGCTGCTGATATTATTAAATTAGCGATGGTTAAATTTAATGAAAAGGTTAAAGATACGAACTATCATGCAAAATTGTTATTACAAGTACATGACGAACTTATATTTGAATTACCAAAATCAGAAGTTGAAGATTTCAGTGAATTTGTAGAAGAAATTATGGAGAATGCACTTGAATTAGATGTACCTTTAAAAGTTGATTCAAGTTATGGATCAACATGGTACGATGCTAAATAAAGAAAGGATAACATCATGCCTGAGTTACCAGAAGTTGAACACGTTAAAAGAGGAATTGAACCTTATGTAAAAAACGAAAAAATTAAGAAAGTTGCCTTTGCTAATAATGTTATTGAAGGAAAAAATAACCATAGGGAAACAATTATTAAAGAAATTGAACTAGATACATTTAAATCATTAACTGAAGGTTATGTCATAAAGGATGTCTTTAGACGTAGTAAATACATTATCTTTTATATTGATAAAGGTAATGATCAAAGAATATTAATAAGCCACTTAGGCATGGCTGGCGGATTCTTTGTAGTGAATCAATTAGAAGATATCGATGTAGTTAACTACCGTAAACATTGGCAAGTTATTTTTGAGTTAGAAAACAATCAAAAATTAATTTATTCGGATATTAGACGATTTGGTGAAATTAGAAATGTTGCAGCTTTTGAAAGCTATCCATCAATTTTAGAAATCGCTCCTGAACCATTTGATGAAGAAGCATTTTCACATTATTTAAGTTGTTTTAATATTAGAAAATATGTAAATAAACCTATCAAACAAGTGATTCTTGATCATCGTGTGATTGCTGGAGCTGGTAATATATATGCCTGTGAAGCATTGTTTAGGGCAGGTATTCGACCTGATAGAAATACTCATACACTCTCTAATCAGGAAAAAGAAATGCTCTTTTATTATGTTCGAGAAGTGTTAGAAGAGGGTATAAAATACGGCGGTACAAGTATATCTAATTATCGACATGCTGATGGAAAAGCTGGAGAAATGCAATTACATCTAAATGTATATAAACAAAAAATCTGTAAAGTATGTGGGCATGAAATTGAGACCAAAGTGATTGCTAGTAGGAACAGTCATTTTTGCCCTATCTGTCAGAAATAAAGGAAGAGTGAAAATATGCCAAAAGTGATTGGTTTAACAGGTGGTATTGCTACTGGCAAATCAACTGTATCAGAATTATTAATAGCATACGGCTTTAAAATCGTGGATGCGGATATCGCATCTCGAGAAGCTGTAAAAAAAGGTTCTAAAGGGCTTGAGCAAATAAAAAAAACATTTGGAGGAGAAGCCATTGATGATAACGGAGAAATGAACCGAAAATATATGGGTGAACTTGTATTTAATCATCCTGAAAAACGCATAGTGTTAAATAATATTGTTCATCCTATTGTTAGAGAACTCATGGAAGAACAAAAAAAATACTATCTTAATCAAGGATTTAATGTTGTAATGGATATTCCACTATTATTTGAAAACGATTTGCAAGATACTGTAGATGAGGTATGGGTAGTATATACTTCTGAAAGTATTCAAATTGATCGGTTAATGGAAAGAAATAATTTAACGCAAGAAGATGCTAAAGCCCGAGTTCTTAGTCAAATTTCTATTGATAAAAAGAGTAGAATGGCCGATTATGTTATAGATAATTTAGGTGATAAACTTGAATTGAAACAGAATTTACAGCAATTACTAGAAAAACAAGGTTATATTAGCTCTATAAATGAATAGATTTAAAAAAGTGTTTGTGTTTACATATTTTCACAAGCACTTTTTCTTTTTAGTTAAAAGGATAATTAAATTTATAATAAGAATAAGTTATATTTAATGATAGTTAAAACTTTTCTTGAAGATACTAAGTAACCGCTTTCAAAAACGAGTAATTATGTTATACTAATTTCGTAAAGTATAACATATAAAAACTCAAGGGGTGCTTTAAATGTCAACGAATATTGCAATTAATGGAATGGGTAGAATTGGAAGAATGGTCTTACGTATAGCTTTAAAAACTAATGATTTAAACGTTGTAGCTATTAATGCAAGCTATCCACCAGAAACAATTGCACATTTAATTAACTATGATACAACTCATGGTACATATGATAAAAAAGTCGAACCAACTGATAATGGTATTAAAGTAGGAGTGCATTTTATTCAATTAGTGTCAGATCGTAATCCTGAAAATTTACTATGGAAAGAATTAGATATCGATATTGTAATCGAAGCAACTGGTAAATTTAATCATGGAGACAAAGCAATTGCTCATATTCATGCTGGAGTAAAAAAAGTCTTGCTTACTGGACCATCTAAAGGTGGTAAAGTTCAAATGATTGTTAAAGGTGTTAATGACGATAAACTCGATGTCAATGAATATGATATATTTAGTAATGCTTCCTGCACCACTAATTGTATAGGTCCAGTTGCTAAAGTTTTAAATGATAAATTTGGCATTGTCAATGGACTTATGACAACTGTTCACGCCATTACTAATGATCAGAAAAATATTGATAATCCCCATAAAGATTTAAGAAGAGCACGTTCTTGTAATGAAAGTATTATCCCTACATCAACAGGTACAGCTAAAGCATTGAAAGAAGTTTTACCTCAAGTAGAAGGTAAACAACATGGCATGGCTTTACGAGTTCCGACTAAAAATGTTTCACTCGTCGATTTAGTTGTTGATTTAGAAAAAAATGTGTCTGTAGAAGAAGTTAATGTAGCATTTAAAAATGCTGGATTAGAAGGCATACTCGATGTTGAATACGCACCATTAGTATCAGTAGATTTTAATACAAATCCAAATTCTGCTATAGTTGATGCACAATCTACTATGGTCATGGGGGATAACAAAGTTAAAGTTATTGCTTGGTATGATAATGAGTGGGGATACTCTAATCGAGTTGTAGAAGTAGCAGAACAAATAGGCCAGCTGATAAATAATAAGGCAACAGCTAAAGCCGTGTAATTAATGATGTGTTCAAGTTAGATTCATATTAATTTTTAATCTATATTTAAATGAACAGAATTTGCGTTAAGACGCTAACAAAATTAAAGACTTTGTTAGCGTTATCTTTTGTTAAAAATTTCTCATTTCACTCTCTAAGTCAATAAACCTATACATAATTTTTATTTACTTAAGAAGACACAGTCATTGTTAACTAATTTAATATTTTATAGCATTTGACAGTTTGAAAACTGTTTTAAAAAATTGATAGATGAATATAATTTGAAATTCTAAATTAAAATCAGAAATTCAACTACTGTGTTTATAAAATATCTGTTTTTATTTTACTGATGTAAATTAATAATAAATAGAGTATAATCAATAGCCTTTCTTTTTTAAGAAGTCTTTTTATAGTATAATTGACGATAATCAAACTTAAGAGGGTGACATAAATGAAATGCCCAAAATGTAATTCGACGCACTCAAGAGTCGTTGATTCTAGACACGCTGATGAAGCAAATGCAATAAGAAGAAGACGTGAATGTGAGAATTGTGGAACACGATTTACCACATTTGAGCATATCGAGGTAAGTCCGCTAATAGTTGTAAAGAAAGATGGAACTCGAGAACAATTTTTAAGAGAAAAAATATTGAATGGTCTTGTAAGATCATGTGAAAAACGTCCGGTAAGATATCAACAACTGGAAGATATAACGAATAAAGTAGAATGGCAACTGAGAGACGAAGGACAAACTGAAATTTCATCAAGAGAAATTGGAGAACATGTGATGAAATTATTAATGCATGTCGATCAAGTTTCGTACGTTAGGTTTGCGTCTGTCTATAAAGAATTTAAAGATGTTGACCAACTATTAGCATCAATGCAAGGTATATTGAATGATAATAAACGGAGTGATTATTAAATGGGTTTACAAGCCTATGAATATGGTTTAAGGCCAAAGGATGGATTTGAGGTCATTAAACATTTCCAATTAACTTCTGAACATTTAGAAATTTTAAATCGCTTGTTCACGCCTTTAATTGGGCTACAATCAATAGGTTTATATCATTTTATGAACCAATTTGTCGATAATGATAATCACATAACACTTACACATTATATCTTTATGAATGAACTAAAGATAAATCTTTTAGATTTTAGAAAGCATATGGATTACCTTGAAGCGATTGGTTTAGTGAAGACATTTGTTAAGCATAACGAAAAGCATACACATTTTGTTTATCAACTTGTTCAACCACCAACGGCTTATCAATTTTTTAATGATCCGATGTTATCAGTATTTCTCTATAGCGAAGTTGAAAAAAATCGTTATCAATCACTTAGGTCTCATTTTGAGAAGGAATATAAAGATTTAGGCAACTATCAACAAACTACTAGAAAGTTTACTGAAGTGTTTAGTGTACCTAGAACTATGGTTAAACAAGATAATTCTTACTTAAAGAAAGTTCAAAATTATAATGGCATTGATTTGTCTAATGAAACTTTTGATTTTGAAATATTGAGAAAAATGCTTAATCATCATTTTATAAGTAACGAAATCATTGATAAGGAAGCTCGGGAACTTATTATTCAACTAGCAACACTTTATGGATTGACAGTTGATGGTATGCGAAATATTATTTTAAACTCAATTACCAGTAATCAAACTTTGTCTTTCGAAGAAATGCGTAAACAAGCTCGTTCTTATTACTTGATTGAACATGAAAATCATTTACCCAAATTACAATTAAATGTTAATCAGGTAAATGATTTTAATGAACAAAACCAAAATCATACTGAAAATTGGTTAACACTTTTAGATGATACGAGTCCTATTGATATGTTAGCAAGTTGGTCTGATTCAGAACCTACTCAATCTCAAAAAAGTATGATTGAAGAACTGATTGAAAGAGAAAAAATGAACTTTGGTGTAATTAATATATTATTACAATTTGTAATGCTTAAAGAGGATATGAAATTACCTAAATCTTATATTTTTGAAATTGCATCAAATTGGAAGAAAAAAGGGATTGAAAATGCAAAACAAGCATATGATTACGCTCTAAAAGTTAATAAACCTAAAAGTTATGATGTTCAAAATAAAAAAGATAGAAAATATCATAGTCGTCAAAAGCAACTTATTTCAAAAGAAAAAACGCCTAAATGGCTTGAAGAGAGAAATGCGCAATCAAAACAGCAAGATTCAGGTAATAAAGATGAAAAACTCGAAAAAGATAGACAAGCATTTATAGAAAAACTAAATCAGAAATGGAAGGAGGGAGATAACTAATGAAAAGTTTTAAAAATATTATGGGTTCTACACCAGATTTAGAAAAACGCATAAAAAAAATAAAACAAGATGTGATTAATGATTCTGATGTAAATCAGTTCCTAACTTTACATCATAATGAAATAACAAATACTACGATTGATGAAGATTTAAATGTATTACAAGAATTTAAAGATCAACAGAAGTACTATGATGGACATAGTTTTGAGAATTGTCCAAACTTTGTAAAAGGGCATGTGCCGGAATTATATATAGAAAATGAAAGAATTAAAATTAGATATCTACCTTGTCCATGTAAGATTAAATATGATGAAGAAAGATTTAATTCTAAACTTATTATATCACACCATATGCAACGGGATACTTTAAACGCTAAACTAAAAGATATTTTTATGGATAATAGAGAACGACTTGACATTGCTGTGGCAGCAGATGAAATCTGTACGTCTCTTACGAAAAGTGAAAAGGTAAAAGGTTTATATTTATATGGTCCATTTGGTACAGGAAAATCCTTTATTCTAGGCGCCATTGCAAATCAACTTAAATCAGAAAAAATTTCTTCTACAATAGTTTATTTACCAGAATTTATACGTACTTTAAAAAGCGGATTCAAAGATGGTAGTTTTGAGAAGAAATTACAGCGAGTAAGAGAATCAAATATTTTAATGCTTGACGATATAGGTGCGGAAGAAGTCACACCATGGGTAAGAGATGAAGTTATTGGACCTCTTTTACATTATAGAATGGTGCATGAATTACCAACTTTCTTTAGTTCAAACTTTGATTATAGTGAATTAGAGCATCATCTTTCTATGACGAGAGATGGTAGTGAAAAAACTAAAGCAGCTCGAATTATTGAAAGGATTAAAACATTATCCACGCCATACTATTTAGAAGGACAAAATTATAGAAACAATTGAATTTTATTTTATGAAGTGTATAATGGAATTAAATCTAAATCGTTGAAACTATTGAAGATAAGATAATTTAATCAATATTACACAGAAAGTCATTAGTTGATGAGAATATGGCTGATATATTAAATTATTACTACTTCAGTGATGATATTTGTAATGAATATTCGGCTCAAGACCGTTATCTTATGTAGAGTATAGGTGGAGACATTATAGAATGAAGTCTTCGCCTTAACTAGGGTGGTACCACGACTATCTCGTCCCTTGCTAGGGACGAGATTTTTTTGTTATTAGGGTTTTTATCTTATTGATTCAATAAGTCAACGATCAGATGTTTATTAAATAGGAGGGTTTAGTATGGATCAAATCAAAGTTCAATTCCCAGACGGTAATTCTAAAGAATTTGATAAAGAAACTACTACAGAGGATATCGCTCAATCAATAAGTCCAGGATTAAGAAAAAAAGCTGTTGCAGGCAAATTCAATGGACAAATAATAGATTTAACACGTTCATTAGAAAACGATGGGTCAATCGAAGTCATCACTCCAGGAAGTGAGGAAGCATTAGAGGTGTTACGTCATTCTACTGCACACTTAATGGCTCAAGCATTAAAACGTTTATATGGCGACGTGAAATTTGGTGTAGGTCCAATAATTGAAGGTGGTTTCTACTATGATTTTGATATGGATGAAAAGGTTTCATCAGATGATTTTGAAAAAATCGAAAAAACTATGAAACAAATCGTAAATGAGAATCATAAAATTGAACGTAAAGTGGTAAGTAGAAATGAAGCGAAGGAATTTTTCAAAGGTGATCCCTATAAATTAGAACTTATTGATGCAATTCCTGAAGACGAAAATGTAACGCTATATACACAAGGTGAATTCACTGATCTTTGTAGGGGTGTTCATGTACAATCTACTTCAAAAATTAAAGAATTTAAATTATTATCTACTGCTGGTGCTTATTGGCGTGGAGACAGTGACAATAAAATGTTACAACGCATTTATGGCACTGCTTTCTTCGATAAAAAAGATTTAAAAGAACATTTAAAAATGTTAGAAGAACGTCGTGAACGAGATCACCGCAAAATTGGTGAAGACTTAGAACTGTTTACTAATAATCAATTAGTAGGTGCTGGCCTGCCATTGTGGTTACCGAATGGAGCTACAATACGTCGTGAAATTGAGCGTTATATTGTTGATAAAGAAGTTAGCATGGGATATGACCATGTATACACTCCTGTGTTAGCCAATGTTGATTTGTATAAAACTTCTGGACACTGGGATCATTATCAAGAAGACATGTTCCCAGCTATGAAATTAGATGAAGATGAGGCAATGGTTCTAAGACCAATGAATTGTCCGCACCATATGATGATTTATAAAAACAAACCTCATTCATATCGAGAATTGCCAATTCGTATAGCTGAATTAGGTACTATGCATCGTTATGAAGCAAGTGGTGCTGTATCTGGTTTACAACGTGTTCGTGGAATGACTTTAAATGATTCTCATATCTTTGTAAGACCTGACCAAATTAAAGACGAATTCAAGCGCGTGGTTAATATGATTAAAGATGTTTATAAAGATTTTGGATTTGAAGATTATCGCTTTAGACTTAGTTATAGAAATCCAGAAGATAAACATAAATACTTTGATGATGATGAAATGTGGAAAAAAGCTGAAACAATGTTGAAAGAAGCTTCTGATGAACTTGGTCTAACTTACGAAGAAGCTATTGGTGAGGCAGCATTTTATGGGCCTAAATTAGATGTTCAAGTTAAAACTGCTATGGGGAAAGAGGAAACTTTATCAACTGCACAATTAGACTTCCTTTTGCCAGAACGTTTTGACTTAACATATATTGGTAGTGATGGAGAACAACATCGACCAGTAGTTATTCATCGTGGAGTAGTATCAACTATGGAACGTTTTGTAGCGTTTTTAACAGAGGAAACAAAAGGTGCATTCCCAACTTGGTTAGCACCAAAACAAGTTGAAATTATCCCAGTTAATGTTGACTTACATTATGATTACGCAAGACAATTGCAAGATGAGCTTAAATCACAAGGTATTCGTGTTGAAATCGATGACCGTAATGAAAAAATGGGTTATAAAATACGTGAAGCTCAAATGAATAAAATACCTTATCAAATAGTTGTTGGAGATAAAGAAGTTGAAAACAATGAAGTCAATGTTAGACAATATGGCTCAGAAAATCAAAAAACACTTGAAAAAGATGAATTTATTTGGAGTTTAGTAGATGAAATTCGTTTAAAAAAACGTAGATAAACTTGAAAATAGCGAGGATATCGTGTATATTACAGATGAAACAAAATAAAAATTAGAGTTAGAGGTTGCATTTTTAATCAGTAGGTAATCAGAAGTCGTATGGGACATATGTTGAATTAGCGAAAGGTAACGATGCCGAAATAATTATAAGACCATAAATTATAATTGTTGGGACAACTGTCGATAAGAAGTTGTACTGTCACTGAATGTGATGTGCTACCTTATATAGATAAAACCAAGTGGTTGCATATCTTAAAGGTATGTGACCGCTTTTTGTTTGTGCTCTGCGTAAGCGAAGTATGAAAAGTTGATTTGGACATCTGAAGATAAGTGGTATAATATATAAAAAATTTTCATCAAATTCTCATACATTAATAATACAATGTTGGTACACAGAAATATAGTTACATGTTAGCCTCTAAGAGAAGGAAAGGGAGCATCTATGAATAATAGAAATGAAAATCAAAATGGCGGTGTCCAGAGAGCTTTAAAAGATCGTCATATTTCCATGATTGCTATTGGAGGATGTATAGGAACAGGTTTATTTATGACTTCTGGAGGTGCTATCCATGATGCAGGGGCATTGGGAGCTTTAATTGCCTATGCTATTATCGGAGCAATGGTATTTTTCCTAATGACTTCATTAGGTGAAATGGCAACTTATTTACCTGTTTCAGGTTCTTTCAGTACATACGCAACGCGCTTTGTAGATCCCTCTTTAGGTTTTGCATTAGGTTGGAACTACTGGTTTAATTGGGTAATCACTGTGGCAGCTGATGTCACAATCGCTGCACAAGTTATCCAATATTGGACTCCAATGCAAGGTATACCTGCATGGATATGGAGTTGTATTTTCTTAATAATTATTTTTGCATTAAACTCTTTATCAGTAAGAGTCTACGGCGAAAGTGAATATTGGTTTGCTCTAATCAAAGTCGTTACTGTTATTATCTTCATTATCATTGGTTTACTTACTATAGTAGGGATTATGGGTGGAGAGTTCGTTGGCTTTGATACATTTACTAAAGGTGATGGTCCTATATTGGGAGGTAATCTAGGCGGAAGTTTACTTTCAATTTTAGGTGTGTTCTTAGTTGCTGGTTTCTCATTCCAAGGAACAGAATTAATAGGGATTACTGCTGGTGAATCTGAGAATCCAGAACGTGCTGTTCCAAAAGCGATTAAACAAGTATTTTGGCGAATACTATTATTTTATATCTTAGCAATCTTTATAATAGGCATGCTTATCCCATATGATAGTAAAGCTCTAATGGATGGTGGAGACAGTATTTCTACTTCACCATTTACTCTTGTATTCAAAAATGCAGGCTTAGCTTTTGCAGCATCTTTTATGAACGCAGTTATTTTAACATCTGTGCTGTCGGCTGGTAATTCAGGCATGTATGCTTCTACACGAATGCTTTACTCAATGAGTAAAGGTAAGCTTGCTTTTGATTCATTCGGAAAAACTAATAAAAATGGGGTGCCGTACATTTCTCTAATGGCAACTGGATTTTTAGTTGTCCTTATCTTTGCTTTACAACATATTAATGGTGATGCTTATGAGTATATTGTTGCAGCAAGTGGAATGACTGGTTTTATTGCATGGGTAGGAATCGCAGTAAGTCATTTTAGATTTAGACGTGCGTTTGATAGACAAGATTACGATAAATCTAAATTAAAGTACAAAGCTAAACTTTTTCCTTTTGGACCCATTTTTGCGGGTATACTATGTGTGATTGTTATTATTGGTCAGGACGTTGACTTTATTAAAACAGGCGACTTTGATATAAGTCGATTTTTCATAACTTATATGGGGATTCCTGTATTCCTAATTTTCTTCTTTTATCATAAGTTACGATATAAAACAAAAAAAATACCACTTGAAAAAGTTGATTTAAGACAAGATGTTTCTATGGAAGAAATTAGACATCATGATCATAAATAAAAAAGATTTGACTTACATGTTTATTACTGATATGATTAGCGATGTTGAATACGAAACGAACCAAGTAGAAGCACCCGCTTCTCACCTGTAGCGACGCAAAAGCAGTTGGCAGGTTAATCATGTTACACAATAAGTGTGTGGAAGAAGAGCGGGTAGTGATACCCGCTCTTCTTTTTTGCTTGGGACAATTTCGTAAAACTCTGGGAGGTGTCAACCATAGCAAAAGATCAAACTCAAGTTAATGAGAAAATTCGTGCAAAAGAACTACGTTTAATAGGCCAAGATGGTGATCAAATTGGTGTGAAATCTAAACGTGAAGCATTAGAAATGGCTGAACGTGTAGACTTAGATTTAGTTGTTGTCGCACCAAATGCGAAACCACCTGTTGCTAGAATTATGGATTATGGTAAATACAAATTCGAACAACAGAAAAAAGAAAAAGAAATGAAGAAGAAACAAAAAGTCATTAATGTTAAAGAATTACGTTTAAGTCCGACTATCGAAGAACACGATTTCCAAACGAAGTTGAAAAACGGACGTAAATTTTTATCTAAAGGCGATAAATGTAAAGTTTCAATTCGTTTTAGAGGACGTGCAATTACGCATAAAGAAATTGGTCAACGTGTATTAGAAAAATTTGCAGATGAATGTAAAGATATTGCAACTGTTGAACAAAAACCTAAAATGGAAGGGCGTCAAATGTTTATTATGTTAGCGCCTGTCAACGAAAAATAAACGTTAAATTATAGGAGGAAATGAATCATGCCTAAAATGAAAACTCACCGCGGAGCAGCTAAACGTGTTAAAAGAACTGGTTCAGGTAAATTAAAACGTTCTAGAGCTTTCACATCTCACTTATTCGCAAATAAAAACACTAAACAAAAACGTCAATTACGTAAAGCAAAATTAGTGTCTAAGAGTGATATGAAACGCGTAAAACAATTATTAGCTTACAAAAAATAAGATTTAAAACGAAAAGATATGATAGAGACTATCTAAGGAGGAATTTATTATGCCACGAGTTAAAGGTGGAACAGTAACAAGAGCACGTCGTAAAAAAACGATTAAATTAGCTAAAGGTTACTTTGGTTCAAAACATACATTATATAAAGTAGCTAAACAACAAGTTATGAAATCAGGTCAATATGCTTTCCGTGACCGTCGTCAACGTAAACGTGATTTCCGTAAATTATGGATTACACGTATCAATGCGGCTGCACGTCAACATGATATCAGCTATTCACGTTTGATGAACGGCTTGAAAAAAGCTGAAATTGATATTAACCGTAAAATGTTATCAGAAATCGCTATTTCAGATGATAAAGCTTTCGGTGAATTAGTATCTAAAGCTAAAGAAGCTTTAAAATAGTTAATGAGTAAGAGATGACGAGTAAAGTCATCTCTTTTTTTGTTTTCATTTATTTTTTATATTCAATCGCAATGTTAATTAATTTTTGCTAAAATGACTGTTAGAAAAGTACACCTGAAAAGGAGAAAAATATGTCTAAGTTCGATGAACAAATTATAGTAGTAAAAAGAAATATATTATTTGATAATGACAAGAATGCATTTAATGGATTTATGCATAAAAACAATATTAAAGGCAAAGATATTTTTAATGCTTTAAGTGAATATGAAGTAAAAAGACGTGGTGATATGGAAGAAGACCCTTCGTTCAAGCAACTTATCTCATATTGCTTATTAGAAAATGAAAAAGGTGAGATTCTGGTATATGAACGTCTCTCCGGGGGAGGAGAAGAACGTTTACATGGACAATCATCAGTGGGTGTTGGCGGACATATGAACAACGTTGTTGGAGCAGATTCTATTAACGAGGTATTGAGAGTTAATGCGCAAAGAGAACTTGAGGAAGAAGTTGGTCTGTGTCAAGAAGACTCTCAAAATATGGAATATTTAGGCTTCATCAATGATGACACAAATGAGGTAGGAAAAGTTCATATGGGTATTGTCTTTAAGATTACTGTGCATTCAAATGATGTTGAAGCAAAAGAAACGGATACACTTAAAATTAGATGGGCAGAAAAAGGTAGTATCGAATCTTATGATGATTTTGAAACATGGAGTGCGTTAATACTTCAAGACCTGTAAAGATTGGAGTGCGAGTCAATTGTCAAATGTAATACCTTTTCCACAATCTGAAGAAAAATTGCTTAATCAGATTAACGATGCGCAAAGACGTAATGATTTCAATGCAATGTATAATTTATTTCACACATATGAGCAAAATTTTGAATTAAATGAGAAAGTTGCATTAAAAAAATGTTGGATGCTTCTTCAAATGAACTCTTTTTTAGAATTGAGAGAGGAGGCTATTATTTTATTAAAACGTGGATTAAATTGTTATGACGAGTTGATAATTTATTATATTAAAAGTTTAAACGGATTAGGACAGTATTATGAAGCGGTTGAAGTAATTAATCAAATTATTGAAGAAGTAAGAAATCATAAAACGAGAATGGAACTTTTCCCTTTAATGGAATATGCAAAATCAAGATTAGATGTAGATAAACAGACGCTTGCTACATCGTTATCACAATTTGATGAGTTAAGTAATAGAGAACAAACATCGATTGTGCTTCAGCTTATTGATAATGGCTACTATCAATTTAAAGAGACGATAGCCCATTTACTCACAACTTGTGATGTACCTAAAAATACTATAAGTCTTATGTTAGAATTTTTAAGATTTGCCGAATATAATCAATCTCTTATGATAAAGAAGTACAATATAAAAATAAGCGTTGTTCCGACTCAACTTTCAGGATTAGAACACACTAAAATGAAAGAACATGTCATCCCTAACGTGGTTAATAGACTTGAAGAAGGAGCATTACATATCATTAATGAAGCACATCACATCATGAATAACCACTCAATATTATTGTACCCATTACAAATAGAGACTTTATATAATCTTGAGGACTGGATTGATGCGTATGGTGTTTACTTTAAGAATTTAATTGGTATTGAAAATAACGTGAATAATATAAACACATTGGAATTTATTAAATTATTGGATAGTGAAAACTAAAAATTAATTTGTTGCAAATTAAGAAAAAGAATTTTAATATAGAAATTATTAAAAATAACTAAACTTGAAAAGCACAGTGTTTTCAATGTTTGTTTACGCTTTAAACCTATGCTATAATAGGGAAGTTGAAAAAATAAATTAGTCAATCATGGAGGTATTTATACATGACAGCAACTTGGGAAAAAAAGGAAGGTAATGAAGGCGTATTAACTGTTACTGTTCCTGCAGAAAAAGTAGACAAAGCATTAGATCAAGCATTTAAAAAAGTAGTTAAGCAAATTAACGTGCCTGGTTTCCGTAAAGGTAAAGTGCCTCGTCCAATTTTTGAACAACGTTTCGGTGTAGAAGCATTGTATCAAGATGCAGTTGATATTTTATTACCTGAAGCGTATGGTGAAGCTATTGATGAAACTGGAATTAACCCAGTAGCTCAACCTGAAATTAATGTTACTCAAATCGAAAAAGGTAAAGAATTCATTTTTGAAGCTATAGTAACTGTTGAACCAGAAGTGAAGTTAGGTGAATATAAAGGTCTTGAAATTGATAAACAAGACACTGGGCTTACAGATGAAGAATTACAAGAGTCTATTGATCACAGTTTAGGTCATTTAGCTGAAATGGTTGTTAAAGAGGATGGCGTAGTTAAAAATGGCGATACAGTAAACATTGACTTCACTGGTTCGGTTGATGGCGAAGAATTCGATGGTGGTCAAGCAGAAGGCTATGATCTTGAAGTTAGTTCAGGGTCATTTATTCCTGGATTTGAAGAACAATTAGAGGGAATGAAAGTAGACGAAGAAAAAGATGTAGTTGTAACATTCCCTGAAGAATATCATGCAGAAGAATTAGCTGGAAAAGAAGCGACTTTTAAAACTAAAGTCAATGAAATTAAATTTAAAGATGTTCCTGAACTTAATGATGAAATTGCAAATGAACTAGATTCAAATGCCGAAACAGTAGATGAGTACAAAGAAAACTTACGTAAACGTTTAACTGAACAAAAAGTTACAGAAGCTGAAAATACTGAGAAAGAAGAAGCAATTAATAAAGCTACTGAAAACACTACAATTGATATTCCAGAAGCAATGGTTAATACTGAACTCGACCGTATGATTCAAGAATTTGGTCAAAGAATTCAACAACAAGGTTTAGGTATACAAACTTATTACCAAATATCTGGTCAAAGTGAAGATCAACTCAGAGAGCAAATGAAAGATGATGCAGAACAACGTGTTAAAACTAATTTAACATTAACTGCAATCGCTGACGCAGAAAACATCGAAGTGTCTGATGAAGATATTGACAAAGAATTAGAAAAAATGAGCGAACAATTTAATATTTCAGTTGAAGATATTAAATCTACATTAGGTAATACTGACGTCGTTAAAAATGATGTTCGTATTCAAAAAGTAATTGACTTATTAAGAGACAATGCTAAATATGTAGAAGCTAAAAAAGAAGACTAAAATAATTAGACTTCCGAATTGTGACAATAAAATATTAGTAAGTAAATCTTTGACTATAAAGATTATTGAAAAAAAATAGGCTCAGTTGGAATTAGTTTTTATTTCAATCTAAGTCGAAATTGTAGGGGCGGGACCGTGAAATCATTCGAGTAGAATAGAATTTCTGTCCCGCTCCATATTGTTTAAGCATTTAAATTGTAAAGTGATTAAGTTGCATTGTAGAATGCAATTTAGTATAGTCTTTATGGAATAGGGGTGTAAAAAAGAATGTTCAAATTCAATGAAGATGAAGAAAACTTAAAATGCTCTTTCTGCGGTAAAGACCAAGACCAAGTTAAAAAATTAGTAGCAGGAAGTGGAGTATATATTTGTAATGAGTGCATAGAATTATGCTCTGAAATCGTTGAAGAAGAATTAGCACAAAATACGTCAGAGGGATTAACAGAACTACCAACTCCTAAAGAAATTATGGACCATTTAAACGAATACGTTATTGGCCAAGAAAAGGCTAAGAAATCATTAGCAGTTGCTGTTTATAATCACTATAAACGTATTCAACAAATTGGTCCTAACGAAGATGACGTAGAGTTACAAAAAAGTAATATTGCGTTAATTGGTCCCACTGGTAGCGGTAAAACTTTATTAGCACAAACATTAGCTAAGACATTGAATGTGCCGTTTGCAATCGCTGATGCAACGAGTTTAACTGAAGCTGGATATGTAGGCGATGATGTAGAAAATATCTTGTTACGTTTAATACAAGCTGCTGATTTTGACATTGATAAAGCAGAAAAAGGTATTATTTATGTCGACGAAATTGACAAAATTGCACGTAAATCTGAAAATGCTTCAATTACTAGAGATGTTTCTGGTGAAGGGGTACAGCAAGCGCTACTTAAAATCCTTGAAGGTACAACTGCAAGCGTGCCTCCTCAAGGTGGTCGTAAACATCCAAACCAAGAACTAATTCAAATTGATACAACAAATATTTTATTTATTTTAGGCGGTGCTTTTGACGGTATTGATGAAGTAATTAAACGTCGATTAGGTGAAAAAGTTATTGGCTTTGCTAGTAATGAAGCTGATAAATATGACGAAGAAGCATTACTTGAGCAAATCCGTCCTGAAGATTTACAATCTTATGGTTTGATTCCAGAATTCATTGGTCGTGTACCTATCGTTGCTAATCTTGAAACATTAGATGTAGAAGCGCTTAAAAATATTTTAACTCAACCGAAAAATGCTCTAGTTAAGCAATACACTAAAATGCTTGTGCTTGATAACGTTGATTTAGAATTTACAGACGATGCTTTATCAGCAATTAGTGAAAAGGCTATAGATCGTAAAACAGGTGCACGTGGATTGCGTTCAATTATTGAAGAAGCGTTAATTGATATCATGTATGATGTTCCTTCAACAGAGAATGTAAGTAAAGTTGTTATTACAGCTCAAACAATAAATGAAGAAATTGAACCAGAATTATATGATACTGAAGGCAAACTTGTAAGTGAAGGTAAAACTTCTGCATAAAATTTATAAATAGACATGTTACGGTGTAGTGATTCTCAAACTGTCCGCAAAGTTTATAGATTTGTGGACAGTTTTTTGCTCTTGTTTTTTCGAAGTTTAATCTTGTTTTAAATTCTCTGCTTACCGTTCCTATTTTCTTATAAACAGGGGACAAAGATTGTCCAATTTAATTCCACTATTTCATAATGACGTCACTTACAAAGTACTCATGTTAATTTCTTAATTCAATCATTTAATGATAGCAAAATTTATACTTAGACAATGACCATTTAGGGTGTCATATCGACATACAATCGTTTATAATGTTAAAGTTAATCTAAACAATATAGGAAGAGAAAGGATCTAAAATGAATATTAATCCTAATCATATTGATTTAATTATAAGTGCTGTACAAGAATCACAATATCCTGAAACAGAATTATCAGAAGTTGCATTAAGCGGACGTTCTAATGTAGGTAAGTCAACATTCATTAATAGTATGATTGGTCGTAAAAATATGGCACGTACATCACAACAACCAGGTAAGACGCAAACTTTAAATTTCTATAATATTGATAATCAACTTATATTTGTTGATGTTCCTGGATACGGATACGCTAAAGTAAGTAAAGTTCAAAGAGAAAAATTTGGAAAAATGATAGAAGAATATTTAACTCAACGTGAAAGTCTACAGCTTGTCATACAACTTGTTGATTTAAGACATGACCCTACAGAAGATGACGTGTTAATGTATAATTATCTTAAACATTTTAATATTCCTACAGTGGTTGTGTGTACAAAAGAGGATAAAATTGAAAAAGGGAAAGTAAAAAAGCATATTAAAAATATAAAGGAGAAGTTAAAACTTGAGCCGGTAGATAGTATTATAAGTTACTCCTCTATCAACAATAATAAACAACAACAAATATGGTATTTAATTGCATCTTATTTATAATTATTCAAAGAAGAAGTTACGTTACGCATGTATTAAAGCTAATTGTTGTTTTTTTGACGAAAATTTGAAAGTAGATTATAATCTTTCTAATTTATTTGAGCAATCCACTTAAACGTGTTCACAAATGTGTTATACTTGTCTTATTGTTAGTATATGGAGGGCGTTATAAATGCATTTTATTGCAATTAGCATAAATCATCGTACTGCTGATGTAGCACTAAGAGAGCAAGTTGCTTTTAGAGATGATGCCTTACGATTAGCCCATGAAGATTTATATGAAACGAAAGCGATATTAGAAAATGTCATATTATCTACATGCAGTCGTACGGAAGTATACGCCGTTGTTGATCAAATTCACACTGGACGCTATTATATTCAAAGATTTTTAGCACGCTCGTTTGGATTTGAAGTAGATGATATTAAAGAAATGTCAGAAGTTAAAGTGGGGGACGACGCAGTAGAACATCTATTACGTGTCACTTCTGGTCTAGATTCAATCGTACTAGGTGAAACACAAATATTAGGTCAAATGCGTGAAGTGTTTTTCTTAGCGCAAGATACTGGTACGACTGGAACAATCTTTAATCATTTATTTAAACAGGCAATTACTTTTGCTAAGAGAGCACATAGTGAAACTGATATTGCAGATAATGCAGTAAGTGTTTCTTATGCAGCTGTTGAATTAGCTAAAAAGGTATTTGGTAAACTCAAAAATAAACATGCTATCATTATAGGTGCAGGGGAAATGAGTGAACTATCACTCTTAAATCTTTTAGGTTCTGGTATTTCAAATATAACGATTGTTAATCGCACATCATCTAAAGCTAAAGTTTTAGCTGAAAAGCACAGTGTATCATATGATTCTTTGACTGCATTACCAACCTTATTAGAACAAACTGATATTGTTATAAGTTCTACTAGTTCAGAAGATTATATTATTACTAATAGAATGATTGATGATATTGCAGAAAATAGAAAAATTGATTCATTAGTGATGATAGATATAGCAGTTCCACGTGATATAGAACCAGGTATTAATGCAATCACTAATATTTTTAATTATGATGTTGATGATTTAAAAGGATTAGTAGATGCTAATCTAAGAGAGCGCCAACATGCAGCTGAATTAATAGCTGAACAAATTCCATCTGAAATTGATTCACACAATGAATGGGTAAATATGTTAGGTGTTGTACCTGTTATTCGTGCTTTACGTGAAAAAGCAATGAATATACAAGCTGAAACGATGGAGAGTATTGATCGAAAATTACCAAATCTTTCTGAAAGAGAAAGAAAAGTAATTTCAAAACATACAAAAAGTATTATCAATCAAATGTTGAAAGATCCTATCAAACAGGCTAAAGAATTAAGTAGTGATAAGAAAAGTTCTGAAAAACTAGAGCTATTTCAAAACATTTTTGACATTGAAGCGGAAGATCCTCGTCAAAAAGCTAAATTAGAGAAAGAAAGTAAAGCAAAGGAAATTTCAGCGCGTCGAATTTTTAGTTTTGAATAAGCATATTTTTATGGTGATAATATGCAAGAAACCCTGTTTATTCGATTTAATGAAGTTATATTAATTATTTATTTGTTGAGTATCGTATGTTATTTAGTGGATTTTATTAATAAAACCCATAAAATTAGGACCTTAGGTGTTTATTCATTAGGGATTGTTTGGATATTACAAACAATCTCTTTATCTATCTTTATTATACAAACGAAACATTTACCATTAGGTTCTATATTTGATGTTTTTTTCGCTTTAACGTGGATTATTATTTCACTGTCCTTAGTTTTAAATCTAATTAAAGTGTTAAATTTTTCAGTATTTTTCCTTAATTTAATTGGATTTATACTTATGGCAATGAACACTTTTCAACCTAAGCATTACCAGACTCAAGTACAACAAGTTGCTGTGATTAATGAATTACTACTCGTTCACATAGGTTTGGCAGTGTTAAGCTATGCATTTTTTGCAGTGGCTTTTGTGAATTCATTACTTTACATTATTCAGTATAGAAATTTAAAAGAGAAAAACTTTGATCAAAATTATTTTAGAATAGGCAGTGTAGCAACACTTGAGTCAATTATATTTTATTCTACTTTGATAGCATGGATTGTATTAATTGTAAGTATTATTTTAGGCGCTCAATGGGGGATATTTTCAGTTGGGCATCGTATATTCATCGATCCAAAAGTAATGCTTTCATCAGTGATAACGCTTCTATATGGTATTTATATTTTACTACGAATTAAGAAATGGATATCACAGAGGAATCTTATATACTTCAATATCATATTATTTTGTTTATCCATGATTAACTTATTTTTTACGACACACTTTAGTTAAGTTATAACTAAACATTTTTAAAACAATGGATCATTTTTATAACGATTTTTAGTATCTGGGAGGCACTCAACCTATGCGTAAATTAGTTGTTGGATCACGAAGAAGTAAATTGGCTTTAACTCAAAGTCAACAATTTATCGATAAATTAAAAGAAGTCGATCCTACATTGGAAATAGAAATTAAAGAGATTGTTACGAAGGGTGACAAAATCGTCGATAAACAGCTATCCAAAGTTGGGGGTAAAGGTCTTTTTGTCAAAGAAATTCAACACGAATTGTTCAATAAAAATATAGACATGGCAATTCACTCTTTAAAAGATGTTCCAAGCATTATTCCTAATGGCCTTACATTAGGGTGTATACCTGATAGAGAAGTACCTTTTGATGCTTATATTTCAAAAAATCTTACTCCATTAAGTGAATTGACTGAAGGGAGTATTGTTGGAACAAGTTCCTTACGTCGTGGAGCTCAAATCTTATCTAAATATCCTCATTTACAAATTAAGTGGATTCGAGGAAATATTGATACCCGTCTAAAAAAGCTTGAAACAGAAGATTATGATGCGATTATTTTAGCAGCTGCTGGTTTAAGAAGAATGGGTTGGTCAGATAATATAGTTACTACTTATTTAGATAAAGATATTTTATTACCTGCAATTGGACAAGGAGCACTTGGTATAGAATGTAGAAGTGATGATGAAGAGCTTCTTGAATTACTTTCTAAAGTGCATAACGAAAATGTTGCACAATGTGTGACTGCAGAACGTACATTCCTATCTGAAATGGATGGAAGTTGCCAAGTTCCAATTGGTGGATATGCAACCATGAATAGTGATAAACAAATCGAATTTACTGGTCTTATTATGACACCCGATGGTAAAGAACGGTATGAACACACTATTCAAGGTACTAATCCTGTAAAATTAGGAAAAGAGGTAAGTCGTGTATTAAAAGACCAAGGTGCTTATGAAATAATTAGAAAGTTAAATGAAGAAAATTAACAACTCTTTTTTAGAGGTGACTCATTTTATGAAACCAGTGATAGTTATGACTCAAACAAATCAAATTCAAAGCGATTTAGTTGAAATTATTCATAAACCATTAATTCAGCTACAAAAGCTTCACTTTAATGAGAATTTGCTAGAGCGTAACTATGACTGGCTTATTTTTTCGTCCAAAAACGCAGTAAAATACTTTTATCACTTTTTAAATAGCGTTAAAGTTAAAAAGGTAGCTGTCATTGGAAAAAAAACAGCACAGTATTGTCGTGAATTAGGAATCAATGTTGATTTTATTCCAAATGATTTTTCACAAGAAGGTTTTTTAAAGGAATTTAGAGTACAAAGTGAATCTATATTATTGCCTTCAAGTCAAAAAGCACGACCTAAGTTAGCTCAGCAATTAAAATTGTTTAATGATGTTGTTAAAATAGATTTATATCGACCTGTGCCACATGAAGAGAATATTCGTCAGGTAAAATGTTTAGCTTGTCATAAGAAGATTGATGCGATAACCTTTTCAAGTTCTTCAGCTGTTGAGTTTTTCTTTAATGAAGGTACGCATATAAATTTTGAACATTATTTTGCAATAGGAAAACAAACAGCAAATACAATTAAGTACTATCATCAGTCAGTAGAAGTTGCAGAAAAGCAAACGTTAGAATTGTTGATTGATAAAATTATAGAAAGTAGGGACAAAAAAATGAAATTTGATAGACATAGAAGATTGCGTTCTTCAAAAACAATGCGAGACATAGTGAGAGAAACTCACGTTAGAAAGGAAGATTTAATATATCCTATATTTGTAGTCGAAGAAGATAGTGTAAAAAGCGAGATTAAATCTTTACCAGGTGTATATCAAATTAGTTTAAACTTATTACATGAAGAAATTAAAGAAGCGTACGATTTGGGTATTAGAGCGATTATGTTCTTTGGCGTGCCAAATGAAAAAGATGATGTCGGTTCAGGTGCATACGACCATAATGGTGTTGTACAAGAGGCAACTCGAATTGCGAAAAAATTATACAGTGATTTACTTATAGTTGCAGATACATGTTTATGTGAATACACTGATCACGGACATTGTGGTGTCATTGACGATCATACACATGATGTAGATAATGATAAATCACTGCCATTATTGGTAAATACAGCTATTTCTCAAGTTGAAGCAGGTGCAGATATTATTGCACCTAGTAATATGATGGATGGGTTTGTTGCTGAAATTAGGGAAGGATTAGACAAAGCTGGATATCAAAATATTCCTATTATGAGTTATGGCATAAAATATGCTTCTAGCTTTTTCGGTCCGTTCCGTGATGCTGCAGACTCAGCACCTTCATTTGGAGATAGAAAGACTTATCAAATGGATCCAGCTAACCGCTTAGAGGCACTCAGAGAATTAGAAAGTGACCTCAAAGAAGGTTGCGATATGATGATTGTTAAACCTGCATTAAGCTATTTAGATATTGTTAGAGATGTTAAAAATAATACGAACGTACCTGTTGTTGCGTATAATGTCAGTGGCGAATACAGTATGACTAAAGCAGCAGCTCAAAACGGTTGGATTGATGAAGAAAAAATTGTAATGGAACAAATGATTTCAATTAAACGTGCCGGTGCAGATTTAATTATTACTTATTTTGCGAAAGATATTTGTCGTTATCTAGACAAATAATTGGATAAATACTAAGGAGGGCCTGAATATGGGTTATGAAAAATCAATTAAAGCTATGAATATAGCTGAAAATTTGATGCCAGGTGGTGTTAACAGTCCAGTAAGAGCATTTAAATCAGTAAATACACCTGCGATTTTTATGGATCATGCTGAAGGGTCTAAAATTTATGATATTGATGGCAATGAATACATCGATTATGTCTTGAGTTGGGGACCGTTAATTTTAGGTCATAAAAATAAACAAGTCATTGAAAAATTACATGAAGTTGTTGATAAGGGTACTAGTTTTGGTGCCTCTACACTACAAGAAAATAAATTAGCAGAATTAGTTATTGAACGTGTTCCGTCTATTGAAAAAGTAAGAATGGTTTCTTCTGGAACAGAAGCTACTTTAGACACACTCCGTTTAGCTAGAGGATATAATGGACGAAATAAAATTATTAAATTTGAAGGATGTTATCACGGTCATAGTGACTCACTTTTAATTAAAGCGGGTTCTGGAGTAGCTACGTTAGGTTTACCAGACTCACCTGGCGTACCTGAAGGTATTGCTAAAAATACTATTACAGTACCATACAATGATTTAAAATCACTTCGTCTAGCTTTTGAAAAGTATGGTGATGACATTGCAGGTGTTATTGTAGAGCCAGTTGCAGGTAATATGGGTGTCGTTCCTCCTGTAGAAGGATTTTTACAAGGATTACGTGATATTACGACTGAATATGGTGCTTTACTCATTTTTGATGAAGTTATGACAGGTTTCCGAATAGGTTATCATTGTGCTCAAGGATATTTCGGTGTAACACCTGATTTAACTTGTTTAGGAAAAGTGATTGGTGGCGGATTGCCTGTAGGTGCCTTTGGCGGTAAAAAGGAAATTATGGATCAAATTGCACCAGTCGGAACGATTTATCAAGCGGGAACGTTATCAGGAAATCCATTAGCAATGACAAGCGGATATGAAACGTTAAGTCAGTTAACACCTGAATCTTACGACTACTTTAATGCTTTAGGTGATATTCTTGAAAAAGGATTAAAAGAAGTGTTTGCAAAACATAACGTGCCAATTACAGTTAATCGTGCTGGTTCGATGATTGGTTATTTCTTGAATGAAGGGCCAGTGACTAACTTTGAGGAAGCAAATAAAAGTGATTTAGAACTATTTAGTAACATGTATAGAGAAATGGCTAAAGAAGGAGTATTCTTGCCTCCTTCACAATTCGAAGGTACTTTCTTGTCTATGGCACATACTAAAAAAGATATAGAAAAAACTGTTCAGGCATTTGATAATGTGCTTAGTCGAATAGTATGATAGTTTTAAATTAATTAGCTATATTGTAGTTAAGGCTGGGATAAAACTTGAAAATATCTCAGCCTTTAGTTACATTTCTACAAGTACTACATTATAGTTATATGAAAAAGTTACTAGCCTAAAGCTAATTATAACCACGTATAAATAGAAAGCTAATAATTTTTAACACAAAAAATATTCCTTGCATTATTATATGACTCATATATATGAAAGTAGCGTGTTCAAAATGAATCACTTACAGAGAAATAATCTTATTATATTAATCACTGCTATCATCATTAGTTTTATTCTAAAAGTTTCACACATTCTGCTACCATTTATGTTTGGACCTATTATTGCGACGATTCTATGCGTGCGTGTGTTCAAATTGACAATCAAATGGCTGTTTTGGCTCAGTCAAATGGGTTTGATTTTTTTAGGTATAGAGATAGGTTCTACTTTTACTAAAAGCGTTATCGGTGATATTAGTAATAATTGGTTAACTATCATTATCGTTACAGTTTTATTAATTGTTATATCACTACTTATTGCTTTCTTTTTTAAGAAAATTGCAAAGGTTAATATTGAGACTGCTATATTAAGTGTCATTCCAGGTGCCCTAAGTCAAATGCTTATTATTGCTGAAGAAAATAAAAATGCTAATATTTTAGTTGTAAGATTAACTCAAACCTCTCGTATATATTTGTTGTAATTTTAGTGCCACTCATATCATATTTTTTCAAGATTCATCTAGTTCAAAAGAAGTGGGTATCAATAGCACGATTCCTTTATCACGTGCCTTAGAGATTTGGCAAATTGTGTTGTTGTTACTCATCATTACTATTGTTTATTTCATAATGTCAAAAGTTAATTTTCCTATTAAACAATTGCTTGCTTCTATTGCGGTACTTATAGTGTGGAATTTAACTACCAATTTAACTTTTACTTTAGATTATTGGTTATTAGCTATAGCACAATTAATATATGATTCGAATAGGATTGCAAATAGCACACTTATTAAATGATTTAAAAGGAAGAATTGCTGTTGCTATAGCATTTCAAAATATGATGCTAATTCTTACAACGTTTATAATGGTTTTAATCATTCATTTATTGACTAATCATTCAATAAATGAGTTGTTTTTAGGAGCAGCACCTGGAGGTATGAGTCAGATTGTTTTAGTTGCTATTGCTATCGGTGCAGATGTAGCGATGATATCTAGTTATTATATCTTTAGAATTTTCTTCATATTGTTTATCATAGCGCCTCTTATTAGTTATTTCTTAAAATTCAAAGTAAAATAATACAGTCACCCAAAGTGCTTCTAATAGTTGAATGTTAGCGCAACATTCTAATGGTCTCATTTCAAAATCATTGGGTGGTATTATACTTATAATTTAACACTCTGAATTATGAGTGTTTAGGTTTAGCAGAACAACCTTCTAAGTGAGCGTCGTATAATCCTGCAGCCTCTAAGAAAGTGAAAACAGTGACAGGTCCTAAAAATTTAAAACCGTATTTTTTTAAATCTTTAGAGAGTTGCGTCGCACGTGCATCAACATTTTTACGATCTCTTGGTTTTTTATATCCCATATCAATAGGCTTATAATCTACATATGACCATAAGAAATCACTAAAGCTATCATAACCCTCTTCAATTTTTAGATAACCTTGAGCTTGGCTTACAATAGCTTCTAGTTTTTTACGATTATGGACGATATTAGGAAATTTCATTAATCGATCGATGTCTTTTTTAGTCATTTGAGAAACTTGCTTTGGATCAAAATAATAAAAGGCTTCTTCATAAGATGCTTTCTTTTTCAAAATTGTCAGCCAAGATAAACCTGCATGTTGAGATTCCAAAGCCATAAGTTTAAACAAATCTTTGCTGTCGTATAAAGGTTGCCCCCAAAAATAATCATGATACTCTAAATAAACTGGGTCATCAGTGTTAAAAGCACACTCTTTCATAATTTTACCTCCTATACATTGACTTATTCATTCATCCATTATACTATAAGTGAGTAAATGAATATATTATGAGGGAAGAGTAGGTTCTTATCATTTTAAAGAGAGCATATGGTAGGTGTAAATATGTAAATGATTTTAACTGAAGGTAGCCCTGTATTGAACTTTTACTGAACAACACTGAGTAAGTAAAAGCGTGTTTGAGCGTTAATCATAATACTTAAGTGCTTGAAGAACTAAGCTTAAATAGTTCTTCTTGAATATAGGTGGTACCACGGAACATCCGTCCTATTTTTATAGGTCGGATGTTTTTATTTATATTAGGAGGTATTTTTAATGGAGATGAAACCAAAATACGATCCAAGAGAAGTTGAAAAGGGTCGTTATGACGAATGGGTTAAGAATGGTTACTTTAAACCATCAGAAGATAAATCTAAAGAGGCTTATACAATCGTAATTCCACCCCCAAATGTTACTGGAAAATTACATTTAGGACATGCTTGGGATACAACATTACAAGATATTATTACGCGTATGAAACGTATGCAAGGTTATGATACTTTATATCTTCCTGGCATGGATCATGCAGGTATAGCAACTCAAGCAAAAGTTGAGGCAAAACTGAATGAACAAGGTATATCTAGACATGATTTAGGTAGAGAGAAGTTTTTAGAACAAGCTTGGGATTGGAAGGAAGAGTATGCTTCATTCATTAGACAACAATGGGCTAAATTGGGTCTGGGTTTGGACTATAGTAGAGAACGTTTCACTCTTGATAAAGGTTTAAGTAAAGCTGTAAGAAAAGTGTTTATAGATTTATACAACAAAGGTATTGTCTACAGAGGTGAGAGAATCATCAATTGGGATCCAAAAGCTAGAACAGCTTTATCAGATATTGAAGTGATTCATGAAGATGTTCAAGGTGCTTTCTATCATTTTAAATATCCATACGTTGATGGAGAAGGTTATATTGAAATAGCTACTACTCGTCCAGAAACAATGCTTGGAGATACTGCAATTGTTGTTAATCCAAATGATGAACGTTACAAAGGTGTAATAGGTAAAAAGGTAGTTTTACCAATAGTTGGTAGGGAGTTGCCAATCTTAGCTGATGAGTATGTTGATATAGAATTTGGTTCAGGTGCTATGAAAGTTACTCCAGCACACGACCCAAATGATTTTGAAATTGGTCAAAGACATCAATTGGAAAATATTATTGTCATGGATAAATATGGCAAGATGAATGAGCAAGCAGATAAATACGAAGGAATGGATCGTTTTGAATGTCGTAAACAGCTTGTTGAAGATTTGAAAGAACAAGATTTAGTTATTAAAATAGAAGAGCATATGCATTCTGTCGGTCACTCTGAGAGATCTGGTGCTATAGTAGAACCGTATTTATCTACGCAATGGTTTGTAAAAATGAAGCCTTTAGCACAAAGAGCACTAGATAACCAAAAAACTAAAGATAGAATTGACTTTTTCCCTGGTCGATTTGAAAATACATTTAATAGATGGATGAAGGAAATCAGAGATTGGACAATTTCTCGCCAACTTTGGTGGGGACATCAAATTCCAGCGTGGTATCACAAAGAGACTGGTGAAATTTATGTAGGTGAAGATGCACCAAGTGACATTGAAAATTGGGTTCAAGATGAAGATGTACTTGATACATGGTTTTCTAGTGCATTATGGCCGTTCTCAACACTGGGTTGGCCAGATATTGATGTAGAGGACTTTAAGCGCTATTACCCAACTAATGCTTTGGTCACTGGATATGATATTATTTTCTTTTGGGTAGCTAGAATGATTTTCCAAGGATTAGAATTTACGAATACACGTCCATTTAATGATGTATTACTTCACGGATTAGTTAGAGCCGAAGATGGTCGTAAAATGAGTAAATCATTAGGTAATGGTGTGGATCCTATGGATGTCATTAATGAATACGGTGCTGATAGTTTAAGATATTTCCTTGCCACTGGATCATCTCCTGGACATGATTTACGTTTTTCAACAGAAAAAGTGGAATCAGTTTGGAATTTTATTAATAAAATTTGGAATGCTGCACGTTTTAGTTTAATGAATATTGGTGCTGATTTTACAGTAGATGATATTGACTTAACTGGAGATTTATCATTAGCAGATAAATGGATATTAACACGTTTAAATGAAACAATAAGTACGGTAACTGAATTAAGTGATAAATATGAATTTGGTGAAGTAGGTCGAGCTTTATATAACTTTATCTGGGATGAGTTTTGTGATTGGTACATCGAAATGAGTAAAATACCAATGAACGGTGAGGACGAATCGCAAAAGCAAACTACTCGTTCTGTTTTAAGTTATGTGTTGGATAAAATAATGAAGATGTTGCATCCATTTATGCCTTTTGTTACAGAAAGTATTTGGCGAAGTTTACCTCATAAAGGGGAGACAATAGTTAATGCAGAATGGCCAACTGTAAAAGAAACATTAATGTTTGAAGAAAGTAAGCAAACAATGCAACAATTAGTTGAAATCATTAAATCTGTTCGTCAATCAAGAGTGGAAGTGAATACACCACTTTCTAAATCAATTCCTATCTTAATTCAAACTAAAGATGAAACGGCGACTCAAACACTTAAAGATAATACAAGTTATCTTAACAAGTTCTGTAATCCAAGTGATTTAACAATTGATACAGAGATTTCTATACCTGAAAAAGCGATGACTTCAGTTGTTGTAGCAGGTAAAGTTGTTTTACCTCTTGAAGGCCTCATTAATATGGACAAGGAAATTGCTCGCCTAGAAAAAGAATTAGACAAGCTTCAAAGTGAGTTAGATAGAGTAGATAAAAAATTATCAAATGAAAACTTTGTTAATAAAGCTCCAGAGAGAATTATTAATGAAGAAAAAGAAAAGCAACGACATTATCAAGAAAAATATAATGGAGTTAAATCAAGAATCGAACAATTAAAAGCATAGGAGTATGATCATGAATTACCTAGACAGCTTGTATTGGATACACGAAAGATCAAAATTTGGTATTAAACCTGGTGTCAAACGTATGGAATGGATGTTAGAACAATTTAATAATCCTCAAGATAAGATAAGAGGTATTCACATAGGTGGCACAAATGGTAAAGGGTCTACGGTTGCATATCTCAGAACAGCTTTAGTTGAAAATGGCTATGATATTGGTACATTTACTTCACCATTTATAGAAATCTTTAATGAACGTATTAGTTTAAACGGTATTCCAATTACGAATGATGAGATTGTTCAACTTGTTGAGCGTGTTAAGCCAATTTGTGAAGCTTTAGAAAGTGATACTGAACTTGGGGCTGCTACTGAATTTGAAATTATTACAACGATGATGTTTCTCTATTTTGGTGAAATTAGACCTGTCGATTTTGTCATTATTGAAGCGGGCTTAGGAATTAAAAATGACTCAACAAATGTATTTGAACCTGTTTTGTCGATTTTAACTAGTATTGGTCTTGATCACACAGATATTCTAGGAACAACCTACTTAGATATAGCTAAAGATAAATCAGCGATTATTAAGCCCAATACACCAGTGATTTATTCAGTTAAAAATGATGATGCTCTTAAATATGTAAGAGATTATGCATTAGAGCAAAATGCTAAGCCGATTGAATTAGATAGAGAAATTATTATCATCTCTCAAGATGATGAGTTTACGTACCGATATAAAGATTATGAACTTGAAACTATCGTATTGAATATGCTAGGTGAACATCAAAAAGAAAATGCTTCTTTAGCTATTACTGCTTTATTAGAATTAAATGAAGCTGATATCATCGATCTTGATTTTAATAAAATGATTGATGGTATAGAATCAGTTAATTGGACAGGTCGTATTGAACAAGTAAGGGAACAGCCTTTAATGGTTATTGATGGTGCACATAATAACGAGAGTGTTGAAGCGCTCATAGACACTATTAAACATTATTACGGTAGAGAAAAAATAGATATTTTATTTTCTGCTATTAAAGGTAAACCAATTAGTAGTATGATTAATAAATTAAATGAGATTGCGTCACAATTTTATTTAGCTGACTTTGATTTTCCTAAAGCTTTAGCCAAAGAAGAAATTGCTGAAGAAATTAAATTAGATAATATCAAATTTATAGATGATTATGTTCATTTTATTGAAAATTACAAAGGTGATGGACTCATTATTACTGGTAGTTTGTATTTTATAAGTGAAGTAAAAGCTAAAACTAAATTTAATTAATATACAAAAAGAGTAAAACCGTAGTTAGTTTAAACAGGTTTTACTCTTTTTCTTATTATTTTCTTATTTCTCCTCACTATGACACTTTATGATATTCAATCTATGACAATAGATTTGAAGTTACTTGCAGTTTTTTAGTTGTCTCACTTATTTGTACTAAAATCTTTTTCACTAGCTTTGTAGTGATATTTTTTGTTTCTCATATAATATTTTTATATACATTCAAATTAATTGGTTATGGAGACATTTTACTATTTAATATTTTATTTCTCTTTTTACCACTAAACTTTATTTTTGTTATCATTATTTTGACATTTATTATCGGTGGTATTGTGACATTAATTTTAAAGATTTTTATTAGTGGAGATTTAAAGTATGTACCTCTTATTCCATTTGTTTTTCTATCATTTTTAACGACTTCAATTTTTTATAAGCAGCTTAATATATTTTTAGGAGGAGATATCTATTGAGAATTAATGAAAGAGAGACTGATTAATTATGGGGCTAAAAGTTTATCTAACGTAGAATTACTTGCAATACTTATTAATACTAGAAGAAAGGGCTTTTCAAGTATAGATATAGCGAATGAATTAATTAAAAATCATCACTCAATCAGAGAAATAAAAAAGCTATCCATTAACGACTTGTTAAAAATAAAAGGTATTGGTTTGTATATGGCAATTATATTAAAGGTAGCGTTTGAGCTAGGAGAACGTTTGAATTCATCTAGTACCTTAGATAAAGTGAAAATAACTCATCCGGGTGATGTTGCAGATTTAATGATGTCTACTATGAAAGATTTAGATCAAGAACATTTTGTAGTATTATTAATTAAATTCAAAAGATATAGTTATGAAACAGTCGTGGGTTTATAAAGGAACGTTAAATAGCTCAATTAAATCCTCGAGAAGTTTTTAATATTGCAATTAGAGAATCTTCTAATGCTATAATTGTTGTACATAATCACCCATCAGGAGATATTACACCTTCTAAAGAGGATATTACAACAACGTATCGTTTGAGAGAGTGTGGTGCAATTAGGTATAGATCTACTTGATCATATAATTATTGGTGATATCAAATTTACTAGTTTGGTTGAAACAGGTTATTTTGATGATAAATAAAAAGTTAGCCTGATACACTTGATAACAAGCCCTTTTACAATAGTTTATATCATAAACGTATAGCTAACCTAAATTATTTATTGAATGAGGTCTGATAGTCCTTGGAAATGATTAAATAACCAAACTACACCTTTATATCCTAAATAAATACATAATAATACAATCCCAGCTGATATTAAGAATCTTAATATTGATAATCCAACTCTAAATAATAAAACGACTAATAAAACGATTAAAATAATAGTTAAAATACTCATATGAAAGCACCTCCAGTGCATATATATAATTATATTTAATATTATAAAGTATTTAAAGACATTGAGCATCAGTCTACAGGTATATCAAGACTACTTCCTTAGTCTGATGTAACAATTAAAAATT
Source organism: Staphylococcus saccharolyticus (assembly GCF_900458815.1). NCBI lineage: Bacteria > Bacillati > Bacillota > Bacilli > Caryophanales > Staphylococcaceae > Staphylococcus > Staphylococcus saccharolyticus. Next base: position 1,137,763 of record NZ_UHDZ01000001.1, read on the forward strand.
TAAATTATACTTAATTAAATATGATAAGGAGGGACACAATGAGATTTATATTTAGCATCATTAAGAATTTTATTGCTGTACTAGCGATTATAGTAATCATATATATAGTACTCAAATACGCTCCTTTCCTTAGAGAACAAGAATGGAATCCTTTGAATCACTCTCCAGATTATGTGCAACAGGGTTTAGATAATTCGCATAATCCTACGAATGTACCTCCAGCTCAACCGGAGCAGGGTGAAAGTTATTCTTTAAAAAATAATGATATTATTAACAATGTTCCATCAAGACAAATTAAAAATGTTTTTAATATGATAGATAAGAGAGAGTTTATGTCAGTTTCTGGCATGGGGCGAATGGGATATAATGATAAGTACCTTGCAGGGCAACGTGGAAACGAGTTTATTATTTATAAATTTGGTTCTGACTCAATTAGAGTCTATAATACAGAGTTTGAAATGCAACAAGATTTAAACAAATTAGATCAACATCTCGAGTTAAAACCTGCGGATACTTATAACTAATTGTAAACTATGAATTTGAAAATAGAAATTAAATAAGTTAACCTTATATATATATTACAAGTTAAAGGTTGGTGTAATTTCGAAATGGCTGAACAATCAAAAGAGAAACAAGCTAATGAACAAGCAAAAGCACAAAATCTCTTTGCTCGTTGGAGAAAAGAAGAGACACTATACAGTGAAGATGAAAAAAAAGAGAAGAGTTCAAAAGAACAAGGAAATCAATAACGTAATTTTAACGAATATTTAAAGTTCTGGTTTATAAATGTTTCTATATCATTATTTTTAGTAAATATTGTAATATGCAGATGTTTCTCAATTAGCATGGCTTGTTACTAAGTTACTATAGAAACTTCAAGGAACGATTAAACTACTAACTTCAAGGTTAGTAGTTTTTTTATAAAGCCTTAAACCTATGTCAAAACTATCTTATTTTTGACAAGGTCAACAAAATTTTTTCAAATAAAATTAGTTAGTGCTTTATTTCAAGTTGTGAGTAATATAAAATAAAAAAGGATAATAAATATAGTGGTATAGAGGTGTTCTGGGTGCTTAATTTTTTCAAAAATAACAAACTTATTGTTGTTTTATGTGCAATAATCGTTTTCATAGCGTTAATAGGTTTATCCATTCGTTCACAAACGCAATCCCCTCCAGAACAATATGTTGGTGATTCAGTTTCCTTAGGCCAAAGGACGGTTAGTTATCCAATTCATTTTGTTACTGGAGCAATAGGTAATATATTTAAAAATGGTGGGTCGAAATCGGATAATAATAAAATCAAACAATTTGAAGCAAAAAATCAAAAATTAGAATCAGAAAATGAAAAGTATAAAAAAGAGTTGGATGTCAAAGATTTGTCTAAATACAATCCAATATCTACAACTGTTATTGCTAGAAACCCAGATCAATGGATGAATACTATTGTTATAGATAAGGGTTCAAAATCAGGTATAAAAAACAATATGGCTGTTATGACTTCTCAAGGATTAGTTGGAAGAGTAACTAAAGTTAATCAATTTTCTGCACAAGTAGATTTAATATCAACACATACACGAGCAGGAAAGTTATCAGTAAATGTTCAACATGGTTCGAAAAATGTGTTTGGATTGATTGATCATTACGATGCTAAAAACGAAGAATTAGTTATTAGTGATATTAATAACAAAGATAGTGTTAAAAAAGGAGATAAGGTCGTAACAAGTGGTTTAGCAGATCAGTTACCAAGTGACTTATACATAGGAGAAGTTACAAAAGTTGAAAATGATCAATATGGCTTAGCTAAAGAAGTTAGAGTTAAAACAGGTGCAGATCTAGCTGATTTAAGTCATGTTTATGTAGCGAAACGTGATGTAAGTACTATCCCTGATGATGAAAGCAGTGATAACTAATGCGAACAGTATATTATTTTTTGATTGGTATTATACTATTTTACATTGATACAGTAATAGGTTTAGTCATTCCTATGCACTTTGGAAAGATAGACATTATTTTTGTACCACATTTAACTTTAATGTACATTATAATTATGACTGTTTATAGAGATTTTGGTGTTGCGATTATCTTAGCAAGTTTTTTTGGTATTATGACTGACTTATATTTCGGCAGTATTTATGGATTATATATGTTTGGTTATATAATTTTTGTAGTCATAGTAGATAAATTCTTCAAAATTTTCTATCGAGATTATTCTATATTATTCTTAATTGTATTACTAAGCACAGTATTATTAGAAATATATGTAGCAATTATTTATGGTATAATTGGATTTATTCAGTTTAACTTCATAGAATTTATTCTATTTAGAATAGTACCAACATTGATTCTCAATTTTATATTGTTAATTATTTTATTTCCAATTATCATCAAATTTACAGAAAAAGCTAAAAACACAATTGACAGTAAGACTTAGTGATGGTAAGATGCAGTAGTTGAGTAGTTTCAGGCTACATACAACCGCTCAAATATAGGTTTAAGTACAACTAAATTTGTCACCTGTATATGGCGTGACTTATATTATAGGAGGTGCAAAGTATGTTTGCTATTATTGAAACAGGTGGAAAACAAATCAAAGTAGAAGAAGGACAAGAAATCTTCGTTGAAAAATTAGACGCAAATGAAGGAGACTCATTCACTTTTGATAAAGTATTATTTGTAAGTGGAGATTCAGTTAAAGTTGGTGCGCCAACAGTTGAAGGTGCTTCAGTTACTGCTACAGTTAATAAACAAGGTCGCGGTAAGAAAATTACTGTATTCACATACAAACGTCGTAAAGACTCTAAACGTAAAAAAGGCCATCGTCAACCATATACTAAATTAACTATTGATAAAATTAACGCATAATTTTATGATAAATGTTGATATTACAGTTAACGATGAAGGTAAAGTTACAGATGTAATCATGGATGGTCATGCTAATCAAGGTGAATATGGTCATGACATTGTCTGTGCTGGGGTCTCAGCCGTCTTATTTGGAAGTGTTAGTGCTATTATGGGATTAACAACAGAAAAACCTGATATCGATTACGAAGATGATGGTGGATATTTCCATATAAGAAGTGTTGATATTAATAACAAAGAAGCGCAATTAATTCTTCAAGCAATGCTAGTTTCTTTACAAACGATTGAAGAAGAATATAATGAAAACATCAGATTAAATTATAAGTGAGGTGTATCCCGATGTTAAAATTAAACTTACAATTTTTCGCATCTAAAAAAGGGGTAAGTTCTACAAAAAACGGACGTGACTCTGAATCAAAACGTTTAGGTGCTAAACGTGCTGACGGTCAATACGTATCAGGTGGTTCAATTCTATATCGCCAACGTGGTACTAAAATCTACCCTGGTGAAAATGTAGGTCGTGGTGGCGATGATACATTATTCGCTAAAATCGACGGCGTTGTTAAATTTGAACGCAAAGGTCGCGACAAAAAACAGGTTTCTGTATATGCAGTTGCTGAATAATTTTGTCTAGTTAACACCAGAAGTGAATACTTCTGGTGTTTTATTTTTGTTTAAATTGATATAATTAAAGTTTTATATCAATATGTATAATGATATAATTATTAAGATAAAAATTTCAACGTAAAAGAGGTGAGATATATGTTTGTTGATCAAGTCAAAATATCTCTCAAAGCTGGTGATGGTGGAAATGGAATCACAGCATATAGAAGAGAGAAGTATGTGCCATTTGGTGGGCCAGCAGGTGGCGATGGTGGTAAAGGTGCGTCTGTAGTATTTGAAGTTGATGAGGGTTTAAGAACACTATTAGACTTTAGATATCAAAGGCACTTCAAAGCAAAAAAAGGTGAAAATGGACAAAGTAGTAATATGCATGGTAGAAATGCAGAAGATTTAGTGCTAAAAGTACCACCCGGCACAATTATTAAAAGTGTAGAAACTGATGAAGTATTAGCGGATTTGGTTGAAGATGGACAAAGAGCAGTTGTTGCTCGTGGAGGTTGTGGAGGTCGCGGAAACTCACGTTTTGCAACTCCAAGAAATCCAGCACCTGATTTTAGTGAAAATGGTGAACCAGGTGAAGAGCTAGAAGTAACATTAGAACTAAAATTGCTTGCTGACGTAGGTTTAGTTGGTTTCCCTAGCGTTGGTAAATCTACACTATTATCTATTGTTTCTAAAGCTAAGCCTAAAATAGGTGCATATCATTTTACTACAATAAAACCTAACTTAGGTGTCGTTTTAGCTCCAGATCATAGAAGTTTTGTTATGGCAGACTTACCTGGATTAATTAAGGGTGCTTCAGATGGAGTAGGTTTAGGACATCAATTTTTAAGACATGTTGAACGTACAAAAGTTATCGTTCATATGATTGACATGAGCGGATCTGAGGGAAGAAATCCAATAGAAGATTATAAAATTATAAATCAGGAATTAGTCAATTACAAACAACGTTTAGAAGAACGCCCACAAATTATTGTTGCAAATAAAATGGATTTGCCTGAGGCAAAAGATAATTTAGAGTTATTTAAAGAAGAAATTGACAAAGATGCAATAATCATACCTGTTTCGACAATTACTCGCGACAATATTGATCAATTGTTATATCAAATTTCAGATCAACTTGAGGAAGTCAAAGATATTGATTTCACAGTTGAAGAAGATGATAATGCTGGGGTCAATCGTGTCTTGTATAAACATACACCTTCTGCAGATAAATTTAACATTACGAGAGATGACGATGGTGCATATGTAGTAAATGGAAATGCTATTGAGCGAATGTTTAAAATGACTGATTTCAATAGTGATCCAGCAGTTCGTCGATTTGCAAGACAAATGCGTTCAATGGGTATAGACGATGCATTAAGAGAAAGAGGATGCAGCAATGGCGACATTGTTAGGATTCTTGGCGGAGAATTTGAATTTGTCGAATAGGAGTGTAAACTATGGGCAATAAAAATCATAATAAGTTTTATTTAATTATAGAAGATGTATTACCTGAATCTATAGTTAAAACTTTAAAAGTAAAAATGCTTTGAAAAATAATTCTGATTTGTCTCGAAGTGCTTTTTATAAGTATCGTGAGACAATTTTTCCAGTAGATGAAAAGATAATTGATCGTCATGAATTCACATTAATTCTCTATGTAAACGATATTGTGGGTATGCTTGCAAAAGTGCTAAATACAATACCTCAGTTGTAATTATCAGTATTAACAATTCATCAAAGCGTTCCGATTGAAGACAAAGCTACCATTACCCTGTCGATACTCTGATTTATCCGTTGATGATGTAATAGCATCTTTAAGAAGATATTAACCACATGTTACTAAAGTAGAATTAATAAGTATGAGTATGTAAGGGAGTTGCCAGTATGTATGCATATATAAAAGGAACTTTATCTCAACTATTTCCAACTCATGTTGTGGTTGAAACGACTGGAATTGGATATGAAATTCAAACTCCTAATTCTTACCGTTTTCAAAAGTATAAAGATAAAGAAGTTCAAATTTTCACGTCTCTGATAGTGCGCGAGGATGCACAATTACTCTATGGCTTTATTAGCGAAGAAGAAAAAGATATGTTTCTTAGCTTAATTAAAGTAACAGGTATTGGTCCAAAGTCAGCATTAGCTATACTTGCATCAAGTACACCAAACGAGGTAAAACTTGCTATTGAAAACGAAAATGATAGCTATCTCACTCAATTTCCTGGTATAGGTAAAAAAACAGCTAGACAAATCGTTCTAGATTTAAAAGGAAAAGTGACAATCACTGAAGAAAATAGTGAAGCGTTCATGCAAATAAAAGTAGATGAAGGTGAACAAACTCAGGTCATTAAAGAAGCTATGTTAGCATTAGAAGCGTTGGGATATTCTAAACGAGAATTATCCAAAGTTGAAAAGGTTCTTAAAAAACAAATGCCAAATTCAGTGGATGAAGCTGTTAAAGTTGGTTTACGAACATTAATTTCTTAATAACATTTATAGTGATTTAATGGAGGAAGTTTTTATGGATAAAAGAATGGTTGATCAGGAATTTCATAATGAAGATTCGGACTTTGAATTGTCGTTAAGACCTACAAAACTTAAACAATATATCGGTCAATCCTCTATTAAAAGTAACCTGGAAGTTTTTATTGAAGCGGCTAAATTAAGAGAAGAACCACTTGATCATGTATTGTTATTTGGACCTCCAGGACTGGGGAAAACGACATTATCTAATATCATAGCAAATGAAATGGAAGTTAATATCCGTACGATTTCAGGTCCATCGTTAGAAAGACCTGGTGATTTAGCAGCTATATTATCTGGATTACAACCTGGCGATGTACTTTTTATAGATGAGATTCATCGATTAAGTAATGTTGTTGAAGAAGTACTTTATCCTGCTATGGAAGATTTTTTCTTGGATATTATCGTTGGTAAGGGTGATGAAGCAAGAAGTATTAGAATTGACTTACCACCATTTACATTAGTTGGTGCGACAACAAGGGCAGGTAGTTTAACAGGACCACTAAGAGATCGTTTCGGTGTACATTTGAGACTTGAATATTATAGCGAAAATGATTTAAAAGAAATCATCACTCGAACAGCAGAAGTGCTTGGAACACAAATCGATGATGAGAGTGCGATAGAATTAGCGCGTCGTTCACGAGGTACTCCAAGAGTTGCTAACAGGCTACTTAAACGTGTGAGAGACTTCCAACAAGTTAATAAAGATGATCAAATATATATTGAGACAACTAAAAGAGCATTACAATTATTGCAAGTTGACCAAGAAGGTTTAGATTACATTGATCATAAGATGATGAACTGTATTATTAATCAATATGGGGGTGGTCCCGTTGGTTTAGACACGATTGCTGTATCAATTGGTGAAGAACGAGTAACCATTGAAGACGTTTATGAACCATTTTTAATTCAAAAAGGCTTATTAGAAAGAACGCCTCGTGGTAGAAAAGCAACGGCATTCGCTTATGAGCACTTTAATAATTCATATGAAAAGAGGAAATAAGTTGAATATTGAAGAATTCGACTATCACTTGCCAGAATCTTTGATAGCTCAAACACCTTTAAAAAATAGAGATCAAAGTAGATTACTTGTTCTTAATAAGCAAAACGGTACGATGGAACATCTTTATTTTAAAGATGTCATACAGTATTTAAATCCAGGTGATACTTTAGTGCTTAATGACACAAGAGTTATGCCTGCACTTTTATTTGGGCTTAAAGAAGAAACAGGAGCTAAAGTTGAAATGTTAATGCTTGCTCAAATTGAAGGCAATGATTGGGAAGTATTATTAAAACCTGCTAAAAGAGTAAAAGTAGGTCATCGTCTGAATTTTGGTGATGGCAATATTACTGCCGAATGTATTAAGGAACTTGAACATGGTGGACGTGTGATGCGCTTACATTATGATGGGATTCTGCAAGAGCGACTCGATGAATTAGGTGAAATGCCATTACCACCTTATATTAAAGAACGACTTGATGATCCAGATAGATATCAAACGGTTTATGCTAAAGAAAGTGGATCTGCTGCAGCACCCACTGCTGGTCTTCATTTTACTGATGATTTATTGAAGCAAATTAAAGACAAGGGTGTTAATATTGCATTTATCACATTACATGTTGGTCTAGGTACATTTAGACCAGTAAGTGTTGATAATATTGATGACCATGAAATGCATAGTGAATATTACCAAATGACAAAAAAAACAGCAGATTTACTAAATCAAACTAGAGCAAATGGCAAAAGAATTATTTCTGTTGGTACCACTTCAACACGTACTCTTGAAACAATACGACGTGATCATTCTAGATTTCTTGAAAAAAGTGGATGGACTGATATTTTTATATATCCCGGATTTAAATTCAAAGCTATAGATGGATTGATTACAAATTTTCATTTACCTAAATCTACATTAGTAATGTTAGTATCTGCATTTAGTACTAGAGATTACATTCTAAATGCGTATCAAACAGCTGTTCAAATGGAATACAGGTTCTTTAGCTTTGGAGATGCAATGTTAATTATTTAAAAGAATGTGAGGTTTTGACATATGCCTGCAGTAACCTATGAGCATATCAAAACATGTAAGCAGTCTGGTGCAAGACTAGGTATCGTTCATACGCCACATGGCTCTTTTGAAACGCCTATGTTTATGCCAGTTGGTACAAAAGCTACCGTCAAAACGATGAGTCCCGAGGAGCTAAAAGATATCCAAGCGAAGATTATCTTAGGAAACACGTATCATTTGTGGTTGCGACCAGGAAATGATATTATCAAGCACGCTGGGGGATTACATCAATTCATGAATTGGGACGGTCCTATTTTAACCGATTCTGGTGGATTTCAAGTTTTCAGTTTAAGTAATTTGCGTAAAATCACTGAAGAGGGTGTAGAGTTTAGACATCATACCAATGGTTCTAAATTATTTTTTAGCCCTGAAAAGTCTATGCAAATTCAAAATGATTTAGGTTCAGATATAATGATGGCATTTGACGAATGTCCACCGTTGCCTTCTGAATATAATTATGTAAAAAACTCAATAGAAAGAACAACCCGGTGGGCGGAAAGATGTTTAAAGGCACATCAGCGTCCTGAAGATCAAGCATTATTTGGTATTATTCAAGGAGGGGAGTATAAAGATCTGAGAGAGCAAAGTGCAAAAGAACTTGTTAGTCTTGATTTTCCTGGATATGCCATTGGGGGCTTATCCGTAGGTGAACCTAAACCAGTAATGTATGACATGGTTGAACATACAGGACAATTTATGCCTAAAGATAAACCCAGATATTTAATGGGTGTGGGCTCACCAGATGCACTCATAGAATGTAGCGTTAGAGGTATGGACATGTTTGATTGTGTTTTACCAACCAGAATAGCTCGTAATGGAACTTGTATGACGTCAACAGGTCGTTTAGTTGTTAAAAATGCAAAATATGCAGATGATTTAAGACCATTAGATGAGCATTGTGATTGCTATACTTGTTGTAATTATACAAGAGCATACATTAGACATTTAGTTAAAGCGGAAGAGACTTTCGGTATCCGTCTTACTACTATTCATAATTTACGTTTTCTGCTAAAATTAATGGAAGATATTAGACAAGCCATTCGAGAAGACCGTCTTTTGGATTTTAAAGATGAGTTCTTTGAACAATATGGATTAAATGTAGAGAACCCGAAAAACTTTTAAAAGAGGAGAAACAATCATGCAACTTACTTCATTGATTATACCAATCTTATTATTGGCAGTTATGTGGTTCTTATTGATCAGACCACAACAAAAACGTGCAAAAGAGCATCGTGAATTAATTAACCGTGTAGAAGCTGGTCAAAAGATTACTACAATTGGTGGTATCAAAGGAACTATTAAAGCTGTAGATGAAACGTCAGTGGTCATAACGGTCAATGGTCTTGGTACTGAAATGACTCTAGAGAAGCCTGCTATAAAACAAGTAGACCCTTCATAACAAAGTAATTAATCACTACTCAAAGGAACTCATTTGTGTGAGTTCCTTTTTTATTAATTAAATTTGATGTTTTAATGATAATAGTTAAATCAATCAGACATTAATTTCACTATTATGAGTAGTATGTTAATATAAATAAGTCGTTAAAGTGAACGTATTATCATTTTAACTTGCATGATAATTTATTCATCGAGTATTCTAAATACATAAGTAAATAATGAGGTGTTCATGTGAAGAAAACTAGTAGAATAATTGCATTCATACTCCTCGTAGCTCTACTATTCACTGGAATGGGCATGACGTATAAGAATGTAGTTAAAAATGTTAATTTAGGTCTTGATTTACAAGGTGGATTTGAAGTACTTTTCCAAGTAGACCCTTTGCATAAAAGTGATAAGATTGATAAAAAAGCACTTCAAGCTACATCTCAGACATTAGAAAGTCGTGTAAATGTTCTTGGTGTCTCAGAACCTAAAATTCAAATCGAAGATCCTAATCGTATTCGTGTTCAACTAGCAGGTATTAAAGATCAAGCACAAGCACGTAAGCTACTATCTACTCAAGCTAATTTAACGATTAGGGATGCACAAGATCATGTATTAATGTCAGGTTCAGATATTAAACAAGGATCTGCTAAGCAAGAATTCAAACAAGAAACTAATCAGCCAACAGTTACATTTAAAGTTAAAAGTAAAGAGAAATTTAAAAATGTAACTGAAAAGATTTCTAAAAAACGTGATAATGTTATGGTCGTTTGGATGGACTTTAAAAAAGGCGATAGCTACAAAAAAGAGGCTAAAAAGCAACAAGAAGGTAATAAACCGAAGTATGTCTCTGCAGCGAACGTAGACCAACCAATTAATTCAGATAGCGTAGAAATCTCTGGCGGCTTCAATGGTAAAGAAGGCGTGAAGGAAGCTAAACAAATATCCGAATTACTTAATGCGGGTTCATTACCAGTAGATTTAAAAGAAATTTACTCTAATTCTGTTGGTGCACAATTCGGGCAAGATGCATTAAATAAAACGATTTTTGCTTCATTCTTAGGTGTAGCAATTATTTATCTATTTATGTTAGGTTTTTATAGATTACCTGGTTTAGTAGCTATTATTGCGCTAACTACATATATCTATTTAACATTAGTAGCATTTAACTTTATTTCAGGTACACTTACATTACCTGGTTTAGCGGCTCTTGTATTAGGTGTAGGTATGGCGGTAGATGCCAACATCATTATGTACGAACGGATTAAAGATGAACTTAGAATTGGTCGAACACTTAAACAAGCATATTCTAAAGCTAATAAAAGTTCATTCTTAACAATTTTTGATTCAAACTTAACAACAGTGATAGCTGCAGCCGTTTTATTCTTCTTCGGTGAAAGTTCAGTTAAAGGTTTTGCTACGATGCTATTATTAGGTATCTTAATGATATTTGTTACAGCAGTATTTTTATCTCGCGGACTACTATCATTACTTGTCTCATCTAATATCTTCAAAAAGCAATATTGGTTGTTTGGTGTTAAAAATAAACATCGTCATGATATCAATGAAGGAAAAGATGTTCATGATCTTAAAACTTCTTATGAGAAATGGAATTTTGTTAAATTAGCAAAACCACTAATTACATTAAGTGTTTTAATATTAGTTGTTGGTTTAGTTATTTTATCAATATTCAAATTAAATTTAGGTATAGACTTCTCAGCTGGTACTCGTGCAGATATTCAATCTAAACAAGCCATTACACAACACCAAGTTGAGAAAACAGTGAAAGATGCAGGTTTAAAACCTGATCAGATTCAAATCAATGGTAGAGGGAATAAGAATGCCACTGTCCAATTTAAAAAAGATTTATCTCGAACTGAAGATAATCAATTAAGTGATGAAATAAAATCAGAGTTTGGAGATACACCTCAAATCAATACTGTTTCACCGTTAATCGGTCAAGAATTAGCTAAAAATGCAATGAATGCGTTAATTTTAGCTTCCATAGGTATTATTATATATGTATCATTACGTTTTGAGTGGCGTATGGGGTTATCTTCTGTTTTAGCACTGTTACATGATGTATTTATCATTGTAGCCATATTCAGTTTATTTAGAATTGAAGTCGACCTAACATTTATTGCTGCAGTACTTACAATCGTTGGTTATTCTATTAACGATACTATTGTTACATTTGACCGCGTGCGTGAAAACTTGCATAAAGTTAAAGTCATTACTAAACCTGAAGGAATCGATGATATTGTAAACCGTTCAATTAGACAGACAATGATTCGTTCGATTAATACGGTATTAACAGTAGTAGTAGTAGTAGTTGCAATACTAATATTTGGTGCACCAATAATCTTTAACTTCTCACTCGCATTGTTAATTGGTTTGATTTCAGGAGTATTCTCATCTGTATTTATTGCAGTACCTCTTTGGGGTATATTAAAAAAACGTCAATTAAAAAAATCTAAAAACAATAAATTAATTGTTCATAAAGTTAAAAAATCAAACGATGAAAAGATATTAGTTTAAATATTAATCTATGTAAACTTGATTCTTTAATAAATAAAAACCAATCAAAGTGTAGCATATTACACTTTGATTGGTTTTTTGCTTAAAGATTTAACATATAATTTAAATAAGCGGTTAAAAGCTAGTACTTTTTATTTTAGTAAATTTTCGGTATAATGGCTTTTGGAAATGAGGACGATTGTTATGATTAAATCAAGATATAATTGGGATTTTTCTCAACCAACTGAATCCATAACTGAAGATATCGTAAAGAAATTAAATCTTTCTCCTATTATAAAAAAGGTATTAGAAAGTAAGGATATAGTACAAGAAGAAGCCATTCAAAATGTGATACAAGATAATGTGATTAATCATAATCCAATGTCACTTAGTGATATGCATAAAGCAATAGAAAGAATTAATTTAGCTATTGATAAAAAAGAGCGTATCTTAGTTTACGGAGACTATGATGCGGATGGTGTCACATCAACAACAATACTAGTATCAACATTACGTAAATTAGGTGCTCAAGTTGGTTGGTATATTCCGAACCGTTTTAGTGAAGGATATGGTCCGAATAAATTTGCTTTTCAAAACGCATATGATGAAGGTATATCATTAATTATTACAGTAGATAATGGCATCCAGGGACACGAGGAAATAAAGATGGTTCAAGATTTAGGTGTAGACGTTATAGTGACAGATCATCATGAAATGGGAGAGACACTTCCTGAAGCGCATGCGATTGTACACCCAATGCACCCAGATTTTGATTATCCATTCGAATATTTGTGTGGAGCTGGTGTTGCCTATAAGTTATCTCAAGCATTATTAGATCATCCTCCTCAACAGTTCTTAGCGCTTGCAGCTATTGGTACCATCGCAGATTTAGTATCACTAACGGACGAGAATCGTTCAATAGTAAAGCAAGGATTAACTGTATTGAATGAACATCCCCCGGTAGCTATTCAAGCTATCTTAAAGCAAGCTGGATTCAATAATCAAATTACAGAAGAAACTATTGGCTTTATTATCGGTCCTAGATTGAATGCTGTTGGACGATTAGAAGATGCTTCATTTGCCGCTGAATTGTTAATGTCAGAGGAAAGTGAAGTATCAGAATTTCTAGCTGAACAGTTAGAACATTTTAATCAAGAAAGAAAAGATATTGTAGCTGATATCACTGAAGAAGCAATGGTGTTAGCCGAAGCACAAGTTAAACAAGGACAATTATTTTTATTACTTGCTAAAGAAAATTGGCATGAAGGCGTACTCGGTATAGTAGCTTCAAAAATTGTTGAAACTTATGCATTACCCACACTTATTTTAAATATTGATACCGCTCAAAATCATGCAAAAGGATCAGCACGTTCGATTGAACAAGTTTCAATGTTTGAAATTTTAGATGCGCATCATGATTTAATTGATAAATTTGGTGGTCACCATATGGCAGCAGGAATGACAATGTGCATTGAAAACATTGATACACTTCGATATAAACTTAATCAATGGATGAAAAAACTCTCTGAATCAACTTCTCTAGAACCACAGAAAAAAGTTGATGTTCGACTTGATGCTAATGAAATAACTGTAAAAAACATCAAAGACATTCAAAACTTACGTCCATTTGGTTCAGATTTTAATAGTCCGGTATTTGAGGTTAGAGATTTGACTATTAAATCAATCAGAGCAATTGGACAAGATGGTAAACATCTTAAATTAACTCTTAGCGATTATCAACTTCCTGCTTTGTACTGGAATTATGGCATAATAGCTAATGAGCTTGAAATAGGCCAACCAATTAGTATTATTGGTAATCTGCAAATTAATGAGTGGAATGGTAATCAAACCGCTCAATTAATTATTCAAGATATTGCGTTAGATAAATTACAAATTTTAGATTATCGTAGTAAACGTAAAAATCTTAAATTTAAAGAAGATGAAACTAATATTGCGTATGTCATTCATCCTAAAAATGAAAAATTAAACGAACATCACTATCACTATGGTGAAACAATTGTACCAACCTATGATAAAGTAGTTTTTAGAGATTTGCCTAATACTATGGATGAAATCGAACAAACGCTAAGTCATTTGCAACTCTCACAATTATATTTAGTTTTAAATCATGATAAATCAATTTATTTTGAAGGAATACCTAATAAGGCACTATTTAAAAATTGTTATAAAGCATTAATAAATAAAAAAGAAACGAACCTTGCTAAAGAAGGTATGATGTTATGTGATTATCTAGATTTAAAACCTGAAGTATTAAAGTTTATACTCAAGGTATTTAAAGAATTAGGATTTATTTATGATGAAGATGGAATTATAAAAATCAATAATCATCCTAATAAGCAAGAAATTGAAATGAGTCGTATCTATAAGTTAAGACAATCACGCATAGAGGTTGAAAAACGCCTATTATACGACGACTTTTCTAATATTAAAGAATGGATAAAATCATATCTTATTTAAATTTATAGGAGGAAATTAAATGGATTTAAAACAATATGTATCAGAAGTTCAAGATTGGCCAAAACCCGGAGTGAGTTTTAAAGATATAACAACTATTATGGACAACGGTAAAGCATATGGTTATGCGACAGATCAAATTGTTGAATATGCTCGAGAAAGAGATGTAGATGTTGTTGTAGGACCTGAAGCAAGGGGATTTATTATTGGTTGTCCAGTAGCTTACTCTATGGGCATTGGATTTGCTCCTGTAAGAAAAGAAGGAAAATTACCGCGTGAAGTTATCCGTTATGAGTACAGTTTAGAATATGGTACAAATGTTTTAACTATGCATAAAGATGCTATTAAACCAGGACAACGAGTGTTAATTACAGATGATTTACTTGCAACGGGGGGAACAATAGAAGCTGCCATTAAACTTGTTGAAAAATTAGGTGGCGTAGTTGTAGGTATTGCATTTATTATTGAACTAAAATATCTACACGGTATTAATAAAATAAATGGTTACGATGTTATGAGTTTAATTTCATACGATGAATAAAAAGTGTATGTTGAGCTATTGAGGAGTTATATCTTGTTGTAATTGTCATACAAGAGATAACTCTTTTAATTTCAAAACATTGATTTATGACTTTTAACTTTATTCTAAAAAGGCGATTTCATATGGGGCATCATTTATTTATTTGAAAATTTGTAGTATTATAGAACTATTATTTAGAAATAAATGAACTACTTTATGTAAAACGACTCACTTCGTTTTGAAACGTTTAAATAATAGATAGCTTATTAGAATAAAAGATAGATATCAAAGTGATTTAGCTAATTTTAAAGTTGTTGAATCGATATCGATTTTTAAGTGTTTTGAATGTGTTTGCGAGACGAACAATTTATAATAAAACATAAGTAATAAATTTGAGTGGGGTGTCATAAATTGAACAATGAGTATCCATATAGTGTAGACGAAGTTCTACACAAAGCAAAATCATATTTATCAGCAAGTGAATATGAATATGTTCTCAAAAGTTATCACATAGCTTATGAGGCTCACCAAGGTCAATTCAGAAAAAATGGCTTACCTTATATCATGCATCCTATTCAAGTGGCAGGAATTCTAACAGAAATGCGTTTAGATGGGCCGACAATCGTCGCAGGTTTTTTACATGACGTGATAGAAGATACCTCATATACTTTTGAAGATGTAAAAGAAATGTTTAATGAAGAAGTTGCAAGAATTGTAGATGGTGTGACTAAGTTAAAAAAAGTTAAATATCGATCTAAAGAAGAACAACAAGCTGAAAATCATCGAAAACTTTTCATAGCTATCGCCAAAGACGTACGAGTCATATTGGTAAAATTAGCTGACCGATTACATAACATGAGAACACTAAAGGCTATGCCTAGAGAAAAGCAAATTAGAATTTCGAAAGAAACTTTAGAAATTTATGCACCTTTAGCGCACCGTTTAGGGATTAACACCATTAAATGGGAATTAGAAGATACTGCGTTAAGATATATTGATAGTGTCCAATATTTCCGTATCGTCAACCTCATGAAGAAAAAGCGTAGCGAACGAGAAGCTTATATTGCTAATGCTATAGAAAAAATAGAAAGTGAAATGAATAAAATGAAGCTTTCAGGTGATATAAGTGGTAGACCTAAACACATATATAGCATTTACCGTAAAATGATTAAACAGAAAAAGCAATTTGATCAAATATTTGATTTATTGGCTATAAGAATTATTGTTAATTCCATTAACGATTGTTATGCATTACTTGGTTTAGTACACACGTTATGGAAACCTATGCCAGGTCGCTTTAAGGACTATATTGCGATGCCGAAACAAAACATGTATCAATCACTCCATACTACAGTTGTTGGACCTAATGGAGATCCATTGGAAATACAGATACGAACTTATGAAATGCACGAAATAGCTGAACATGGTGTAGCAGCTCACTGGGCATATAAAGAAGGAAGGACAGTTAACGAAAAAACGCAAGATTTTCAAAATAAATTAAACTGGTTGAAGGAATTAGCAGAAACGGATCATACTTCCACGGATGCACAAGAATTTATGGAATCTTTAAAATATGACTTACAAAGTGATAAAGTTTATGCGTTTACTCCCGCTAGTGATGTTATAGAATTACCATACGGTGCAGTGCCAATTGATTTTGCCTATGCAATTCATAGTGAAGTAGGAAATAAAATGATTGGTGCCAAAGTTAATGGTAAAATTGTTCCTATTGATTATGTACTTCAAACAGGAGACATTATAGAAATACGCACTAGTAAACATTCATATGGTCCGAGTAGAGATTGGCTTAAAATAGTAAAATCTTCAAGTGCCAAGAGTAAAATCAAAAGCTTCTTCAAAAAACAAGATCGTTCTTCAAACATTGAAAAAGGTAAATTTATGGTTGAAGCGGAAATTAAAGAACAAGGATTCCGAGTAGAAGATGTACTAACTGAAAAAAATCTTGCAGTAGTTAATGAAAAATATCATTTTGCTAATGATGAAGATTTATATGCTGCGGTAGGATTTGGAGGTGTTACGTCAATACAAATTGTTAATAAATTAACTGAACGTCAAAGAATTTTAGATAAACAAAAAGCACTCAACGAAGCTCAAGAGGTAACTAAATCTGTACCTATCAAAGAAGATATCATTACTGATAGTGGTGTATACGTTGAAGGCCTTGAAAACGTGTTAATCAAGCTATCTAAATGTTGTAATCCGATACCAGGTGATGATATTGTAGGATATATTACCAAAGGTCATGGCATTAAAGTTCATCGTACTGACTGTCCTAATATCAAGAATGAATCTGATCGATTAATTTCTGTAGAATGGGTTAAATCCAAAGATTCCACACAGCGTTATCAAGTTGACTTGGAAGTAACAGCATATGATAGAAACGGTTTACTGAATGAAGTATTACAAGCTGTTAATTCAACTGCAGGAAGTTTAATTAAAGTTTCGGGACGTTCGGACATCGATAAAAATGCTGTGATAAATATCAGTGTGATGGTTAAAAATGTCAATGACGTTTATCGTGTCGTCGAAAAAATTAAACAGCTAGGTGACGTATACACAGTATCTAGAGTTTGGAACTAGAGGTGCAAAAGAAATGAAGATAATTGTACAAAGAGTTAAACATGCTAGAGTAACTAATGAAACAATAGATAATCAAATCGATAAAGGCTATTGCTTGCTAGTGGGTGTTGGTAAAGCCTCTATAGAGGAAGATATAAAAGCTGTTGCTAAAAAAATAGTTCACGCACGTCTATTTGAAGATGACAGTAATAAACTAAATTTAAATATTCAACAAGTAGAAGGTGCTATACTTTCAGTTTCACAATTCACTTTATATGCTGACGTTAAAAAAGGTAATAGACCTGGATTTTCTAATTCTAGAAATCCAGATGAAGCAAAAACACTATATAACAAATTAAATAAAGAACTAGAAAGCTATGGTTTAACAGTAAAAACTGGTGAATTTGGTACTCACATGAATGTAGAGATAGATAATGATGGACCTGTAACTATTATTTATGAAGCTCAGGATGGTAAGATTTTATGAGCAAAGTAAAAGTGTGGTTAATTAAGCATGGTTTAAAAAATCGTCTTACACTTATCGTACTTATTACATTTATATTATTTATCATTCTGCTATTCATGTTTCTTAATCAAAGTGATGAGGACACTGGACAGATAACTATTACTGAAAAAGCAGAATTAAGAACAGGTCCTAATGCTGCTTATCCAGTTATCTATAAAATAGAAAAAGACGATAGCTTTAAAAAAGTAGATAAAAAAGGAAAATGGATTGAAGTTCAAAATCTTGCTGGTACAGAAAAAGGTTGGGTCGCCGGTTGGCATACCAATCTCAACATTCAAGCCGATCAATCAAAAAACTCTAATCCTCTCAAAGGAAAGACAATTGTACTTGATCCTGGTCACGGTGGTAGTGATCAGGGGGCTTCAAGTAATACTCCTAAAAAAAGTTTAGAAAAAAACTATACTTTAAAAACTGCTAAAGAATTAAAAAAGATATTAACTAAAGAAGGTGCCAAAGTTAAAATGACGCGCACTAAAGATGAGTATGTATCGCTTAATGACCGCAATATAAAAGGTGATGCATATATTAGTATACATAATGATTCTTTGGATTCCTCTAATGCCAATGGTGCTACTGTTTATTGGTTACAAGATAATCAAGAAGCTCTCGCTCAAACTTTAAATTCAAATATTCAGAAAAAAGCTTTACTTACTAACAGAGGGGCACGACAACAAAATTATCAAGTATTAAGACAAACAAATGTACCTGCAGTACTGTTAGAATTAGGTTATATTAGTAACCCAACCGATGAGTCAATGATTACTGACCAAATACATAGACAGGTTGTTGAACAAGCTGTAGTAGACGGACTCAAACAATATTTCTCATCATAGAACTTGCAAATTAAGCTAAAACTCGTTATTATAATGGATGAACTTTATAAATAAAACCGTTATTATTCTTGAAAGGTTAAATGAAATTGGTAGCATTTCATATGTGTAGAAATACAATCCTGGGCTGAAAGATTGTGCTTAGTAATTTAATTCTTTGAACGCAAGGAGAGGTACTTTTTAAAAGAAAGTCGGTCAACGCACGTTAAGCGTTTTGAGTGGGTCATGCCTATGTTATAGAGCGTGATCAATTAGGGTGGCAACACGGTTAATCGTCCCTTGTATAGTTTTATACTATGCAAGGGGCTTTTTAATTTTATAAATGATAGAACGTCATCACTTTAGTCGTCGCTAAAACCTATTCAATTATTTTATAAAGACAAAGGAGAGAGCTATATGATAAAGATTCCAAGAGGAACGCAAGATATCTTACCGGAAGATTCTGCAAAGTGGCGTTATATTGAAAACAAATTAGATGGACTAATGGAATTATATAATTATAAAGAAATACACACGCCTATATTTGAAAGTACAGAACTTTTTGCTAGAGGTGTAGGTAATTCAACAGATGTAGTACAAAAAGAAATGTACACTTTTAAAGATAAAGGTGAAAGAAGTTTAACTCTACGTCCTGAAGGCACAGCATCAGTTGTTCGTTCATACATTGAACATAAAATGCAAGGGAATCCAAATCAACCAGTTAAATTATATTACAATGGACCTATGTTTAGATATGAACGTAAACAAAAAGGACGTTATAGACAATTTAATCAATTTGGTGTAGAAGCAATTGGCGCTGAAAATCCTAGTATGGACGCTGAAGTATTAGCAATGGTTAT
This sequence comes from Staphylococcus saccharolyticus, assembly GCF_900458815.1. NCBI lineage: Bacteria > Bacillati > Bacillota > Bacilli > Caryophanales > Staphylococcaceae > Staphylococcus > Staphylococcus saccharolyticus. The sequence continues at coordinate 1,157,495 of NZ_UHDZ01000001.1, forward strand.
GCATATTTATGAATCTTTTGGTTTGAAACATTTAAAGCTCGTGATTAATAGCATTGGTGATAGTGAATCTCGTAAAGAATATAATGATGCACTAGTCAAACACTTTGAACCTGTCATAGATACATTTTGTTCAGACTGTCAATCTAGATTACACACGAACCCTATGAGAATTTTAGATTGTAAAGTAGACAAAGATAAAGAAGCTGTTAAAAACGCACCGCGTATCACTGATTATTTAAATGATGAGTCTAAAACGTATTATGAAGAAGTTAAGAAACATTTAGATGTGTTAAATATTTCGTATGTTGAGGATCCAAATTTAGTACGAGGATTGGATTACTATACTCACACTGCATTTGAGCTTATGATGGATAATCCTAATTATGATGGTGCCATAACAACTTTATGCGGTGGTGGACGCTACAATGGTTTATTACAATTATTAGGAGGTCCAGAAGAAACAGGTATCGGTTTCGCATTAAGTATTGAACGACTTTTACTTGCTCTTGAAGAAGAAAGTATTTCATTAGACGTTGAAGAAGAACTAGATTTGTTCATTGTTACAATGGGGCAAGAGGCTGATAACTATGCAGTTAAATTATTAAATAAATTACGTAAAAACAATATTAAAGCAGATAAAGATTATTTAAATAGAAAGATAAAAGGTCAAATGAAGCAAGCTGATAGACTGAATGCAAACTACACAATTGTTATTGGTGATCAAGAGCTTGAAAATAATGCTATAAACGTGAAAGATATGGTAACTGGTGAATCAGAAAAAATTCAATTAGACCAGTTAGTTAACTATTTTATAAAATAGAAAGGAAGAATAAGTTTGAGTAAGAGAACAACATATTGTGGTTTAGTCACAGAAAAATTATTAAATGAGAAAGTAACATTAAAAGGATGGGTTCACAATCGTAGAGATTTAGGTGGATTAATTTTTGTTGATTTAAGAGACCGTGAAGGAATAGTACAAATCGTTTTTAATCCTGATTTTTCTGAGGATGCATTAAAAATTGCAGAAACAGTGCGTTCTGAATATGTCGTTGAAATAGAAGGTGTCGTTACAAAACGAGACGAAGACACAATTAATCCAAAAATTAAAACGGGACAAGTTGAGGTGCAAGTTTCACATATAGAAATTATCAACAAGGCTGAAACACCTCCATTTTCTATTAACGAAGAAAATGTTAATGTAGATGAAAATATTCGATTAAAATATAGATATTTAGATTTACGTAGACAAGAATTAGCACAAACATTTAAAATGAGACATCAAACAACACGCGCCATCCGTCAGTATTTAGATGATAATGGTTTCTTTGATATTGAGACACCTGTGTTAACTAAATCAACTCCAGAAGGGGCACGTGACTATTTGGTTCCTTCACGAGTTCATGAAGGTGAGTTTTATGCATTACCTCAATCTCCGCAGTTGTTTAAACAGTTACTAATGATCAGTGGTTTTGACAAATACTACCAAATTGTTAAATGTTTCCGTGACGAAGATTTACGTGCTGACCGTCAACCAGAGTTTACTCAAGTCGATATTGAAATGAGTTTCGTTGATCAGGAAGACGTTATGACTATGGGAGAAGACATGTTACGTAAAGTTGTTAAAGTTGTCAAAGGTATAGATGTTCTAGGTCCATTCCCTAGAATGACTTATGAAGAAGCTATGAATCGCTTTGGTTCTGATAAACCAGATACTCGTTTTGGTATGGAATTAGTAAATGTCTCACAACTAGGTAAAGAAATGGATTTTAAAGTATTCAAAGAGACTGTCGAAAACGGTGGTGAAATTAAAGCTATTGTAGCTGATAGTGCTGCTGACCAATATACTCGCAAAGAAATGGATGGTCTTACTGAATTTGTAAACATTTACGGTGCTAAAGGATTAGCTTGGGTTAAAGTTGTAAAAGACGGATTAATTGGTCCAATTGCTCGATTCTTCGATGATACTAATGTCGATACACTCAAACAACTTACTGAGGCTAAGCCTGGCGATTTAGTCATGTTTGTAGCTGATCAACCTAATGTAGTCGCTCAAAGTTTAGGCGCTTTAAGAATTAAACTCGCAAAAGAGTTAGGTATAATTGATGAAACAAAATTAAATTTCTTATGGGTAACAGATTGGCCTTTATTAGAATATGATGAAGATGCCAAAAGCTATGTAGCAGCGCACCATCCATTTACTTCTCCTAAAAAAGAAGATATTGTTAAATTAGATTCTAAACCTGAAAAGGCTCAAGCTAATGCTTACGATATTGTGTTAAATGGTTATGAGCTTGGTGGTGGATCAATTAGAATTCATGATGGTGAATTACAACAAAAAATGTTTGAAGTATTAGGATTTACTAATGAACAAGCTAAAGAGCAGTTTAGTTTCTTATTAGATGCGTTTAAATATGGAGCACCTCCACATGGCGGTATTGCTCTTGGCTTAGATAGACTTGTAATGCTATTAACGAACAGAACAAACCTGAGAGATACAATTGCATTCCCTAAAACAGCATCAGCAACATGCCTATTAACAGACGCACCAGGGGAAGTCTCAGACAAACAACTCCAAGAACTATCACTAAGAATCAGACACTAGGGTTCCCAATGCAAAGCATTTCGAAAAGCAATAATAAAGGCAATGTAGTAAATTAGTCAACTATATATGTTGAGTTTTAAAATTTCCTTATTTTTAAAATTGTGGTATGATTATTTTATAAGATAGTCATCTGTGATGTTCGTAAGTTTGCTTTTTATTTGGGCCTAACACTCTTTGATCAGGGAGCCCAATAGGTTTTCTCGCAGCGCACACGCCTCTATAGGAGGACTTGCAAAACGAGAAACAGGGCACCCACCTGTATATAGCAGGCCGAATGATCAAGCTATTTACAACTACGGCATTTACGGACTCTATCGATACGCAAGACTTCGGTCTTGCGTATTTTTATGTAGAATTTTAAAAGTATGTTATCAATCATAACGATGAAGTTTAATTGAATTAAAGGAGTCAAAAATGAAACATCAATTTTCAAGAAATGAATTGGCAATTGGTAAAGAAGGATTAGAGTTACTTAAAGATCAAACTGTTGCAGTATTAGGTGTTGGTGGCGTCGGTTCTTTTGCTGCTGAAGCTCTAGCTAGAACAAATATAGGACATATTATATTAATTGATAAAGATGACGTGGATATCACGAATGTCAATAGACAAATACATGCCCTTACCTCAACTATTGGTCAGAGCAAAGTTACACTTATGGAAGAACGCATTAAATTAATTAATCCAGATTGTAAAGTGACATCTTTACATATGTTTTATACCGAAGAGACATATGAGAAAATTTTTAATAACTATAATATTGATTATTTTATTGATGCCAGTGATACAATAATTTATAAAGTTCATTTAATGAAAGAATGTTTAGAACGTGGGATTGATATGATTTCAAGTATGGGTGCTGCCAATAAAATAGATCCTACTCGCTTTGAAATTACAGATATATCTAAAACGCATACAGATCCAATGGCAAAAGTCATTAGACATCGGCTGAAGCGTCTAGGAATAAAAAAGGGTGTGAAAGTTGTTTTTTCAGATGAAAGTCCGATTGTCATTCGTGAGGATGTTAGAGAAACTGTAGGGGATAAAAATGCAATTAATCGCAAAGGTCAGATGCCACCTTCATCAAACGCTTACGTCCCAAGTGTAGTTGGGCTGATTTGTGCCAGTTATGTGATTAACGATATTTTAAAAAATATTCCCGTAAAACGAATTAAAGATAAAGGTCAATAAAAAGTTAGCTTTATTCCTCTATATTTTCAATGAAGAAAAGATTAAATGTTTTATATTCTTATTACATAGTTTCTTCATTAAATATCTTTTGTTGAGGAATAAAGCTAATTTTATTTTTTATTTCTTAAATTATCATAAATAGCTTTGAATTGTTGCTCACTTTTAGAAGTTGTTTTTGGTTCGTAATATGTTCTATTTTTTAATTTATCTGGTAAATATTGTTGTACTACATGCCCATTCTCATAGTTATGTGGGTATTTATAGCCAATGGCATGACCTAGTTCTTTCGCGCCTGAATAATGTCCATCTTTAAGGTAATCAGGTATTTGTCCGACTAACCCTTTACGAATATCATTAAGTGCACTATCAATGGCTGTGATACCAGAATTTGATTTTGGAGAGAGACAAAGTTCTATCACTGCTTGACTTAAAGGTATTCTAGCTTCAGGAAAGCCAAGTCTTTCAGCGGATTGAATTGCTGCTAAAGTTCTTTGGCCAGCATTTGGTGATGCTAAACCAATATCTTCATAACTAATTACTAATAATCTCCTAACTATTGTTGGTAAGTCACCAGCTTCAATTAAGCGCGCCAAATAATGAAGAGCAGCATTGACATCACTGCCTCTGATAGACTTTTGGAAAGCACTCATGACATCATAATGCATGTCACCATCTTTATCACTAACGAAGGGCCCTTTTTGTAAACAATCTTTTGCATCATTCAGATTAATATGACGTGTGTCATTGTCAACGTTTGCACTAAGTACGGCTAATTCTAGTGCATTGAGTGCACTTCTAACATCACCTTGACTTTGTGTGGAGAAATATTCCATAGCATCTTCATCTATGTTGGGGTTAAATTGTTTTAGCCCGCGTTCATTGTCATTGATCGCTCTATCTAATGCTATTCTAATATCCTGCTCATTTAAAGGATAAAGTTCAAATATTTGAGCTCTAGAACGTATTGCTGGGTTAATGGCATGATAAGGATTTGATGTAGTTGCACCGATTAAAACGATTTTGCCATTTTCTAAGTGTGGTAAAAGAAAATCTTGTTTAGCTTTATCTAAACGATGTATTTCATCTAATAGTAAAATCACTTGACCAGACATTTTTGCCTCTTCAACTGCTAATTGCATATCTTTTTTTGTATTTGTAACAGCGTTTAGTTGTCTAAATTTAAATTGAGTGCTACCTGAAATCGCTTTAGCAATGCTTGTCTTACCAATACCAGGAGGACCATAAAAAATCATGGAAGAGAGTCGTTTAGTTTCAACCATTCTTCTTATAATTCCTTTAGGCCCAACAAGATGTTGTTGCGATATAATTTCATCTATATTTTTAGGTCTCATTCGAGATGCTAAAGGTTCTGTACTCACATTTGTCACACCTTTCTAATATTATCTTAACTCAAAAAATGATAAAATAGTAATAGATATTATTCGAATTAAGTGAGGTTATATAATGAAAATATCAACAAAAGGGAGATATGGATTAACATTAATGATTTCTCTTGCAAAGAGAGAAGGTCAAGGATGTGTATCATTAAAATCAATTGCCGAAGAAAATCTGTTAAGTGATTTATATCTTGAACAATTAGTCGGCCCTTTAAGAAATGCTGGATTAATTCGAAGTATTCGTGGCGCTAAAGGTGGCTATCAACTTAGAGTGCCAGCAGAAGAAATTACAGCAGGCGATATTATTCGCTTACTTGAAGGTCCTATTACATTCGTAGAGAGTATCGATTCAGAACCACCTGCACAAAAGCAGTTATGGATTAAAATGAGAGATGCTGTACGTGATGTTTTAGATCATACGACATTAAAATATCTTGCAGACTACAAAGAAACAGATGAAGATTTAGATGGATATATGTTCTATATCTAATTTGAATTAAATAGCCAAAAGATTGAGTGAGATTAACTCTAGTCATATATACTGAATTAAAAAATTATTTTTACGTTTATTACATTTTCAAGGTGGTAGTAATAATAGTGCATCGATAAGATAGTTTAGACAAAATGTTACTTGGCTATGCCTTATCGATAAAATTTATAATATTTAAATTCGAAAGGAGCTATTTAATATGAGTTTCATGGATAAAGCAAAAGATGCAGCTGAAAAATTTAAAAATAGTGATAATGAGCAAGTAAATAAAGCTAAAGATAAAATTAATGAATACACAGGTGGCGGAGATAAAGGCGATAAAAAGGATAAGGACGATAAGTAACTCTTAGCCATGTAATTTAAGACATAGTATCTTTAATTAAAAATGATTAACAAACTCAACTCCCATAAAAGGTTGAGTTTGTTTTTTTATGCTTGTAGTAATTATATTATTACTAGATGGGATGTAAATTGTAGAAACTTTTTGAAATACTCAAATGGAGGGTGAGACAGAATTCATATTGAATTCGTGATCTCACCCCGGCAACGAACCCCAACTTGCTTTGTCTATTGAATTTCTGTTTGAAATTCTCTTTGTTGGGTCCTTCAGACTATAGTTATAAAAACTTGATATAAGCACATTTTCAATTCAGTCATCGACTGTCAATATGCGAAAAATAGCTGAACAATGATTAATGACCAAGACTCATCTCAGTTTTTATATATCGCCTTGATTCTATTCTTTAAATACACATATTAATCAAAATAACTATTCTTTTAAAGCATGTTGTAATCGACGATATGATTCTAATTGTTGATCTTGGTCATAAATATAACTTATTGCCATTAATTCATCTATTTCCCCATATTCATTTACAAAGTCCTCTAGTTGTTTTCTTACAGTTTCTTCAGATCCAATTAAAGAATCCTTATATCGCTGATTGGTTAATGCATATTCTCTCGGAGTTAATAACCCTTGAAGGTCATCTGTGGGTGGTTTCATCAGTTGCATTCTACCACGTGTAATACTCACTATAATTTGAGCCATCGTGCTAGCTAAGAACTCTGCCTGTTTGTCTGTTTTTGCAACAATTGTATTTAAACAGACAATCACATACGGCTCATTTAAAACCTCCGATGGTTCAAAAAGCTCTCTATATATTTGAAGTGCTTCCTTCAAATGTCCATCAAATACATAAGATAAACCTTTACGAGCCGCTAAATGTGCAGAATCTGTTGAGGAACCTAAAATATAAAGGGGGACTTTTTTGTCGACAGCAGGGTATGCACGTACATACGCCTGTTGATGATCAGGTCCAAAATATTGTTGTAATTGCTCTACTTCTTCTGGAAATTGATAAACACTATTATGCTGATCTATTCTTAAAGCACTTGCTGTCATCATATCTGTACCTGGAGCTCGTCCTAATCCCAAGTCTACACGCTTAGGAAATAGTGTTTCCATCGTGCCAAATTGTTCTGCTACTACTAGAGGTGCATGATTAGGTAACATACTTCCTCCAGAACCCACTTTTATTCTACGAGTGTGCTCTAATGTATGTTGAATAAGTAAAGCAGTGGCTGAACTTACTAAATTAGGCGCGTTATGATGTTCTGCTATCCAATAACGTTCATAACCTAAATCATCTAAATCTTGAGCGAGTTTAACCATATCGTTGATGGCATCTTCATCATTTTGACCCTCCCTAATTGGCACAAGGTTTAATGCGGAAAGTTTAATATCCTTCATAAAAACACTTCCTTTCATTACGAAGTAATAGTTGAAGTATAACAGTCATCAATTATTATCAATATTGAACTGTTCATTATTAATAATAACCACATTTGATAAGAATTATTTTAAAAATGTTTAAAACTGTCGAAATTCTAATCTATTATATGTTAAAATGTTGTGCAATAATGAAAAAATTTGTAAACAGAAAGGTAGAAAAATGCATATTTTGGTGCTATTATAGGAACGTTGATAATTTGACGAGGAGTGTCTAAACATGGAAGTTTACGCAGATTATGCCGCGACCACACCAGTAAAGCAAGAAGTAGTTGAAGCAATGATGCCTATATATAACGAACATTATGGCAATCCTTCATCTATTCATTCTATAGGAAGAGATGCACGTAAATATCTAGATCAATCACGTCGTAAAGTAGCTCAGTTACTTGGAGCTAAACCAAATGAAGTAATTTTTACAAGTGGTGCAACAGAATCGAATAATACTGCCATTAAAGGACTAGTTAAAGCGAATGAACAATTAGGAAATCATATTATTACCTCTAAAATTGAACATCATTCTGTTTTAAATGTCTTTGAACAACTTGAAAAAGAAGGCTACGATGTTACCTATTTAGATGTAGATGATACTGGTGCTATTGATTTAGACCAATTAAAAGACACGATTAACGAGAAAACCATTCTAGTTTCTATTATGTTTGTTAACAATGAAGTAGGTACTGTTCAAAATATGTACGATATTGAAGATATCATAGCTGAAACAAATGCACTATTCCATGTTGACGCTGTTCAAGCAATTGGACATTTAGATATTAATTTTCATGATTTTAAATTTGCTACAATGAGTATTACTGGTCATAAGTTTGGAGGTCCAAAAGGTGTAGGTGCTTTATTTGTTAAAGATCATGCCCCTATTGAATACAATCTACTAGGCGGTGACCAAGAAACTAAACGTCGTGCTGGTACTGAAAATTTACCTCAAATTGTCGGTTTCGCTGAGGCACTAGAATTAACTGTTGAAAATAGAAATACAAATAATATTCATTTAATGAATCTAAAACAATTATTTTTAGTTGGTTTACAAGAACGAACCATTCCATTTGAAGTTAATGGTTCTATGACAGACTCAACTGGTCATATTTTAAATCTATATTTTCCGTTTATTGATGTCGAAACCATGTTGACTTTGTTAGATTTATCTAATATTTATGTTTCTTCAGGATCTGCTTGCACAGCTGGAACGACGAGTCTTTCGCATGTGCTTTCTGCTATGTATGAAGATGATGAGCGCGCTAAACATTCAGTACGTTTTAGTTTTAACGAACAAACAACTGAACGAGAAATTAATTATATCATTGCTGAAATTCACAAAATATATCATAAATTTAAGGAGGAATCATAGTGTCCAACAAAGATATACGCGTAGTCGTGGGTATGTCTGGTGGAGTAGATAGTTCAGTAACTGCTTATTTATTAAAAGAACAGGGGTACGACGTTATCGGTATTTTCATGAAAAATTGGGATGATACCGACGAAAATGGCGTTTGTACAGCCACTGAAGACTATAATGATGTTATTGAAGTATGTAATCAAGTAGGTATACCATATTATGCAGTTAACTTTGCAGAAGAGTATTGGGATAAAGTATTTACCTATTTCCTTGATGAATATAAAAAAGGCCGTACTCCGAATCCAGATGTTATGTGCAATAAAGAAATTAAATTTAAAGTATTTTTAGAACATGCATTAAAAATTGGTGCAGACTATGTTGCGACAGGTCATTACGCTCGTATTCGACGTCATTATGACGGACATGTTGACATGTTGCGAGGTGTTGATAATAATAAAGACCAAACGTACTTTTTAAATCAATTATCACAAGACCAATTAGTGAAAGTCATGTTCCCAATTGGGGATATAGAAAAAAGGGAAGTTCGTCGTATTGCTGAAGAACAGAATCTGGCTACAGCTAAGAAAAAAGATTCTACAGGCATTTGTTTTATTGGGGAAAGAAATTTTAAAGAGTTTTTATCTCAATATTTGCCTGCTCAATCAGGTGATATGGTCACATTAGATGGTAAAAAAATGGGTCAACACAGTGGTTTAATGTATTATACAATAGGTCAACGTCATGGTCTTGGAATTGGTGGAGATGGAGACGCATGGTTTGTAGTTGGTAAAAATTTAGATAATAACATTTTATATGTTGAACAAGGTTTTAATCATGAAGCACTTTACAGTGATTATCTTATCGCTTCAGATTATTCTTTTATTAATGATAGTGCAGTTAACTTAGATGATGGTTTTGAATGTACTGCTAAATTTAGATATCGTCAAAAAGATACTAAAGTTTTTGTACAACGTGAGAACGAATCAGCTATACGTGTTACATTTGCTCAACCTGTGAGAGCTATTACTCCCGGTCAAGCAGTCGTTTTTTATGATAAGGAAGTTTGTTTAGGTGGCGCTACAATTGATGACGTTTATAAAAATGAAGGTCAATTAAACTATGTTGTTTAAACATATTAATGATACCGTTAATCCATGAGGCAAAACTCTGTATTAACGGTTTTTCTTGTATTAAGAAGTTACGTAAACATAAAATCTTAATAAAATTATAAATGTACAAACGTTCAATCACACACCAAAATTAAACATGTTATAATCAATTAGAAATGAGGGACAAATGATGCATAATCAACAGGATATTTATCAATTGATTAAAGAAAGACAGTTCGAAACAGCATTAAAAAAACTTTTTGCAAATATAGAAGAAAATCCGGACATAGTTGAAAATTATATTAATGCTGGCATTGTGTTATCTGATGCTGGAGAAATAGCAAAAGCTGAGCGTTTCTTTCAAAAAGCATTAACTATTAACCCTGATAACGGTGCAATTTATTATAATTTAGCGAATCTTTATTATAATCAAGGACGATATAACGAAGCTATTAAGCTTTATCAAACTGCACTTAAAAATAATGTTGCTACCGTTGATTGTAACTATATGATTGGTATGTCTTTTAATCAATTAGAAGCTTTTAAAGAAGCATTACCATTCTTGATGACTGCTGCTGAAAAAGATGAAAGTCAAGATGCTGAAATTCAATTTCAATATGGTCTCGTTTTGTGTCAACTTGAAATGTTTGATGTAGCAATTCGTCAGTTGAACAAAGTATTAAGTATTGACGAACATCATATTGATGCAATATACAATCTTGGTTTAGCAACTTATATGAAGTATGAAGATATAGATGAAGCTATCGCGTATTTTGAACAAGCTGTATCTATCGATCAAGCGCATTTATTAAGTCAACATGCACTAAAAACTTTTAAAGCAACGAAAAAGGAGGAATAATATGTCTGACCCTACACTTTTTGATTATTCTATGATCAAAGGTACGGTTGATGCTATTTTATTTCAAAATAATGATAACTTTTATACTGTTTTAAAAGTCGATACAATTGAGACAAATGAATCATTTGATAGCATGCCTACTGTTGTAGGGTTTCTTCCGAATGTAGTTGAAGGTGATGTGTATACATTTAAAGGTCAGGTGGTAGAACATCCAAGATATGGTAAGCAACTTAAAGCTGAAACGTTTGAAAAGGAATTACCACAGACTAAGGATGCGATAATCAGTTATTTATCAAGTGGTTTATTTAAAGGAATAGGTAAAAAAACAGCTCAAAACATTGTGAATGCTTTGGGTGAGAATGCCATTAATGACATTTTAAATCATCCGGAAGTATTGGAAAATGTTCCTAGCTTATCAAAAAAGAAACAACAGCAAATTGCTGAGCAAATTAGTGCTAATCAAGAGTCTGAAAAAATTATGATTCGCTTACATGATTTAGGATTTGGTCCAAAATTATCAATGGCTATATATCAGTTTTATATGGGAGAGACTTTGAATGTTTTAGATGAAAATCCTTACCAACTCGTTTATGATATTAAAGGAATAGGTTTTAATAAAGCTGATCAACTTGCGCGTAACATAGGAATTGCCGCAAATTCACCTGAGAGGTTAAAAGCAGGACTACTTTATACTTTAGAGGAAGAATGCATTAAACAAGGTCATACATATTTACCTTATTCATATATTATTGATACGACTAGAGAAATGCTTAATAGTGAGAATAACGAAGAAGTGATATCTGACGACATACTTTTAAAAATGATTGAGAGTTTATCCGAAGAAAAGAAACTTATTTCAAGTAATGAGCAAGTATCTATACCCAGTTTATATTATTCAGAATTAAAAAGTGTTCAAAATTTGTATCGAATTAAAACAAATACTAACAAATTAAAAAAAATAGAACAATCTGATTTACAAATTCATATAGGTGAAATAGAATCAAACAACCATGTTAATTATGCTACATCACAAAAGGAAGCGCTTGAAACAGCTATGAATTCAAAGGTCATGCTTTTAACTGGAGGACCAGGTACAGGTAAAACAACTGTTATTAAAGGGATTGTAGAATTGTATGCTGAAATTCATGGATTATCATTAAATTATGATGATTATAATGAAGACGATTATCCAGTTGCATTAGCAGCACCCACAGGTCGTGCATCTAAACGTTTGCAAGAATCAACAGGTTTAGATGCAATGACAATACACCGCTTTATTGGCTGGAATCAAGATACGCAGCCTCAAGATATATTAGATAATGAAATAAATGCTAGATTAATCATTATCGATGAAATGTCAATGGTGGATACTTGGCTATTCCATCAATTTTTAACTGTAGTTCCTTTAGATGCACAGATAATATTTGTTGGTGATGAAGATCAGTTACCTTCTGTAGGACCAGGTCAAGTATTCAAAGATCTTATAGACTCAAAAACGATTCCACGTGTTAATTTAACAGAAGTATATCGTCAACAAGACGGTTCAAGTATTATAGATTTAGCTCATCGTATGAAAATGGGTGAGCCGATTGATATCACTCAGCGCTATCATGACCGAAGTTTTATAGATTGTTCAGCTAATCAAATACCTGAAGTTGTAGATAAAGTAGTAAAAAGTGCTGTTAAAAAAGGATATAACATGAGTGATATTCAAGTATTAGCACCAATGTATAAGGGCAATTCTGGTATTAAACGTTTAAATCAAATGCTTCAGTCAATATTAAATCCCAAACAAGATGACAGCCGAGAAATTGAATTTGGTGACGTTGTATTTAGAAAAGGAGATAAAGTACTCCAGTTAGTTAATAGACCTAATGATAATATATTTAATGGTGATATAGGTGTTATAGTAGGTATTTTTTGGGCAAAAGAAAATGCTTTAAATAAAGATGTCATCGTCGTTGATTTCGAAGGTATTGAAATCACGTTTACTCGACAAGATTTACTAGAACTCACACATGCATATTGTACGTCTATTCATAAAGCACAAGGATCAGAATTTCCAATTGTTATTATGCCGATTGTTAGACAGTATTTCAAAATGCTACAAAGACCTATATTATATACTGGATTGACACGTGCAAAACAATCATTAGTACTTTTAGGTGAGACTCAAGCATTTGATATAGGTTTAAAAACTAATGGCCAACAAAGGTTAACACATTTAAATCATTTGCTTACATCATATTTTGATAATCATAACTACCAAAACACTGATTCTAATAATTCAACAAATAGCTATAATGATGAGTTTGGCAAAGAAGACCAATATACATTAACTGAGATGCAGACTGATGTTCAATTAAGCGAATCGACAATTTATCAAATTGATCCAATGATAAATATGGGAGAAATAACACCATATGATTTCAGAGAGCGTTGACAATCTCTTATAAAATAAATAAAATTAAGTTAAGTTCGCATAGAGACGAGTAAATAATTTTTGAATCGAAGAGATGTACTAGTAGGTGAAAAGTGCAATCAAAGTTATTGAATGCTACTCTGTGTTAGTTTAATAAAGATGTTTAAAGTGATAAGAAATAATACACATAGCATATGTTGTGTAAACATAATTGTTCTTATAACTAGGGTGGTACCACGAGAACGTTCGTCCCTGTGTGGATGAACGTTTTTATTTTCTAATAAAAGCGATAATCAAACCATTATATTGAAAATAACTATCAAACTAAATTCCTTGAAGGAGTGTTCTAATAAAATGAAAAATTTAAAAGCTAGCCAAATTAGACAGAAGTATCTAGATTTCTTTGTCGAGAAGGGACATATGATTGAACCTTCTGCACCATTATTACCCATTGATGATGATTCACTTTTGTGGATCAATTCAGGTGTTGCAACCTTAAAAAAATATTTTGACGGTCGTGAAACACCTAGAAAACCAAGGATTGTTAACTCACAAAAAGCAATACGTACAAATGATATCGAAAATGTGGGTTTCACTGCACGTCATCATACATTTTTTGAAATGTTAGGTAATTTTTCAATCGGAGATTATTTTAAAAAAGAAGCTATTGAATTTGCCTGGGAATTTCTAACTGATGATAAATGGATGGGGATGGAACCTGAGAAAATATTTGTAACTATTCATCCTGAAGACCCGGAAGCCTATAAAATTTGGCATGAAGACATTGGATTAGAAGAAGGTCGTATTATTCGTATTGAAGGTAACTTTTGGGATATAGGTGAAGGGCCATCTGGACCAAATACTGAAATCTTTTATGACCGTGGCGATGCATATGGTAAAGACAATCCAGAAGAAGAAATGTACCCGGGTGGAGAAAATGAAAGATATCTAGAAGTTTGGAATTTAGTATTTAGTGAGTTTAATCATAACAAAGATAGTACTTATACACCACTTCCTAATAAAAATATTGATACCGGCATGGGATTGGAACGTATGGCTTCAATTTCACAAAACGTAAGAACAAATTACGAAACCGATTTATTTATGCCAATTATTAATGAAGTCGAATATGTTTCTGGTAAAAAGTATTTAGAAAATGCTGAACAAGATGTTGCTTTTAAAGTTATTTCAGATCATATAAGAACGATTGCCTTTGCTATTGCAGATGGTGCATTACCTGCAAATGAAGGTCGTGGATACGTGTTACGCCGTTTGTTAAGACGTGCTGTTCGATTTAGTCAAACACTGGGAATTAACGAGCCTTTCATGTATAAACTTGTTGATATTGTGGCAGCTATCATGGAACCATATTATCCAAATGTTAAAGAAAAATCAGACTTCATAAAACGAGTGATTAAATCTGAAGAGAAACGTTTCCATGAGACACTTGAAGAAGGTTTATCTATCCTTAATGGTTTAGTTAAAGATGCTAAAAAAGGAAGCCAAGAACTTAAAGGTCAAGATGCCTTTAAGTTGTATGATACTTACGGCTTTCCAATTGAATTGACTGAAGAATTAGCTACTCAAGAAGGTCTCACTGTAGATATGGAAACATTTGAAGTTGAAATGCAACAACAAAGAGACCGTGCAAGACAAGCACGTCAAAATTCTCAATCTATGCAAGTTCAAAGTGAAGTACTTAAAAATATTACTGATAAAAGTAATTTTGTAGGTTATGATACTACTGATTATCAAACACGTATTACCCACATTATTTATAATGGTGAAGAAGTACCATCAGTTGAAGCGGGTGAAACGATATATTTCATTCTTAAAGATACACCATTCTATGCTGTGAGTGGTGGACAAGTAGCTGACCATGGAACGGTTAGTAATGATCATTTTGAAATTGCAGTTTCAGAAGTAACTAAAGCTCCAAATGGCCAAAACCTTCATAAAGGTATAGTGCAATTTGGAGAAGTTAAAGTGAACGCTAAAGTTGAAGCAAGTGTAAACAAAGAAGAACGTCGTGCTATTCAAAAAAATCATAGTGCTACACATTTATTACACGCATCATTAAAAGAAGTATTAGGTAATCATGTTAATCAAGCTGGTTCATTGGTTGAAGCCGAACGTTTACGTTTTGACTTTTCACATTTTGGACCTATGACTCAACAAGAAATTGATAAGGTTGAAAGACGTGTTAATGAAGAAATTTGGAGAGGTATTAACGTACGCACTCAAGAAATGGGTATCGAAGAAGCGAAATCTATGGGTGCAATGGCGTTATTTGGTGAAAAATACGGCGATATTGTACGTGTTGTTAATATGTCACCTTTCTCAATTGAATTATGTGGTGGTATTCATGTTGATAATACTGCAGAAATTGGTCTTTTCAAGATTATTAGTGAATCAGGTACAGGGGCTGGTGTCAGACGTATTGAAGCGCTAACTGGGAAAGCAGCTTTCTTATATCTTGAAGAAATCCAAACGCAATTTAATATAATTAAGAATAATTTGAAAGTTAAAACAGATCATCAGGTTGTAGAAAAAGTGAACCAATTACAAAATGAAGAAAAATCATTATTAAAGCAATTAGAACAACGTAATAAAGAAATTACTTCTTTAAAAATGGGTAATCTTGAAGATCAAGTTGAAAACGTAAACGGATTTAATCTTCTTGTAACAGAAGTAGACATTCCTAATGCTAAAGCAATCCGTTCAGTAATGGATGACTTTAAATCTAAATTACAAGATACCATTATAGTATTAGTCGGAAATGTAGATGAAAAGGTTTCAATGATTGCAACAGTACCAAAGTCTTTGACAGATAAAGTAAAAGCTGGAGATCTTATTAAATATATGGCACCAGTAGTGGGTGGTAAAGGAGGTGGCCGTCCTGATATGGCACAAGGGGGCGGTACACAACCTGAAAACATAACAGAATCATTACGCTTTATTAAAGATTATATTAAAAATCTATAACTTAAATTAGTATTATTGTAGAATTAAAATGAATCAGAATACGCATATGAAGGAGTGTCGTATATGGAAAATTTTGATAAAACAATGAAATTTGATTACGAAGAAATTCCAAAAGAAGATGTCAAAACAGTATTAAAAAATGTACATCGCACACTAGAAGAAAGAGGATATAATGCTGTTAATCAAATAGTAGGATATCTACTATCTGGTGATCCTGCCTATATTCCACGTCAAAACGAAGCAAGAAATCAAATTCGCCGCATTGATCGTGACGTAATTATGGAAGAACTTGTTTCGAATTATCTAAATGAGTCTAATCAATAAGTATGTTAAAACATAAAATCATAGGCTTAGATGTAGGAAGCAAAACTGTTGGCATTGCTATAAGCGACCTTATGGGCTGGACAGCCCAAGGGTTTGACACACTCCGTATCAACGAAGAACAGAACGAGTTAGGGATTGATCAACTCATTAAGATTATCAAAGACAATCAAGTTGGAACTGTTGTGATTGGATTACCTAAAAATATGAATAACTCAATTGGATTTCGAGGTGAGGCTTCTATACAATACAAAGAGAAACTTCAAGAAGCTTTACCTCACATAGAGGTTATAATGTGGGATGAGCGTTTAAGTACCATGGCTGCTGAACGTTCTCTACTTGAAGCCAATGTTTCAAGACAAAAAAGAAAAAAAGTTATAGATAAAATGGCAGCGGTATTTATATTACAAGGCTATTTAGACTCTATTCAATAAAGGAGATATAATGATGACTGAACAAAACCATGAACACAATCATGATGCTGATTTAAGCATCAATAATCAAGAAGAATTATTAACACTATATGATGAAGATGGTAATGAAGTTCTATATCGTAAAATGTTAGAATTTTATCATCCGAAATTTAAAAAAGAATATGTCGTTTTAGCTGAAGAAGGTGCTCAATCAGATGAAGATGACATGATTGAACTTGTTCCAATGATTAATGAACCTGATGAATCTGGTGATGGTGGTAAATTGGTACCTATTGAAACAGATGAAGAGTGGGACATGATTGAAGAAGTTGTTAATACGGAAATTAACGAGTAAATAGTATTAAAGATATATTCTAAAGCCAAATATTAGCCCGTACACGAACTAAGTTGCAGACATATGTACGGGCTAATGTTATAAATAAAACAATAAAAAAATGATGCCGTCTAAAAATAGAAAGAAGGCGTCATAATTGCCTCTTATATTATTCAATAATTTATGATAAAATATTTAAAGTTAATTTCTATGAACACCTCATTTACTTCTAATTATAATAATATAGAAGATTTACTATAGAAATCAGTCACATTCATTGATTAATCTTAATAATCAATATTTAGACTGATTTATTTTATGTTTAAATATAAATTGTGTTTATTAATGGTAAAGGAAGTTTTATAGCAATGAATTTAAACCAAAATTATTTAACGCAATTACACCAATCTTTAGATAACGAAATAGAAAATCTTAGAGATGACGCAGAAAGTAATCAAGTACCAATAGTTGATAAATTAACATTAGATTTGTTAAAGCAATTAATACGCATGAACAATGCTAAAGAAATTTTAGAAATAGGAACTGCTATTGGATATAGTTCAATGCAATTTGCTTCTATATCTGATGGCATAAAGGTAACAACAATAGAGCGTAATGAAAATATGATTATGAATGCAAAGGTTCATTTTCAAGAGTTTAATTACCAACATCAAATAAGACTTATCGAAGCCGATGCATTGGAAGCATATGACCAAGTGAACGATAGAGAATATGATATGATATTTATCGATGCAGCAAAGGCACAATCAAGAAAATTTTTTGAGTTGTATACGCCCTTATTAAAAAAAGGAGGGCTAGTGGTAACAGATAACGTATTGTACCATGGATTTGTGTCTAATATAGATATCGTTAGATCTAGAAATGTTAAACAGATGGTTAAAAAAGTTCAACAATATAACCAATGGTTAATGAAGCAATCCCATTTTACAACAAACTTTATAAACATGGATGATGGAATAGCAATTTCAATTAAAGGAGAATGACTATGGTGGAATTATTAGTTACTCCTAAGTCAATAACTCATATGGAAACACTGATAGAAAAAGGTGCAGATGCTTTTGTTATTGGTGAACAAAAATTTGGTTTAAGACTTCCAGGAGAATTTAATCGTGATGCTATGAAAGAAGCAGTAGCGTTCGCACATCAAAATAATAAAAAGGTTTATGCAGCTGTCAATAGTATTTTTCACAATTATCATTTAGATGCCTTAGAAGACTACATTCAGTTTTTACATGATATACAAGTGGATAGAATAATATTTGGTGATCCAGCTGTAGTAATGTATGTTAAGCAACAAGAACACCCAATTTCATTGCACTGGGACGCTGAGACACTCGTAACAAATTATTTTCAATGTAATTATTGGGGAAAAAGGGGCGCTATAAGAGCTGTATTAGCAAGAGAGCTAAGTTTGGAGGAAATCATTCATATCAAGGAACATGCTAATGTAGAAATTGAAGTGCAAGTTCATGGTATGACGTGTATGTTCCAATCTAAACGCATGTTACTGGGTAATTATTATACTTTCCAAGATAGACAAATGAAAATACAACGAAACACTTATCATGATGATTTATTACTGTATGATGAAGAAAGAGACAATAAATATCCTGTTTTTGAGGATTATAACGGTACGCATATTATGTCTCCAAATGACATATGTTTAATCGAGGAATTAGAGCCCTTCTTTGAAGCTGGTATTGATGCTTTAAAAATTGATGGTATTTTACAAAGTGAAGAATATATAAATGTTGTCACAGAGCAATATAGAGAAGCAATAGATTTATACAATGAAGATCCTGAGGCTTATGAAGATGAAAAGTTCATGTTAGTTGATCTTATTGAAGATATACAACCTGAACACCGTCCTATTGATGAAGGTTTCTTATATAAGCAAACAGTATATTGAGGAGGCTTATCATTAAATGAAAACATTAGAAGAAGTGCATAAAACTTCAAAATCGACAATGAAAAAGCCAGAATTACTTGCACCTGCAGGAAACTTAGAAAAACTTAAAATAGCAGTCCATTATGGGGCAGATGCAGTATTTTTAGGTGGTCAAGAGTACGGTTTACGTTCTAATGCAGATAATTTTACCATGGAAGAAATTACTGAAGGAGTAGAATTTGCTAATCGTTATGGGGCTAAAATATATGTAACAACGAATATCATTGCTCATGATGAAAATATAGATGGTTTAGAAGATTATTTACGCCAATTAGATGCAACAGGAGCGACGGGAATAATTGTAGCGGATCCTTTAATTATTGAAACGTGTAAAGCAGTTGCATCAAGATTAGAAATTCATTTATCCACTCAACAATCTCTTTCGAATTATAAAGCTGTTGAATTTTGGAAAGAAGAAGGATTAAATCGAGTAGTGTTAGCACGTGAAACCGGTGCAATGGAAATGCGTGAAATGAAAGAAAAAGTCGATATTGAAATAGAAGCTTTTATTCATGGAGCTATGTGTATTGCATATTCAGGACGTTGTACATTAAGCAATCATATGACAGCTCGTGATTCTAATCGTGGCGGATGTTGTCAAAGTTGTCGTTGGGATTATGACTTAATAGAGGTTGATAACAATGGGGAGTTAGATTTATATTATAAAGATGATGATGTGACACCATTCGCGATGAGTCCTAAGGATTTGAAATTAATTGAATCAATTCCACAAATGATGGAATTAGGTATAGATTCTTTAAAAATTGAAGGACGAATGAAATCTATTCATTATATTGCTACAGTAGTGTCTGTATATCGTAAAGTTATCAATGCATACGCTGAAGACCCTAAAAATTTCAAAATTAAACCTGAATGGTTAAAGGAATTAGATAAATGTGCAAATAGAGATACAGCACCAGCATTCTTCCAAGGTACACCAGGATTTGAAGAGCAAATGTTTGGAGAAGAACAATCTAAGAAATCAGCTTATGATTTCTGTGGACTTGTTTTGGATTACAATGATGAAACAAAATTAGCTACAATTCAACAAAGAAATCATTTTAAACCAGGACAAGAAATCGAATTTTTCGGTCCTGAAATTGATGGTTTTAAACAAGTGGTTGATTCAATTTATGATGAAGAAGGAAATAGTTTGGATGCAGCACGTCATCCATTACAAATTGTTCAAATTAAAGTCGATCGACCTATTTATCCTAATAACATGATGAGAAAGGAAATCGGCTAATGAATCAGACTACGATTATTGGTATCGCTGGAGGTTCAGGCTCTGGTAAAACTACAGTTACCAATGAAATAATGAAAAATTTGGAAGGTCATAGTGTCGCATTATTAGCTCAAGATTATTATTATAAAGATCAATCGCACTTAACATTTGACGAACGTCTTGAAACTAACTATGATCACCCTTTTGCATTTGATAATGATTTATTAATTGATAATTTAAAAGATTTAAGAAATGGAATAACAGTTGAAGTACCGACTTATGATTATTCCACACATACGCGTAGTGATGAAACAATTGCATTTGACCCAAAAGATGTTATTATCGTAGAAGGTATCTTTGCTTTAGAAAATAAAACTTTACGAGATATTATGGATGTCAAAATATATGTTGATACTGATGCTGATTTAAGAATTTTACGTAGACTTACTCGTGATACAAAAGAACGGGGACGCAACATGGAATCAGTGATTAATCAATATTTAAATGTAGTCAGACCCATGCATGAGCAATTTATAGAACCTACAAAAAGACATGCAGATATTATTATTCCTGAAGGTGGGAGTAACAAAGTTGCTATTGATATAATGACTACAAAGATTCAATCGCTCGTTAGCAAAAAATAGTAATATTATAGTAAAGGAAGATGACATAATGGAAAATCAAAAACAATATCCAATGACCCAAGAAGGTTTTGAAAAACTTGAACAAGAACTAGAACAATTAAAAACGGTTAAAAGACCTGAAGTAGTTGAAAAAATCAAGATAGCTCGCTCTTTCGGTGATTTATCAGAGAACTCTGAGTATGATGCAGCTAAAGACGAACAAGGTTTTATTGAACAAGATATTCAACGTATTGAACATATGATCAGAAATGCTTTAATCATTGAAGATAATGGGGATAACAATGCAGTTCAGATAGGCAAAACTGTGACGTTTGTAGAACTACCAGGTGATGAAGAAGAAAGCTATCAAATTGTGGGTTCTGCCGAAGCCGATGCATTCAAAGGTAAAATTTCAAATGAGTCTCCAATGGCGACAGCACTTATAGGTAAAGGCTTAAATGATGAGGTTCGTGTACCACTACCTAATGGTGGCGAAATGAACGTTAAAATTGTAGATATTAAATAAATTTCTATTAAAACTAGGACTATTAATATGTATTCCAGCATATTAGTAGTCTTTTTTATGCTTACAATAGTGAAATATTATCTTGTAATAGTACTACTATCTATTTATTGTAATTTTAATAAAAATTGGATTAAACTATTTTTTGTTTTATTATATATATCATGACAAAAAATAATTAGTATGATTAAATAAATATTAGAAATTTAATTTATTGTAGACTTCAAAATATTTCCCAATGTAAAAGCTTTAGTTCAATTTTTATTAGTTATTATCAGCAATTTGAATTAATTATTAAACAATAATATTATTAGAATGATACAATTAAATAGTTACAGCACATAAATCCTTAAATTTTATAGGGGGGGATTTAAAGTTGGAGACGAAATTAATAAATGAACAAACAATCATGATTTATTTTGACAATAAAATTAATAATCAGACATATCAGCAAGTACAATTGACTACACAATTCATAGAAGACAGCCACATTTCAGAAATAATTGATATTATACCATCATATCGGGCCATTTTAATTTATTTTGATAATACGAATGTCAGTGGCACAGAAGTATTAGAAAATTTAGAACTTTACAAATTAAAGCATTCTAAAGATTTAAAGCATTCTAAAAATCGAGTGATTCAAATTCCTGTTTGTTATGGTAATAACTATGGACCTGATTTATCTGAAGTGGCAAAGCATAATCAGTTATCAGAAAAAGAAGTTATAGAAATACATACTCAACAGGCTTATTTAATTTATATGCTAGGTTTTATGCCTGGCTTCTCATATTTAGGAGGGTTAGATCAAAGATTACATACACCAAGACGCTCAGAACCTCGAATTAAAATTGATGAAGGTTCAGTAGGTATCGCTAATAATCAAACAGGTTTATATCCAATGGAATCACCGGGAGGTTGGCAAATCATTGGTCGTACACCTTTAAAAGTATTCGATATAGAAAGTAAACCAATGACTTTATACAAGGCTGGTGATTATATTCAATTTTATGAAATTAACAATAAAGAATATATTGAAATATCTGAAGCGACACAAAGGGGAGAATTTAAACAAGATAAGTGGGTGAAATATGAAAATGAGTATTAAAATTTTACAGCCTGGCTTATTTACAACTATTCAAGATCAAGGGCGAATAGGTTATGAAAGTTTAGGATTTACAAGAGCAGGAGCTATTGATGTTTATAGTTTTAGATTAGCTCAAAAACTTATTGGCAATGATGGTCCAGCGATAGAGTATACCATGATAGGTCCATCAATTCAGTTTTTGAGTGATAATACATTTACGTTTATTGGAGGGATATCTAAAGCTAAATTAAATGGTAATGAGATAAAATCACAAGTTGTATATTATGTACATAAATACGATAAATTAGAAGTAGGTCAAGTAACTAAAGGCATGCGCGGATATCTCGTTTTTGGTCACCCGCTAAACATCGAAAAAATAGCAAATAGTTACTCTACACATGTAAAAAGTGGCATTGGCGGTTTTAAAGGACGTCCTCTACAAAAGAATGATATTATAACAACAAAATTTAATCAAAAGTTCAAAGATTCTTTAGGGAAAACTATAGCTTATCAATCTTTGCCTAAAGATAATATTATACATGTAATCAAGGGGCCACAATTTGATGCTTTTTCAGAGGATATCATATCCAAATTTACTAACTCAGAATTTGAAATATCTCAACAATCAGATCGCATGGGTTATCGATTATCTGGAGAGAAAGTACCACCTAAAGAAAGTGCTGATATTATCTCAGAACCAGTGGCTTTAGGCAGCATCCAAGTGCCTAATGATGGAAACCCGATTATATTACTCAACGATAAGCAAACAGTAGGGGGATATACTAAAATCGCTACTGTTACACAAATAGATTTAAAAAAGTTAGCTCAGTTAAAACCAGGAGAAACGATTCGTTTTAAGTGGATAACAGTCGAAGAAGCTACACAGCAATATCGTCAATTTAATACCAAATTTGAACAACAGCTCATTGATCTTTCTGAGAGACCACTGTTCAACCTTAGCAATATTAGGAATACTTCTAAAAAATTAGCAACACTCATTGAGGGGAACAAAGGAGAATGATTTTAAATAAAATAGAAGAAATAATTAAATTAGTTAAATCCAATGATGTAAAAAAGTTTAAGTATAAAGATTTTGAAAATGAAATCGAATTAGATTTCACAGAGAGTTATTCCAATACATCATTGAAACAATCTTCGACCATCAATCAAGCAGAAAAAAATAATGAACATCAATTATTATCTCAACACAAAGATCAAACGACTGGTGATTTCAAGGAAATCAAATCACCTATGGTAGGCACATTCTTTTTACAAGACAGTAAAGATTTAACAAAACCTATGATTAATGTTGGAGACCAAATTAATGAAGGTGACATCATTGCTTATATTGAGGCAATGAAAGTCATGAATGAAGTGGTAAGTGATATTAGTGGAGAAGTTACCGATATCTTAATAGAACATGGTAAAAATGTTGAGTATGATCAAGTGATAGTTAAAATAAAATAAGGAGGAATTCATTGATGTATCGATGTTTGATTGCAAATAGAGGCGAAATAGCAGTAAGAATTATTCGCGCTTGTAAAGAACTTAACATTGAAACAGTTGCTATTTATGCTAAAGGCGATGAAAAAAGTTTACATGTAAGCTTAGCGGATCACACGATATGCATAGGTGAAGCCAATCCTTTAGATAGTTATTTAAACATTAATCGTATCATCACAGCTGCAAAAGTCACTGGTGCAAATGCTATTCATCCTGGCTATGGTTTTTTGTCAGAATCAACACATTTTGTTGAAGCTGTAGAACAAAATGATATTTGTTTTGTAGGGCCAAATAAAAGTACAATAGAGATGATAGGTGATAAAATTACTGCACGTCAAACAGTTAATCGAGCTGGTGTTCCTGTAATACCTGGCTCTGATGATGAAGTACAAAGTGTAGAAGAAATTAAAATTTTAGCTGAAGAAATCGGTTATCCAGTCGTTCTTAAAGCCGCAAGTGGTGGCGGTGGTAAAGGTATTCGAATTGTTAAAGAACCGGAGCAACTAGAAAAAGCATTAACTGAAGCAAAAAGTGAAGGACAAAAATACTTTAATGATGACCGAGTTTATGTTGAAACATTCATACCTGTAGCTAAACACGTTGAAGTTCAAATTATTGGAGACGGAGAAAATAATTACGTTCACCTAGGTGAACGTGATTGTTCTGTCCAACGTAAAAATCAAAAGTTAATAGAAGAATCACCTTGTGCTGCTTTAACTGAAGAAAGAAGAATAACTATTTGTAACGATGCTGTTAAAGTAGCTAAAGCTTCAAAATATCGTAGTGCAGGCACAATTGAATTTTTAGTGACCGAAGATGCACATTATTTTATTGAAATGAATGCACGAATTCAGGTTGAGCATACCGTCACTGAAATGAGAACAGATAGAGATTTATTACAAGCTCAATTATATTTATTAGAACATGAAGAGTTACCATTTACACAAAATGACATTGTATTTAATGGACATGTAATTGAAGCACGTATCAACGCTGAAAATCCAGAAAAGAATTTTCAACCCACACCTGGTAAAGTAAAAAAATTACATCTTCCACAAGGATTTAATATACGTGTAGATTCTTTACTATATACAGGTTACCAAGTATCCCCTTACTATGATTCACTTGTGGCTAAGGTAACTGTTAAAGATTCAAATAGGCAATTAGCTATCAATAAATTGAAAGTGGCATTAGATGAGATGGTGATTGAAGGATTTACTACTACAGCAAATTTTCTATATGCCGTATTAAATTATCCTCAATATGCTAATGGTGATGCGACCGAGGTTGATATTAAATTTCTTGAAAAACACCAAATCATAAAAGGGGGGGCGCTATAATGAATATCGATTTAAATTGTGATTTAGGAGAAGCATACGGTAATTATTCATTTGGTAGCGACCAAGATATTATACCTTTAATTACCTCTGCAAATATTGCGTGTGGTTTCCATGCCGGAGATGAAAATGTTATGAATCGTACTATTCAACTTGCGAAAAAGCACCAAGTAGGCATTGGAGCGCATCCTGGTCTTCCAGATTTAAAGGGATTTGGCCGTCATAACATGGATATTGCACCTGAGGAAATATATAATATTGTCATTTATCAATTAGGAGCATTAAACGGCTTTTGTAGAATTCATGATGTCAAAATGAATCATGTTAAACCCCACGGTGCACTTTATCAAATGGGTGCAAAAGATAAAAATATTGCACGTGCAATTACAAAAGCGGTAGTCGATTTTGATTCAGAACTTATATTTGTTGGACTTGCTAATAGTTTATTAATCACTGAGGCAGAAAAGATGGGTATCAAAGTCGTATCTGAGGTTTTTGCTGATCGTCGATATGAAGATGATGGACAATTAGTAAGTAGAAAGGACCCTAATGCCACAATTAGTAATACAGATGAAGCTGTTCAACAAGTACTTAAAATGGTTATTGACAATAAAGTGGTAAGTAAAAATGGTAAAGATATTGATATACAAGCAGATACAATATGTATTCATGGTGATGGTTCGTATGCTTTAGAATTCGTCACTCAAATCAGAAATAAATTAAAGAAAGAAGGCATTGATATTCAATCCTTATAGGGGGGCAAAATAATGGGGGAACATTTAAAACACAATTCTAATCAACAATTAAAACAAAGAGGTCAAGATTTAAAATTCATTAAAAGTCACAAACGCTTATTATATGGTTCAGTATTTTTAATGGCTACGTCAGCGATTGGACCAGCTTTTCTTACACAAACCGCTGTTTTCACAGCACAATTTTACGCCAGCTTTGCTTTTGCAATTTTAATTTCTATTTTGATAGATATTGGTGCACAAATTAATATTTGGCGTGTTCTTGTTGTAACAGGTTTTCGAGGTCAGGAAATTTCAAATAAAGTCATTCCAGGTTTAGGCACAATAATATCAATTCTTATTGCTTTTAATATAGGAAATATCGCTGGTGCGGGCTTAGGTCTAAATGCAATGTTTGGACTTGATGTTAAATGGGGGGGCAGCAATGACTACTATATTTTCTATACTCATTTTTATTAGCAAAAGTGGTCAAAAGATTATGGACGTCGTAAGTATGATTTTAGGAATTGTGATGATTCTAATTGTTGCTTATGTCATGGTGTTATCAAATCCACCTTATGGTGACGCTTTAGTACATACATTTGCACCTGAACATCCATTTAAATTAATTTTACCTATAATTACCTTAGTTGGTGGGACAGTTGAAGGATTTATTACATTTGCTGGTGCTCATAGAATATTAAACTCAGGTATCAAAGGTAAAGAATACTTACCATTTGTTAATCGTTCAGCAATTGCTGGTGTTTTAACTACTGGTATTATGAGAACATTATTGTTCTTAGCCGTTTTAGGTGTGGTTGTGACAGGTGTCATTCTAAGTACTGATAATCCTCCTGCATCTGTCTTTGAGCATGCTATAGGTCCTATTGGAAAAAATATATTTGGAATAGTCATATTTGCAGCTGCAATGTCTTCTGTTATAGGGTCAGCTTATACAAGTGCAACTTTCTTAAGAACATTGCATCAATCTTTATTTAATAAAAATAATCTTATAGTCATTGTATTTATTGTAATTTCAACATTAATCTTCTTATCTATTGGTAAACCTGTAAGCTTGCTTATAATTGCTGGTGCCATCAATGGATGGATTTTACCGATTACTTTAGGAGCTATTTTAATTGCGAATCGTAAAAAGTCTATCGTAGGCGATTATAAGCATCCAAGTTGGATGCTTATATTTGGTATAATTGCTGTAATAGTGACGATTATCACTGGAATATTTTCTCTCCAGGACATAGCAAGTTTGTGGAAAGGATAAATTAAATATATTAATTTAACATTACCCTAAAATGGTCTCGGTTTTATATGTCGAGATGCATTTTAGGGTATTTACTTAGTAGTTTATAAATCAGTTAAAGGATCGTGTTGATATACTTTTTCACATCAATTTAACTGACTATCGTGATGAGATGTAAAATGTGATAAAATAGCTAATGCTAATGCTTTATAAATGAGGTGTAAAAAGATATATGATAGGAATTATAGGAGCAATGGAAGAAGAAGTAACAATTTTGAAAGATAAGATTGTTGATTTAAGTGAGATTAATGTTGCACATGTTAAATTTTATAGTGGAACATTAAATAATAAAGAAGTTGTACTTACACAAAGTGGTATAGGTAAAGTCAATGCATCAATCTCAACAACTTTATTAATAGAGAAATTTAGTCCAAACGTCATTATTAATACTGGATCAGCAGGCGCATTAGATGAAACTTTATCCGTGGGCGACGTATTAGTCAGTAATGCGGTTACATATCATGATGCTAATACAACAGCTTTCGGTTATGAATTAGGTCAAATACCTCAAATGCCTAAAGTCTACAAATCTAGTTCAAAATTATTAGATAAAACGATGCAAATACTTGAACTACAGGACTTAAATGGTAAAGTTGGATTGATAGTAAGTGGAGATAGTTTTATTGGAACTACAAAACAACGTCAAACTATTAAATCGCAATTTCCTGAAGCTATGGCTGTCGAAATGGAAGCTACTGCAATTGCACAAACATGTTATCAATTTAAAGTTCCTTTTATAGTTACAAGAGCGGTTTCTGATTTAGCTAATGGAGAAGCTGAGATGTCATTTGAAGAATTTTTAGGAAAAGCAGCAGTTTCATCTAGTCAAACAGTTGAATGGTTAGTTAAATCTATATAAAGGTAAAGGTGAAAAGGAAAATGGGAATCGTCAAGAATTTATTTATGCCAAATGCATATGTGAAATCAGTATTTGAAATTGATATAAAGAAATTGGCTGAGACAGGTGTTAAAGGAATTATCACTGATTTAGATAATACTTTAGTAGGATGGGATGTAAAAGAACCTACTAAAAGAATTAAAGAATGGTTTGCCGAAGCAAGACAATTAGGTATAACAATAACAATTGTGTCAAATAATAATGAGGAACGTGTATCGAACTTCTCAAGTAATTTAAATGTAGATTATATTTTTAAAGCTCGAAAACCTATGGGTAGGGCTTTTAAAAAGGCTATCACTCACATGAATATTAAGGCTAGTGAAACAGTAGTTATCGGTGATCAGATGCTCACAGATGTTTTTGGAGGAAATCGTAATGATCTATATACAATCATGGTCGTACCAGTAAAACGTACTGATGGCTTTATTACTAAATTTAATCGTTTAATTGAAAAACGCTTATTAAATCATTTTAGAAAAAAAGGTTATATTAAATGGGAGGAAAATTGATTGAGTGAAACACTAAAATGTATTGGTTGTGGAGCACCATTGCAATCAGAAAACAAAGATGCACTAGGATATGTGCCTGAACATAATATGTTTCGTGAAGATGTGATTTGTCAAAGATGCTTTAGACTTAAAAACTATAATGAAGTTCAAGATGTAGGCATGGATAGTGAAGACTTTTTGAATTTATTAACAAGTCTATCTGAAAAATCAGGAATTATAGTGAATGTTGTAGACGTTTTTGATTTTGAAGGATCATTTATTAACGCGATTAAACGAATAGTAGGTAATAAAAAAATTATTTTAGTAGCTAATAAATTAGATTTATTACCAAAACAAATAAACAAACGTCGCGTGAAAGAATGGTTAAAGAAAACTGCGCGAAAGTATGGTTTAGAAGCAGAAGATGTTGTTTTAATTTCAGCTGAAAAAGGTTGGGGCATCAATGATTTACTACAATCTATTAAACAAGTAAGAGATAATAATGATGTTTATATAGTTGGGACAACTAATGTAGGTAAATCAACACTAATTAATAAATTAATTGAACATAGTGTTGGTGAAAAGGATGTAGTAACAACATCTCGATTCCCTGGAACTACATTAGATATGATTGATATACCACTTGACGAAAAAACGTTTATGTATGATACACCCGGAATTATACAAAATCATCAAATGACTCACCATGTAACTGAGCAAGAACTTAAAACAATTATGCCAAAAAAAGAAATTAAACAACGGATATATCAACTCAATGAAGGACAGACGCTATTTTTTGGAGGACTTGCTCGAATTGATTATATAACAGGTGGTAAGCGCCCTTTAGTCTGTTTCTTTTCAAATGATATAAACATTCATAGAACTAAAACTGAAAAAGCGAATGAATTATGGAAATCACAATTGGGATCACTTTTATTTCCTCCTAAAAAAATTGAAAACTTTAGTTTAAATAATATTAAAGCAGTGAGACTTGAAACTGGTAAATCTAAACGGGATGTAATGATTTCAGGTCTTGGATTCATTACAATTGATGCAGGAGCGAAAGTAATCGTACGTATTCCTAAAAATGTCGACGTTATTCTAAGAGACTCAATTTTATAACAAAGGAGTGTTAGGGTTGAAATTTGCAGTAATCGGAAATCCTATCTCTCATTCTTTATCACCATTGATGCATAATGCTAATTTTAAATCATTGGGCATAAATGACACATATGAAGCAATAAATATACCTATTGAACAATTTGATACAATTAAGGAAATCATAACAGAAAAAAATCTAGATGGTTTTAACATTACTATTCCGCACAAAGAAAGAATTTTACCTTTTTTAGATGATATAAATGAGCAATCAAAATCAGTAGGAGCAGTGAATACTGTTTTGATTAGAGATGGCAAGTGGATTGGATACAATACAGATGGAATCGGATATGTAAGTGGCTTAAATAATATATATGAAGATTTAGAAGAAACATATATATTAATTTTAGGAGCAGGCGGTGCAAGTAAAGGTATCGCAAATGAACTATCAAAGATTGTTAAGAGTAAATTAACTATCGCTAATCGTACCATGTCTCGTTTTGATAATTGGCAATTAGATATCAATAAGATTAGTTTAAATGAGGCTGAAAAACACTTAGATGAATTTGATATCATTATTAATACGACACCAACAGGAATGGATAATAATGAATGTGTGATATCGTTAGATTATTTATCTTCACACGCATTAGTAAGTGACATTATTTATATTCCGTATAAGACGCCAATTTTAATGGAAGCCGAAAAACTCGGAAATCCTATACACAATGGATTGGACATGTTTGTATATCAAGGTGCTGAAAGTTTTAAAATATGGACAGGCAAACAACCTAATATACATGTTATGAAGGAAACAGTAATTAATAAATTGAAAGGAGAAATATAATGTTATCAGGAAAACAAATGAGATATTTACGTAGTTTAGCACACAAAATTGATCCAACTTTTCATGTGGGAAAAGGCGGTATGAATGGTAATATGACTAAACAAATTAATGAAATATTAAAAAATCACGAACTTGTTAAAATACACATTTTGCAAAACAATTTTGATGATAAAAATGATTTAGCTCAAGAACTAGCTAGCGCTACTCAAAGTGAACTAGTACAAGTAATCGGGTCAATGATTGTACTATATAAAGAAGTTGAAAATAATAAAGAAATTACACTGCCATAATGTCTAAAAAGATTGTTCTATATGGCGGTCAATTCAACCCGATTCATACCGCACATATGATTGTAGCTAGTGAAGTGTATCATACTCTAAAACCTGATTTATTTTACTTTTTACCTAGTTATATGGCTCCTTTAAAAGAACATGATGAATTTTTACACTCTTCACATCGTATACACATGATTGAACTCGTAATCGAAGAGTTGGGTTTCGGAGAAATTTGTACTGCTGAACTAGAAAGAAAGGGACAAAGTTACACTTATGAAACAATGATGGAATTCAAAAGAATCCATACCAATGATGATATTTTCTTTGTTATTGGTACCGATCAGTACAAACAACTAGATAAGTGGTATAACATAGAACACTTAAAAGAAATCCTAACATTTGTCATTGTTAATAGAGATATTGATTTTCAAGAGGTAGACGAAGATATGATTTCTATAAAAATACCTCGTGTTGATATTAGCTCTACAATGATAAGAAAGAGAATTAAAAACAATGATAATATACAAGTTTTAGTCCCAAAAAAAGTAGAGAATTATATTAAGGAGGAAGGGTTTTATGGAGATAAGTAAAGCTAAAAAACTTATAAAAGATAAGCTACCAGAAAAACGTTATCAACACTCTCTTCGAGTTGCGGAAACTGCTGTAAAATTAGCAGAAATTTATGATGGCGACAAGAAAAAATCTGAACTAGCTGGTATCCTTCACGACTATTGTAAATATGATGATTTGAGTACAATGTATCAAATTGTTAGACAATATGATTTAGAAAGCGACTTACTAAGTTATGGTGGCGAAATTCTCCATGGTCCAGTCTGTGCTGCCTTGATGAAACATGATTATCATGTCAATGATGAAGAGGTTTTACTCGCCATTAAATACCACACTACTGGGCGACAACAAATGACTAAAACCGAAAAGCTTATTTTTATTGCAGATTATATTGAACCAGGGCGAAAAACCCCTGGAGTTGAAGAAATTCGAGATATGGCATACAATCAAGGTAGCTTAGATAAAACAATTTATGAGATTTCTAAGCGTACAGTTTTATTTTTGATTAGTAAAGACATTACAGTATATGGAGCGACAATTACTTGTTTGAATTATTATAATTATAGTGACGAAAGAATAAAGGATGATTAAATGAGTTCAGAAGAATTATTAAATATTGCTGTCGAAGCGACAGAGAATAAAAAAGCAGAAGATATAATTTCTCTAAACATGAATGGTATTAGTGATATGACTGACTATTTTGTAGTATGTCACGGCAATAACGAACGTCAAGTACAATCAGTTGCTAGAGCAGTTAAAGAAGCTGCACATGAAAACAATATTAATGTTAAACGAATGGAAGGTTATCACGAAGCTAGATGGATTTTAATTGATTTAGCTAATGTAGTGGTACACGTATTCCATAAAGATGAACGTAGTTATTATAACATCGAGAAATTATATCAAGATGCACCTATAGAAGCATATGGTCAGGTTGCATACTAATAATGGTGCAATATCAAGATATGAGTTTGGTATATGATCAACTCACTTAAGATCAACCATATGATTCATGGTTTAATATTGTAAAACACTATTCAGACCCATATGGCAACACTATATTAGATATTGGTTGTGGTACTGGAAGTTTAACTCGTCTTTTAAATTCATTAGGCGATGTAACTGGAATGGATTTAAGTGTGGACATGCTTTCAATTGCCAGACAAAAGTCTAATCAAGTGACATGGATTGAAGGTGATATGACTCAATTTGAGTTGAAACAAAAGTTCAATATTATAACAATATTTTGTGATTCACTGAATTATTTATCAACAGATAAAGATGTAAAAAAGACTTTCCAAACTGTATTTCATCATTTATCTGACAATGGTGTATTTATTTTTGATGTGCACACTGCATATAAAATGAATACATTATTTAATAATCAAAGCTATATTGATGAAACAGATAATGTTTTTGTAGGTTGGGATGCGATTAAAGGAAAAGAACCATTGAGTGTTTATCATGAGATGACTTTTTTTGTTATGCAACAAGATAGGAGTTACCAACGGTTTGACGAATCTCATTACCAAAGAACATTTTATGAAGATACTTATAAAAATTTTTTAAAACAAGTAGGTTTTACTGATATTAAAACCTTTACTGACTTCAACATTGAAGAACATAATGAAAACGCACATAGACTATTTTTTGTAGTACAAAAATAATCATCTAAAATAAAAGTAAAATCACTCCTTTATATGTTAATAAGTGTGAAGGGGTGATTTTCTGTTTAATTTAGATAAAAAGTATATCAATTTTATTGTCAAATGGAGAAGTTACATTATTACTAGTATTTTAGCTATAATTATATTAGTTTTTTTATAGTAAATAGAGGAGAGGATTATAGTAAAGAAGTTGAGAAAAATAAGAATTTTGATGAAATACAATATCTAGATGGCGGTAACCAAGACGAAAAAATTAAAATTAAAACTAAAACTATAAGTAAAGGTGATTTAACTGAAAATAAACAACTTAAAAATATAAAAATTTATATTGATGTTAAAGGAGCTGTAGAACACCCAAATGTTTATAAAATGTCATCTGTTGATAGAGTTATTGATGCTGTAAATGAGGCTAAACCTACAAAAGAAGCTGACTTATCTCAAATAAATCTCTCAGAGAGATTAATCGATCAAAAAATTATTTATATTCCTAGAAAGGGGGAGACTATTGTCTCTTCACCTCAATCATCAAATAAAACTTCCTCAACCTCAAATCAAAATCAGCAAATTAATTTAAATAATGCTACAGAAGCTGATTTAAAAAAATACCCGGTATTGGATCCACAAAAGCTAAGGAAATACTCAACTATAGAGAACAAAAGTGGGGGATTTAATAGCATTGAAGACTTAAAAAAAATTAAAGGTTTTGAAGAAAAAACTTATGAAAAGCTTAAAGATCAATTTATAATTTAACTTTTATGTGATTGCAATTGTAAATTGTAATAAGCTATAAATGTTGATTGTATTAAATAATTAAGGAGGCAGCTAGAGAATGGAAAGAATTAAATGGGAAGAGTATTTTATGGCGCAAAGTCATTTACTCGCACTTAGATCAACTTGTAAACGGCTTTCTGTAGGAGCCACAATTGTAAAAGATAATAGAATTATTGCTGGAGGATACAATGGTTCAGTGGCTGGTGAGGTACATTGCATAGACGAAGGATGTTTGATTGAGGATGGTCACTGTATTAGAACTATTCATGCTGAAATGAATGCTTTACTTCAATGTGCTAAGCAGGGTGTTTCTACAGAAGGAGCCACTATTTATGTGACACACTTTCCATGCTTAAACTGTACTAAATCAATCATTCAAGCTGGAATTAAAACAATTTATTACGCTCAAGATTATCATAATCATGATTACGCTATTAGATTATTAAAACAATCTGGGATTGAATATAAAAAGATACCATTTTCTCCTAAATATGTGTCACAATATCTTACAGAAGGATAAGCTATGTTCTATATAGTACTCTCTTTCTTAGTGGGGATACTTTGGATACATTTCAAAGTTATCTCTACTGCATTGTCAATTGTTATTTTAATTCTATACGTCATTAAAAAGTTAAAATACCCACATTTGTTATTAATTATTATTGCTCCATTTTTATCAAATATGTTAATTAATCACTATAATAAAGACTCATATAATCAAATAATTAATATTAAAACTCATCCATACATTAATCATTTTCTCACATTTAAAAGTTTTGAACACAAATCCCAAGTCTATACTGGTATCATAAATTATAAAACAAATGAATATAGATTCATATATAAATCTATGTTTCCTCATTTAAAACAAAATCTCACTCATTACTCGTGTGTAGTAAAGGGTAGATTTGATTTTGATAAAGATAAACCAACTTTGATTATCTCTACAATTAAATATAAGAGTTGTCAACTTAATAATTCATTTAATCCCATCTACAAACATCAACTGTATATTTATCAGAGTTATTATTTTTAATACTTTATTCCATATATACAGGCTTTGTTCCAAGCGCATTAAGAGCTATTGCTATGGCCATTCTCCTCATACTACTACCGAAAACTTATAAAAATTCTTCTCTCGATATTTTATCCTTTATCTTTATAATGATGGTCATTATAAATCCAAAGTTCATTTATAATATTGGTTTTCAGTTTTCATTTTTAATTAGTACGTTCCTTTTATTAGCACAACTCCACTTAAAAAATCTTACGCTTTCTAAAACTATCATAAACTATTACTTGTTTATCTCAATTTAGTTCTGTAATTATAAGTGCTTATCACTTTAATCAATTCCAATGGATAGGTTTTTTATCTAATATCTTTTTTGTTCCTTATTATAGTTTTATACTTTTCCCTTCAGTTATTTTTTTCTTTATTTTCTGTCATTTCAAACATCATAATTATTTGTTAAATAAAATTATGGATTCTCTCTTTCAATACCATGATTGGTTCATAACAAAATTTTTGTATTTTAATCATTACAAATGGTTTATTCCTAATCTAAATGAATATTCACTACTATTTTTAATCGTTACTTGTATTTTTTTACTACTTATTATGGCGTATAAAGTCTTAAAAATAGCCCTACCAGTTTTTTTAATAATTTTACTTCTTTTAAACAGCCACACAATGCAGAACTTACTTTATTTGATGTTGATCAAGGTGATAGTATTTTATTTAAGACCAATCATAATAAAAATATTATGATTGATACTGACGGAAAAGGTGATGAAAGGCATATTATGAACACCACAATATAGCAAAATTTAAAATTCTACCAAGTCTTAAGAAGAAAGGCATCTCTACCATCGATTATTTAATTATTTCTCATCCTCATGCGGATCATATGGAAGAACAACTTTATCTTTTTGAGACACTTAACATAAAAACAATCATTTTAAATAGTGATAAATTTACAACTTCTATTCTCATGCAAATTAAAAGTCAAAGTTCAGAGAAACACATTAAATTAATGGATGTTAAGCAAATATTTCAACTAAATGTGAACGATGCTCAATTAAAATTTTTCCATACGTATATAAATAATAGTGATGATAAAAATGAGCAATCTATAATCATTCTCATTCAATATAAAAATAGAAATTTCTTAATTAATGGGTGATGCGACTGTGAATAATGAACAAAAGTTAATAAATAATTATCAACTGCCGAAAATAGATATACTTAAAGTTGGTTACCATGGAAGTAGAGCAAGTAGTTCGAAAGAATTTATCAAAATCATTAAACCAACCATAAGCTTAATTTCAAGTGGAAAAAATAATAAATATCGATTGCATAATTATGACGTCATCGATCGTTTGAAAACTTATGGAAGCAAAGTTTTTGATACACAAAACAATGGTGAACTGAAAATAAATTTAAATGAAAATTCTTTCAAAGTTTATCGTTATATTTTAAATCAAGAGACTTTAGCTAGAGAAGTAACGCAGTAAAATGCTATAATTTATGAGTATGATTAATAGAGGAAGGTGGCTGTATGAGTGATAATATTATAACCATTTATGGTGAAGTCCCAGAACTTGTCGAGAAAAAAAGCAGTGAGATTGTAAACGATTATCTAGGACAAGATAAAGATGATTTTAACTATGTTAAATTTAATATGTACGAAACAGAATTAACGCCTATTATCGAAGAAATACTTACGTTACCGTTTTTTTCGGATAAAAAGGCAATAGTAGTAAAAAATGCCTATGTCTTTACGGGAGAAAAAGTTTCAAAAGATCTGAATCATAATCCAGATCAATTTATCGAATTTATTGAAAAATATGATGGAGATAATTTGATTGTTTTTGAAGTTTACCATAATAAATTAGATGAACGAAAAAAGTTAACAAAGACTTTAAAGAAAAATTCACAACTTAAAAAAATCGAACAAATGTCCGAAGAAGAAATAAAAAAATGGATTCAACAAAAATTACACGAAAACTTTAAAGATATTAAACGTGATGCTATAGACTTATTTGTTGAATTAACAGGTATTAATTTTAATATAGTTTCACAAGAATTAGATAAACTTATACTTTTTATAGGTGATAGATCAATTATTAATAAAGCGGACGTCAACTTAATTATAAATAGGAGCTTAGAGCAAAATGTGTTCTTATTAACCGAGTATATTCAAAAAGGAAAAAAAGAGCAAGCTATTAAGTTGGTTAATGATTTAATTACTATGAAAGAAGAGCCTATTAAATTGTTAGCTTTAATTACTAGTAACTATAGATTATATTATCAATCTAAAATACTAAGTCAAAAGGGGTATAATGGTCAGCAAATCGCAAAGACTGTTAATGCCCATCCCTATAGGGTAAAACTTGCTCTAAATCAAGCACGTCATTATGAACTAGACAGCTTATTAAATATTATTAACTCATGTGCTGAGACAGACTACAAACTGAAATCGTCTTATATAAATAAACAACTGATATTAGACTTATTTATCTTAGCGCTATAATAACTAAAAAAGATCAAGCACAATGCTTGATCTTATCTTATAATCAATTATTTATTAGCTGACATAAGTTGTGATTTGATACGATCAGCTTTATTTGAATGGATTAAATTGCTATGAGATGCTTTATCGACTTGCTTGATAGCAAATCTTAATAATTCATCTTTATTTTCAGCACCAATTGAGATAGCTGATTTTGCACGTTTAACTGCTGTACGCATAGCATTCTTTTTGGAAATATTACGTGCTTCAGCTGTTTCAGTCGTTCTTACACGTTTAACTGCAGATTTAATGTTTGGCATTTCTGTCACCTCCTAAAAGTGAACTTAACTTATCAAATTTTATTTGATTACAACAAGAAATATTTTATCAAAAGTAGATTATTTGTGCAATCTTTTATTTAAAGGCAAATGAGCATAAAATTAAAGATTCTTTAATATTGGAAAGCACAGGTTTAGTAGATATAATGTTTATATTAGCAAACTTGTTAAATAAAAATTTACTAACTTTGAGATAGTTTGCAATTAAACTTTAAAAACGTTACTATATCAAAGATGCATACATACTGCGGGTTATTATGATGAAAGCGAGAAGGATATTATGAATAAGCAACAACGTTACAATAGAAGAGAACATATTAGAAATTTCTCTATCATTGCTCATATAGACCACGGGAAATCTACATTGGCTGATAGAATATTAGAAAATACAAAATCAGTTGAAACTCGTGAAATGCAAGACCAATTACTAGACTCAATGGATTTAGAGAGAGAACGTGGCATCACAATAAAATTAAATGCAGTGCGCTTAAAATACGAAGCCAAAGATGGTCAAACTTACACTTTTCATCTCATAGATACACCTGGACACGTAGACTTTACTTACGAAGTTTCACGCTCTCTGGCAGCATGCGAAGGTGCTATTTTAGTAGTTGATGCTGCACAGGGTATAGAAGCGCAAACACTTGCGAATGTTTATTTAGCACTTGACAACGACTTAGAACTACTGCCTGTTGTCAATAAGATAGATTTACCAGCCGCTGAACCAGAAAGGGTTAAGCAAGAATTAGAAGATGTAATTGGTTTAGACCAAGATGATGTCGTTCTTGCAAGTGCGAAATCTAATATTGGAATAGAGGAGATATTAGAAAAAATTGTTGATGTAGTACCAACACCGGATGGAGATCCAGATGCCCCTCTTAAAGCATTGATATTCGATTCTGAATATGACCCTTATAGAGGTGTTATATCTTCTATTAGAATTATCGATGGAGTTGTTAAAGCAGGAGATAAAATTAAAATGATGGCAACAGGTAAAGAGTTTGAAGTAACAGAAGTTGGTATTAATACTCCTAAACAACTACCTATTGAAGAATTAACTGTAGGCGACGTAGGATATATTATTGCGAGTATCAAAAATGTTGATGACTCTAGGGTAGGGGACACTATAACTTTAGCAAACAGACCTGCTGAAAAGCCATTGAAAGGTTATAAGAAAATGAATCCGATGGTGTACTGTGGATTATTCCCTATTGATAATAAAGATTATAATGACTTAAGAGAGGCTTTAGAAAAGCTACAACTTAATGATGCCTCTCTAGAATTTGAACCCGAATCATCCCAAGCTCTTGGATTTGGATATAGAACAGGTTTCTTAGGTATGTTGCACATGGAAATAATACAAGAAAGAATAGAGAGAGAGTTTGGCATTGAATTAATTGCTACAGCACCATCAGTTATTTATCAGTGTGCCTTAAAAGACGGTAATGAAGTTACTATAGACAATCCAGCTCAAATGCCTGAGAGAGATAAAATTGATCATATCTATGAACCATTTGTTAAAGCCACTATGATGGTTCCTAATGATTACGTTGGAGCAGTTATGGAGTTATGTCAGCGTAAACGTGGACAATTTGTCAACATGGATTATTTAGATGATATTAGAGTAAATATAGTATACGAAATTCCACTTTCTGAAGTAGTATTTGATTTCTTTGACCAACTTAAATCTAATACTAAAGGATACGCATCTTTTGATTATGAGTTTATAGAAAACAAGGAAAGTAATTTAGTAAAAATGGATATTCTTTTAAATGGTGATAAAGTCGATGCATTAAGTTTTATAGTTCATAGAGATTTTGCTTATGAGAGAGGTAAGGCACTTGTCGAGAAATTAAAAACACTCATTCCACGACAACAGTTTGAAGTGCCTGTTCAAGCAGCAATAGGACAAAAAATTGTAGCTCGAACTAATATTAAATCTATGGGTAAAAATGTGTTGTCTAAATGTTATGGTGGCGACATAAGTCGTAAACGTAAATTATTAGAAAAGCAAAAGGCTGGTAAAGCAAAAATGAAAGCAGTCGGAAATGTAGAAATTCCTCAAGATGCTTTCTTAGCAGTTCTTAAAATGGATGATGAATAAATTTTTAAAAATGAGGTTGAGACACACGTATAGTCTCACCCTAATTATACTCCCATTAAATATATCAGTTTATAAAACTTAACACCTTATGTATGTCCTGGTTTATAGAATTGAATTAATACAGATTTTAGTAATTATGGAGGTTTAATTTTGACAGTTACAAGTGCATATATACATATTCCATTTTGCGTTAGAATTTGTACCTATTGTGATTTCAATAAATATTTTATTGATAAACAACCGGTAGATGATTATTTAGATACCCTTATTCAAGAGATGCAAGTAAAAAATAACAGAGAACTTAAAACGATGTATGTAGGCGGAGGTACACCTACAGCTTTAAATATTGTTCAATTAGAGAGACTATTAAAAGCAATTAATCAAACATTTAAAATAAGCGGAGAATTTTCATTCGAGGCAAATCCAGATGAACTCACTTTTGAAAAAGTTAATCTATTAAAACGATATGGGGTCAATAGGATATCAATGGGAGTTCAAACTTTTAAACCAGAATTACTAAAAATTTTAGGAAGAACACATACGTCTGAAGATATATATGCTGCAGTAGATAACGCGCGAAAAGTGGAAATAAAGTCTATAAGCCTTGATTTAATGTATCATTTACCAAACCAAAGTTTAGAAGATTTTAAGGAAAGCATAGATTTAGCACTTGAAATAGATATTGATCATCTTTCAAGTTATGGATTAATTCTTGAACCTAAAA
The DNA here is from genome assembly GCF_900458815.1 of Staphylococcus saccharolyticus. Classification (NCBI taxonomy): domain Bacteria; kingdom Bacillati; phylum Bacillota; class Bacilli; order Caryophanales; family Staphylococcaceae; genus Staphylococcus; species Staphylococcus saccharolyticus. The sequence goes on from NZ_UHDZ01000001.1 coordinate 1,198,363, forward strand.
CTCAGTTCTACAACATGTATAGAAAAGGACATCTTAAGTTGCCTAATGAGGATTTAGGAGCACACATGTATCAACATTTGATGAAACGCATAGAACACTCTTCTTTTAATCAATATGAAATTTCTAATTTCAGCAAACAAGGGCATGAATCAATTCATAACAAAGTCTATTGGTTAAATGAAGAATATTATGGATTTGGAGCTGGTGCTAGTGGTTATGTGGATGGAGTAAGATATACCAATTTGAATCCAGTTAATCATTATATTAATGCTATGAAAAACAATAAGAAGCCTATCTTAACTCAAAACAAACCAACTGTTAAAGAACGTATGGAAGAAGAAATGTTTTTAGGTCTAAGAATGAATAAAGGAGTCAACATCGAAAGATTTAATAAAAAATTCGATGTACCTTTAAATAAAATATTTGGTCAAGCAATAACATATTTAATCCATCGAGGTTTATTGAAAAAAGAAGACCAATACATCGCTATGACTAAGCGTGGGAAAGTGATTGGAAACGAAGTTTTTGAAGCATTCTTACTAAACTAATAAAAATTTTGAGAATTTAATGCTTTAACATTGACTTACTTTGACCTTTTTGATAAATTATAATTAGCACTTGAGATAAAAGAGTGCTAATGAGGTGAAAACATGATTACAGAAAGACAATTAAGCATCCTTAATGCAATTGTTGAAGATTATGTTGATTTTGGACAACCGATTGGTTCTAAAACATTAATTCATCGTCATAATTTAGATGTAAGTCCAGCAACGATAAGAAACGAAATGAAGTATCTTGAAGAGATGAATTTCATTGAAAAGACACATACCTCTTCAGGAAGAACTCCTTCTGAGTTAGGTTTTAGATATTATGTCAATCGTTTATTAGAACAAACATCTCATCAAAATCAAAACAAAATTCAACGTTTAAATCAATTATTAATTGAGAATCACTATGATAGTTCAACCGCATTGACATATTTTGCAGATGAACTATCAACGAAATCTCAATACGCAACGTTGGTTGTCCGCCCTAATCATAAGCAAGATATAATTAATAATATTCATTTGATTCGAGCTAACAATCATTTGATTATTTTAGTGATGGTATTTTCTTCAGGACATGTTGAAAACATTCATTTTGTTTCAAGCATCAGCGTCCACAATCTCAATTTAAACAGAATAGCCAACTTTTTAACGAATCATTTTAATGATAATAACGAAGAATTAAAACAAAGTTTAGACTCGTTTATTGAAAATGATGAAAAGTTTTTAGTCAAAGAGATTGTCGAAATGATAAACCTTCACATTACTAATCAAAGTAATAGCATTTATATGGGTGGAAAGGTTAAACTTATTGATGCGTTAAATGAATCTAACGTTTCTTCTATTCAACCGATTCTTCAATATATAGAATTAAACAAAATAACGGAACTTTTGGATGATATATCTACATCACAAATCAATGTACGAATAGGAAAAGAAATTGATGATAGTTTAAGTGATATATCTATAGTGACAAGTCAATATCATTTTGATGAATCACTCAAAGGTCAAATTGCGGTAATAGGACCAACTGCTATGCATTATCAAAATGTAATTCAGTTACTTAACCGAATATGGTAGTAATTAGGATTGT